>JALHOH010000001.1 GCA_022843095.1 Patescibacteria group bacterium
GAGCTGTTGCGCGAACACCTGCGCCTCGCGGGGATCACGAGGAGCGATCTCTTCGCGAGCGACGCGACGCGCAAGCCGATGACCTTCTACGACCTGCGCGCGACGGGCATCACGTGGCGCGCGATTCGCGGGGACGAACCGCTGCGTATCCAACGGGCTGCGGGACACACGGGGTTCGACACGACGCAGGGTTACATCCGTGAGGCAGAGAGCGTGCGAGATGGGTTTGGTGAGGTGTTTCCCACGGTTGTTCTTACACGATCGTGACTGGCGCCGGCATCGACGCGATGTCACGCTAGGCGCCATGCTTCACGAACTCGCTCGAAGGCTGCCCGAGTGGAACGGTTCGCCGACCGATATTCAAGGCGGCCCAGTTGCTCGTGGTTGGGAGATGATCCTGCGCGTCGCGAACGAAGAGATTCGGGTCGTCGCTCCGTCCGAAGCGTTGGCGATCGCCGAGCTACGTCGCGATCTGCGACAACGCGCAGACACGGCTCGTGTGCGTGCTCGCTACGGCTGAAGCCACTCGGCGAGCTCTTTCGCGACTTCGCCCGCGAAGTTGAGCGCATCGAGACCCCACCACTGTCCCGTTTGCGGCTCGGTTGGATGCCACCGGGCGACAAGGGTCCGCGTGAATTCGTTCCACGTGATCGACACCTCTGTCGCAGACACGCGCACGGCGGAAGGTGGTGGATCTGCGCTGCTCCACAAGCCGCTCGGCGCGCTGAACAACTTGTTCAGCTCCGTCGCGACCAACTCGGCTGCGGCGGCTGCGTCGTGCTCAAGCTGGTTGTGTCCGCCCATGAGCACGCGTTCGAAAGCGGTGGTCAACGCAATCATCATCGCCCTCGACGGTGGGGTCATGCGGTGACGTTAACGTGTCGCATGACCATGCAGTCAATCGCGAACTGCTTCGAGTTACGTCACGGGTTACGTCACGGACCCAAAGGAAAGGCCCCGGAACCTTGCGATTCCGGGGCCTTATGAGTGCGAGGAGGGGGACTTGAATGCCAAGGGGGCAACACGAGCGTACACGAAGTGGCGGAAAAGATGCGGAATCGCGTCACGGGGTTACGTCACGACGTGCCACGGAGAGGCGTTTCGTCACGGGTTACGTCACGGGCGTGACGGAACTGAGTGAGGCTCGGTCGACGGCGAATGACCGCGACCCGACGAAGACATGCCCTGAGAGAAGCGATCGCGGCGACCGGTTGAGTGAGGCAGTCCTGCCGCACCACTTGGGACCGCCGAACAGGTAGGCTCCGCTCGTCCGGCGGACGCCATCGAAACTGAAACCTTGTGGCCGACCCGTTGTCACTGGAGTAGCTCGTCCGGGTTCCTTCGAGCGAGCAAGAAATCACATACTGAACACGGTAGGTGCCGGACCATCTCCGTGGGAACGACCGCCAGAATGGTTGGCTCGGAGCCATCGGATTGCCGCTCCCAACTCCACGTGAGCAGAGCTGCGGCACCTTCCTTGTCGGAGCGAAGTATCGAGACGTAGGTTGCGCGCTCTGGAATGGCGACACGGCGTCGAACCGCATCTCGAACAGCAGGCCAAATCAGGGTCTCCGCAGCAGCACAGTCAGCTTGCCAAGCTGGACACTCCTCAACGCTCTCGTCCTCGTTTCCGTCGTCATCGACAACGGGTTCCATGGCGACCAGCATTTGCTCGTCCCGCGCTTGTTCTGGATCGGTGACGTAAAGCCAGCGAATCGTGACCAAGCCGAGGTCGGGGTGAGTGACCGTGCACTTGTTGAGGATGTAGTCGTTGTCCTGTTTTCCACCCATCATAAGCACTCCTTCCTCATCGACCGAACTTCCCGCCGATCTCATCATCAATGCCACATGCTCCGCGGTAATACACCGCACGAACCAGCATCATGAATTCGCAACATGCTGCTGCAGAAGGCTTGTTGCAAGGTGCTCCGCGAAGTCGCACGGGAGAGCGTTGCCGATCATCGTACAAGCAAACTCCATGTAATTCGTCACGAATTGATAGTCGACTGGAAACGTCTGAATCAACGCAGCTTCGCGAACCGAGATCGTTCGTAGCTGATCGGGATGACCGAAGCGCCCCTTGCTCGGAGTGGTGCACCCTCCAGTGATGGTCGGTGCCGGCTCATCCCATGTCATACGGCCGTACACATTCTGAAATCCAGACGACAAATCCTGATGACATTCAGGGCGGCTCCGCTTGGGGATTTTAGACCAGCGACCTCCCGGTTTCGCGTGGCGCAATCTGGTCTTGTTTGCGCTGGAGATGTCTCGAACAACGTGCCAGTCGGTATTCGATGGCCCTCCTGCTGCGAGAGCAGCTGACAGCGTGTTCGGCGTACCCAATGTCGACATTTGGCCGCTCAAATCTCGTAGACTTCTCCACTTAGGCAGCCCATTCTTGCCGCCGCGCGAATGAGTCGGGGCCGGAAGTGACGGCTGAAATTTTCGACTTGCGAACAACACGAGCCGACGCCGTCGCTGCGGCACTCCGTAGTCGGCGACCTGAAGCACGCCCCACGCTAGGCGGTAACTCATTGCGCGAAGGCTTCGGAGAAGCTTGTTGAAATGCGCTTCGCCCTTCATGGCCAAGCCAGGCACATTCTCCATCATGACAAGATCTGGCCGCAACTCACGCGTAAGTCGGGCAATTTCAAAGACGAGTTCGTTGCGTGGATCTGGTGCTGACGAACTGCGAGTCAGACTTGAAAACCCCTGGCAAGGCGGGCATCCAGCAATCATATCGAGTCGATCGATTCCGATCTTTCGCAGAATGGCGTCACCGCTGAGATTTCGAATATCTTGTTCGAATACGTGAACGTCCGAATGATTAGCTCTGTACGAGGCGGCGGCGTGCTTCTCGAGCTCGATGGCTGCGCGCACCGCAATGCCAGCACGTTTGAGTCCGACTGTCAGTCCTCCGCAGCCCGCGAAAACATCGATAGCGTGAAGCTTCATCGTTCCTTCACCGCCAATTTTCGCTGACGTTCGGCCTCCTTCAGGAACGCCTCGTGAGTCTGTCGAGTTCGACGCAAAAATGCAGTCCAGCCAATGTGCTCAAGCTCTTCATCGTTGACGAACTTATCGAACGCTTTCTTCGCAACACTTTTCAGAGCGATGCCATCACAAACGAGAGTGATATGGAATCCCCCCTGAAACAGCCTCATGAAGTCCTCGTTCTTTCTGTCGTGCAGAAATTTTGCGAGGACATCGTAGTAGGTGTTGATTCGCTCAAACTCTTCATCGGTCAATTTGTGGTGCGGGCGCTTTATCTCGATGATCTCAATGCGACCGTCCACAGAGGTCATAACGAAGTCTGGCCGCTTCTTCGTGATTGACGGATCAAAGTCAGCCAGCTCGGTCGTTCGATCCGTTTCTGCCTTGTATAGCTTCAAGAATTCTGTGCGCAGAACATTGAACGACTCGTTCGCGGTAACAGGCGACCAGTGCGGATTGATTAGCCACGGAGCATCTTCGAGCAGCTTCTGTAGGGCATCCTCTGCGGTGTCTGCGCCGTCCTTTAGTACTTCAAGTCGCCGAATGACTTCTACCCGGTCATGTGCGATGGAACCAAAAGCCGAAAGTTCTGCAATCCGCGCGGTTCTCAACAGGCTAGACAGCATTTCAAGCGGGGAGTCGCTATCGCTGGCGGCCTCGCGCATCTTGGCGGTAAGTTCAAGATGAGGAGCGAAGTTCAGGGTCAATTGTACCAGGGAATCTATCGTCGCTTTGTCGTCGAGTTCGTCCTCGCGCAGCGTTTTTCCGAGAAGTTGAGCTAGTTCGTCAGCGCGTTTGCGGATCGGTTCATGCGCATCACCCGGGAACATCTTGCTAATCTTGTTGTCAATGTCCGATTTTTCTCGAAACCGCTCCCAGATCTTCTTCTTCATCGGTTCCCGCGACAAAGTTCCCACATTGACAACGAGTTCCTGCCCCCACTGTTGAAATGCCTGACATAGATCGTCCGACCAGAGGATATCTCGACGATCGGTTTGGATGAGATCCTCTTCCTCGTCCAGCCAGTCTGCCTCTAGTTGACCAACGAGGTAGGAGCGGATGTTGAACTCGCCGGTAAATCCCGAGCGGCGATTGAAGAGCGCTGTCTGAGCGGCGATCTTACCTCGGCAGTAGATTCGGATTCCTGCCATCAGTTCGTCGCGGTAGGGTTCTTTGGAGTATGCAACCCATCCTACGACCGGATAGAATCTGCCTTCGAACTCAAAACCAGCCTGAAGCGGCTTTCCATCTGATGTACGCGTCAGCACCTTATCGTCGGGCGTGATGACCGCGTACGACGACGCTTCCGTTGGAGGAAAGTCTCTCTTCAGCTCGAGACGGATCTCTGTGCCAGGACTCTTCGGGATCTCGAACTTGCCCACAATTCGCGGTTCGGACGAACCGGAAGATGTGTCCACGATGTTGATCTGCCAGTTGGGGGTCGGAATGCCGAAGCGCTGCGCGAGCTGTCGTTCGAGCTCTTCGACCGCCGGGACCATGCGCTTCGAAAATTTTGACAGTACGAGTTTCGTGCCCGGTTTCGCATCATACTCGCCGTCGCGTGAACCAATTTCTGGATGGTAGGCCTGCTCGGAATCGGTAAGAATCTGCGATCGATCAAGAATGAGATGAGAGACAATATATCCCAACTCCTTCCCTTCGACCGTAGTACGCAGATCTCCTCCTGCTGTCTCAAGTTCGATTCGCTCGCAGATGCCAAATGGGGCGAGTTTTCCTACCCCTTTCCGACCCATCACTTTCCGCTTAAGGGACCTCGTCCGATCGCCTCGTGCAGAATCCTTGCGTCGTTCTCCTCCTACCTTCAGGTAAAATGCGTTCACTTCTTCGGGCGTCATTCCATGACCGTTGTCGGCGACGACGATCTCCAGCCCTTTGTCTTCAAGCGCGCCGCCACGTTTGGTGGCGAGCGTTGTGCCCAATGGGGCACGAATGTTGACGCTGGTCGCATCTGCGTCGTATGCGTTGGCGATAAGCTCGGCAATCACGGCGCTGACTTTGTCGTATAGTTTGACGCCAAGCTTGTCGACAGTGAGCCGCGAGATCGTCATCGAGTACTTGGCTGCGTCAGATTTCATTCGAGTTTCTCCATGCTTACTCGCGAGTTGTCGACGAAGCGGACAGATGACAGAATCGACCGTTGGTGGAAGTGTTTGATTTTACACGCGCGTGTTCGCGCGAGTAAAGCAAATGCAAGCAGATTGCGAGAACAATTTTGCTCTTGCTTCTCGGCATCAAGCGGGATCTCCGAGTCCAAAACACCGGCCCTCACGCGAGGACCGGCAGAGCCCAACAACACGCCGTCACGACACCGCCCGCACCACGATCCCGCTGCCGTCGTTCGCCGCGCTCGCGGGCTCGGTGGCCATGAGGTACTCACCCGCAGAGCGCTCCAACACGAAGCGCAGCTCGGGGTCGTCGTTCTTCGCGTGCGCGACGTACGTCACGGCCTGGACAACGCCATACCGCGAGTGATCCCCGTCCTTCAGCGCGACGGTCTGCGCCTCGCGCACGAGCTCGCGCGGGATCGCCGCGTTCTCGAGCATCGCTTCGATGGCCGCGTCGGGGTGAGGCACGAGCGTCGAGCGAGCTGCCTCCATGAGCGCGAGCGTCTGTCCCCAACGGGAGGGCAGATTCTTCATCGCGACCGCAAGCGCAGCCACGAGCTGATCGGGGTCGATCTTGCGATGCGTGCGGTACAGCAGGCGCTTTTCGCCGACAGACACGATGAGCCCGTTCATGCACGCGAGGCGGAGCCACGCGTCGTCGATCGTGAGGGCAGCGCCCGCGACCTCGCTGTTCCTGAGCGTCCAGCCGGGGAGAAGCGCATCGTCCCCCACCTTGCGCACGTCCACGTGGACCGCGCTGTAGATGGTGGTTGCGTCCGTGCGATCGACGCGCGTGAAGCGGAACGTATCGAGCGCACGACCGAAGGTCTCAGCCATCGTGTCGAAGATCCGCACATCGTCGATCGGAGAGAAGTTGGGCCCCAGCATCGCGCGGAGCACGACGCCTGTGGGCGCGCGTTCCTCGCGGATCGTGCGGAGCTTCACTTCGCCGGGCAATCGTGTGAGGCGGCGATTGGTCTCCTCCGCGCGCTCGGTGCCCGAGACGGCGTCGGAGAACCAGCGTTCCCAGCGGACGCCGAGGAGCGCGGCGAGCTGCCGCTTGGACCACGAGTTCAACGTGAGCTCGGGCAGGTTCGGGGCGCGGAGCGATCCCTCGGGCGTGAACCGAAGATCCGCGTAGCGGACGAGGGTGTCGGGCAGCGCGCGAGCGGCGCGCTCGCGCACGGCTTCGTGGACGTCGTGAAAAGACACCGTGTCGTTCAGGTTCATCGTCGATCACCTCCTGGGGCCGGGAGAAGAGCAGTCCGCGTGCGTGCGGGCTCTCGGGTGTCAGCCCCAGAAGAAATCCCCGGAACCTCACGAGTGATCCGTGTGGTTCCGGGAGGACGAAGGTGCGCGTAGAGGAGGAGTTCGCGCGTGGCGCGTAGCATCAGTCCGCGCTCGCGTTGTCGTTCGCAGCGCGACCGTCCCACTGCGCGCAGAGCGCGGCGAACGGGCAGTGCGTGCAGAGCGCGCCGGGTGTGGGCGGAAACACCTTGGCAGTGATCCCGCGCACGACCTCGTGCGCCGTCGCGACGAAGAACGCGCGGTCGTTGTCGCTCACGCGGACGTTGCGCACGATGACCTCTGGAACGCTGGAGGCGACCATCGTGACGAGCGAGACATGCGGACGCACGCCGTGCATGCGCTCGTATGCGAACGCGTAGGCGGCGAGCTGAAGCAGGTGCTCGCGCGTTCCGAAGGGCTGTCGATGGGCTGTCTTGAACTCGACGATGCGATCGTCGGGACGAACGAGGTCCATCCGCCCTGCGAGATCGAGGGTGTCTGAGAGCGGCACGCGCACGTCGGGTTCGACGGCGAGTACCGCATCGTCCGCGCAGGCGTCGACGTAGCGGGCGATGAGCTCTGCCCCGCGCTCTTCATACACCTTGGCGGAGAAGCCCGAGAGGTACCGAAGCCCGTTCTTGGGGCGATCGAACCACTTGCTCCGAAACACATCCGCCGCCTGATCCGCACGCGGATACCCACCCACGGAACGGTAGTGGTGGACCCATTCGAGGGCCTTGTGCATGACCTGGCCGAACGCGCGTGCGGCGGGCTCGAAGGAAGGAACAATCCCCTCTTCGTGCTCGAACGCATACTGCCGCGCACACGCGAGGTACTGCTTGATCCGACTGACGGTGATCGCGGGACGCTTCGGCCCCTCGTGGTCGTCGGGAACGACCGCGAGCGGCAGGCGCATGCGCGCGACCTCTTGATGATCCGTGCCTGTATTCATGAAACTCCGTCCTCCTCCGTGCACGAAGCGGATGGCGAGCCACCGTGGCCCGTGCTTCCGCTTCGCGCGCTTGGAGAACCGAGCGATGCGTGGGCAACGACAACACCGGCTCGTTTGAGCTGTGCGCGAAGCGTGCTCCGCGCAACCCCGAGCTTCCGTGCTGCCGTCGCGATGCGTCCGCCACATGCCACGAGGACGGCGCGAAGCAATGCGGCGCTCGGCGAACCGACACGCACGCTGCCCAGGTCTTCTGCGGCGAGCACGGGCGCGATCTCCGCGGCACCGAGGAGGGCGAGGTCGCTTTGGACCGCCGCGCGACGGAGCACGTTCTGCAGCTGCCGCACGTTGCCCGGCCAGCGCGCCGCGCGAAGCAAGGCCTCTGCGTCCGCGCGGAGCGTGCGAGGCCCGAGCTCCTCATGGTGTGCGGCGAAGAACGCGTCCGCGAGCTCTGGGATGTCCTCGGGCCTCGCCCGAAGTGCGGGCGTCCGAAGGACGAGCACGCGAAGGCGATACAGCAGATCGCTGCGGAAGCGCTTCTGCGCGACGCGCTCGGACAGGTTCTCGCGCGAGGCGACGATGAGTCGCACGGACACGCGCTTCATCCCCTCTCCTCCGACGGGACGAAGCTCACCGGTCTCGAGTACGCGCAAGAGCGACGCTTGTGCAGCAGCACTCGCCTCTGCGATCTCGTCCAGAAACAGCGTGCCGCCGTCTGCTTGCTCGAAGAGCCCGCGGTGCGTGCGATGGGCGCCGGTGAAAGCGCCTTGCACATGACCGAAGAGCTCGGAGCCAAGGAGCGTGGGCTCGATCGCGGCCACGTTCGCTGCGACGAACGGACGCGCGCGGCGCAGGCTCTCGGCGTGCAGGGCGCGAGCGACGAGCTCTTTGCCCGTTCCGCTCTCGCCTTCGATCACGACGGGGGCCGTGGACGGCGCGAAGCGCTCGATGTCCGCGCGGAGCGATTGCATGAGCGCGCTCTCGCCCACCAAGGCGCGCAGGGCGCGGTTGGCAGGGCGGATGCGTTCCAGGTGAATGACGTTGGTGGGAGGGGGATCGTCCATGGGCGTCTCCTCCTGCACGCGACGAAAGGTGCGATGGGATCACGCATGATGCGTGTGTTCGCGTGCAGGAGGGACGGGACGACCCCAGTGCGCGAGGCCGCATGGAGCTTCGCGACCGAGCGTGAGCTCGATGCAGCGTGCAGGCGGCCCGTCTCCTCCCAGGACAAGCGTGCCGGACGCGCGCGCGTCGCGTCAGGGGACGAATTTCTTGAATGCGTGTGTTGGCTGTGGACAAGCTGTGCGCAAACGGCGCGAGGGGCTCACGCCCCCACGACGCGCTGCCCAGCGCGCTTCATCTTTGTGTCCCGGAGGTCGAGGCAACGCCCTGGAAAGAGCGAGTAGTGCGCGCGATACCTCGACGGGCGCTCGTGTCGATACAGCGCGCCAGAGGTCGCTTCGAGCAGGAAAAACCCAAGACGATCGCCTCCCTCGACCCAGGCGTGCCCCTCACAGCGACGATCACGACAGAGGAAGCCCACGAGCATCGTGGCGGGCGTGCCCATCGCGTTCAGGACCGAGAGCGCGAACGCCGAAAGGTCGTCGCAGTCCCCTCCACCGCGCATGCGGGTCGCCGCAGGCGGGCCCCAGAGATCGCAACCAGCGGGGTCTGCGATGTATCGAAGGCGCTTCGTGGCGAGCTCGCTTCGGACGTAGTTCGCGACGACGTCTCCCGCCGCGTATCCGGCACGCACCTGCGGCGCGAGCAGGCGCGAGATGTCTTTCACCTGCTCGGGGCGCATCACGCGATCGATCGCGTGGCACCAGTCCGCGGGGCTCGGATACACGCACAGGCAGCCAGGACAAACAACTGGGAACGACGCCATGTCTTTCGCGCTAGCACCGGCGTTCGAGGGAGCAACTCTCTCATTCGGGCTGCTGCGGAAGAGTGGACATACTCTGTCCGCGTCGAATTGCGGGGTGACCGCGTCCAGCTACCCTGCGTTGCATGTCTCGTTCAGACGTTGCACTTGTTGTTGGACTGCTCACCGTTGGAGTGCTCGGCGCCGGCGTGTACTTGCACCTGACCGCCGAACCCGAAGAGTCCCGCCGCATTCGACGGGAGGCTGACCAACGCCTGCGCGCTGGTGCCGTTCAGATCGCGAAGGCGCATGGGAACCCCAAGCTTCGCGAGAAGGCTCGCCTTGGCGTCGAGTTCGCGGATCGCGAGTGGTTCGGGAAGAACCGCTCCGGCGACCGCCCGCCGCACGGACTGCCTCGTAACATCCACGGCAATTGGTGCGGCTCCGGCGGCTGCGGCCCCGTGCTCGACGAGCTCGATCAGCTCTGCTTCGACCACGATCAGGCGTACCAGCGCGCGGATGAGGTCGCTCGGCTCTGGCGCGAAGGTCGACGACCGCTGCTCGCGTAGCAGGCGTCGACACGCACAGCCCTCGACTCGCGCGGAACGACGACAAGCATGCGGAAGCGTGAGCGTGGGGCTCGACGAACGGAAGCGCCTCGTCCACGCCGCCCGCGACACACGCCACACCGCTGCGGTATCCGTGACTCGTGTCTCGCTCGCCACCAAGCCCAACAAACCGCCCGCTCGATGACGCCCCGCGCTCGGGCCCTGAGCCTTGGCGCAAGCACGATGGCGTGGCGTTCTGCCACTGGGATCGCTGGCTCTTGCGGCTCGCGCTCGACGAACGTGAGGGGCTTCGTGGCATGCGAGCGGACTTCCGCACCCGCATGAAGAAGTCACCGAGCGACAGCGCGTCGGAGGCGATGATTGCGCAGATCGATGACCTGGAGGCGCGCCTCTCATCGCTCGGGATGACGCCTGCGCAGCTCCTCGACGACGAGGAACGCACGAGCGACTGGCTGAAGAAGAAGGCGTTCAAGCGCGTGTGGCACGACGGTCCCCACGCAAAAACCCACGCAATGCGGCACCCACCTAGGCGCGTGCTCGAACTGCGCGCGCTGCGTGGACACTGGCCGAGGTTTCCGGTCGATCCAGGCCAGTATGAGCGTCTGTTCGAGGCGGTGATGCGCGACGCGAAGTTCAGCCGCTGGTCGGACGCGTCGTCCATCGCGATGACCTTCGAGGACACCGTCGAGCGCGAGAACGCGCGACTGTCCTGCCCGCACCGACAGCTCGCGCTGCATCGCGCGGCACTCACGGCAGTCATCGAGTGTATGGACCACGTCGACGACTCGGGCGCGGACATCGCCGAGGCATACCGCGCGATCGAGCGCCGCTACCTCGACCTCGTTCGCGAGGCTCCGCTCGACATCCTTCTGCGTGATCTGCTCGAACTCGCGGTCTGGGAAGGATATGGGCTCACGGATGCGACGGAGCCGTTTCTCAGCACGCTCTCGGAGGATCGCGCGAACGTCGCCATGAGCGAGCTCGCCCGGATCATCGCTGAGCTGCGCACGCACGAGCTCGAGTACGCGCTTGGTACCGCGCGGCGCCTGCGCTCGCTCGTGCTCTCGTCGCTGCGTGAGCAGAACGACGCCGAGGTTGACCAGGACGCGTAGGGCCGATACTCGGGCGGAAGAACGATGACTAACCTCTCGGAGCGTCGCGTCTGGCTGCTCTGCTCGGTCGCGGCGATGTCTGCGGCCGACATCCACGAACTCACGGGCTGGCCTCTCGCGGACATCGAACCGCTCTTCGCGCGTGCGATCGCGTCCGCCACGAGCACACGCGAAGCGCTCGAATGCGTGTTCTCGCGTGCGCGTGGAGCGACGATCGGCGCGACGACCATCAAGGGCATCGAGCGGGCGGTGGAGGCGAAGCAAGGGACGCTTCGCGCCCTGCTGAGGAAGGTTGCCGCGTTGCCATGGGACGAGCTCGAAGCGCTCCACCTCGAACAGCTTGGCCGGCTCCTTCTCCACGCGGACGGACGACGATCGCTCACGGGCCAGCTCGAAGCCCTGCGACACGAGGAGCGATGGAGCACGGACCGTCCCGCCCAGCGAAGGGAGCGAGCCGTTGCACATCGAACCGTGGTCCCAGCGTTCGCGATCGTGACCGTCACGCTCGCGGAGGTGACCCCGCCGGTCTGGCGCCGCGTCTCGGTTCCGCTGACCTACTCGCTTCGTGAGCTTCACGACGTGATCCAGCTCGCGATGGGGTGGACCCACTCGCATCTGCATCAATTCACGATCGGCGAGAAGCGCTACACACCTCCCGTACCGATCGACGACGAGGATCTGGATGCTCTCGACGACCGCTCCACCACGCTCGGCAACGTCGCGCGCAGGCTTCTCGTTCGAGTACGAGTACGACTTCGGCGACTGCTGGCGTCACGAGGTCGTGATCGACCGCGTGCTCGGCGCTGACCGCTCGCTGAAGCTTGAGTGTCTCGCAGGCGCGGGTGCGTGTCCGCCGGAGGACTGCGGGGGCTGCTCGGGCTACGCGCTCCTCGTGGACGCGCTCGCGAACCCACGACACCCCGAGCACGAGGCGCTGAGCGATTGGGCCCCGCCCGGCTTCGATGCGTCGCTCTTCGATCTCGACCGCGCGAACGAACGCCTACACGCGTACGTCGCGGGGCAGTTGTCGCGCGAGCCCTGACACCGCGCAGGCGCCGAGTAGCGTGCGGTCTTTCGCGGGTATCGGGCGATCTGCAGCGAGTGGAGCGCCGTTCGCTCCTTCCTGCCGAGGAGAGCCTCTCGCTCCCCGCCGCAACGTCGCGAATGAACTACGCCGCGAGCGACGCAACGAACGGCTCGTACAACTCATCGACCTCGTTCGCGTCGAGGGCGAGAAGGTGCCAGCGGGTGAGCGCGCCGTAGAACCCGCCGTGCAAATGATGGAGCGGCATACACTCGGCGACGATGAACGCTCGGCTCGTGAGTGAAATCTTCCAGGTGTCCTGCGCGTTGAGCGGGAGGATCGCCGTGACCGACTCGACGCTCTTGATGCTCGGCAGCGCGAGGGTGATCTGTTGCTGCTCGCGGAGGAGTTCGTCGCGCACATCGCGCTCGGCACGATCGAGCATGGGCCCGACGAGGCTCCAGCCGGTCGAGCCCGTGTCGACATCGATGCCCAAGGTTTCGAGCCAGTCTCGGAGCGGCGTGGACAGCGCCGCGATGCAAAGCCCATCGCCCACACCCCACGCACCAAGCCGAACTCCGCTCGTGATAGCCGCTCGGCGGATGCGAGCGCGCAGCCTTGCGATGTCCCGCTCACGCGAGGTATCGTTCCTCGCGTGATTTGCAGGGGAAAACGCAACGTCACTCCACGGCGCGTCGCAGGGAACTCTCTGCGTCATCGCCCGGCGGAACAACCGATGATCGACCATTGTCAAGCCTCGTGTGGTTGACGTCGGTGGCGATGAGGGGGTCAAGACCTCGTCGCCCCGCCGTTTTTCATATCCAAACGCACGGCGACCGCACATTCGGCCGCTCCCTTCAGCGTTCCGAGCGAAGGCTGGAAAGTCAAGCCACGCCACGAGCCGCAGCGATCCGCCACTGCTTCTCGTCGCGCGACTCGCCCCGAGCGTGGTGCGTGGCTCCGCGATCAGTGCGCGGTGAGCGTGCGTGGAACCTGTGGCGGTCGTGCGCACCAGAGCGGCACAAGCCAAGCGCCGTGTCATCGCGCCGCAGCAGTTGACGCTCCTGCGCCCGACGAGGGGCTCGATGAGCGTTTCTGCGACACGCTCGCAAGGAGCCCACCGCGTTCACGTCGGCACCGCGCGCAGTCGTCGCGGATCGAGTTACTGCCGCCGAGCGCAAGCGGCCACGCGCGATTCCTTCGACAACCGCAAACTCGGCCGGGCACACTCGCTGCGTGACGGCGCCCGAACAGCCAGCGCGATCCTGGTGGCAGTTATCACTGCTGTCGAATCAATTTCCCGCGCTCCATGGGCTGCGAGTGCTGGCCATCCTGAGCGTCGTGCAGATTCACGTGACTGTCGTGCTCGCGTGGGGACAGATGCTCGCGCCGTCGACGCTCACGCGATGGTCGTCTGCGGTGTGGTTCGGCATGGACCTGTTCTTCGTGCTCTCGGGCTTCTTGATCGGCTCGATCCTGTTGTCCGATGCAGCCAGCAACAAGCACAGCATCGCTCGCTTCTATGCGCGTCGCGCGTTTCGGACGATCCCGCTCTACGCGTTCGTCCTGTTCGTGCTGTGGCGCACCGAGAAGCCCGCGTTGCCGCTCCGAACGATCTGGCCCGAGTTTGTCTACCTCACGCCGTACCTGCGCTCGAACACGAACTACATCGTGATGCCCTTCGCGTGGTCGCTCTGCGTCGAGGAGCACTTCTACTTGGCCGCACCGTTGCTACTCGCGTTGCTTCGCAAACTGCAATCGCATCGCGCTCGCCTCGTCACACTCGGCGCACTGTGGGCGTCTGCGCTCGTCATTCGCCACGCGATCTTCTGGGCCGCGAGGACACCATGGAGCGATCCCGAACTGTTCCGCTGGATGTACGTCCTCACCCATACACGCTTCGACACCCTCGTCGCGGGGGTTTTGCTCGCGTATGCGCACCACCATTTCGGCGCTTCGTTGACGAGCGCTTTTCGAGCGGGTGTCGCGCGCCTCGTGTCGTACGCGATCGCGGTTGCGGCGATCGCGTGGCTGCTTCCTCCTCACGGAGCGCTACCGCACTCGAATTGGCAACTCTTTGCCTGGGGAAGCGTCACAAGCGTCGCCTACGCCGCCATCTTGCTCCCGCTGCTACACAGCCCGCCAACAGCATGGCTCCCACGTGTCTTGGGCGCGCGGTTGTGGCTGCCGATCGCAACGCTCGGGTACGGAGTGTATCTCGTGCACATCCCGCTCATGGATCACGTCGTAAAGCTCGCATCAGTCGGCTTTTTCCTCGCAGGATGGCCCGCGCACACCCGCTGGCTTCTTGCGTTCGTGTTGCTCTGCATTCTGAGCTGGTCGCTCGCGTACGTGCTGCACGTCTGCGTCGAAAAACCTGCGCTTCGACTGCGCGATCGAATCGCGCCGCCACTACCGCAGTGACGCTCCCGTGTAGCGTGATCGACTGGCGGTGAAACACCACGGATGGCGCAAGCGCGCTCGACGAGCGCTTGCCACAGCGACGCCGAAGAAGTCGCCGGCACTCTGCCCCTCGAACACCCGAGAAGGAATCATCGAGAACCCGCCCGCTGCGTTGAGAAAAAGGTTCGCCGTGCCGGCATCCATTCTTCCGCCCGGATTCGCGAGGCTCGCGCCAATGATGAGATCGAGACGACCATCACCATCGACGTCACCAGCGCCGCTGAGTGCTACGCCGAAGTAGTCGCCCGCAGCAACGCCACCAAACGTGCGGAGCGCCAGCGCCTGAACGCCCGACGCACTGCCGCGAAACAGATACGCTTGTCCCGCGTCGTTCATCATCAGCGGATCCGCGAAGTGCGCACCGACAAGGATGTCGTCGAACCCGTCCTGATCGACGTCACCAACCGCTGCTGAAGACCAGCCGAACAAGTCGCCGGCGGCCACGCCATCGAGCACGCGCGCAGCAGTCGAACCCACGCCGCTCGCACTGCCATGGAATACACTGAGCGTTCCAGCGTCCATCCGTCCACCAGGATCGGCGAGGTTCGCGCCGATGAGCAGGTCTGCGAAGCCGTCGCCGTTCACATCGCCCGCAGCAGATACCGACACACCCAGCGAGTCGGAAGTCGCCGCTCCATTCAGCGTCCGCTCTGGCGTCATGGAGATTCCCGATGGTGATCCATGAAACACGCTGGCAGAACCCGCACTCATGCGACCCGCCGGATCTGCTGCAGGCGCTCCAACGATGATGTCACCGAAGCCGTCGCCATTGAGATCGCCCGCACCCGCAGAGTCCCAACCGAAGCCATCACCAGCAGCGGCGCCCTCGAGCACTCGCGCAGCAGTGGCGTTCAGTCCGGCGCCCGATCCATGAAAGACGCTCGCAGTTCCAGCTTCCATTCGCCCGCCCGGGTCCGCCCAGTACGCACCAACGACAATGTCTGCGTACCCATCGCCGTTCACGTCACCAGCTCCAGCGATGGACCAAGAGAAAAAGTCGTTCGCGTTGCGTCCTTCGAGCACCAAGCTCGGCGTTGAGCCGATGCCTGTCGCACTCCCGTAGAAAATGTTGGCGGTGCCTGCGTTCATCCTCCCTCCGGGATCTGCCCACGACGAACCAACCAACAGGTCCGCAAACCCGTCGCCGTTGATGTCTCCCCCGGAACTTACGACTACGCCGAAGTCATCGCCATTCGCGACGCCACGCAGCGTCACCGCCGGAGCTGCGGGCAGTCCTGTCGCACTTCCGTAGTACACATCGACCTTGCCGCGCCCTCCCTCCGCCTTCGGAGCACCAATCGCAACGTCCGCAAACCCATCACCGTTCACGTCCAGCTCGGTGCCGAAGCTCGTGTCGACGGGCGCGCTCGCCGCACCAACGCGGAACCACCACGGACTCGTCGACATCGTTCCTTCGTTCGATCCGTCTCGGCCACGCAGGCGCCAGAACCACACGCCAGGAGCAAGGCTCGCAGACGGACGAAAGCGGTCACCCGTGACGCGCGGTGATTGCTCGATGCGCGCGAAATCACGAGAACGACTCAGCTCGACCACCGCCCCATCTGTTCGAGCGCTGTTTTGCCAACGCAACGTCGGACGCTGCGAGGTAACGGTGCTGGTGCTGAGCGGCGCAATCGCGCGCGGCGCAGGCAGCATGGGATCGACGACGATGGACGCGTCGTTCGCGTCTGGAACGTCTGCTGCGACGCTTCCATCCCCTTCATCCACCACATCAACGCGCGGGACGTCTGCGACATCTGCATCGTCCATCGAACCGTCGCGTACTCCAGTGTCGACGCCCGTGTCGCTCGCGTCCGCGACGGCATCGACGCGGGCGTCTCGTGCGGCATCTGCGGCGATCACGGTGCAGCGGCTCCGTGCGAGCGAGGGAAGATCCTCGCACGGGACGTGACAGCCGAATCGACCCAACGGATTGCCGGGCGGGCACGTGTACCCGCAGGCACCAAGCCCCGCGAACACCAGCACGCCAAGCGTGCGCGTGAAGAACGATCGAAGCGCGCTCATGGGCACCCCGCGCTGGACTCGATGGGGGCGGTCACCGGCCGAAGCGTGACCGCAATCGCGCGGTGATCTCCCGCCATCCAGTTCACGCCACGCGCATCCCCTTCGGCGAGCACCGTGCGATCGCTCCCGCATACGCCGGTCGCCACGACCGCCTGCACGCGGAGCGCATCCACTGCCCCTCCTGCCCACCACGAGACGGGCATGGGCATGCGGTCCTCGCCGTTCCAGCTTGCGATGCGCCGGGCCTCGCGGCTCGGGTCCCACCCAGGCTCGGGGACGAGCGGCACGGGCACAGGCGCGCCCGGGGCGCGCGGCGCATACACGATGAGGCTCACGAGCTCGGGGCGACTCGATGTGCCGAGCGCGGTACGCAGGTCGGTCAGCACGAGGTTCATCTCGGCGTTGCCATCGGAGGCACAGGCGCTGGTGCCCACCGCCCCCATGAGCACGCCTGCGAAATACACGCGAAGAACGCGACGTTCAGAGTGCATCAAAACGCTCCAAAGACAGTGATTCCCTGACCCGTCCACGCTGCACGAACCGTGGGCAGCGAAGGCTCTCGGCGGGTCGCGCCGAGCACGAAGAGGCTCGTTCCTGCGACGAGGAGCGCGCCACCCGCGATCCAGCCCCCAACGGCGAGCGAACGAAGCGCCGTCTCTCCACTCGCGCCGCTCGAACGAATCCCACCGAGCACCGAACCTTCATCACCAATCGTGAGCGAGCGAGACCGCACGATGTCCGCCCCAAACCACGCGGCCGTTCCGCCTCCCGCGAGCACGAGTCCTGATGCGCCGAAGACGATGCCGAAGAGCAGCTGCGGGCCGTTCGGTGCCGCGTTCGTGACGCGCACCGGTGCAAGCGCGGTTGGAGCGGTCCGTGGCCGCACGCGCACGCGCACCTCGGGCAACGCGGTCGTCTCGCGCGCTGCGGCCGTCGTCGTTCCCGTCGAACGCGCGCGAAGGACGCGAGGAAGGTCGCTCCACTCGCGCTCGTTCACCTCGCGCACCACCGTGCGGGCGATCACGTCGACCACGACGAGCCGCCGTCCCTCGGGCCGAAACACGACGACGCGATCTGCGCCGAGCGCCGAGCCCAACACGGACACGTCCCCGATCATCCGCGCTTCGAGCTGACCCACGTTTTCATATCGAAGGGTCGGAGAGGTGCCGAGTTCGAGCGCGCGATCGAGCCCCATGTCGATCTGCACGGTGCTCGTGGTGCCCGCGCCAACGCTCACGCGGTGCACGAGCGACAACCGTCCGCCGCAGCGGATCGCGATGCGATGCGTTCCAGGGACGAGCCCTTGGAGTTGTGCGGGCGCATTGCCGAGGAAGATGCCGTTTCTCCGCACCTGACACGAGTCCGGAACGCTCTGCACGACGAGGGAGGCCGTCGCGAGCTGACGGACCTGCTCGCGGTATGCGTTGCGTACCGACTCGCCCGCGACACGCGCGGTGAGGGTCAGATCCGGCAGCGCTTCGACGAGCTTGCGGATGGCCTCGGCGGAGCGCGAGGGCTCGGACGTAACCGTCACGTTTGCGACGAAGAGCAGCGCCGAGATGAGCGCCTCGCGGTTCTCGCGCATGCGATCCAGCGCCTCGGGCTGCGCGAGCAAGAGATCGGCGTCGCGCTCGAGCGACTGGAGCGCAGGACGCGTGTCCGCCTCGTGGGAGGTTCCGAGGGCTTCGTTGTATTGCCTGCGGCTGCGAGGAACGCGCTCGCGTACCTCGCGAAGGGTGTCCCCGCTCGCGTCTGGCGCACCGTATCGTTCCTGCAACTGCGTGACGAGCGCGGGGCCGAGCACGAGCTGACCGCTCGCACCACGAGCGAGCGTCGAGAGGTCCGCGTCTGTGGCGGCAGGAGTGCCCCGCGGTGCGCTCGTCACGACGACGAGCGGCACCGACTGCGCCTCAGCGCGTGCCTCCCATGCGAGCACCGCGAAGAGCGCGCCAAGCGCGAGTACCGCCCGTTCCGCCTTGGGCTTGCTGTGAGGCCGATCAACCACGGTTGTAGCCATCCACGACCTTCGATTCCGCATCCCCATCATGAGCTGTCCTCATTTCCCGATCGCGCACGGCTACGTGCTCGCGTCGAGCCCCTTTCGCGTCACCTGGTACTCCGTCGCGCGGGTGGCTCCGCGCTTTGCGATCAACTCGTCGTCGTAGAGCACGCGGAGCGCCTGGGAAATCGCGTGCCGATCCGGAGCCGCGGCGAGCTCACGCTTGATGCCCTCGGCCGTCATCCACGCCTTGCTTCGCACGAGCACCGAGAGAATCTCGACGCTCAACGGACGTGCGTTCGAGGGGGCGGTGCGTGGAGCCTTTCCGCGCGCGGACTTCGTACGCGGCTTCTTTGGCGCGCGAGCGGCAGGACGAGCACTAGGCGGCGTGGCGGGAGGCGCATCGCGATCCACCGCGGGCGCGAGTTTGTGAAGCGGAAGCGTCACGAGGAGGCGGATCACGCCGTCGGCGAGCTCTTCGGCGAGCGCGCGGATGGTGCGGTGGAGTTCGGTGTTGGTCATGGCACGAGTCCAGGAGAGCGTCGCCCACAGCAGGGCTGCTTCTGCGGGTGGTACACGAAACGACGGCAAACGTCGCTTGGTTCACGACAGAAGGGGTGCATCTTCACCCGCCGTTCGCCTTCGGGACGGGGAGCGAACTGGGCGCACCTCCCTGCGCGACGAACCACACAACGTCCACCAGCACGCGGTGCATCGTCTTGCCTCCGGACTTCTGGCGGACACTCGCGAGCTGTCCTTCCACGGTCCGAACGGACACGCTGAGGCGCGCCGCTGTGCCCTCTGGCGTGTGTCCCGCCACGGCGAGCGCAAGAACGCGGGCTTCTGCGCCCGAGAGTCCGAGCTGGTCCGCGTATGCCGACAGCGCGCGATCGAGCTCGGTGAGCGCGGGGCAGAGCGCGTGCACGAACCGCGAAACGGTGGCGCGAACGGTTCCCACGGAGGCGAGAAAGAGCCGGTCTGCGGCGCGTGAAAACGCAGCGCTGCTGAACGAGGGACAGAGCACGCACACGAGCACGTTGCGGTGTTCTTCGAGCAGACCACGCACGAGGCGGTTGTGTGGCGCGTTGAGAACGATGCCGTGGGGCCACGCTGCGGGCGCAGTGAGCGCGTCGACCGCGTCCACCGCCTCGACGTAGCAGAGCGGCGGGATGAGCTCCTCGACCACCGTCCGCACGGCGGCATCGTCCCGGAGAAAACGAACGCGTGGCATCATGGGCGCGCTATCCACGAGCGCGCGGCGAGGTTGCGGGAGGGCGGTCGTTTTTCTCGCTCGCGTGGCCGAACGCGCAGCTCAAGCCCTACAAGCAGCGGAACCGGGACGCGCCCCGCGCTGCTGCAGCACAACGGTCACGAGGCACGCCACCAAGATCTGTCACAGCTCAGCAACCCGGAGGACGATCAACGCGTGTGTTTTCGCGCCGTTCGTCGAGCTACTCGTATGTCGCAAACCCCGCCGCACGCTCGGCGCGAAACTCAAGCGACTCCGCGCCCATCGGCACTCGAACGGTGCGCGCGAAGGACACCCTCATGCGCCGCCGTGGAAGTGGTCGGAGCAACGCCATGACCTCCGCAGGAACGTCCATGCGACCGGCGCTCGCGGGCGCGACGCAGTGCACGAGATGGGAGCCGCCCGCCGACTCTACCCAGCTCAGCACCACGCGAAGTTCGAGTCCTGGATCGTTGTTCGGCAACCAGCGCACCGTGATGTTCGCAGGCAGCGGCTGTGGAACATCGGGACCGGTCGGTTCGGTCACGGTTGGGACCGGCGGGACGACGAGAGCTGCTTCGAAGCCTGATGCGTCTTGCCCACTCGCGCGAATCCGAACCTCATCCCCTGCGCGCGGAACTGGTTGAGTGATTCCAAGCATGTACCCGTTTTCGGTGGCGGGAGGAGCCGTGCGTTGTTGTCCGGCCCAGCGCACAACGAGCTCACCAGCGCTGCGATATTGTGTCGTCGCCGATGTGACAGTGTGCGTGCATCCGCCGACCAACGTCATCGTGACGTCCCCTCTCTCAATCGACCAGATGCTTCCATACAATAAGAAGTAGTCGTCCGTTGCCGACTCCGAGAATCGGCTAAGCAGCAACACACGACCGCTAAGCGGTCCGAGCGGTGCCGCATCTTGAGGTGGCTCGACGACCACACGATCGTCCGGCGCATCCAGTGGCACATCAGCCGCCGCGTCGTCGGTCGTCGCGCCATCGAGCGACGGCGATACGGCGACACCGCACCCGAGCATCGGAGCGCAGCTCAATACCACGAAAAGAGCGATCTGATTGAGACTCATGGGCAAAGACCGTCCTGAGTGTCCATGCCCCGTGGGGGCACGCACTGCCCCTGAAACGCAACCCACGGGGCATCGCAGGGGCGAACCATGCAGCCGGTGCAGGTCGGCTGACCGCATCCGCCGCACCCATTGCACAAGTTGTTCGAACCGCATTGCGCCCGATTCGAAAGCAGCGAGTCCGTCGCCCGCTGGCAGTACTGCCCGTCGCAGCAGGGCTGCCCATTCAGTCCGCACGCGACGCAGACTCCGGGGCCATCCGTCGCGGCGTTGTGTCGCGCGTCCGTTGGATTGCCTGCCGACTGCACGCACGCGAGCCCCAAAGGACCACATCGACGAGGCGTCAGCGCGTTCGGAGCGGCGGGAGGACAAATCAACTCTTCGGTGAGATCGACTTGGCGTCGCTGCTCGCCGCAGACGTTCGAGGCGAACAGGCCTGGAACGAAGTCATCGGGGACGGCCGTCCCTGCGAGCGTCTGGAGCGGCGTTCGCGGTGCACCGACAGTCACGCTGGGAGGCGTCCCGATGCGAGCCGTAACGGCGACGTTCGCGACGTTCGAGAGGTCCAAGTCGCAGCAAGGATCCCCGGGTTGAACACCGCAACGAACGCAGGTGTTGTTCGCGCCGCAGATTCCGCCAGCGCGACAACGAGACCCCTGAGGAATGCGCGTCGGACCTCCAGGCAGCGACTGAAATGCCAGTCCGTTGCCCGTGGCTTCTGGGCAGCACGCCTGCCCGAGATCACCACAACGTTGTCCGGGCGGCATCGACGGCGCGCCGGGCGGATCACTCACAGCGTCCGTTTGTCGCCGATCGCGGCAGACGCCTGCGGCGCACACGAGGTTCGGAAGCACGACCGAGCCTTGGCCGTTCGCGATCAGGTTCGGGCCCGCCGCGACCCCGCAGGTCGCGCGTCCAAGCCCTTCGCAACAACGCTCGCCCTCCTGTCCGCATGGCATGCACACGGGTGAAGGGGGTGTCCCGGTGCTTGGGATGCTGCCCGCGACCGTTCCCGGCGCTGGCTGCGGCCACGGATTCGCCGTGAGTCGACGGCCCGCCATTGGCGTGCATGCGGTGTTGCCCGGACATCTGGGCGCGTTGGGATCGGTTGACGTCTCGATCGCAGGATCGCACCCACGACGACACACGCGCTGAATGCTGCCCGAAGGCTGCGTCGCTCCTGGTGGATTGTACGGCACGCATCGCGCGGGCATGGTCCCCTGTTGGCAGCAGTCCGAGTCCTGATCGCAACCTTGACCTTGCTGTCGGCAACACGCGTAGCTGTTGCTGTGATCGTTCGTCGCCCCGCGCAGATGCGTGTTCGGCTGGCAGCTGTCGCAGCCAAGGACACACGGATTCAAGTTCTCCGGCTGCGCTGGTGAGCCCGCGGGTTCGAGCGCGGTGTACTGCCGGTTCGACACCACGAACTGCTGCTCCTGCGTGCCGGGACGAAGCATCGGGCAACGACCGCTCGGCAGTCGGGGGAAGCCCGGGCACCAGTCCTGGAGCGACTGAATCGTGTCGGTGGTCGGCCGTGACTCGTATGACGGCAGCGTGCCGCACGTCGCGCTGTGCGGCGTCGCACGCACGCAGACAGCGACGACGTTTGTCCCTGGGCTACCGAGGTTTGACGGATTGCGTGAGTGCAGCTCACAACGATAGTCGTAGGTGCCGCGCCCGAGTACCCCGTCACTCACTGGAGGCTGGCAGGCTGCGTTCACGACGGTGGACGGAGCGTTGACGACCGCATCGCATCGCCGCAGGCACACCGTTCCCCGCCCACGCGGCGTGCTCGCTCCATCAGGGCGACGCATACACGCGAGACCAGGACCACACGGGCTACACGCGGTGAAGCCGGTCGCGGGCGGGTTCAACACGTTGGCAAAGTCCGCGTCACAGTCTTCCTGCCCTTCTGCGAGGAGAAGCGAACACAGACCCGGCGCGTTTCGGACGCCGAGCGGTCCACACGTCACGCTGCGGCAGAACTGTCCCGGCGTTTGAAGGCACGGGTTATTGATCGAGCCGAGGGGCGTGTGTGGGTCACACACGGGCGAGACCGGCCCCTGCTCGGGCGGCGGCGTGATCGCGCGACAGACTCCCTCACCGGGCTGACACACGCGATCTCCGCTCAACGGGCACGGCTCGCAACGGAGGTTCGGCCCGCAGACATACGCGGGACGCGAGCCCGGCACGCATGGATCGAGGTCGCAGCTCGCGCCGTCGCGGTTCGAGACTGCCGCGCACTGACCGACGCAGACCTTTCGCTGTCCAGCCGGACACGGCCCAACGAACCCACGACCGGGATTGTTGCTGGGATCAACGGTCGGCGAGCACGACGCGAGCACGACGAACATCGTCACCCAGATCGAGATGAACAGCCACCGCTCAGTCGCTCTTTTCTTGGAACCCATCGTCTTCTCCTGTCCCGTCGAGACCCCACGGAGACCGCGCTGCAAGACCGCCGAAAAAACTGCCTCCGGCGGCGCTCCTGTTCACGGAGAGCTGGGGTGTTTGCACCGTCACTAACTGACTTCTTCCGCGCGCAAAGACGCGAGGATCGTGTCGTAGCGACGACGGGCAGGAGCTGTCATGCGTACCAGTACCTATGCGCGGACGATTTCCATCATCCGCGTCGGTCACTCGAGCTGCGCGCGGAGCTGGGCGTCGCGCCGAGCGCGGGGCGTGCCATATCGCTCACGCGAGATGCGCCGGATGAGCGCGTCTTGCCCGGCACGTTCGTCATCCTCGAATGGTGGCAACGTCTCCGCCGTGAAGGGTGCGGAGGTTGTGCCGTTCACGGCGAGACGAAGCGCGATCTGGTGGCGCGCGAGCTTCGTGAGGTCCTCTGCGCGAAGCTCTGGCGCATACAACGGCGCGAGTTGCTCCGCGTCCTCGGGCCCCACGCGAAACACGGTGGTTGTCCCTGCGTTCCCGAGCACCGCTCGGCCGAGCGCGGGAGAGAGCTGCGCCATGTGCTGGTGCGCGAGCACGAGCGCGAGGCCAAACTTCCGCGCCTCCACCAAGAGATCCCCGAAGCTCTCCGTCGCGAAAGACGGGAACTCGTCGACGTAGAGCGTGAAGGGACGGCGCGCGCTCGGGGCCACATCCGCACGCGCATACGCCGCGAGCTGGAACTGACCGAGCAAAAGCGCGCCCAAGAACATCGACGCGTCCTCGCCCATCCGTCCCTTCGCGAGGCTCGCGAGCAGCACTCGTCCTTCGTCCATGATCTCGCGCGCAGAGACCGTCGTACGAACCTGCCCAACGATCCCGCGGAGCAGCGGGTGCGTCAGCGCTGCCGCGATCTTGTTCTGCACGGGGCTCGCCATCTCTGCGCGAAACGCAGGCGGATACGACGGGTACTCCCTCTCCCAGAAGAATCGCACGATGGGGTTCTGCACCGAGCGCAGCACACGCGCGCGGAAGCGCTCCTCGACCAACATGCGCAGCACGCCGAGCAGCGTTGCGTCACGCACGTCTGCGAGCGCGAAGAGCGCGTTGCGCAGGAGATGTTCCAGCCGCGGTCCCCACGAGTCGCCGTATACTTTTTTGAACACCGAGAGGACGCCCGAGACGACGAGCTCGGGTGCTGGTGCGTCGTGCATGTCGAGCGGGTTCAGGCCCACGGGAGCCTCTCGCTCGCTACCATCCACGAGCACGACATCGTTCGTGCGTTCGCGCGGGACGAAGTCGAGCAGTCGTTCGACCAGGTCTCCGTGCGGATCAAGGAGCCCGACGCCATGCCCTGCGCGCAGCTCTGCGACGAAGAGCCGCTCGATCAGCACCGACTTGCCGGCACCCGTCTGCCCGATGATGTGGATGTGCCGGGCTGCGTCCGTCGCACGAATTGCAACGATCCGGCCTCGTCCGAGCCGGTGATCGATGCGCGCGAAGGGAAGGAGCGACCGGCTGGAGTCCATAGGAAAAGAGCGTGCGGTTGACGCGGAGGGCGTCCGTGGATACCGCGAACGATCATGTACAAAAACGGGAGAGACGTGCTCCGTGCGAGCGGTGCAGCGCAGAGCCTTCACGACGAGGTGATCGCGATCGCTGCGGCGCAGATCGAGGACGATGGGTACATCGTCGAGACGAACCCTGGACCCGAGAAGAACCGCTCCATCGCGAAGGGCCAGTGGCCGGACATCGTCGCGTCTTCGACGAACGAGGCGAGGAGCACGCTCTTCCTCGAATGGGTCTTCGAGGTCGAGACCGCGGACTCGGTCACCCGCGAGCAGGCCGTGAACCAATGGGCGGGATACGCAGAGACGGCCTCGGCGCTCGCGGCGCGCTTCGCGCTCATTGTCCCCTTCGAGTCGGTCGCCCAGGCGCGGGCGCTGCTCGATGAATACGGCATCGAAGGACCGCTCTTCTACTTCGAGCAGAACAAAGGCAAGGTCACCGTCTCGCTCGATGACCAGCGGTAGCGGGGGAAGCGCGCGAAGATGGCGCGCCGCGCAGAACACCACGCCGAGCGTGAGGCTCCGTGGATTGACATCGCCGCCGTGCTGCGCGATCCCCCATTCGTATGACGGGACGGACACGCACGGCAGCGGCGAGCGACCTGCACGACCGCGTCATCGCGGAGGCGACAGACAACCTGATCGGCGGTGGATATGACGTTGGAGCGAACGCGGGTTCCTCCAAGCGGTTTGTCTTCGCGGACACGCTTTATCCTGACCTCATCGTCGGCGAGTTCACCGAGATGCAGACCGGCAGTCTCTCCATCGAGCCCTCGTTCGTGATCGAGGTCGAGACGAGCGACTCCGTCACCGCGGCCGAGGCCGAACGGCAGTGGAAGCCATACGCGGAAGCAGCGTTCGAGCGCCACATCGACTTCATCCTCGTCGTTCCCGTCGCAGAGATCCTGAAGGCGGAGGACCTCTGCGAGCGCTTCGATGTCACGGCTCGGGTCATCGGGTACACGGAGAGCGCACGTGGCGTCGTCGTGATCGACTGGGAGGGCGCAGGACTGTAGCGAGGCGGGCGCCTTGACCGTCGGACCGAGGGAGCGCCACCATGCAGGGCGTATGGCGAACACCGGGGACGCGCTGTCGCTCCACTCACTCGCGATCCTTCGCGAGCGGATTCGTGTGCCCGATCGCTACCCGTTCACGGTCCCCACGATCGCAGCCCTGGACACGCTCGAACTGCGGTCGCGCGTGACGTTTTTCGTGGGTGAGAACGGCACGGGCAAATCAACGCTCCTCGAAGGCATCGCCCGAGCGTGCGGCTTCAACGCCATGGGCGGGAGCGAGAACATCCACGGTCTGTCGTCGGGCGTTGGCGAGGAAACCCCTGCAGGACGACTCGCGGAGACGCTTCGGTTGTCTTGGCGAAAAAAGCTGAACACGGGGTTCTTTCTCCGTGCCGAGAGTTTCTACAACGTCGCGACGAAGCTCGACGAACTGCAACGCGACGACGCACGAACCCTCCTCGCATACGGGGGAACCTCGCTGCACAAGCGCTCGCACGGCGAAGCGTTTCTCGCGCTCGCCGAGGCCCGCTTCGATCGCGCGGGGATCTATCTGCTCGATGAACCCGAGGCAGCACTGTCACCCCAGCGACAGCTCGCGTTTCTCATCCTGCTCGCCCGTGCGCTTCGGGCGCGCGACACGCAGTTCATCATCGCGACGCACTCGCCCATCCTGCTCGCGTTCCCCGGCGCGGACATCTTGTCCTTCGACGGCAACACGATCCGCCGCACCACGTACCGCGAGACCGAGGCGTTCAAGATCACGAGCAGTTTCACGGCGAATCCAGAGGCGTTTCTCCGACACCTGCTTGGCTAGTGAGCGCCGTTCTCTCGGCGGCACCGCCCCGCAAACCATCGAACGAAGGAGCAGTCCCATGGCGGCGTGTTCAACGTGCAGAGGCTCAGGGCGCTGTCGGGTGTGTAAAGGCACCGGAAGCAACAAGAAGATCAATCCGCATCCCTCGAAGCCGCTCGTGAACCCGGACACGGGCGACGTGACCTGCCTCGCCTGCCGAGGCACGGGCTCGTGCATCGACTGTGGCGGCAGCGGCAAGGAGTGAACCCCTCCCGCATGCCCCCGCGCCCGTCACCGAGCGCGAGGGACATGACGCATCCGTTGGGGGACCAAGGACGCCATCGCGCGCAGAGCGTGGTGCCTCCGCGCGGACGGGAGAGGAACGCCTGCGGCCGAACCCGTCTCTCAAGACGGAGCCGCAGGCGTCGCGAAGAGACCGGCGTGCCCTGGATCGTGCTTGCGTGCGGTGGACCACACCGGCTCGAGGATGCGTTCCGGCGTCTCGATGCGGACGTTGCTCGCTTCCGTGAACCAGAAGAGCCCCGTTCCTGCACGCCCAGCGACGCCGAGGACCGCGTCGCGCAGGCGTTCGAGGCGAGCTCGGTTCGGCACGACATAGAGCACGCGAAGCGCCCGCACGCCGAAGCGCGTCTCAGGGCCTTCCGCGCGGAGCCACGCGAGGTATCCCTCTGCTTTCTTCGCGACGCGAGCCGCGCTCACCGTTCCGCGATCCACTTCGACCAAGAGCGCGTGACGTGTCCCCTGCACGCGCACGGACAGGAACGCATCCGCGACGAGAGGCACGAGTTCGGGCTTCGGTCCCGCGATCGCCTGCGCGAATCCAATGCGCTCGCGCGAGGTGTCGAACCGTTCGAGCGTGACAACCGCGCGGGCGTGCAGGGCGCGGAACACGAGCCCGACCTCTGCCACGGCGAGCTCGTGCAAGAGCGTGAGCGCAGAGCGCTTCGCATGCACGGCGCGCGGCATGGGGACGCCGGTCGTGCGTGCGTAGAGCTTCGCGCCCCTGACGGTGAAGCCATATGCCGTGGTGGACGAGACGCCGAGCGAGAGCGGACGCAACGCCACGAGGAGCTTCGCCCGCACGAGACGATCCAAGACATCACGGACTTCTTCGAGGGGACGCTCCACGAGGACGGCGAGCTGTCGATCTTCGAGGACTCGGTACAATTTGAGCGCGTCCTGTGCGCGGGCGAGCCACGGAGGAGGCATGGGAACGAGCAACGGTTGGTGCATATCGACGAGGATGAAGCGGTGCGTGCGTGAGCGACGCGACCGCGAGAATGAGGGCGGGCTCTGCGTGTGGCGCGTCCATCACGACGAGCTCGGGGTACGCGAGGCGAAGCTCGTCCAGAGACGGTGCGCGCTCTGTGAGTGCCGTCGCTGCGGCGCGATCGAGGATGAGCAGACTGAGCCCTGAACGATCTGCGAGCATGCGAAGGAGCGGTTGAATACGTGTGCGTGACGAACGTGGTCCCGCGAGGACGATGTGCGAGGGGCGCGTGCGCAAGATGAGCCGCACGAGCGCGAGCGTGATGGGTTCGTCTGCGGCGAAGGTGCCGAGGGCGCGGACGTTCCACGCGTCGAGCGCAGCGAACGCGATGCCTTCGCGGGACGCGACGAGCGCGAGCACACGGGGATCACGGCGCGGTGGGCGGTGGTGCATATTGGGAGGGAGAGGGTGAGTCTTTGGCCGCAGCGGCGAGACGACGAACGATCGCGACGAACAGATGTCCGCGGGTCGACACGATCCGTGCGCCAGGAGTTTCGAGCGTCCGTGCGAGCGCGTCTTCGAGGATGTGGGCCGCATGTTCGCCTGCGAGGCGCTCGAAGGTCCCGAGAAGCGTTGGCGCGTCGAGGACATCCGCGAGGAAGGCCGCGACCACGGCTGGCGCGCGGGTCTTTCGCGCGGTGGGACCGTCTCCGCGACTCGAATGAAAGAGTTCCGCGAATCGCTCAGTACTGTCCGTACTGAGTACGTTCGTTCGATCCGTACCGTCTGTACTGGCAGTACGAAGTTCTGAGTTCGGAGGATTCAGAACCGCTCTTTGAAGAGCGGGTTCTGAATCCGATGCTTGTGCTGAGTGTACTGAGCTCGGTACGGAAGGACTGTTTGTACGTTCGTACTCAGTACTGAGAGGGGGTGTACTGAGCGAATCCGTGCTTCCGTTCTCAGTACTGAGAGGATCAGTACGACCGTACTCAGTACTGAGGGGCTGCGAGAACTCGCCGGAAAACTCGGCGAACTCTCCGAGCCCAAGAAACACACGAAGAGAAATCTCAAGCCTCTGCGTGTCGACACGCAGCGCAGCCGCCAGGGAGAGGAGCGGCAGGGTCCGCGTGCGACCGCTGCAGGCGATCGAGACGGGGACCCAAGGGTTCAGGGTCATAGCATCATGGGTTCAAATGGCAGATGCGCGGGCGGCTGTCCGACGCGATGAAGGACATGCACGAGCTCGAGCAGCTCGGCGTCCCCTTCGACGCCGATGCGCGCAACGAAGCCGTGGCGCACCAAGCGATCAATGGCTCTTTGGATGCGGTCGAGCGGAACGGCGAGGCGCACGGCCAGGTCTTCACGCACGAGGGTGAGTCTTGCGGTCACGGGATCTGCGGCAAGCGAGAGCGCGATGAGCACGAGGACATCCGGCGCGGTCAGACGCAGGAGCGCTCGCGCCATCTCTCCGCGGCGGAGGGACAGTGGGTCGTTCATGGGAGGGAGTGCGAAGAATGAGCGAGGGAACGGCGGAGCGTGTCTGCGAGTCCGACGGGGATGGAAGACACGTCCGCGAGCGCCTGGAGGCTCCAGGGGCAGTATTCGGCGTATGCCGTGACGGCGATGGCGAGCGCGCTCCAGGCGTGGGCGCGATACCGCCGGACGTCGCCACGCGCCGTGCGCAGGGCGTCGAGCACCGGGCAGACGGTTCGGGTGAGGACGGCAGCGAGCGCGCCCTCTGGGTGCATCCCAGGCCCGAGGAGCGACGCCTTGGCGTCGGGCACAGGGCGGACCTCAGCCTGGATCTCGTGGAGGTCTGCGGCTTGGACGGCATGCGTGCGCAGCTCGCGGTGGATGGGGCCTTCACGGCCGATGCGTCCAACGACGAGGAGCGCGGGGCGATGCCCCCGCACGATGCGCCCGACGATCCGCCGCACCGCACGACGGCGATGCTCTGGCGTCTTGGCCGCGCGGAGCGACACGGTCTGAAAGGCGAGCGTCACGGCCGTCTCGGGGACGTGCGGGCGCTCGGTTCTGCCCGGACGCAACGCCAGCCCGAAGCGATCCAGGACAACGAGGCCACCCCAACGGGGGGCGAGCACAATGGATGCGAGGGACATCGAAGACGCCCGCGCAAACTGAAAAACGCGGTCCATACGGAGAGAGTTGGTTACTCTCCGGACCGCGGTCTGTTGCGGAGGGAACGCAAGACCGATAGGGTTGCGTCCGCGCTCCGAATCCAAGCGGCGGGCCAAAGAGGCAGTCCGGAATCACGCGAGCCCTGGTAAGCGGGCGTGATCTCGGGTGTTCGATATCTGTTCGACTCCTGCTCTCCGAGGATGCCACATCGGAGCGAAGCGGTAAGGGGGACGAATTTGAGGATTCCCCCTGGGTTATCCACACTCGATCCCCACGCCCAACAGAAAAGAGTCCCCTGTGGACTCTTTTGTGGTTTTCTGGATTTTCGTCCCCTGACGGAGCGTACGTCGCCTGTGGTGTAGTGAAAGCCCAAGCGCTTGGGCCATTTTCATTCTTCACAGGAAATTCTATGCTCACGTTGCCTACCGCGCCACAGGCCGAGTCATCGACCTGTGCGTGTGCCCATTCACAATCTCAGAGTATGAATGCAGCACAACCCTCGGCACTTCCGAGCGCCGAGGTCATCCTCCTCACGCGACGAGAGGTCGCGGCGGTTCTGCGCGTCTCGAAGATGACGGTCCTCCGCATGGTGGCGCGCCGAGAGCTTCCCGTGCTCCGCATTGGTGGCGGACTACGGTTCCGACGCACCGACGTGTTCGGGCTCTTGGCCGACTACCGCGCTGATCCACGCAAACCACAGCACTATGGCGACACGTAAGATCCGGGGCTGGTGGAACGTCGACCTTTACTGGAACGGCGTCCGGTACCGCAAGAGGAGCCCACTGAACACGCGGATGGGCGCAGAGCAGTACGAGATCCAGCTCCGGCAAGAGCTGCTCAGCAAGGGATCGCTCGATCACCTCGACCCGACGCGCGCCGAGAAGCCGCTCACCTTCGGGGAGTTCGCGGAACGTTGGATGCTGGAATATGTCGCGGTGAACAACAAGCCCAGCGAACAGAAGGCGAAGCGAGGCCAACTTCGTTGTCACATCCTTCCGAGATTCGGTGAATTCGCGCTAAACGAGATCACCAACGGGGAAGTCGAGCGCTTCAAGGCAGAACTGCTCGGGAAGAAGCTCTGCGCCAAGAGCATCAACAACTCGCTGACGATACTTCGGAAGTGCTTGGTCACCGCGAGTGAATGGGGGCTCCTTGAGAATGTCCCAAGAATCCGCCCCCTTCGGACTGCACGTCCGACCTACCGATACCTCCAGCAGGAAGAGGAGATGGCGCTTTTGTCCGCCGCGAAGCCATTCCGGTTCTGGTACGCAGCCATCCTTCTGGCTCTGCGGACAGGAATGCGATTCTCGGAAGTGTCCGCGCTGGCGTGGAAAGACATCGATCCGTCACGAGGCGATGCGACTGTACGCCGGGCAAATGTTCGGGGGCATATCGGCCCAACCAAGACATACACCGTACGGCGAGTCCCCCTCAGCACGGACGCACGAGCGGCGCTCGAACAACTGGTGAAAAATGACGAATACGTCTTCGGGTATGGAGGAAAGCCCCTGTCGTACCACACAGCCTACGAGTGGCTCGTGCGGCTCTGTGAGCGCGCCGGGATCGATCCCTGCGGCTGGCATGACCTTCGCCACACCTTCGCGAGCCGCCTCGTCGCTCGCGGCGCGCCACTCCGCGCGATTCAAGAACTGCTCGGTCATGGATCGCTGGACATGACGCTCCGGTACGCCCACGTCGGACAGGCCGAACTCGTGGCCGCTGTCGCGCTTCTCGAAACTACCCCTAGTACTTGGGCACAGGGTGGGCACAACCCACCAGATGGAGCAAAAACCCACACGAAAACCGAGGCGCTCGCCACCGCAATTTCTCGCTGGAACTAACGAAAAACTCCACTCGGAGAGTGGAGTTTTTCTGTGGTGGGCAGGCAAGGATTCGAACCTTGGAAGGCACAGGGCCAACAGATTTACAGTCTGTCCCGTTTGACCGCTTCGGTACCTGCCCCTGGAGCCGTAGACCAGGATTGAACTGGTGACCTCGTCCTTACCATGGACGTGCTCTACCAACTGAGCTACTACGGCAACACTTCACTTATTTTTCTTCCCCTTTTCCGGCGCGTCTCCGGAGTAAGCCGATGCGCGATTTCAGCGCCTGAACGGGCGCGTCCGCCTCGAGCTTTTCTACCTTTTCTCGCCACACCTGGAACCGCGAACGGTCCTGTGCCACGAGGCGCAATCGGTCGTAACGCTTACGCGCTTCTGTCCGATCGCCGAGGAGTATAGCAACCTCCAAAGATAATTCAAGGTATTTCGCGCTCGACGGTTCAAGCTCTGCTGCACGCTTTGCCGAGGCCCACGCAAGCGCCGGCTGACCGCGATCCACATAGAACTGCGCGAGCTCTGCATGACGAAACGCCTGACGCGGACTGGCTTCCACCGCCTTCTGACGCATCTGTTCAGCGCGAGAGACATCACCGTCCGCTTCCGCGATCACGGCAAGCCCGGCATACGTCGCGTCATCCGCCTTTTTGAGCTTGAGCAAAAACTCAAATGTTTCTTTCGCCTGTGGATACAGTTTCTGCTTCACATACAGCTGTCCAAGCAACTTGTACGCCTCCGCATTCCGCTGATCCAGCGCCAACACCTCAAGCAACCGACGTTCCGCATCCGCCCATTTAAGATCACGCATGAACGACCGCGCTTCCCCAAGCAGCGATTTCACCCGCTCACGCGCCGTAGGCGCAATGTTTGCAAGTGGATTTTTGCTGGAGGAATAGACCTGCTCCAATCGCTGAAGTCGGCGGTAGAGCGACCGATAGCCCCCTTGAAGCGCAAGATAGACCTGCCGTCCCATTTTTTTGAACGGCAACGCCTGGTCTGCGCGGACGCGTTCAAAACGGCGTGCGATCATCTCTTCGCGCTTGCGGCGTTCGCGTTCTTCTTTGATGGTCATCGGATCCAGCAAGCGGATGTCTTTCCAATGACGAAAAAACACATAGCCGGCGATCCCAAGTGAGATCGCTCCAATCGGAAATGCAATGGCCGCGATGATCATAGATGCATCTGACCTCCATCCTACCATCCTTTTGCCTTAATTCGGCATGGCCGTTCGACACAAGAGCCCGAACTGCCGAGGATCCAGCGACGCGCCACCCACCAACACCCCGTCAATATTGGTCGTCGACAGATAATCCGCCACGTTGCGCGTGTCCACGGAACCGCCGTAGAGCACCGGGATCTCTTCTCCAAGTTTGCCGAACTTTTTGACCAGCACCGCGCGAATTGCCTCATGCATCTGCTTCGCATCTTCCGTGGAGCACGATTTGCCGGTTCCAATCGCCCAGACCGGTTCATACGCAACCACCATCGGCGCCTGACCATCCCCCTTTAATCCCGCAATCGCAGCCGTAAGCTCCGCACGCACCACTTTCAGATGCTCCCCCTTCTTACGCTGCGCCTCGGTTTCGCCGATGCAAATGACCGGACGGATCCCCGTCTTTTGCAGCGCCACTGCCTTTTTGGCCACCATCTCGTCCGTTTCACCAAGATGCGCCCGGCGTTCGGAGTGACCAACCAAACAAAATGAGGTCCCAAACTCCTTCAACATCGCCGGCGATACTTCACCGGTAAATGCCCCTTCATCGGCCCAAAACACGTCCTGCGCGGCAAGCAACGGCACACCTGCGCGACCCAGCGACGCGCGCGCCGCCGGCAACGATACATGCGGCACCGCAACCGCAATTTCGAGCTCCTTTGGGAGACGTTCGCGGCGGAACGCTCGGATCCAGGCGCCGGCCTTCACCGGGCCATAGTGCATCTTCCAGTTCGCAATGATGAGCTTGTGCATAGGGGGCTTGGGGATAAGTTCCCCAGGTCTCGCCCAATTCCTACCGCACTTCAGGGTTTCCTGCAACAGGGGCAAACAACTTTTCGACCGTTTGCTGATCCTCAAATGGACCAATCACCGACGCGGCAAAATGTCCAGAACGGAACAGGCGCTTCGCCACGGCACGGATATCCGCGGCCGTCACGCGTTCAAATTTCTTCAACCGCTCTTCCGGCGTCCATGTTTTTCCCTGAAACAACCATTGCTTGCCGTACCAATCCGCTTGGTTGGAGGAATCTTCAAACGCGAGCAACATTTTTCCGCGAAGATAATCCTTTGCGCGGCGCAATTCCTCCGGTTTCACCAATTGCGTCTTCATTTTTTTCACCTCATCCCAAATCACCTTCACCGCTTCTTCGGTGCGCGTTTTCTCGAGTCCTGCCATGACGCTAAACACACCAATATCTTCAAACGCCTGATGGCCCGCGTGGATGGAATAACACAAGCCGCGACGTTCGCGCACTTGGATAAACAGTCGCGAAGACATCGTCCCGCCCAAAATCACTCCCAAAAGCGATGCCGCCGGAATCTGCTCGTCCCCGATCCCGAGCCCGTGCCATGCCATCCCAAGCTGCACCTGTTCCGTATTCTTTTTTTGAAACCGTACCGGGTTCGCGATGCGTTCTGGCGCGACAAACGGCGCGAACGTCGTATCCCGAGGCGTGGTTGGCTTTTTCACAGACCCAAACGTCTTTTCAAGCAATTTCCACAGTCCCGGCACGATCTTCCCCGCCACCACGACGGCCATTCTGGACGGAACATAATACGCATCACGATACGCAATCAGCTGGTCACGCGTGACAGTTTTGATCACCTCACGAGGACCCGCAATATTCCAACCAAGGGACGAATCCGGATACAACGCCTCCTCCAACAGATCCTCGATGTGCATCCGTGGATTATCTTCATACATGTTGATCTCCTCCACGATCACCCCGCGCTCCCGCTCGATTTCTTTTGCGTCGTATTTGGAATGAAACAACATGTCATGCAACAACTCCACGGCGATCGGTGTCCGTTCCGCCGCCATTTTGACGTAGTACGCCGTCGCATCTTTTCCCGTAAACGCGTTGTATTCTGCCCCGAATCGATCCAATTCCTTGCTAATATCAAGCGTCGTCGGACGTGCTTTGGTCCCCTTGAACATCAGGTGCTCGATAAAATGCGACGCGCCGTTGATCTCCTTGGATTCATAGCGCGATCCCACCTTCGTAAACACCATGATCGTCATGGACGTCGCCCCTTTTTGCGGGACCAAAATCACTTTCATCCCGTTCTTCAGCGTTTTCAGCGTCGGTTTCATACGGTCATGAGCTTACCCCAGGTCTCTTTATGCGACGAGCTTGGCGGCGATCCAACCCGCCACCTCCTCTTTTTTGACGCGTTCTTGCGTCATATTGTCGCGATCACGCACGGTCACCGTGCCATCTTCTTTGGTTTGATAATCGACGGTAAAACACCACGGCGTACCGATCTCATCCTGACGGCGATAGCGCTTGCCGATTGAACCGCTTTCGTCATATTCCACGACCAATCCTGCACGACGAAGCGAAGCGACCAGTTCGCGACCGATGTCGGCCAATCCGTCCTTTTTTTGCAGCGGCAACACGGCGGCTTTGACCGGCGCAAGACGCGGTGGCAAACGCAGCACCATACGCGGTTCCTCTCCCCCGCCGACCGCTTCTGCCTCATCGATGTCGAGGTGTTCGCACAACACCGCAAGCACGGTGCGAGAAAGCCCCCACGTTGGTTCCACGACATGCGGCAAAAACCGTTCCCCCGTTTCTTGGTCAAACCATTCCAACTTCTCACCAGAAAACTCCTGATGACGCGACAGGTCATGCGCACCACGATTGGCGAGACCGTACAATTCCTTCTGCCCAAACGGGTAGAGATACTCCGTGTCCACCGAACGCGACGAGTAAAACGCGCGGTCCGCCTCCGGGATTTCGCGATACACCACCCGCGACGGATCCAGCTTGAGCACGTCCTGTACCCACGCTTTTTGCTCGGCAAGCCACATCTCGAACGCGCGAGGCGCATCCTCTGGCTTCACAAAGTACTCAATCTCCATCTGCTCAAACTCCCGCGTGCGAAAAATAAAGTTCCCCGGCGTGATCTCGTTGCGAAACGCACGCCCAACCTGTGCGATGCCAAACGGCAATTTCTTGCGCATGGTGTCGCGAATATCGCGCCAGGTCGTAAACATCCCGGCCGCGGTCTCCGGACGCAAATACGCGATGGATGCCGTATCTTCGGACACACCAACCCCCGTCTTAAACATCAAATTAAACTGCTTCGGCTCGGATAACGGGTTCCCGTCTGGGCTCTTCAACTGAAGCTCACGCATCTTTTCGGCCATCTGCTCAAACGTAAACCCCGTGATGTCCGCGCCCGCGACTTCCAGCAAGTGATCCAAGCGATAACGTTTGTGCGTCTTTTTGTCTTCCACGAGTGGATCCGAAAACCCCGCCACATGTCCGGACGCCTCCCAAATCTTCGGGTGTTGAATGATGGGCGTATCAACCCCAACCACATCTTCCCGACCATGGACAAACATCTTCCACCACGCGTCGCGAATGTTGTTCTTGAGCTCCACGCCGTAGGGACCGTAATCAAACGCATTTGCAAAACCGCCGTAGATGTCTGAATCCGGATACACAAACCCGCGGCGCTTACACAGCGACACCAGCAACTCCATTTTTTGGTCGGGCGAGATGGGCATACTAAATCGTCATGATTTCCTTCTCCTTTTCTTCGGAGATCTTTTTCACCTGTTCATTCCATTCCCCCACCGTCTTCTCCATCTTTTCCAATTCGCGCTTTTCTTCATCCTCGCCGATCCGCTTTTCCTTTTTGTCGTCGTTGATCGCCGACTTCACCTTTTCACGCACCCCACGAATCCCGATGCGCGCCGCTTCCGCTTTTTCGTGTAACACCTTCACCAACCGCTTACGGCTTTCTTCGGTCATGGGGGGCATCACCAAACGAATCACCGTTCCAGCCACGTTCGGCTGCATCCCAAGGGAAGCGTCCACCAACGCTTTTTCAATGTCTTTCACGATGGATTTGTCCCACGGCTCAATCTGGATCGTCTTTGCATCCGGCGTTGTGATGGATGCCGTTGCTTTGAGTTCCATGGTCTGCCCGTACGCAGGTACTTTGATGTCCTCAACCAGCGACGCGTGCGCGCGCCCGGTTCGCAGGGTTTGCAATTCTTTGTGGAAGTGTTCGATGACGGCCTGAAAATCGGCCTTATGCGCATCAAGATGGCTGGGCATAGAGGCCTCCAGCATGTCACGCCGTGACGCGGAACGTCAACGGAAACAAAACCGACGCGTATGCGTCGGTTTTGGCCGTTAGTTCTTTGGTGCCGAGGTTCCGAGGAACAATGCCGGCAACGGTTCTCGATTGAACTCAAGGAATGTGACTCCACGGCGGGTTGGCAATTTCTTGGATGTCCAGGTGCTGCCGCTGTCCGCGCTAAAGACAATCGCTGTATCGGTCGCGTACACCAGGCCACGCGGATCGTTCGGGTGGATCGCGAACGCGCGAATATCCACGGCAGACGCCGGAGTCGGCAAGGTTAATGCCTTCCAGGTCGCCCCCGCATCATCCGACTTCAACACTCCGTGCTTGGCCACCAGATACACGACCCCCGCGTTCTTCGGATCCAGCGAAACGATGTACGCGCTGCGTGCGCGGTCAAAGTCCGTGAGCTGATCCTTGATCGCCGTCCAAGACGTCCCTCCGTCCACGGACTTCAGCAACCCGCTTCCCGCCGTTGCGGCGTACAACAACCGAGAGTCGCGCGGGTCCATGGTCAACATGTGAATCCGCGTTCCCTCCACACGATGCGCGGCGCGCCAGCTCATCCCGGCGTTTTCTGTCTTCAAGATATCCCCTTCGCTCGTGGCGAGATACAACACCTGGGAGTTAAACCAATCCGCAACCACGGAGGTAAACACCACCGTCGGACGTGTGTCCGTGTAAATCTGCGCCACATCGCGGAAGCAGTTGGTCGTCTTCCACAACCGATTACCGCTTGCCACGTACACGGTGCACTTATCTTTCGCATCCACGGCGATCGCGTTAATCCGTCCGGCCGTCAGCCCCTTGATCTGATTCCACGAATCCCCGCCATTAGTGGAAAGCAAAAGGCCGTTTTCGTTGGTGCCGAGATACATGGTGGTCGGATCCTGCGGATCAAACGCCATGGACACGGTGACCACATTCGCGATGCTGCCAAGCTTGGTATCCAAATTTAAGGTCTTAGCCTGCGTCCATTCCTGCCCCGCGTTTTTGGTGCGGTACACACCACCATCTGGACCAGTAGCGGGTTGGGACGAACCCAAACACCCCTGACCAAGCAGGGCGGCGACGGAAAGGGTGGCAAGCAAGCGGGAGGCGCGAAGGGCGCGGATCATAAATACGGGGTGTGAAAAAAACGATGAGGCGTGTCTTCCCATGCAATATACGAAGAAAGCGCATTCCATTCAAGAAGCGCGCGCGGCTGAACCGCCGTCCCAACACTCCGCCACGCGTATAAAAGTCCCATCGCTGCCGCATGCGCCGCCGCAGGATCCGTGGTCGCCACACGCGCACAAGACGCCATAAGCGCCGAAAGCAATCGTCGCCACGCGGCAGGTGGATCCTCCGCAGCATCACACGCCTTGGTCAGCCCCTCCATCTTCTCGATCACCGCGCCCGGTGTCCCGCGTAACAACACCTCAAGCGTCGCGTCTGCCTCTTGATGCCGCGCACGCTCGTTCTCCGCATCCTGAATCCAACGCATCGCCAGTCCTGGAATCCCACGCGACGCCTGAATGATTTCTTCCAGCATCTCAGGAGAGGCGCCGTGCGCCACCAAAAATCCGCGCATCTCCTCACGCGTCAGCCGACCGCATGGCACCGTCACAAGCCGCGAACGGAGCGTGGCAGGCAACCCCTCAGGCACCGACGTCACAAACACATACACCGCATGTGGAGCGGGCTCCTCTACCCCTTTTAACAAGGCGTTGCACGCCTCGATGTTTAGCCGATCCGCATCATCGATGAGCGCAACCACTCGTCCACCTCGCGCACTCGTCATCGCCATCCGTTCAAGCAAGGCACGCGCAACCTTCACCGTTAGCTCAGTCTTCTCCTCTTCACGCTCCACCCGGATAAAATCCGGATGCGAAGCAAGCGGAAGCGCCGGATCCATCCCCAAGAGGCATGCGGCAAACCGCTCAGCGAGGAGCCGCTTCCCCACTCCTTCTGGACCTGCAAAGACATACGCATGCGCCGGACGCGTGACACTCCGCGCCAACACATCCTTTACCAGATCATGGCCATGAATCCCCTGGAAGGCGGAATTGAACATGCCAAAACCCTACCTGTTCCGCTTCACACCGAGCAATAGACCGCGAGACCTGATTGTCCGGTGGGCGTGTTCGACGTACACTACGACTACCTATGCGCCGTTTGGATCTCACCTTTACCGCCCTCCTTGTCCCGCTCGATTTTCTTGCGCTCATCGGCGCCGCGGTCACCGGATATGCGCTCCGACTGTCTCCGGCATTTTTAGAAGCGCGTCCGTTGCTACAAGATATTCCCTCGGCGGGATATTTTGCCGCCGCCATCACATTTACCCTTGTCTGGATGGGACTATTTGCCGTCGCTGGTCTCTACTCCATCCGCCCGCGCACCGCTTGGAATGAATTTGGTCGCATCCTGCTTGCCACAACCGCAGGGATGATGATCCTCATCGCCACCGTCTTTTTTCGTCGTGAATTCACGACGTCACGGTTTCTTGTCTTGGCGTTCTGGATTTTGGCCATTGTGTTCGTCTCCGCGTTCCGACTGATTCTTCGCACCATCCGTCACCAATTACTGCACGCACGCATCGGCCACCAACGGTTGGCGATTATCGGACAAAATCAAACGGCATCCGATTTGGTGGAGGTGTACCGCGCGCGTCCGATCCTTGGATACACCGTCATCAAGCAGTACAAACAATGGAATGCAACCACAAAACGTGACCTCGAAGCGCTGTGCCGACGAGGGGCGATCGATGGCGTCCTCTTAGCCGAACCAGATCTTCCCAAAGCGCAGGCACTCGAACTGATCGCCTACGCCGAACAAAACCATCTTTCCTTTCGCTACTTGGCCGATCTTTTTGCCGCGCGATTCACCAATATCGATGTGTCGACCAGCGAAGGCATCCCTGTCATCGAGGTCAAACGCACGCCACTCGACGGATGGGGTCGCATTTTTAAACGCGCCTTTGACGTGCTCGTCTCAGGGCTCCTGCTTCTTTTGCTCTCCCCGATTCTCCTGGTCACCGCGCTCGCCATCAAGCTGGATTCACGTGGCCCGGTGCTATTCCGCAAATTAGATGATGGCTCGCCTGCCATGCGCGTGGGCGAAGGAGGGATCCCATTCAAGTACTTCAAATTCCGCTCGATGCGACCCGGGACCCATGCGCTGCGGTACAAGGAACTGGCGCATCTGGACACACGCAAAGGACCGCTCGTCAAAATCAAAGATGATCCTCGCATCACTCGCGTGGGTCAGGTGATTCGCAAGTGGTCCGTGGATGAACTTCCGGAACTCGCGCTCGTTTTTTTGGGTCGCATGAGCCTCGTCGGACCGCGTCCGCACCTGCCGGAAGAAGTGGCGAACTACGAACCGCACCAACGTCGCGTCCTTGCCATCAAGCCGGGCATCACGGGCATGGCGCAGATCTCCGGACGCAGCAATCTCTCCTTTAACGATGAGGTGAAACTCGATACCTGGTACATCGAAAACTGGTCGCCCATGCTGGATTTGTACATCCTGCTCAAAACCCCGTTTGCCGTGCTCCAAAAACGAGAATCCGGAGACTAAAAACACCCACAAGCAGGTGGGTGTGCGCTCAAGAGCCCCTCATTCCCAAGCTGTCACGCAACGCACGGGAATAGTGCGGATTCTGCAACAGATCCGCGATCGGAACCACGTACTTCGCGGTATTTTCGCGATAGGTTTGCTGCTTCTTTTCCGTCCATCCCTCCATCGTACGAAGGTTGTGTAGACGATCCGCGACCTTTACCACGCGTCCTTCATCCGGCAGTCGCAGGATCGCATCGAAATAGGCGTCGTCGTCGACCTGCTGATACCCAGACACGAGTCCTGTGAGCGGATCTGCGACCGGGTGTTTTTTGGAGAGCGTCACAATCCAGGACCAAACGCACGCGCCGACAAGCGATACATACACGCTTTCCGGCACAAAGCCGTCCTCCACCGCGTCATGCAAGAGTGCGGCACACAACGTATCCGGGTGTTTCCACCCGTGCAAAAACACATCCCGCGCAACCGCGATCGGATGCGACACATACGGATCGCCATTCATCCGGCGCTGATGCGCATGCACGGTGTGAGCCAGCCAATACGCATGACGAATGCGCTGTTGATCCCCCACGCCAAGCGGCTGTCTAAGCACACAGTCAAAGAACCGGGTTGCCTCCTCGTTGACGAGCATGGATCCATCCTTTCACGGTCATGACCTATCACGATCCTGACGGAAGGGTCAACCTCTTGACCCCCTCTCCCCAGACAAAAAACGCGCCTGCTACCCTAAAGCCACATGCGCGTCGCCATTGTCCATGATTACCTGATCCAAGACGGCGGCGCCGAACGCGTGGTGCTGGCCATGCATGAGCTCTGGCCGGATGCGCCGATCTACACCCTGTTTCATGATCCGCGCACCACCCATCCCGGATTCAAACGCGCACACATCATCCCGTCTTCGCTGAATGCACTCCCCTGGGCGAAATCACACTACGAATGGTATTTGCCGCTCATGCCGCAAGCCGTTGAACAGTGGGATTTCACGGGGTTTGACGTGGTCATCTCCAGCGCGTCCACCTTTACCAAGGGGATTATCGTCCCACCCACGACACTCCACGTTTCGTACATTCATACGCCCACCCGTTTTTTATGGAACGAGCGCATCGGGTACGTCAGCGAGTTGCCTCGCAGCGGGTTCGTGAAGCGTATCCTTCCCTTCGCACTCCATCGTTTGCGGCAGTGGGATGTGCTCGCCGCCGCACGACCGGATCTCATCCTCACAAACAGCGCGACCTCGGCCGCGCGCATCCGACGTTTTTATCGTCGTGATGCCACCGTGTTACACCCTCCCGTGGATACGGAGACCATCACGCCAAAGGGATTGCCCGGTGTGTTTTGGCTTGCCGGTGGACGACTCAAACCCTACAAACGATTTGATCTGCTCGTGGAGGCGTTTCGCGGCACCGATCTTCCGCTCGTCATTTTTGGCGATGGACCGGAACGCGCACGGCTTCAAGCGCGCGCCACCTCCAATATCCGCTTTGTTGGCAACATCGACGACATCGCAAAAAGCGAATTATTCGCGCGTGCCATCGGGTACCTGTTTCCGCAGATCGAAGATTTTGGCATCACCGCGGTCGAAGCGATGGCCGCCGGCAAACCCGTCATCGCATTTCGCGCAGGCGGGGCAGAAGAAACCATCAAGCATTTGGAAACCGGACTCTTTATCGACATGCAAACACCCGAAGCGTTTCGGGCGGCCGTACACCAATTTGATCCAACCCGGTTTTCCGCCAATACCATCCGCTCCCATGCAGAAACCTTTAGCAAAGCGCGCTTCCACGAGGCGCTCCGCACTCAGGTCGAAGCGGCTTGGAAACAATTTGTATGCACTGGATCCTAGACGCGCGTCCCCTGCTTGATCCGGCAGGCGGAGGGATTCCTCGTGTTGCGCGGGGTATCCTTCCTGCCCTTGCGCAGACGCTCCACGCACGTGGCCACCGCGCCACACTTCTTGGAACCGGATTTCGCCGACCAACACATCCCCTTTTGCAAACGGTTCCGTATCAGCATCTCCGCATCCCAAATATCCTGCATTCTTTAAGCCTCGCCTGCGGGATCACGGCCTACGGCGATTGGCCACGCGCTTCAACACCTGATGCGCTCTTTTTTCCAAACCTAGGATTCATGGGACAACCTCGCGTCCCATACGCCGTCCTGGTGCACGATCTCTCGTTCCTGATCGAACCTCGCTGGTTTTCACAAAAATCACGTCTGTGGCATTGGGCGATCCGGGCCACAAGGCAATTACAAAATGCGACCTGGCTCTTTGCCGTTTCTGAACATACCAAACGCGATCTTGAGCGCCTCCTTGGAATCCCGGAGACACGCATCCACGTCATTCCCCTCGGCATTGATCCCCTTTCAACCGAACCCGCGCCACTCCCCGCAGCCGTGCAAGGAAAACGGTTTCTCCTTGCGTTAGGAGCTCACGATCCGCGCAAAAACGCGCGCTGTGCAGTGACGGCGTGGCGCGAACTGTGTCGGGATCCGCGCGTTGCCGACGTGGAACTCGTCCTATGCGGTAGCACAAACGCGCTCCCTCGGGAGTTGTGCGAGTCCGGGGCGCGCCACCCGCTCTACCTCGCGCGTCCATCCGATGCGCAGCTTGCAACCCTCTACCAAAACGCATCCGCATTCCTCTATCCAAGTTGGTACGAAGGATTTGGGATTCCGCTCCATGAAGCGGCGCAAGCTGGAACGCCGTGCCTTGCAAGCGACACAGGAGCACTCCCGGAGACAGCCCCAACGGGAACACGTTTCGCCCCTCCGATGAAACCGCATCTCTGGCGGGCACTTTTAGAGGACGTTCTGTTGCGTCCAAACCTTCATGCAACGCGGTCAGAAACACGGGGATGGAATGCGGCGGCCGAAACGATTGCGAATGTATTTCTAAAATAAAACACCCCGGCCCAGAAGTGGGACGGGGCGCGCAACGCGAACGTTGCTAGTTGATCTTGTCGCCTGGTTTCGGCGGTTGCGGAGACGTCTCCGCGTGCCCGTTCACGCCGTTCAGCTTGGACGGACGCTCTTCGATGAGCGAAGGTTCGGGGAACACGGTCTTCGCACGACCGAGCTCCTCCAGCTCTTCGCCGCGGGCCTGCTCCGCCTGGAGGCGAAGCATGCGCTGCATGAGCGGAATGCGCGGATCCGGAAAATGGCGAGGCCACTCCGGAACCGGCATCGATCCGTCTTCGAGCGCGCGTTCCAGCGCGTCGATTTCGCCGAGGAGCGGCTCGTGCACCGCAGACCATTGAGCGAGACGCAGGCGACGGATGTCCTCCGGCGCCTTCTTGTCCGCCGCGAGCCGCGCGGCGTGCGCGTCGGTTGCGGCGAGCACCTTGGACAGCTGCTGCCGCGCCTCCAGGAGGCGCGAACGCGCATGCGTGAGCCGCTCGAGCTCCGGCTGCGGGTCGATCCACCCGTACTCGCGGGCGAGATCCTCGCGCATCCGATTCCACGGCTGAAACTTCGGATCTCGTGGATCCTGCGAGTTGTTCAGCTCTGCGGGCCACGAAGGCACGGGCGCTCCACGCAGACGGAGCCGCTCGGCCGTTGCGGCCAGCTCGTGGATCTTTGGTTGGACGAACGAGCGGAACTCGTCGCGCAACGCCGAGATCACCGCATCGAAGCCGAGGTGACGATTGGTCCCCTCGACCTTCTTTTGCGAGGTCATGTGGGCCACTCCCTCGAAGGTCAGAAGCGCCTGCGCCACGTCGCGTGCCTTGGCGTAGAACGCCTCAGTCATGCGGACGACCTCGGGATCGCTCCCGTGAGCCTTCAGATCCTGAAAGCCCATGTTCTGGACGACCTCCACCGCTTCAGGGTTACCCGCCGCCGCCTGGGACGCGAGGGAGAAGTACTCCTTCGCATCCTTCGACTGCGTGAGCTTGAGCCCGAGCACAAGGAAGCCGATCGCCATCATGACGATGCGACACGCCCAGGTGATGGCATTGGTCGTACCATCTTCCTTGCGCAGAGCCTCGAGGGTCCTGTACCGCGCAAGAAATCCGCGCGGCTCCTGCCACTCACCGCCATACAGCGCAGCAAGCGTGGCCGGAGGAAGGAGACGTACACGCGCAAGCGCAGCATCGCGCTCGTGTTCGAGTCCGCGGACCGCGCTGCGACCATTGGTCGCTGCCGTCCCCGTAAGCCGCTCGGTTTCCCGATCGAACTCGCGAAGGACATTCGCAGCCTGGATCTCGAACGCATCCAGCGCATTTTGCGCCACCGCGATCTGTGCGGTAAGCGCGGTGTACACGTTCCCCGCCCCGCGCCGTCCCGAAGGACCGGCGCCCGCGGCTTCACGTGTTGCGCTCTCGCGCGCCGTTTGAACGGCACGGGTCAGCGTCTCGCGTTGGGCACGCTGCCCAGCGACCAGCTGTTCACGCTGACGATCGCGCGTCCCATGAGAACGCGCCGTGTCTCCCCCCGATTCCTGAATCGCGCGCGCAATGCGCTCGTTCCAGACGCGCGCCTCACGCTCGACAGCGTCGTGGCGGATCTGATCCACCGCGACCTTCTCGCGCGACTCGATGCGTCGATCGATCTCGGGTGCGAACACCGCGAGCTCGGTCGGCACCGCGGTCACCGCGGAGAGCGCGAGGAGGATTCCTGCGCGGAGGATAAGTCCGCGCCAGAGCCCTGCCCCGTTCTTCGTGTCCATCACCACGACCGAACGGTCGTAGGCGAGGACGAGCGCCGCAAAGGCGAACCCGAGCGGGATCGCCTGCGACCACGACCCGAGTGCGAGGTGCCACGTCCGGCACCAGACCCAGAGGTCGATGAAGAACTGAAGCCCGAGCGCAAGGCCGAGAAACCCAACCTCGCGAACGACCTTCTGGGTCCGGAGCGTCGCTCCATAGACCCAGAGCCCCAGCAGATCCCCCAGGACAACCCCGGGGTGGCGGCGCATGACGCCCATGTTTTCCGTGCTCATTCGAACCTTTCCGCGGCTATTTGCCGCTTATAAAAAGAACTGGATCACCCGCCAAACGTGGCAAGATGAACCGGTGTTTTTACCAGAAAATAGCCATTTTGTCAATCCCCCGAGCGCCATATTCGCTGCAACTAGAAGAGAACGGTTATTATGCAAAAACAGACCCAATACTGGATCCGTTTTCTCTATGCCTATGGAGTCCTATTCTTTCTCCTCTGTGGGTTCTTCCGGCTTCTCCTCTTCTTCCGCGACAAACCGCACCGGCAAGTCCTCCGCACCCACCAACGCGTCGTCGGTACTAGGGATCGCAGCCTCTTCGGCGGCGTAGCGCACCTCTTGATCCAACACCTCAAGCGCAATCGTCTCCCCTCCAAACAACACCTTGTCTTCGTACATCTCCAATTTTTCTAGCAGTGTACTTGCCTGCTTTGGGGAACGTCCGGCGATCTGCTTCAGCATTTGCCAGCGCTTCTTCATCCCCTCCAATTCGGTTTGCGCATCCTCGACAAGTTTCTGGAGGGACGTTTGATGCGACTGCCAATACCGCAACCGAATTTCCGGACGCAACGCCTCAAGCTCCATCTCCTCTTGATCGTGGATGGCATACGACGCGTCAGAAGATCCAAGCACCTCATCCAAAGACTTGCACTCGATGTTTTTGCACAGTCGTTCCAACAGCACGCGCGTGGTTGGCCGCACGGATTCCAACACTTTTTTCCACTCGTCTTTGGCGCCAACGGTCTGAAAAAACTGCATCGTCGCGCGACGCGCCGGATACGTTGCCATCGCCAAATTCTTGGCCACCTCGGCCAGCCGTTCGGTGGTCACATGTTCCCCCGCCTCCAAATCCTCAATCGCCTGAAGATACGGCGCGCGGTCGGATTCCGGGAGATACTCCACCACCTCTGTCATAAAATCCGCGACGGCAAAGGCATCGCGACGATCGACGTACCGAATGGGCATACGCCTACAGGATACCAGCGCCATTGACCGACGACCAGAATGGCGGTATTCGTGTGTCGGAGGGAAGGTGGATGAAACCGGAAACGCCGAAACGGCAACCTTACGGAAATGAGGGCATTTTCAAAAATACCCCTATCCAGATCTGGCCAACGCTCTTTCAATCGCTCATCAAGAAGCAATTGCAAGCCCCCGTACCAACGCGGGAACTCTTTCTCTACATTTTGTCACGCGATCGCTCGTGCATGGACGCACTTACCAAACTGTATCCCGACCACGCCGGGGTGATCCGTGAAATCTTGAATCCGCCACCACCCGAACCTTAGGGGTCACTGACAGGTTTTCAGACCTGTCGTTTTTTTATCCGCTGGATTGACAGAACCGCATTCAATCCCTATCGTTTGACCACCTCTTTCTAAAAGAGCATCCGCTGGACCGTGGAATTTACCACCGGCAACGGGGCCCTGGTACGCAAACTCCGGGGTTTATAGACAAAAAAACAGTGCGTATGAACGTCACAACCTCACAGGCACCGGAAATGCAGAAATTGCTGACCGATGCCCATTTGGCCTATCCAAACGTCGGCGACGTGGTGAAGTGCGTCGTGATCGCCGTCGGCCGCAACGAAGTGCGCTGCGACATTGGCGGGCTCGCGATCGGGCTCATCCGTGGTCCGGAATTGGATAAGAACATGGACCTCCGCCTCGGCGACGAAGTGGAAGCAACCGTGATCGAACTCGAAAACGAGTTCGCAGAACTTGAACTCTCGCTGAAAGGCGCGGGTCGCAAGCGCTCCTGGGATAAGATCAAAGAATTGTTCACGGCAGGCACCGTGGTCTCGATCAAGATCATCGACGCCAACAAGGGCGGGCTTATCACCCGTGTCGAGAACGTTCCGGCCTTCTTGCCGGTTTCCCAGCTCTCGCCAAACCACTACCCACGTGTCGCTGGTGGCGAAAAGCAAAAGATCCTCGAGAAGCTGAAGCAGCTCGTGGGAACGCCGCTGGATGTGAAGATTCTGGACGTGAACGAAGGGGAAGAAAAAATCGTCGTCTCCGAAAAGGCGGTGTGGGAAACCAAGCAGGAATCCGTCCTCGCCAAGTACAAGATCGGTGACCACGTCGAAGGAGCCGTGACCGCCGTGACCGACTTCGGTGCATTCGTCCGCTTTGACGAAGCGTTGGAAGGGTTGGTCCACATCTCCGAAATCGCCTGGCAGCGCATCGATCACCCACGTGACGTGCTCAAGGTCGGCGATACGGTCCGCGCCGAGATCATCAACATCGAAGGGTCCAAGATTTTCCTCTCGATGAAGAAGCTCGTCGAAGATCCGTGGAAGAACGTGGCGGCGAAGTACAAGGTCGGCCAGTTCGTGAAGGGCCGCGTACTCAAGATCAACCCGTTCGGGCTCTTCGTGGAGCTTGATCCGGACATCCATGGCTTGGCGCACATCAGCGAACTCTCCAACCGTCCGGTGAAGGACGTGAACGAGGTCGCACGCGTCGGCGATGAATTCGACTTCCGCATCATCAACATCGATGCCGAAAACCACCGCTTGGGACTCTCGCTCCGCAAGCCGAAGGAAGAAACAAAGGCGTAACCCGTACGCACACAAACACCCCCGCTTGTCGGGGGTGTTTTGTATTAATGTCTCCTAGACGTTATACGCATCTTCCGATACCCTCGGCACAGGACGAACCATGACTATGAACTCTACTGTACGCAATGGGTTGATTCTTCTTGGCACCATCGTGCTCTTGGGGGTGTTCGCGTTTGTGAACGTCAAACCCGCAGAAACGATGGATGTGGGCACCTTCGTGACCCGCGTGCAAGAAGGGAAGGTAAAAGAAATCACGGTCCACGGGGATCGGTTGGATGTACGTTTAGCCGATGACGCCAAGGTGGAGGTCAAGAAAGAACCTGGGGAATCGCTGTCGGAAGTGCTCAAGAACTACGGCGTGGATCCAGAAAAGGCCCGAACGCTTAAAGTCACGATCAAAGAACCAAACGGGGTCGGCTATTGGGCCGCCATCATTCTGCCGCCGCTCTTGTCGTTCGCGCTCATGATTGGGCTCATGTTGTTTTTTTTCCGCCAAGTGCAGGGGCAAAACAACCGCGCCATGAGCTTTGGACAATCCACGGCCCGCGAAACGGCGCCGACGGACAACAAGAACAAGGTGACGTTTGCCGATGTCGCCGGTGTCCGCGAAGCAAAAAACGAGCTTCTGGAAGTCGTCGAATTTTTGAAGCATCCAGAAAAGTTCGCCAAGCTCGGTGCAAAGATCCCGAAAGGCGTCCTCTTGATGGGTTCGCCGGGAACCGGAAAAACGCTCCTCGCCCGCGCCGTCGCCGGAGAAGCGGAGGTGCCGTTCTTCCACATGAGCGGATCGGAATTCGTGGAGATGTTTGTCGGGGTTGGTGCCTCGCGCGTGCGCGATCTGTTTGAACGCGCCAAAAAATCCGCGCCGTGCATCGTCTTCATCGACGAAATCGATGCGGTCGGCCGTCAGCGTGGATCCGGCCTTGGTGGATCGCACGACGAACGCGAACAAACCTTGAACCAAATCCTGGTCGAAATGGACGGGTTTGAACCAAACCTAGGCGTCATCGTCGTCGCCGCCACCAACCGTCCGGACGTGCTGGACCCAGCACTGCTTCGCCCAGGCCGTTTTGATCGCCGTGTGGTTCTGGATCCGCCGGACATTCGTGACCGCGAAGAAATCCTAAACATCCATGCCAAAAACAAGCCGCTTGCGAAAGACGTCAACATCAAACGTCTTGCCGAACGGACGCCGGGATTCTCCGGGGCGGATCTCGCGAACCTCATGAATGAGGCCGCGATCCTTGCCGCGCGCCGCGACAAAGAACAGGTGACGATGGTTGAACTTCTGGAATCGATCGAAAAGGTGATGCTCGGCCCCGAACGCAAAAGCCACCTCATGAACGAAGCGGAACGCAAAGTCACCGCCTACCACGAAGCCGGGCACGCGCTCGTCACGCACCTCCTCCCCCACACCGATCCGGTACAAAAGGTGTCCATCATCAGCCGTGGACGCGCCGCTGGATACACGATCAAGCTCCCGACTGAAGACCGAACCATGAAAACGTCCACCGAATACCGCGAAGAAATCGCGATCATGTTGGGTGGATATGCCGCGGAAAAAATCATCTTCGGCGATATCACGACGGGTGCCTCAAACGACATGAAGAACGCAACTGGTCTTGCGCGCAGCATGGTCACGCAATGGGGCATGTCGGAAACCCTTGGACCTCGCATGTACGGCCAGCATGAAGACATGATCTTCCTGGGACGCGAAATCCACGAGAACCGTGACTACTCGGAATCACGCGCAGAAAAAATCGACACGGAAATGGATACGCTCATCCGTACCGGACTCGAAACGGCGACCAAGCTCATCACACAGCACCGCGATGCGATGGATCGGATCGCGAACTATCTGATGACGCACGAAACCATCGAACGCGACGAATTCGCGGATGTCGTGGGAATGCCGCCCGCAAATCCAAAGAACAAGAGTGCCTAACGAAAAAACGTCCCTCCAACGCGGGGGACGTTTTTGGCAGACGCAACTAGGTACGTCCGAGTTCTTGGCGAAGGGCGGCGAGAAACTGATGCAAGATCGGCTCCCGCTCCTCTGCCATCCGTTTAGCGGTTTCCGTTGTCATCCGCGACTTTGCGATCAACAGACGTCCTGGAATCACATCCAGCGCGTTCTCGAGCATCGCAAGCGGACGACCGGATTCGGCAAACGGATCTTCCGGATCGTAGAAGCGGCGGCTCAACTGTCCGGAAGAACAGAAGATCCGCATGAGGGAAATCGCCCCCGTACTCTCCAAGAGGTCGGCGTCAAACAAGACGCGTCCCTCACGCGTGGACGGCGTGATTCCCTTCGAAAAAGAGCATTCACGGATGGCCGTCGCAACGGCTTCCGCATCCTCCGCCGTGAGCAATCCCTGAGCGACCAGCGCATCGCGTGCGAGCGCCGCCGACCGTGCCGCATTCTCCTTCGCGAGCGGAGAATGTTTGGGCTCATTGACCACGTCGTGGAGCAATGCTGCCGCAAGGACGATCTCCTCGTTCGCCCCTTCGTGCGCGGCGATATGGAGGGCGTTTGCCGCAACGCGGCGATGATGTTCGTAGTCGTGGGACGGATCCGTATCCGCAACCAGCGACCGTGACAGCGCATAGAACGCGTCGTGTTTGGTGGAATTTCCCATAGCGGGAAAGGTAATATACGGCGTTTTGGGCAAAAAGTCAACCCATCCTGGAGCTATGGTATACTGAGGACAATCCCTTTCTATGGCTATCCGTAAATCCAAGCCCGCCGTACGTCCTTTGTATCGCGAGATGTTTCGCGATGCCCTGATTCTTGCCTGGCAAGAAAAAAAGCTGTGGTTTTTTGCGATTTTTGCCCTCCTGCTTCAATCCGGGGGGCTGCTTGATGTCCTCCTCACAGCTGTGGTCCGATTCCCCGAAGACGCTCGTTTGTTGATGCAGCAGCAAGGCACTGGGCTTGGAAGCGCCGTGATTGCGCATCTTTCCGGACTTACCGGATTCCAGGCGTTCATGGGATACGCGACGCTCGCCCAAGGACTGCTTCTCTTCGGGATCATCCTCGCGGCCGTCTATGGGATGTCCGTCGTCTCGCAAGGAGCGCTTGCCTATGGGCTCGGCACACGCATGCGCGGAGCCGTCCCCTCCTTCCGCGCCTGTCTTGGCGCCGGGGCACGAAAATTCTGGCCGCTCGCCGGGATCAATGCGCTGAGCATGCTGGTGTTTTGGGCCGTTCGCGTGGTCACGCTCATCGCCTTTCAACTCGCCGCAGAGACTCCGACCGCCTTTGCGATCGGGGTGTTTACCGTGGCGTTTATCTGTTTCTTACTTGCCGCCGCCCTGGTCACGACCGTCCACCTCTTTGCGATCAACCGTGTCATGTTAAACGAGGAACATGCCTGGCCCGCGCTTCTGGCGTCGTACAAAATGACGGTGCAATCGCTTGGGATCGTCCTTGAACATGCGGCGCTTCTTTTCTTGTTCGCGTTTACCGCAAACATCCTGGGCATCATCGTGTTCCTCATGGCGCTCGTCCCCCTGTTTATCGGGATGATCAGCGCGGCGCTCTTCCAATTCGGGACGCTCGTCCTGATCGGCATTTTCTTGGGATATGCGCTTCTTATCGGGATCATGTCCGTCATCGCCATGGCCACCACCACGTTCCAATACGCCAGCTGGCAACGCCTCGCCTGGCGCGTCGAAGATGCGAGTGCCATGACAAAAGTCGTGCGCATCGTACGCCGGCTCTTAGGACACCGCGCGTAATGTCGTATGCCTGCGCCGAAATCCATCGAAGAACTGCTCAAAAAACCGGCGACTCCCCCCGCCGCCGGTGGTTCGGCGTCAGTCGCCCCGCAAGCCCCACCTAAACCGGCGAAGAAGAAACTGACCGACGACACGTCCACTCCAGAAGCGTTGGAAGAAAAAATGGGCGACATTCGCCTCGCCGAACTCGAACGAGAATCAGCGAAACGCGCCGGAGAACTCGGGCTGCCTTTTATCGATCTCAAAGGATTCCCGATCGCACCGGAAGCGTTATCCCTTGTCCCAAAAGCAGAAGCCACACGACTCCGCACACTCCCCTTTTTCTTTAATGGAGAGGAAATCCGACTGGCAACCACAAACCCCGGTAAAGAGGTAGATGCGTTAATGGAATCGCTGAAAAAAGAACGACACGCAAACGTCGGACTGTATTTTGTCAGCGATCAAAGTTTTAATGCCGCGTTCAAGCTCTACGCCGTTCTTCCGGAAACCAAGGAGATCATTTTTGGCTACCGCATCGAAGAAAAAGATCTTCAAAAGTACGAACGGGAACTTGCAGACCTCCGCCAGTTGCAGGAGCGCATCAAAACCGTGTCCACAACCGATGTCGTGACGCTCATGGTGGGCGCCGCACTGCGTTCCAACACCTCGGATATCCACGTCGAGGCCGAAGAAGAGCAAGTCAAGATTCGATTTCGGATCGACGGGATTCTGACCGACGCGGCGAGCTTGCCCAAAACCGCGTGGAAACAAATGATCGCGCGCCTCAAATTGCTTGCTGGGGCAAAGATGAACATCGAGGATATCCCTCAAGACGGACGCATCACGATCTACCTCACCAACGAAAAAATCGACATTCGTGTCAGCTTTTTGCCGACCGCGTTTGGAGAATCCGTGGTCATGCGTCTTCTACGTCCAAAGGCGATCGCTCTGGAATTCGATAACCTCGGGATCCGCGGCTTGGCGCTGGAACGGCTGCTTCGCGAAATTGAAAAACCAAACGGGATGATCATCACGACCGGGCCAACCGGGTCTGGAAAAACGACAACGCTTTACGCCGTACTCAAAAAGCTCAACACGCCGGATGTCAAAATCATCACGCTGGAAGATCCGATCGAATACAAACTCCAAGGGATCAACCAATCACAGATCGACCACAGCCGAAACTATGACTTTGCCAAAGGCCTGCGTTCGATTCTGCGCCAAGACCCGGATATTGTGATGGTCGGTGAAATCCGTGACCTTGAAACGGCGGATATCGCCATTCAGGCCGCGCTCACCGGTCACCTTGTCGTCTCGACGATCCACACCAATTCTGCCGCCGGCGCCATCCCCCGCTTTCTTTCCATGGGAGTCAAACCGTTCTTGCTGGCCCCTGCGCTGAACGCGCTTATCGGACAGCGTCTGGTTCGACGCCTGTGTCCGGATTGCAAAGTCCCGGCTACGCTTTCTCCATCACAAGACAAAGAAGTACGGGAAGCACTAGGCACCATCTCCCCAAAATCCGGTTACACGGTGGACCTCGGAAAGATCGCGTTTTTTGGACCAGGATCCAATGCATCCTGTCCCACCTGTCACGGCAATGGCTATAAAGGCCGTGTCGGGATCTACGAAATTTTTACGATGACACGCGTCATCGAAGAGCGGATTCTCTCAAAAGACGTGACCGAAGGGGAAATTCTGGATCTCGCGCGTCAGGATGGGATGATCACCATGGCGCAAGACGGGTTACTCAAAGCACTGGATGGTCTGACCAGTGTCGATGAAGTCCTCGCCGTCGCAAACGTGGATTCCACCCTGCAAGAACCGGCCACATAAAAAACCGCGGACGTGTTCCGCGGTTTCTGTTTCTACATCGTACGTTTTACCCGGAATTGTGCGGGAGAGCTACAGACAAAGCCGTATCCGTTTCCCGTCCGGATCCCCTCTTCAGGAAGCTCCGCGTTCCGAACCGGTTCTGGAAACCCACTCAGCACCTCCAGCATCTCTCGATCCGTTCCACACAGCAGAAGTCGCTCGTTCGAAAACATCATCGAACGCATCACCCCTTCGAGTGCCGCATAGGTCTGACGCGGATTCGCCTGAAACGGAAGCGGAAGCACCCGTGCCGGATCTACATAGGATCCGGGAATGGTGCGCGTAGGATACCGCACAGATGTACCATATCGAACGTGCCACACACACCCGTCCGAACACGCTCGAGAAGAAAGGCGCCAATGCAACGCCCCAATCTCCTCGATCAAAACCTCTTCCGCATCGCGAAAAAGGAAGAATTCGACCCGTTCCAAGTGGGTGTAGGAAATCACGCGCTCGAATCGATATCCTCGATCTTCCGCGATCTCCCGCATTCCCTCCGTGGGAGCAATGACCGAAACGAGCGTGTGATCGCGTGTCACGTACACAAGCTCTCCGTCGTCCCAATACAACGTGAGCGCCCGCGGACGTTCGTCATATGCACCCGTTTTGCGTTCGCGCCGAGGCGGACACAATACACGGACATACTCCGACGGAATAAGCGAAACGCTTGTGAGACGACGATGAATTTCTGACACCTTTTCCTGACGGAGGGTGTGTGGAATATTCTGTCCGTCCTCGCGCACCCATTCGCAGTTTTCATATCTGCGCATGAAGCGTGCGATCGCGTGCGAACTAATCTCGAGCGTCGGCGGAAGACCCGTTGCTTCACGCCGCGCCGCAGCTGATCTTCCCATGACTCTACTCCTTGTAAGTCCCGGTACCCCACCTGTACCGCGATTTCCAAGGGCTGTCAATCCGGCACGGTCAATTCCGCCACACGTCCACTTGGATCCATTGGGGTAATTGTGAGGCGGAACGGGGTCTTCGAAAACTGCGCGGGAAGGGCGATCTTCTCCGGCCATTCAATCGCAAGAACGGTACCCGGCGTCAGAAGCTCGTCCTCCAGTCCCAACGCATGCGCCTCTTCCGGCGTTTCCAAGCGATAGGCATCGATGTGCACGAGCCGCGTGATACGTCTTGGCCCCTTCACCGGATACGCGCGCACCAACGCGAATGTCGGACTCCGTGGCCGCAGAACCCCGCCCAGCGCTCGCGCCAGCGCCTGAGTGAACGTCGTCTTCCCCGCCCCAAGCGGACCCGACAACAGCAACACATCTCCTGGACGCAGGATTTCAAGGATACGCGCGGCGACCGCGTCCCATCCGTCGACATCTCGCACCAAAAATGTCTGTTTCATACGTTAACGCACACCAAGTGGCCACTCCGGACGCGCTTCCATCTTTTTCCAGTCATGTCGCGTGCCGTTTTGATACTGCCAATATCCCGCCGCCGCAATCATCGCGGCGTTATCCGTGATCGACTTGCGATCTGAAGGAAGATACCCGACATGTGGCAGCTCGTCGCGCAATCGCGCCCCCAATGTTTCCCGCAACACCGTGTTCGCCGAGACACCCCCAACCAACGCAACCGATGCAACACGCGCATGACGTGCCGCTGCGATGGTTTTGTGTACCAACACCTCCACAATGGCCTGCTGAATACTTGCCGCAACATCCTCTTTTTTGATCCCGGTCGCCTGCCCCGCCTCCCATGCCAAGCGCACCGCGGTTTTGAGCCCACTAAAGCTCATGTTAAACGTCCCGTCATGCAACATCGGGCGTGGCAACGGAATCGCGTTCGGGTCACCCGCCAAGGCGAGTTTTGCGATCTGTGGGCCACCTGGATACGGCAATCCCATAAGCTTTGCGGTTTTATCAAACGCCTCCCCCGCCGCATCATCCTGTGTCTCACCGATCAACCGATAGTCCCCAAAATCCTTCATGATCACGAGTTCCGTGTGGCCACCGGACACGACAAGCGCAAGCAACGGAAACACGAACTTCCGACGATTCGCCGGATCAAGCCATGCGCTCGCTACATGCCCCTCCAGATGGTTCACTCCGATAAGCGGCTTTCCCGAAAGGAGCGCAAGGACGCGCGCGGCCTCGATCCCCACCCGAAGCGCGATGGGCAATCCCGGCCCCTGCGTCACGGCGATCACGTCAAACGACCCAAGTCCGCGACGACCAAGCGCTTGCGTCAGCAGGGATACCGTTTCCGGGACATGGCTGCGTGCCGCGACTTCTGGCACCACCCCGCCATACTTTTGATGGATCGGCACCTGGGACGTAACCAAGTCCTTCACACGACGCACTTCGTTGCCACGACACGCCAAAATCGCGACCGCCGTTTCGTCGCAGCTGGACTCAATCCCGAGCACACGGGTCCATGTGGACATGCCTTGATCCTATCCGAGCGCGGAACGCGTGGCAACGCATGCGCGAGTGGCGTAGGATAGAAGAAACTATGTGGGTACTCTACGGACTTCTCGCAGCAATCACCGCCGCGCTCATGACGATTGTAGGAAAAGTCGGCCTAAAGCAGGTTGATCCAACCGCCGCGACCGCGCTCCGCGGTATTCTGATGGCTCTCTTTTTGATCGGCACGGTCGCGCTCTCCGGAAAATGGCAGGCCGTTACGTCCGTCCCTCTCAAACACTACGCCCCAATCGCGCTTGCGGCCGTGTTTGGCGCATTATCCTGGCTCTTCTATTTTCTTGGACTGCAGGCGACGACCGCATCCAAACTCGCGAGCCTGGATCGCCTCTCCCTCCCCTTCATCATCGTGCTCTCCGTTCTTGCACTCCAAGAACCGATCTCCGCCCGACTCGTGATCGGGGGCGGGCTCGTAACCGTTGGCGCCATCTTGATCGCCACGGCATGACGTCGCTCCCTCGCACATGCTACGCTTGGCGCACCTGACCCATTCGTCCTGCTTTATGCGACGCTTTTTTTTGCTCGTATCCTGCCTCGCCAGCGTCGGCGCTGGATGCACGTCCGATACCCCATCCCCCGTCGTCACAACCCCGGCCCGGGATGTTCAAGCACCGGTTCGCCCGCTTGGAGAAGATGATGTACGCATCGATCCTCAATCACCCTCCGAAACGGTGATCCTTCGCGAATCCCAATTCAGCAAACGCGGGTTCATCGTGATTCATTTGGATGAAGCCGGAAAACCCGGAAAAATTCTTGGGGTCAGCGACGTCCAATCTGTTGGCCACCACGGAGAAACCTGGATCAACGTCTCGCCGTCACTCCAGCAAGGAAAAACCTATTTTGCTACTCTCCGGCACGACAACGGGGATAATCGTTACGATCCGACCAAGGATGAACCCGTGAAACAGGGAGATACGCTGGTTCAAATCCCGTTCGATGTCGTTGCCGTACGGAATGAAAACGAGGTCGCCTCTCCCGCCACCGAAATCACGATCAAGAACTTTGCGTTTTCCCCGGACACTGTAACCGTGAAACGCGGAACACCTATCCGCTTTGTGAACGCAGATACCATGAACCATACCGCAACCTCTGATAAACCGGGGTTTGATTCCGGAATGCTTGGCAGCGGACAATCTTTTACCCTCGACACGGGAACGCTCGTCCCCGGCCCGTACCCGTATCACTGTTCACCCCATCCAGACATGCGTGGTACGCTGATCATCGAATAATATGAAACACCCCTTCGCACTTACGGTTCTCACACTCAGCCTGATTGGAGCCGGTTGTGGCGCGGCAACGACGACGCCAACACCCACAACACCCACCCCCGCACCGCAGGCGCAGGCACCCACACCACCTCCCCCGACACGGACACCTGAAACACGCGTCACGCTTACCGGAGCCATCAACTATTCAACCAACATTCTCACGGTTTGCGGATCAGCGCAGCCTGCCAGAAACGGAAATCCAGAACGCGGCTTTCAGTTTCGCGGCACCTCCATGGGTCGCGATAACAACGGAACAGGCGCCTATCTCACCGTTAACTTTTTTCGAGGAACCGTGCGCGCCGCGGGCGAACAACCCGTTCATGAACGGGACGGCGGTCTGGCGACGATCCAATACACTGCAGACCCGAACGATCCGTCTCGCACGTTTAGCCCCGTCGAAGGTCAGTCAAGCGTTTCCATCGCAGAAGACTTTCAGAGCGCGACATTCACAGGCGTCTTTGCAAACGCCGTAGATTCCAATCAGCGCATCGAAGTCGACGCACAAATCAAGTGCCAGTAACGCACCCCCGGCCATTCGCCGGGGTTTGTGTCTCTCCCCCATTCTCTGCCATGATGCCACCATGGCAACCCTGCTTCAGGCCGAACATCTGACCAAAACCCTTGGACCTCGTGTGTTATTCGAGGATCTCTCATTCGCGATCCATGAAGGCGAACGGTACGGCTTTATCGGACGTAATGGCGAAGGAAAAACCACGCTTCTCAAGATGTTAACCGGCGAAGAAGCGCCTGAACGCGGTTCAATTCGGGTCCACGACATTGCGCGCATCGGCTATTTGGAACAACACACACAGTTTGTCCCCGGTGAATCCATCGAGGCATTTTTGGAGCGTCTGTCCAACCAACCCGCCTGGCGCTGCGCCAAGGTCGCCGCGCAATTTCGCCTCTCCGCGGAATATCTTACCCGTCCGATCCAATCCTGCTCGGGCGGTGAACAGATGCGCGCGCGTCTCGCCGCCCTCTTTTTAGCAGAACCAACCTTGCTCCTGTTGGACGAACCAACCAACTACCTAGACGTCCAAACACAGCTTCTCCTCGAAGCCGTCCTTGCCGATTATGCCGGAAGTTTTGTCATCATCTCGCACGACCGTGAATTTTTAATGCGAACCTGTACCGAAACCATGGAATTGGATCGAGGCATACTCACCTTGTTTCCTGGCGATGTCGAGTCGTATTTTCTGTACAAACAAGAACGTGATGCCACGCTCGCGCGCGAAAATAAATCCATTGAACAACAAAAGAAACATTTAGAAACCTTTATCAATCGCTTTCGTGCCAAGGCTTCAAAGGCCTCGCAGGCGCAAAGCAAGATGAAGGCGCTTGCGCGATTGAACACCAAAGAGATTCGTCCGCCCGCCCCCCGCGTGACGATCCATATTCCGCAAGTGGAATGGCGAAACACATTTGCGTTGCGCGCAACCCATCTTGCCATCGGCTATCCCGAAAAAACCGTCGTGTCTGAGATCGACGTCGAGATTCAACGCGGTCAACACGTCGCCATTGTCGGAGAAAACGGCCAAGGAAAAACGACCTTCCTTCAAACACTTGCCGGGCGACTCCCTGAGAAAGCCGGAACGTTCACCTACGCCAACCGCCTGCGGGTTGGGCTGTATGATCAAAAAGTCCGTGCCGCGCTGCATCCGGATGAAACCGTGGAACAGTATCTCACACGCTCCGCCCCGGATTTACCGCGACAGGAGATTCTAGCCATGGCCGGCGACTTCTTGTTCCGCGAGGATGATCGGGAAAAACCGACACGCGTCCTCTCGGGCGGAGAAGCGGCACGACTTGTGCTTGCCGGGCTATGTCTTGGCCGTTTTGAGGTACTTCTCCTGGACGAACCCACCAACCACCTCGATTTTGATACGGTAGAAGCACTTGCCGAGGCGCTCGCAAAATACAAAGGCACGATCCTATTCGTGTCCCATGATCGTGGGTTTGTGAATCGCCTGGCGGATGTCATCTTGGATGTCCGTGACGGTCGCGTTCATCGGTATCCCGGCACGTATGCAGAGTACGTCCAGGATATTCGCCATGATTTAGCCCTGGATACTGCCCTCGCCCCGTCAGATGCTCCCCCCTCTCCCAAAGAAAGCCGTGCCGAACGCCACGCCAAACTCACCGAACGAAAACGCGCCTGGCGTAAACTGGAAAAAGAGCTCCAGGAGCTCGAAATGGAGCGCGAAACATTGCTTCGCTGGTTTACCGAACACCCGACTGAACGCATCGCAGAACAATCGCAGCGCCTACACACCGTCGTTACCATGCAAAACCACCTGGAAGAAGAATGGGTAAAACTGGGGGCAGAAATCGAAAACCTGGAGCGCGGAGAGGGTTCTTAAAGAAGGCTCTTCTCAGGCCACCACAGGCCCCGTACACTTTCCATATCATTCTTCATACTGTCCGTATGCGTCCGTCACACATCATCTTCTCCCTTCTCACGCTCCCCCTTCTTGCCGCAGGGTGCAGCGAAACGCCGGCCACTCCGTCTCCCACACCGTCTCCGTCTCCCGCACCAGCGCCTTCCGCGCCGTCTGCGCAAACCACGGATCCCGATCTCGCCCTGTTGCGTACGCTTCCACGCGTAGACGCCTGCACACAACTCACACAAGAAAAGGCAGCGACCATCTTTCCGGGCAATACGTTTTCCCTCAAAGATCAGCGTCCCGCAGGAGAATCTGGCTATGAAATCCTTTCCGCCTGCTATTGGATCGCCTCCACGACGCAACCCGTCATCCCAGCGTATGTCGACCTCACGTCACGGACAAACGTCTCTGAAAAACGCGCTACGGATTTCTTAGCCACGCGACTGGACCTCGCGCGTGAAAGTGGACGAACCTACCGACTGGAGCCATCCCTCGGGAAAGATGCGTTTGTCACCTCACATAACGTCTACGGAGTGCGTACGATCATCGTGGAGTTCGTGAAAGGAACAACCTACTACGAACTCAAAGGATCGGCGACGGGGAAGGAAGAAGCCGCCATCGCAAACGCGCTCATCACCTTTGCAAAAAGCCTGTAGCGACTGTGATACACTCGGACATATGGATCCGAGTGTATTGCGTTCCGGGTTGATCGCGGTTCATTTGTTTGGGCTGGCACTCGGCGCCGGCGGAGCGTTTGTTTCCGACGCGCTCTTTTTGCATCTCATCCGCGATAAAAAATTGCAGCGTCATGAAATCGCCATCCTCCGCATCACCTCCAAACTCGTGTGGGCTGGTCTCTTCCTTCTCGTCGTGTCAGGCATCGGGCTCTTCCTGCAAGATCCCGAACGCTTGCTGCAAAGCAGTAAATTCTTGGCAAAGATGATCATCGTCTTCATCCTCACAGCGAACGGCCTGATCTTCCATAACGTCCATCTTCCCTTTTTTGATGCCCTCCAAGGCAAGGCGCTGGCTCGTACGCCCGGTATGTTGCGCGCACGGCGCTGGCTTTCCGTTTCTGGGGCCATTTCGGGCACATCTTGGACGGCTGCGCTGATTCTGGGTTCCTTAAAACAGGTCCCCTTTGCCGCCTCAGAAATCCTGACTATCTACGCCCTTGTGGTCGGGTGCGCCTGTGCGATCGCACTCGCGATCGAAGAATGGTTGATCCCGATGAAACGCTAACGCAACAACGCCTCCATCACATTCCGATACAGCGCCTTCACGCGCTGTTTTTGGATTGCGCCAATCGTTGCATAATTATCCAATCCAGGAGCCGCGTTCACTTCGATCACCACATATTCCTGCGGAGGCGCATCCAATCCCTGCTCTGTCATCACATCGATGCCGATGTACCGCAAATTCATGTCTCGCGCGATGCGCGCTGCAAGCGCACACCACTCCGAATGGAGTCTCTCGGTCACATCCACCGCCATTCCCCCGGAAGATAGATTTGCATTTGGGAGAAGCGTCCACGTCAGACCCTTGGGCGGGATGCTCTCCTGTGTCGCGCCTCGATGCGCAAGTTCACGCGTGATGCGTGGATCATCTAGCGAAAGACAGGTATCCCGGCCATCACGCACAAATTGTTCCTGTAACGCCTGAAGCAAGGCGCGGACCGTCCGGATCCCATCCCCCGTGACCTGCAGCGGACGACGTTCGTATGCAGAGATCACGACGCCATCCAGAACGACGATCCGATAGTCCCTCCCCATGACCCGCTTCTGCACAAGTACGACGCGTTCGTGATGCGCGGCCTGCGCGAACGCGGCGGCAAATTCCTGCCCCGAACGCACCAACGACACGCCGTGCCCCTGACTTTTGCTATTCGGTTTCACGATGACCGGATACCCCAGCCGCTCCGCATACACCTGCGCCCGCTCCGGCGTCCGATCGCTTCCGATGGTTGCCGCCCATGCCGTCGTATAAAAGGCCTCGCCCTCCGGCACGGGATAGCCTGCGTCCTTCAAAAAAAAGGCGGCGTAATCTTTATCTTTCGCGATCTCCACCGAACCCGCGGCGTTTAAATCAAGCACCGTATTCCGAAAAAAACGCGTCCGTCCGTCCGGCGTCCGCAAACGTGCCACATACCCCCAGGTTGGCTCAATCAGCAGATCCACCCGCATCTCGTCCGCAATCTCCCGCATCAAATCCAGGATGAGGCTTTTGCTCATAGATTGCCGGGATTGTTACCGCGAACGAAAAGGAAACGCAAACAAAAACCTCCCGATGGGGAGGTTTTTGTATTGGTAGCTCCTAGGGGAATCCTGCTCCCTCGTGCCTCGGGGAATCAGCGACAACCTCGGCACTCATCCGCAACCGGGGTTTCAGGAAAGTGAATACGTTCACTTCCCTGAATACCCTTCGATTCCATCCAGAAATTACCAACAAAATACCCCACCGTTTGGTGGAGTGCTTTGTTGGTAGCTCCTAGGGGAATCGAACCCCTGTTAACGGCTTGAAAAGCCGCTGTCCTAACCGTTAGACGAAGGAGCCAAGCGGCACCAGAATACGTCGTGATGGAGAAGGCGTCAAGATGCGGAATTTGGTACACTGACCCCATGGCTCTCGTCCTCTTTGCCGCTGCCGCGCTGATCCCGCTCTTCTATTTGCTTGGCCTTGCGGCGGACGTGCTCGTGTCACGTACGCGGATGCTTGGCCTTGCGGCGGGTATTCGTGTCGGACTCCTTGGGATCCTCCTAGGTCTCTTTACGTCCGCACCGGAGCTCATGATCGGCCTCGCATCCCTCTCCGAAGGGATCCCTTCCGTTTCCGTCGGCAATCTTCTGGGTGGCATCGTGATGCTCTTTGGGGTCGTCCTTGGACTAAATGCGATCTGGCAACGCCGTATCCGCGTTGGCACCTCTGGAGCCGCGATCGCTCTACCGGCACTCGCCTTTCTTGCCCCGCTTCCACTTGGATTTGACGGCACGCTCTCAAACTTCGATGGAATGCTCCTCATCGGCGTCTATCTCGCGGCCTTTGCCTGGATCAATCGCCACGTCGTAGACGGGATGCACTTCCAACTTCCCTCCATCGTCTCCTCTCGCCGCCGCGCCAACGATCTGCTCGCCATCCTCGCATCCATTACCGCCATCCTCCTACTCTCCGACGGGATCGTATCGCTCGTCCACTGGCTACTCCACCGCATCCCTGTCCCAGAATATCTCGTCGGACTTATCGTGATCTCCGTCGGAACCAACTTGCCCGAAATGATCGTCGCGTTCCAATCCGGACGCAAACACATGGGAGAACTCTCCTTCATGCATCTGTTTAGCTCTGCGCTTGCGAACATCGGCCTCCTTGGAGCCTTCGCCCTCTTTTCCCCGCTCCCGTTCCCCCAAGGGACGGCGTACCTGCTGCTCATTCCCGTCCTCCTTGCCCTGGCTGCACTTCTCCCCGTGTTCGCACGCACAGAAGGGATGATTACGCGGCGTGAAGGGGGGATTTTATTGCTGCTCGCCGTCCTGTTCTTTGCCTGCTCCGCCTTTGTCACCTAGGTATGCCCGCCCCTTCTTCATTTCTCCCCTGGAACTCTTCCGGTGCTGCCGTCTTGTCCGAGCTCGGTACGCAACGGAACGGGCTTGCCGAATCCGAAATCCCCGGACGAAAGCAACGATTTGGATCAAATACCCTTACCGCACACACCCATCGTTCGCCGTGGAAAATCCTCCTCCAGCAATTCACGAGCCCGCTTATTTTGATCTTGCTTGTCGCCTCGGGCGTCACGGCGTTTTTGGAGACCTACAAAGACAGCATCGTGCTACTCGCAACCGTGCTCGCAAATGCCGCCCTTGGATATTGGCAGGAGGCAAAAGCAGAGCAAGCGATCCAGCACCTGACCAAATACGTCCGCGTGCGCGCGCGTGTGCGACGCGATGGACGAGAATATGAAGTAGACGCCGAAGCGCTGGTGCCCGGTGATATCATCCGCCTGACCCAAGGCGAACGTGTTCCGGCCGACGTGCGACTCCTCACCGTAAACCGATTGCACGTGGATGAATCCGTGCTGACCGGGGAATCACTTCCCGCGGAAAAACAAACCGAACCGCTTCCCGCGCAAACCGCGTTAGGCGATCGTACGAACATGGCGTTTCTTGGCACCATCGTGTCCGAAGGATATGCCGACGGCGTCGTGGTCGCGACCGGGAACGCAACCGCGTTTGGACGTGTCGCCACGTTGACCGTCAACACCACGCCCCAACTCACCCCGCTGCAACGCGCGGTGCGACGGTTCGCGCTCTACGTCACTGGTTTTCTGCTCTTCCTGGTCGCAGGCGTGTTCACCCTGGGCGTCCTTCGTGGTCAACCCTTGTCCGAAATGCTCCTCATCGCCGTCGCCCTTGCCGCGTCGGCCGTTCCAGAGGGACTTCCCATCACGCTCACCGTCATTCTTGCCGTAGGCGTCGAACGACTCGCCAAACGAAATGCAATCGTGCGCAAACTGCTTGCCGGCGAAACACTTGGATCTACAAGCGTCATCCTGACGGATAAAACCGGCACGTTGACTGAAGCAAAGATGACGCTAACACGCGTCCAACCTGCTGCCGATATCCCTCAAGAAACCCTGTTACGTCACGCCCTCTCGTGTGTGGATGTGGTCATCGAGAATCCGGAGGCAGCCTCGACGGAATGGACCCTGCTCGGCCGACCCATGGAACAGTCTCTTGTGCGTGAAGCCATGCGTTTTGGCGCGGATTATCGCACCGTCACCCCGCTTGTTCATGATCGCATTCCGTTTACAAGCGCACGCAAGTCGTCCGGATGCACCACGTCCGCAAGCGGCGCACAACGCGAAGTACGCATGGGTGCACCGGAATTCATCTTTTCGCTTGCGCGTCTCCCTCGTGAATCGCTGGAAGCCTGGAAAACAATCATCGCGACGTACACGGAATCAGGCGAACGCATGATCGCCGTTGCAAGTGCCGCACCAAAATCTGACACCTGGACACTAGAGGGGGTACTTGGATTTCGCGATCCCGTCCGCGCCTCTGTGCCCGCTGCGGTTGCTCGCATCCAGGCTGCCGGAGTTCGCACGGTCATCGTGACCGGCGATCACCCGGGAACCGCACGCGCCATCGGAGAAGAAACAGGGATTCTTCCCAACGATGCGCCCGGACATGCGGTGATGACGGCAGAACAATGGGAGTCGCTGGATCCGCGCAATCGCAAAATGGCCGTCGAACGGGTGCAGGTATTTGCGCGTGTGGCTCCGGAGCAAAAAGCGGCGCTCGTGAAAACGTTTTTAGCAAACGGCCACGTCGTTGCCGTGACAGGAGACGGTGTAAATGACGGTCCAGCACTTGAAGCCGCTGATATCGGCGTCGCCGTTGGCTCTGGGACCGATGTCGCCAAAGACGTCGCCGATTTGGTGATTCTGGATGACAACTTTGAAAGCATCGTCACGGCCATCGAAGAAGGACGACGTATTTTGGGCAACATGCGGACGTCCATCGTCTTCCTGCTTTCCGATGCCTTCACGACCCTGACCCTAACCGGCGGCGCGCTCCTTCTTGGCATCCCCCTCCCCCTACTCCCGCTCCAAATTCTGTACATCAACTTCTTTTCCGATAGCTTCCCCGCCATCGCGTACGCCTTTGAGCGCTCCGGTGGGTTACGCACGCGTCGGGATGTCCGCATTCCGGATGCTCAAATGGGATTCTTGATCCTCATCAATTCACTGGCGATGAGTACGTTTCTGTTTATCCTGTATCTCTATCTCCAGGGAACCGGACAAGATGCGGCGCTGACCAACACCATCGTCTTCGCCTCATACGGGATCGGGACCATGATGTCCGCGATTGGATTCCGCAACCTGGACCGTCCGTTCTGGACGCTTTCGCTACGCGATAACCCTGTGCTCGTGTCCGCGGTCGTCTTTGGCGTCCTCCTCATGATCGCTGGGGTCTATCTTCCGCTGGCACAATCCTTTCTCAATACGGTCGCCATTCCGGCGCGGTATCTTTGGATCGTGGCCGGATGCGCCGTCCTTGAACTCTGCTACCTGGAAACGGCGAAGTGGGCATTTACGCATGCTCGCCGGGACGCATAAGCGACGCCCGCCACGCGGCGATCTTCGCATGGTCTCCGGACAACAGCTCTTTGGGGACGCGCCACGTTTTTTTGCCGACCGGATAGTCCGCCGGACGGGTGTATTGCGGATACTCCAGCACGCCCGGTTCGGTGTGTGATTCCGCTTCAAGCGAGGCGCCCTTCCCCAAGACCCCTGGAATCAAACGCGCCACGGCATCTGCCATCACAAGCGCGGGCAATTCTCCACCGGTCAACACATAGGGACCGATGCAATACTCCTCATCCGCAAGATGGGCGGCCACACGTTCATCAATCCCCTCGTACCGCCCACACAAAAAGACCAAGCGATCGTAGGTCGCAAGGCGCATCGCCTCCTGCTGCGTAAATGGTTTCCCCTTTGCACTCGTCACGATCACGCGCGCACGTTTTGCTGCGATGGTTTTGCTCCCATCTTTTTTTCGGAGCTTGAGTGCCACAAGCGCTTCATGGAACGGCGCAACCTTCATCACCATCCCAGGCCCCCCGCCGAATGGCTTATCATCCACGGTGTGATGCGCGTCATGCGTCCAATCGCGGAGGTTATGGGCACGCAAATCCAATTTCTTTTTTTCCATTCCGCGTCCAAGGATAGATCCACGCAAATACGGCTCCACCATCTCGGGAAAAATGGTCAGCACATCCACGCGCAATCGCGACACGGGTGATCGAGGCATAGCTCCTGTGAGCGTACGCAATACCTGGAAGATTGTCACGCTTCCTGACGACGGACAAAAAAACTGCCCGAAGGCAGTTTTTTCTTACAATCCGAGATCGCTCAGATCCGTGTCCGTCACGAGCCCGGCGTCCCCGTGCGTGCGAGCAGGGTGCGCAGGCGCCCCCATGTCTCCTCCGCCCATGGACATCTTCTTTTCCTGGTGCGAACGGCGCGCGTCTTCCGGTTCGTAAATCTTCATGTTCACGCGGGCATTTTGCTTTGCCCCAACCCCCTTCAAGAGGATGCGGAGCGCGCGAGCCATCTGGCCGTCGCGGCCAATGACATAGCCCATGTCTTCAGGGTTTACATGCAACGTAAGGAGAACACCCCGTTCATCCACCGTCCGTTCGACCTTCACGTCGTCCGGCCGATTCACAATCGACTTCACCATGTACTCCAGGAACTGCTGTTCCTGATGCGATTCTGCCATAGCGGCATTGTCATCCGTCCACGTGAGGCATCGGAAATCCTTCTGCCCTCCGCACCCGGATATGCGACAAAGTGTTAAACCCCATTGCTGGGTTGTAGACAATCTAGCGTAGAAGTAGGCAAAAATCAAGATATCCATCTTTTTTTGGCCAACTTGACAGAAAAAACGAACCGCCCTATCCTCTGGCCATGCTCAAGGCATGGGATGCCTGGAATCATCCCGCCTTTGATCTCATTTCACTGAATTCTCCACCATGTTGACCATCCGTCTTTCCCGCGTTGGGAAAAACAAGCAGCCGACGTACCGCGTGATCGTAAGCGAAAAAGGACGCGATCCGTGGGGCAAGGCTCTCGAATATCTCGGTTTGTACCAGCCGAAATTCAACCCCGCCAAGCTTGAGCTGAACAAAGAACGCATTGCGTACTGGCTCTCGAAGGGCGCGCAGTGCTCGGAAACGATCTGGAACCTCTTCGTGGATCAGAAGATCGTCACCGGCGAAAAGCACCGTCTCTCCTCGATGTCCAAGCGCCACGTCGCACGCATCGAAAAGAAGGCCAAGGCGTAAGCAACACAACAACACCGCAGCCAACGCTGCGGTGTTTTGTTACAACATGCGGATGAATTGAGACACCGTAGGATCGGTCCGGATGTCGGTCGCGCGCAACGGTCGAAGCAGACGAATCCCATCCAACGACCGTGAACGGGAGAGTGCGACATACGTCTGCCCCGCGGCAAACGCGCCTGCACCCAAATCGATCACCACCTGATCAAAGGTCTTTCCCTGACTTTTATGAATGGTCGTGGCCCACGCGAGGGTGAGCGGAATCTGACGAAAACTCCCCAATGTTTCGCGTCCAAGCGCCCCTTCCGCCACGTCATACACGCTGCGCGAAAGATTCCAAAGCGAAGGCTCCACGCGCACGGTCGCCCCATCATCGATCGCAACATCCACCCCCTCTTCTTCCACGGCCTCCACCGTCCCAAGCGTCCCGTTTACCCAGCGACCCGCCGTATCGTTCTGCACAAACATCACGCGCGCGCCCTTCTTGAGCGTCAGTTCGGCATCTGTCGGTAAATCACGCTCTGAAAATCGTCCAGAAATCATGGCAGAATAGGTGCGCCCTTTGCTTTTGAGTCCACGCATCCGGGTTGCGTTGATCGCATCGGCCTGCGCATTGGTCGCGGTCAGCACAATCGCTTCTTTCGGCGTTTTTTTGGTGGGCTGGTAGCACGCATTCAGCGCCTGAAGCACATTCGGATCGACGCGCCCATCACGAATCGCATTCAATAATTGCAAAAACTCGGCGTCACGCTGTCGGTAGACCTTTTCCAATTGAATGGTGGTGAAGGCGCCAAAATCCATCAGTTCACGAAAGACGTTTGATGAAAAGAAAAACGGCGTGGGATACACCTCGCGCAAGGCATCCTGTTCATCCCGACGCACGACAGGCGGAAGCTGAAGCAAATCGCCGATGAAAACAACCTTCACGCCGCCAAATGGCACAGACATCCCGCGCGCATTCCGCAAAAACAGATCCATCGCATCCAACAAATCCGCTCGCACCATGGACACTTCATCAATAATCAACACATCCGTCGCTCGGTACACGCGTTCCTCTCGCGCAGCACGCCCGCCGTCGATCGCCTCCTTCAACGTGACTCCTGGGGCAAATTTAAAAAATCGATGGATCGTTTCTCCGCCCACGTTCAACGCGGCGATCCCAGTCGGCGCAAGCACTACGTGATCACGCTTGGTTTCGAGCCGAAATTGGCGCAGCAAGGTGGATTTTCCGGTCCCGGCGCGCCCAGTCACAAACACATGGCCGTCCGATGATTCCATCGCCGACAGCGCCGCTTCAAACGCCTCCGATCGCTCAAGAGTCATGACGTCATTCCGTTACACCTGCGCGCGCATCTTTTCAACGTCCTCGAGCTTCACAGAAAGCAATTGCGAGACACCATCGTTCCCCATGGTCACGCCATACAACACGTTTGCTTGCGCCATGGTCGCACGATTATGCGTCACCACGATGAACTGCGTTTTATCCGCCAGCGTATCGATAATCTCCGCAAACTTGCGCGAGTTCGCCTCGTCCAACGCCGCATCCACCTCATCCAACACCACAAACGGAGAAGGATTGGTGGCCATAATCGCACAGATAAGCGCGATCGAGGTCAGCGCACGTTCGCCCCCCGAAAGGAGCGCAATCGCTTTGTTGCGCTTCCCGGGAGGCGTCGCCTGAATTTCGATCCCAGAGACAGCGTCTTCATCCACGTCTTCCATCACATTCCCCTCGTCATCCGTTTCCGGCTCCGGATGCACTTCAAGAAAGGTCGCGTCTCCCCCTCCGAACAACTTTTTGAAATACTGCGAAAACTCCTGATTCAATCGATGAAACGCAACGGTGCTGCGTTCCCGGATGGTTTGGTCCAGTTCCGCGATCACGACTTCCAATCCCTGTATGCTTTCACGCAAATCGTCGGTCTGCTTGGACAAAAATGCAAATCGTTCTTTGGTTTCCGCATGTTCTTTGACGGTTTGCGGATCAATGGACCCGATCCATTCCAATTGCGATCGAAGACGCTGAATCTTGGCCGAGGTGTCCGCCGAAATCGGAGCAAGTGCATCGGATGTTTCCGCGAGCAACTCCAACTCCTCCTCCAACCGAGGGGTATGCATGCGCACATCGGCTAAAAACGCGTCGCGGCGCGTCTCGAGCCGCGCCCGTTCGATGGACGCCTCCGACACGATCCGTTCTGCCGCTCGCGCCTCCTCACGCTTCTTGGACAAGGCGTGTTGTGTTTCAAAAATATGCGTCCGCTTCCCCTCCTCTTCTTTGTTCCACGCATCGAGTCGCGCCTCTGCTTCCTGCGTTTTTGCCGAAACCTGTAACAAGGCCTCCGCGATTTCCGCAAGCTCTTGCTCCATCGCAGGATCCCGCACGTCGGACGACTCCGGCTCCGGCGCGGGACGCTGCAGCTTGTGCACCAAATCCTCCGTGAAGGAGATAACCTCCTGAATCCCGGCACGAATCGCCGCAAGATCAGGGGCTTCTGACGCAAGCAATGCGTGCAGGTGTTCATGCTGAACACGCAAACGATCCACCCCTTCGATAATCTTGGAAAGTGGCAATGGAGCCCACGGTTTTTCGGCACGCACGGCGGCGACGGCCTGTTTGGTTTCCAACCGCATCTGCCGTTCACGCAGCGACGCTTTTTCTGCAGCAAGCGCATCCAGAGTCTGCCGAAGCGCACGAAACCCATCGCCCGGCGGAGTCTGCTGCTCCATCATGCGCAACGATTGCTCGAGCGTCTGCGCTTCTGTTTCGCGCGCCGCTCGTTCGGCCTCTGCGGCCGCCACCCGCCCCATCGCGACATGCAAGCCATCACGAATCTCACGCCACGTTCGCCCAACATACGCACGTTCAAGCGCGTACAATTCCGTTTCCACCTGTTCTCGCTGGGCCAGGCGTGAAACCTGACGCTCGAGCGTCGTGAGACGCGGACCAATCTCCTGCAACACGACCTCGGTTTGTCGTAAATTTTCTCTCGCGGCATCCAATTTGGATTCCGCCTGTGCGCGCTTTAATTGAAACGGCTTGAGTCCAAACGCCTCATCAAAAAATTCCTTGCGCTCGCCGGGAGAGGCGACCAGCACCGCGTCCACCATCCCCTGCCCGATCACAGAATACGTACGCTGGCCAATTCCGCACTGCGCAAGCAGTAACACGACATCCTGCAACCGCGCGGGCTGTCGGTTGACTTCGTATTCGGACTGTCCATCGCGATACAACCGTCGCGTAATGACGATTTCGGTGCCAAGTTCCGGTTTTTCTTCATTTTCAAGCGTGATGGACACCTCGGCAAACCCGGATCGCGCGCGCATGTCCGATCCCGTAAAAATCACGTCTTCCGACTTTTTTCCACGCAATAATTTAAGGCTCTGCTCGCCCATCACCCAGCGGAGCGCATCCGCCGTGTTGGATTTCCCCGAGCCGTTTGGCCCGACAATGGCGGTGATCCCCTGACGCCCGGAGGCATCCGGAACAAACGCGAGCGCCGTTTTTTGCGCAAACGTCTTAAAACCCTGCATTTCTAACTGCTTGAGCCGCATGCAGGCAGGGTACCGCGGACTGCCCCGAATGATAAGAGGGAACGTAAAAACCCGCCACAGATGTGACGGGTTTCCGTTAACGGATCTCCGGACCAACCAGGAGGAGAACGGTTGCACCGACCCCTCCTGCACGCTGGTCTCCGATCGAGCGGAAGTCGGGGCCCACGATCGCTCGGAGCCCGATGCGGAATCGCGTCCCGCTCGCAGGTCCAAGGAGCGCTCCCGGCTCCACGAATCCACCGACGATATGCGCCGGCAGTCGACCCGTTGCCAGGTCGAGGTACTGCATCCCCGCCGCGCCGAACGCGAACGTGAACGCCGTTCGACCGGTGGCGGTCTGACCGCTTGGATCACGCCAGACGGTCCATCCCGACTGGTAGCGCACCCCCAGCACCTCGTGGAGGTTGAGTTGCGCCTGCGTCATCTGCCCAGAAGGCATGCCGACGCCGATGCCGAAACCGACCTGCCCGCTCCAGTGCGCGTTGATCGGGAACGAGAACTCGGGAGCAATGCCGATCGCGCCCGGCGTGAAGTTCAGATATGGCGGGAGCGAAGCTCCGCCGTAGACCATGAGATTCACGCCCAGATGCTCTCGCATGATCGCGAGGCGGCGATCCGCGAGGTCGAGACGCCGGCTCTGCGTCACGAGCGACCGATTGGTGAGCTCCTCGCCTTCGCGACGATGCTCCGCCTCCGCGCTCACCAGTTCCGTGGCGCGACGTTCGGCTGCGGCTTGCGCCTCGCCTGCGATCTGCCGCACGGCGCTTTCACGCAGCGGACGATCGGTCGAGGAACCGAGCTGGCGCATCACCTCGCGCGGGTCGGCGTTTCGCGCCATTCCCGCCGTGCTCCGCGCCAGGATTTGCATCTCGGGCGTGAGGCACACGCCTTCCTGAATCCGGCCGCGCTCCATCGGCACGGTCAACTCCGGATCCCACATGCCGCCGATGGCGCGGCAGACCTGTTCACCGGTGACAGCCGTCACCTGAGACGCAGGCGGATCGCCGGGCGTCGTGACTGCGGCATCCATGGGAGGCGCCACTACCTCCATCGACGCGTCGGCCACCGGCGCGCTCGCGTCCATCGTGGGCGACCCCGTGACGGGCGGATGCGGATCCTGCAGGTACGGCGCACACCCCGGAAGGGCGGCGCCAGCCGACAGGAAGCACACGCTGCAATAGTGTTGCGATGCCGGAGGCTCGGGAACGTCCCGGCACTCCGCAAGCGACGCACGCTCGCGCTGGAATTGCTCGAGCGAGACGCACGCGTTCTCGGCGTGCTCCTGAAGGTACCGCACCACACAGGCACGGACCGGACCCACTCCCGCCGGGGAGAGGGTCTGAGACGACACGGACGACGCTCCTGCCACAAGGGCAACGAGGATCGTCCAGAACAGTCGCTGGTTCATCTGGACTCCTTCCTTCTGTCTTGAAAAAGAACCCTCAAGTACCGGATTGCCGATACTTAGACCGCCCAGCCGCCGCGCTGTCTGGAGGAGGGACATCGCGTGACTGGGCGATCAAAATACCGCCATCCCAGGACGAATCTGCTTACCAAGAAACGGGCGTATTGTCAAGGGATGACGCGTGTCGCCCAGAAACGAAAACACCCGCGAGCAATGGCAGAAACCATCCACTCGCGAGTGTCAGACCTCACGCAGCGCGTGAGGCGAGATCAGCAGGCCGGCGTCCCGTCCAGGTGGATCGTCGGCTTGGTCGTCCCCGAGTTGGGGTCCAAGCACGACCGAATCGGGAGCGTCCCCGTGGAGCCGTCCGAGTAGGTCACCTCTGCGCGAAGCGCGTTGATGACCGTCCCCGAAGCGGGCCACGACACGTTGTACGAATCCGCCCCGCACACGGTGTTCATGCGAACGTATCCGCGCCACGGGCCGGGAACACGGAGATCCGCGTTCAAGGGCGAAGGAACCGGGCCGACTTGCGTCGCCCCGAATCCCCACACCGTGACGCGCGCGCTCGCGCCGCAAGAATTCGGCACCGCACCGGCGTCCACGATGGTCACCGTGAGACGAAGGGGCTCGCGGCCCGCACCAGCGTCCGACGGCGGAGGCATCATGCCTCCGGTGCAGACACCTGCGGCGCAGGACTGCCCGCTCGCGCAGGAACGACCGCACGTGCCGCAGTTCGCGACGTCCGTGTACGTGTTGACGCACACGCCGCCACACATCATCTGTCCGCTGGCCGTGCACGTGGGGCTTCCTCCCGTGCAGGCACCGGCGACGCAGGTCTGACCCGCGTTGCAGGCGCGACCGCAGCCGCCGCAGTGGCTCGCGTTGGTCTGCGTGTTCACGCAGGCACCGCCGCAGGTGGTCTGACCGTCCCCGCAGCCGGGGTTCCCCCCGGTGCAGATGCCGGCGACGCAGGACTGACCCGCGCTGCAGACGTGACCGCACGTGCCGCAGTGCATGGCGTTGGTCTGGCAATTGACGCAGGCGCCGTTGCAGCGGGTTTGACCCTCGCCGCACATGACGCTCGCATCGCTCGCGACGCCGCCGTCCGAGGCGACGCAGGCGCGGGTCTGGGTGTTGCACACCTGACCCGCGTTGCAGTCGCCGTCCGCGCCGCATCCCGCGACGCAGCGACCGTTGTCGCAACGGTTCCCGACGCCGCAGGCGCCGGCCACCATCGTGCACGAGCCGCTCGCGTCGCCCACCGGCGCCACGTTGGCGTCGGCGTTGCTGCCACCATCGCCGCTGTTGAAGTCGGCGAGGGGGGCGCTGCAGCCGCCCAGAACCATCGAAATCACGAACACGAGACCGAAGCGCTTGTTCATCGCTTTCTCCTTCTTTGCTTACTTGTTGAAAAGGTTCGGAACGTGACGCAACCGCGCGTCCGTCCTCCTCTTGGCGGGACCATCCGTAGATGATCCATCCGAGAGGAGGGGCGCTCGATACCGTATGTACCGAGCGCCCTACCAGCGTTCTTCCCGACCGGCTTCAGAACCGGTCGAGGATGGGGATCGACAGCGTCACCGTCGGGGTGACCTCCGGAGACGACCCCTGGTGCGTAACCTCGCGACCACCATTCGAAGTCATACGAGCGCTGAACGTGTTCAGCAACCCGCCTACTTCGGCGCCCACCCCGATCTGGAGGCGCCCGGCGCGGAACAAGACCTCCGCGCGACCGTTGAGGGAAAACCCTCGGCCGCCGGTGTCCTGTTGGACGTTGGCGAACCGCTCCGGCGAGGTGGCGAAGTGCCGCCCCTGGAAGCCGGCGCGGAAGCCGACCGCCGAGCCGCGCGCCAGGTAGGTCATACCCAGCCCGTACTCGCCGTACCCGACGGCGTTACCGGCGGCGGCGTTGAAGCCTCCACCGCCACCACCGCAGGCGTTGACCTGGATCGAACGGTCGGCATTGACGCCGACGTCGACGCAGGCACCCGCTCCACCGAAGGCCGTGACGCCCCCGAGGCGAGCCTCGAGCGGGATCATCACGCCGCCGGAAACGAACGGGCGGACGTCGATGCGCTCGGCGAACGAACCACCAGCCGGAGCGGGACGCTCACGGAGGTCACGGAGATCGTTGCAGATCGGCATCTCCGGATGCAGCTCGCAGCTGATCATCGGGAAGACACCCGCAACCGCACGATTCATCATTTCCTCCACCTGCGCGAGAGTGAGACCCCCCGCGCTTCCGGGCCGAGCCATGAGCGCGGTGATCGCCGCGTTCATGCGCTCGATCTCCGCGTGGAAGTTGCGGCAGCGAGCGAGCCGATCGGCTGGCGCCGGACCCGACTGGGTCGAGAGCGGCGCGCACAGCGCATCGATCTCGCGCTCCGCATCAGTCACCCGGCCTTCCAGCCGCGTGAGGCGATCGACGATCGCCGTCATCTCGCGACGCAGGGCGTCGCTCGGAGCCGGAACCGGCGCTCCGCCGACTCCGACGGGCGTGCAGCCCACGAAGACACGGAGGCCTTCGGCCTCCCCACCCGCGGTCGCGACGCGACGCGGACGGAAGGTCAGCGACTGCACCGCCGTTCCGGCGGGACACCTCGCACTCGTGCCGGAAATGACCGGCAAGAGCGTCGAGAGACGCGGATGCGCGACCGGAGTCGGCGTCCGCGATGCCCGGCACTCGTTGAGCTGCCGACGCGTGTCGCTGAGATCGCTCTCGCACTGCGCCAGCCGCGCATCGGCGGCGGTGCTGCGAGCTTGCCCCAGAGCCTCGACCGGGGCGACGATGGTCGCCAAGATCGTGAACAGAATCACACGCACCAACTGGTGCAGGAACCGTGCCATCATCATGATGTACTCCTTCCGTGAGGTTGGCTCCCTCACGGAGCCGAGGTTTGTTGCGTTGAAAGTCCTTTCAGTGCTACCCACGCATCAGTGCGCGGACAGTCCCTGAAGCCATCCCGCCTGCCTGGGACAAGGAGGAGGTATCCCAAGCGCCGGAATGGCTTCAAACACTGTCATCGTGACGACATAACGTATCAAAAAACGACAATTTTGTCAAGGGATGGAAGACATCCTTGAAAACCAACAAAAAAACCGCCCGTTTTTGGGAGGTTTTTTGATCAGACTCTGCCTTCTACCCTCGTTTGGACACGCTCCACAGCACCCAACCAACCCCTAAAAAGAACCCAAGAAGCGCCCCATACGCCGTGATACTGACAAACTGCGGACGGGCAAACCATCGGGAATCCAGTGGCGCATCGATGACCTGCATGCGTACGCCATTCCCAAAGTAGTCCTGCGCCAATTTTGCGATCTCGGAAGCCGCAGAAACCACCAGCACACGCGCCTGCAATCGATCTTCGTGATACGTCGTGACCGTCATGATCCCGGTTCCAGCCGCGACGGATGTTTCGATGGTTTCTCGCCATTTTTCACGTTTCTTATACTCGTCCACCGGAAAATACGTGGCATCGAATTCCTTTGCCGCATCCAACGTGTCCGCATAAAAAGACGTGGAATACACCAGTTCCTGCAGGGATGTGGCGATCCGTTCCGTAGCCTTGATCGACGTATACGGATCAACGCTCCCGGCGTTTGGCTGGGTAATCAGCAACCGCACGGATGAGGAGTACTGACGCGGCAAAAGAAGGCTAAATCCAAAGGCAAGCACGGCGCCAAGCACCGCCATCCCGATCAAACTCCGCCAGGCGTGGGCCATATGACGGCCGTACTGCGGGGAAGACATGTGGTCAGTATAGCACAGTTCCTTCCAGACGGAAGCGCGCACCCTTCCCCTTTTTCCCGGCTTCCCGTAGGCTCAACACAGGTATGTCTCTCCGCATGGAAGCTGGATTTGAACACCTCCGCGAAGCCTTGGCCGAAACCCTTCGTGAAGAGGTGGATTTTCCGCGTGGCATGTTGGTTACGGTGCTTGGCGCAAAAATGACGCAAAACACCGCTCATGCGCGCATCGTTCTGTCGGTTGTGCCAAACACGGCGCAAGAAACCGTCCTCGAAACGCTGCGGGAGTTTCAGCATGAGGTCAAAGACGGCTTGGCAAAACGCCTGCGCTTGCGCCGGATTCCAAACCTACACTACGTCTTTGATGAAACCGAAGCAGACGCCGCCGTCATCGAAGAACATCTAAAAAATCTCCGCGCATCCGGAGAAATCACGCCCCCAGACGCAGAATAAAGAACACCCCCGGAAACCGTTGTTTCCGGGGGCTTGAGTCAGATCACCTTCACGCCGATCGCCTCGTGCGTGAAGGTGGAGCGATCGTCCGTCACGGGGCGAATCTCTCGCATCGTGACAACGTCGCCCTGCTTCACGCAGTGGAACGTCCCAGCCGGAGCCAAGATGTTCTTGTAGTAGAGCTTCACGAGCTCCACCGTCTTGGGCCCGCGGCGCACGACGATCGCGCCCGTGCCGCGCACCGGGTTGAACCAGCGCACGCGGCCCCGTCCGACCGGGATGTCCTGGACGAACACCTCGTCCGAGACCTCCTCGAACCCCCTGCCGTCGAACGGCGGGAGGGACCCGATCTCGTGCGGAAACCGCTCGTCCATGAAGGCGAGCAACTCCGCGGAGAAATCTCCGCTGGTGTCGCGCCCCTCGAGCTCGGGGCAGCGATAGATCTCCGCCGGGGTCGAGGACGCACCTTCGTCGTTCTCGTACCCGCGGCAAAGCGCCATCGCGCTCTCCTGCTGGACGAAAAACGGGATGCCATGCTGGACGACGACGCCCAGCTGCACGCGGATGAGCTTCCCGTCCAGAAGCTCCATCACCGTGCACTGCCCCTGATTCTGATCGATGAACACGCCGTCGCCGCGCATCGGCAACGGCTTGCAGAAGGCGCTGATGAAGTACTCCGCCTTCGTCGGATCCTCGGTGCGGGACTTGTCGATCCGACGCTTCTCGAGCACCTGGAAGCCGTCGCGCGTCTTGTCGACGTAGACCGTGGCGCGCTGCATCAGGAGCGTCTCCGGGTACACCACCCGGAGCACGATCTTGTCCTCGGGACGCACGCGCGTCCCGTCCATCCCCTGGATTCGCTCCCCGTGACGGGGGGTGAACGGGATGATCTTGTTGCCGCGGACGATGTGACCGAAGACCTCGAGGTTGTTCATGTCTACTCCCTACCCTGTCGCTTCACAGGGCACATGTGAAAAGAACATCAACGCGTTTCGGCGACATGCCGAGCACGATGTTGACGTACGACTCTAGCAAAATTTCGTGTTTTTGTCAACCGTCGGTAAACAAATTCCGAAGATGCGGTTTTATAGGATTCGCCCATTGTTCGCGTGTGCGGTACGATGAACCCCATCTCGACTCACTATGCATACACTCTCACGTCTTTTCTTGATTCCAGGGCTGGTAGCACTTATTGGCGCGGGTTGTACACCTCCCCCGCCGGATGCACCTGTCACGCCGGGAACCGTCCAAAACCCCGCACCACCGACCGCTGAAACGGCACAAAACGGCTGCAACCATCCGTACTTGCCACTGAAGCAAGGTTACGAAGTGCAATATCGGTCCAACAATCCGGATTTGCGAGGGTACACAATGCGTGTCGCGAACGACGGGCCAAACGTCGCAAACCTTTCCTATTCAACAGCGGACACGTTTGTCGCCCACGTGGTGCGCTGTGCTGACGGGGCACTCAGTGAAGATTCGTACTTGGATTTGAGCCAATTCTTCGTCCGGAGCAACTCAGACGTCCGCGTGGTCGCGCGTCGGATGGAAGGAGCCCTACTCCCCCGTGACTTGCGCGTTGGGAGTCGGTGGTCTGCGCGTTTTGAAGGCGCGGCAGAAACGGCACAGGCGGGCGGCGTTCGATCTGAGGTCAAAGTAGAAGGGATCAAAGAAGCCGTCGCGACCGAAACCGTAACTACCGCCGCCGGATCCTTTCCGAACGCACTCAAAGTCAAAGCGACCTACGTCATCAAGACCAAGATGCTTGCCCCAGCCGTGATGGATCTCCCAGAAATTCGGTTTGAGGGGACGGAATGGTGGGCACCGGGCAAAGGACTTGTGAAGAGCGTTTCCGGGGTCGCCGGACAAAGCATCGATGTGGAAGCGGCGCGTATCCAAACACCGTAATCACAACGCATAGATGCGCGTATTGACCGGGGCACTGCCCCGGTTTACGCTGCGTGATCCGCATGACTCGTCCATCCACCCCCGGCGTCTCCGACGCCCTGACACTCCTCCGCCAAGCGCGGCGGGTGTTGTGCGTGGCGGACGGAAAACCGGATGGCGATTCCATCGGTTCCACAACGGCATTCCTGTGTTGGCTTGAACGCGAAGGTGTCGACGCGGTCGGTTTTTCGATCGAGCCAATCCCATCGTCCCTGCGATTCTTGGATGGCGTCGAACGCATGACCTCTGATCCGGCTATTTTTTCTGAACCATTTGATCTGGTCTGTACGTTTGATGCCTCCGATCCCACTCGATGCGGCATTACCACCCTTGGACCCAACCTTCCCGACCGGGCCGATGGAACGCGTCCGCCTATCATCGTGTTTGATCACCATGTCACCAATCCACGTTACGGTACCGTGAATCTGGTCCAAACCGATGCCTGTGCCACCTGTGACGTGTTGGTACGGTTTTTTGAGGAGCTGGGCGAACGTCTGGATCATCGCATGGCCACCTCGCTTTTGACCGGACTCTGCACCGACACCTCGACGTTTCTAAACTCTGGCACAACGGCGCGCGGCTTAGAGTCCGCCGCCGCCTGCATCGCGTCCGGCGCACGGTTTCATGACATTCAACGTCACCTCGTCAAAAACCTCACCACCGAACGACTGCGCCTCTGGGGACTCGCCCTCGCACGATTGCATCATGACCCTTCCAAGGATCTGGCAACCACGTATTTTTTGCGGGAAGACATCCGGACCCCCGCGGACGAAGAAGCGGTGGAAGGGATGTCGAATTTTCTGAACGCCGTGTGTGGCAGTTCTGGGACGTTTCTCGTGCTTCGCGAACTGGAGAATGGATTTGTGAAAGGAAGTTTTCGGAGTGTGAACCGAGATGTTGCCGCGCTCGCGAAGCAGCTTGGCGGCGGCGGTCATAAAAAAGCGGCAGGGTTCAAAATCCCGGGAAAAATCCAGGTGATTGAGGGGCGCCCAACGGTCCTTCCCCCGGAAAATTAGCACTCAGTCAATTTGACTGCTAAGATGTTTTTTGCTAATCTTTCCTCTATTATGTTGCACAATCCTTACGAAATCTCGAACCTCCGCACGCAAAATTCTTGGATGATTCCAACGGTGATCGAGAAAACCCATCAAGGTGAACGCGCCTACGACATTTATTCGCGATTGCTCAAAGATCGCATCATCATGCTTGGCTCCGCTATCGATGATGACGTCGCGAACGTGGTCGTGGCACAGCTCCTGTTTTTGGAGAGCCAGGACAAAACCAAAGACATTAAACTGTACATCAACTCCCCAGGTGGATCGGTGACGGCGGGTCTGGCCATCTACGATGCGATGCAGTACGTCAAACCAGACGTCTCCACGATTTGTGTCGGGATGGCGGCGTCCATGGGTGCGGTATTGCTCGCTGGTGGTGCAAAGGGCAAGCGATTTGCGCTCCCGAACTCCGAGATCATGATCCACCAGGTGCTGGGCGGCTTTCAGGGTCAGGCGACGGACATCAAAATCCACGCCGAGCGCATCCTCAAGATCAAAGAGAATCTGAATGGGATTCTTGCGAAACACACGGGACAAATGCTGAAGCGTGTTCAAGAAGACACCGAACGCGATAACTTCATGGAAGCAGAAGAGGCACGCAAATACGGTCTCATCGATCACGTCATCAAGGCGTAACGAAAAACGGGCTTTGGCCCGTTTTTGTTATTTATACGCGCGTCGGAGCTCGATGCCGCGATAGAACCATTGCAGGATCTCGTCATAGCGCTTGCCATCATTCGCCATTCCAAGCGCCCCAGTCGCGGACATACCAACGCCATGCCCCCAAAGCGTTTTTCCCTGATCCCACGGCACCGGCACCGAGGTAAGCCATGGATACGGCCCGCCGCCCCACACTTCGGTCCACGAACGGGTCCGGCCGTCGGATCGAGAAAAATACGCCGTGATCGCCAATTTCCCTTGATACGTCACGATCTGACCGCGCGTCGCATTTACGGCCGCCACAATATTTGGACTCCGCGCTTCCTGCCCGTACCCGCGATACACCTGGTCGTAGGTTGCATCTACGATGAAAAACTTGCTTGCATGCTTGGTGCCGCGGGTCACGTGATACATGGCATACGTTCGCGCCGCGGTCAGCAACGCACGCTGATATTCCTGTGGCGAGATGTTGGATGTTTCCGCAATCCCGCGGAGATACGTCTCGATCGGCAATTCATTGATGATCCACACTTCGTTCGTCGCTGGGGTAAACCGAAGCTCCAGCTGGGCACGGAAGGTGTTGTCGTTTGCCCCGGGCAACCAACCGACCGGACGGGAGAAATCCGCAATTTCCATGGGCGCCGATCCATCCTCCGCCTTCACCAAATACCACGCACTCCCCTGACCATTGCACGCACCTCCGGTGATACTGTATTGCGCGGACGATCGGCTGTAGGCAACCGTAATAAGCTCCCCGGTTTGAACGCGACACACCGTTTGCCCGCCTTGCGTCACAACAAGTGGCGCAAACTTTGCGCGGATCTGCATTTTATCGTCCGTCGTCTTGAATAACCCGACACGGATGATCGGCTCATTCGGCAAGGTGCTCACATCGCCGTTTAACGGGATCGGATTAAGCGAAGGGACGTCTGACGCGGTTTGCGAGGTCGAAGGGGGAGATGGACGCGGCGTCGGAGTCGGCGTGGTCGGAATCACACGCGGCGGGACCGGCTCCGCCTCGATAACCCCATCCGCCGTGACCGTGATCGGCAGCTCAAAATCTCCGCCTTCTACCGGCTTTCCATCGGCCTGGAGCGCAAACTTTACGGCGTACTGCCCCCGTTTTGCCGGCGCTTTGATACGAAACGAGATAAACCCAAGTTCTCCCGGCTTGGTTGGTTTATCAACCCGTGTTGGCTCCACACTCGAAATCCAGGTGAGATCTTTGACCGTATACGCAGGACCAGAAAGCGCCGGCTGCAACCCCAGCATTCTGAGTGAATGCGTCTTCCAGGTCACGTCCCCCAAATTCTTGAATCCAAACGTCACCTCTTGCTTGGCGCTTCCGTACAACGACAACGCCTGCGCAGAACGAAGCAACAACTGCGTCGCATACTTTGTCCCCGTTTGGATGGGTTGCGGCTGAGTTTCTCCGGATTGCGTGAGCGGTTTTGTATCCGCGATTCCCGCCGGCATCTGCGCCAGATACTGGGCATTCATGGGGACGTTAATGGGGATGATAAACGTCGAACCCGAAATCCACGCCACCTTCTCTGCCGCGAGCGCGAACTCTTCTTTGTACGTGCCCGGCGCCCATGGAGCACGCAACCACAAATCAAACGTCGCCTCTTGTCCTGGGCGAACCTCCGCTTCTTTCATCTTTGCGGCTTGCGTTTTGTTGACCCAATCCGGCCCCCCGAACGCACTTTGACGTTCTTTGTTTCCTGTCACCGCATACAGCGAGACGTACCCCGCCCCTTCCCGCTTCCAGGTCTTCGTTCCCGTATTCTTGATGCGGATCGGGGCGCGGACCAATTGTTCCAACTCCAACTGCCATTCACTCCCCCCTTTGTCTACCACCGTTGCCGCCCATTCAGTGGAAGCAGGAATAGGAGTCGAAGCAACGATCGGCGTCGCCGGCGCCGACACCGTGACCGCCGTTGGCGTAGTCGGTGCGGTCGCCGTCGTTCCGGATGGAACGTTTAATTTGATGCGAAAATTCGTGTTCTTGATCCACGCAATGTCCTCGGCGCACAAAATAAACTCCTCGTCATAACTTCCTGGAGTACTTGGTGCCGTCACAGAAAAAACAAACAGCGCGCTATTTCCCGGTGCTACCTCCTTTGCGCCAAGTTTTGCCGGCTGCAGGATCGTACGCCATCCGGTCCCCGCAAACACGCTCGGTACTTCCTTTTTGGTTCCCGCATCATACCGGTAGATAGAGACGTAATTTGCCCCATCCATGAACCAGGACCGCTGCCCGGTGTTTTTGATTGTCACGCGTACCGTCGCACTCGCCCCAGCCGCAAGCTGAGTCGGTGCATCTACCGAAACCACCAATCCGGAATAGAAGGTGTGCGCCGGTGCAGCCATGGCGGTACCAAACGGAAACAAAAGCTGCGCCAACATCAAACACAGAGCGACCAGGACACGGACGCTCCCCGCGAATGTTCGCAAAAACCACGCGCGCGGCATACGTCTTCCTTTGGATCATACCAAATATTCGTCAACGAGGGATAGATTCCGCATAAAACGCATTCAATTCCCCTTTTTCCTGATCCCGGCTATCCTTCCCTCATGTCCATTGCGCGCAAACTTGCCTGGAATACCGGTGTCCAACTCCTAGGAAAAGCCGTTTCTACGGTCTTTGGCGTCATCATCGTCGGTCTCATGACGCGCCACCTAGGCCAAGAAGGATTCGGGATCTATTCCACCGCGAACGCGTTTTTGCAGATGTTTGCGCTGCTCATTGACCTTGGATTAAACGTCACGTTGGTCGCGCTCCTTGGAGAACACGCGGGAGACGACGCCTACGAACGTCGCTGTTCCAGCGCCATTTTTACCCTCCGATTCTTGATGGCGGCGCTCATTTTTGGAGTGGTCGCGCCACTCATCGGGTTTTTACTCCCGTATCCGTTGGAACTGCGCCTCGCCATCATCGCCCTTTCCGGTTCGTTCTTTTTTCCGGTCCTGAACCAAATCGTCATCGGCGTGCAACAACGTCACATGAGAATGGGATCGTCCGCCGTTGCAGAAAACATCGGTCGAGTCGTCCTTCTCGCCGGACTCTTGCTTGCGCGCGAATTATCTTGGGGATTGGTCGCGGTCATGCTGTTCGTCTCGATTGGTTCTGCGCTGAATTTTTTCTATAACTTTTCGCAAGCGCGAAAATTTGGCGATTTTCATTGGAATATCGACGTGGCGTTTTGGAAGATGGCACTCGCACGGAGTTGGCCGGTTGGGCTGTCCATTTTGTTCGGGCTCGTCTACTTCAAGGCGGACACGCTGGTCTTGGAACGCGTGCGTCCGCTCGCCGAGGTCGGGATTTACGGCGCCGCGTATCGTGTCCTCGAAATCCTGATCACGGTCCCGTTCATGTACGCCGGCGTCCTCCTTCCCTTACTTTCCAAAGCACGCTCCGCAAAGGCGCTTGATCAATTTGGAACACTGATGGCGCGTTCACTGGACGTGATGGCAGTACTGACCGCGCCCCTTATCGCCGGGGTGTGGATTCTGGGGCCGGATATCATGGCGATCGTTGCCGGCGATGAATTCCGCGCATCTGGCGAGGTGCTAAAGATCCTCATTCTCGCCATCGGCGTTATCTATTTCAACACCGTTTTTTCTCATGCCATTGTCGCGCTCGACGCTCAACGCAAGATGCTCCCCGTGTACATCGTGGTGTCCCTTCTGACCCTGTGCGGGTACGTCCTCTTAATTCCGACGTACGGCATGTGGGCGGCTGCGTGGCTCACACTACTCTCTGAAACCGCTGTCGGCGCCGGCTCCCTCTACTTTAGCTTTCGGATGGCGCCCTATCGTTTTGCCCTACGCCCATCGCTTGCCGCGATCGGTAGCGCCGCACTCATGTCCGGGGTGATCCTCGCGCTTCCGACCCTTCCCCTGCTTGCGCGCATCGGGATCGGGGCTGTGACCTACGGCGCAAGCCTCATTGCCCTTGGAGGGATCAAACACGAAACGCTGCGAGAATTGCTGGCTATAAAAAACACCGCGTAGAACACGCGGTGTTGCCGTCAGCTTCGCCTCACCACCATCCGTTCTTCGACCGCCTTCTGCGTTCGATAGATTCCCGCGGGCACGACGACGCCATGCGGCACCACGAGCCCCGGAAACAGAACGGTCGCCGGTTCGATGATCGTCCCCGCCCCGATCCGACACCGATCCCCGATCCGCGGACCGAGTTTCGTGATTCCGGAAAGGGTAAGTTCGCGATCTTCATCGCGCAGGCGAAGACCTTCGGGCTTCGGAACGAGCGGCTTGTGCAGCAGGAGCGTTCCAGGACCCACATAGACATCATCACCGATCACGGCGTGGTTCGCCTGGACTCCGTCATCCAGTTCCGTCCGGGATCCGAGAATGACCCCCATGGCCGTAGCATTGCTCCCGATGGTTACCCGATCGCCCGCGATGAGCGGCCCCACCTTGCTCGATCCCCGAATCTTCACGTCCACCCCAAGATACAGCGGACTGAACACACGGACATCGTCGTCGATCGCTCGGCTCCACCCCCCGTACAATTGGTTCGAACCAATGCTGCGTGTGCAACCGTGATCGTGATCCGGGGTCGCCGGGTTGGTATGCGACATGATCGTGCCGCGACATTCCGTCGACATGCGAGCGAACGCGTCGGTGGCCGACACATCTCGTTCCTGGCGCACATGAAAATGCGGCCAAAAAACGGGCAGCTCGAGCAAGATCGTGCTATGCGGGAGCATGGCCTTCACCTTGGTCCCGGAATCGCGCGGCTTGCAGGCAAACAGCGCGTTCGCGGACAGTCCCGCCTTTTCCTCAATGGACTTGAGGTGTGGAACGGAAATCAACTGACCGCTCTCAGACTTCGTTTGATTCATGCCTCACTCCTTTTTCTCCGCTACCAGTTCCATGATCGCCTTCGCGAGTTTCTGCGGATCGTGCCGCATGAGACTGCGACGCAGCGTATCGCCCACAACCTGCTCGGCCGGCGCCCCTGCAAGCAAGGCGCGGCGCACGACCCGCGTCGCGCCGAACGATAGACCGAGGTCGTCTTCGACCGGCGGTTCGTTTGCGCGTCGATAGTGTTCCGCGACCGCCGTCGATGGCCGCTCGTTGTTCACAAGCACCACGTCCAACCGAGCCGGATCCAACACCGCGGACAGACGCGTCAAGAACTGCGAAGCAGTGTACCCGTCGGTTTGTCCCAACTTGGTGGCGAGATTCATCACGAACAGGCGGATGGCGTGCGTACTCGCCAATGCCTCACGAATCCCACGCACCAGCAAATTGGGAATGATGCTCGTGTACAGGTCACCGGGACCAAGGACGATCACGTGCGCGTCGCGGATCGCCGCGATAGCCGCCGGGTTCGCCTCAACTTCCGGCGAAAGGCGGCAGGATCGAATCGGCGAGCGTGAAGCGATCGCTTCATCAATGCGATGTTCTCCCGTCAGTTCAGATCCATCTTCCAACGTGGCGGAAAGCCGCGCCGGAAGCGCCGAGACAGGAATCACCTCCCCATCGACCTGCAGCACCTGATGCAAGCGCCGAATTCCCTCCAGCGTGCCATGCTTTTGCTGCATGGCGGTGAGCAGAATGTTGCCCAGCGCATGCGGGGCAAGAGAACCCGTTTCGTACCGATAGTTCATGATGTCGCGCATGTCTTCCGGGGCACGTGACAAGGCGATGAACGCCTGTCGCAAATCCCCCGGAGGCAACACGCCGTACATGTCGCGCAGTTCGCCGGTCGATCCCCCATCGTCTGCGATGGAGACGATCGCATGACACCGGACGCGCGCATGTTCTCGAAACCCGGTCAGGACCGTGAACGTTCCGGTCCCTCCCCCAATCACCACCAATTTTTGACGCCGTTCTGTGTTCAAGGTCCACCCTCCTCCACGCCTGCTACTGCACCGGAAAAACGGTTGCCCGTCAATCCAGAAACCCTTGCCACGGACGCGTTCATTTGAGAGGCTTTTGTCGGAGGTTCGCCCTTTGGATACCGATTGGCTTCATACCTTACCTGCACGCGTGGAAGCGCTTCGTGCGATCAAGCGCTTCCACATTTACGACCCGATGTACTATCGGTCGGACGACGACATGCACAGCCGCCGCGTGGCCAAGATCGCCTATGCGATCGCACCCCTGCATCCGGCGGCGGCAACACTCGATCTGCAGCGCCTGTTTCTCCTTGGCATCATCCACGATGACGATGAGATCATCGCTGGAGATGTCCAGGCGAGTGCCAAGCGCAAAATGTCCGCGACGCAACTGGCCGCGGTCAATCGCGAAAAAGCGAATGCGATCGAACACCTTGCAGAGCGATTTCCGACGATGGTCGGGAATACGCGGTATCGCGATCTGCTGCTGGAAGCACAGACTTGCGAAACCCTGGAATCTCAGCTCGTTAAACTCGCGGATCGTATAGACGCCTGGGGCGAAGGGCTCCACGAACTCTATGCGGGAAACCATGGGTTTCTGCGACGACATATCGATCCGGAATTCGGCCCGTTGGACCTTCCGGTCGAAAATTCGCCAGACATGATTCTCGAGGTCGCGCGGCGCTATCCTTCCGTCCGCCCCGTTCTCGACGCCATCGCGCCACGCTTGTCCCTTGGGTTTACCTTGGACGATGGCCGACGCGTATGTGAACGAGGCACGCCACACACCGAGCAATCGGTGCAGGCGCCAAGCGGATGCGCAGGCTACGACTTCTGGAAAGGACTTCTTCTGACCAAGGACGACGGCCAAGAACTTCGTAACCTCGTCCATCAACAAGAATTTCCGCCCGCCACCGACGCGCACCCTGCGCGCACCGGCACGGACGGATGACCCCCCTCCTCCTTGCGACGGGGGGATTTTTAAAACACCGAACGCGTTCGTTCGGTGTTTCGTGAATCAACGAGCCAGCAATCGTTCTACCTCTGCGACGAGCGCCGCTTCGAGCGGAGCGATCGCCGTATCCCCTTGCGCCTGGCTCATCGCGGGGACATCCAGAAGCAACGATCCGTACAGCCGATTCAGACACATCGCCTCAAATGCCTGCATCGGCACAAGATCCGGGACAACCCGTTGTACGACACCGCGCCACGTTTCCGTGACATCAGCGATCGCCTTCGCAGTCCACGCATCCGTCGGCCGCGCAAGCCAGAGCGTCCACAACGGGAACGCTGCGTCATACGCCTCCTGTCGGAAGGAAAGGTACTGCATCCCGAACACGGCGTAGGATGCATCGAATCGCACGCGTACGTCGCCTCCGGAAAGATGCGGATGCATCGGACGGAGCGAAAATCCCTCGATCAGGTCAAGCATCCGATCGAGCAGTCGCTCCGTGAGCGTTCGATGGCGGTCATACGCCTCGGGGAACGACTGTTCCGCCAGCGTACGCCACCCCTCCGTCTGCGTTTCGGTAAACACGCGCGCGGTCGGGACCCCCTCTCCGGGAAGGAACGGTGCAGGAAACGCCTGGCGCAACCGTCGGTAGAACGTAAAGAACCGGGCCGCGGCAAGCGCGGGATCCCCGCTCGGATCGTAGAGCGGAACACCTTCGACATATTCCTCGAAGACATACCCATACCCACGCGCCTCGGAAAACGGGATCTTCCAAACGAGCCTCGGCGGACGGATGCCGTCATCCTGACATGCATCCGCAAACATCGCCGAAAGCACCTCGCGGTCAGTCTCCATCTGCAACGCCTCGATCCGCGCGCAGATCCGTTCGCCCTTCCACGTCCCAACGTATCGCACCTGCCACACCTTGTCGGGCGTGTAGATGGTCCGCCGATGCACTTCACGTTCGGGGACAAACCCCGTTTCCTTGGCGATTTCATCCAGAATCCCTTGGATGCGCTCGGAAGTGAGTCCGATAAACGTTGGGTATTTCGAGGGAATATTGTTCAACTTCATAGGAACGACCTCCGTGAGGGATCTTGCCCCCAGAGGTCACAAGTGACAAGATTTTGCCGGAGGTACAGATGGATAGTGAGGAAGCGAGACGACGCGCACGCGATCAAACGCGGCGATACACGGGGTACACTCCCATGTTCTTTCGCTCGACGGTGGGCATCCATGCAAGCCGCGTCGAACAGATTACCCTGCAGCTGAATGAGCGCATGGGCATTCGGCCCAAATTCGGAGAACTCTCCAAATCACGGCTTGCCGCGATTGCCCGCGTCCACGGCGATCTACATCTCTTGGGAGCGCATCCGCACGTCTCCCCCGCCGAAGAAGAAAACTGGACGGATGAGCAAATCGTGCAGCATTGGAGAAAACGGGACGATCGGATCCGCGCCCTCGTGGATACGTATCCGGCAACGGAACAAGGTCTGGACTACGAAGATCTTCTGCGAGATGCGACGGAACTCCGTACGCTTGAATCGCAGATCGTCCACTACGCCTCCCTCGTGAACCAGTACGGCGAAATCCTGCACGAACTCCACGCAGGAAACGGCGCATTCCTGAAACGGATCAAGGATCCAAAAAAGGAGTACACGCTCCTTCCTCCCCTGGATGCCGTTCGCCGCCTGCTGCAGCGGATCCCTGGCCGGTTCCAGGAGCTTGGGGCCATCTACTGGCGAATCGAGCGCCAACTTCGACTGGATCAACCCGTGGATGCGCGGTATTACGTCGAACACGCCGTGCCGCTCACCACATCCATGTTGATCCATCCAACCACGTGCACGGCATACACGCTGTGGCGTTCGTACCTGCAACTGAACAGCCGACCGGAAGAAGTCACACGACTCTCGACACCGGTCGAGTCCTAGCGCGCGCCGCTCTCCATCTTTGGGCGGCGTTTTTGCAACCCAAAGGCCACCCGCCGACTGCGCAACGGATGCGTGTGCAAATTCCAGGGGCGCCACAAGGGAAACCATCTTGAACGCACCCACCGGTCGCGTGGTGGAAGCAATCCAGCCGGGATGCGCCGTTCCGCCAACGCGAGCGCAAGCAAGTGGTGATCCCATGGACACCACCATTTCTCAATCAAGAGCGTCCCCTCTTCTAGCCTTCGCATGATGGAAGGATGAAGGCGAGAGGTCTCCGGCTCAGATTCCGGAAGGATGCAAATGATCCGCGTGACGGATTCAGGAAGTCCGGCGTGCGCAATTGCATCCATCAAAAAACGCACACCCAGCGAATGCGCCACCACCGTCGTCGCTCCAAATCGTTCCATTGCTTCGATCAACGCCTCTTGCCACACAGGATCAGCCGCGCGCCTACGCTCTTCTGCAAGAAGCGAGAGATGAGCCGTTGGCGATAGAAACTGGCCGGTCGTCCATACACGCGGGAGATACCACGGAAACGCATAAGCCGTACCCGCCAACAAAAAGGGACGAAACGCCCTAAATCCGAGCGTGCTTCCAATAGTTGGACGCAACCACGGATGCGTGACGCCCGTCGCATATCCATGCACCAAAAACAGGCGGTTCATAACCGCATTTCATCATGTCGGGAGAAAAAGAAAAACCCTCCGCAGGGAGGGAACTTCGACAAAAGTCCGTGGACGCGTTCGCGAGCGACCGGTCTGCCGGAGAGAGATGGCAAAAGCCAGCCCCCCGGGAAAAGTAGCTCCACGGACTTGTGTCGAAGGCGAACGGCGGCCGTGCAAGCTAACCGTTCGCAAGTTGTTTTCCTCTTTCGTACCGAGCGAGGTCGAGGAATATCTCGCTCGTGTGCGCTTAGCGTTTCTTCTTCATCGAAGAAAGAAACGCTGTGACCGCATCCGCCGAAGCGGGTGCGGTCGAGTTCTTTGCCTCCGGCGCCGGCGCTTTTGGCGCGGGCGAGGGCGGAACGGGCTTCGGCGCCGCTTTCGACGGCTCCGAAACCACGCTTACTTCCATCGGGATGATCTCACGACCATCCCGGTAGAAGATCACGGGGTAGATCATAGCGGGCTTCTGGGTATCCCCATAAGCCCAGCCAATCGCCCACACCCCGTCGGTGAGCGTCGTGGGAAGGATCACCGTCCCCTCCCAGTTGACGTTCCCCTTCCAGGACAAATCACGGACGGTGATCCGAAGCCCTGGAACGGTTTCGATCCAGAAGCGTTCCTTTCGCCGCTCATCGAGCGACTCCAGGCGGGATTCGGCGGCGCCCTTCGCGGGAAACACCTCGAACCCCTCGGCTTTTTTGCCGCTGCTTACGTAGACGCGGCCAGCGTCCACGAGCAGAAAGATCTGTCCTTGCGGAAGCGATTGGATCTTCTCCAAGATCGTGTCGCGTCGCGCAAAGGCCTCTTGCTGCGCCCTCGCCTCTTCGGCTTTCTTATCAGCCAAAGATTTGAGTGCCGCTACCGCCTCGCCAAGAAGCGCATTGGCCTCCTGCGTCCAGGTCTGGAGGTCTTCCAGTCCGGACGGCAGGTACTCGTAACGCTTGCTGTCGACGCGCGAACGGAGGTCGCCGTCCAGATCGTACCAACCCTCGCGGGACTGGACGCTCCGGAGCGACTCCTGCGCTGCCTCGGCCATGGCCTTGGTCTCGTCGAACTGCTTCTGCTTGATCGCCTCCTCGCGGATGCTCTCGAGCTTGGCAGCCGACTTCGCACGCGCGGCATTGGCCTCCTCGCGAACCTGGAACCACTTGCCCTCGAACCAGGGGTCCGAGGAGTAGTACCGGTAGTCCTTGAGGTCGACCGCGCCAAAGGCGACGAGTGACGTTCCGTCGATGACCGAGATGCCGTACCGGCATTCGATGATCTCCGGAACGACCGACGTCGGATCGGCGGGGTCCGGCAGCCCGATGGCCGGACGGCCTTCGGTCGGCCAGTTGTCCCAGAGGCACTTGTTCGCGCGGCTCACGCAGCGCGTCTTGAGCTCCGGGATGTCCCGGCCGCTGACGGTGTCGTAGTAGCCGAAGGGCACTACGACTTCCACCACGCGACCTCCCGGGAGCTTGACCCCCGCGTCCGGCAGCTCGCGCCAGCCGTGCGCGGTGATCGTGTCTCGATCGAGCGTAATCCGCGGGGTGTGACCCTCACGGTACTCGACCCGGAACGTCCGACCGATCACCGTGATCTCGTCGGGGTTCTCGCCCATGACGAGCTCGACCAATTCCGCGTCGGGCGCGGGTGGCTCGAGCGCTGCAGGGTCAACGACCTCTGCCATTCGCCGAGCGCCACAAAGACACTTCTTCAGATAGGCGCCGACCTCCTCCGGACTCATCACCGTGAAGATCGTCTCGCCAGCACGCGTGTTGAGCGCGCGAGCTTCAGTCTGCGCGTAGCGCGGTTGTGCCGCGAGCCACGCGCAGAAGATGTTTGCCGCCTCGACGTGCTCGGGATCGGCGACCGCCTCCTCCTTGATCTTCTGCCCGTTGAAGAACGTCTCGGTGGTCGAAACCACGGAGTCCTTCGCCGAGTCGAAGTACGGGCGGAGACCGGTCTTCCGCTCCACGAGCTGCGGGGCGACGTCGGCGAGCAGCTGCGGATCGACCGCCGTGGCCATCGAGACGAGGCGCAGGGTCACGAGACGACCCCGACGATCCTTGATCTGGATGTCCTTCGGTAGGCCGACGAGCCACTCGGGACCGCCGCGCACGACCGACTCACGCGCGAGCTCGCGCTCGACCGGCGAACCGTTGATGTACCGGCCGTACTGGCTCCGGTACAAATGATCCACCATGCCGGCGACACAGGCCTTCAGGATGGCCTGCCGCTCTTCCTCCTTCGAAGCGAACTTCTTGGAGTCGGAGCGAACCTCGCTGCGCGTCGCGTCCAGGAGCTTCCGGCGGAGTTCGTCCGCGCGGAAGAAATCCTTGACGAAGATGCCCGCCTCACGGAGGGCCTCCGCCTTGGACTGTCCGTTCCGACCCTTCATCTCCTTGCCCTTCTCGAACACGTCGAGGGTGGCGAGGAGGTCGGATTTGGACTCCTGGGTGAGCGACCGCCACTGGCCTTCGCGGCCGCGGATGTCGCCGGCCTCGAGGCATCCAGCGATGGTCGCCACCTGCTCGACCACGCCGTGACGCTCCGCCTCGATCAACATGCGAGCGTACTCGCACGAGACCGAGAAGCGCGCCATGCGACGGCCGATCTTGGTGACGTTCCCCTCGCCGGACATGGCACCGAGCGCCACGAGCGCGCGACGGGCGTCGACCAGCGTGTCCTTGTCCGGCTGGTGAAAGAACTCCAACGCCGTGGCATCAAAGCCTTGCACTGCCAGACGCAGAACCATCTGGTCGAGACGCGAACGGAGCACCTCGGCGAGCGGGAACGGGCGGCGATCGTTCATCCCGATGTCGGATGCCAGGACGTAAATCCCTGGCTTGGTCCGACCGGCGCGCCCGGCGCGCTGCGCGGCGTCGGCTTGGGAAATGGGCTTGAGGTAGAGTCCCTCGATCCCATCCGCCAGCTCGACACGCCTCTCGATCCCGCTGTCGACGACGGCGTCGATGTCGGGGATGGTGACCGACGTCTGAGCGACGTTGGTGGCCACCACCACCTTCACCTTACCGTTCGGCGCGGGCGCGAACGCGCGCTGCTGATCGCCGGGCTCCATGTCGCCATGGAGCGGGAGGACGAGGGCAGTCGTCCCCAGCTGGGTTTCAAGAGCGGAGACGCTTTCGCTAATCTCCTTCTTACCCGGCTGGAAGACGAGGACGTTCCTCCCCTCCTTGGCGAGCTTCACCGCCTCGGCGATCAAATCGCGCGAGGAGGCCGCCCGCTTCTCGACGGGGAACAAACGCCCGGGGACCGAAATCACCGGTACGCCCTCGCCATAGAAGGCGGACAGCTTCTCGGCCTCGAGCGTGGCACTCATGAGCACCACCTTGAGGTCGTCGCCAGCGCTGATGCGGGACTTCACCCACGCCACGAGGACCTCGACGTTGAGGTTCCACTCGTGGACTTCGTCGAGGACGAGAACGGTCTTGCGACCCGTCCCGCCCTGACCGGCGAGCTCGCGGACGAGCTGCAACCCGTCCGTGACGAACAAGATCTCGGTTGCAGCCGAATCCGAACGCTCCTCGGCGGTCCGGAAGCCGACGCGGTCGCCCAACCGCGTTCCCATTTCCTGGGCCACGCGCTGGGCGAGCGCGCGGGCGGCGAGCCGACGGGGCTGGGTGCAGATCACCCGGTACCCGGCAGATGCGAGCATCTGCGGCACCTGGGTGCTCTTACCAGCACCGGTCTCGGCGGTGATGATGGTCACCGCCGCCCCGCTCACAGTCTTCAGGATCTCATCCTTGAATCCGATCACGGGTAGGCTCGAACCGTTGCTACCGTTTCCATTCTTCATGATGTCTCCTCGAGCCAGGGGTGCCTTGCGGCTATTCCCACCCTGCTCGGCCAGCTTTTCAAGGCTGACTTCCTTTCGGCTTTTTGGCCTACAGGCATGCGGGCAGGGAGGCCCGGGAGTTCTATCACTCACGTAGACAGAAACACGTCTCTCTCCTCGAGAGAAGAAAATCGAGACCGACTCTCTTCTCGCGACGAAATCCTCAATCCGAGGCCGAACCCTGCGTTCGACATCAAATCGAGGAACCCACCATCGCTTGTGCAGGGCGTTGGTGGGTCTTCGAGTGCAGTGGTTACGCCACTATCCGGCTCGTACACGAGCGTGTCCCGGGGATCAGTCGGGATTGTTCGGCTGGGGATCGCGTTTCCAGCCGTTTGGGCTCTGATGCTTTGTCGGGGGATGCCTCCGACTCGTCATCTCAAGGGGAGCCCTTGGCAGAAATGTTGCGTAGTCCGCTATGGACACGCGCATCTGCCGCTCTCCAACTCCGGTTACATCATCTTCTCGACGATGTGGAGCTGTCCCGGTTCACGCCGGTGCGTTTTGCGGCATCCGCTATGCGAGCGACTCAGCCGACCTTCGCCCACTCGAGACCGAGCTCGAGAGCCTTCGCCGCAGACACCTTGGTGCCGTGCGGAAAGTCTCTCGTCTCAATCCGAGAGGGCATGATCGGCTCGCCGGGGAAGAAGGTCCAAACGACCTCCTTCCCGCTCGCGCGGTCGGGTCCGAGGAGGAGGACAGTGAAGTCCACCTCCGGACCGAGGACTCCCTCGACCACCGCCTCCACGTTTCCCGTGGACTTGGGGTCAGAGAGGGTCACCTCCGTCTGCGGAACAAGTTCCACGAGACGAAGGAGACCGAATCGCCCTCGGATCGGAGCCCGAAACCCGCACGCCGACGACGAAATCGCCGGATGCGAGTACTCCTCCCACGCCACGCTCTGAAGATCTTTCAGAGTCGTAGCAGCGAGGAACCGCGAGCCTGCACCACCGCCCGGCTGACGCTGCGCAAGGCAGCTAGCCAGGTACGATGGATCGGTCGCGGCGAATGCCGCCAGAATGCGCTCGTGCGTCATTCTGGTTTCTTGCGCTGTATATTCTCCGAGCTTCCCCGGATATTCTTAGCGCAAGCCATTCAAGGCCACTTCACTTCGTTTTGTCATTGGCACCATGCCGCAGATCAAAACGAAGTTCATCGCTCCTCGATGCGACATCCCATTATTCCTCCCCGGAGGAACGAATGAGATGGCAGATCAAGGATCCCACCGCAGCCGTGCAAGCGCTGGTGGGTCTTCGAGTGCAGTTGTAGGCTCACTTCACGAGGCCACCAGCGATTGCTCGCCGCTCGACCTCGGATCGCGTTTCCGACTTGAAGGCTTTGTAGGCCTTCTTGTCGGAGCGAAGTTCCAGCTTGCGCCGACGGACTTCCGCAAGCTCGTTCTCGGTCAGAACGAGCCGATAGAACCGCGCCCAACCCACGTAAGCGCGATTCCTGAGACACCCCTCGACGTCGAGAGGAAGGACGAGCTCGGGGTGGTTGAGCTTGCCCTCGATCATGACCCCTTGGCTTTCACCGTGGGGCCAGTCGCCGACCGGAATCACCTTGCGAAAGGCGAGACCGGTGACCTGTTCGATCCGAGAGCGCAGCGACTCGCTCATCGGATTTTCGGTGAGGAAGCGGACATCGACGTCGATGCAGTCCGCGCCCTCCAGGATAAACAGACCGGAAATGAGGGATCCTCCGAGGATCACCTCGACCTCCGTGCCCAGCGCATCCTGCCACTGAGCCATGAGACCTTCGACGACCTTGAGGATTTGATCCACGGCCGCCTCCTTCTTTGAATTTTTTTATCGCAGAATGTTTTTCAAGGAGCTGCGATATCTCCTTTGGCAGACTACTCCCCGCGGTTTGCCATTCCTGCGAGAATCTCGGCGAGCGCCTTGATGGTCGGACGATCTGCGACCGGTTCGCCGCGCTCCAAATGGTGCACGGATCCCCTGTGGACGCCATCCTCACCGAGCTGAGGGACGTCGTCCGTCTGGCCGTGGTAGTCGCTGTGGATCTCGGCCAGAACCTTGATCCCCAACTTCTCGCAGAACGCCCTCCACTCCGGAAAGCGGCTCACGTCCCCTGCGAGAAGGACGGCGTGAGTGGCGGTCGAGCAGATCTGCTCGTTCTCCGCCGAAGGAATCCCGCCAATGTCTACCACGACCAGCGGGAGCGCAACTTTCTTCACCGAATCCGTTATGCGCTTCACGAACTCGGGGGTGAACTTCGACTTGTAGGCGGCCTTGAGTTCAGCCGCCGTCTGGGGATCGACGTTCACCGTCTCCTGGAACCACGCGCCCTCCCCATCGGGGCACGCGGTGATCACGTACGGATACGGCGCGCCAGGAATGCGCCGCACCGCGTCCTTTAAGCCCTGCCTCATGCAGGACTTCCCCGAACGCGGGGGACCGCAGAGTACGACTTTCATGGCCGCCTCCTTGTGAGGAACTATCCACGTACTGCTTCTCGGAATATCCGAGATTATCAGTAGCGATTTCCTTCCTCGATTGAAGCTCCGATCCATGATCAGAAGTTCGATCGAGGACCCCACATAGCTTTTGTGCAAAAGCGACATGGGGCTCGAGTGCTTGCCAGAAGCCGTCTGGCAACGGACCCGTCGTTTTCTAGAGCCGGGATTTCGCTCAAACTCGGAGATCAATCCGAGGAATTTCTGCAAAGGGTGATCAGCCCTCGAGCACCTCCGCCGCCGGGATCAGGGATCCGACCGTCCGCTCGGGGTCGTGCGACACCGCGACGACGTAGGCCGCCATCTTCGGATCGAAGCAGGCGACCGCACCGAAGCGGTGGGCCACGGCGTGCCCGATCGCGATCGCGACGGGGAGCGAGGCGGGGCCGTTGAGGAGGCAGAGCTTGCCCCCCTCGAGACCCAACGCCTCGACGCTGGCGACCGCGTCCTTGACGATCGCATCGTTCTGCGCGGGAGCGCCGAACGAGAGCGTGAGAAGGCAGGCGGGGACGGAGGCAACGGTGCGGGCGGCGAACTTCACGTTGTAGGTCGTCATGATGGTTTTTCTCCTTTTGGGGAGATGGGGCGAACTTGTGAGAGAACCGTAACTCTCACTCCCGTTATTTTGTCGCTTAGCCCGATACGTCGGAGCCACGTTCATATCTCTTCCCCACCTCTCGATGGAGCTATCGACCCTGGATACCCGGGCCGGAGGGTATTCGGGATGCATTCGGATTGCCGACGTTCTTCACGCGGCTACGAACACATCCCACGGCACCTTCACCGTTGTTCATCCCGCACAGGCATCATCCTCTCCTCGAGGTCATGTCTGTGCATGTGAGCGCCATCGGCAGGAGTCGCACCTGCTCGCATCCCTGGAACCCGTCTGAGGGGCCGCGCATCTCGCGCGCTTCTGTTGTCCAGGCGATGGCACGTTCGGGTTTCCCCGATCTGAAGCCCTGACGTAAGCCCCGCAATAGATGATGTGGGTGTCAGGAATTCGGATCGGATGCCAACGTGTGCATGTTGGCTCCGAGTGCATTTGTAGGCTTCCCCCACTCCCTCTTGCGAGGACTACGGTGTGGTTTTTGTACGGGTAGCCACGCCCGGGATGGTGGTCAGTTCGTGTAGAACGTCGTGGACCTGCCCATCCAGCAGACCACCACCTGGCGACCGTTGCGCCGCACCACCGCGCTCTTCGGGAGGCTGTTCGACTTGAATGCCTCCTTCAAAGCTTCGGTCGCGAGCGCCTGCTCGCCCTTCTTCTCGTCCGCTGCCTTCACCGCTGCTACGCGCGCAGCCTCCTTCTGCCGCGATGCCTTGTGACATGAGCGACAGACCTTGGCGTTCGGTACGGCGGATGGAGCGATGAACTTCGCACCGCAGGCACAGGTGATCACAGGGCGGGCGTTGGCGTTGGTGTTGGTGTTCACTTTTTTCTCCGCTGGTTTCTCTAGCCAGCGGCCTTTTGTGGCGTCATGGTCCAGCGAAATTGCTGGAGGACATGGCGCCCGACGGAACAGGACGAATTCCTTCATCCGTTTTCGTCGTTTAGTTGTCGAAGAGCGTGGGAGGAACCCCCGTTCCTTCCCTCATCGCGTGTAGTAGCGACTGCAGGATGTTCGACCCTTGGAAGGGTCCAACTCCCGCGCACTCGTTACTACGAATCCTCTCTGTAGGATTCGAGAGCCACCACGATCTGTTTGCCGTACCGCGATGTAACTCGCGGTTTTGGTATGCCGTCCGTGGCCTCTCCGATATCAGTTCGGAGCAGTTCAGAGATGTGGCTGATTGCCTTAGGGCAGGATCTCTCTCCTTGGTGATCGCGCGAGGGCGACCATCATCCCCTAAAACCATCAGCATCACAGAAGTGAAAAGGTGCGTTTTGCCAAAAAGCGGCAAAGATCGAGGATCCACTGTGGAGAGAATCATCGATCTTTGCCGCTATCTAGTAGGATGTCGTACTCGGCTCTCTCTTTCCGAGGACGACGGGCTGTTGGAGTTCAAGGTTCGTAACCGGCTCTGTTTCTTCTGGCTCGTTCCGGTCTTTCATCTTCACAACAGTATCATACCATGTCTTTCAATTTTTGTCAAGCGTACGTAGTCATTTTTCTAGTTTTTATCTATTTTTAGTATATTTTTTGTATAGTTTTTGTCAGAATAATTTTGGCATGGTATACTAATCTTATGAAAAACACCTCTCAAAACCACACGCATCCCGCCACCCCCCTTCTGCAAGAACTCGGCCTCCATGAGCAGGAGGCGGCTCTCTATCTCCTCTTATTGACCCAAGGACCCCAAAAAGCGCGGGATCTGACGGCCGCGATCGGGATTGGACGTGGAAATGTCTATAACTATCTGATGATGCTCGTGCAAAAGGGGCTCGTTTCCGCGATTGAGGGCAAGCAAACACGGTATGAAGCGGCGGATCCGGCGAAATTGGAACAACTGTTGGCGCAAAAGAAGCAGGGAATTTCCCATTTGGAAGGGATGTTTCAGCAACTTCTTCCGACACTGACCTCCGCGTTCAACCTTTCTACCGGAAAACCGACCGTCCAGGTGTATGAGGGGGTGGATGGATACAAACTCGCGCTTCAGGATGTCCTGACCAGCAAAACAGATATTTTGACCTATATTGATGCCGACGCGCTCACGGGTCCGCTCGCAACGATCGACGCCTGGTTTACGAAAGAACGTGAACGCCGTGGCATTCGCCAACGCATCCTTGTGGCGGACACTCCGGGGTTACGACAGGCGTTTTCTGAAAAGACCGCAGGGGTTGAGGTTCGGTTCCTTAAAAACTTCGCCAATGCCTATCGGGGGGCCATGGAACTCTACGATCACCGCATCGCGTACTTCTCGCTGACCGCTGGAAAATCCATCGCCTTTATCATTCAGGAGCAGACGATGTACGAGCTACACCGTCAGCAATTTGAGTTTCTTTGGACGACCGCATCTCCGCAGACGATGACAGAGGAACCGACGCCTGCTGTTCCGGCTCAAAAACGATATACCTAAGCGGTCTCCCCGCTTCTCGATCGATCAGGTACCGCGTCATCACCATCCCCGGATACCGCCGAAACGCCTCACGCATCCGCGCCTCAAGCGCCGGACCCGTTTCGTGCAGGACTTCCACACGGATGCCGTTTGGCGCACCGGATGCCGTCCAACTGCGCACGACCTGCAGCGTAATCTCCTTTGCTCGTGATCCGTACCGACGCTGGTCATCCCGTCGCATCGAAACCCATGCATGCGTCTTTCCATTTGGGAGACGCTCTTCTTCAAATCCCGTCCCCACAAAACCCATTTTCTCCAAATAAAACGCCCCGACATCGCTGTCTGGATAAAATTCACCCAACACCACTTTTTCTTTGGCAAACTGATCCACGGACGCACGTAACATCGCCTCACCGATGCCCGACCCTTGAATCACTTCATCCGTATTAAAAAAATCTCCGCGTACGGCCTTCTGCCCCGCATGCTCGACCGTATCAAACCGCACAAATCCCAAAACCTTCTCCTGTTTCGTCAACAAAAGAAACTCGTGTGGGGTATTTGTCCCATGCGGAAGCAACTCCGACCGGGCTTGATCAACCGCCGCTGGACGAAGGTGCTTCCAGTTCCGCTCAAGCAAAAACAGCATCTGACGACGTTCGTCATCGGATAATTCTTCCGTCCCCTTCCGGACCAACCGCACGCCATGAAGCCATTCCAGCGATCCTTCCACGTTTCCCAATTTTGCCGCCTTAAACACCGAAGCTAGTACCAACACATCTTTCGAATGCCGCTCGAGTCCGCGCAAAACCGCCTCCGCATCCGCCTGACGTTCGTGTGAGATTTCGGTAGCCGTTTCCAAAATACGGAATGCGCGATCCATCAATTCAGAGGTAACCGTCGCAGGATCCATCTTCTTCATCTCGGCATGCGAAACACTGGACCAAAGCGCCTCCGCTGAGACATCCGCAACACTCCGAATCTCCTCCATACGCTTCAGCACGGTTCGCATCATCGGGACACCTATTTCCTTCGAAAGCGAAAGGATGGACAACGCGTTTCCCCCACGCTCCTGAAGCGCAAGCAACAGCTTGATCCCCGGAAGTTGGAACGTTTTTGCGTACCCTCGTACTTCATCCTGCATTTCGGGTGACAGGGTTGGAAACCATTCAGCAAACCGGCGCTGATCTGCAACGGGGAGCGCACGCAACGAATACCCAACCGCCCCCTCAAACACCTGCAACCGCTTCATCCAATCCTGCGTCTGCTCCTGGGAAGAAGAAAACGCCATTCGCTCTTCTTCGGTCGCCGGTTTCCGTTCGATGAGTTGCGGACCCGCGTAGCCACGAGTTCCTTGTGATCCATATTTTACCTGCGACAATCGCGGATCGTCTTTCGACAGAATCTGAAACGTATACGCAAGTTCTTGTTTTCCCTGTTCAGAAAGCTGAAAAATCCCGCCTACCCCAGGTCGCAGTTCAACGATCTGGACCTCCTTGCCATGCAGATCCTTTCCCAAATAATGGATCACCCCGCCAAGCATCACCTGGCCACGCGATCCCACCGCCATACGCGTCTTACGCTTGTCTTCTGCGGTTGGGGATCCGCTGGTAAGCGATGACGAAAAATCTTCAGGGCGAAGCAACCCTCGCGCCACCAATTCTCTGCCATGGGTGGAAAGATACGCATGCGGCTGATCGATACGAAGCGCCTTCTGTTCCGGATCGGAGGCGTCACGGATCTGCCCCAAAAACCCCCATTCATGAAAAAACCGTGTGGAGATCGGTTGCCGATCCGTGGCACCCGGATAACGAACCAACAACTTGCCCTGTTGATCTCGAATTGCGTCACCAAACTTCGGATGATACACGAGCGCCGTGAACGCGGTTTCATGAAAACTCGTCCCACACTCGGGATACCGAAGCGTACCCCCTCCGTACTGCAAGCCGAACAATTCCCAGTACCCCAAATAAAAATCCGCTTTCTTCACCACCTCAGGATTCAACGCCTCTTCCTTTGAAGTGGGCTAATAAAATAGCGGCTTCGGCTCTCTAACTCCATTCGCAAAATCCTCTTCGGAGATCACCTGAATATCCGAGAGTGCATCGTGCGCAACCGCAACGGCGCCCTGTTTTGCGTACGCACCATATTTCCCCGCAGGCTTAAATCGTGGACTGCGTTGCGAAACGGCGCGAAGCACGCCCTTTTCACGAAAACGATCCAGGTTCGCAATATAGAAGCTTTCCGCTTTCCGGACAAAACCTTCTTGTTCTAACACCTCTAGAAACGCATTCTGGAACTCTTTGCGTGAAGGGATGGTTTGTTCCATCGTTGCCAGGGTTTCGCCCAGTTTATTGGGCTCGGTCGCCAACACATCAGCAAGGGCCTGCATTCCCGGCGTCCCAAACTCGTCCTGAAACACCTCGAATTGACGCGCAATCGAGGCGAGGAGTTCTTTGCGCACCGTTTGCTCTGTACGAGGCGCCTCTGTTCGAGGTGAGCGCGCTCCACGTTCCAATCCCATACCGCTTAGGATATCAACCTTCCCAAGAAAAAGAAAAACCCAGCAGCTGCTGGGGATCCCTCCTTTACGGCACCACGACCGCTTTATACGCCTCCAATCCTCCGCGGAGTGAGAACGTCTGCTCGTATCCGACGAACGCCAATCGTTGACACGCCTCACGGGAACGTCGTCCGGACCGACAGAACGTCACGATGGGTGTTTTGTGATCCGGCACCACGCGCTCGATGCGATTCAATAGCCCCTCCAACGGAACGTGCAGGGCACCGGGAATGGTCCCTCCCTCAAATTCATCGATATCGCGGACATCGATGAGGATCGCGCGATCCAGTGGCGGAACGCGCGCAAGCCAGTCTTCGACGCTTATTTCTTGCATCATGGCAGACCGATCCTACGAAGAATCCCAGATTTCCGCAAACACAAAACCCCAGCTTTCGCTGAGGTTCTCTGTCCGGCGGCGGGCTACTCTTCCAGGACCGGGTTGGGTCCAAGTACCATCGCTGCTAGAGGGCTTAACGACCGTGTTCGGGATGGGAACGGGTGTGACCCCTCTGCTTGGGCCACCGGTCTTGATGCACAGCATTCTGCGCCCCAAGATCGACAGCCCAACCGTGTGAATCCGAATGTTGTATGTGCAAGGCAGGACACATCCCACTTGCGTTTGACCGTGTCACAAGGACACTTTGGCGTATTGCTCGCCATCCGATCTGGATGGCCGAAGCATCGGACGATTAGTATGGCTCGGCTAAAGGCCTCACGGCCCGTACACCTACCACCTATCAACCTCCTGGTCTCGGAGGGTCCTAAACGAAGACTAATCTTGAAGACGGCTTCACGCTTAGATGCTTTCAGCGTTTATCCGTGCCGAGCGGTAGCTACCCTGCGGTGCCCTTGGTAGGACAGCAGGCGCACTAGAGGCTCGTGATTCCCGGTCCTCTCGTACTAAGGAATCGCCTTCTCAATCTTCCACGCGCACAGTAGACAGGAGACCGAACTGTCTCACGACGTTCTGAACCCAGCTCGCGTACCGCTTTAATAGGCGAACAGCCTAACCCTTGGGACCTTCTCCAGCCCCAGGATGCGATGGGCCGACATCGAGGTGCCAAACCTGGTCGTCGCTGTGGACGCTCGGACCAGATCAGCCTGTTATCCCCGGAGTAGCTTTTATCCGTTGAGCTTCCGCCGTCCGATATCGTACGGTCGGATCACTATGTCCTGCTTTCGCATCTGCTCGACTTGTTGGTCTTGCAGTGAAGCCGGCTTATCCCATTGCGGAATCGGCGCGATTTCCATCCGCGCCTAGCCGACCTTTGTGAACGCCTCCGTTACCATTTGGGAGGCAACCGCCCCAGTTAAACTACCCACCAGATCCTGTCTCCCAAGCCGGATTCACGGCTCGAGATTAGAGTAACGAAAGGGGAAGGGTGGTGTCTCATCGGCGCCTTGCGGCTCCCACCTACACTGAACATCCCAATCCGGTACCCAAGATCAAGTTGTAGTAAAGCTTCACGGGGTCTTTTCGTCTGACTGCGCGTACAGGGCATCTTCACCCCACTTGCAATTTCACCGAGTCCCACGTTGAGACAGTCGCAAACTCGTTATGCCATTCGTGCGGGACGGAACTCACCCGTCAAGGAATTTCGCTCTTCGTTTCCTTTCTGACGAAGGACCATCTCTTCATCCATGTTTCCATGGAGCATGACGTATGGCCTCTGAGGGATCCGACGAATCGGACTTCCCTGCTGATATTTCCGTAGCGAGTAACTCTACGGCTCTTCCCAGCAAATAGTCATGTATGTTTTAGGACCAGTTCTGTATTGCTACAAAACGAGGCAGCTCTTCCATCCATAATCGTCCCAGTCCTTCGCCAACCCTTCGAAAAGAGTCGGCGAACCTTAGGACGATTATAGTTATCGCCGGCGTTCATCAGCGCTTAGATTCAAGGCTGCCGGGTTACCCCATGACCTCTCCTCGTGACGTTCTGACACTGGCCAGGCATCACTCCCTATACCTCACCTTGCGGTTTCGCAGGGAGCTGTGTTTTTGGTAAACAGTCGGTTTGCGTCTTTCGCTGCGGCCCAGCTTGCGCTGGGCAGGCCTTATCCCTAGGTTACGGCCGTTGTATTGCCGAGTTCCTAAACGCGGGTTCTCTCGTACACCTTGGCACACGTATGCCCACTCACCTGTGTCGGTTTCCGGTACGGTTTCCATGTGCTTAGCCCTAGAAGCTTTTCTCGGCACCGCAGTCCCAACCCTTGCTCCCCTTTCGGGAAACTCGCGATCGCCCCGAGGCTTATGACCGGCGGATTTGCCTACCAGTCACCCCTGAGCGCCCAAAGGTTCAATCCAAGAACCTCGATCAGTTGAACGATGCGTCACTCCATCGGAAACACACGGAAGTGCAGGAATATTAACCTGCTGGCCATCGGCTACGCATTTCTGCCTCGCCTTAGGACCGACTAACCCAGGGACGATTCTCGTAGCCCTGGAAACCTTGAGTTTATGGTGGACAGGATTCTCACCTGTCTTTTTGCTACTTATGCCGACATTCTCACTTCTCTCCGCTCCACGGTGGCTCACGCCTTCCGCTTCAGCGCAAAGAGAACGCTCCCCTACCAGTACATGATTCCGAAGAATCATCGTAATCCGCGACTTCGGTACCGCCCTTAAGCCCCGGTAAGTTTTCGGTGCCGAGCAGCTTGACCAGTGAGCTGTTACGCTTTCTTTAAAGGATGGCTGCTTCTAAGCCAACCTCCTGGTTGTATAAGCCGCCCGACCTCCTTTGACACTGAGGACGGATTTAGGGACCTTAATCTGCGGTCAAGGGCTGTTTCCCTTTTGTCCATTGGAGCTTAGCCCCCAAGGACTGACTGCTGGGAACACACACACGGCATTCGGAGTTTGGTTAGAAACTGTAAGCTTGCGCCCCAGTTCCCATTCAGTGCTCTACCTCCGCGGTGTTATGGACCAGCGCTAGACCAAAATCTATTTCGGGGAGAACCAGCTATCACCCATCTCGATTGGAATTTCACCGCTATCCACACCTCATCCCCGAGTGTCGCACGGCTCGTGGGTTCGGACCTCCATCCACCTTTCGGTGGACTTCATCCTGGGCATGGATAGATCGACGGGTTTCGGGTCTTGTGGATGCTACGAACGCCCTATTCAGGCTCGCTTTCACTATGGCTTCGCCCCCGCAGGGACTTAACCGAGCAACATCCAGCAAACTCGTCGGCTCATTCTTCAATAGGAACGCTGTGACGGACTTGCGCCCGCTCCAGCTCTCTTGTAAGCGTACGGTTTCAGATACTGTTTCATCGCCCTCCCGGGCTACTTTTAAGCTTTCCCTCACGGTACTAGTTCACTATCGGTCAGTCAGCGTATTTAGCCTTGGCACATCGTCGTGCCTGCTTCCGGCGGGGTTTCTCGGGCCCCGTCGTACTATGGATCACACACAGGATGAGACGTCATCTTTCGTCTACCGGGCTATCACCGTCTTTGGCCCCGCTTTCCATCGGGTTCAACTAGAATCATCTTCTTTCCTTGCTGCACTTGGGAGCAGCATGTTTGTGTCCCTACAACCCCCCTATGACGAAAGCCCAAGCTCGCCCTCCTGCCCGCGGTAAAACTTGCGTCCTACTCGGTGCAAAAGTTGATCATAAAGGTTTTGGCTCGTCCCGTTTCGCTCGCCGCTACTCAGGGAATCATGCAGGCTTCTTGTCTCGCCCTGACCATTGCTGATCAAGAGAGACAAGAAGTCTGCGTCGTTTTTCTCTTTTCCTCTAGGTACTGAGATGTTTCACTTCCCTAGGTTCCCTCCTGCCACCTATGTATTCAGTGGTTCAGGTCTGCAGAGTTCATCTGCAGGGGTTTCCCCATTCGGACATCTCCGGATCAAAGGTTGCTTGCCACCTCCCCGAAGCTTATCGCAGGCTGCTACGTCCTTCATCGGCGCTGTACTGCCTAGCCATCCACCGTACGCCCTTACGTGCTTCGACCATCCAGATCCTGATCCTGAAGATCAGCACCGGTTGGTTCGAGCCACCAAGGTGTCTTTGTGTACGTTACATTATTGCAAGTAGATGTGCATGCCTTGCACATACTACATTCTGATTCTCTGAAGATCTTTTCAGACCTTCAAAAGTTTACTCTGCAATTTTCGATGATCGACCCATCCCGTTTTCTGCCCAAGTGGCAGTGGTCGTGAGATGAGCAAAGAAGAACGTCGAGGTGCCTCGGCACTCTTCTTTGCGAATCTCTCTTTAGAACAAAAGGACTTGGCTACATGCCAAGTCGGAACTGGAGGTTCCTGCCCTGGCCATTCTCCTCACTTTGAATGTGGCGGTGATCTCCATTGCTTCTCTTCGGCCAACCCGCCGGGGAGAAGGTGGTGCTCTCAATTTGTGCCCGCATAATAGTGAAGTCCTGAAGGCCTGTCAAGAACGGTGGGTTTCATAAAAAAATCCCCATATTTTCTAGTAAAATACGCAAGAGCAAAAGGAAGGCCGATTCGCTCCATTTTTCTGCCTGCATGGTTATCCACACCGTTCTCCACACGCATGCTACCGTGATGCCATGGAACAGCATCAATTCTTTCTCCGCGCGATCGGTGAACCGCATGCGGACTGGCAAGTCGAGGCGTTGCAGGACTATCTGCTGCGCCTAAAGCCATTTGCAAAGGTGGATGTACGTATTCTGCGCGAGGGTCATCAAGGTTCTTCGACCCCAAATATCGAGACGGCACGCAAAACCGAAGCGGATGCGCTGCTCGCGTCGCTCCCGAAAGGTGGAACGATCATTGCCCTGGATGAAACCGGAAGGAACTTCACCAGCCTTCAGTTTGCGCAAAAACTCCGTACCTGGACGGACGGCGGTGCGCCGGTCACCTTTTTACTCGGAGGATCTTGGGGCCTTGATCCGACCGTACGATCGCAGGCACACGCGACCATTGCGCTAGGCGCACACACACTCCCCCACATTCTCGCGCGGATCGTCCTCCTTGAACAACTCTACCGCGCAGAAACCATCCTGCGTGGAAAGACGTATCATAAGTAGCAGCGCTACCATTCATCCCCTGTTCAAAAACATCTCTCACGCCGGGCCACTCACTAAAATCCCCCTCGAACGAGGGGGATTTATGGTCTGATCACACCACCGCCCCAACCGCTTCCAAACACTTACTCGTCCGAGCGAACACGCGTCCTTTCTGCTCGATTTCCTTAAACGCGGCGCTTTGTCTAAGCATCCCCTCGATCAACGGATTCACACCCGTCACATACACCTCTTTCCCTTGCGCTTTAATCAATCCAACGATTTCGTCAAAGTATTCAACGCCATCCAAGTCCACGAAATACAGTTCGCGCAGGCGCAAAATCACATGATCAAATCCCGAGAGCCCGTGCTCAAAGCGATGCACATGCAACGGTCCGTTGAAGTATGCCAGTTGTCCTTTCATGGAATAAATCACTGTCTTCCCCTTGGGCGGGATCACCTCCAATGATTCGCCGGTGATTTTTTCGGTACTCCCCTTTCCATCCCCCACGATGAGCTCAAACTGCGCATGCGATACGCGTTCCATGAACAGCAGAAGCGACGCGGCCGTGCCAAACAAAATCCCCACGATCGGATCCTCAAAGATGGTCACAAAGGCAACCACCATCGCGAGCGCAAACTCCTTTCGATCCGTGCGGAACATGCGGGTGAATGCATGCACCTCGACCATGCGAAACGCGACGAACATCAGAATGGCTGCAATGGCCGCCATGGGAATATAGCGGAAATAGGCAAGCAAAAAGAACGAAATGAGCGCGATACACACCGAACTGATGGCTGCTGACGTTTGATGCGTCGCTCCCGTCTTGATGTTCAACGAGGTGCGGGCAAGCGCTGCGGTCGCCGGAATCCCACCTGCTAACCCCGACGCCACGTTCGCAAGCCCGAGCCCGAGCATCTCCTTGCGCTTGTGGTGCTTCGTCTTCGTTGCATGATCCGCGATCTTCGCAGAGATCATCGTCTCCAAAATCGCCACAAGCGCGACGGTGAGCGCCGGCATGATGAGCGATCGATCCAAGAAAAGCGTCGGTGCCTGAAACAACTTTGGCGCAATGTCCGGGAACTTCATCCCAAGCGTCTGCAACGTCAACGGAATCGCCTTTGTTTCAGACAAATACCCAATCATGATGGCGATCGGCGAAAGCAAAATCGCTCCCGGAATTTTTGGCGACCATTTGACGCACGCAAACAAAAACGCAAGCGAAGCGAGACAAAACACCAAAGCCGTCGGGGAAAACGCCATCGCATGCGTAAGGGTTTCCCACACATTCTTGATGAACTCCGGGTGTGACGGCAGCCCCGTTAGTCCAAGCGCGTAGTTAAACTGATTCGCCGCAATGATAAAGGCCACCCCAAGGGTAAACCCTTGCATCGTCGATCCCGGGACAAACACCAAAAACTTTTCAAACTTACACGCGTACGCAATGAGGACAAAAATCCCCGTCACAAGCGCAAGCATCGGGAGCGTGTGCGCGCCATGCATGAGCGCAAAGGCGGCAAGGATCCCGGAGAGCGCACCCGTCGGCCCGACGATGTTGTAATGACTGCCTCCAAACACCGCCGCCAGCAATCCCGCCCAAATCGCGGTGATAATCCCGGCGGTAGGCGTGGATTGAGACGCAACCGCGAGCGAAACGGAAAGCGGGATGGAAACCAACGAGACCGTGAGGCCGGACTTCCAATTTGCCTTCAACCGATCGACGAACGCAGACATACGAAACACACAAAAAAAGAGTAAGCGAATGGTGAGTACGCTACTCCTCTCTTGCAGGGTTGGCTAGCCCAAAGGAATCCCCTACTTACGCGTCCGATCATCCATCTCTTCCGTCGCAACCTTGCGCGCCGCGGCAAGCCGCGCCTTTTGCTTTTCTACCTGTTGCCCAAGCTGTGGATCGCTCCGTTCAAATGGCGGTACCGCACCATGGTCCAACACCTCCTTCAACCGATCCAAAAACAATTCCATCTCTTTCTTCGCAATCTGCATCGAATCTTCTGTCACTGCACCGTTCCCATCCTCTTTCTGATGCAAAAAACGAAACACCTCACTCACCGCTTCCGCTTCTTTTCCGGCGCGCACCTCCTCAGACACGCCGACCTCGGCGGTTCCCTGCTTCATCGCCCGTCGATAGGCGAGCTGTGCAGAGACGGCGTCATAGGTACGTTGCAGCTTCGCGCGCAACCCATCGGACATCTTCCAATCAGGATGCGCATGCGTCACCTCGACCGCCGCGCTGTACACCCCGTCCACGGGACGCATCCGCGTGCGCATCTCCCCCGTCGGACCACGTTCCGTCGTTGGTTCAGAGAGACCAAGCGCATACCCATTATCAATGGCATGAAACTGCTTGGACGCTTCATCGTAAAACAGGTTTCCCCAATGACGATCCGAGCTGTTGACCAAATAATCCATGACCGCAATTTCCATGAGGGATTCCGCCCCGGGATGATCCTTCCCTTCGACCAGTACCTGTTTCGCCTCCTCAGATTGCAGGAACGCTCCGGTGTCTCGGGTCCCGGCACGTGCCTGCACGGACAATAATTCCTCCCCGCGCTTCTTCAGAATTGTAGGCGGGACGCGATCGATCCCGCAAAGCATTGCGAGTGCGTACACCCCCGCTTCGGCTTTTGCGGTATACCCCACTTCCATGGATCAGGCCCCAATACGATCCGTTCCCATCGGAACCGCCTCCGGACGCACGCCATAGGCGGACGCGACACGTGACCGTGTTTCTTGTAACGCCTCTTTTTTATCAACCCAATATGACGCCTGTTCTGCCGTTGAAAGGTCCGCCGTCTCTTCAAACCCCTCACGGGATTGCTGAATGCGCGCATCTTCTCCATACACACTTTTCACCTTCCATGCCTCCCCCGTACGCACATCGACATCCACGGCGTATTCTCCGTTCTGTGGCTTTCCGAATGCCTCAAGCGACTCCCCGCCATTTGGATCCGCCAGATCCAACTGCACCGTAGTGTTCTCTCCCGGATCACCCAGTTGTTTTACCTCTTTTACCGCAAGTGCATCCAAAATCCCCAACTGACGATGGTGCTCGACCGCCGTTAAATCATCCTCGGCATGACCACGGCGAATCAATTCCGCTTGTAACGCCGATTGAACACGATCCCACGTGCGAAGTGCACGCGTCTGTTCGTGGTTCGCCTGCTGTTCTGGCGTTGGTTGCGGACGTTCCGCGGTCGGCGGAGATGCGGGCGCCTCTTTACGACGCACCTTCATCGGCTCGGTACGCGCGATCATTTCCTCCATAGTTTTGGTTCTATTTTCCGCACCGGTTCCGATGTTCGGCGAAACCGAAGCGATGCGTTCGTCAGACACGCAAGCGCCTCTAAAAAGGCGTTCCCGTCCGCAGGGGTCACAAAGGCATGTGTCAGATGATTCTGCACGCCGTCCGCGACCCAAGATCGAATCGCCTCCGGCAGCGCATCAATCTGCGCAACACCATGCTCATCAACCCAAACGCGGATCGGTGCACCTTCCTGTCCGGTCGCATCTACCGGGAAAAAATACAGTTCTTTTGTCACTGGCATGACACTACTATGCACGCGGTGCAACAAAAAAACGAGAGCCTGTCAGCCCTCGTTTTTTTCTCTTCCATTACTTCCCTTTACTCGCCACGTTCGCCGTGAGCACGGAATCACGCAGCTGTGCGGCGATATCCGTCAGGTGTCCCGGCGTGTGCGGAATAAGAATCGTGTTCGTTTCCGCAGAAACGCCAATGTCCTTCAACGTATCAAAGTACTGCGTCATAAGCACAAGCGACAACACGTCCTGGGGCGACGTCCCGGGGATGGAGTCCTTGAAGTCCATCACCGATTCTCGCAACCCTTCCACGATCGCACGTCGCTGATCCGCAATCCCCTTCCCCTGCAACGCTTTGGATTCTGCTTCCGCTTCCGCCTTTTTCACAACCAAGATTTTGTCCGCTTCCGCCTTTTCAGCAGCCGCGACACGCATGCGTTGCGCGGCGTTGATTTCATTCATCGCTTCTTTCACTTTGTGATCCGGCTCGATCTCCGTCACAAGTGCCTTCACGATCCCGTATCCGTATTCATCCATGACGTGCGTGAGCTCGCTCTTCACCGCATCCGCAATCTCATCTTTCTTTTCAAACACGTCATCCAACTTCATGGACGGCACGCGCGCGCGAACGACATCGAACACAAACGAGGTGATCTGACGCGCCGGATCATCCAAGCGGTAAAACGCGGCGTACACTTTTTCCGGCTGCACAAAAAACTGCACGGACACCACCGCATGGACGAACACGTTGTCATGCGTCTTGGTCTCAATCTTCACATCCAGCTGCTGCACGCGCAGGTTCACACGTCCGGCGATCTTCTCGATAAACGGGATTTTGACGTTCAACCCTGGTAATGCGATGCGGGCAAATTTCCCGAAACGCTGTACCACCACCGCCGTTTGCTGTTTGACCGTATAAAATAGGCCAAAAAACGTGGCAAGTCCAAACACCACAACCACCCAAAAAAGGATGTTCATATGCGGAAAGTGGAACAAACCTCACGCAAAAAATCAAGGGCTGAACAAAAAACATCCTGACAATGCAGGATGTTCCCGATGGTGCCGAGAGTGGGACTTGAACCCACATCCTCTTTCGAGGGCCAGCTCCTAAGGCTGGTGTGTCTGCCAATTTCACCATCTCGGCGCATGCAAAATGATGACAACCCGACCACGGTACCGCGATGCGAGAAGGATTGACAAGGTGTTCTTACCCCCGGCAGGACACCGCTCGTTCCCTCAAAACATGAACGCAGTACCTACGTATCATCACTGCACGAAACAACGCACCACCCGGTGCGTTGTTTTGGTACGCGTGCCTGGAATCTCACATCGCTCGTGCCTCGCTCTTGGGAAACCGGCGGTTTCCCAGCCTTCCGCAATGCGGAAACCTCCCGGTTTCCGTCCCTTCCCCGGTTCTCATCCATGCACGAAACAACGCACCACCCGGTGCGTTGTTTTGGTACGCGTGCCTGGATTCGAACCAGGGACCAGGTGTGTATAAGACACCCGCTCTACCACTGAGCTACACGCGCGAAACATCTTTCCACCTCGGAGCTTACGGCCCTCCACTTCCCTTGACAAGTTCGATTTTTTTTGGTCAGCTCAGATCAGTTCTTTGCGCACAAAAAACAAGCAAAGGAGGGACCATGAGCGTCATTTCGCTCGAACAAGCTCGCGAAATTCGTGAGCGAGCCAAAACGGAGCAGGCTGTCGCCGACTTTCGTCGGCGCCTCGTTCAGCGGTTCCCGGAGACTACAAACTCCGGAGATCCGATTCGCGAGCCCACGCTGAATTGCCGGGCGTTGCGGGACTATTTGCTCACACACACAAAGCCCCGATTCGCCTGGCATAGCGAGGAGTGGAAAGAAGAACGTGGGATGGTTTCGACGGATCTCGCCCACGCGATGACGAAGCATCCGTCGCTCGCGAACGATCTGCCGTTCCACGAAGCGCTCGCCGCCCTGTTTCCAGACACACTTCCCGCGAAGGTCTGGCAGTACTACAAAGCACCTGCCGACAAGGAAAGGCGCCCGAAGTTTGACGAACACGGGATGACAAGGGCTTTCAAGTCACTGTGTACGTGGAGCTGGTACGACGGTCTCGTCTTGAAAGCGCTCACGAACAGACTCGTGAAGCGAGAAATCGAGACGCCGTCGCCCGCGAGTCACGAGGCGCTCTTCTTCATCTACTTCCACGGCGCGCAAACGTATTACGCGTTTTGCGAAGAAATGGAACGACAACCAAAGCATTCCGCGACCGCCCTGTACGATCGGCGTAACCCGCTCCTCTGGAAAAGGTCGCTGCATCGCGGAGCGGGTCGATGAACACACCCACGGTAGAACGATGCGCGGAAGCAGAAACCGTCGTCGTTCCAACAACGATCGCGTTGTGGCTCCGGTGCTATCCGCGCCTGAACAAGGTTTTCGGAAGCCTCGCGCGCTCGCATCCGGCGCTGTTTGCCTCCAAGGAAGCCGTCGCATTCTTTTCCCTGCTCATCTTGGCAGGAAATGGAAACGACACCTGGGGAGACATAGACGGACCGCGCAGGCACCGATACGCAAACCGAAGTCCGGCTCACCTTGGACGTCGGCTCAAGCGACACTGGCGTGCCACCCGGGAACTCCCACGCACGTTTCCCCGAACAAGCAGCGGAACGCCGTTCCCGCTTACCCCGATGGAAGGCGCGCTCGCCTTGTGGCGACCGCTCATCCCCATCACCCTCATCGACTTCTGGAGCCAAGCAACCGGTAGACGGGTCGTTTTGTCCCGTTCCCCCCTTCGCTGGGACTCCCCCGTTGAATTGTCTCTCGCGATCGCCATTTCCCGATCTCTGATCGCTCTTGGCTATCGCTGGTAACCCCCTCCCGTGACGCGGGAGGGTTTTCTGTATAGGATACGAGAACACTATGCACCGCTGGGAAATTTCGCAGGAATTCGCCAAAATGCGTTTGGACCATTTTTTGGTTCAAGCTGTTCCATCTTGGTCTAGAAGCGCGGTCCAACAGGCCATCAAACACGGCCACGTGTTGGTGAATGATACGGTCCCGACCGTTCATCGCTTTTTAAAAGTTGGCGATGTGGTGACCTGGAAGAACACCGCGAACGAGGTACCGGTTTCCGCGCACCCGCTTCCCACCATCACGATCCTCAAAGAGACGCCGGACTGGATCGTGTTATTGAAACCCGCCGGACTATTGGTTCATCCGTCGCACGCGCATCAAACCGAACCTTCGTTGGTCGATTGGTTGGTGGCGCATTATCCGCCGATTGGCAGAGTTGGCGAAGATCCCGCACGTCCGGGGATCGTTCATCGTTTGGACAAAGAAGTGGGTGGCGTCATGGTGGTTGCAAAAACCCAAGCCGGTTTTGATGCCCTCAAAAAACAATTCGCCGGACGCATGGTTGAAAAACGGTACGTCGCACTCGTGCATGGAACTCCACCGGACCAAGAGGGTGACATCAAATTACGCATCGCGCGCAGCACCTCCAAAGCGCGCATGGCCGCACGTCCGACGAATGATCCGGGGGGCAAAGCCGCCTGGACCCACTATCGTGTCCGCCAAGCCCATGAAGGAGCGACCTTGCTGGATTTGGAGATTCTCTCCGGACGCACGCACCAAATCCGTGCGCACATGCACGCCATAGGCTGTCCCATCGTTGGAGACGCACTCTACGCTGGTAAGCAGGTGAAACGCGCCATTCCTGCGGAACGCATGTTGCTGCAAAGCACCCATCTCGCGTTCAACGATCCGGGAACGGGAGAACGCGTCTCGTTCGACGCCCCGCTTGACGCGCTCTTCTCGGACGTCACGCGAACGCTTTAGGATACCGTCATGATTCTCACCATCAGTGGAACGCCTGGTTCTGGCAAAACGGCCGCAGCAAAACGCCTCGCCCATGTCCTCGGCTGGGAGTACATCTCAGTCGGCGATTTGCGCGGAGCACTCGCGAGCGAACGTGGGATCACGATCGATGAACTGAACGCCCTAGGGGAATCCGATAAATCCACCGACACGATCGTGGATGAACGCGTCCGCCAATTAGGCAAAACGCGGGATAACCTGATCGTCGAAGGGCGGTTGGCCTGGTATTTTATCCCGCACAGCTTCAAGATTTTTTTGACGTGTGACCCGCTGGAGGCGGCAAAACGCATTTTTCAGGCGCGCACGACCGAACAGGATCGCGCGGATGAGCCTCTCTATCAAACGGTCGAAGAGGTCGCACAAAAAATCCGCCGTAGAATTGAAAGTGATCGTAAACGGTATCAAACCCATTACGGGCTCGATTTTGAACGTCCAGAACACTACAACGCCGTGATTGATACCTCGGACTTTCCGGACATCGAAACCACGGTCAGACACATCCAAGCAGCGCTTCCGCCATCCGTATAAAACCCCTCGACAGTTCGAGGGGTTTATGGTAGCGTGCATTTTCCCTAATTTTAGGGAAAAGAACCTTTCACAGGAGGTATGGATGGAGACACCCATAACTTGGCAACGACTGTATTGGGACACAACGATGCGACATCCGTGGACGTTCGGCATCTGGGCCACATCTCTGCTCTGCGCCATCGCCTGCACCTACGCACCGCTCATCGCGGTGAAAGCCTTTTTTGATGCCATGCATCAAAACCGCGCGGAGCATGCGTTCCGCGCACTGGCGGTCGTACTTGGACTTCGCGCGCTCCAGCGGCTGGCGGAGGAAGGGACCAAGTACGCGGATCGTTTCTTGATCCCGGATGGCGTCCTCTATCTGAATGACGTCGCCATGAAGCGCGGACTGGAAAAGTCCTACGCGTACTACACGGACACGCCAAGCGGACTCATCCTTTCCAAGCTGCTGAAACTTGGAGGGTCGTATGAACCGCTCTTTGAGCAGGTGTACGAACTGATGCACCTTGCCACCGCGCTGCTTGTGACGCTCATCGCGCTTTCGTTTCAGAATGTCTGGCTGTTCGGTGCCGTGGCTGGGTATGTCGCGATCACCCTCTGGTTTGTTCGACGAGCAAACAAGGAGCTTCGCCCCCTCGACGAACAAAAACGCGAGACGCGAACGCGACAAAGCGCGACCATGGCGGATATCATCGGTCACGCAACCACGATCCTGTTCCATGCGACGCAAACGAAAGAACGCAAACGGTTCTATCGGGATGCCGTGGCATTTCGTGACGCATGGCAGACGCGAGCGTGGGCGAATCGACGACACTGGCTCACGGTGGCACTCCTTGCTTTCGCCTTCGAAGTCGTCGTACTGCTTCTCCTGTTTCGGGCCTGGAGCCACGGGCAGATGTCGGTCGGAACCGTTGTCGCGCTACAAGGCCTGGTCACGATGACCGCTGGACGTATGCAGATGGTCTATCTGCTGACCCGGCAGTGGCAGGACGTCACGATGGACGCGGAGGATGCTATGAACATCTTGAACGCGCCCTCGCACGTCACCGATAAGCCGCGCGCACGCATGCTCGATGTCCGAGAAGGGACTATCGCCTTTTCCAACGTCACCTTTGGCTACGAAGGAAAAGAACAGGTCCTCACGAATCTCTCGTTCGTCATCAAGCCCAGAGAACGCGTTGCCTTGGTCGGACGATCGGGTGCTGGCAAATCGACCATCACCAAGCTCCTGCTGCGCTGCGAAGATCCAACCGGCGGCTGCATCCGCATCGACGGCGAAGATCTCCGCAACGTCACGCAGCAATCGCTGCGCTGGGCCATCGCCTATGTGCCGCAGGACCCCGCGCTCTTTCACCGCACCATCCGCGAGAACATCGCCTACGGTCGGCAGGATGCAACGCACGAAGACATTGTGGAGGCAGCCAAACGCGCGCAGTGCCACGACTTCATCTCCGCGCTCCCAAACGGGTATGACACCTTGGTCGGTGAACGTGGGGTGAAGCTGTCCGGTGGTGAACGTCAACGCGTCGCCATCGCACGCGCCATCCTGAAAGATGCGCCGATCCTTGTGTTGGATGAAGCAACGTCCAGCCTGGATCCGGAACACGAGCACGAGGTGCAAGCCGCGATGGAAGAGGTGATGCGCGACAAAACCGTTGTCGTGATCGCCCATCGCTTAAGCACCGTTCGCAAAATGGATCGCGCGATCGTCATCGACAAGGGAAGGATCGTCGATGAAGGGACGCACGAGGACCTCATCCAGCGCGACACGCTGTACCGCGATTTCTGGGAACGACAAACCGGCGACGATCGATCAACGCCCGTCCCTCCGCGGACACACTCCTGTGCCAACGACTAACGCAGGACAAAACGCAAACGACGCCCACTCAGGCGTCGTTTTTCTGCGATCGCATCACGCCCACGTGTTAGGCGGCGAGCTTGACCTGCTTCATTTCACGCAAGCGCTTCTTGGTTTTCGCGATGAACGCGATGTTCTTGCGGCGGACCTTGGCGACCTTCACACATTCGATGCGCTGAATCGCTGGAAGCGTAAGCGGGTAAATGCGTTCCACGCCGATCCCTTCGGAGACCTTACGCACCGTCATGGTCTTGGACACACCGGCACCTCCCACGGACGTGACGAGACCTTCAAACACCTGGACGCGTTCTTTTTCGTCGCCCTGGGCGTTCACATCTTTGATCGTCTGGTGGATCCGGATCGTCATGCCGGTACGCACCTGCGCCGGGGTGATGTCGACCGGCAAGGAAACGAGTTTCTGTTCCATAGCAATGGCGGTAGAATAGGGTAATTCAGGAGGTTTCGTCAAGGGACGGGCAAAACCCTTATCCCATCGCCTCTTTCAGATACATTCCGGTCACGGATTTCTTGTTTTTGACCACCTCTTCCGGACGTCCTTCTGCCACAATCTGGCCGCCGTACACCCCGCCTTCAGGCCCCATATCCAGCACCCAGTCGGCACACTTGGCTACGTCCATGTTGTGTTCAATCACAAGCACCGTGTTCCCCTTGTCGACCAGCGCCTGCAACACCTGCAACAGCCGCTTAATGTCATCGAAGTGGAGCCCCGTCGTCGGCTCATCCAGGATGTAGAGCGTTTTTCCGGTCGCGCGGCGCGCAAGTTCCGTGGCCAATTTTACGCGTTGCGCTTCCCCACCAGAAAGCGTGGTTGCGGGCTGGCCGAGCTTCACGTACCCGAGACCCACCTCGTGCAACACCGACAACTTTTCGTAAATCAAAGGCTGATCCACAAAGAACCGACGCGCCTCTTCGACCGTCATGTCCAAAATGTCCGCGATGGTTTTGCCGCGATAATGGATTTCCAACGCCTCCGCATTGTACCGCTTGCCGTGACATTCCGTACATTCCACGTACACATCCGGCAAAAACTGCATCGAGATTTGAATATAGCCGTCGCCCGAGCACGGCTCACATCGACCGCCGCCTTTCACGTTGAACGAAAACTTTCCTGCATCAAACCCGCGCATCTTCGCTTCCGGGATTTCGGTGAACAAATCACGGATGGCCGTAAACACCCCCGTGTACGTCGCCGGGTTTGATCGTGGGGTGCGTCCGATCGGTGATTGATCCACGCTCACCACCTTGTCCAAGTGTTCGATCCCTTCGATTTTTTTGTGCGCTCCCACCGGATCCTTGGCGCCGTAAAAATGCGCAGACAATGCGCGACCCAAGATATCCAAGATCAACGTCGATTTCCCCGATCCGGACACCCCCGTCACACAAATGAACTGACCGAGCGGCAATTTACATTCCACGTTCTTCAAATTAAACGCCGTCGCCCCTTTCACGGTAATGAACTTCCCATTCCCCTTGCGACGCGTCTTCGGCACTTCGATTTTTTGCTTGCCTGTGAGATACGCGCCTGTCAACGATTCCTTGTGCTTCTTGATGTCAGACAGCGTCCCTTCGGCGATGATTTCTCCCCCGTATTCCCCCGCGCCCGGACCCACGTCCACCACATAATCCGCCGCGCGAATCACCGCTTCATCATGCTCCACGACGATGGTGGTATTCCCCAAATCCCGCAACCGCTTGATCGTGTTGATGAGCTTGTCGTTATCACGCGAGTGCAGCCCGATGGACGGCTCATCCAAAATATAAATGACGCCGGACAATTCACTCCCAAGCTGCGCCGCCAACCGGACACGCTGTGCTTCACCACCAGACAATGACATCGCGGAACGATCGAGGGTCAGATAGTTCAATCCAACATCAATCAGATTACGCAACCGTCGCGCAATTTCGGCAGACACCTGATCCACGACCAACCGTTCACGATCCGTGAATCCATGGGGATCCTCTTTTTTCACGATTTTCGCACGGGTGATTTTGGTGGCTTTTTGCTTGGGCGCCGCACGACCAAGTCCTTCAAAGAACCCCAAAATCTGATCCAGCGGAACGCTCACGACCGCGCCGATCGTCTTGTCCGCCACCGTGACCGCCAAGGCTTCTTCACGCAACCGTTGCCCCTTGCACACCGGGCACGTAAGCACGCGCATGTACGCTTCGATCTCTTTTTGGACGTATTCCGAATCCGTTTCCTTGTATTTTTCTTCAAGCAACGCAACCAAGCCCGACCAGACCTGTGCCTTGCCTTCCACTTGATAGATATCGTCCTTGGTCCCGTCCATCAACACCGTCATCGCCTTCGTAGAAAAATCTCCCACCGGTTGATGCACCGTGAACCCATGTTTCGCCCCCACAGCTTCGATCAGTTTCAGGAAGGACGTTTGATTCCCCGCAATGCGCGTGAGTGGCTTAATCGCCCCCTGCGCGATCGTCAATCGCTTATTCGGAATGACGAGCTCTGGTTCAAGCACAAGCTTGGTCCCAAGCCCCGTACAGGCCGGACACGCCCCATGAGGCGAGTTAAACGAAAACAGTCGCGGTTCAAGCGTGGGGAAGGACTTGTCGCACGCCGAGCAATACAACGCCTGCGAAAACAACACCTCATCCAACGACTCTTCAACCAGCGCGTACACCAATCCATTCCCCAAATCCAAGGCCTGCTTCACCGTTTCTACAATGGAATCAACCACGGCGCTCGCCCCTTTTTCCAACCGGAGTGTGACCACTTCCAACGAGTGTTCCTTGGTTTTATCGATGCGCGTTCCAAGCAATTCTTCAATCTCGACGACGGTGCCATCAAAACGGACGTCCTGGTAGCCGCCATTCTTTGCGGCCTGCAACACGACTTTGTGCTCCCCTTTTTGGTTGCGCACCATGGGGGCCAGCAACAAGACGCCGGATTTCTTGGTGAGCTCGAGCACCTTTTCCGCAATTTCGCGAGGCGTCTGTTCACGAAGCGTTGCCTGACATGACGTGCAATGTGCACGGCCGGCACGCGAAAACAACACGCGCAAAAAATCGTAGACCTCCGTCACGGTCCCGACCGTCGAACGTGGATTGTGCGAACTAGACTTCTGATCAATGGCGATCGTCGGAGACAATCCCGTAATTTCATCGACGTCCGGCTTGTCCTGAAGCTCCAAAAACTGCCGCGCATACGACGACATGCTCTCCATGTACCGGCGCTGCCCTTCTGCGTGAATCGTATCAAACGCGAGCGACGATTTGCCCGATCCGGACAAGCCCGTCACCACGATAAACTGATTTTTTGGCAGGTCGATTGAGACGTTTTTCAGGTTGTGCGCCCGCGCCCCTCGGATGGAGATTTTATCGTGTTGTTTCATGCACACCGGATCAGGTCCGCAACTGCGGACACGTTGGCGGCGAGACTATCACCGATCGGAAGGCATGGCAAGAGCAAAGGAATCCGCACTGACGTTACGAGGGACGACAAAGCGCCGTGGGCTGACCCGTACGCTGACACTCGGATTTGCAAGCCTCATTATTCCTCCGCGTAGCCGGAGTGACAAAAGGGCCAGAAATCTGACACTGCGCCCCCTGATCGCAAAGTTGTTCGCAGCCAGAGAGTGCTTGGGCGCGTGATGGAACACAACGCCAAATATCCGCGTCACCTTCGCGTCCAAAAAACCCACAAACGTCGGTGCTATTTTTGCACGAAGCAAACAACATTATTTCACTTGCCGCGCCACTCACGGAATAGGTCGATAGATTGCATCCATCACCTCCGCAACGGCAACGATCCCCCGTTTCCCCTCCGGAACACACACCCCGAAGAGGATCGCGACTTGTCGCAATACACTGCTGACCTGGTCCGCAGGCTGCATTATTTTCACATGTTCTTTCGGTAGGAATGCGACTTCCGAGCTCCGCAAGATCGCGCGTTGGTGGATTGAGACAAATCCAGGCGCCCACCGTTTCTCCTCGCACCGGAACATTTTGAATGCGGAGAGAATTATGAAACGAACGATCATGCGGAATGAAAGAACAGGTGAAGCCCGACTGGCAGCGAAACTCGGAAGGACGACCTGCATTATTCGTAGATTCCACCATCCCTTGCAAAAAACCATTTCGCGCATTGGACCGCCCGGTTTCATGAGAGATCTCGGATTCATAACGTCCGCGTGATACCTTGCAACCGTCACCTAGACAACTGCAGGAGTCTCCTTTTGCTCCCACCGTACAGTAGCCATATCGTGTTGGTGGACTGGAATCGCGACCACTGAGCAATTGCAGAGTGCGTGTTTTCGTTTGAGGCGTGCCACAAGGATCGTCATCCGAAAAAATATGCAGCGGATTGAACCGATCCAGGACACCGCATGCGAAATCAGAAAAAGAAAAACCTGAATCCTGCTCAACGCTATAGACGTTTCGATCCTCTGGACGTCCGCTCGGATTGCCAAAATCATAGCGTAAACACTTCGCATTTGGATTTTGAAGAAGCGACACACAATCATGATCCGTCGTACACATGCGCCAGTTTAAATTCAGCACCTCATCATCGATGGCGATCGTTCCCGTCGTTGCCTGAATTGGAGCCTGATACTCGACCCGAGAAATCTTCGGCAACGTCGGCATTTTCAACTGCACAAGCGCCGGATTCACGGTATTCAAAATAAGAAACGCACCGAGCGCAATCACCATCCCCGCAAGCGCATCTTTGATGATCTCCTTTCCTTTACTGATGGTTCCTGCAACCGGACTAATCAGATATAAAAACCCTCCGTATACCACCATGATCGTCGCGATCACGACGACGATACTGATGCCATACCGATACGCACGCGCAATGTAATCCGGCAATCCCGTGACGGATCGCGTCCCCCCGATTGGAACACTTAACTCGATGTTTCCGTCTGCTGCGAGAACCAACGGCAGAGCAACCGTCATCGCCAGTACAAACACGGCGATGAAGGCAGTGATCCGACGAATCCAGGAGAACGCGCGCATACGCTACTTGGTAAAGACCTGTTTCAAAAGATAATCGATGACCGCGGCAAACATCCGACGATCCATGGCGCCTTCAATCTTCTTGCCGTTAAAGAAAAACGCCGGCGTTCCCGAAACCCCCGCCGCAATCCCATCCTGAACGTCACGCTCGACCAAGGCCCTCGTCTCTCCGGAGGTGAGGCAGCGCTGAAACGCCTCGCGCTCTAATCCAACCCGCGTGGCAAGCGCGATCAGCTGCTCTTCGGAACGCTGATCCATGGATTGATACAACGCGTCATGAAACGACCAGAACTTTCCCTGTTTTTGCGCGCACCGCGCCGCAAGCGACGGACGCACCGCCTCGGGATGCAGTTCGGGAATGGGAAAATCACGCACGATCAAACGCACCGCCTCGGGATAGTCCTTCGCAAGCATCCGCCAGGCCGCATGCGATCGCTGGCAAAAAGGACAGTCGTAATCCACGAACGCAACGATGGTGATCGGTGCCGTCGACGGCCCCATCGCTGGCGCATTCGAATCCGCCAAATCACCAATAACCCCCGTCCCTTGCTGTTCTTGTGAGCGCCAAGATGCCTCCAGTTGTTGCGCAAACAGCGGATTGCTTTCGCCAGCGCGAATAGCTTTGTAATACACGTAAATCTGCCGGACAAACGCGATCATTCCCGCCAATAACAAAGCTAGGAAGAGACCAAGCAGAATCTTCCACCACGAAAAACGCCGTCGGGAGTACACCTCCTCCATAGAACAAAGTATAGCACAATCGAGACGAGTCCTTATCTTGCTCATTTTCTCCGTCCGTACTAAGGTACAAGAACGTTATGCGCCAGCTTATTTTGAATATCGCCATGATTACGGTGTCGGTGTTGCTCACGGGGTGCGTCCTCCTGCAGCAGCGCGGCTCCGGACTTGGGGTTGCATTCGGTGGCGATTCCGCCGTGTTTCGCACCAAACGTGGCATCGAAAAAGTCGTCTTCTATTTCACGGTTGCGCTTTCCGTTTTGTTTTTCGGGATCAGCATCGTGAACCTCTTCGTCTAGCATGACCTTCGTTGAACGCCTCCGCGCGTTCTTCCGACGGTGGTTTTTCTGGCATGGCCGGCACGTGTCGGAAGAGCTTGCGCCCACGACAACGCATGCCGATCATGCGCTTGTTCTTGCCGTTACCGAACCCACGCGCGTTCCCCGCTGGACCCAATTGCGTCTCTTTTCGCAGGTGGTTTCGGTCGAGGAACGTCGCGTGTTTTGGTTTTCGCTCATCGTTGGAATTTTCTGCATCGCCGTCGGAGCGGGTGATTTGATCTATCCGCATCTAGAACCCGCGCCACGCGTGGGCGGATCCTACACCGAAGCGCTTATCGGATCACCGAAATCCATCAATCCGTTGTTTGCCTCCGCAAACGACGTAGATCGCGATTTGGTCGCGCTCATTTACTCCGGGCTGTTTCGTTTGGATGCACGCATGGAACCCGTTCCGGATTTGGCCGAACGTTACACCTGGTTGGATGAAAAAACGTTGGAAGTGCGGTTGCGTGCAGATGCACGTTTTCATGATGGCCAGCCGGTCACGGCAGATGACGTGGTCTTCACGTTTGATGCGGCCAAAAATCCTGCGTGGCGAAGCCCGCTTCTTCCCATTTTCCGCTCGGTAAAAACGCTGCGCATCGACGATGTCACCGTCCAATTGCAGTTAGATAAACCGTTCCCTGGCATCCTTGCGTATCTTACGACCGGCATTCTTCCTGCACATATCTGGCAGGATGTCGTAGAAACCAACGCCCAGATTGCAGAAGCAAACCTCAAACCGATTGGTTCAGGACCCTACCGGGTAGAATCGTTCACGCGTGATGCGAAAGGATCTATTTTAACCTATCGACTGACCCGCTTTTCTCGCTATTACGGTCAAAAACCGTACATCGAAACGTTGCAGTTCAAATTTTTCCCGGATCACACCATGGCGCTAGATGGACTCGCGAACCACCAGGTGGATGGGGTTGCATTCCTTCCGTGGACGCTTGCATCCAAAACGCAAATCCCAAGCACCATTCAACGATCGCTTGAACTCCCGCAGGTCACGGTCGCGTTCTTCAACACCAAAGACAAATTACTGAAGGAAGACAAGATTCGTCAGGCGTTGTCGCTTGCGATTGATCGCGAAGAATTGGAACGGTTGGTCAAAGGTCAGGCCGGCTCCGCCACCTCCCCCTTCCCCTTTCTCGAAACCACCTCGACGAAGGCCGGAAATCTGGAATCCGCGCGCATGCTCTTGGATGAACTTGGATGGAAAGAGCAAACCGAGGCAGGTGCGCCCCGTGTCTACGTTGCGCCCACGCCACGCACGACAACAAACAGTCGAACGCGTGCAGCCGCAACGACGCCAACAAGCACCATCGCGACCGCGTCCAGCACCCTGTTCACCCTCACGATCGACGTCCCCGCCCAAGAGGACCTGATCGCCGTCGCAAACTGGCTCAAGCGACGATGGGGCCTGATCGGCGCGCAGGTGGACGTCCATGTCGAAATGGCAGAAACGTTGCGAAAGCGCGTGACAACGGATCGGACGTATCAGGTCTTGCTGTGGAACATCCTGCCAACGCCAGATCAAGACGTCACCGCGTTCTGGTCCAGTACACAAACGGCGGAATACGGTCTCAACTTCTCACAGATTGCGGATCGCACCATCGATACGGCGATTGAATCCCTGAAAGCCGCGACCACAACGTCTGCGATTCACGCGTCGCGTCTCAAGCTTTTGCAGGCCATCGAAGGACGCACACCGGCGATCTTCTTGCTCAGACCGCGCTACGCCTACTTCGTGTCCGATCGCGTCCGGATTCCGGCCACAGAACCGGTCTTCAAACTCGCAAATCCGTCCGATCGATTGCTCCAAAGCGTCGATTGGTACGTCACGACAGGATGGCGATGGAAAGATTAACAAAACCCCTCCATATGGAGGGGTTTTGTTGTGGTGGGCGGGGAGAGACTCGAACTCTCATGACCTTGCGGTCGCTAGCTCCTGAAGCTAGTGCGTCTACCAATTCCGCCACTCGCCCTTGCTCGACCGTGCGACACTACGTTCCCCATCTTCTTCGTCAGACTTCGCAAACGGGGCCCCCTGGAACACGCACACTCCTAGAATCGCTGGCCGTGCAAACAATAGCGAACCTTTCCTTTGGTGACAAGGCAAGAATTAAGATGCGGATCCCCTTGACCCAAACCAGAACCCATGGTACCCCGTTCCGCGCTTCCACACAGGGTGGAGGCACTCTTTGAAAGGGAACACCGTGACAGATTCGACGGTATTCGGAATCATCCGCGACCGTATCGGTCGCCATGAAGGAAAGACGCACATCTGGCTCTGCTCGCTCCAAGGGATTGCGAAAGACATCTTTCCTTCCCTCCTGGACGCGCCAGAGATCCGCCGCGAAGACGCCATCCGTCGAGGAATCGCCGCCGCCCATTTTGTGGCGGCACGGATCGCGGCGGAGGCGCCCTATGACCAGGTCGATCCTGGGCATGGCCTCGGCCACCATCTGCGTGACTACACGCACGCACTCCTCCTGGCCAACGCCTCTGGTCCTGAGATGGATCCTCGAATCGTAGCGCCGGCGATTGTCGGAGCAGTGGCGCACGATATGGGATGCTTCTTTTTCCGGAGATACGACGATGCGAGAAGCAGCGTGAAGCACGCCGGAGCTGGAGCGCTTCTCCTGCATGAGATCTTCGGGTACGACGACTGCGGACTGACGCAGATCGAACAGCACGCCGCCCTGTACGCGGTGGCGGCGCACACCCACTATCTCAACCCGCAGACGACCACGGACGCAGACGGGGTGGAGCGCACACTGCCGCCGTATCCGGACACGGACCCGAATGGGAATCCGTACGTTCCCGTCTGGTTCACCCGCTGGGTGGACCGATTGGACTGCAACGGGCCAACGTTCGTCGGACGTCACTATCTGACGCTCGTCTCGGCACATCCGGAGTACCTGGATGGGAAGTTCTCGGAGTCGAGCTTCGCGCACGCGATGCAGCCTCTCCTGCGAACCCGAGAAGAACGCGGTGGAGATGCGCCCACGATGCTCGAACATCTGCACACCTTCGCCGCTTCGCAGACCAACGCGAGCCCCTACGGTCGCTTCGACTCGGATGCGATGCAGCAACTCCGTGACCGGCAAACGGCGCGCCTCCAGCGCATCGTGAATGCCGTCCGGAATCCGCAACCGATCCGGTCGCACGAGGAGCGCACTTCCATCGCCACACGATGGGAACAGTTTCTCGCAACCGTGATCGAACCCCACCCCAAGACCGGCGCACCTGCTGCGCGGGCGCTGACCGAGAGGTTCGCAACGCTCCCGCAGATGGCGCAGGACGCCTGGTTCCGTGGATTCGAGGCGACGATGGCCGAGTATCAGGACTACCTGGACCAGATCCTCCCGATGCTGGCCGATCTCAGAAACCAACCCGACGGAGAGCACGTGATGCAGTTCCTGAATCACGATCTCATCTCGGCGCTGACGGGGAAGTAACCCCTCACATCCCACCTCTTGTGTGGGATGTTTTTCATAAATATCCTGAACACGTTTCGTGTCCTTGACCCAAAAGACGTGTTTTGTTATGCTATTTTTAGCAAGATCACGTTTTTCGCTGAGTGTCGAATATGCGTTCGGCCCTTTCGAAAGTCGTGAGGACAACCAAACATCTGCTCGCACCGAGTGTTTTTTGTTGGCGCATTCCCCTCCTCTTGCGCCTACGCCGGCATTCGACTTCGTTGTCCCAGTATTCAGGAAGAGGACGCACGACGCCTCTCCATTCATCCATTTCAATTTACGTATGGAAGCTATGAATCGCACACCCGGTCGCGGGCCGTTTCGGCCACGGGCTGGGTTTCATCGTGGATCGCACCCGGCAGGAACAACGCCGACGCCGATCGCACAAGACAAAGACATGTCGCTGAAGCAGGGGTTTGCCAAAGAAGAACGTGGCACCTCCGACAGCCATGAAGTGAAGCGGCATGGTGGCGTCAACCACCGTGGACGCAAGCGCGGACAACCATTCCGTGCGGCGGACGAGTTTAAGCCACGCATGCACACGTTCAAAAACAAGCCGGTCCACAAGACAGGCACGGACGTGGATCTTTTGGCGCCGGGAGCGGATCGGTTGCGTGTGATGGTCGTCGGCGGCAACGAAGAAGTCGGCCGCAACATGACGATCATGGAATACGGCAACGACATCATCATCATCGACATGGGACTCCAGTTCCCGGATGAAGACATGCCGGGCGTCGACTACATCATCCCCAACATTTCCTACCTGAAGGGCAAGGAAAAAAACATTCGTGGCGTCATCATTACGCACGCCCACTACGACCACATCGGTGGTATTCCACACATCATGCCGCGCATCGGCAATCCGCCCATCTTTGGATCGGATTTGACCTGCGGGATTATCCAAAAACGTCAGGAAGATTTTCGTGATTGTCCGCCACTCAACCTGTACGCCGTCAAATACGATGACGTGCTGCAGCTTGGGGCGTTTAAAGTGGAATTCTTTGGGGTTGCGCACTCCGTTCCGACGTCCATGGGTGTCATTGTGAACACGCCGTGCGGGATCGTGGTGCACACCGGTGACTTCAAGCTGGAATCTGCGCCAGGAGCCCAATCCATTCAAGAAACGGAGAAACTCATGAAGCTTGGCGAACGCAACGTCCTGGCACTCATGATCGACTCGACGAACGCCTCCAAACCCGGCCGTCAGCTGACCGAAGGCGACATTCAACGCAACATCAATGAGATCATCCGGAACGCCAAGGGCAAGGTGATTATCGCCACGTTCGCGTCCATGATCGCACGTGTCCAGCAGATCATTCGCGCCTGCGAAGAAGAGGGGCGCAAGGTGGCAATCGAAGGGTTCTCGATGAAGTCGAACATCCTGATCGCACAGCAACTTGGATACATGGAGATCCAAAAAGGGACGATCATCGACACGAAGGATGTTCACAAGTATCCACGCGAAAAAGTGGCGATCGTGTGCACCGGCGCACAGGCCCAAGAACGCGCCGCGCTCATGCGCCTCGCGAACCACGAACATCCGTTCCTGTCCATCGAACCGGGTGACACGATCGTCTTTTCCTCTTCGGTCATCCCAGGGAACGAACGCTCGGTCCAGCGGCTCAAGGACACGTTGTACCGCGAAGGGGCGGACGTCGTGCACTATCAGATGATGGACGTTCACGCCGGTGGTCACGCGCAACAGGAAGACCTGATCGACACGCACAAGATGGTCAAACCGAAGTATCTGATCCCGATTGAAGGATCGTACTCATTCCTGTGCGAACACCGAAAAGCGGCTCTACGTGGAGGGTTCGAGGATAAGCGCATCATGATCGCCGACAACGGCCAGATCATGGAATTCGACCGTGCCGGAAACGGACAGCTGACCAACAAAAAGATCCCAACGGATTACGTGTTCGTTGATGGGCTGGGGGTTGGAAACACGAACCAAATCGTGCTTCGCGATCGCCAACAGCTTGCCGGCGACGGCGTGGTGATCGTGGTTGCGGTCGTGGATGGCAAGACGGGAAAGCTCCAGGCGCTGCCGGACATTATCTCCCGTGGGTTCATCTACATGAAAGAACACCAAGAACTCATCCATCTTGCCCGCCAAAAAGCGGCCACCATCCTGCGGGACGACGATCCAAAGTCCGCCGCGCAAGGCCAGTATCTTCGCGATAAACTCCGCGATGACCTGGGCGAATTCCTGTTCGTGAAAACGGAACAGCGCCCCATGATCATCCCGGTCATCATCGAAGTGTAAACAAATCCGCCCTTAGGGGCGGATTTTGGTGAGCGATGCCTGACACGCTGCGCAGATCCCATAGAGCTCAATCACGTGATCTTGGATCTCGGCAAAACGCGCCTTTTTGGAAACCTCCTCGAGCACCCGAGGTGGGACGCACAACTCCACATCCTCCATCCGTCCGCACACCGTACAGGTCACGTGATGATGATGCGTATGCGTGTCGTCCACGCATTCATACAACGCATGCCCTTCGCGTCCCTCGATCCGGCGCGCGAGACCTTGTGCCGCAAATACCTCCAGATTGCGATACAGCGTGACCACATCCGCATCGCCACCCACGCTCGCATGCAACGCCGCCGCCGACAACGGACGCGCAGCGGCATGAAGCGCTCGAAGTAGCGCGATGCGTGGCGACGTCGCTTTTAACCCCGCTTCTCGCAGAAGCTGCTCCGCATCAAACGGATGCCTCCGCGATCGTGCCGACGGTGGTTTCATGTCTGCATGCTATGCCTCTCCACGCGACTTGACAAATGCAAGTTATTTGCGTTTACTAGCACCGTATGCGGATCGCATTCGTCGGAAAAGGAGGAAGCGGCAAAACAACGCTTGCCGCCCGCTTTGCGCGTTGGTGCGGAGATCAAGGGATGCCAACGGTCGCTATGGACGCGGATATCAACCAGCATCTCCTGCACGCCGCAGGAATTCCGGAGACCCGTCAACGTCAAACCATCCCTCTGGCCGATCATGCCCACGCGATCAAAACCTTCCTACGCGGCACAAACCCCCGCATCGCCGCTGTGGATGACATGATCAAAACAACCCCCCCTGGAACCGGATCCCAACTACTGACCTTTCAGACACAGAACCCACTTTGGGACGCGGCGATTCTGGAAAACGGGGTGCACTGGGCGCTGGCCGGCGATCTGCATCCGGACGATGTCGGCGTAAAATGCTATCACGCAGTAAACGGCATCGTGGAATTACTTCTGGGACATTTCCACGATACTCGGAACGAAGCCGTGATTGTCGACATGACCGCCGGTGCTGATGCCTTTGCTAGCGGACTATTTGGCCGCTTCGACGTCACGGCCGTGGTCGTCGAACCAACAGAGGCGTCGCTTTCGGTGCTCCGCCAATATGTCGCGTATGCACACGACTATCCCGTGACCCTAGTCGCCATTGGAAACAAGGTTTCCGACGCAGATGACCTCACCTTTCTCCAAGCACAGACGACGGCGCAGGGCATCCCCCTGTTGACCCATGTTCCGTTTGCGCGATCCATCAAAAGCGCCTCGCAAGGACACGTGCTTCCCAAAGAATCCTGGGAACCGGAACTGTGTCAGGCGCTCGAAACGATGCGTCAGCACCTCTTGACAATTCCGCGAAATCCGGTGACACTGTATTCCCTCGCCTGCGAACTACATCGAAAAAATGCGGCGCGGTGGGCCAATGCAAGTACCGGAACCACACTGGAATCTCAAATTGATCCGCACTTTGACCCTGTCGCTGCATTCGGCGCATAACCGGCCTCCGTCTTTCGTTCACACCGAACGAGGGATCAGGCCGTTTAGGCGCACGCACGCGACCGCGGCACACCTGAAGGAGGTGTTGAATGTCCCTGCTCTTTTCTGACGATGAAGTGAAACGTATCACGAACGGCGCACCGGTGGATGACGAGCTGTTGCTCGACGTGTTGCATCGGTCGCTGCCGAAGGCGATGGAGATCGTGAAGGCAGCGACCGCGCACGGGACGGCCGAGACTCCGGCGGACACGACCACGGAGGGCCAGATCCTCCGCGCCATGGCGTCGACCCCGATCCGCTGCGAGATCGAGCGCATCTACGGCGGCGTTCGGTTCGTCCTGACGCCGAAGCTTCGCCTCTTCGCGCTCCGCAACGGGAGTGCGCGGGACGCGGAGCCGGCGATTCGGGACGTGATTGGGAGCTATGCCCGCAATGCGGACGGGACCGGGATCACCTTCGACCAGATCCGGATGGAGCTCCAGGACGGGATGACCATACTGCGGGGAATCACGCTCGAGAGTCAGCACCTCGCCGATGGCGAGATCGCGACGCACGCGCCGGAGAAGATGGAGGACGCGCCGCGTCTCCAGCTCCTGCGGCTTATGGCGGTCGATCACTATCGCCGCCTGACCGAGCAGAACCTCGGACGCGCCTTCGCGTTTCTGAACTGCCACGCGACGAGCGGCGGCAAGCCGACCCCGAAGGTGCGCGAGGCGCTCACCAAGTGGGCGTCGCTCTCGAACCAAGTGCTGAACCAGTCCCCGGTTCGCCGCGACTGCTGAAGCGCATCCCCTCTCCCACCTGGGTGAGGGGTTTTTTATTCCGGAGAGACACCAATTGACGTGTCGTACAATCTGCGTCATGATGAACTCCCTTCGTCATCGCTTCTGATACGAGGGAACACAGCACAAGGAGTCTGGAATGAGTGGAGACGGACCTTCGTTTGATGATGACACGCCGACCGTGGTGATGCGACGGGTTCCCGCGAACCCAAATGGTGCACTCTTACTAATCAACGATGCCTTTCCGCTGGCAGCGCTCCTCATTGCAAAAGCCGTGGGAGAAGGATCGGCCACGATTCCGGAGGAACGAGAGGCACGTATCCAACTGCACCGCATCATGGCGTCTACCGTGGCGCGCTCCTCGCTCGAGGAGGCGGTGGACGCACGTCTCGTCTGCGCCCCGAACGCGCTTCACGCCCTTCGTCGAACAGCATCAATCACGGATGCGATCGTGAACGACGTGATCGCACATTCCCATGTAGACACGAAGGGAGAGCGCTACTCGTTCGAACGACTGAAGAAGGAATATGCGAATGCGGTCGCCGCCCTGCAGGACATCGCCGACCGATGCCAGTCAAAGATGGATCCGGTCATCGCGACAGAAACCCCGTTCACCTCACCGCTTATTCCAGAACTTCTGGAACTCCTCGCGGTAGATGGGCATCGACGACTCCTGGAACGCACCTTCCGATGTACGTTCACATCGGTGGATGGACTCGCGATTGGCGTCTCAAAACCCGAGAACCAACGCGCGCTCATTTCCTGGGCGAGCAACCGGCAACCTCCGATCACCTTCCAAATCCCGGAAGCAATTCGGCCCGGACGTTCGTAAGCACCTCCTCCCTCACTTGGGCGGGGGCTTTTTTTGCCCTGAATCCGTTCGCTCGATACACTGCGTCTATCTATGAAGCCCCTGTTGTTTTCTGGCGTAAAACCCACCTCCACTCCGCATCTTGGCAACTACATCGGTGCGCTTGCTCAATGGACAAAATTACAACACGACTATCCGTGTCTTTTTTCCATCGTCGATCTACATGCGATCACGGTCCCACAAGATCCCGTGGAACTCCGAGAGCACACCCTCGCCATTGCCGCGACGTATCTTGCCATCGGCATCGATCCCGCGCGTGCGACGTTGTTTGTGCAAAGCGAAGTCCCGGAACACGCCGAATTAAGCTGGTTACTTGGCACAATCACCAAGCTCGGCGAACTGGAACGCATGACGCAATTCAAGGATAAGTCCCAAAAAGAAGGGGCGGAACGCGCCGGACTTGGGCTCTTTGCGTATCCCGTGCTCATGGCCGCGGATATTTTGCTGTACCGTTCGACCGTCGTGCCGGTCGGAGACGATCAGATGCAACACCTGGAACTCACGCGATTGATCGCGCGCCGGTTTAATGAACGGTTTGGCGATCTATTTCCAATTCCACAGGCCTTGGTCCAAAAGGTCGGTGCGCGGGTGATGAGCCTACAGCATCCGGATCGTAAGATGAGCAAATCCGACGCAACAGACGGCGGGACCATCTGGCTCACAGATTCCGCAGACGTCATTCGAAAAAAAATCATGCGCGCGGTCACCGACACCGAAGGTGGGATCACGTACGATGCGGAACGTAAACCCGCCGTCGCGAACCTCATGGAGATGTACCATCACATGACGGGGATGCATCTGGATGCCATCGAACGGGAATTTTCTGGCAAAGGGTATGGCGATTTCAAGAAAGCGCTTGCCGAGGCGGTCGTGGCGCATCTTGCCCCCATTTCCCAAAAACTTGCTGTGTATCAAAACGATCGCGGCGAACTGCAGCGTATCTTGGACGCCGGCCGCGATCATGCCCGCGCCCTCGCCGCTGATACGATCAGTCGCGTTCGTTCGCTCATGGGGATCGGCCGCGCCTAAAAAAACGCCCTCTTGGAGGGCGTTTTTTTATTTCTTCGTCATGACCCACGTGCCATCCCAATCTTGTAACGGCGGACAGGTGCGATAGGTTTCACACCGTGCCTGAAGATTCTTGGTCGCCACATCTTCGGGATACGTCGCCAATAGCTGTGCACACCGTGCCTCTGCCTGCTCGAACTGCTGGGCAAAATACGCGTTCAGCGCTTCTTCGTACGCTTTGATCAAGCCAAGCTCCGCATCAGACACGGAACCAACTACACCAAAGACCTGATAAATCTGGATCGGCTCCTTTTTGCCTTTCACGGCAACCTTGTCCAGTTTTCGCACCACGAATCCGTCTCCCATCGCCTGCTTGGTGGCTTCGGTTACGATAATTTCGCTCCCATATTCCTTACACAACCCTTCCGTGCGGGAGGCCAAATTCACACTGTCCCCGATCACGGTGTAATCAAAACGCAATTCCCCTCCGATATTCCCGACCACCATGTCACCCGTATTCAATCCAACACCGACTTTCAAGGTAATCCCCGGAGGAAATGCCCCGGTTTTATTCATCTCCGCCAACTTGAGACGCATCTTTACTGCGGCACGCACGGCTCGTACGCCGTGATCCGGCTGATCAAACGGCGCATTCCAAAACGCCATCACCGCATCGCCAATGTATTTATCCAACACCCCGCCTTCTTCAAACACAATGTTCGTCATCTCGTGAAGATAGCGGTTCAACACCTCCACCAATTTTTCCGGGGTCAACCCTTCCGACAAGGTGGTGAATCCACGCAAATCCGAGAAGAGCACCGTCATATGCCGGCGTTCCCCTCCTAATTTGAGCTTTGCCGGATTCTTGAGCAACGCGTCCACGACGTTCGACGACACATAGCGACTAAACGCATTCTTAATTTCACGACGACGTTGGTCCGCCTCCACCCACCGCTCGATAATAAGCGCGAGATAGCCGATCGCGATGACCAATGTGGGCCAGACGATATCGATCAAGATTCCACGATCGAACGCGATGAATGCCCCAACGATCCATCCGACAAACAACGCAACGGCAAGCACGAGACTCCATCGCGCTTTCATGAACGGAACAAGAAGCCCAAGCAGAAGACCCGTGAGGATGAGAAGCGCGACGTACAACGCAGGAGAGAGCGGGACCAGCCAATGTTGGCCTGCGATGGTATCAAACGCACTCGCGTGAATCTCCACACCGGGCATAGGTTCGCCAACCGAGGTTGGGACGCTGTAGGCGTCGTGCAAATCGCGTGCCGTTGCCCCCACAAACACGATTGCATCCCGCAACAAAGCGGCATCCGCCTTCCCTTGCAGGACGTCTGCGGCCGAAACGGTTCGAAACGCCACACGTGGGGCGTTTGGCACGTGGATACGCATCATCCCTCGATCATCCGTCGGGAACGGAGGCAACCCCTGCTCTCCAAAGGCAAGCGCAGCAACCTCGACGCTAAAGGCGCGCACCGTGGAACGATCTTCGCCCTGTGTCATCGGAGGAAACCGGCGGACGATCTGATCCGGGTCAAGCGGCGTATTCGTATGACCGGTCGCTTTTGCCGCTGCACTGATGGATGGAATGCTGCGGACAATCCCCTCGGTCGCAAACGTCGCGATCCCGGATTTGGATGCACGAAGCGGCAATTCAATCGGAAGCACCACGTTTCCTGCTTCACGCATCGCTCTCGCAAACGCATCATCCGAGGCCGCATCGGAAGGCTCCGGGAAATTCACGTCATACGCAATGACCTTTGCGCCGGCCACATCCAATGCACGAACGAGATCCGCGTGCACCGTGCGCGGCCAGGGCCATCGACCAATCCGACCAAGCGAGGCGTCATCGATGGCAACAACCGTGATCCGAGGATCTGCCGTACGATCCAAGAAAAACCGATCCGTATTCCGCTCGGACCAAACAGAAAACACCCCCATTGCCTGCAGGAGCACAGCAATAAGGGCGATTCCTCCACCAATTCCAACGGGCAACAAAGCCTTGAGGCGCATATGGGAAGAGCGTAGGCGATCCTCCCACTTCCCGCAACCAGCTAGGGCTTCGTGGTCTCCGTGTACACCGTTATTCCGGTCGAACCACTGACGCGGACGCCATTTTCACTGTAGGAAGCGGAAATCGTCCCCGATCCCGCCATTTGCCCCGCAAAAAAGGTGGCTCCGCGCATCGTGCCCAATCCACCATCGGACACGAAGAACGAGACCTGCCCCGTGACATCTTTTCGCGTCCCATCGCTATACAGAGCCGTTGCAGAAAGACCGGTCGAACCAAACATCGGGACCAACGAATTTCCTGACTCGACCAGCAGTTTCTCAAGAGAAACCGTTGGCGCGATCACGGAAAGCGACGTCTGCCCAGCAACCGTCGTCCCCGCACAAGGATACGTCGCCTCGACCGTGGCGGATCCAACCGAAGTCCCTGTAATCACATTCCCGCTCACCGATCCGATCGCTCCATACAATTTGACGGAGACCTTTGACGAAACGTCTTGCTTGGATCCGTCAGCACGGATGACCGTTGCGAACACCGTTGCCCGCTCCTTCAAGGAAATAGGGCTTGGCTGCACGGAGACCAGAAGCTGCGTACATGCGACGTCCGTCGTTGGGGTCGGCGTCGGATTTGTTGGCGGTGTCGTGGGATTGACTGGCGGCTTTCCCGTCGTCACCGGCGGTTTTGTCGATGTCGGTTGGGTTCCGGACGGATTCATCGGCACCGATTGCGTCGATGAGACACTGTTCATTTCCGCCTGCTTGTCCTCTGGAAGCGGAATGAGCGGCACGCTTGCGAGCTGCCCTTCTAAGCCCTTCATCCGCGCCTGAATCGCATAGACCTTTGCCAACAGGCGGCGGCGTTCCGTTTTTTCCATCTCGGATGCGCGTTCTTTCCAATCCCGCTCGACGTTCGGAACGCCATTCTTCACCACCTCAATCACCCGCTTTGCATCTTCCAACTTCCCACGCTGAACCAGAGCAGATGTTTCATCCAATCGCGCATCCATCAAAATCATGCGTCCGTACAACCGCCGTGAGGGTTGATCGATGGTTTCAAGCATCGCTTCTTCCAGCTGGAGCTTCAACCGATATGCGGGATCCAATGGCCCCACATCTTCAAAATCACGCCACGCTGTCGCAAGCACCTGACGACGTGCGGCAACCGGCATCCGATCGCCCCGTTCTTTCCATGTCTGGAGCATGGAACGCAGTCGCGTATTCGCCTCTCCTTGAGAACCCGCGTCTGCGAGGGATCGCAATTCGTACGCCTCTGCCCGTGCCACACGTGTGACATATCCCAAACGATCGTCCTGACCCATCATCCGTTCGCGGAGCACCTGCGACCAACGTGCCAACATGCCAGGCCGCTTGGGCTGAACAGAGGTACGAAGCTGCTCTTTCGTGCGCCCAAGGAATGCCTCATCTTTGGCGCGTTGATTTGCTCGCCAAGCGTCATCTTTGGCCGCAATCGGCAACATCTTGGTGGCGTTTGGCTTGCGACCAAACGTCTGCATGAATCCTTCTGGCACCAAATTATCTAATTTCGGATCCGCCTCAGCGATCGCCTCAATGGCTGGAATCGCCTGCACCGCCGCATGCGACACCCACAACTCGGATTGGTCCGCCGTTTTTTCCAGATCAAACGCCGTTCCGCGCACCGTTGCTACGACATCCGAAGTTTTGACGGTGTAATCCGCATCCAAATCAAGAAGTCGAAGCACACGCGACCAGACACGCCCTTGAGTCAACTCAACCTCCACCTGCGGATCATCCCCATTGGATGCCAATCCAACAGATGCCACCGTCACCGAGGTGTTGGGCGCAAGACGCGTTTCGCCGCGATCAAAAAACCGAAGCGTCGCGTGACTCGCCGCACCGGTTCGCACCTCTGTTCCGGGGACAAGCGAGACCGGTTCAGAGATGGCGCGCCAGGATTCTCCAGGCGCTTTTACCTCAACCGTCCCCGTCAGATCGGTCACTTCTGCACGGGCAGGAAGGGCCTCTGACAACTGCCCCGCATCCCATACCATCCAAACGCCCCCGCCAAGAACGGCGAGGATCAACAAAAGCAGCGCGAGTTTTCGCATAGATTCTACAAGCACTGTAGCAAAGGTCGAGGATTGACGAAAGGCCATTTTTTCGCTATTCTTCCTGCGCTCGGGGTGGGCAGATGACCGCTTTGCCAGGCAACTGGCCGAGAGGAAAGTCCGAGCACCTGCCGACGGGTAACCGTCGGTGTCGCGGAAGCAGCTAACGACTGCCAGGGATACGAAACGAGCGTCACTCGACGCCTCCGTCCAACCCTAGGGAAAGTGCCACAGAGACAATACTAGCGGACGGCAACGTCCGTGAAAGGTGAAACGTCGTCCGAGGTCCCGACTCCTTTACTGGAGCAACGTTCGGCCACGGACGTCCCCCGTCGGTAACGGCGGGGCGCGGTAAACCCTTCCTGGTGCAAGAGCAAGTCTGACGTGGTCGGGGCAACTCGGCTACGAAAGAATGGTCGCTCGCTGGAGCGTTGGTGCGAATCAACGCCAAGAGAGATGGTCATCAAACTGGGGATCGACTCCCAGGGAACAAAACTCGGCTTATCGCTCGCCCAAGCACATGCAATCCCCCTCCCAACCGGAGGGGGATTTGCCTTGACAAAAATCCTAGTTTCTCCCATGCTCATTTCGCACATTTCACGAAGGAGGTTCTGTCATGGACGCATTGCCGCCGCTCAAAAAAGAGCAGCAGTTTCTGGTCACTCTCCTAACCCAGGCGCTCGAGGCCGGCATTCTTTTGCCGGATGAGCTCCTGGCTCGATTCCCGCCTTCCGCCATCATGCAGGAGGTGTTCCGGGATCGACCGGAACGCCGTGCCGACATTCTCGGCATGTGCGTCGGGGTCAAGCGTGGCACTGCGCTGCGCACGACCCCGGAGACGGCGACCGAGAATCTGGTGACCGCGCTCGAAGTCGAAGACACCTCGGCTGCGGAAATCGTCGCTGCGGTCGGCGCCGAGGACTACGTCCGCGCGCTTCCCGCCACCGAGGCGTACCACTTGGTGATGACGAAGCCGTGGACCACGGAAGTGGACGCGGAACGCAAGCGCATCACCTGCATGCAGGCGCTACTCATCGCCATCATCGAACTGGACCTGCTCGCCGGCCGCGAACAGAACAAGACGCTGAACACGCACCACCAGCTGGTGAAAGCGATCGGTCACGAACATCTGATGGGAGACGAAATCCCCAAGGATTTGCGCGGCGCCATCCTGAAGCTCGCGCTTGCGCTGGGCGAAACGCCGGCCGGGGAGAAGAAGCCGGAACCACTCACGGCGAAGATCCTGATCGGCCACTTGAAGCCGGAGGTGCTGACGAAGTACCTCCCACTCTCGACGCTCGCCCCGGCGCTGGAGGCGGTGCGCGCGAAGTTCGACTGGAAAGCCCCGGCGCCGCCAGCGGAGCTCTCCGCCCGCGCGACGGATGCCCTCGAGAGCGCTGTCGCGCCTACGGACGACGATGACCAACCGCGCACGACTGTGCGACCCCCTCCTCCCGGAAAGGACGGCGATGTCGAGGTGGAGGTTTCAGAAGAAATCGGCGATCCGGGAGAGCCGCTTGCGCCCGAGAAACCAGCAGCATCGCCGTCCGCGCCGAAGACGCCTCCAGCCGAAGAGAAGAGTGGGGGCGGTAGTACGACGAAGCCGAACGGGGGGAAGGATGCCCGAAGAACCGACGCGCCCCTTCCGGACATCTCCCCGGAAACGCTCGAAGGGGTCCCCGGAGCTGCGCCTCCGATCGTGTCCAAGGCACCGCCACAAGCGCCGCCTCCCCTTCCATCCGGAAAGAGATAGCACACAACACCCGACCAACTGGCCGGGTGTTTTTTGGTATCTCTCTACCAACTCCCTCCACCACCTCCGCCAAATCCGCCGCCGGATCCTCCACCAGAAAACCCAGAACTTCCGCTCCCCGCTGACGAGGGGGCGCGAAACGCCGACGCCGCGGATGCCGTATGAAAGGACCGGCTCGTATTCGCAAACGCCATCGCGTTCCATTCCCCCGTCCCAGAGACATACGTCGGTTTTACCTGCATCCCCTCAAATTGCTTCGCCCACGCCGTCTCGACGCCAAGCGCGATCGCAGCGGGTAAAAACCGCGAAAACTGCTCGGGCGTTTTGTGGGGCGCATCAAAAAACTTGAGACGTTCGGTTTCGGTGACGGACAAAAACTTCTTCAACCCTTCAATCTCCTCGCGCACAATCGCCCCCTCCACCGTTTTGCGTGGCATGTGCCATCCAAAAAAGACGATGATGAGCGCGTTCAACAGCGAAACGGGCAAAAACAATTCTCCAACAAACGGCACAAGAATGACCCCAACGATGCCAACCGCAACTCCAAGCGCGATCCATCCGGCACGCACCGCTGCCGGATTCGCCCCAAACAATTTCAGATGCTTCAGCTCTTCAAACGCTTTTACCCGCGCCTCTTCCATCGGCTTCCAAAAATCCCCTTTCAGATCTGCAAGCGTAACCTCATCCCCGTGGTCAAAAATCCCATCGTAGATCAAACGGGAAGAGGCGGTGAGTGCATCATCCGGTTCCTTCATTTTTTTCATCGAGAACGTTTTTGCATCCTGCATCACGATCTTCAAATACCCACGCCGACCCAGATCAAAAATCTCGCCCGTGATGGCTTCAAGCGGAATATGTTGGTTGCGCAGCGCCATCATCTGCAGGGGTGTCATCTTTCGTGGCTCCTCGTATTGCGCAATCACGACCCCTCGCCCATCCGGTTCTTTGCCCCGACGACGCCACAATGTATACATGCACAAACACACGACGATCGGTGACAAAAAGATCCAATTATCGGCAAAGAAAAAACGTAGTTGATCCTGCCAGGTCCATGTCACAAACGTGCCAAGCGGGAAGGCGGCAACGATAGTCAGCCCCTCTCCTGCTCGAAGCGGACGCGTCGACTTGGCCTCGAGCGTTCCGTTCTTCATCCCAATGGTGCACGACGTCTCTTCGGAGCCAAACGATCCTACAAAACACGAAAGACGCGTCGGGTTCGCAGGCACGGCCAAAGCAAACGTGACCGCCTGGGCATCCACCTGCCACCCATTCCCGTTCACATTCCAATACAATTCCTGATGTTCGGGCAGATCATTCACCGCACGGCGCGTGTGATAGCGAATGCGATAGGTTCGGACTCCGGTCACATACATCTCCGGATCCCCCAGTCGTACCCGCTTGTTTCCCCCTTCGTTCGTCACCTCCGACGGAACAGAAGCGTCATCTAAGGTGAATCCGTCAAACGAAAGATTCAGGCGGTAACGCGCGCCGTTTCGCTCATAGCGATCCGGTAACACACGAAAAATGCCGTGCCGCGACGCCTCTTCAAAATCGTAGGTAATGGATTCCGTGAGCGTGAGCGAGCGATCCGCCTGAAGCGTCCCTTCGACGGCAAAACGACGGATAGATTCTGCCTGCGCCGGCCAGGCAAAAAAGAGGCAAAGCACCGGGACCCCAAAACGCCACAAACGGTTCATATCTCTCCATCGTAGTGGAACTGCGCCGGAAATCAAAACACCGCCCCAGCAGGAGGGGCGGCGAACAAGAACACTCTCAACTCTTACGGATCATCTCCCCAAATCCATCCAAACTTTCGTTTCGGCAACTCTTGCCGGCAAAACTCTTCCAATTGTCGGAATGCATCCAAGAGGATCGCATCGCCTCCTGGCTGGTCGATGTGGAATCCGGGGGGGAGAAACATGGCAACGCAGGCCTCCAACAAGTTCATCATCCAGGCATATGCATCCCAATCTTCAACCTCTGTATGGATCGGATAGCGTTCAAATAGTTTGAGCCCTCGCCCCAAGAGCGGCTCTTCCCACGCATTTTGGGCGCAATCACACTCATAGGCATGCCGATCCTCGTAATTCCCCTCTTCGTCGGTAATAATGCCAAGCTTACGATAGAGTGTTTCGATCTTTTGCTCTGGATGCACCCCGTCCATGAACCACTGTACTTCATCATCCGGATACCCGAAACGATCAAACAATCGCTGCATCAAGAACGCTCCCCACCGTGTGCTCGCTTTGTAGCTGAACACCCCTTGAAACAAAAAGGTACTGCCGCCTAAAAGCTGCTGTTTAGGCATCTTCGAAAAACGATTCTGCATGTACCGAAGGATATACACTTCATCCTCCGGAATCTTCATGTCCCGCAATCGAGTGAGAAAACAGGTGTTGTCAGGCCGAAAAGCCCCTCGCAACGCCCCGTACGAAGACGAATACTCCTCATCGGGGGATTCACTGAAGTGACCCGGGAGGCCAGCAAGCCAAGCATGCGTCGCAGGCAGTGAAAAATCCCCCTGCCGCATGCGATTAACCCGCTCATCAATACGCGACGTATTCGCATCCCGTACATACAGATGCGCCCGAACCTCACCATCTTGCAGAATCCGGTAACAACGGGTCATGTCTCCAAAGAATTCCCCGTAGATATTTGCGGTGACTTGTTGCTCCTGATTCTCGAATTCCATCACGTCAACTTCGGCAATATTCAACATCTCACCCTTCGTTTCTCCACCCATTTTCCAACCCTCCTCACCTCCGTGAAGCCGTTCGCTTCGCGGAAGAATCAGAGGCCGTTCCCATGTTTGGGAACGGCGCTACCAGTCTCACGTCAGATCCGTTACCGTCTCTGGCATGAACGTATTGAACGTCTGATCAGAAAGTACGTGCTTGATGATCAGGGCGGAAAGCACCTCACGTGCTCTCGCGAGATAGGTCTTGTCTCCCGGCGCGTCTAGGATCGGACCTCCTTCGAGAATACGGACAAGCCGGAACAGTGGACCTAACCCGTGCGCTACCATCAAACGATCATATTCCCGCCTAAGTCGACCGAAATACGCCCGTCCAGCCACCGGTTGTAAACGTGCAGGATCAATCTGCGGATCCATGAGCACGGCACACGTCGCAACCCATAGGATGGCCGGATCCATCGCCTCAACCGGATGAGCAAACACCGATCCAAGGTACTTCTGACTCTCCACTTCGTCCCGATATCCCTGTCTGAGCTGTACACACAGCTCCTCATCTATGGAGATCTGATACCGATCCAAGAGATCAAGCATGCAGAGCTGCATTACCCTCGCACACTCCCTTGAGGTCACAAGGTGCTCCGCGACGCTTCCCAGATCAAGACGAAACCCCCCGGGAGAACACAAGAGCTGAATCATGCGCATCACATCCGGAAACGGGAAGACGTGTGCCGTTCTACTGTCCCCCACAGGCGGTCGCAACAAAAGTTGGAGATAGCATGTGTCAAACGTGGTCCCACGCATGGGGTCGCATGACGCCACCCGTACCTCGATCATCTGGGGAGAGATGCCGTACAGCGGCTCTCCGCGCAGAAAACCAATCAGGCGTTCGGACAACCCCCACCCCGATAGCATGCGTGCGCGTCCGGGGGGTGGCGGAAGATCAAACTCATCCAAGATGGCAAGAAAATCACTGGATCCTTTATACACTAGATACGGATCCACGCGATTTTTTGAACAAGGAATGCGCCCATCAATGAGCACCGGAAAACGGTCTTTCCCAATGTCTACGACGACCCCCTCCGTACTTAAAGTCAAGCACTCATTTTGATAATCAAGCACTTTTGTAGACCATGCTTGCTTGAACTCAAGATCGCACGCTGACAGTCTCCTGATTTGATACACCATGTTTCCTCCTCACCTCCGTGAAGCCGTTCGCTTCGCAGAAGAATCAGAGGCCGTTCCCACGATTGGGAACGGCGTAGGTTACAACGAGGTCGAGCGCACAATCTTGAAGACTCCGCTGTCTTCAACAATTTCGCGCACGGTTCCTCGCATGTCCTGGACGTGCTTGCGTACCCGGTACAGGTACACCAGTAGCATCGGCTCGATCCAAAATAGGGTACAGACAGATGCGAACTGTCTGCGGATCGCGCCGTGAGCGTGTTCCTGCTTGATCAAAAGAAGCAGGAGGAGCACGCCCCAGATCGGTGCGAGCGCATAGAACGCCCCAAGCGCGAAGCTTGCAATGAAGAAGACGATGAACGCCCCCTTCCGCACCTCGCCTCCATCTCTGACGAGTTCGCCGCGCTGATCCGACAGCCAGAGTTGATATTCCAGCAAATCATGATCAGATGCGAGCTGCGCCGGATGTCGCACGCGCACTTCGGCTAAGAGCGTTGTCACAGATCGTGCCACGCCCTCTTTACAGGATCGCTGCTCCCACACGGCGATACGTCCCGCAAGACGACACGCCGTGCGACGACAGGTGGCTCCATGCGCCCAGGCATGCAGCTGATCGACGGTCAGAGGAACCGGAGTTTCCATTACTCCCCCTCTTTTTTCACAGCCGCGCCAATGCGCGCCATTTCCTCCAGCACCTCCCCAAACAAGAGAAAGCGCAACAAGAAATACGAGCAGTGGCCGAAGAGGATGGCGCCAAGGACGGCTAGGCCCTTTTGCACCAACCAATGCGCCTGTTCACGTACGGCTGCGCCATAGCAGGCCCAAGTACCAAACAGGAGCATGCACCCGATCACGACATGAAGTACTGCGCATTCTCGTGCCGTGATCAATACTTTCTTTACTTCCTCCATCCCACCCTCCTTCCTGGATTCTAACCCAGAATGATCTCGTCTACGGCAAATGCCGCACGACCAGCGCACGTACACCACGCTTGAAGTACCGTCGCAACAACCGGTTGCAACGGACGCGGCGTCACAACGCCGAACCCTTGGCTCTGCCAGCCGGTCACGTTGCCGGCCACATCGCATTCCCCTGCGCCCTCCAATAGGATGGTCCGATCTCGTGGCAGATTCTCGAGCGCCTCGAACCGAGTCCGCTCCCGAAACACCTGCTCGAACGTCTCATCCAGAGGGATGGTGGCGCACAGATACAGGATCACATGCGAGGCGAATGCGCCAAGCCAGATCTTTTCTCCTTGCACCAAGAACTTCAAGGTCGGCCGCGAACCGCTCACGACAAACGCCTTCGCCCGACGCGACCGTGAACTCATTTCCGCTCTGCTGATGTAATGTACCTGCATTCATACCTCCCTGTTTGCCCACAGAATCCTCTGAGCAAAAAGGGAGGCAGAACGGAAATTCATCCACTACGATCTGACGAAAGAGGCGGTCGGGTAGAAACCAACGCACCTCCTTTGGAAGATCGCCCTCTCTCGTTGGAGAGAGCGCAGGATCCGAGAAGATCCTCAGACGCGCAAGGACAATGGCGGTGGCAACCGCACAAGTCCAAGCGCATCTCGCACGATAGAAAGGACGGCGCCGACACTGATTCCCAGGTGATACGGGAGCGCCTTGGTCCCGAGCATCTGCAGGTGCCGCGCAAGCGCGACCGGCGAAACGGAGACCATCTCACGAGTGCCGTTTGCTTCGATGTGCCAAAAATGCAGAGGCACACCGTATTCCAGCGTCGCGATCACGTACCGAAGCTGCGTTTCCAACTCCGAGCGAGTGGGAACGCGTCCGAAGTACGGAGCCGCGGATCCCCGGTAAGGCGCCCCGGTATTCACGGAGACCTCTTTTACGCACTGCTGCTTTTTTAGCATCGCATCCCAGATGCGCAACACCGTGAGCGCGATGGTCGGCGGGAGATCTTGCAGCGTTTCCACGAGGTCGATCTCCACCAACGGACTGCACCGTTTCAGGATCCGGATGCACGAGGCATAGGATCCATCCTCGGGGCGAAGCGTGAGCCCGTGAGGTGTTTCCCGAAGCGCCTCCCCCGCCGCTCCGACGATGATCGTGTTGTCCCACTCCGTCTCATCGACGCACGTGAGAGCGACTTCGTACGTGTCTCCGGCACTTGGAGGAAATGCTCCGCGCAACTCGTCGACGCACCGGATAGAAAGCCGCAACAACCGTTGCTGCTTAAGCGATAGCAGCCGATTTCCAAGAGCCGCGTCGAGATCGTTCCGCCAGGAAGGGACCCCATCGATCACCGCGAGGAGCGGCTCGATGGGTCGCGTAGACCACCGTCCTTTCCCGGCGCTCATGCGCACATCGACAGGCGCCCCTTCAACACCCACGATCCGCGCGATCACTCCTTCTGGCGCAGGCACACCCGTGTCCGCGAAGACGCGAATGTCCGGTTTCGTATTCATCACCACCTCCGTTCCTAAAACCGCTGGCCAGACGCGCGAGGGAACCATCTCCCGCGCACGCGCACCTTCATGACAGACGAAAGCGCCTCCGCAAACACGTACTCGCCGCGTTCGCGCACTGCATCAGTGTCCACCGCCTTCGCCTCCGACAGGATACGCGTGCCCATCGTGACCACGCGATCCGCCAGATTCTGCCGATACGTCCAGGCCTGTTTTGCCGGCGTCACCGTGAACCGATGAAGCGCCTGCACGCATTCCTGCACATCCGACGAAACCTCCGCGACCTCGACAGCCGCGAGAACCTGTCCAAGCTCGGACAGATCCGACAGCGTCGACGCATCCCCGACCCCGATGATCGGTCGGGAAAGACGCAACGACTGCAACACGGTCATCACGAACTTCTCGAGCACGGCACGCTGCTCTGGACCGGGAAGCGTTTGCCACCAGGCAAACAAATCCACCTCCAGAAACGCCCCAAATGCCGCAACCGCCGGCCAATAAAAGGACTCCCGAACCTGGACCAACCACAACGCATGGCGCGTCGCACGATCCACGATCTCGAACCGGCCAGCAATGCCGGAGATCGCCCCCTTCTTTCCTGTCGCAGCATCCGACGGTCGTTCGACGGACGGGCGCAAAAACACCGTGTCCGCCGCCGGGGCAAGAAACTTCCCCTTCCAAACCGATCGGCGACGGTCCTGCCACGCGACGACATGCTTGCCGTACACGGGCTCCATCGTCCCGATGAGCTCGTACCCCAGCGCCTCCTGGGTGTGGAGATCGATACTCACCGCCTCCTCATTCGTAGGAAAGCCGACCAGCTCTCCAAGTGGGAGAGGCGAAAGCGGCTTGGCTCGCTCGGCGGCCACCAAACGATCCCGTAACATCTCCTTCTCTTTTTCGTTCATTCTTCCTCCATCCTCCCCACGACACCGCGTCCTGGGGAAAAATGAGGCCAGGAAAACCGTCCGTTTTCCTGGACACCTACAGGCTCTTCAATATGGTCGTCATCTGTCCAAAGCCGCTATCCAAGATCAAGACTTCTTCTGGATAAAGTTCCCGCGCGTACGCTTCGATCGTGTGAGCAAAGACCTCGTCGTTCGAAAGGGAGAAGTATCGATCTGCGAATTCACGCCTCACCAACGCAAACCCCCACATCGCAGCCATGACGGATCTGTCCTCGTCTCGAAGTGCCTGGACAAACCGCTCCAGCGCTTGCTTCCACGGCGTGGAAGGAATCGTCGTCACCCAGTTCGCGACGTCGTTCACCAAGGTCTGTCGTACAGGCTGCTCGGCAAATGCCGCAAGAACAACATCTTGCGCCTGTTCAACCGACCAAAGCTGCCGAATGAGCGCCAACGTGGCACGCAAAATCCTTACGGGTTGATGGATAAACGCTCCTTCGAGCGAGACCGTGGTACGCTTCCGCAATTCGCCACGCAACACGGCCATCTCCTGATGCGTAGGCTCCTGCCATTCAGAGACGAACACAGCGTAATCGAAACGAGGCTGACGGTATTGCACTCGCTTCTCCTGCCGCGGCATCCTGAGACAAAACGCCGTTGGGCAGGAATACCCATACTCGCGCTCATCCGCAGGCATAGGAGGCACACCATCCATGTACAAACAATCGCGTCGCGCCTCTCCGGTGAGCACGGATTCGAGAAGCGTCCTATTCACCGCTTCTTCTTGAACCGTTTGTGATCCAAGAAAGGCATACGCCCGATAACAGGGCAGGTACACGGTGGTGATGCGTCCACCGTTGCGCCCCACCAATCGCCAGGTGAGGTCCACCATGCGTCGCTCCTCGATCAAGGTCCTGTAGACCTCGCGAGACGCCTTCTCACCAAGAATTTCAAATGTGCTCATCCATCCCCTCCTTGGAAGCCATTCGCTTCCTCTCTCCCCACATCTGCGAATATGGGAAAAGAGGAAGCCGTCTTCATGGGAAGACGGGAAGAAAGAACGAAAGATCATTTCCAAAAAAGAACGATTTGTCAACGGATCCGCATCGTTTTGGCACGGTACCGCTGAAAGCGCACTTCCGCGTATTTATGATTGCGGAACGGACGTTCCATGCAGGTTGTGGGCGACCAAAGCGCAAGACGTCCATCCGAGAGCGGCGTCACCTGTTCTTCGTCCAGGTTTCCCGCAATCCCAGGCGTTTCTCGCCACCAAGGCCGTGGATCCGGGTCGATCGCCTCCGGCGTCCCGAACACCAAATCCCCATCCATCCACAAGATGTCCCACGTCAGCGGATACGAAACCACCTGAAACTGATCCGCCACATACAGCCACCCTGTGACCCCTTCCAGCTCAACCATCATCTCCATCGCTTGTCGGACCTGCTCAATCCAACGTCGCAGTGGCGCGTGGTATCGATCGAGATAGGCGCGCAACAGCACCGGCTCCCGGATCAGGGATACCACGGCTTCCTGATACGCCCGATCTTGCTCCTTCGCCCGGTCAAAGTCCCGGACGACCTGCACGATCTGCTCCTGCAACGCAAGCAGCTCTTGTTTCAGCGTCATCCGGTCCTCCTTTCCAGCTCGTTCCCCTGTAGACAAACGAAACCAATGCTGAGTCCGTTTGTCCAGTTACGCAAAAACGCCGAGCAATCACCCGGCGACACATTTTTGAGCGTACACTCCTCCTTAGGGCACCGTGCCCCGCACAAGATCCGCGCGTGGGTGGAGTCCACGTCAGATCCTTTGCGGGACCGGTCTCTTGGGAGTTCCGTTGAGACCGAACACTAGATACCGACACACAACTTCGCCTTCAGCTCTTTTTGTCGCGCCTGGAGTCGACGCCTGTCCACGGGAGCGCGGAGAATATCACGGAGCCGCGACCGACACAGAACTTTCATGCAGGAATAGATGTCGTGATACTCAACCAGTGTTGGTTGTTTCCGAATATGTTTTACCATCTCTGTTTGAAGAGCTAGTATCATGTAGCCAAAACACCAAGGACTCCTCAATAGGCAAACATAGAGCATGGCGCAGAATAAGAACATGGCGCAGAAGAAAACGAACCACAAAAACTTTTCCCTTTGACGCACGTCCTCCATCAAATTTTCAATGTGCTGAAGCTCAGAAAAATTTTCTTCTCTGTACATGATCCCTCCACCCGGGTCGTGATTGACCCCATTGCATGCACCAATCTGTGATGCACGCGATGGGATCCACCTTGCAGGACGCAAGATGGTTGCCGCAGAGCGCGGCGAAGAAGGAGCAAACTACTGCGCGATGACGGGGATCGCCATCGAGGGGCACGAGCGGAGGCCGCACGGGTTGATCGCGTAGATGCGATCGCCCGAGACAGCGCCCGAGGTGCGGATGTTGAGCACGCCGGGCATGCCCGACATGTAGTTGAGGTCCCACTCGCCCTGGACGTAGCCATGGGCGATGTTGAACTCCACCGAGTACGCACCGGCCGGAAGCTCGGCGGGCCAGCTGTGCGCGGGCATCGCGCGGATCTGGATCCGCACCGGCCGACCGGGGAACACGTTGATCGTGTTCGCGGTCAGGTCGATGTCGCGCGCCTGGTTCTCGCCGGCCGGAAACGTATCCTGGCCGTGCGTGGCGCCGTCCCCGTCCACGACGTAGATCCGATTCACGAAGCTCGCATGCCCCGTGAGCTGGATCCGCAGACGATCGATCACGGCCGGCTCGAGCGTCGAGCGCGCAATGTAGTTCGCCACCACGTACATCGGCGGCCGTCCGATCCAGAAGCCCGGCGTGACCGATGCGCTCGGATCGATCTCGATCGAGAGCGTGCCACGGTCATGCACCGTGACGAAGTCGACCGGCGCGGCGCTCGCGTTGGCGATGACACCCGAGGCGAGGTTGACCGAGGCGGTCAGCTCGCTATCGTCGAAGGCGATGACGTCGCTCGGGCGCGCGATGCCGATCGAAAGCCGATCGCCCCCCGTGAGCTGTGACACGACAGAATCCATCGTGCAGCGCACCTCGAGCGTTCGCGACGTTCCGCGCGGAATCGACCAGTTCATGGCCGTGATCCGGATTCTGCCCATCGAATCAGGCGACTGCGCCAATCCGACTTCAACGTTGCCGTCGAACAACGCACAGCTCGTCGCGACGTGCCACGCGTTGTAAGGAAGGAAGAATCCGTTGATGTTGCCCATGGCGGACAACGTCGTCTCACGCACCTGCAGATCGCTCGCCGCGCTCGCGGTGAACACGATCCCAGTGACGGGAGCACGATTCGCCTTCTTCACCGTCTCCGTCCGCATCGGCGTTGCCGCCAGCGCGACGTTCAGGGTGGGGGCGACGACCGTGAAGGGATTTCCCTCCGCGATCTCGTTCCCCACGATCTCCTCCGGCAAAACGAACGTGCCATCGCTGATGCGGCGCACGTCGCTCGGCCGAAAGAAGCGCGCGCCCTGCTCGTCGGTGAAGGAGATGCGATAGCTCCTCCCCACCAACTCACCGGGGACATCCTCACGGCTCGCGATGTCCATCGTGATGCCGAGGCGGCGCACTTCGCCGCGCCGCATCGCGAACGCATCACGCACCTCCCAGAAGACGCTGTTCGTAGTGGGTGCCGAAATGGACGTCGGCCCCATGAGGGTCTGACCGGTTTCGAGGTCCTTCCACTTGATGTCGTGGAAGTAGACGCTCTCCAGCGACCCGACGAACGACCGCTCCGACGCGTCCGACACGAGTCGGTGACGCGAGGCGCGGATCTCGACGTCGTCGAGCGCCTCCAACCGGAAGGCGAAGACCACGTTGTCCTGCTGCCCGACCCTAACGTTCCGCGCGGCCGGCCCGTCGTAGTACAGACGAAGCGCGGGCCGCAGTACCGGCGGCGTCGTGCCTGCCGGCGGCGGAACGTCGCCCGGCACCATGCCCGGCGGAGACGTAATCGGAACCGGCGTTGCGATCGGAAGCGCATCTGCGGAAGCGGCCGAACCGACCACGACCGGTGAACACCCCGACAAAACCAATGCCGCCACAAAGGCGATCATCAACTTACGCATTTTCAAAGTCCTTTCTGGAGCACCTGCTCCAACGAAGGTTCGGATGCGCAACACATCCGAGGCTTTGTTGGAGCCATCTCTTCGCAGAACACAGAGAGATGAACTCAGTGAAGACATCTGGCCGACGGAATCGTCAATGGAATCTCCATGTTCACATTGATCAACTCACCCCGACAGAGGCCAGACAGTCGAGAACGATCGGATGAGCCAACCTGGGCAAAAATCCGCATTGAAGCGAGCGAACGCCCTTCAAAAGAAGACCATTGCTCACTGCCATATCGAGGTTGACGTCCTTGAGTGCCTTCGCAAACAACATTCGCATGGACGAACCCCATCCAACGCTGATCCATACGGAGTTGCAACCGAGATCCGCGAGAATCATGCCTCTCCCCAATTGGACCAAAAGCGAACACCCTCCATCCCGACGGACAATACGAGAGGTCCGCCCGACTAACATCGATGCAGAGGTGGCCTTCCGGACACGAAGGAAGTGGTTCGCTCCCCCGGCACCCAGCCACCACCATCACCAATACAGCCAGAAGCAGAGTGAACAAGCTCTTCATTTTTCAGCTCCTTCTAGAACCCGTTCCTTACGGATTCCCCAAATTTGTTCGAGCGCCGGGCTCAAACCCATTGCGGGAATCCGTAGTCTGTTTATTTTGTCAACAGGTTAACAAAAACGCGATAACGATCCTTGTGAGAACCCCAGGAGGAGAGCCACAAGAATCAATATCGCGTTTCTTTACACGGTTTTGCAAGCGCGCTCTCCACTTCGCCCTTGCAAATCAAGTTATATTGGAAGTTTCAACAATGGAACAATAACACGTTTTCATGATTTTGTCAAGGACACATAAACAAAAAAGGAACTTCCAGAAACACCCGTTCCTCCTTGACCCGACATAGGGTATACTTCATCTATATGCCCCGCCGGTTACGCGTCGCCACCCTTGGTTCTGCCATCCAAGACGTGTTTCATGTAAGCAATGCGTTTGAAACCCGGAAGGATCCCGATGCGCCAGACGGCATGGATGCCTGCATGCCGCTTGGTGCCAAAATCGCGTTGGATGATCTGGTGCTTGCAACCGGAGGGGGTGCGACCAACGCTGCCGTCACTTTTGCCCGGTTTGGATATGAGGCGATCTGCATCGCGCGGGTGGGTGCTGACCTTTTTGGAGATGGCATCGTGGATACCTTGCAAAAGGAAGGGATCACAACCACCTTCGTTCAACGCGATCCCAAACAAAAAACCGGGTATTCTTCGATCATCGTTGCGGGCGGAGGTCATCGCGCCATCCTGACTCTGCGCGGAGCATCCGCGCATCTCGACAAAAAAGCCCTCGCTAAAACACCAAAAGTCGATGGCTGGTACATCACCTCCTTGGGAGGCGATCTCGCAACTCTACGCGTTGCCTGCGCGCGAGCCGCAACACAGCGTGCACGTATCGCCTGGAATCCTGGAAACGCCGAGCTTGCGCTTGGATTAACCGCGCTTCGTCCCATACTCAAAAAAGTCGACTACCTGATCCTCAACCGCGAGGAAGCTGCGGTCCTGACCCACCAACCCCCGCGTGCGCTGGGCAAAATCTTGGATGTCCTTGCCGCTATCGTCCCAGGAACAATCGCGGTGACAGATGGCCGCCATGGCGCGTATCTCGCCGCATCAGGAGAACTCCTCTTCGCCCCGCCCCTCCCCGCAAAACGAAAGAACACGACAGGCGCAGGAGACGCCTTTGGGAGTGCCTCTGCCGCGATCTTGTTTGCCGGTGGATCCCCGGCACTCGCACTCGCGGTCGGGATGTTAAACGCAACCGGCGTCATCCAACAGATGGGCGCAAAAGCCGGAATTCTGAAAGAACTCCCCACAGCCACAGCCATCAAACGCGTGAAAATGTTTTCGTCCAAAGAATCGTGAGTCCGACACAATCTCCGCGCGTGAATTGTGGTATCCTAGACACATGCCCCTTGGCGCGCGTCTCAAAAAGATCCTCTTTGAAAACCAGATCCTGGTCGTCTTGTTTGCGCTCATCGCCGGAATGCTGTTCCCCGAACCGCTTAAACCGCTGAACACCTATTCAACCCAGTTGCTGATCTTGGTGTTTTTCTTTTCCAGTTTACGATTGTCCCTGCATGAGCTCCTGACCTACGCCCGCGATTGGAAGATGCTCACCATGGCCACGGCGTTCATGCTGCTTGTCCTGCCATTCGCCCTGTACTATCCCTTTTTGGTGTTTTCGCCGGATTGGGCGCTGGCACTTCTTATCCTTGGCGCCATGCCAACCGGGATGACCATCGCGCTTGTCGCCGAGTTTTTTGGTGGAAAAACATCGCTTGCCCTGCTCATCACCACAAGCACCTCACTTCTCGCGCCGTTTACGATCCCGCTTGTCTTCAAAATCGCCGTCGGTCAGGCCGTTCCGATCCCAATTCTGCAGATGACCTGGTCACTCATGCTAACCATTATCGCCCCGTTTGTCTTTGCGATGTTGGTCAAACGCGCCATGCCGAAGGTCATCGCAAAATACGACGGCTGGTGGCGCAATCTTTCGGTCGCCTGCTTCGGTATCCTCATTGCGGGGATTGTGGCTGGGACCTCCGGCGATACGCTTATCGCCGTCTCGGCAAAAGACGTGCTATTGATCGGTCTTGCGATGCTCTGGCTTGGACTGCTCACGGTCGCTTCGTACGAGATGTTGCCGTGGCGCAAACCCGGAGAACGCATCACGGTCGCACTCTGCATGATTTATCTGAACAACACACTCGCGCTCTTCGTGGGGGACAAATTTTTCAAAGAAGCCAACGTCGTGCCAAAACTTCTTCTCCTCCTGCTCGTCGTCAACGTCCTTCTTCCGCCCATCAAACTCGCCGCTTCCAAGCTGACGCACCCCGCCACTCCAAACGCCAATCCCCTTACCTGATATGCCCTCCATTTTTGTCACGCGTGCCATTCCCGGCTCCGGCATCAAGCGCTTAAAAAACGCCGGCTATCGCGTCACGGTCTACAGCAAAGATCAAATCATCACGCGAAAAGAACTCCTCGCGGGTGTGAAAGGCAAACACGGGATTCTGTGCCTGCTCACGGATCGCATAGACGCCGAAGTGATGGAGGCAGCCGGTCCGACCCTCAAGATCATCGCAAACTACGCGGTTGGATTTGATAATGTCGATCTGGTGGAAGCGAAGAAACGCAACATCATCGTCACCAATACCCCCTCCGATGCAGTGAATGATGCCGTCGCCGAACACACGTTCGCCCTCGTCCTGGCACTTGCCCATCGCATTCCAGAAGGCGACGTCTACGCAAAAGCCAAGAAATATCAGGGATGGAACCCAAATTTGTTGATCGGGACGATCCTGAAAGAAAAAACGATCGGGATCATTGGAGCCGGGCGCATTGGCGCGAGTGTCGCGGAACGCGCGGCACTGGGATTTGGGATGCGCGTCCTCTACAGCGATCGTGCTCGCAACCGAGATCTTGAGAATCTGACCGGTGCGACGCTTGTTCCGTTGGATCGACTATTGTCTGCATCCGACGTCGTTTCGCTGCATGTCCCCCTCCTTCCTGCGACGCATCACCTCATCAGTACCGAGCAATTTGCCCTGATGAAGAAAACGGCGTTTTTAGTAAACACCGCGCGCGGCCCGGTCGTTGATGAAAAAGCGTTGCTGCGCGCCCTCAAAACGCGCCGCATCGCCGGAGCCGCGTTGGATGTATTTGAATGCGAACCCGCGATCGATTGCGACCTCACCGATCGCCTGGAACTCAAGGCATTTTCGAACGTCATCCTGTCTCCGCATATCGCAAGCGCGACCATCGAAGCCCGCGAAGCCATGTCCAAGCTCGCCGCCGATAATATCCACCTCGTCCTTTCAGGAAAACCCCCACTCACACCAGCAAAATAAAACACCCCGCCCAGGACAGGCGGGGGTTTTTTAGACAGGTGCGGAGAGCGGTGCGGCTGGAGGAAGACTCCGCATCCGCGCCGCCTCAGGATGATCTGACACGCGATCCAGTCGTTCCATGGCCTCGAGTCCATAGACCCGCATCCCTTGGAACTCCTCCTGGGTTTGAAAATCCATGAGGACCGTGACGGACGTGTGATCCATGAACGTCACCTGATCGAGATGAAAGCGGATGGTGCGTACCGATGCCGGACGCGACGCGAGTGCCGTTCGAAGCGGCACGGTGTTGAAGCACACGACGGGGCCCGCCAGGGTCACCACCATTTCCGTCTTCGTCATCTCGATCCCAACGATCGGGCTCCGCAGCGTCGCCGCCACGCGTTGATCGAGTCGGAGATCCAGCGGACGCGTCTTGGATGCGCGGTCCAGGAGTGCAACCGTCGCCACAAGTTTTGCAGCGAGACCGAACAGGATGCCCCACAGAAGTCCCTGCGTGATGGTGGCGAACACCGTCACGGCAAAGACGACAAGCTGCTCACGACCGATGGCACGCGCATGACGCCACACCGCCGGCCGACAGAGTTTCCAGCCGATAAAGAGCACGACGGCGGCAAGCACCGTTTGAGGCACATGCCGCAGCACCGAACCACCCACTGCAAGCGAAAGCAGCAAGAACACGGCGTTCCACAGATTCGACCACTGCGTGCGTCCGCCCGCCTGGACATTCGCGGTACTTTTGACCCCGCCCGGAATGATGGCGATACCGCCAACCAATCCGCACAGGATATTCGCGACGCCCACAACCAGAAGCGCACGATTCGGATCGGACTTCCGATGAAAATGATCGATCCGATCGATGGCCGCAACGGTCGCGACCGACTCGATTCCACCAATCACCGCAAGAAGCACGGAACCGATCAGAACCTCCTTCAGGAGCCCTGCTTGCGAAAACGCCTCCTGAACCGCCGGCGGATGCCACGCGAATCCCTGGGTCGGAAGAGACACGCAGTCCCCGGGGGCGATCCCCATGAACCATCCCACCGTCGTCCCCAGGACGACTCCGATGACCGGAGGCGGAACGACCTTCGTCCATTTCGCCTTGGTTGCATCCAAGACAAACATAAGGACAAACGTCAGGCCGCCAAGTACGAACACCGGAACACGAACATCGCGCACGTGTGTGGGCACTTCCCCCATCACCGACCAGAACCCATGCGCATGAAACGCACATCCCATGAGCACCGGGATCTCTTTCGCGATCACGAGCAGACCGATTCCAGCCAGCATCCCCTCGACGACGACGTTTGGAAGCAACCCCGCGAATCGGCCGAGCCGAAGCGCCGCCGCCACGACCTGCAGAACGCCCGACAACAGGACCGCGACGAGCAGAAGCGGAAATCCGCGCACGGGATTCCCTTCGCCGAGCGCAAGCACGATGGCGAGCGTCGTCGGCACGAGTCCCGCCGCCGGTCCACTCACCGTGACGAACGGTCCCGTCGTCTTCCCTGCGAGAAAAAAGAACACGAACCCACTCACGATGGTGGAGATGAGTCCCGCCACCGGTGGCGCACCCGACGCGGATGCAATCGCGAGTCCGAACGCGATCGACACGAAACTCACGACGAGTCCTGCCGGCGCGTCATACACCCACTCACGTCTCCCACTCCACCCATTCTCTGGCCTCGCCATTTCCTTTACCTCCTCAGGCGGGACGCATGAAACGCATGCATGCCCCGGGGCGTCGGTCGGCGCGGACGCAAACACACGACCTCGCGGAACGCGCAAACCGTTCGAAGCAGATCCAATGGCAGGAGGGTCCCCTTCCATCAACAACTGCTCCGAACAGGTCCGTCACGCGTACGCGTTGGCCGATCCCCTGGAGTATGCACACGCAAAGGTGTGCGAAAAATGAACGTGAGCCCACACAGTTTCCTCCTCTTTCAACAATGGGTCAATCCATGGTGTGCATAAAACCCACTCTGGATGAGTGGGTTTGTCTAGAAGGTCCTCCATGGAACAAGGCGCTCGATGACGAGTCGTGCGCCAATACAGTCACCGTCACGATCGCGCCACAGCAGCACAACGCTCGCGTCAACGACGACCACTGTCGCGTACTCGGCGCGAAAGCCCGTATGCAGCGTAATCTTCTTTCCGTCCGAGTGCATTTTTTCGACGGCGAGTTCTTTCTTCGGCGTCATCTCTCCTCCGAACGAAAGAAACAGCACCTCCGGCAGCCCCACCTCTCCACGCGGGACCACCCGTGACGCAGGCAAGCTCCACACCATGGACTCGCCCGCACGATTGATCCCGACAACCGCCGCACCGGAAAGGGACTCGCACACACGCCGGAACCAATCCTGGGAGTAGGCATCACGCTCGGGGGGTTGATACGCCTTGGTCTGCAGCGCTTTGACCCCATCAGACGCTTCTTTGACGGGAGTATAGGGAATATTCGCGCTCCCGCGGCGTTGTTTCCTTGTGTTATAGAAAGCCGCTCTCTTTGCCATCTGTCACCTCCGCGGAAATTTGAGCATATTCCGCAAAAACCATCAACCCTTGTCAGTTGGATGGATTCGTTGCTATTCTGCGGGGGCAAAAAAGAAGAATTCGGGCCCTTAGCTTAGTTGGTAGAGCGCCTCGTTTGCAACGAGGAGGTCATCGGTTCGAATCCGATAGGGTCCACCACAAAAACACCTCTCCAATCCGGAGAGGTGTTTTATCGTCCAAGGCTATTTCGTCGTCAGCGTTTTTACGACGGCGTCCAGCGTCGCTTCGTAGGTCTCTGGCTCAAAATCCGCGTACGCGCGCTTTTTTGTGAATGTCACTTTTTCAAACCCCGTAGCGGACGGGATAAGCCAGACATGGGTGTACGTTTCTGCGCCGGCTGCTCCGGAAACCATGGACGAAAGACAGGTTTCTACCCCTTGCACCGTCGCTTTTCGGGAAGTAGTTTTCCCTTCGAACTGCCAACACCCATCCGCGAGTTGCGGATCATTCTTGGCGATCATCCCCGCACCCCAGGCAGGCGCGTACTTTCCCTTCACCGGATACTGAAATCCATAACGACCATCTCGTGCCGTATATGTAACCCAAGAACCATCCGGTGTGATGGAACCAGCTGGAACGGACGCTTCCGACGCGCCATCGTTCGAGGTCGTCGGCTGTGCGGCGGGCTTTTCCGTGGACTCGGATTTTACGGCCGCTGGCGTCGTGACCTTCGGTGTCGTCGGCGCGCCATCATCACCCCCCAAGCACCCTGCGCCAACCAGCATCACGACCGGCGCAACCAGTGCCAAAAAAAGGCGTTTCATAGTGGAAAAAAGGGTGCCACGCGCGCAATCCTCCGTCCAGACAATGCCTTGACCATGCCTTGTGTCGCGCGCAGAATAGTTCGGCGAAAGGAAGGTTCGGATGAACAGCACATTCTCTCCCACAAAGCCGCAGGAACGCATCATCGTCGCGCTCGATGGACTCCGTGATCTGACTGAGGTGCGCGACACGGTGCGTGCACTGGCACCCCATGTCGGCCCATTCAAGATCGGTCTCGAACTGTACACGGCCTACGGCCCACAGGCGCTGTCCGTCGTAAAAGAAGAGGGCGGAACCATCATGCTGGATCTCAAACTTCACGACATTCCGGAAACGATGAAGCGATCCACGGCACGCGTGGTCGTCCATGGGGTCGGCTTTCTGACCATCCATGCATCCGCGGGAACCGAAGCGATGCGCGCCGTGGTACACGAAGCCACCGGAAGCCCGACACGAATCCTGGCGGTGACCGTGCTGACCTCCCATGGTGAGTCTGAGACGCGAAGGCTCTATCGACGGCAACCGACCGACGCTGTAATCGAATTCGCTCGAGACGCACGGGAATCGGGGTGTCACGGGATCGTCTGCTCGCCGCAAGAACTCTCGGCTCTGCTCCCGCATCCCGATCTTCGTCCGCTCCTTCGGGTCGTCCCGGGCGTTCGTCCTGCAGGCGCGGACACGAACGACCAAAAACGTACGGCAACCCCTGCCGCAACCCGTGCAGCAGGAGCCGATTACCTGGTGATCGGGCGCCCCATTCTCCACGTCCCGGCACCAGATACGCCCGTCGAGGCCGCCAAGCGGATCACCGCTGAACTCGCGAACGCCTAGCATCTCTTCCCCCTCTGTCTTTGATGGGGATTTTTTTATGCTATGGTATACTACAGGCATGGCGTTTTTACGCGTGCATCTTGCAAGAATCGCCTTTATCGTGTTCGCGCTGGTCTTCATGAATTGGGCGCAATTTTTGCTGACCACCATTTTTTTAGAATACGGCGGTTCTTGGATGGCGTTTTTAGCCCAAGGCGTCGATGGCCGATTTGCGACCGCCCAACTTCTTAACCTCCTGTTCGGGATGTTGTTTGGATCGCTCTTTGCGTTTTTTGTGGTGCGCGGTGAACGATCCGGATCGTTTCCACTCGTACCAAAAGCCTTACAGGGAAAGAATACAGATCCTTTGCAAATTCAAAAACAGGCAAATGATGCCAAATGTAACACAATCCATGTCATTGCAGATCAATTACAAAACGGTCACTCCGTTCTCTTGAACAATCTCGCGCTTCTGCGGGATAAAGAGATGGGGAAACTCTCGGCAACCCAAGAACGCATTCTGCATGCAACCGAACGTGCCACGCGTCGGATGGAGCAGCAGCTCCAATCGTTGCAACTCACACTCCAACTAGATAACAACACTTTTGTATTGCAGCTCGCGCCCGTACAACCAGCAAAACTCTTACGCCAAATCGTAGCCGCATTCCAACCAGCGGCAAAATTAGCCGGGGTCAAACTCACCGTTTCGACACGCCAACCAAATCTCGTGATGGACTTGGATACGGAAAAAATAGCGTATGCGCTGCGTAGCCTGTTAGATAATGCGCTTCAATACACACCCGAACATGGTACGGTCCAAGCCTCGTTTGAGGTAGGAGAGGGGCGCGCATTGTTCTTGGTCAAGGATTCGGGGATTGGCGTGCCAACGCAGGAACAAAAATATCTTTTTGGCAAATACTACCGTGGCACACAGGCGGATGAATACACCCCGGAGGGCGCAGGGCTCGGGCTCTATCTGACCAAAATGATTGCGCGCGCGCATGGCGGAGACGTCGAACTTGTCTCGCGCCCTGGGGTTGGAACTGAGGTCCTCATTAGTTTACCGTTTTCAAGATCCTCATCTCTCCACTTGACAGATACGTAGGATCTTCCCCGTTTATTACGTACCATACAGAGGAATGGCGGAGGTTACCGCCTTTGTAGCCAACTCAAACGTATGATGTGCCCCATGTGCAAACAAGATCCTTGCCAGTGCTGCAATAAATACGACTGCAAGAGCTGGGCGCTCCTGATTCTTCGCATCGCGCTCGGTGTTGTATTCGTCTATCACGGCTACGGCAAACTCTTTGGAGAAAACCCGGGGATGGAAAAATTCATCGGCATGCTGACGATGATGAAGTTCCCGCTCCCCATGGTGTTCGGCTATCTCGCCGCGCTGTCTGAATTCGTCGGTGGGATCGCGATCTTGTTGGGCGTTTGGACGCGTGTGTTCGGCTCCTTGATTGCGGTGGTCATGGCGGTGGCGATCATCTTTGCAAAGAAATTTGCCTATCCGGCCATCGAAATCGACCTGGGACTCCTCGCGATCGCGGTCAGCTTGGTACTCATGGGTCCGGGCAAGTACTCCGTCGCCGCAAAACTCAAGCCATCCTCGTTTGACGTGATGGGTTGCGCGCATGGTTGCAAAGGCGAATGTGAAGGGATGAAGAAATAACCGTCCGGTCGGAACAAAAAGACGCCCTCGTAGGGGCGTCTTTTATCGTTTCAACAATCTTCGCTGGGGAAACAGGAGATGATACACCCACGGATGCGGCTCCGGGTCGTCCCAGGTTCCCAGTAAATCCGTTTGAATCCCTCCAAATCCTCGTTTAAACCGCGTAATCCCCTCCCAACGTGGACGATAGGTCCGCATCGCAACAGAGAGCGGATTCGCACCCCACAAATCGTACCAGCGGGCACCTGAGGCCTTTGCGGCGCGCATCGCCTCCCATTGCAACAGATACGGCGCCATCACCTGGCGGTTCGCGCTCGAAGATGCGCCATGCAGATACGTCACCGTATCACCAAACCAAATCTCCATGTTGGCGGCGAGCACCTTGCCTTCATATTCCGCCACGCGCAGCTTCGCCATGCCGTTCGACGCAAGCGCCTCAAATGTCGCTTGAAGATGGCGATCGTCGTGCGACAAAAACTGATCGCGTTCAGCCGTTTCGCGGGTCAACGTAAGAAACGTCGGGAGATCCTGTGACGTTCCTTCGCGGATCGTAACTCCATGCTTTGCCGCAAGCCGCACGTTGTACCGCGTTTTTTGTGCCATGTTGGCAAGCAATCCTTCTTCCGATTGCGCAAGATCCAGTAAGATGGTCGACGAAGGATTGTACGAACGCGTAGGAAAAACCCACGGCGGAATCACCCCTTCCCCCTCCTCCATCCGCAGCATCGGTTCGACCCGATAAAACAGCGTCCGACCGGGCCAGCGCGCATCTTCGACCGCCTCCAAAAAGGCGCGCATCACCTCACGCTCTCTCCCATTCGCACCGGCAAGAAACACCGGGCCACGCGGCGCGAACCAATATCCGAACCATCGCCGCGCATGCCAAAACCACTGCGCAACAACCACCGGGATCCCTTCCTCCTCCAGGACAACGCGTTTAATGGCATGCCCCTCGGACTGCTGAAACGCACCCCACGCCCAGGACTGCGGAAATGATGCGTATGAAGCAGACGCGATAAACCCATCCCATACACGAGGATCCGTCACTTCACGCAACAAAAACCGTGAAGCCATAGTTAGCGAGACAATCGCTTCAACGCTTCGCGCACACGGTCGCCCGTACTTTTCGCCGTCTCAGGTAAGTCTTTGACCGCCTCGCGCGCATCCGCGGCGGCATATCCAAGCGCGACAAGCGCCTCCACCACCTCGCGATCTTCCGTCGGCGCTTCAGCGACCTCCACCAATTGCCCTTTCAGTTCGAGTACAATTTTTTGCGCCGTCTTTTTTCCGACTCCCGGCACCGAGGTCAATGCCTCCACATCTCCGCGCATGATCGCGTCTTGAATCACGCTCGCATCCCCAATTCCCATGATGGTCATCGCCACTTTTGGACCAACGCCATTTACCGTCAGCAACTTCCGAAACACGCGCAACGTGCCAAGATCCAAAAAGCCATACAAATCATGGACGTCTTCACGGATCACTTCGTGGATATACAAAAAAGTCGTTTCGTCGGTACGAAGCGCAGAAGCCGTTCCCGTCGGCACCACCACGCGATACCCAACACCCAGCACTTCCAGCAAACAATCCTGAATCCCCACTTCAAGCACCTGTCCGCGGAGCGAGCCGATCATATGCACCGAGTGTAAAAGAAAGCGCCTGTTCCGGCAAAAAAACACCCCCGCGCAGAAACGCAGGGGCTGTGTGACCGATTAGGACGCCACGGTCGGGATCGGGATCGAATGCGAGGGCGTACGAATCCCCTGCCGAATCGGTGGCGCGTCTTGCGGACGCGTCCCCGTTGCGAGATACGCCCGAACGACGACGCAGTCTTGGTCGTAACACGTAATCTCAAGGTACGGGCGCCCGTCAGAATCGACGCGCTCGATCAGACCGCGAATTCTCCACGGAAGCAGGATCTCCACCCCTTCCGTCTCGAGCGCCGGCGATTGGGCGAATCGCACCATCAGTTCGCCGTAGAGCGCCGGGACTTGGCCCAACACCACCGGGCAATGCGTGAGACGCTGAATGAGTTTCAGCTTCTCTTCCTCTTGTTTCTCACTTTCCACAGACACCTCCAGAGCTCACACAGTGGCGGTTTTTGCCGGCTTTGTCAAGGCATCCAGCCGAACCAACGCATTCGCAACCGTGACCGCAAGGGTCGACGCAAACGAGATGTGATACCGTTCACAATCCCGTGCGAGGAGCCTCGTATGCACTGCCCAGTCCGGTGCGCCCAACACACAACGCTCCGGCGTCGCTCGGGAATACCGCCCCCAGTAGAGCGTCGCATCGAGACCAAGCATCGAATCGGTTTCGCGCGGAAAAAAGAACAAAAGCACGGTCGCGGAGGCAAGCGCCTCATCTTCCCAGTCCAACTGATCTTCGTAGGATCCCTTCCCAGCTGGGGTCCGGAAATACTCGGGACACAGCACCGTGACCCGAACATCGGTCGCATCGATCAAGTTCAACGCTTCCATGCGCCACCCCTGATCGCGCGGACGGTTTGGTGTCGGACCCACCAGCAAAATGGATGGTCCAAGTGGATCTGGAATCCGATCTTCAAGGTACAGATCCCGCATGCGCGGGATTCGTTTCACCATGGTTGCAACCTCCGCGTGTGTTGTATGACAGGACGCTGAAAAAAGCAAAACCCCTCCACGAATGGAGGGGTTTTATTCACATTACGCCTCGTCTACGACCACGCTTGGGTCACCTGCCATGGCGCCAACGAACGCCACACTGCTGACCAAGTCCCCCGCTTCTTTGAAACGCATGACGCGCACGCCTTGGGTATCGCGTCCAAGCGACGGCACGCTCGAGAACGGAACGCGAATCACGATCCCCTTCTTCGAGATGATCACCAAATCGCGATCATCGTCTGCCCCGCTGATAAATGCGCCCACCACTTTTCCGGTCTTGCTGGACACATGCGCCGTCCGGATTCCGCTCCCGGCGCGTCCCTGCACCTTGTACTCCTTCAAACTCGTGCGCTTCCCCATTCCATTTTCTGTGATCGTGAAGAGCTCGATCATCCCTTGGTCTGCAAGCGTCGGATTGATGATATCCATACCCACGACCTCATCATCTCCCTTCAGCTTGATCCCGCGGACACCGGCGGCATTGCGACCCATGGGACGCACATCTTCTTCGCTGAAGCGGATGCTTTGTCCTTCGCGTGTCACCAACGACAAATCGTCTTTCCCGGTAGACGGCTTCACCCAGGTCAATTCATCCCCATCGTTTAGGTTGATGGCGATCAACCCGTTGCGACGCACGTTTTCAAATTCGGAGAGCTCCGTCTTCTTCACCGTTCCGCGACTCGTCACCATAAAGAGGTACTTCGCCCCTTCCATATCATCCATCGGAAGTGTCACCGATACTTTTTCGCCCGGCGCAAGTTGCAAGAAGTTGACCACGGCTTGCCCCTTGGATGTGCGGCTTCCTTCTGGCAATTCATACGCTTTCAATCGGAACGCACGGCCACGCGTCGTGAAAAACAACATTTCCGAATGCGTGTTTGCCGAGAACAACTGCTGCACGCGATCCTCTTCCTTGGTTTCCAGTCCGATCACCCCTTTTCCGCCACGACCTTGCGTCTTAAAGGTGTCCGGCGAAATGCGCTTGATATACCCATCTGCGGTCAACATGATGATCGTATCCTCTTTCGGGATCAGATCCTCGACCGAAAACTCTCCAAGGGCACCGGAAATAATCTTCGTGCGTCGCTCGTCGCCGAACTTTTCTTTCATGTCCAGCACCTCTTGCTTCACGATCCCAAGCATCTTTTTCGCAGACGCAAGGATACTTTCCAGCTCTTCGATCAACTTCCGCTTTTCCTCCCATTCCTGCTCGATGCGCAAGCGTTCCAGGTTGGCGAGCTGCTGGAGACGCATTTCCAAAATCGCGCCGGTCTGGATTTCGGACAACTTGAACTTCTTGATCAAGTTCTCACGCGCTTCATCTTTATCCTTGGATTTCTTGATGGTCGCGATCACGTCGTCAATGTTGAGAAGCGCGATCCTCAACCCATCCAAAATATGCATGCGCTCCTTCGCGCGGGCGAGTTCATATTCCGTGCGGCGGCGAACGACGTCCTTGCGATGTGCGACGTATTCTTCGATCAGCCCCTTCAAATTCAACACGCGTGGCTGAATCCCATCCACCAAACACAAGGTGTTCAAGTGGAACGTCTCTTGCAGCTGCGTCATCTTGAACAACAGGTTCAACACTTTCTTTGGATACGCGTCTTTTTTCAGCTCAATCACGATGCGAATCCCTTCTTTGTTGGATTCGTCGCGCAGGTCGCGGATCCCTTCTAATTTCTTTTCATTCACCAGTTCGGCAATCTTTTCGAGCAACTGCGCCTTGTTGACCTGATACGGGATCTCCGTCACCAAAATACGGAACGTCCCGGCTTTTTCTTCCACAATTTCCGTCTTGGCGCGCATGACAACCCCACCCTTCCCCGTTGCGTACGCCGCCTTGATCGCATTCTTGTCGTAGATGATGCCTCCTGTCGGAAAATCCGGCCCGGGAATGAACTTCACCAGGTCATCAATGGAAATTTCCGGATCTTCGATCACGGCGATAATCCCATCGCACACCTCCGTCAGGTTGTGCGGCGGAATATTGGTCGCCATCCCGACAGCGATCCCAAGCGTTCCGTTCAAAAGCAAGTTCGGGAGTTTTGCCGGCAACACTTTTGGTTCATCGTGTTCACCGTCAAAGTTGGGCTTAAAATCAACGGTATCTTTATCGATATCGATCAACAATTCTTCGGCGATGGCAGCGAGCTTTGCTTCCGTGTAGCGATACGCGGCCGCCGAGTCGCCGTCGATCGAACCAAAGTTCCCCTGCCCTTTGATCAAGGGATAGCGCAAGCTAAAATCCTGCGCCATGCGCACCATGGAATCGTAGACCGCCGAGTCGCCGTGCGGGTGATACTTGGCGAGTACTTCCCCAACGACGGATGCGGATTTTTTAAATCGCCCTCCTGCACGCAGCCCTTGCTGCCACATCGCATATAAAATACGACGGTGTACCGGCTTTAATCCATCGCGGACGTCCGGAAGCGCACGGTCCACGATGACGGACATGGCATAGGTCAAAAACGAGGTTTCAATCTCGTTCACCAGCGCGGCTGGTTCAATCTTTCCCACAAATGCGGGCAGCTGGGATTGTTCAGACATAGCAAGATTTGTGGGGGCAGAATAGCACACCGGCAATCCGTTGGGAGGGGGTCAAAAACCCCGCGTTTTAGCGGGGATTTGTGGATGACGTGCGCGTCTCCGAGGTCAGACGCTCTGCCGCCCCGCGAAGTGCATCCTCGCGTAAACGCCGTTCCTCCGCAGAGACATCTTCTGCCGGTAACGGCGGAGTAGGCGTCACCACCTCTGGACGATCACTAGAAAATCGCTCCGTGTAGCTTTTTTTGATCGCATGAAGCAACGGGTCCGCATCCGCCGGAGCTTGCGCCTGGATGCTGGTCCCAATGGTGAGCGCGTAGCCTGCAACAACGGCGATAAAGGCGACCGCGGCCGTAACATACATCCCGAATCCGAGTGGTTGCGGCACGCGTCCGCGTGCAGCCGCATGTGCCAAGATGAGCTGGCGTTTTTGATCAGTGTTGACCAAAGGCAATTCCATCACATCCAATCCATCCGGTCCCAACTCAGTCGAGACCGGAGCACGGCGCACGCGCTTCACAGGCGAGCGGCGCATCACGCGCGGCATATGCATCCAGTATATCAAAAAACACACTCCGGAAAAACCGGAGTGTGTTTTAGGCGCGTTCAAGCACCGTGACCAATAGATCTTCCGCGGGCAAATCTTTGCGGGAAATCTTGAGCTTGTTTCCATCCTGCCGCTTACACACGCCCAATTGCGTGCAAAATTGATCCGCCGTCCCAAACGTTTCCTTCAGTCCTTCAATGTGGTGATCGAGCGGAACCACGATGCGTGGTTCGACCTTTTGGATGATATCGATCGCCTGTTTCGCATCCAATTTTCCGTTTCCGCCAACCGGCAAAAGCAGGATATCGATGCTTTCCAGCTTTCCTAACTCCTGTTCCGTGAGTGCCCGGGTCGCCCCTCCCAAAAATCCCAAACTCATCCCTTCAATTTCAAACCGATAAATCAACGCGTGTTCCTGGTTTTTGTCGGATTCATCCAGAATCGGCGTCGCAAACGCAAACATCCCCTTCACTTCGTATTCTCCGGGAATATCCACCACAAACGGCTTATTCTCGAACGCATCCAACGCAAACTTTTTGCGATTCATGTGCGACAGCGCAACCACATCCGGGGTCAGATTCTTTGGGAATCGCAATCCGGAGTCCGCATCAAACGGGTCGGTCACAAGCGTCGCCTCCTGAAGACCCACGCTCGCTTCGATACGAACGCAGGACATCCCATGCCAGTAAATCTGCATACGGCCTGGATAGTATCAGGCCGCGCACACACAAACAAGCGCCGCGCTAGGCGGATCGGTAGGCCTTGGCCGCGTCTTCTGGCGTAACCGGATTGATATAAAACCCCGATGAAATCTCGACTCCGGCCCAGGTGGTTAACCGTGGAACGAGGCGCAATTCCGCATGCTGATCCGGATCGCGCAGCAAATCCTGCGTAAAAATATTATACGCCGCCCCTTTCCCCCGGATAAACCGCAAACACACCGCGAGCGCATTTGCGAGCGATTGTCGTTCAGCGGCATGCGTTTTTCCCAAATGATCGACATGACGTTTTGGCACGATGCGCACTTCATACGCAAAACGCGCTGCTGGATGCGCATACGCCAACGCATAGGCATCCTCATACACGACAAGCGCTCCACCGGAACGATCGTCTATTTCATGACAAAACGGACACCGTTTACGATACGCTGATAAATAGTGCCACTGCGTTTGCCAGGATTGCATGCGCGGAGGCACAAACCCGGTTGCCCACAGTTGCGAATGCGGATGATGCAACGATGCGCCCGCCGCCGCTCCCTCGTTTTTGAACACCACCACATACCCGATGCGTGGATCTTCTGCGGCGGCTGTCATCCGCTTTGCCCAAAACCCCAGCATGTCCGCAAGCGCAGACGCAGACCATCTCTTTACGGATTCATGCGAAATTCCTTCGATCAACACCTCTTGATGACCGTAGGGCTGTCCCGGTTGTGTTCCCACGGCGGGAAACGCATTTGGAACGGCAAAAAAGGGCGCTTCACCCGATGCCGGCACGGACAAAAACTCCGCCGGCGGTAATTCACTCGGGCAAATGTGACAGCGCGCTTCTTTTGGAGGAATCCCGGGATTTCCATCGTCCTCTGCAAACAAAAACGTGTCGTGCGGACGGGCCGTGCGCTTTGGCGCAAATAACACCCACTCTCCGGTGAGTTCATCCTGGACCATAAAACTCGACGCCTGCGCCAACGCCATACTCCGATGGTACCACATTTTTTCTAACGCCGTGGGTGACGCGCCAGCAACCCGCCTACCATCGCAATCGCCAGCGCGTCCGCCGCATCGTCCGGAGTGGGAGGCGCCGACAATTTTAGGAGTCGTTGCACCATTTGCTGCATTTGTTTTTTGTCAGCACCACCATACCCAGAGATCCCCTGTTTCACCTGGTTTGGCGTAATCTCGACGACAGGCAGCTTCGCATCAGCGATCGCTAAAAAAATAACCCCGCGCGCCATTCCTACCTGCAGCGCCGTAGTGACATTCTTTTGAAAAAATAAACTTTCGACCGCTACCGCAGCAGGCCGATGCACACGGATGGCCATCGTCACCCCATCACGGATCTGCTGCAAACGTGTAGAAAAATCGTCTTTCGCAGAGGTTTGCACGCATCCATGCCACACCCACGTCGGCGTCGCGCCTTGTAAATCCACAACACCGAGTCCGCAACGATCAAATCCCGGATCAATCCCAAGAACACGGAGAGGCATGCGCAAAGAATAGCAGGTGCGGATATGAAAAACACCTGTCACATTCGACAGGTGCAAAGACCCAATTGCATCACTTCAAATCACTAGTATTCGCGAACCAAACGCTCCAATCATCTTCCCACAAAGCACAAGTCCGGAGAGGGTGGTTTCCGTTTTTCCTACGAAAGAATTGCACTGCCCTTCGATGCAGAAGGGGTGATCCGGATTAGATTTCTTATCACCCTTTTTCAGGTAGATGTCTCCTTCATATTCAAGGATCGAGACCTCTTGCCCGCCATCCGCCAACAGAGAGATCTTCCGCGATCCATCTTCTGAAGACCAGTCATACCTCTCCGATCCTCGTTCGTACAAAAGCAATTCTACCACCTGGATCGCAGCATCACGATTTGACCCTACAAGACAAGATAGTGGAAGGGTGAAATGAATTCCGCGTCGCAACAAATGTGATGCGTAAACCTCATTCACGGCGGCGAGACAGGGTGGACGAACGCGCTCCCAAAAATACTCGATAGAGGCCTCAGCGAATTCAAAAAAATCTTTTTGAATCGGCACGGCAAGTGCTCCATCGTTCAATGCCGTAACAAACCAATACTCCTCCTTGGGTCCTGGTTGAAGAAACCGGACGACAAAGGCCTGACCTTGTTCCACCCAGTGAAATACGACACTCTCTCGCCGACCTGGAATACAGGGTATTCGACAGACTTTTTGATCGCTTCCGGATCGGGTTCCAAAACCCAAGTTCTGTACCGAACCAGAAAAATCGATGGCACACTTCCCCACTTGGCGTGGGATCAAATGCGAAGGAACTACAAGCGGCAACATTCCCCAAACCCCTCTCTGGCATATCTGCCAAAAAAACCCTGTCTAAAAAAACGTATTGTGTCAACCCTTACGCCAAATTGCTCCAAACACGCGTCACGTCATCGTGCGCCTCTAAAGCATCGATCAATTCCGCCACCGCGTTTGCGGTTTCTTCATCCGTATCAACGAGGGTTGTTGGAATCCACTGAAACTCCACGGTATCTGCCGTGCACCCCATCTTTGCCACTGCATCCGCTACTTTCGCGAGATCCGTCGGTGCACATCGGACCTCCACCCCCTGTTCATCCGAAATAAATTCGGTCGCGCCCGCATCAATAAGTGCAAGTTCCATCTCATCTGCGCGCGCTGGGGTAACAACTTCTGGAACATGCACCACGCCCGCACGGGTAAATCCAAACGTCACGGCTCCGCTCGCCGCAAGCGTCCCTCCATTTTTTGAAAGCAGATGTTTGACGTCGTTCGCCGTGCGATTTCGGTTGTCCGTCAAGCATTCAATAACAAGCCCCGTCCCACCTGGCGCATAGGCCTCGTAGGTCAGTGCATCGATTTGTCCCTCTGCTCCGCCCCCAATGCCACGCTGAATCGCCCGCTCGATATTGTCTTTCGGCATCGACGACTCACGCGCGCGATCCATCGCCGCACGCAGCCGGGCATTCATAGCGGGATCCCCGCCTTTTTCTTTGGCGGCTACCGTAATTTCACGGGCGAGTTTCGTAAAAGACGCCGACCGTTTGGCATCAATCGCCCCTTTGAATTGCTTTACTTTATGCCATTTAGAATGCCGTGCCATAGGCCCCGAGTGTATCCCCGCTGCACGGATCCGTTCAAGCGTGATAGTATCTGGGACAACTATGCTGTCTACTTCTCGCCGACCCGCATCTCCCCGTCCCTGCGGAAGCTGCGGAAAACCAAATTGCACCGGAACCTGTGCGCACCCACGGCCACATCACTCCAAACATGCGGTGTGGATGGCGGCGGCCGTTGCCGGATTCGCCATGGGCGCGACACTTCTGACCGCGTTCAGCGCAGTCAATGCACAGTCACGACCATCCACGACCACCTCCTCCAATGCGGCGATCGTCGCGGAATTGCGGAAGGTCACACAACGATTAGAACAGCTCGAAAAAGAGGTGAAGGGCGGGTTCTCCAATTGTCGCGCAGAAGCCCGTATGTGCACCGCGGATCGAGACGAAGACTCCGTCCCGGATTGTGTCGAACAGTGCAAAGAAACGGCGGATTCAGACGAAGCCTTCAAGAAATGCATCGACACGGTGTGCCGAAAACCAGAGCCAGTCGAAGACGAACGGGTGAACGAGCCCTTCAAAGAACAGGCACTCTGTCGACGGACCTGCGAACAATCCTACGAATCGTGTCGGAAAGGGGTAGAAACGGATGCCGGCGTACAGAAATGCAAAACAGCACTCACAACCTGCACGCAAACCTGCAAAGAATAGCCTCAATCAAAACCCCCGCAATCGCGGGGGTTTTGTTGACCATCTCTACGCGGTCTCTTCGGGCTTTGCCTCGACTTCCTTCGGTTCGGCGGCCGCGCGCAGGCGACCGACTTCCATGTCCGGAAGTTCGTATTCGTTGCCCTGGAATCCGGTCCCAGCCGGCGTCAACCGACCGATGATCACGTTTTCCTTGAGCCCTTCCAAGCGGTCCACCTTTCCGGTTACGGCGGCGTTGATCAACACGCGAGCCGTTTCCATGAACGAAGCGGCGGACAAGAACGATTCCGTCGACAGGGCGACCTTCGTGATCCCCATGAAGAGCGGCATCATCGTTGCTCCCTTTCCGTTCTTCGGAAGTTTTTCGATCTCCTGATCGGCACGCGTCTTTTCGACGACCTGCCCTGGCAAGAGTTCGGTCTCTCCCGGATCTGTGATGTACACGCGGCTAAACATCTGACGAATCATGACCTCGATGTGCTTCGCGTTCAACTTTTGACCCTGCGAGGCATACACCGACAACACTTCCTTCAGCATGTACCGCATGAGCGCTTCACGGCCGCGGAGTTTGAACAATTCTTGCAGGTCAAACTGCCCTTCCGTCAGCGCATCACCTGGCTGCACCTCGGCGCCGTCCTTCACGAGCAAGCGATAGCCTGCCGGAATTTCGTACTCGAGTGCTTCATCAGCTTCGAACACAAGGGTCACCTTCTTTCCTTCGACCTTCACCGTCCCCTTGTGGTGAGCCGTCACTTCTTCGCCAACGGCCTTGGTGATCAGCGTCTGGCCTTCCTTCACCTTTTGGCCATCTTCCACCTTGACCGTGTCCTTCTTGGTAAAGGTCCAGGTGTCTTCCTTGACCACCGTGTGGGTCAGGAGAAGCGTTTTGTTCGCCCCTGCCGTATCCACGATCTTTTGTCCGGTCGTGGATTGGAGAATGCGACGTTCCTGCTCGACGATCTTCACCTTTCCGGCCGCGTCCGCAAGGATCGCTTTGTGTTTTGGTGTACGCGCTTCGAACAGCTCTTCCACACGCGGCAACCCCTGCGTAATGTCGGCCGCGGCTGCACCTCCCGAGTGGAAGGTACGCATGGTGAGCTGCGTCCCCGGTTCCCCGATGGACTGGGCGGCCATGATCCCGACCGCGGCACCCTTTTTGACCATCGCGTTGTAGGCCAAATCGTAGCCGTAACACTTTTGACACAACCCGCGGAACAGTTTGCACGTAAGCACCGAACGCACGGCAGCGGCATCGATCTGATGCTTCGCCAGCATGCGGACGTGATCCTCGTTCACCAGCGTCCCCTTCTTCACCAACACTTCCTTGGTTTCGGCGTCCTTCAAATCCTTGAGAAGCACGCGTCCAAGCAAACGGGTAAGAATCGGTTCGCCGATTTCATCACATTCTTCACGCGTGATGACCACACCGTCCGTGTCTCCACAATCTTCCGCCGTGATGATGATGTCTTGCGCAACGTCCACCAAACGACGCGTGAGGTACCCAGCGTTGGCCGTTTTGAGAGCCGTGTCCGTCAACCCCTTACGCACCCCGTGCGAAGAGATGAAGTATTCCAACACGTCCAACCCTTCACGCAACGACGACTTGATCGGAAGTTCGATAATTTCCCCCGACGGGCTGGCTTTCAAGCCCACCATCCCGATCACGTTGGTCAGCTGCCCCGGAGATCCACGCGCACCGGAATCGATCATGGCGTAGACGGACCCATTTTTATCCAACGAGTCTTTCGACATCTTTTGGATCTGATCCTTCACGTCCGTCCACAACTTGATGATGGACGCATAGCGTTCCTTCTTGGTCAGCAACCCTTCCTTGTACTGCTCTTCGATCTCTTCCGTGCGGCGGTTACCTTCCTCGATGATCACGCGCTTTTCGACATACGGAAGTTCCCCGATGCCGTAGCTAAAGCCGGACTTGGTCGCGTAGTAGAACCCGGTCGCCTTCACTTCATCCAAGAAGCGGGCGGCGCGTTCAAATCCGCGGAGTTCGATGGTCGTTTTCACGATTTCTCCAAGCTGCTTGGTTCCGATCACTTCGTTGCGGAATCCAATTTCTTTCGGGAAGAGTTGGTTCAGCAAGATGCGTCCGACCGTCGTTTCGATCACCGGTTCACCCACCTTCAAACGCGTTTTGATCTTTTCACGCAGGTTCAGCTTGCCCGACTGATACAGGTAAATCGCCTGTTCCGCCGATGCGACCGCTTTCATCTTTTCTTCGCCGGACGGCGTCACCATGGAGAGGTAGTAACACCCCCACGCCACGTCCTTATCCGGTTTCACGATCGGCATGCCAGTTGCAGGCTTCAGCAAGTTCTTGGTGGCGAGCATCAAGTTCTTTGCTTCCCAACGCGCTTCCTCGGTCAACGGCACGTGCACGGCCATCTGGTCTCCGTCGAAGTCGGCGTTGAATCCCGGACACACCATCGGGTGAATCTGAATCGCCTTCCCTTCGATCAATTTTGGCTGGAAGCCAAGAATCCCAAGACGGTGCAGCGTCGGAGCGCGGTTCAAGAGCACTACCGCATCCGATGCGATCTGTTCCAAGATGTCCCACACTTCCGGATGATCTTGTTCGATAAACCGGTTGGCAGAACGAATGTTGTGAACCAGTTCACGCTTGATGAGTTCCGCAATAATGAACGGCTTGAACAGTTCAAGCGCCATCGTTTTTGGCAACCCACACTGGTGCAGCTCAAGCGACGGACCGACGACGATCACCGAACGACCGGAATAGTCGATACGCTTCCCAAGCAAGTTCTGACGGAAGCGCCCCTGCTTCCCTTTCAAGAAGTCGGCAAGCGATTTGAGCTGGCGCTTCTTCCCCGTCGCGGCGATCACCGTTTTCGAGTGTCGCGCGCCGTTGTCGATAAGCGAGTCCACCGCTTCCTGCAACATGCGCTTTTCGTTGCGCACGATCACCTCCGGCGCATTCAACTCGAGCAAACGCTTCAAGCGGTTGTTGCGGTTGATGACACGGCGATACAGATCGTTCAAGTCGGACGTGGCAAAGCGACCCCCGTCGAGCGCCACCATCGGACGCAAATCCGGCGGAATGACTGGAAGCGCCTTCAAGATCATCCAGTGCGGCTGGATCTTGGTGATGGCAAGCGACTTGAGCAACTTCAGCCGACGCATGATGCGATCGCGCTTGGCTTCGGAGGCGCCTTCCAACTCCTCATTCAAGGACTTGAGCGTCGCTTCAACGTCGATGCGCTGCAACAACTTGTCGACCGCCTCTGCCCCGATCGACGCCTCAAACACGTGCCCGTATTTCAGGGACATGTCATGGTAGGTGTTTTCGGAGAGGATGGTCAGCACTTCCAAATCCTTCAATTCTTTTTCGACAGATCCCACTTCTTCATCCAATTCTTCCATTTTGCGCTGCTTGGCCGTTTCCGCTTTTTCCAATTCCTTCTCTACCGCGGAACGCTTCTTGTCATCTTCCGCCGCCTGCTTGTTGATGCGTTCCACAGCCTGCAGATATTCCGCTTCGATGGACTTCTGCTTGCCCTTGTATTCAGCACGCACCTGCTCGATCGTCGCATCGCGCAACGCCTCATCGACGTGCGTAATGATAAACGCGGTGAAATAAATCACCTTTTCGAGCGCCTGGATGCTCATGTCGAGCACCGTCCCAATCTTGGACGGCACGCTGCGCAAGAACCAAATGTGCGCGACCGGAGCACACAACTCGATGTGCCCCATGCGTTCGCGGCGGACCAGCGAGTGCGTCACTTCGACACCACACTTGTCACAAATGATCCCCTTGTAGCGAATCTTTTTATACTTACCGCAGTAACATTCCCAATCTTTGGACGGTCCGAAAATTTCTTCGGCAAACAACCCGCCCTTTTCTGGTTTTTGCGTGCGGTAGTTAATGGTTTCCGGCTTCGTGATTTCTCCGTACGACCAGCCGCGGATCACCTCCGGTGAGGCGAGCTTCAGCCGAATCGCGTCGAAATCCGTTGTTTTGATGCTTTCAGAACGAAAGAATGCCATAGGATAATCGTTCAGCGATTAGAACTGACTTGGCGCCCCCCAGTCGTCATCCACCGGTTCTGCTGGGCCAACGGGTTTCTTCAGATGTTCCGGTCGTGGCGTGGACGATTCTTCGATACGCGTCCCGTCCTTCAACAATTCCACATCCAGACATAATCCCTTCAATTCGCGCGTAAGCACGTTGAACGATTCCGGGACGTTGACCTTGCGGATCGTTTCGCCCTTGATGATCGATTCATACGCCTTCGAACGCCCATCCACGTCGTCCGACTTGATGGTCAAGATTTCTTGCAGGGTGTGCGCCGCGCCGTAGGCTTCAAGCGCCCACACTTCCATTTCCCCGAAACGCTGCCCACCGAACTGCGCCTTCCCACCAAGTGGCTGCTGCGTAATAAGCGAGTACGGCCCGATGGAGCGCTGGTGCACTTTGTCGTCCACCATGTGGTTCAGCTTCAACATGTAGTTGTAGCCCACCGTTGGTTCGTGGTCGTACTTGTCTCCCGTGCGTCCGTCGAAGAGTGCAATGCGTCCGTCCGTCGGATAACCCGCCTTCACCAATTCTTCACGAATCGTCACTTCAGACACCCCGTCAAACACCGGTGTGGCGACGTTGTAGCCAAGCGCGTTTGCCGCAAGACCCAAGTGCGTTTCCAGAATCTGACCCAAGTTCATACGCGACACGACCCCAAGCGGCGACAAAATGATGTCGACCGGCGTTCCGTCCGCCGTGAATGGCATGTCGGCAACCGGCACGATCTTGGAGATGACCCCCTTGTTTCCGTGACGACCGGCGAGCTTGTCTCCCGGCTGGATTTTACGCAGGTCTGCAACGGAAACGACGATCTGTTGCAACACCCCCGGCTGGAGTTTATCGCCTGCATCGCGCGTAAAAATACGCACGTCGACGACCTTCCCCTTCTGACCGTGTTCCAGGTACAGCGAAGAATCACGCACGTCGCGGGCCTTTTCCCCGAAAATCGCGCGCAACAACTTTTCTTCCGCCGACAGATCCGTTTCGCCCTTCGGCGTGATCTTCCCGACCAAAATGTCCCCGGACTTCACCTCGGCCCCGATGCGCACGATCCCGCGTTCATCCAAGTTGCGCAGTTTTTCTTCGGACACGTTCGGGATGTCGCTCGTCACGACTTCCAACCCGAGTTTTGTGTCACGAACATCGATCGTGTGGTGTTCGATTTGGATCGACGTAAACCGATCCTGCTGCACCACGCGTTCACTCAAAATGATGGCGTCTTCGTAGTTGTAACCGTCCCACGACAAGAACGTACACAACAGGTTTTGCCCAAGCGCCAGTTCCCCGTGATCGCACGACGTTCCGTCCACCAACACTTCGCCGGCGTACACTTGCTGCCCCTTTGTCACAACCGGGCGCTGGTTCACGCAGGTCGAGTGGTTGGAGCGCTGGAACTTCACCAAGTCATAGCGGTGGATGCGACCATCTTTGGTCTGCAATTCCACATGCTTCCCGGAGCACGACACCACAACACCGTCATCCGGCGCGATCATCGCGTGGCCAGAGTCGATCGCCGCACGACGTTCGACACCCGTCCCCACGATCGGAGCATCCGCTTTGATACACGGCACGGCCTGACGTTGCATGTTCGTTCCCATGAGTGCGCGGTGCCCGTCATCATGTTCGACGAACGGAATAAGCGCCGTCCCGATGGAAAGAATTTGCTTCGAGGACACGTCGACGTAATCAATCTCGTGCACGTCTACCATGGTCGGTTCCCCGTTCTTACGGCAAGACGCGCGTTCCACCTGGAAACGACCATCACGCCCGATCGGCGTCGTTGCTGGCGCCGTGGTCCCACGTTCTTCCGTAAAGGCGTTCAAGTACACGATTTCGCCCGTTACACGTGGCACGATCGGCAATTTGTCGATGGGCAATTTTGCCATCGCTGCCGCCGTTTTCTTGTCGACTTCGGTTCCGGCTTTGGCAACCACCTTGCCTTCGCCATCGCGCACATCCACGCGCAACACCTCGTCGATTGCATCTTCTCCGTCGTTCTTGGCCCAGTTCTTCACCTTGCGGAACGGCGTCTCAATAAACCCGTATTCGTTGATGCGGGCGTAGGAAGACAAGTGCCCCACAAGACCGATGTTCGGACCTTCCGGAGAGGCAATCGGACAGATGCGGCCGTAGTGCGTGCGGTGCACGTCGCGGACGTCGAAACCGGCACGTTCGCGGGTAAGCCCGCCCGGACCCATCGCCGACAAACGGCGCTTGTGTTCCAGCTCGGAGAGCGGGTTCGTCTGATCCATGAACTGCGACAGCTGCGAGGACATGAAGAACTCGCGCACCGCGCCGATCACCGGACGCGCGTTGATCAACTTCGCACCGTTCAGCGCCTGGATGTCGAGCGTCGACATGCGGTCTTTGACGATACGTTCCATGCGCGCAAGCCCGATGCGGAAACGAGACTGCACCAATTCCCCGACCGCGCGGACGCGGCGGTTCCCCAAGTGGTCCACGTCATCCGGTTCTTCCTGCGCAATGTTCAATCGGATGAGCTCGCGAAGCAGCAACACCAAATCTTCCTTCGTCAGAATGCGGTTTTCTTCCTTTTGCACGAAGGCGCGATCTGCCTGCAATCCAAAACGCTGGTTAAACTTGTACCGCCCGACCGTTCCCAAGTCGTATCGATCGAAATTGAAGAACATCGAGTGGATGAGCGAGCGTGCGTTGTCCGACGTCGCCAAATCCCCCGGACGAATACGCTTGTACACCTCAATATACCCTTCTTCTTCGTTGGAAGATGGGTCTTTGGCCAGCGTAGATTCGATGTAGTGGTTCAACGGGTGGATATCCACGTCCGTGAACAACTTCTGGATGTCCTCGTTGTTTCCAATCCCGAACGCACGCAAAAGCGCCGTTGCCGCCACTTTGCGCTTGCGATCGATTTTCACGTAGATGACGTTGTTGCCATCCGTTTCAAATTCCAGCCACGCCCCACGGTTCGGGATGATCTTTGCGCCGTAGTACCGGCGTCCATGCACCATCTCCGCCGTAAAAAACGCCCCGGCAGAACGGACAAGCTGCGTGACCACCACGCGCTCAATCCCGTTCACGATGTACGTCCCACGATCGGTCATGATCGGCAGGTCGCCCAGGTACACTTCTTGTTCCTTTGTCGCTCCGGAGCGCTTGTTGATGAGCCGCGTCTTTACGCGCAACGGCGCTTCGAAGTTGATGTTCTTTTCTTTGGACGTTTTTTCATCAAACTTTGGTTCGTCCAAATAATAATCATCCAAATACAACTCCAAATCACGGCCGATAAAATCCTTGATCGGCGAGATCTCTTTCAGGAGTTCGCGGATGCCTTCCTCAAGAAACCAGCGGTACGAGGCCTTTTGGATCTCAATCAGATCCGGCAATGCCATGGCGTCTCGCGCCGTGGTGAAATACCGACGTTCCCGATCCTTCGGGGGTTGTCGGCGGAACTGCATGCCTGACATGGAACGCATGTGCGCCCGAGCTCTTTTGTTGGACGCGGCCGCAAACAGAAGACACAAAAGCCGGAGTGTCGCGGCGTACGGTAAACAAAAGCGGACGTTTTTTGAGTAAGCGCGGCGGCCACCATCCAACGCAACACGGAATCACCAAACGCAAATTTCCCCGATGACGCGGGGATTTTTTACGTACCTATGGGCGATTCGTCATCATCGCAATGAGTGGGGGTGCGAACCAGTGATCGGGTCTAGCGACACTTGTTCGACCGCAGCAACGGGACAATATCATGTATTTCTAGAGATGGGAAGAGTCTCCCAGCGACCGGTTCACCGCGGGCAAAGTCGGGGTCTGACACAAGAGGAAAAAGCGGATTGTTGAAGGATAGAAAACGTTTTTTCTTGGTTTTTCCGTGTATTTACATCTTTTCTTGCTTTTGTGTCTACCTACGCTTGACAAAATCACCGAAACATGATAGATTGCTTAGTCACGCTAAGAACCTGCGTGTACAACAACCCTTGTCCGGAGCGTTTTGGAGGAGGGGGTGTGGCGGTGACTTGTGCCGGCCCCGGCTGGGACACCTCACTAAAACACCCTCGGGCGACCTTCCACCCCCGTGGAACACGGTCGTTCGTCCCTCCAAAACCCTCCGGAGAAGAACCAGACAGACATGGAGGAGGAACCCTCGCTGGCCCCAAACCTGGGCCGTCAGCAAGGCGAAGTCGGAATGCGCGTTCGGGGGCTTCGGCTCCCACCCGCGCAAAGTACGCCTTCACACGACTGGAAGCACCTTCGGGTGCTCTCCCGTCCTTCACCTCCAGTTCTGTCCGGTACCCCCGGATGGACCTTACAAACGGGGTACACCAGTGCCCCGAAACGAGCCAGAGAACGACGCATTGGCGCTTGTCCATGGATTTCCGACGCTGTGACAACAGCCGCGGTGACCCATGAGTCGATGCAGCGGTCTCTTGTTCGTTTCGGTGTGCTGGTTTTTTCATCCCCAGCTCCAAGGAGAGGTCCATGAACGCAGAAAACACTTTCGGTCTCAATCTCCGAACGATACGCATGGTGCGCTCGTTCCTCGTGAACGCAGCCGCGCGCGTGGAATACGCGCGCGCAGTCGGCATTTTCACCGTCGAGTTTGGCGGAGGGATGCCGGAGCGCGAGATCGAGGTCGTCCTCTGGGCGATCAATCCCGACAGCGCAACCGTCGCGGAGCGCAACGCGCTCACCTTCCTGGCGAAGTGCCGGGCGGGGAGGGCAAAGCGACCAAGCGGCAACAATGTTGCCTGGTCGATCGAGACGGTTCTGCCGGCCGTCGAGGAGGCGTACGCAACCCTCCTCGATGAGGGCTGCAAGGCCCTCCACATCCAACCCCGCAGCGAGATCGAGACGCTGGGTCAGGTGTACCAACGCCTGGTCCAACGTCACCGAGAGCTCGCCGGGTGGACAGGGCGTGACGACGTCGTACGGGTAGGAGCGGTTTCAAACCTGCTCTTCCGCCTGAACGAGGCGTGTCACGCACTCGGTGGAGACGTCACGTGGCGGCTTTCACCATGGTGGGCGGAGGGCGACCTCCGTGACATCGCCGATGCCTACGAGTCCCTGCTCCGCCATCTCACGACGGCAGAGCACGCGCTCAAAGCGCGGAAGGCGACGAAACCAACGCCTCCTCCCGCGCAAAGGCGCGTGCAGCCAGCGATGGCTCCGCGCAAAACGGTCCGGGATGCGCGCGCATCCTGACGAACGAAGAGACGGCCTGTAGTTTCGCTGCATCCGTCCTCAATCAGACGGACGAACACCCGTGGTTCGTCTGTGTGATTGGGCACTTTCGCCCTGGAAGGAGATCGTTGTGATCGAAAACCTGATCGTAGACACGCTGTCCGACCTGCGCCTGCTCCCTGTCAATGCACTGCCGCTCGACCCCGAGGCGTTTCTGACGCCCGAGGAGCGGCGCGCACTGAACGAGGCCCGCGACCGCGTGGCGATCGACCTGGCGTACGCCATGGTCGAAAACCCGGGCGGGCTGCGAAGCCTCGCTCCGCTCCCCATCGATGGTCTCGATTCGCTCGACGCCAACTACGGCGCGAGCGCGATCGAGACGATCCAAGCACCGGGCGGACCCCTCGACCTCGAGGGGCTCCTCCAGCTGGTGCTGGAGCACGAGGATCGTCCCACGACGGTTCTCTACGGCGACTCGTGGGGAACCACGGCCGCCTGACCCCGAGGGTGCCGCCTGGCGCCCTCCAAACGACGCGGTTCGCTGCGTCGTTTTCTTTTTCGCCAAATCCTTGACAAAATCGCAAAAAATGCGTAGGGTACAGCGTTCCCTTGCCCTCGGAATCGTCCGGGTAGGCTTGAACAGAAATGTGGCAGATCCGGTCTCTGGCTACGGTCAGACGCCCCTCCACAAATCGCCGTAGGATGCATCCTGGCCGAAGACAGGAAGCGCCCCACGGGTTCAAGCCTTTCCGGAGGCATCCCGCCGTTCGGACGTCCTTTTCAAACACCCCCACAAGGGAAGAAGGAGTTACATGAGCACACAAAAACGTGACGAGACGCGTCACTTCTGGACGCATGAGCACCGAGGGCATACTGGACTCCAAGTCGGCGACATCGCTACCGGATCCGGCTGTGCCTGGGACAGCAAGGAAGAGCGCATCATCTCGATGCGCAACGCGAAGGACCTCATCGCCGAACGCGGTGAGGATCACGGCATCGAGAGCCTCGAGGAGACGCTCGGCGGACATTCCCTCGCCACGTGGCGTGTGGACGTCTGCTACGACGGACTGGTCCATGGCCACCTGGATGGCATGATCCGCTTCCGTGCCGACGAATACGGTGAGTGTGATCTCGCCGACGATGGATCGTCGCCATCGCTCACACGATTCCTAGATGGTCTCGAGCAGATCACCCACGGAAACTTGGAGGACCTCCGTGGCTTGCGCTCCCTCTTTCTGGGGGAACGCATGACCGGGGTCACGTCTTCCGAGCAACTTCGGAATTACGGACTGCCGTACGTCATCCCAATCCCGCTCACGTACGATCTGCCCCGCGACGAAGCAGGGCAAAAGGACGTCCGCGCGTGGAGCATCAGCATCGCGGATCTCCGCCGGGCGCTCGAGCGTCCGGGGCAGTTCATCTGCCCCACAAAGGACGCGTACTACGCCCGCCGCGATCGCGGAGGACGCGATTTCGTCCTCGCGCTCTCGTCGAAGGATGGCGAGCGACTGGTGGCCTTCGGCCGCGAGCCCCGACTGGGTGATGCACGGTTCGCTGCCGAGCGCTACAACCGCGAAGTTTCGCTCGAGGACCTGGAAAAGAACGAAACGGTGCACCTACTGGAGCCTGGAACGCTCTTTCTCCTGGACGAGGCGTTCCTTTCGCGTCTACTCGCGCTCATCTCCTTCTACGAACGGTTCATCGCACCGTTCGAGGAGGGGCTTCTGGGGGTCGCAAAGATCCCGCGGAAGGGGCCGGCACCACGCGCACCCAAAGAAGGCGCGCCCTCCAACCAGCATCACGACCGGCGGACCGGACGTGGGTCGATTGGGGAACAACTGAAACGAAAACTCGACCGCGATCGTGACCAGCAGCGGAGCGGATCTGACGGCTGAGCTCGCGAAGCTCGGGGTCAAGATCGGCGCCCTCGCCCTCACGGCAGGCGCAGTGTACGGACTCGGCTGGAAAGCAGGCGTCGTGATTGGCGTAATCCTTGCGCTGATCTTGGATGACTTCTTCCACTTTCTGCGGTAGACGCAAGACCCACCAACTCCTTGGTGGGTCTTTTTATTCCCTTGACGCAACCTGTTTTGTCTTCTACGGTTCCAGTGTCCCCTTCGTTCTGCGAAGCGTCATACGCACCTGTCGTCCGATCGTACACGAACCGATGCCGATGCTCTCGGCGTCGTCTCTCTCCTCTCGTGCATGGTCAGGCGATCGCGTGATGCCTCTTTGCAGAGCCAAGGGGATTTATTGTTGCGTAGAAGTCACGACCGACTCCCGATCAAACCGGATGCGCCGCGTCACCACCGTTTCTTCACTGTGACGACGTTTCGCGGACACATAAATCGTGGTGATCCCACGAGGAATGCTCAATTCTTCGGAAAATGTTCCGTCTTGTTGCACCACCGCCTTTTTTCCATTCACAAACACATGTGCTTCGGGCCAGGTTTTACCAGTCACGCGCAACAAAGGCTGCTCGACCTGCGTCCCATCAGCCGGGGTAAACACCTCAAGGGACGGCGGCTCTGTAATCGTGCGCACCTGAAAATACACATACCCGCCAAGCAATCCCACAAATCCCAAAAAAAGCGCGAGCGTAAGTACGCGTGGGGTGACCATAAAATCCCGCGTGGTGAGCGCTGGTGTGGTCGGTAGTGGATCGGCGTGGGCACACGGCACCTGACCGCGACAGGATTCCCGGAATTTTTGCAGCACAAACCCGGATTTTCCTCCAAGATGCGACAAATATCCACGGAGCATCCGCTCGAGTGCGACGGGATCATCAAATTGCTGCCAGGCGTCTTCTTCCCACGCGCGCAACGTGGATTCGGCGATTTTCGTCACACGCGATGCCTCTGCACGCGTCCATCCGATGCGCTCACGGAGCTCGACCAAATCATGACCGATCCCGTCCACGCGATGCACCTGTTTTTGCGTGAACGACATACGTCCTAAAATTTCTGTTCTTCCTCTTCCCCTTCAACCAGCTCTTCCTCCCCCTCTTCCTGCTCATCCGCCTCTTCGTCTTCCTCCTCTTCCTCCGGTGCAACATCAAGAGGTGGAAGTGTCACCACGTTCTTGGGTGTCGGCGCCGCCGGAATCTCCGCTTGTCGAGTAAATTCCGCCTTCAAGATTTCACGCGGCTTCGCCCCATCTGCCGGCCCAATAAATCCCTGCTGCTCCAACAAATCCAGAAGACGCGCGGCACGGGCGTACCCCACCTTCAAACGCCGTTGCAACAACGATGCGGAAGCTTTTCCTGCGCGGGTAATTTCTTCCTTCGCGTGCGGGATTAACGGATCAGAATCCTCTGCATCTCCCCCATCCTGAGACCAAACCGTCGCCGTTCCATCCCCGCGCTCCACGACACTCGCATCATAATCCGCGGGTTCGTATTTTTGCTTGATGTAATCCACGACGCGATGGATTTCGGTTTCCGAGACAAACGCCCCTTGGATACGTTTCGGGACGCTGACTTCCGCGGTGCTAAACAACATGTCTCCACGACCCAGCAATTTTTCTGCCCCTTGCTGGTCCAAAATAGTGCGAGAATCCGTCGCCGACGCCACAGCAAAGGCGATGCGCGCCGGAATGTTCGCCTTAATCAACCCCGTGATGACGTCGACCGATGGACGCTGGGTCGCAAGTACCAAGTGAATCCCGACCGCGCGCGCCATCTGTGCCAAACGGACAATCGGTCCTTCAACTTCTTGCGCGGACGTCGCCATCAAGTCCGCCAATTCATCGATGATAATCACCAGATACGGCATCTTCTCCTGAGAACGCGCGTTGTAACCAGCCAAATCACGCGTCCCAAACTTAGAAAGCAAATCGTAGCGGCGATCCATTTCGCGCAACGCCCATTTGAGCGCATTCACCGTTTGGTCGGTTTTGGTGATCACCGGCGTAATGAGATGCGGAATCCCGTTATACACCTGCAACTCCACACGTTTCGGGTCCACCATGATGAACTTCACGTCGTCCGGCCCAGCCGTATACAGAAACGACATGATGAGCACGTTCAACATGACGGATTTTCCAGAACCCGTCGCCCCGGCAACCAGCATGTGCGGCATGCGACCAAGGTCCGCCACCCAGGGCTTCCCAGCCACATCCTTCCCAAGCACAAACGTGATGGGCGTTTTTCGTTCACGGAACTCTTTTGCCTCTAAAATCTCGCGCACTCCGACCGTCGCAACCGATTGATTCGGCACCTCAATCCCCACCAATGGCTTGCCGGGAATGGGGGCCTCAATACGAATCGGATGGGCGGCCAACGCTAGCGCGAGGTCGTTATGCAGACCGGTAATACGCGACAGCTTAATCCCATCACTCGGTTTCAACGTAAACTGGGTAACCGTCGGACCGACCGCGACTTCACCCATTTCTACCGGAATTCCAAATGTCTCGAGGGTACGATGAATCACCTGCTTATTGTGTCCGATGTCCCCAGAAGACGGTTTTGAATCTCGCCGATCCAATAAATCCAACGGAATATCGATGCGTGGATATTTCTTTTTCGGTTTTGGCGGAGGGGGTGCCGGCGCTTCCTCTACCTCCTCTTCCTCCTCGCCCTCTTCCTCCATCTCTGCCCCCTCTTCTTCTACCTCCTCATCCAAAGCGGACTCCTCTTCCGACTCTTCCTCCTCGTCTACTTCCTGAACGCGAGACTCTGGACGCGCCTCGCGTGACGATTCAGCTACAAGTGCCGCCTGACGCCGACGCTCCATCCATGCACGAAACGGGGCCGTCAACGCGCGAAACGCCCCTTCTACTGCAGGAGGAACCCATCGGAATACGTACAAGAGCTGCTGCAGCGTCAAATTAAAAACCAAAAGCAACGAAATAATCACGAAGGCACTCAGCAACGTGATCGATCCAAAAAACCCAATCATTGCAAGCAGCGGGTTTGCGATCACTGCGCCCAATTTTCCTCCGGCTTCCCGAAGCGCAAAATCATTCACCGCTCCGGCATCCGGGAAAGTCACCGCATGGATGAATGGATTCAAGGAAATGTACAGGAGGATGATCCCGATGGTGTTCGTCAAACGAATCGGAAACCGTTGCGGCGCCAACACGTGATACGCCCAGGCCATGAGAAAGAATGGGAGGAAAAATCGATCCCATCCAAACACATGCGCAAGCCCCTGATCCAGCATGCGACCCAATGCTCCGGCAAGCTCCATGCGCGCGAGCAGAATCAACACGGCAAACGCGAAAAGCACGACAACGGCGATGCCGCGCTTTGTCTCTGAATCAAGCGAGAGATCCAGGGAACGCTTGCGTCGTGGGGACATGCGTGGTGAACACGGGTAGTGTACCGCACCTTACGACTCTTCGGAAACGGTGGCTACCGCAAGATCCATCGATTCTGCGTCTTCCCCGCCGGATGGAACCTGAGATTGCCCCTCATTTCCAACACCTTCACGCTTTTGCCACGCCTCTAAGCAACGTTCACGAATTTCCTTCAGCGACTGTGGACGCTCTTTCAATGCTGCTTTCGCATTTTCACGACCAACTCCTAGTTTATCCTGTCCAAAACTATATGAGTTTCCGGATTTTTGTACGACTCCAAGTTCAACGCCCGTATCCAGCAAATCACCTGCAACAGAAATTCCTTCGTTATACATGATATCAAACTCTGCAACACGAAATGGTGCAGCTACTTTATTTTTCACGACTTTAGATTTTACTCGGTTACCAATAATTTTTTCGCCGAGTTTGATTTGCGCTGAACGACGGACTTCGATGCGCAACGAGGAATAAAACTTGAGGGCGTTCCCACCGGTCGTGGTTTCCGGGTTTCCAAACATCACCCCAATTTTCATGCGGATTTGGTTGATAAATACAACCACGGTCTTTGACCGATTCACGATCCCCGTGAGTTTACGCAATGCCTGCGACATCAAACGTGCTTGCAACCCGACAAACTGATCGCCCATTTCGCCCTCAATTTCCGCTTTCGGCGTCAGTGCCGCGACAGAGTCCACAACGATCACATCCACCGCGTTCGAACGCACCAGCGTATCGACGATATCAAGGGCCTGTTCTCCCGTATCTGGCTGAGAGATAAGCATGTCATCGACATTCACGCCGATTTTTCGGGCGTATTCTGGATCCAAGGCGTGCTCTGCATCCACAAACGCAACCACCCCTCCTGCACGCTGCGCTTCTGTAATGATGTGTAGTGCAAGTGTTGTTTTTCCAGAGGATTCCAATCCGTAAATTTCGATAATACGACCACGCGGAACACCAAAGACGCCAAGCGCGAGATCAAGCGACAAGCATCCCGTTGGTATCACTTCCACCTGCATTTTACGCGCCTCTCCCAAACGCATGATCGATCCTTCCCCAAACTTTTCTTTGATTTGTTCGATGGCGCTTTGAACGGCAATTCGGCGTCCATCGCGTTCATCCGTCATTTTCTTGGCCATAGGAAAAAGATAAGTGTTCTAATTCTGTTCTATTCGCACTGTAACACGGGATCGCCGCGCACGGGAGTCAGCGTCAAGATATCCCTGTGGAGAAACGGCCCTCACCGTACGTGAAGGCCGTAATGTTATTCCGGACAGAGTCCTCGCGACGCGCGATCGAGGGGGATAGCAAACTTTGTCCCAACCCCCCAGGGATCTCGGCACGTCTGCACCTGATCCACGATGTCTTCGCCATCCTGAAGGATGGAATTGATCCCGCCCATCCGCGCCGTCCGACCGGGCGGATCAAACGAGGGATACACGGAATCGCACCGCGCGCTCACCATCAAATACCCCCGCCACGTCCAAGGAAACCGAAGCATGAGCGGCTGATCCGCGGCAGACGCGATTGTCCGTCCATTTGGGTCCCAAGTCAGCATCTGAAGCCGACCGGGACAGAGCGCTCGAAGCGTGGCGCTCGGCGTGACCACCAATTCACGCATCATTGGAGACATTCCCGCATCCGCCGTCATGGGTGGTGTAATCGGCGGAGGAGGCATCATCGGAAGCGATGCATCCGGCATCGGCGTGACCGCGGGCGACGGCATCGCGTCAGATGCAGCGCTCGCATCCATTATCGTGGGAGACGCGTCGTGCACACACGGAGGGGCGGATGACTCCCCCTCCAACTGCATCCGAACTTCCGACAGGAAGGTCGCCGGATCCGCAAACGATCGTCGCACAGATGGTGAACGATCATACCCACGAAACCACGCGCTCGGATCTTCCCGCTGTGCATCCGCCATCGACTGCAGACGGATGCCAACATGCAGATGCTCTGCTCCATCTCCATTCAACGCGTCACGCTCGACATATCCAAGCGGACGATCCATACGCACCTGCTGACCCACCGCGAGACCCGTTCCAGAACCGGAACGCCCTTCGGTCTGACGCAGATGTCCATAAATGGAGAGAAACCGGGTGATCGTCACCCGCTCTCCTACTCCATTCGTCACCTGCACCGAATGTGGAAGCAGGTGCTCGACGACCGCAACGAGCGTCCCATACCCTTGCGCCGCTCGATACACACGAAGGATCCCACACCCGATCGGATACACGGGCGTTCCTTCTGCGAGTCGCACATCTCGTCCAAGATGGTTCCCGTCTGCCAAGAAACCACGACGCGCGTAGAGCTCCGCAAACAGGACCTCTTCGACAGGGGGTCGAAGAGTACCCGCGGTACAGGTGGCGACGACCGGAACCTCCGACGTCCCATCCACCTCGCCCTCGGCACAGGCCTGAAGCAAGAGAGAAAGAAACACTAACCCAACACACAGAGATCGAACCCACAAGGCACGAACCGTTTTCATGCTGTCCTCCCTTTGCAGAGGACGAGTGTTGATCGAACACCCGCCCTGTCCCGACAGGAGATCTACCCATCGGGAAAGGGCGCAGGTGTTCCTGCTCCCATGTCGATTCGGTATCGGAGAGGGATATTCCCAGCGCCGATGCGCCTGCCGTGCCGAGCATCTCGTGCATCAGACAACGCGCGTCTTCACTCCACCGTCTGTTACAAACGATCCCGCCAAAATCGCCAAAGCCATTTTGGGGAACGCGTCTCGAGCCGTTTCACTCGAGAACGTTCCATGCCGCTCCGCTCGTCTGTGAACATGCACCGATCGAACACCTTTCAAGCGTACGCGAGACTTCTTTTCGACGCCTAAAAACCTGTTTTGTTTTTCCAACAGACCGATGATGGATCAAAAAAACTCTTCGATTTACGCAGTGACCGACGTTTCAATTATGTCCTTTTGTTGCAAACGTTCATTGCGTTTGAACACGCTCTGACCCGTGCATGTGGATAATCTGTCCTGAACGAATGCGAAAGACAGACCCTATAAGCAGGACATAACACGCGATCACCCACTGCCACGAAAACGAAATGTCTTGGAACACGCCAAATCCAATCCAGCTGGGAATAGCACTGATCAAACGCAACCCTTCTGCCCAATGCTCCGCGAACGCCGCAGTCCACGGATGCGGAAACGCAAGGAACACGAGTCCTGTCATCGTCACCCCTGGAATCATGTATCCCGCAAGCACGCTGCACAGCACTCCCCACACCGACCAGGCCTGAAAGAGCCACATCGTGAGAGGCGCCGTCCACACCGCGGTCGAGAGACTTGCGGCACTCGAGGTGCGCACTGTTTCCCCGGGAAGCCAGGTCGGCAATCGTTCCGACAGCCACGGCGTCCACGTACACAATGCGATCATGCACAAAAACGACAACTGAAAACCAATATCAAAAAACGGCGCCCACGGTTGCCACCAAGCAAGCACCGTCGCGGTAAGCAAAAGCGTCCACATGGGTCGCGCGATCCGACCCGGAAGCGGAGCGGCAAGCGTCACGATCGCCATGATTCCTGCACGCAGAATCGACGCGCCACCGCCGGCGAACAGGATAAATCCGACGATTCCCAGGGAAAGCGCCCCCAGACGCGCACGGATCCCCATCCCCAATGCATGCAACACAAACGACGCCATCAAAACAAGCCACGCCACATTCGCTCCAGAAACGGCGATGACATGCAGTAACCCCGCATCACGAAACGCGCGACGCGTAGAAGATGTCATCCCACGTTCCCCATACAACACTCCGGCCACCAAGATTCCGTCATCTCCGGGTATCGCATGTGTGATGCGCGATGTGAGTCGTTCACGCCGCTCCTGGATCCACGTCGGTGCGTCAGCCGACGTCATCGTTCGTGCGACCACGAGTGGCGCGTTCGGATCAAAAAGCCGGACCGGTGGAAGCAGAGCCGACACCTGTCCAAAACGCCATGCGCCCGCCACGAGTCCAATGAATCCAAACAACCATCTTCGAGAAGGCGCATTTGCTTTCATCGTGGCAGCCAAAACCCCGGCAGCAAGACCAACGAGGAGCACCCACTCAGGTACACGCGCAGGCAAGAGCCATGCCGCACACCCCATCCCAAACACAATCCCAAGGCAGAGCCACGCCATCCAAGATCGATCGTCGATCACACGCTCGCGCATGTTACGGCCGTCCGACCGACCAGTACCGGAATCCGGCCGCGCGCGCCGTTTGCGGATCAAACAGGTTGCGCGCATCGATCAACACATCGCCCCGCATCGTCCGCTTCATCTCCGCCAAATCAAGCTGACGAAACTCATCCCATTCCGTCGCAACCACCACCGCATCCACCCCAGAGATACAAGCAAAGGGACTGTCCACGCGCGTAAAACAGGTCGCCGTTGTCGCATCATGCAAAACCGCGCGGGCGTCATACGCACAAACCGATGCCCCTGCCTCGGCACAGGCCGACGCAATCGCAATCGCTCCAGAGGCACGCGTATCATCTGTCCCGCCCTTGAAGGCAAGTCCGAGTAATCCGATGGTTTTCCCACTCAGCGATCCAAGCTCGTTCATCAACGCATCCATCACATGCGTCCGCATGGAGGTGTTCGCGTGGACGGCCGCATCGGCAATACGAGATGGAACGCCCGCGGCGCGTGCCATCACCTGATACGCGGAGACGTCTTTTGGAAAACAGGAACCGCCCCACCCAAGTCCGGCGTGTAAAAACGCGCGTCCGATCCGCGGGTCAGAACCGATCCCGTCGGCCACGTCCTCAATGTTTGCCCCCACGGCACGCGCGAGTTGCGCCACTTCATTGATGAAACTGATCTTTACCGCCAAGAAGGTGTTGTTTGCGTACTTGGTCAGCTCCGCCGATTCCGGAGACATGACAATTTTTGGACAATCCCAGGCGGCATACAATTGCTCGAGCATCGCGGCCGTGTGCGCATCACGAACCCCAAAAATAATCCGGCTAGGCGTAAAAAAATCCTCGACCGCACGACTTTCGCGCAACATCTCTGGGTTCGAGGCCACGGTGTGTGCGTGTGCCGCGTGTGCAAGACGCGCTTCAATCTGTTTTGCCGTTCCAACCGGAACGGTGCTTTTGGTCACAAAAACACAGGGACGATCCGCATGCGCGATCGCTGCATCCACTGCGGCAAACACATAGCGCAGGTCCGCGGATCCATCCGGCGCAGACGGTGTTCCGACCGCGAGCAACACAAGCACCGATCCAGGAATCGCCTCTGCGTATGAAGTCGTGAATCGCAAACGACCAGCCTCTTTTGCACGCGCGATGACCTCACCCAATCCAGGTTCATGGATCGGAACCTCCCCGCGAAGCAACCGCGCAATTTTCTCCGCATCCACATCAAGACACACAACCTCGTGTCCACGGTCTGCGAGACAGGCACCGCTTACAAGTCCGACATACCCCGTCCCGATCACGGTGATGCGCATAGCTCAATGTCCGACAGATTACACGCCGTGTTTTCATTCAAACAAGACCCGGCCTCATTACAAAAGTCCTAGCGCATCAAGCGCCATGTAGGCGCCATTCACATCCGTTAACGCCCCTTGCTTCAGTTGTACCCGAAATTCCTCCAGCGGAACAACCAGAACGTTCGCAAATTCACCCGGGTCTAACGCTTGATCCCCGACACGCACGCAATCGGTTGCCACGCAGACATGACGCTCTCCGGCAGAATACGCACAGGTCATCGTCTGACCGACATATCGAATCGTCCCCGCATATCCCGTCTCTTCGCGCAGTTCACGCGCTGCCGCCTCTTCAAAGGTTTCACCGGATTCCATGCCTCCACCCGGGATCTCACGCACCATCCGCTCCGGACCCGGCCGAAACTGCTCCGCCAAAATCACCTGTTTTTCGGGCGTTAATGCAAGCACACAGACGGCCCTTCCTTCACGCTTGATTTCAAACGATTGGAGGGATCCATCCGGCAACTCAAAGACACGTTCGATCACCGTACGACGCATCGGTTCTTTTACCGGACGCTCCTCCCGTTTGATCCAGGCCATACCTCACGCATTCACGCGGAAGTAGCACACGTCTCCATCCTGCATCACGTAATCCTTGCCTTCGATGCGCGTCAGTCCTTTCGCGCGGCAACCCGATTCGCCGCCGTTTTCCAAATAGTCTTTCCAGTTCGTGACTTCAACGCGGATAAAATTTTTCTCAAAATCCGTGTGAATCTTTCCGGCAGCTTCTGGTGCTTTTGCTCCACGACGCACCGTCCAGGCGCGCGCTTCGTCCGGCCCACTCGTCAAAAACGTGATGAGACCAAGCAACGTGTATGCTTCTTGAATCAACCGATCTAACCCCGAAACACCCGCGCCAGTCATCATCAAATACTCCCGCTTTTCTTCCGGTGACATGGATACAAGATCCACCTCCATCTTGATGCACACCGGCACCTGCATCCCGCGAAGCCCTTCTGTTTTTTGTTTCCACGATCCGTCGGCGAGCTGGGATTCGCTCACGTTGACCACATACATCATGGGCTTAAGCGTGAGCGGCTGATACAAGCGGAGTTGCGCCTGCTCTTCCTCCGTCCATGCCACATCGCGAAGCATCGTCCCCGCTCCGAGTGTTTCCACCGCTTTTTTTAACGTCGCGATCTCATGCTCCAGCGCCTTCGTCATCCCGCTCTTCGAGGACTTCTCCGCATTCTGTAGCCGCTTGGTAAGCTGATCCAAATCCGCGATCGCCAGTTCCATGTTGATTGTTTCCGCATCGCGCACCGGATTCACCGATCCATCTACGTGGAGAATATTGGTATCTTCAAATGCACGCACAACCTGGGCAATCGCATCGGTTTCGCGAATATTCGCCAAAAATTTGTTGCCGAGCCCCTGTCCTTCGGACGCCCCTTTTACAAGGCCGGCAATATCGACAAATTCAATCACGGTTGGAATCACCTTCGCGCTCTTATCAAACGCCGCAAGTTGCGCCAGACGATCGTCCGGCACCTCTACAACCCCGACGTTCGGGTCGATCGTGCAAAACGGATAGTTTGCACAATCTACCTGTTTTTTGGTGATTGCAGAAAACAACGTGGATTTCCCCACGTTCGGAAGGCCAACGATACCGATTTGAAGCGCCATATGCATCCGATCCTACGCAACCCCGCCCGACCAAGCAAGGGTTGACGGATCCTTGGGACGCGCTAGGGTTCGGGGACGGAGGTACTCATGGAGGGATATCCCGAACGATCCATTCAGCTCATCCAATCCAACGGAACGCCGTGCAGACTTTCCACCGGCATGATGCTCACGATCTGGCACAACCCGGTCACGGGCGTGACCCTTTCAGCAAAAAACGTCGATGGATCCGCGCTCCTCTTTCGGCAGGGAGAACACACTACTCCCAGCCTCCCTCTTCCCGGTTCGGTCGCGGAAGCGGCGGACATCTTGCGCCTCTTGGCCGCCCTGATGGGGGGCGCCTGCGAGCTCTCTACCATGGAACCTGGGAAGTTCACCTACCGCTTCACCATTCCTCCCAAAACAAAAACCCGCTAAGCCCCCACGATCACGTGGGGGTTTTCCTTTTTCCGGAGATTGACCGATCAGTCGTTATCTCCTACATTTCCCCCACTGATATGCCGCACACCACCATCACCCATCTGCCAAAATCGGAGGTAAAAATCGAATTTGAAGTGAGCGTAGATCTTGCACAGCCCTACCTGAAAGAAGCCGTGCGCGAAATGAGTGAAGCGCGCCCAATTCCTGGATTCCGTCCGGGGAAAGCGCCCTACGAAGAGATCAAAAAGGCGTTTGGTGAAATGCGCATCTACGAAGCGGCGTTGGAACGCATCGTGCGCGCCGAGTACGCCCGTGCCATTGTGGGTGAAAAACTCGCCCCCATCGCCTCTCCGACGGTGAATGTCGATGCTCTGACCCCGGGGCAGCCCATCAAGTTCCACATCATTGTCCCGGTCGAACCGACCATGACCACGGCTCCGGATCTTTCTGCGTGCACCGTAAAGAAAGCCGCGGTAGACGTGAAAGAAACGGACGTGGACGAAGCGGTCGAAGAGCTTCGCAAGATGCGCCGCGAAGAGGTAAAGGTTGAACGCGCTGCGACCTTGGAAGACCTGGTCTTGATTGATTTGGAAATGACGCGGGATGGGGTTGCGCTCGAAGGCGGGACGGGCCGCGATTATCGCGTCTATCTCAAGGAACAACACTACATCCCGGGTTTTGCCAAAGAACTCGAAGGGATCTCCGCCGGAGAAACGCGAACCTTTACGCTCCAATTCCCGGAAGAACACTTCCAAAAACACCTTTCTGGTCAGCCGGTCGACTTCAAAGCAACGGCAACGGGTGTATTTGAACTTCGGATGCCAACGGCAGACGACGCGTTCGCAAAGGGGGTGGGTCTCGAAACCCTGACGGCGCTGCGCGAGAAGCTCAAGGAAAACATGACGCTTGAACGTTCCCATAAGGCGAACGAAGCGGCGGAGATCGAAATGCTCGAAAAACTGACAGATGCCGCAGCCTTCACCGAAATCCCAGAAGTGTTGGTCAACGAAGAGGTGCGCCGCATGATGAACGAGCTGCAACAGGGCGTCGAAGAACAAGGGATGAAATGGGAAGACTACCTGTCGAATCTGAAGAAAACCGCGGATGCGCTCAAACTCGACTTTGTTCCGCAGGCCCTGCGTCGGATCAAAACTGCGGTCTTGATCAAATCCTTCGCGAAACAGCAGAACATCCAGGTCGAACAAAAGGAGTTGGATGAAGAACAGGACCGAATTTTGTCGGGAATCAAGCCGACGGATCACGAAACGCGTGCGCAGGTCAGCTCTCCAGAGTTCCGCGACTACATCGCCGTTCAGATCCGAAACCGCAAGACGCTTCAGTGGATCAAAGAACAGTGCGTGAAGGAATAATCCTCAGCAGCTATCAAAAAAAGGCTTCGCGCCTTTTTTTGTTTGTGTTTGTTTCTGGTCCTGACACATCTATCTTGGTGCCTTACGCATAGAACGCCAGTGTTTCGGCGAACAAGCGCAACGAACAAAGGGAGATGGCGAATGCAAGCATGAGCTTGTCATTCAGCACCGCAGAGAAGTGCTTATCATAAAGACGAGCAACACCGCGGACGGTCGGGCTATTCATATGTCTGTCGTCGGATGTTTTATTTTTTTATTTGTTTTTATCCGACAATAACACAGTACCATGATTTGACGGTCTGATCAAGTCCATGAAGGGAACGAGAAAAATATATTTTAGTTTTAATGAAAAAATGAGCGCTCGCATTTTTGTCCATCTTCTGACAAGATGCTGATATGCTCATCGGTGCACACGTCAGCGTTGCGGGAGGACTCCCGAACGGACCAAAGAACGCCCATGCATTGGGACTGGAGTGCTTCCAATTCTTTTCGCGTTCCCCCCAAGGTGGCCCGGCACCAGAAATCACCCCAGCCATCCAGGATGCGTTCCTGAACCAGTGTCAGACCTTGAACCTCAAGCGCTGGGTCATTCATACGCCGTATTACATTAATTTTGCCAACCCGGAATCGCGCATTCGAAAAAATTCGGAACGCATCGTCCGGGAAGAGCTGGAACGGGCAACCCTATTATCGGCAACACATGTGATGTTCCACCCCGGTTCAGGCAAAGAGGTCGGCCAAGAACGGGGACTCGCAATGGTCGTTGAAGGGATCAAACGTGTTCTAGATGGATACGCAGGTTCTGCAAAGCTTCTGATCGAAATCAGCGCCGGCGCAGGGAGCGTGATTGGCGCCTCCTTTGAGGAAGTGGCGGAAATCCTGGCCGGAGTCGATCATCCGGAACTAGGCGTCTGCTTTGATACGGCACATGCGTTTGCAAGTGGGTATGATCTTCGCACCCCTGACGCAGTACATGCGACCTTTGCCCAATTTGATCGGCTCATCGGACTCGATCGTCTCAAAATGAGTCATTGCAATGACAGCAAGATCCCCCTCGGCGGACGCAAAGACCGCCACGACCATCTTGGCGATGGACACATTGGCGTCGAAGGATTTCGCGCCATCGTGAATCACCCACGCCTTAAGCAATTGGACCTCTTCCTTGAAACGGAACCGACGGATCAGGCAAAGGACATCGCCTTGCTGTACGCATTACGGGCGGAACGCGTATGAAACTGCGCGTGCACCTGACCCCAAACGCCCGCACCACCGGCATCACTTCCTGGGATGGGGACGTCCTCCGTATCCGCCTGCATGCGCCACCCATCGAAGGGCGTGCGAATCGAGCGCTGTGCCAGTTTCTAGGAGCCCTTTTTCAGATCCCTCCGACGGCGATTACGCTCCTGCATGGCTCCAGTGGAAAACAAAAACTCCTGGACATTCCAGGAGATCGAACTACGGTTCACGCGATCCTTCAACGGATGGCACCGGATCCATCCCGCCCGGATGCCACGGATGGCATCGGAGCATCCGCGCCATCGTGAGACGAGACCCGCGCAGAGCCCCAAACCGCAGAAATGCGGTTTTTCCGTATGCGCTGCAGGTGGGATGAAAGCGACAACGCGGTGTCCGCGTAAATCGAGCCAACGGCCCGTGATCCAAAGACAACGTTCGTTGATAGACGGTCACAAGTGCCGCGAGCAGGCGTCCGAGCCATCGATCAAACACATAGAAGGCAATCATACCTCTGCCTGATAAATAACCGATGTTTTCCGGCGCGCTTTTGGCGGACGTGGCTTCGCGGGAGCAAGTAGCGCCTCGGGGATTTTTTGAAACGTGCGGCGAATGGATGCAAGCAACACCTCCCATTCTGCCGTCATCGCTTCTGGTTTCGCGACGAACAGCAAATCCATGTTTACCGGCCATTCCGCACGAACAACGGCAAGCGCTTCCCTGAGCCGCCGCTTCACACGATTTCGATCAACGGCCCGCTTAAACACCTTCGCCGACGCCACAAAACCAATTTTCGTAGGCGCATGAGAGGATCGGACGCGCACCGTAAAAAACGGCCCGAATACCGGCCGACCCTTTTGAGACAAGAGCGCAAAATCGCGCATCCGTCGCAATCGATCCGCTCGTGGAAGCATGATTCTGTTGTTATTCTACAAAAAATCGGCGAATCCGCCGATTGATTGCTTACCGACGGCTGGTCTTTCCAGGCGTCTTGATGGCCACGCGGCGGCGCCCCTTGGCGCGGCGGCGGGCCAGGACGGCGCGCCCTCCTCGAGTGCGCATACGTGCGCGGAATCCGTGCACTTTGGCGCGGCGGCGCTTCTTCGGCTGGTACGTTCGCTTGGTTGCCATATGAGATGATAGGGGGATTCTTCCATATCCTTTGAAAATGAGCAAGAGCCCAGGGGATTTTTTTCCGACCCCTGTTGATGAATGACCGACTTATCCACGGGATATCCCCAAGTTTGACAACGGCGTGCGACATTGGAATTATCACGAACGAATCTACGCCCCCATGACTATGGATCTCCAAGCTCTTTGGCAAGCCGCTCTCGGTGAACTGGAACTCACGCTTTCTAAAGCGAACTTCACGACGTGGTTCAAGAACACGTTCATTTCCTCCTTTGATAATGGCAAGGTCATGGTGTCCGTCCCAAACGCCTTCACGAAATCCTGGTTAGAAAAGAAATACCATGATGCGATCTATCGGGCGCTTCGGAATTCTACAACCCAGCCCATTCGAGAAATCCACTACCGCGTGGAAGTGAAGAATACGACCGTTCTTCCAATCGAACCCCCGTTGCCCGAGCATGCTCCGGTCATGGCAAGCGAACCGACAGCGCCTGCAGCCCCCGCTTATCCTGCAGCACCGGCATCCACCCCCTCGGCGGACGTCGGGCTGAACCCGCGCTACGTGTTTGAAACGTTCGTGGTGGGCAAAAGCAACGAACTCGCCCATGCGGCGTGCATGGCCGTCTCGACAAAACCCGGGACCGTCTACAACCCCCTCTTCCTCTATAGTGGAGCCGGGATGGGAAAAACCCACCTTCTGCAAGCCATCGGACATCACATTTTGCAAACAACCCCGGGAGCACGTATCCGCTATGTGACCTGCGAGCGTTTTACCAATGAATTCATCCAATTTGTGCGGAGTGGACGTGGGGCGGATTTCAAAGACATGTACCGCACCGTCGATGTACTCTTGATCGATGACATTCAGTTTTTGACCGGCAAAGAAGGGACGCAGGAAGAATTCTTCCACACGTTCAACCATCTCCATCAAAACAACAAACAAATCATCATCGCCTCCGATCGACCGCCAAAAGACATTCAAGGTCTGGAAAGCCGTCTTCTGACCCGCTTTGAGTGGGGCATGATGGCCGATATCTCAAAGCCGGACTTTGAAACCCGTGTCGCTATTCTGCAGGCCAAAGCGCGCGAAAAAAGCTATCACATCGCGACAGAACTACTGCACACCATCGCCGGGGCGATCCAATCAAATATCCGCGAACTGGAAGGGGCGTTGAACAAAATTATCGCCTACCACCAATTCAAAAACATTCAGCCCACCGTTCAATCCGTTGAACCCTTGCTGCAAAGTTTTTCCCCGACGATCACAAAGCGCACCATGTCACCTCGAGCGCTGTTGGAAGCCATCGCCCTCTACTACGAGATTTCGATGGAACAGCTCTTGAGCCAAAGTCGCGAACGTCGCTTTGCCCTTCCGCGACAAATTGCCATGTACCTGCTTCGCGAAGAGATCAAATGTTCCTACCCGGCAATCGGCGGACATGTGGGAGGCAGAGACCATACCACCGCCATGCATGCCTGCGAAAAAATCGGGAATCTCTGCGCGCAGGATGATCAAATTCGTCAGGACATCAGCACGATTCGTGAACGACTCTACACAGGAAGCAAATAGAAGAACGCCCAAAATACGGGCGTTTTTCTTCACTTCACACCTGATCCCCAACGCGATCCACAGAATCCCCCCTCCTATCCCCAACTCATCCCACCCACATCCCCCCATTGTCCCCGGGGACAACCTGCGGACGCGTCACGGCATAACACTGTGCGCATCCTGTGCGAAGCGCCCACCGCTTTTCTCCTTCCCCAATTCTATCCACCGCGCTCCCCCGTCTCTCCCCAATCCACTGGGGATGGAACTTCCTCATAATCCCCTTTCTTCTCTGCGAATTCCGTACTTATCCCCGCCATCCACACGCCCTACTACCCTTTCTGCTTTCTATATGTCTAAATCTCTCTAACTATGATCTTCGCCTGCACTCAAGAAAATCTCGCACAAGGACTCGGACTCGTTGGACACATTGCGGGTAAGAATGCGAACCTCCCGATTCTTGGAAACGTACTCATGAAGACGGATGGAGGAAACCTCCGTCTTTCGACGACAAACCTAGAAATGGCGGTATCCGTCCTCATTCGAGGTCGTGTCGAACAACCAGGAGAATTCACGGTTCCCGCAAAGCTGTTGATGGAATACGTCGCATTGCTCCCAAATGGAAAAATCGAACTCATTGTTGACGGCGATGCGTTGGAAATCAAAACCGAAGGAAACACCACCAAGATGAAAGGGATGGCCGCTGCGGAATACCCGCTTCTCCCAAAGCTCGCGACTGAAGAACCCTACAAACTCGAAGCAGGCGCACTGCGTCAGGCGATCTCGCAGGTCGCGTTCGCTGTATCCTCTTCAGACTCACGGCCAGAACTTTCGGGGGTGTCCTGCTATTTTCACGGACTTGGAGGACCAAACACCCTTGTCATGGCAGCCACTGACTCCTATCGCCTCTCAGAACGCGTCATCACCCTCCAGGGAGGCAATACGAAGGAGCAAAAGTGTATTGTGCCCGCGAGAGCCATCCAGGAAGTCGCACGCATCCTGTCGGCGTATAAGGACGAAATGGCCACACCGGAAGAAGCGTCGTGGTCCATGACGGATTCACAGTTTGTCCTGACATTTGGGAACGTGGAGTTGGTCTCGCGTCTCATTGAAGGGGCGTTTCCAGATTATCGCCAGATTATCCCCACTCAATTTCGCACGGCGTTCACTGTGACGCGCGGAGAGTTGCAAAAGGCGTTCAAGGCAGCGAGTCTGTTTTCAAAGCAAGGATTGTTTGATGTGCATGTGGCTGTGGAAAACGGTGCGCTGAAAATTAGTTCTTCGGACACCGGCACCGGTGCGCATACCACAACCATTGCGCTTGCCGAGTCGGTTGAACCAAATAAAGTCACGTTGAATTATCGGTATGTCTCGGACGGGTTATCGGCTATGGGAACGGATACGGTGCGTTTTCAAATGATCGATGGGATGAACCCCGTCGTCATCACGCCGGCGAATGGAGAAGGGTTCCAGTACATCGTGATGCCCATCCGCCAGTAGCCTTCCGAGCTATGATATACTCCTCCGTATGGAGGACTTGCAGCCCGCGCTTTCACCAACCGTGCGTTCCCCGCGCAAGTTTTTGAAACGCGCCATTCCAAAAGTGATTCCGGATCCCTCGAAAACCATCATTGTGCTGCGTGCCATCGAGTCTGCGGCCGCAAGTCGGCTGGATGAGGATCTCTTGGCCGTTCAATTCGCCTCGCTGGGGTATCAGGACGAAATCTTGCTGGAGCTTCAACGGATTTATCACGAATATCTGGAAAAAATACACACCGCCCCGTAGGGCGGTGTTATTAATCTGTAATATTCAGCCACATGCTGGTTGTTTCTGCGGATCCATCACGGCGCGTCGCTTCGATGCGTAGTTCGTATCGCCCTGCAGGAGGGCCGAGTGACGCACGCAATGGCACCCGTGCGGTGGTCGGATTGAAGGCGGAGTCCGCGAGGCGGCGCTGCCCGTCTGTGCCATAGAAGACCGCATCCACCCGTTGATAGTTTTCCGGATCCGGAATGGAGACTTCAATGGTTTTGGGGAAGGTTGTGCGTTGCCAAATCGGCTCGCCAACCGGTGAAAGGATGCTAATCCCCGCGGAGGGCACGGGTGAGGTTCCGGGTTGAAGCTGAATGACGATGCGCGCCGTGCCACGATTCCCGACGTCGTCGATGGCGGTGACATTCAGGTCGTAGTAGCCCGGAGGAACGGATCCGGGAACGCGAGCTTCAATCGTCCAGGGCGCAGAAACGGAAATCCCGATGGGCGTTTGGTTCAGCGACGCCTCGAGTCGCACCACCCCGCGCGGTGCCTGCACATGTGCGGAGACAAGGAATTGTCGTGAGACAAGCGTTGATTGATCCGAGGGGGAAAGAATGGTGACCTTCGGTTGATTCTCCGGGGTGTGCACGTCGTCGAATCCGGGAAGGACGGTGCTGGTGGCATTCCATTTCGTTCGCTGCACCCACGATTGGACGGCCGTTTCCCAGGCGACGTACTGCGGATCACTCATCGGGTTTGCTGGAGGCGGACCCTGAGGATCGTCTTTGTCGACGTAGTGCAGAATGCTATGCGGTTCATACGCGATCCGCTCTTCGACAAATTCCGGCGGGGTAAATGCAGTCGCGCGTTTGTTGGAGATGCGGTCGACCTGCACTTTTTCTTCGAACCCGGTGCCCAAGATGGCAGGCTTGGTCACGGTCGGAGGGGTTGGAGGGGTGAATTTTACAACCGGCATCCCTTGGCTTGCGCGTTTCATGTACGCCTGCCAGATCGGTGCCGCGATGATGCTGCCGTCAGCCCCACGCTTCATCGCATCGTTGTTGTTATTGCCAACCCACACGACGGCAACCAGATTCGGGGTATACCCCGCGGTCCAGGCATCGTGAAAATCGTTGGTTGTCCCTGTTTTTGCCGCAACCGGTCGATCGGGCAACACAAGCACCGTTTGTCCGAACGTGCGCGATTTATTGTCTGACATGACATCCGAAATCAGCCGCGCGACCTGCGGATCCATCACTTGTTTCCCTTCGCTTGGCTTCCATTCCTGAAGCGTCTGACCGCTCGGATCCGTGACCTTGAGAATTGGGGCGGTTTCATGGCGCAAGCCATCTGCAGCAAAGGCACCATACGCGGCCGCGTGTTCCAATGGGACCACCTCGCCTCCGCCAAGCACGAGCGCAAGTCCAAAACGGCTGCGTTCCTGAAAGGTGGAGTAGCCTAATTCTTCTGCAAAATCGATCACCCGACCCACTCCCACGAGGTACAACATTTTCACCGCAGGAATGTTGAGTGAGCGCTGCAACGCGCTCCGAATGGTGGTTGGACCATTTTCTTTGAGGTCGTAGTTTTTTGGTTCGTACGGGCGAGCTTCTGTCCCAAAATTTGTGGCTACATCCCACAGCTTTGTTTCCGGGAGATACCCTTTCGCAAATCCCGCGGCATAGACAATGGGCTTGAAGCTCGATCCCGGTTGTCGTTTGGAGTTGGTGGTTACGTTTTGCTGACCATCAATGGTTTTATCGAAGTAGTCTTTCGATCCAACCATAGCGAGAATGTGGCCATTCGTCGGATCAAGCGAAATGAGAGCGGCATTGGAAAAACTGTATTGCTTTCCACGCGCTTCAACCCCCTTCTTTACCTCTTCTTCCGCAATTTGTTGTTTGGTCCAATCAAGCGAAGTGATCACGCGCAGTCCGCCTTCCGCAGTCTGTTTGACGCCGTATTGTTCTTCCAGAAGTCCGCGCACGTACATCACAAAATGAGGCGCTTTGATGTTGGTGATGCGTTGCGCACGCAGTTTTTCGAGCGTCTTTACGGTCTTTGCGGCCTCCGCTTCCTCTTTGGAGATGTATCCCTGTTCCGCCATTAAATCCAAAATGTACTGCTGGCGAACGGTCAGCTGCTTGCGGTTATCTCCACGGGAACCGGTGCCGTACGGATTGTAAAAATCCGGGCGTTGCGGGATCGCGGCAAGCAGGGCGGCTTCATCCAATGAAAGTTCTTTGGCCCGTTTCCCAAAATAACTTTGTGAGGCCGATTCAATCCCGTAGATGGTGGAACCGTACGGAATTTCATTCAGGTACATCTGCAAAATCTGATCTTTGGAATACTCTCGTTCAATTTGAAGCGCCAGCAAGAACTCCTTGAGTTTGCGAGAAAACGTGCGCTCGTTCGTCAGAATGGCGTTTTTCACCAACTGTTGGGTGAGCGTCGAAACACCCTGGAGGCGCTGGCCTTTGGTGACGGATAAAAATGCGGCACGAAAATAGGCGCGCCAATACACCCCGTGGTGTTCGTAAAAGTTTTTATCTTCGATAGCGACCGTCGCATGTTTGATGCTATTTGGGATGTCTTCGATCGTCACGAGCGTTCGATTTTCTTCCCCGTGGATTTCATACAGCAGAACTTCGCCGGTTCGATCAAAAATCTTGGTAGATTGCGGGACCGCGCGGGTCCGCAAGGTGTCCGGGTCCGGAAGATCGCGAGAAACCCAGGCGGCAAGCAGCGTAAACGCGATAATCCCCGCAAGTCCAAGGGAAACACCAAGAATCGCCAGGACCTTTAGCGCGGTTTTCCAGCGTTTTTTTTGAGACTTTGGGGCAGTTCCCTCATCGGCGGAGGGTTCCTTGCGCAGCAGTTTTTTGAGGCGGAACGGCATAGAAGGGTTTCTTAAATTTATCTTAATCTACAATAATTTCATGCGTCAAGGATTGACAAACTTGTGATTTTACGCTATGGTATTGCTCTCTCCGATGATATATCGGTTTCTGGATTGGATCTATGAATATGCTGCAAAGTGTCTCCAATCAGTCGTTTACGAAGAAGTTTGTCCTTACGGCGCTTCTCCTGACTTCCTGGATCGGCCCGCTTGTTCCGCTCGCGCATGCCGCATCTTCTGATACCTCGTTATTGAAAACGTGGGTTGCGGGAAAGAATGACGTGAAAACGGAACAGTATGAAATTCCGGTGATGGAAGAGGAAAAGAAGCCGGTGAAGACCATGAAGTTGGATATCACTGCCTATTCTTCTGCCGTGGACGAATGTGACGATAGCCCGTTTTTGACTGCGGACGGTTCGGTTGTGCGCGATGGAATCGTGGCGACGAACGTCTTGCCGTTTGGAACGAAATTGCGTATTCCTTCGCACTTTGGTGACAAAGTGTTCGAAGTTCGTGACCGCATGAACCCGCGCTATTCCTACCGTATGGACCTGTGGGTGGAAAATAAGCAGGTTGCACGTCAGTGGGGAATTAAGCGGAACATCACGGTGGAAATCATTGAGATGGGAAATGGAAAGAAGTCCTGGGATCAGTGGAAGGGGCGCATGAAAGAAATGCAGATGGTTGGGAAGTACGGCCCAACGGCCTTGAAGGAAGAGCCGGTGAAAAAGGAAGACGCGTAATCGAAAAACATCCGCCATCGTGCGGATGTTTTTCTTGGAGGCGTGGGCGGGAATTGAACCCGCGCATAGGAGTTTTGCAGACTCCTGCCTTACCACTTGGCTACCACGCCGACGAGTGAGGAACGAGAAAACAAAGAGGCTTTTTTCGAACGAATGGGATCGTAGCAAAATGGTCCTTCCGCGGGAAGAGGGAGGCAAAGACAACGGGGTGCGGCAATGCTACATTGGCCTACGTTCTATGCAGAAACCTCGGTTGTATATCTTGGATGCTAATGCCCTGCTCCATCGTGCCTGGCATGCCCTTCCGCCGCTCACGGCCCCTTCGGGGATGGTGGTGAATGCAGTGTATGGCGTGTTGATGGTGGTCATGAAATTAGTGACCGATCATAAACCGGATGCTTTTGTCGCCTGCTGGGATACGGAAGCACCCACGTTTCGACACGAAAAATACGAGGCGTATAAAGCGCATCGGGAAGAGCAGCCAGACGAGCTGTATGCCCAGGTTCCGGTACTGCAAGAAGGGCTTACCTATCTTGGAATTCCTTCGGTGGAGCTGGATGGATATGAAGCGGATGATCTGCTGGGCACGATAGCAACACGCGCCGTGCGCGATGGTTGGGATGTGACGATCGTGACCGGTGATCGCGATGCCCTGCAATTAGTGCGCGACGGAATTTCTGTGCTCGCTTTTAAGAAAGGGGTAACCGAAACGGTGTTGTTTGATGAAGCGGAGGTCAAAAAACAGTATGGCCTCTCCCCCGCGCAATTTTTGGAATACAAGGCCATGCGCGGAGACCCGTCGGACAACCTCCCGGGGATCAAGGGAATTGGAGAAAAAGGCGCCACGGATTTGCTGCAGCGCTTTGGGGATTTGCAAGGAATTTTGAATGCAGCACACGATCCGGCGTCAGCGCTCACAAAATCCGTACGGGAAAAACTGTTGGCGGCAGAATCGGATCTCCCGAATCTTTTGGAATTAGTGAAGATTGTCACGGACGCCCCCATTGAATATACGCCGAAACAACATTCCGCCGTAATTACAGACGTTGAGGGGTTCAAAAAGTATCTGCTGTCGTACGGATTTAAGACGCTGGCTGGACGTATTGGCCAGGAGCGTCCGAACACGGCGCTCTCACGTGAGGCAGCTGTTTCGAGTAAGCCGAAAACGGGGAAGACCACGGAAATCGGTTCGCAGTCCGGAACGTTTGTCGTTTCGTATCTGGAGTCGGTGCAGGAGGTATCGTCATGGGTCCGTGATCTCCAGACGGCGCTTCCCCTGCTTATCCATGTACAGCGCGGTCAGGAAGGATCTCTGTTTGGGGGTGCCGTGGATGGGGTGATTGTTGGTCAGGGTACACAATTATCCGTGATTCCTACGGCAACCTGCCGAAACACCGAGGTTACCCAGCTGTTGCAGGAGGTGCTTACGCGTGCGGACCTGTTTCGTGTGGCTCATGATGGAAAACTACAACAAAAATGGTTAGAGGTCCTTGGAATAGAGGCTGGCGCTTGGTCATTTGATACCATGCTTGCCGCCTATTTGTTGGGAGCGGGAGAACGGAACCATGATATTTCGCAGATCGCGTTTACCTATGCCGGGATGGTTGTGACGCCTGAGGCGTCGCCCGTGGTCGAGGCGGAGTCCATTTTGCGATCGATCGAGCCGCTTAAGATGGCACTAGAGGAACAGAGGCTGACGCAGGTGTTGAACAGGTTTGAGTTGCCGCTCATCCCCATCTTACGATCCATGGAACGCATGGGGATCAGGATTGATGCGGACTATCTTCGGACGCTGCATGATGAATTTCTCGCCCGCAAACAAGGGCTCGAGCAAACAATGGTGCAGCTTGCAGGGAGACCGTTTAACCCGGCGTCTCCGGGCCAGCTTGCGGAGGTGTTATTTACGGATCTTCAACTCCCGACCAAGGGAATTAAGAAAGGGAAAACAGGTTTATCTACGGCAGCCCAGGAATTGGAGAAACTGCGCGGCTCGCATCCTATTATTGAGTGCGTCGAAGAGTATCGCGAAGTGGCAAAACTGCTTTCGACCTATGTGGATGTGTTGCCGACGCTCACCGATCGCGAAGGGCGCGTGCATACAACATTCAACCAGGCGGTCACCGCGACGGGACGCCTGTCTTCGACGGATCCAAATTTACAAAACATCCCCATCCGGACGGAGCTTGGGCGAAAAATTCGGCGTGCATTTATTGCGTCACCAGGATATCGGTTAGTCTCATGCGACTATTCGCAAATCGAACTACGTATCATGGCGGCGCTTGCCAAAGATGAAGGCATGCGTTCGGCCTTTCTGCGCGGAGAAGATATTCATACAGCAACCGCCGCCGCAATTCTGGGGATTCCTCCTCAAGAGGTCACGAAAGATCAGCGTCGCATCGCAAAGGCGATTAACTTTGGTTTGATTTTTGGCCAAGGCCCGCAAGGGTTGTCGCAGGCGGCGGGAATCTCCTTTGCCGAGGCAAAGGAATTCATCGCTAAGTATTTTGAGGCGTACGCCGGTATTCGGCGGTACATGGTCGAGACCAAAGCATTGGCGCAAACACTGGGGTATGTAGAAACGCTGTTTGGACGTCGACGCTTGCTTCCGGAGATCACTTCCCTGCTCCCTCAAATGCGTGCCCAGGCAGAGCGCATGGCGATCAATATGCCCGTCCAGGGCACGGACGCAGACCTCATGAAGCTTGCCATGATTCGGTTGTCACAAGATCTCCCCACGCGGTATCCAAAAGCACGCATGTTGCTTCAAGTGCATGATGAATTGGTCTTTGAGGTCCTGGAACACGAAGTGGAGCCGTTTGCTGCGTACGTGAAAGAGTGTATGGAGCAGATCGAAAAGATCGGAGTTCCGATTGTGGTAGAGGCGAAAGTCGGCCAAAATTGGGAAGAAATGCAAAAATTGCCCTAGGACACGCGGTCGCGTAGCATGGCGGCATGGTCATCGTCTGTGAAGGGCCGGACACATTTCGCGCACAAGAAAAAGCGCGTGAATTAGAGCGTGCCTTTCGAGAAAAATACGATGCGCACGGCACGAGTATCGAACGGGTTGCGCAGGGAAAAGAGGCGGCAAAGGAGGTCATTACACGGTCCGGAGGATTAAGTCTGTTTGCGACCAGGCGCTTTATTCGCACCGCGAATTTGTTTCAGGATCTCGCAAAAAAAGAGGAGTCCCCGCTGGTGCATGCGTTGGCGCAGACAAATGAGACGACGATTGTCGTTTCTGTAGAAGACAAGCCGGTTTCTGCTGCCCTAGAGAAGAAAATAAGTGAAGTAACAAAGTGCATTCGATACCCATTCCCCCTTCTTCAAGGAGGCGCATTCGTAGAGTTTCTCCGCACTTGCGTGGCGAAACATGGATTTTCGGTCTCATCGAACGTGCTTGAGAAAATCGCCACAACCACAGACGGAGATACCTGGGCTGCCTGGAATGAGCTACAAAAGGCGCAGGCACTGGGGGATGCGTATGTCCAAGTGAACCGAAAGGAAGAGGCAGCAGATGCGTTTCTCCTTGCGGAACGGATGGTTCGGGGGGATGTGTTGTCACCTACGGATCGTCTGACGATCCCTCTCGGAGTGCAGGCGCATGTATTTCGGCAGGCATTGCGCTGTCTGGATGGAAGCACGGTAGGTCTATCGCCATTTTTTGTGAAAAAATGGAGAAATATCCATGAATCAACAGAGATTCGGTTGCGATACGCTCACTTTATCCGAAGCTTGGTCGGTTCTCGAGTAGGACTGGGTTCTGAGCAGGAAATGGGTTGGTAACAAAAAATCCCGATGTGGGATTATTTTGTTGCGTTCAGCTGCTTGTGGAGGGAAGAAATCTTGCGTGCAGCTTTGTTTGGATGAAGGACGCGATTCTTTGCGGCCTTTCCAAGTGCCTGTTGCAAGGTTGGCATCGCCTTAGCGGCATCCGCCTTTTTCCCTTCTTTCAGCATGGCAGCAATGGACTTGCTCAATGCCTTTACGTGCGTTTTCATCCGGGCATTCCGGTCGGCGCGCGTAATGTTCTTGCGCAAATCTTTAATGGCGGCGTGCTTATTCGGCATAGAAATGAAGTGTTCGCAGTGTATGTGTGTTTAAAACATTCGTCAACAGGTCTTTTTGACAGTCGGGATTTCAATCCTTATAATTTCGCCGCACTTCGATAACCCTGTCTCCATAGTTCAATGGATAGAACGAGGGACTCCTAAGCCCTAAATCGTGGTTCGATTCCACGTGGAGACGCCACGTGGTACATGTAATAAAGTACATGTAGGGCCTATGTTTCACGTGAAACATTAGCGTAGTGGTTTCGGTGCGTTCAAGTCCGAAAATATGAATTCGTGGGCCGATAGCTCAGTTGGTAGAGCGCTGCATTCGCATTGCAGAGGTCAGGGGTTCGAATCCCCTTCGGTCCACCACGTTGAATACCCAGGTTGAATGACCTGGGTATTTGATTTCCCAGAAGTTTGCTCCCCCTCATCCGACAAGCTGAATAAATACGAGGCCGTCCCTTACACCCCCGTTTCCGGTCTTTATTCGTGGCCTGTTTTTGTGGTCTCTTTTGTGTCTTGAGTGAAGGGCTGGTCTTGGTCGGTATGGAGCGATCCCGCATTGGGAATCAATGGACTTGCTGGCGGCAAAACGCTGAAAACGGTCAGGTTAATGACGGGAGTTTGATTTTTAATTTTGCAAAACAAGCATTTTTTTGACCCATAAATAGATAAAAAATTAATAATGTTTCACGTGAAACATTGTGTTAATGCATTAACAGATAATGTGTCGTAAAAATCTTAGTCTTATGTTTCACGTGAAACATAAGCGATCGGTTCTTCGATTTTTGATACAAGCCGTTGTTCTAAATACTCGAAAGTAGAAGGATAAAATTAGTCTTATGTTTCACGTGAAACATAAGACTAATTTTTGTAGTGTTCTGAGTGGTTTGTTAGCTCGCATGACTGATGCCTTTGCAGGTTCATTGTCGGCCTTCATGTAACCGGTCCAACGGTGTATTGAGAGTAAGTGATCCGGCGCTTAGTGAGTTTCGAATGTTTTTGGAATCGTGCGGTTTGAATTGTGGGGTTTGTCGTTCTGTGGTTTTTGATGGGAAGTGAATTTGTATATTTATCGTGTCTACGGATCAACTGAGTCATAAGCAAATGTTTCACGTGAAACATAAGACTATTTTTGTGGATAAGTCGTGAATGAAAATGGATGTTTTCGTCTAGATGGAAAATGGAGTCGCGAGTGAAATGGGCATGATTCATATGGATAAATGATAATTAGGAGTCTGACTCGTACAGAGAGAAATGGATGTGGATAACACTGTAGATAACGAAAAGAAGCTGTTCAGATCAGGAAAAGGAGTCATCAGGTTCTATTTTTCTCTAGAAATAAACAAATAATATACGAATAAAATATTTTACGACACAATAGGACGAATTGTGAAAAGAAAGATCCTAGGAGAGCTACTAAAACTTTCTAGAGGAGCACGCCGTAGAACTCGTGAGCGGTGAAGTCGCGTGTTATACTTTATGCATGCGAATCCCGTACGTGTTTATCGTTCTCCTCGGTTTCCTACCGTTCTCCTTTGCGGTAGCGGGCATGAGCAGTGTGAATTATCAGATTGACTGGGATAATTTTAATGCGGGTGGATTGGATGCTTCTTCGAGCACGAATTACTCGATGCTGGATACGATCGGCGATAACGCATCTGGGACTAGTACGAGTGCAAGTTATCAACTATCTGCTGGATATCGAGGGATTGAGGATCAGTCGAGTTTAAGTTTTATTGTAATCACACAGGCAAATGGAACGCAGGTGACGTACAGCGCATTTTCAAGCGGTGGAGAAACGGTCACGGTGAGTTCTGCCGCCGGATTTTCGGTGGGTGACTATCTCGTGGCGGTAGAAAATAAGGGATTTTCTCAGGATATCGCCATGGGAAAAATCACAGACATCTCAGGAAATGTGATTACGGTTGATTATTGGTCGGGAGATCATCCCCAGATGAGCGCAGTTCCCGCAGGTGGAAATGACTACGTCTATAAGTTAAGCGGTGTTTCTGCAGAAATGGGGACGGTGACGCAGGGGACGGAGAATACCACGGTCACGATGGCATCCGTTCTTTCAACGGGTTCGACGGGGTACACTGTTTACGCGCATGTGAACCATGCGTTGCAAACCGTGGGTGCGCAGACCATCGCGAATGTGGCAGATAGTTTAGTTTCTGTAGGTTCTGAAGAATACGGTGTTGCCACGACGGGGACATCTGCTCTCATGACCGGATCAGACTTTCCGCTCACAACCTCGCAGCAGGCAATACAAAATCGCGCGAGTGCTACGCCAAACGTAGCGGATCGAATGGGAGTGATCTACAAGTTATCCGTTTCCGCTGCAACGCAGGCGGGGACGTATACGCAAGACGTCACCTACACACTCACGGTTAATTACTAGGTATGCGCTTCTTTTGGCTTTTGCTTACGGTGGCCTTTGTCGGATTTCCGCGTATTTCTGAAGCGTTTACCATGTCGCCGACGATGCTGGATGTGTTGGTCCAGCCCGGGGCATCTGCGTCGGCGTATGTCACGATTGGGAATGATGAGCGTGAGCCTGCTACGTACTATCTGAGTGTCCAAAAATTTGTTCCAAACGGTGACCAAGGGCAGCAGGAGTTCTTACCACCCACAGAAAAAAGCGGTTTACCTTCATGGGTGCAGCTCGATCGGGTGAGTGTGACGCTACGACCGGGAGAAATTCGTCGCGTTCCGTTTGAGGTGAAGGTTCCGGCAGGTACACAGCCGGGCGGATACTACGGTGTTCTGTTCTTTTCAAATGTTCCGCCGGGCTCAAATGCAGACCAATCCATCGTCGCCGGGTCGCGTGCGGGGATGTTGTTATTTGTTACGGTAAAGGGGGCAATTATTGAAGAAAGTGAGTTGCAAACATTTGAAGTGGATCACATGTGGACCAACCGTTTACCGGTTCTTTTTACGTCTGTTTTACAGAATAAAGGGAATGCATTTCTGATCCCGCAAGGGTCTGTGACGGTGAAGAATCTCTTTGGACAAACCGTTGCTCAGTTACCATTTAATCCAGAATACAAGCGCGTTCTCCCAAATTCGGGTCGTCGTTATACGCAAGCATGGGCAAAACGTACCCCGGAAAATGGTGGGGGATTTTGGTATGAATTAAGCGAGGAATGGAAGAATTTTGCATTCGGACGCTATCGTGCGGAATTGCGTATCGTAGGACAAAGCGCAGGAACCATGCATCGAGCAGAAACCGTTATTTACGTGTTTCCTTGGCGTCTGATGTTGGTCGCAGGTTTCCTGACGGTGTTAATCAGTGTTCCACTTGTGCGGGCACGGCGTGATGCGCGTGCACGGTCGAGCTGATCAGGGTACACTACGCTCATGCGTACGGGACGATTTGTTGCAGCCTTGTTGTGGTCATTTTTTGGTATTGCCATGGTGTTTGCCTCTGCGCTCGCGGCAACGCTCACCAGTCGAAGTGATACCATGACGCGCCAGCAGGTGAGTCAATCGTCCAATCATGAAATTCGGTTTACCACACCGACGGGGGTAGATGCACCCACAGATACCATTCGGCTCTCGTTTCCGTCTTCGACGTTTTCGCTTAGCGCCATTGGTTTCGGTGACATCGATCTTTTACATGGGGCCGTGACCGGTTTTGAAACGAGCGAAACATTGGGCGCAACAGCGGCGGCGGGCGTGTGGGGCGTCGCAACGACCTCGCAGACGATTGTTTTTACCCCACCCACGAATGCAGCTCTTGGAGAAATCGCGGCCTCGGCAAAGGTCGTGATTCGCATCGGGACAAATGCCTCTGGTGGCGTGGGTCAGATTGTGAATCCAAGCGGATCCGGTAGATTTACCATTTCTATTGATGGGGGGTTTGGGGATGTGGGAGGCATCGAAGTGCCGATTGTTTCTGGAGACACGGCCGCAGTGTCTGCCACCATCCCTGCAGCAGGAGGTGGGGGCGGCGGCGGAGGGGGTGGCGGCGGCGCTCCAATTCCAGGAGATACGACAGCACCGCTTATTTCGAATATTCGCGCAGAAGCAATTACGACCTCATCCGTTCAGATTGCCTGGGATACCGATGAAGCGTCTGACACGAAGGTGGAGTTCGGGATGACGGTCGGGTATGAGCTTGGTGCATCTTCTACGTCGGGTTTGGTGACCGCGCATCGTATTTGGTTGTCGAACCTGAATCCGAGCACCGTCTATCACTTTCGCGTTTCCTCCAAAGATGCGCAGGCAAACACGGCAACGTCGGCGGATCAGGTCTTCACGACGCTCGCTATTCCGGCCCCTCCGGTTCTTTCGAATATCCGCGTTCAATCGCTGACCGATGTGTCTGCGGTGGTATTGTGGGATACGGATATTCCCGCGACGACCCGTCTTGAATACGGCCGCGTTGTTCCATACAGCGCAGAGCAATCGATCGCCGGGACACGTACCAGTCACGCGGTGCCACTGTCGGGATTGCTTCCTGGAACGACCTATCAGTTTCGTGTTAGCGGGACCAGTACAGCCGCGCTTTTTTCTCAATCGGCAAATCAAACCTTCACAACAGTGACGGATACCACCCCACCCGCGAATGTGAGTGGACTCGCGGCGTCACCGGGAGACGGGGTTGTGAAATTAACCTGGGTCAATCCGACTGATCCGGATTTTTCTCGTGTCATCATCGTTGCGCGCACGGATCGCTCGCCCACCGGAATCGCGGATGGACGCGTGGTCTATTCTGGGAATGCCTCGACCGTGACAGACAGCGGGTTGATTAATGGAGTCACGCAGTTCTATGCCGTGTTCGCCCAGGACGACAAAGGGAATGCGTCGAGCGGTGCTCTGGTTGATGCGACCCCGGTTGGACCACCAGCCCCGCCACCAGTGCCGCCTGTTTTGCCTCCACCAGTTCCGGTTCCGACCCCAACGCCCACCCCCGCGCCCCCGAGTGGTCCGGGAGGGACGGTGATCACGCCACAGCCGACGCCTGCACCGACACCAGCCCCGACCCCAACGCCTGCACCATCTCCTGCACCAACTCCAACGCCAGCTCCGATCCCGGAACCCACGCCAACCCCGACGCCAGAACCGACACCGGATCCAACCCCCATTCCGGTTCCAACGCCAGGCGGGGAGATCGTTCGGATTCAGCCTCAATTTTCCGTTCCAAATAGCCCTCTTCTTCTTCAGCCAGGAACAACGGGTGAAGTAACTCTGCTTTTTGGGAAGCCTGTCTCAATTTCCGTCCCATCTGCCGGTTTGCCGTCTCTGCCTGTGCGCGGAGAGATTCAGTTTGGTCGAGATCGGTACGCGCTGACCCCTAGCCCATTAAGTGGTGCGTTCTCCGCCGTGTTTGTCCCGTCGTCGATGGGAGCGGTTTCCGCAACGGTTCGGGTGTATTTTACAAACGGCGCGGAAGCGGTCACAACGATTCCGACACGCGTGATTGCGCAGGGCGTGGTACGAGAGGCCTCTTTGGCGGGTGAAGGTGCACTGATCGCGGATGCAACGGTCACGCTCTACGATGAAGCGGGTCGCGTTTGGAATGCGCGTGCATTTGGCCAACAGAATCCGGTGGTAACGGGGAAGGAAGGGGTGTTTGGTTGGTATGCGCCGACCGGAGCCTATCGCGTGGTGGCATCGAAGAATGGGTATCAGTTGCAAGAGATTCGGATTCGGCCAACCGAACAAACCGTTACGGGGGCGCTCACCTTACGTGCTCTGCCTAAGCCTTTGCAAACAGTGATCCAGCCGGGTGCACCGGTGACGCAGAACATCGCGGCTGTAGCCACGGAGGTGACAAAACGTGTGGAAGCGACGTTGGAAGCCGTTCGCACTCCGGAGACGGTAGCAGCGGCAGAACAGGTGGTTGCGCCGACGGTTGTAGCGGTTGCGGCGGCGAATGCGGTGACCGCAGTTTCCGCCTTTCAATTTTTGAACTATTTGTACTACCTCATCACCCAGCCGATTTTGCTTCTGGGACGTCGAAAGCGATTAAAGTGGGGGATGGTGTATCACGCACTCACCAAGCAGCCGATTGATTTGGCGATTGTGCGATTAGTCACGGTCCAAAACGGTCGCGTCGTGCAGACGCGTATCACGGATGCACAGGGTCGGTTCAGTATTATCGCCCCTCCAGGCAAATTTCGGTTAGAGGTAGTTAAACAGGGATTTGTGTTTCCTTCCGTGTTGCTTAAACAGGACACAACGGATATTGATTTGGCGGATTTGTACCATGGCGAGCCGATCGACGTGAAAGAGAGTTCGTTGCTGAGCTATAACATTCCGCTCGATCCGATCGAGCGCGTTGTGACACCACGTGACATCGTCGTGAAACAATTGCTTCGCAAGATTCAACACGCCGTCGGTATTGTGAGCGTGCTTGTGTCCGTGATTGTGCTGATTATCGCGCCGAGTGGGTGGACGGTCGGGCTTCTAGTTGCGCAGGTGCTGATGTATTTCCTGTTCCGTCGTCTTTCGCTTCCGCCAAAGCCAAAAGGATATGGGCTCGTGGTGGATGCGGAAACAAAGAAGCCGATTGCGCGTGCGGTCGTACGTATCTTCGATAAGAAGTATAATAAGCTCTTGGAGACGCAGATCACGGATAGTAAAGGAAAATACGGCTTCATCGTTGGAAAGAATGTGTACTATCTCGTGGGCGTTTCTTCTGGGTACGCCGCCTACCGTTCCGACGATATCGATCTAACGGCGGCACCCTCCACGGTCATTGATGCACCGATTGTCCTGCAGAAGCAAAAAACCGCTTAGTTTAGACAGGAAAATATTTTCATCCACGTTTTATCCACAGGTTATACACGTTCAAGTGACGGGCGTCTCAGGGATGAAAGTGGCCAGAACTACGCAAAGATGCGCATTCACAGAACGATGCCATACTGGGTATGTACGTGAAGATTCCGACTTCATGCACATCCTGGACGGCATCGTTCGCCGAAAAGGAGGAAGGAGGGCGTCGTTGGCCTCGCGATGACCGCGGGACCTCACGACATGGTCTGCCCTGCTTCCGCTCTCCTCGACCTCTCGAGGAACGTTCGTTCGTGTCGTATGTTGCGCCTTGATTCCTTCCGTGCCCGGGTCCTCGCCTGGAGCCTCGCCGTCTTGTGCGGCGGAGGGATGGTTGTCTGTTCGTTCCTTTTCGCGTCGCGGACCATTGCCGCGAACGGGATCAATCGCCAGATCAACTATCAGGCAAAGTTGTTGGATACCACGGGGGCAGCCGTTCCAGACGGAACGTATTCCATTAAGTTTAGTTTGTATGCCGCCGCATCCGGTGGTACACCGCTTTGGACCGCATCTGGTACCACGGCGACGCCGGTTGCCATGAACGTGAACGTTCAGAATGGATTGTTTACGGTGTTGCTGGGCGACACGGCGCTGTCCGCGGGCTCCCAAAATCCATTGAATGACCTCATCAATTGGAATAGCGATAGCCTGTACCTTGGTGTCACGGTCGGCGCGGATGCAGAAATGACACCGCGTAAACGGTTGGCGAGTACGCCGTACGCGTTTAATGCCGAGCGGTTGCAGGGAATGAGCGCCTCCGGGACGGCGTTTGGCGCAAATGCGCTGTTTATTGTGAATCAGACGTCCCAGACAGGCGCAACCGGGACGCGTTCTGCATTGGAGATTCGTTCGAGCGGGATGTCGGATACCAACGATTACTTGGTTCGGGGGATCAATTCCTCCAGCACCGTCGTGTTTGAGATCACGCGTCTTGGCGTTGTTTCAAGCTCGGAAGCGTTTGTGTCCACGAGCAGTACAGCGACCTCCACCTTCCAGGGGACGGTTTCTTCGACGCGTGGGATTTTTGATCAATACATTTTGGTCAACGGAAAATACGTGTGTCTTGCGGACGGGACCAACTGTCAGTCGGGCGGTGGGTCTGACGGGAGTTGGACGTACGTGACTGCAAGCGGGATGGTGCGTCTGACTACGTCAACCAATGATGTGGTCCTTGGCAACACGGCGACCTCCTCTGCCGCAGGTGGCGCGCCCGTGTATTTTGATCTTTCCGGCGGGACGGCGGGAACCTCCAACGTCTATTTTGGGCATGCCACACAAACCAATGTCGTCATCGGCGGTACCTCGACAACGGCGCCGCTTCATGGATTGTTTACCATGAACGGGGACGACCTCCTTGTTACGGGCAATATCGGGAGTGTGTCGTCGGTCTATACAAATGGCGCATTTGTCGCGGGATCGGGTTCGACCTCATACGGGTCCGGACTCATTTCTTCCGGCGGAACGACGCCCGTGCTTACGATCACATCTGTGAGTGGGACACGGATGTTTAATGGGATCGATAATTCCTTGGGGGCGGACACGCGGTTCTCTAAGGTCGCATCATCGACCATCGTGGCGAGTAATACCACGCCAAAACAGACACTTGTCCGCGATCGTTTGTTGTTTGTTCTTTCGAGCGGTTCAGGTCAAGGGATTCAGATTTATGATCTTGCCTCGAGTACCCCTGCGCTTTTGAAGGAGGTAACAATCGCAAACCAAGGAATTTCGCAGCTCGACGTTCAAGGTCGGTACATGTACGTGTATAACTACACGAAATTGACGATCTTCGACATCGCGAACCCAAGAAATCCGTTGCAGGTTGGGGAGGTAGGGAGTATGGGAACGAGTTGTTCGTTCCAGGTTGCTGGAGGGTTCGCGTATGTCATGTGCGGTAGTTATTTCTACATCGTTGATGTTCAGAATCCTGCGAATCCGTTTATTGTTTCCGAGTTTTTCTACAGCAGTGGTTCTGGTGGATCAGGGGGTGCCATTGTTCGTGGGAATTATGCCTACCTCACGCAAACAAATTCTCCGATCCTTCGCGTGATGGATGTTTCCAATCCTTACGCCCCAACGCTTCAATATACCTCTACGACCTCGGCAAGTACGGAACCGGCAGCCATTGCGCTGCAAGGTCAGTATTTATACATCGTGAATCGCGCGACGACAGACGGGATCATCAACGTTTATAACGTGGCAAGTTCGACAAGCCCGGTATTTGTCACGAATATCGTCGTCGGAACAAATCTGTCCGATGACTATGGATTAGTTGTCTCTGGTCGATATTTGTATGTTGCCGCGGAGAACGGAACTATCTACGTCTACGACATCACGACGCCATCATCTGCGTCCCTCGTGCAGACCTTTGCAACGGGTCAGCAGGTGCCGAATGGGTTGTCCGTGAATGGAACATCACTGTATTCCGTAGACTATGGATCTACGAAATCGTTGAACGTCATCAATCTGACGGGGATCGAAACGAACGGGTTGGTCGCGCCGGTTGCGGAACTGGGACGGCTGCAGGTGCAAAACGACGGATTTATCGGAAATCGTTTGGATGTTCTTGGGTCGATCGCGATCGGTCGTGGGGGGTTGTACTCGGATGGCGCCATCGCGGTTCATGCCTCGGGGACGACGTCGACGATCGTCGGTCGGTTGAATGTGGTCGGTGGAATCTTCCAGAACGGCGTCCGTGTGTGTCTTGCGGATGGGACAAACTGCACGGGTGGAAGCGGGAGTGATGCGAACTGGACATATGTTGGTGCAAGCGGATTGGTCCGTCTGACAACCTCGACCAACGATCTCGTGATTGGAAGCACTGCGACTTCAACGGGTGCGCCGATCTATGCCGACCTGTCCGGGTCTACGGATGGGACGTCTACCGTGTATTTTGGACATGCGACAAATACCAATGTCGTGATTGGCGGAACATCCACCACACATCCGTTGAACGGGTTGTTCCGGATGAATGGGGATGATCTATTGGTTACAGGAAATATTGGGAGCGTTTCTTCGGTGTACACAAACGGCGGGTTGGTTGTCGGGACGGACTCCACCTATTACCAGGACATGCGCATCACCGGTCGTTCTGCCGGCGTGTTCAAGATCGAGAACGTGCAGGGGGGTGGATCCATCGCATCGATTGTGTTGGATGCCAATACGTCTGGATTGGATCCGATCGCCATTTTTGGCGGACAAAACGGATACAAGTCGTTTATCGACTACACCGGGGATTTTGTGGTCGCCTCTTCGACGCGGTACGAAGAAACGCGTATTTATCGCCCCTATAACTCGTTCACGATTACGGCGAGCAGTGGGACGTTTATCAACGATCTTCGCAGCACGGGGCTGAACATCCAGCCACGCGGCCTCGCAACGACGACCGCGTCCGGCAGTGGGTTGGGAGAAGGTGCTTCTTCCGTTGTCATCAATGGTCGCTACGCGTATGTCGCGAACCAGGCGTCTTCTTCCGTCAGCGTTGTGGACATTGCGAATCTGGACCGTCCTCGCGTGGTGACGACGACGGCGCTCTCCGCCTTGCCGCGCGCGCTCGCGCTTTCCGGAAATACGTTGTTTGTTGCGGGGGATACGACCGGCGCCTTCTTTACCTTGGATGTCTCCGATCCGGCGAACCCACGTTTGTTGAATACAGTCGGCGGAGGGTCTTTCTATGATGTCGCCGTCCAAAATGGGTTTGCGTATCTTGCCGATTTCGCAAGCAACGTGGTGCGCGTCTATGACGTGCAAGACCCAACGAACATTGCGGCTGCAACTACGATCTCTATCACGGCACCACGTGCAGTGAAGGTCGCCGGTCGGTTCTTGTACATCACCAACAATTCGACGTTCTACGTGTACGACATCACGAATCCGCGTCAGCCCTATGCATTGGGTTCCTATGTCTCGGCGAATACGCTTGAATCCATCGCGATTGATGGCGCGTATGCCTACGTTGGCCGTTCGGGAGCAACAACGGGGCTTGTGTTGGACATCTCTTCTTCCACGAATCCGACGCTTGCGGGGACGTTCAGCTGTGTGCTCGCGGGCTGTACGGATGTTCAGGTGCATGGACGGTATTTGTATGCCGCCACGACGGGGTATGGAACCGGAATCTACATTTTTGATCTAACGGATCCGACCTCACCGGGAGCGTTGTCCTTCGCAAGTCCTCTTACAGACGATTACACGAATGATATCGCCATTTCCGGTCGCTATGCGTTTGTTGCGCTGTCTTCTGCTGCGAACCAAACCGGAACTTCAACGCTCAAGATCTTTGACTTGGGTGGGATCGAAACGACGGGACTTGTGGCACATGCCGCGGAAGTCGGGTCGTTGCAGGTTCGTGGAGATGGATTTGTCGGAAACCATTTTGATGTCATGGGATCGCTTGGTGTTGGACGTGGCGGGATCGCCTCCGAAGGAGCTCTTGTCGTGATGGCGACGGGCACCACGTCGACGTTTCAGGGTCGCTTGAATGTGATCGGTGGGCTGTTCCAAAACGGTGTCCGCGTCTGTCTTGCAGATGGGACGAACTGTCAGGTGGGAGGTGGCGGGGGTGGCAGCGACAGCAACTGGACCGAAGTGGCGGCAAGCGGGTTTGTCCGCCTGACGACCTCGACCTATGACGTGGTCATGGGGAGTACGGCAACGTCGACGGGTGCGCCGGTGTACTTCGATCTTTCCGGAGGAATCGATAATGTGTCCTCCACCGTGTACTTCGGCCACGGAACGGGCACGGATGTCGTGATTGGTGGAACCTCGACCACGGAATCCGGATTGCATCCGCTTTTCACCATGAACGGGAATGATCTGCTGGTCATGGGGAATATCGGCAGCGTCTCTTCGGTGTACACAAACGGCGCGTTTGTCGCAGGGACGGGTTCTGTCTTCTATGGCGCAAACGGCATCACCGCGACGACGGGGACGAATTTCACATTGAATTCCGTAAGTGGAACGCGGATGGTCGGTGGAATGACGGAAGAGTGGAATAACGCGAGTCCGGCAGAAATCACGGCGTATGCGGAAGGTCCCGCCTCTTCGTACCTCACGCGCATTGCCTATCGGTATCCGTATGCGTTTGTGAATGATACGGCTTGGCAGCGGTTGTATGTCTTCCATATTGCCGGTCCTTCCTCTACGCGGTTAGTGACCTCTACGGAATGGTCGGTCTATGGATTTAGCGATGCAGCCGACATGGCCGTTGAGGGAAACACGTTGGTGGTGGTTGGAGCGAAGGCGCACAAGTTTGATATTTCAGACCCGGTTAACCCGCGCTATGTCGCGTCTTCCGCACAAAACCTGAACGCGAATGCGGTGAAGATTCAAGGAGGATATGCCTACATCCTTGATACCAATGGCGCGGATTCTAAGTTCTTCGTCGTGAGTTTGCAGAATACGACGCCGACCGTGGTCGGAACGATTGGAGGGATGAATTCTGCAGCACATTTGACGGTACTGGATGGGCGTGTCGCCGTGTTAGGAAATCCATTCTTCGTTGGGCAGCCACTTTCGATCATCGATGTAAAGAATCCGTTGAATCCAGTCATCACCATGACATCGTCAACGGTGGAGACCTCACAGGCGCATGGGATGACATCAAAGGATGGGTATATCTATACCGCATTCTATACGTCTACCGGTCAGAATAAGATTCTCGTTTGGGATACGCATCATCCGACAGACGTTCGTGTCGTGAATGAAATTACGACGCAGTCCGCAGGGATGCAGTATCCGGAAAACCTCACGATTGCCGATCGATACTTGTACTACGTGAACGAGAATTACGATATCGAAATCTTCGATATCTCGAGCTCAACGAATGCCTACCCGGTTAGAACGATTCTTGGAAACGGAAACTCTGCAGCAGAGAGTGCGGTTGGGGTGTTCGGAGATTTGCTCACGTTCGGGAACACGAACAATCGTTTCAACGTCATGGATATCGGAGGGATTGATGCGATTGGGATTCGCGCGGGATCCGCGAATGTGGGGCGGTTGCAGGTGCTCGGTCCCTCAGTCTTTAATGGTCAGGTTTCTATCAATGGAGGGTTGCAAGTTGGATATGGCGGGATCTTTTCTGAAGGTGTCTTGTCTGCCGCGTTGTTGAACATCACAACGACGGCGACGGTGAAGAATTTGGACTTGCAAAAGTCCTTTAGCCAAGTGTTGTCGACATCGACGTATACGCTTTTAGATGAAACGACTTTCGCAGCAGATTCAAATCTTCGCATGGATGTGGAAGGGAATACGGTCGCGATGAATCGATACGTAAATTCCGACATTCTTCTCTACGATATTTCAGAGCCGACGCAGATTCGTCAGATGGGAACGACGACGATTTCAAGTGGGGCGTTTCCGGTCGCCATTTCGCAGAACATGGTGTATACCGGAGACTATAATTTTGGTCAGCGTTATGCGATCGATATTCGGAATCCTCAAGCTCCGTATATTGCGCAAACCGTCAACCAGTCAGGAGGTCCTTACTCCATGGAAGTCGTTGGTTCTTTCTTGTATGTCGCCGACGGGGATAGCTTTGACGTCTATTCGATCGGCGCTTCCTCGACGTTATCCTTGGTGAGTAAGTATTCGGTCGGCTGGGGGCAGCCAAATAGCGTGAAGGTCCGAAATGGGGTTGCGTATGTTGTCGAGCGTGTCTCAAACGAAATGTACGTGTTTGATGTGCAGAATGGATCAAGCACCCTTGTAAAGGTGTTAACGGGCCTTACGAATCCGGAACAAATTACAATTCGTGATCGAGCGTTGTTTGTTGCGGGGAGCACGGTGTTGCAGGCATTCGATATTACCGACCCCTACAACCCGATTGGGATGTCGACGACGACCGAACAGTTATCCGGGGTCGTCTCCGTGGATGTTGCGGGGAACACCTTGTTCGTGGGTGATCAGGATGGGATTGAAGTCTTTGACGTCACTTCCGCTTCTGCAACGCGTCACATTACGCGCCTTAGTGATTTCTCTACACAGCGCCAAGTGCGGGTCGTTGGAAACATCTTGGTTGAACAGACGGGAAGTCGCATTCGGTTGTATGACATCGGCGGCATCAGTGTGCATGGATTGCGCGCGGATTCCGGGGAATTTGGTCGCCTGCATGTGGAGCAAGATGGAGTATTTGCCAATCGTGTAGTGATTCATGGCGGCCTCTCGGTCGGTGAGCATGGGATCTATTCGGAAGGGCCGATTCAGTCCGGTGGGTTGTTCGTGAACGCCGGAGGGTATCTCTCCATGGGTTCTTCTACCTTCACGGTGTCCTCGACGGCGGGGACGGTGTTGGTGAGCGCGTCTACCACGTCGCCTACATTCCGCGTCGTTAATGAGGCGACCTATATCGCAACCGGGACGGACGGTGGGGAATGGGGCGCATATATCAACTCCTTGCTTGTTGGACCGAATGAATATTCGACCGGGTCACGCGATTACGCCATGGTTGTGCGGTATAACTCGAACGCTGGATCAGACGGGATTTGTATTGCCCAGCTTTCGGAGACGTGTCCCTACGCCTCTTCGACACAGGTGACGTCGCTCATTGCGGATGCGGCGATCGTGGCGAACGGGTTTGACCTTGCAGAAGCCTACATGGCGACGGGAACGACGGTGAATGGCGATATTCTCGAGTTTGACTCGATGCAGACGACCTATGTTCGCCGCTCGTCTACGCCCTACAGCACTCGGATCGCCGGGATTCGTTCGACGGCGCCGGGGATGGTGCTTGGGTTGGATGGGGTGAACGTCGCACTGACGGGGCGTGTGCCGACCAAGGTGTCCGTGGTGAACGGAGCGATTCAGGCCGGGGACCCGCTGACGACGTCGGAGTATCCAGGGTATGCGATGAAGGCTACGAAGCCGGGGATGATCGTCGGGTATGCACTGGAACCGGCATCGACGACCTCGACCATCGAAGTCTTCGTCAAAGTCGGATTTGAAGCGCGCATGGCGATTGGGGTGAACGCGAGTGGAACGGTGGCCCAAATCACGGATGACTTCGTGGTGCAGGCGACCTCAACGGCAAGCGCAGGCAATCCGAACGTCTCGTCGTGGGGGATCGCCTTCCGCGGTTCCAGCTGGAACGGATCGCAGGCCATCACGAAAGATTTTACCTTGCAAACGCAGGTCTTGAACGCCACGAATTCGCAGTTTGTCGTGAAGACGCCGAGCTCGACCGCTGGGATCGCGGTCACGGAATCCGGTGATCTGAAGGTAGGCGGAAAGCTCTTTCCGTCAGCTGCCGGAACGATGCAGGGAGATAAGTACATCTTCTTGGACACGTCCGGTGGGCCTACGACGACCTACATGGCGACCAACGCCGATGGGTGGCAGGCCAACACGTCCTACGACTTCGCGGAACGCTATTATTCGCCGGATCATTTGGAACCAGGAGACCTGGTCGTGATCAGTCGCACGGGTCGTCTGCATGTGCAGCGCTCCTTCAATGGCGATGGGATGCTTGCGGGGATCGTGTCCACAAAACCGGCCTTTATCGCCGGGGCGCCTGCAACCAGCACCTATCCGATTGCGCTCGCAGGACGTGTGCCGACCAAGGTGTCGACCTTGAATGGATCGATCAAGATTGGGGACTGGCTCGCGCCGTCCACCATCCCGGGTGTTGCGGTGAAGGCGTTGAAAGCCGGGGCGGTCGTGGGTCAGGCGCTGGAAGATTATGACGCGCCGTCCGTGGGCAAGATCGAAGTGTTTGTGAAAGCGACGTATTGGGCGGGCCCAGAAGCGCCAGTCGAGGAAGTGGTGGCATCGACACCGTCGACGGGGTTTGCCCCGCAGTCCGGATTGGCCTACATGTTGGCCGGCCAGAAGTCCGTGCGTGTGACGTATGCATCCGTCGGAAACTACCCATTGATTCAGGTGACGCCGTATGGGTCAGTGGATGGCGGATGGTACATCACGAAGCCGTCGGATAGCGGATTTACCTTGAACTTCCATCAGGTGCAGCAATCGGACATTGTCATCGCTTGGACGGTCACGCCCACGATGAACGGTCAGCTCATGCATGTCTCTGATGGAACGTATGGGCAGTTGAATCCGACGACCGGTTCCTTGGACCCTTCGGGGGCCACGGAAACGACGCCAGAACCGGCTCCCGCTCCAGTCGCACCGGTTCAACCAGTTTCTTCGCCACCGACAGAACCAGCGGTAACGGCTGATCCAGCACCTTCCCCATTGCCTTCAACGTCCGTTGAAACGGAACCCACGGTGACGGAAACACCGTTGGTGAGTGAACCGGTCCCGGAAACCGGTCCATCCACCTCGGGCTCCGAACCAGCGGCGGCTGAAGAACTCGCACCTTCTACATCCCTATAGAACGGAATCAGGGAAGAAAAGACCCGTGGCTATTAGCGACGGGTTTTTTCGTTTGCACCCAATCCGACAAAAAAAGAAAAATGCGGTATACTAGAGAAGCCGATGCGTGTGTCTCATCTTTTTGCGCGTGCGAGCAGCGTATTTGCCGCCGCCATCCTCGGCGTCTCTTTGGTTTTGTCTGGCCTCATCCAGTTCGGCGAAGTAGAGGCAGCAAATGGCATCAATCGTCAGATCAACTATCAGGCAAAATTGTCCGACAGTTCTGGATTTCCGGTAGCAGACGGTCAATATGCCATTAAGTTTAGTTTGTACGCCGCTGCATCCGGTGGAACGCCGCTTTGGACCGCATCCGGAACCACGGCATCACCGAACGCGGTAACAACCACCTTGCGAAACGGGTTGTTCACGGTGCTGCTTGGGGATACTTCTGCCTCCGGTGGTTCTCAAAATCCCCTGAACGACCTCATCGATTGGAATAGCGATAGTTTGTATCTTGGAGTCACGATCGGGACCGATAGCGAAATGACCCCGCGCAAGCGCCTCGCGAGCACGCCGTACGCCTTCAATGCAGAACGGTTGCAGGGGATGAGCGCCTCCGGGACGGCGTTTGGCACCTCTTCACAGTTCGTGGTGAATCAAACGTCTCAAACGGCGGCGACCGGAACCCGCTCTGCGTTAGAAGTGCGTTCAAGCGGGATCTCAGACGCAAATGATTTTCTCATTCGTGGGATTAATTCTTCCGGAACCGCGGCTTTTCAGGTGAATCGGCAAGGGAATGTCACGACCACCGGGTATATCGTGTCCACAAGCACCGCGACCTCCACGTTCTACGGCGCCGTTTCATCCAGTCGTGGGGTGTTTGATCAATCCTTGCAGGTAAATGGACAGCTTGTGTGTTTGGCGGATGGAACCAACTGTCAGCCTGCAAGCGGTGATTCGAACTGGGCATACAACGCGTCCGGTGGGTTGGTGCGTCTCACAACCTCGACGAATGATCTTGTGCTGGGAAGCACGGCGACCTCGACTGGTGCACCGATCTACGCAGATTTGTCCGGCGGTACTGCGGGAACCTCAACCGTGTATTTTGGCCATGCGACAAACACAAATGTCGTCATTGGTGGAACATCTACGACGCAATCTGGGTTGAATGACTTGTTTACCATGAACGGGAACGATCTTCTCGTCACGGGAAATATTGGCAGCGTTTCTTCGGTGTACACGAATGGTGCTTTCGTCGCAGGGACGAACTCGACGTACTACCAAGACATGGGGATCGTTGCTTCTGGAACCGGGTTCTACGTTATCCGTAATCACAAGGATTGGCCGGGTCCGTCGGGAGCCATTGTCATGGATGCGGACGCGCCGACGCAGGATTACATCACGATTTTTAGCACGCAGGGACAATTTGTCTCGTATGTCGATTACACCGGTGCGTACGTGGTCGGATCGTCTACGACGTATGGTGCTACGGATATTACGCGTCAATATGGGGCATTCACGTTGAATGCCGGAAGTGGGACGTATGTGAATGATTTGCGCAGCACGTCGTATCGGGTAGAACGGCGTGGATCGATTTCGACCTCACCGGCCATCACTGGAGGTGGAATCGGGGCGGGCGGGACGGCGCTTGCGGTGTCTGGCCGGTATGCGTTTGTTGCAAATCGCACCTCATCTTCCATTTCGGTCATCGACGTCTCGAATCCGGATGCCCCGAAACAGGTCACGACCACCGCACTTTCGGCGCAACCGCGCGATCTGACCGTGGTTGGGAATACGTTATATGTCGCGGGAGATTCAACCGGAGCCTTCTTTACATTGGATATCTCCGATCCGGCGCGTCCGCGATTGTTGGATTCTGTGGGGGCGGGGAGTCTCTATAGCGTGAGTGTTCAGGGAGGGTATGCCTACACGGCGGATTTTGGGAGTAACTTTATCCGTGTGTATGACGTCTCGAATCCAACGGACATTTTGACTGCAACCTCCGTTTCCGTATCGGCGCCACGCGCGGTACTTGCGCTGGGAAAATTCCTCTATGCCGTAAATGGAAGCAACTTTTTCATCTACGACATCAGCGTCCCACATGCGCCTGTCTTGATGGGAACGTATGCGAGTGCCGGAACGCTGGAATCCATCGATATCGATGGTCGTTATGCGTATGTCGGGCGATCGGGGGCGACATCTGGTCTTATTCTAGATATCGCAAGCTCAACGAATCCCTACGCAGTAGGTTCTCTGGATTGTTTTCCAACCGGATGTACGGATGTAGCGGCGCACGGACGGTTTGTGTACACCAATCGTACGAGTGATGGTTTTGGCTTCCGTATTTTCGATGTGCTGGATCCAACCTCTCCCCAAACAATCACGTTTACCAACCCGCTCGTGTCCGGATACATGAATGATGTGGTGGTGAGCGGACGGTATCTGTATGCGCTTCGTTCCTTCGACAACGTCGAAACAGGAACGTCGTCACTGACGATTGTTGATCTTGGGGGGATTGAGGCGGCAACGCTCGCAGCGCATTCCGCGGAAGTCGGAAAACTCCAGGTGCGGACGGATGGATTTGTCGGGAATCATTTGGATGTGATGGGATCGCTCGCCGTTGGACGTGGAGGAATTCAAACGGACGGACCGTTGTCGGTCAGCGCAACCGGAACAACCTCGACCATTCAAGGGGCGTTGAACGTATTTGGCGGATTGTTTCAGGGAGGCGTTCGTGTGTGTCTCGCGGATGGAACAAACTGTCAGGCAGGTGGCGGAAGTGACTCGAATTGGACCTACGTTGGAGCAACGGGTCTGGTGCGTTTGACGACCTCGACGAACGACCTGGTGATTGGGAGCACGGCGACCTCGACCGGCGCACCGATCTATGCAGATTTGTCCGGAGGAACGGCCGGAACGTCGAACATCTATTTTGGTCACGCCACCAATACAAACGTGATTCTTGGCGGAACCTCCACGACACATCCTCTGAACGCCATGTTCACCATGAATGGCGATGATTTCTTGGTGACTGGAAATATTGGAAGCGTGTCGTCGGTGTATACGAACGGAAACTTTGTGGCTGGGAACGGAACGAGCGTAAATATCGGAGGTGCAGGGATGTTCATGACCGGTTCTCAGTATGTCTATACAGTGACCGGCGAATCCGCTGAACTCTCAAATCCCTCGCATTTGTTTGTATCGACGGATGGCAACCAGAGAGACGTTGCGCATTTCCTACATCAGCCATCAGGAAACCGCACTCGATTTGCCTATGATGGAAGTATCTATGCTGATGGATACGTTACAAGCTCCCAAGGATTCCGCGTTGGGAATGTCACGCTCGGCGCGACAACGCTTTCGCCTTCCGTCGGAAGTTACACCATCAGTTCTCCAAGCGGGACGATCATTAACGATATCCGAAGTCGTGGCTATAACATGGTAAAACGGGGAGCGGTGACCTTTGACGGATCATTGGGTGGGTCAGTCGACGCCGGGAAGATCCTCGTCTCGGGTAGAAATGCCTTTATTGCGAACAAGACCTCGGGCACCGTAAGCATCGTAGATATTCAGGATCCGGATGCCCCGCGGTTCGTGACCTCGACCTACGTCGTGGCCGGTGCCGGTGATGAGGTCCGAAATATCCGGACGGACGGGAAATATCTCTATGCGGGGACAAATGTCGGAACCGTTCGGATCTTTGATGTTCGTGCACCAGGGCAACCGGTGTTTGTAGGGTCCGCAACGCTCACGAGCGCAGGGACGGTAACGGCGATCGAGGTCCAAGGGAACTCGCTCTACGCCATCTTGGGGGGAGGGGTGCTTGAAACCTTTGATGTCAGTAATCGAGCAAGTCCCGTCCTCACGAGCTCGACGACGTCGCTTGTCGCGGGTCGTGATTTGGTGGCGGTTGGTGGACGTCTCTATATTGGTGGCGACGATTATTTCTCTGTTTTCTCACTGGACAACCCACGCGCGCCACAGCTGCTCGCGCTTTTGCCGACTCCCGGGGTATCCAACTTCTATCTGGCAGCGCAGGGGAGTTATGTCTACACCGTAGACATTTTTACCGTGACAAGCTCGGTCTACGACGTTTCCAGTTCCACGAATCCGTTCCGTGCCGCAGTGTATTCTACGCAAGGGCGTATCTCGCTTGCAGGCCGAACGGCATATAGTCCGGCGTTGGAAACGTCTCGGATGCGCATCATGGATGTGACGGATCCGTATGATATCGACGGATCGCCCTCCTCTACGATTCAGATCGATGCGACTCATACGGTGAAAGATGTGATGCCACAGGGGCGTTACGCGTATGTCCTTAGTGCGGCGAATAGTACCAATGGGCCAAATACGCTAACCGTGGTCGATGTGGGCGGAGTTGATACGAGTAATCTGACGGCAGATGTGGCTCAGCTCGGATGGCTCGATGTTTCTTCCGACGGGTTTATCTCGAACGATTTGTTTGTCGGTGGAGCGATTTCCGCAGGTCAAGGATTAAGTGTTGGCGGATCTTTCTCCGTGGTCGCCTCTAGTACCTCCAGCACGGCAAAGTTCGTGAACACCGCCTCGTTTTCAGATGGAAACCAGAATACAGGCGGAACAGAATGGGGGGCCTATATCAACTCGCTTCTTGTAGGGAGTAAGGAGAACGCAACGGGTTCGCGTGATTATGCGATGGTCGTGAATTATCGATCGAGTGGCGGTACGAGCGATGGGGTGTGTATTTCTCAAGATTCGCTTTTCTGCCCGTATTCGTCTTCCACGCAGGTTGTTTCACTGATTACGGACAGAGCCATTGTTTCAGACGGGTTTGACCTCGCGGAACTGTATCCATCATCGGGTGCAGTTGAACCGGGTGATGTCTTGGTTCTGGATTCGATGGCCTCAACCACGGTGCGACGTGCTCCGGGTGTGCAATACGATCCGCAGCTGATCGGGGTGTATTCCACGCGTCCGGCATTTCAATTGGGGGCAACGGGAGGGATTCCGGTCGCACTCACAGGGCGCGTTCCGACCAAGGTTTCTGCTGTGAATGGGGCGGTAAGTATTGGTGATGCGCTTACCTCTTCGCCTTTTGCAGGGTACGCGATGAAGGCGACCAAACCCGGAAAGATTCTTGGATATGCGTTGGAGTCCGCGGCTGTAACCTCGACAATTGAAGCGTTCGTGAATGTCGGATATTCAGGCGGCCGAACATTGGCCGTGGATGCGACCGGACAGATTGCACAATTGCAGGATCACCTGTTCGTCGCCCCGACCACCACCGCAAGTGCGGGCAATCCATTTGTTGGATCGTGGGCACTTACCTTCCGCGGGAGCGCGTGGGATGGGTCACAGGCGGTGGATCGGGACTTTGCCTTCGCGAATGAAGTGCTGTCCGCAACATCCGCGCGGTTGACCTTGCGCGGCCCGTCCTCGTCACAGGTTTTCAGCGTGGATGAATCCGGAAACGCGCGCGTGAGTCAGGATTTGTTGATCGGTGGCAAGTTGTATCCCTCTGCGGCAGGGTCGATGCAGAGCGACAAATACATCTTCTTGGACACGTCCGGTGGACCATCCTCGACCTACATGGCGACGAATGCGGACGGATGGCAGGCCAACACCTCCTACGACTTCGCGGAACGGTACTACTCGCCGGATGCGCTTGAACCGGGAGATCTGGTCGTCGCGTCCGATCGCGGTCGGTTGCACGTCCAGCGTTCCTTGGACGAAAAGACGCCACTCCTTGGGATCGTCTCCACTAAACCGGCATTCATCGCCGGGGCACCTGCGACCAGTACCTACCCGATCGCGCTCGCCGGTCGTGTGCCGACCAAGGTGTCGACCATGAAGGGGGCGGTGAAAATCGGTGATCCGCTTGCGCCGTCAACCATTCCGGGGATCGCGGTCAAGGCAAAGGAATCCGGTCCGATCGTTGGGTACGCCCTGGAAGCCTATGACGGAGTCGGTATTGGGAAGATCGAGGTATTCGTAAATCCAGGATATTGGGGCAAACCGGATGAACCGACGACGCCTGCTGCGGATGCGAATGTCACGGTCACGAAGTCAGGAAGCGGCTATCGCGGTTTTGCCACGATTACCGCCGGGATGAAGCGGGTACGCGTGACCTATCCTTCCATCCATAGCTATCCAAACGTCCAGGTAACGCCACGCGGATCGGTCGATGGAGGATGGTGGACGGATCATTACTCAGACGTCGGATTCGACATTCTCTTCCGTGACGCGCAGTTGCACGATGTCACCTTCTCCTGGCGCGTGGATGTGACAGAAGATGGCCAAACGGTCTTCTTCTCGGACGGAACGACGGCGCCGATTGATCCATTAACCGGTCAGGCGGTGAATGGCGGGGAGCCAGAACCTGTTGCGCCACCGGTCGCACCCGCGCCTGCTCCTAGCGCTGTTCAGCCGGAGCCCGTTCCAGAAGAGCCAGCCGTCGAAGAAGAGACGCCTGTTGTTCCGGAACCGGTTGTTGTTCTGCCAACACCGGTCGAAGTCACGACAGAGGTGCCGGTCGAGCCGCTTACGCCGCCGACCGAGCCAGCCCCATAACCACCCGCCCGCGCGGGTGGTTTTTGATCCCACCGGACCCGTGGTATGATGCGAAGGATCTCCGTATGCCTTCATTGACCCGTGATCCGTCTCCGACGCCTATCGCGTCCGTTGTGGAACCAGCGCCTGCCTATCCACTCCTTGCCGTGTTGCTTGGGCGTCTCATGGACATCGCGTTTCACGCGGTGGCGTTCTTGATCCCGCTTGTCGTTTGCACGGCGGCGCAAGATGCCGTTGAGCTCCCCAAGCAAACGGTCTTGGTCGCCGCGGCGGCCGTTGCGGCAATTGCATGGATCGGTCGTGTTGTCGCAGAAAAACGTGTTGCCATTACACGTAACTGGGTCCACTTGGTGGCTGTGGTGTGGCTTGTCGCGTACGCCGTGCTTTCATTTACTTCAGTCGATCGTGGAACCTCGCTGTGGGGGAGCATGGGGCAGGCATCCTGGTCATTCGCGACCATGGCGAGCTTGGTCGTCCTCTACAGCGTGCTCGTGAATCGTGTTCGATCAACGACGCAGGTATACAACCTGTTGTTTAGCTTTTTGCTTGGATCAGGGCTTGCGGCTGGGTATGGGGTGTTGCAGTTGTATGCGGGAACGGCCTTTTCGTTTGGGATCGCCGGCGCAAGTGGGGTGACCACCATCGGAACGGTTTTTGCACTTTCCATGCTTGCGTCTGTCACGACCGTCATCGCTGCCGGACTTGCGTTTCATGGATGCAAGAATCATGTCTGCGCCTTAGGAGAGCCGGGGGTGCTTGGCAACATCGCGCGCGGAATTACGGTTGGATCCGGAATTCTTTCGCTCCTTGTTCTTGTGCGCGTGGATTTTTGGGGAGCATGGCTTGCGGTGTTGGTTGGAACGGTTTGCACCGTGTTGATGGGGTTCTGGAAGGGCGGCCGCCTGTTCGAAACCAAACGATTGATCGCGCCGGCGTTTCTGGCCTTGGTTTCATTGGTCATGCTCTTCGTCCGTCTTCCCTGGCCGACCACGGTTCCGGGAGAACTCGCCCCTTCGGCGAAGGCAAGTTGGTTGATCGCGCAATCCGCCTTGAAAGAGCATCCAGTTTTGGGGACCGGCCCGGGGACGTGGGTGTATAGCTACGCCAAGTACCGCGTGCAAATCATCAATGAATCGCCGCTGTGGAACGTGCGTTTTGAACGCGGCTCAAGCGCCTTCCTGACATTGCTCGCGACCATTGGGATTCTTGGGGTTTCGTTGTGGGTGTTACTTCTGGGATCGGTTCTGGTCAAAACAATTGCCCATTATCGGGAGGAAACCAACGAAGACGTCCAAACGGCGATTGCGGTTGTGAGCGGGGGATGGATTGCGCTCGCGTTTTCTGGATTCGTGTACAACTACAACGTGGCGCATCAAACCGTCTTTTGGCTGCTGCTTGCCCTGTTGGGGGCGCTCATGACTCGCCAGGTGTTGGTTTGGGATGGGCGTAAAGCGGCGGGGACTTCCGGAGCATTTGGGATCGCGTTTCTTATCATCACCGTGGTTGCCTGTTCAAGTGCGTGGGTTGCCGGTCAGCGCATGTACGCAGAACGTGTGTTTACGCAGGCACTTCGAACGTTCCAGGGCGGTGCGACGATCGACACGGTTTTGCCTGAATTTGAGCGCGCGGTTTCGTTGAATGCAGCAAGTGATTTGTATCTTCGTAATCTCTCGCAAGCGCTTCTGGTCAAAGCCTCGCTCTTGATGAAAGACGGGGCAACGCCAGACGTGTTTGCGAATCAAGTGCGTCCGATTGTGGCGCGGTTGATTGAACTTGGAATCCGGGCCCGAGAATTGAACCCTTCCAACGTCGATAACTGGTCAAACTTGGCATTCTTGTACCAAAGCATCGCCTCATTTTCTGCCGGAGCAGACGAACATGCGATCAAGCAGTATCGCGAGGCAGCCGTGCGTGAACCCAACAACCCTGTCTATCTCACCGAAGTCGGAAAGCTGTATATCTTGCGAGCGGATGCCTATCGCGCGCAGTTGCAGGCGAAGGATCCAAAGGCGGTTGAGATCGCACGCGCATCCATTGCGGAAAACTTGCGTGATGCTCGTGCGGCATTGGAAGAGGCGACGCAGTTGATGGGGACCTTTTTCCCGGCGCGTTATCACCTAGCCGTAGTCAATGAACGCGAAGGACGCATTGGGGATGCGATCGCGCAATTGACGGCCGCGGCGCAAACGCGACGTTCCGATGCGGGGTTAGCGTTTGAGCTTGCCATGCTGCACTACCGCTCAAGCTACATGACGCAAGACGTAAAACAGCGCGCAGCGCGCCAAGATGCAGCGCGGCAGTTGTTGGATCAGATTGCTGGATTTGATCCGTCGCGTGTGAACGCTCGCTGGTATTTGGCGGCGCTTCATGAAGAACGCGGGGAGGGCGCTCAGGCGATCGGTCACCTGGAGGCGTTGATGAAACTGGTCAGCGGTCCTGAACGCGAGTTGGTGAAGGCAAAATTAGAGGCATTCAAAAAGCAATCTCCAAAGGCCGGTCCGCGTCCGATGCCAGAGCCGTTGCGTGAACGGGTGGTTACGGATGGGCAATCGGGTGTTCGGTAATCCCTATGTCTGCCTGGTGGCGCCGTTTTCTTGATCGATTCCGGGGAACTGCCGCGGAAGGGGGTTCGGATCGTCACGCGGAAGCGCAGGAGTTTGGTGCGCTTTCGCAGTCGTTCCAGGAAAGTCGCGCCGCGATTGAGGCGCGTCTTGTGGCATGCGTGGATGCGTTAGAAAAAGGGGGTGGCGATCGTCGTGCGCTCCATGCGCTCCGGGAAGAGCGTGCGCGTTTGAGGCAGCTGGTGCAGCGTCTTGCTCTGGCGGAATCGACAACGGCGGAGCTGCAGCAGGAGTGGGAAGACTGGCGCCAATACGCCGGCCGACTGGATTCAGAAGGGGAGCATCGCCGTCTGGAACGGATGGAGTTGCTTCGTTCCGAGCTCGCGCTTCGAGGGATTCGCCTTGCGGTGGATCCAGCGCCTCAAGAATCGTACGTCACCTCCGGACGTGGGTTGAATGTGGAATCCGCGTCAGATGAGCCCGTGGATGATGTCGTGGACAAGGTGCACGCCGTGGTTCGGGATGACCTTTCTGAGGTGCGAACATTTGTTCTTCCGGCGTTGGAGAAAGAAATCGAGGCCTCGTGTCCCGCGACCGGTTGCACGGAACGGGATGCGGAGCGTTGGATGGCGGCTGTTGCACGCCATCAGCGCCGCGTACATGGCGTTCACCGCCTGTTGTCGCGTACGCATTGACGCGTTTGCGGGCGTTTGGCATAGTTTGCGAGCAAAACAAAGCCCTTACACGTCGGGCCCTTAGCTCAGCTGGTAGAGCGCTTCCATGGCATGGAAGAGGTCAGCGGTTCGATCCCGCTAGGGTCCACCATGACGAAAACCCACCTACAAAAGGTGGGTTTTCGAATTGCAGAAACACGGGCGCTATTCACCCAGAATGACGACTTGAGGAGGCACGGAGGTGCTAATTGTGGCAGTATCGAGCTTCATGGCAGTCATGTGCGTCGGGGTGATCTCAAAAACAATGTAGTCGAGTCCACGCATCTGAAAAATCGGTGGCCAAAAATCCGGCATTGCCATGGCTTTTTTTGCAAGGAGCTCGAGCCAGTGATCCACTTCCGCGCCGCTGATTTCCTTGGCGGTTCCATGCCATTGGACATTCATTTCGTTCACCGCCCAGTGCACGCCACTCACGTGAGGATTTTTGAGCAGGTCCTGTGCCTTACGGCTACTTCGATGGGTAGCGATATAAAAACGCGGCGTCGCCTCCATGACGTAGAGAACTACCGACGTATGCGGCATGTTTTTTTCTGATCCGCAGGTACTGATGGTCATGAACGGCTGGCGTTCTAAAAAGCGGAGGACGAGCGAAGGGATGGCGGACATAGACGTTTCAAGTATACACCCATCGACGCATGACGCGAACAAAAACACCTCTTCAAGAAGAGGTGTTTTGTCTTATCGAGTGTAGGAAAGCGGGTTGACACGTTTTCCATTCACGTACACTTCGTAGTGCAAGTGGGTCCCGGTGGATCGACCGGTGGTCCCAAGCATGGCGATCACCTGACCGCGCTTCACGACATCGCCTTTTTTCACGAACAATTTGCTGGCGTGTGCGTAGCGGGTACGGAATCCGTTTCCGTGGTCAATCACGATTTGAAGACCGTATCCACCGCTATTCCATCCGGACGTTTCGACGACACCGTCGTCAGAGGCATACAACGGATCGACATAGTCTCCATCGATGTCGAGACCCGTGTGTTTCCATCCGTAGTACTGGGTGATCACGCGTCCCGTGGTTGGCCAAAGCAGTTTCGTGGTGGGAACCGTGGTGTTGTCCGCCGGTTTTGGACGGGAATCCGTTTTAATGGTGTTCAGCTCCTGATATTTGTCGAAGTTTTTGTTGCGGATCGTTGCGCTGGACTGTGCTTCTGGACGCACGGCGATCGGTTTCGGCTTCGGCGGTTCAAGCGGAATGGCGCCCGGAAGAATGAGTTCTTCCCCAACCGCGAGGACCGCATCCGGAGCAAGGTGGTTCGCCGTTAAGATCTCATCCGCGTTGATCTTGTAGGCGCTGGCAAGTTTTTGCAGCGTATCGCCCTTCTTCACGGTGTGAAGAACACCTGAGACCGGAGGAATCTTGAGCGAATCACCGGGCTTCAGCACGCTTCGCATCGTCAGATTGTTGGCGGACGTGATGGTCCCGACCGTCACCTGGAAATGGCGTGCGATCGTTCCAAGCGTGTCGCCGGGCTGAATGGCGTACGTTTCCGTTTTCGTCCGTTGGACGTGGACATCCGTTTGCTCGCCGGGTTCAAGACCAGGAATCACGGCAATGGTCCCAGGAAGCTGTTCATCCGTCCCATAGTCTTCCATGGGTTCATAGTCGTAGTCGATGTCCGGCATGGCCTGAATCGTTTCCATCCCAAGATAGTGTGTATCTTTGGCGAACGTTTCGGGTTCAACCATTTCTTCAAAGGCGTCGACACGTCCATCATTCACGATGGCGTAGAGCATGGTTTGCCGGCCTGCCTCCATGGCGGTCGCTTGGCGGGCATTCCATTGGCTAAAGGTCGTCGCGACCGACGCGATCAGGATGACACTGTGAAAGATGTAGCGATTCGTGAACACCAAGAACAGGAGACCGCGTGCCGAGGCCAAGACGCGGCCGACGCGGATGCGAACCATCACCAGCGTTCGGTAAATTGGCAGCAAGACCCAGCGCGTGAACACGCGACCAATAAGTGAAAAAAACGGCGCGAGTGGTGCGGAAACGCGACGATACGCATGAAGACACCCTCCCAACCCTTTGAGGAAGGCGAAGGCGACTTTGTGGGCAAACCGTGAAAGTGGTGTAGGAATAGAGACCTCCCTGGCGGACACAGGTGTCATGCGTATTCCCATCTCTCGTTTCATCCGGGGAATACGGACCGTTCTGCGGACGCGTTAGAACTGCAATACACGAGTTTTGGTGATTGGTATCCTATCGTGAAGGGGTTTTTTTGTCAATGGATAAAGTCTATTTTTTACGTAAAACTACGTCATTTAGCTGTGGGTTGTTGCCGATAACGGAGGGCTTCGGCGATGTGTCCGGCAAGGATGGTCGGAGAGCCGGCAAGATCCGCAATCGTCTGTGCGACTTTGAGTACGCGGACATACCCGCGCCCACTAAGCCGATAGGCCTCCATGGCTTTTTTGAGCAAGGTCAAGGCAGCGGTTTCTAGATGTGTGGTTTGTTCGAGGATAGACGTGGTGAGCTCTGCATTGGTTGTGAGGTGAAACGGACGAAGGCGACGAAGCGCGCGCTCGCGGGCAGTGGCGATGCGGATTCGAACGTCTGCGCTTGTTTCTGGGGCTGTTTTTGCCTGAAAGGCGTCTGCATCTACGCGCGGGACGGCGACGACCAGATCGATCCGATCAAGGAGTGGGCCGGAGATTTTGCGTTCGTATTTTTGGCGTTCTTGAGCCGAGCAACGGCAGGTGCGCGTGGGGTCTGTGGCAAATCCGCAGGGACAGGGGTTCATGGCGGCAACGAGTTGAAAGCGCGCAGGGAAGGTCATGCGTTCTTGCGTGCGAGCGATCGAGACGACTCCGTCTTCCAGGGGTTGTCGAAGCGCTTCAAGGACGGCGCGGGAACATTCCGGGAGTTCATCCAAAAACAAGACGCCTCGGTGTGCGAGCGTTACTTCACCGGGACGCGGGATTGTTCCTCCGCCCGTCATCGCGCTTGCACTGGTGTGGTGATGTGGCGCGCGAAACGGTGGCATCCGATGGATGAGCGGCGGCGAGGAGAGCGCGATGGAGTGGATGCGAGTGACTTCGAGTACTTCTTCTGGAAGAAGAGGAGGAAACAGAGACGGGATACACCGCGCGAGCAGTGTTTTTCCTGATCCGGGTGGACCGGAAAGCAAAAGATTGTGTCCTCCGGCGACGGCGATCTCGACCGCGCGCTTCGCCTCGGTTTGTCCGCGCACATCCTCAAGGACGGGAGAAACGGAGGGCGCAGGGAGTGACTCTTCCGTGGGGGGAGGAATTGGGGCAAGGAGACGACGTTGTAAAAAATGATCGACGAGATCCGCTAGACGTTCCACTGGAAATACCCGGACATCTGGAAGGAGCGCGGCTTCATGCGCTTGGGAGGCGGGGATATATAGGGAGGTGACTCCGCCGGCGCGTGCGGCAAACGCCATCGACAGCGCCCCTCGAACCGGGAGCACGGTTCCATCTAACCCGAGTTCACCTACAAGCAACGACGGTTCTTTGCATTGCGGGAGAGCGCCTTGTGCTTGTAGTAATGCGATCGCAATGGGGAGATCGTAGCCCGTCCCGATTTTTCGGACATGCCCGGGGGCAAGGTTTACGGTGACGCGTGCACGGGGAAACGGAAGATCCCCATGTCTGAGTGCGCTTCGGATACGCTCGCGGGCTTCTTGCACGCTTGCATCCGGCAGACCTACAAGTGTCACCTGCGGAATCCCGGGTGAGACATCGACCTGTACGTCGACGAGCACGGCTTCGAGACCGGTGAGTGCGGCGGTAAAGAGAGAGGGCATAGCGTCTCTTGTACTACGTTGCATGCCTTGGATGCGTTGTCTAGTGGGCGGGGTTCGGGTAGGGTGTCCGATGAACATGGATGGAGATATTCAGGTAATGGTGTCTCGAGAAAGCGCCATCCTGGCGTATGGAACGTCAGGCGGGCGCATCCGAGGACGTCTGCTCGCGATTGCGGCCGTTGTGGTTTGCATCGTTTTTGGTATGGGCGTAGCGCTGTTTCTAGCTTGGCCGTTGCGCGAGCCGGTGGGCCTTGTGTTCATGACGCGCTGGACACGCGCGCAAGCGCAGGCGGTTTTGTCACCCGAGGTACGTGAGGCGCTTCCGGCACTTTGGAAAGAGGCGCTTGCGCGAGACACGCGATTGCCGATGACCTTTGGTCTTTTGGAACAGGAAGGGGTGCGACGCCCGTTTGTTCTGGTGCCTCGTTGGCAGCAGAGTGGTTTTACACACGGTCAAACCCGTCAGGTGGTGGGTGGATGGGCGTTGATCGCAGAGGAACAACCTGAAGAGGCCGTAGAAACCCGGTTCTATCCGCTTTGGACGGCGCCCTCACAGGGGATTTGGTTCCGTTCCGATGTAGGAACAAGTACGGCGATGGTCTTTCGTTGGAAAGAGGGGATCTGGCGAAGCGGGGTAGAGATGGAGGCGGGTTCGGAATTGCGGCCGAAGCAGACGGATCTAAGCGTTGTGTTTTCCAAAGAGCAGGCCGAAGGGTTGGATTTTTTAGAGTCGCTTTCCGGGTTTCCAGTCCGTCCTCGGGATATTTGGGCACCCCCGTTTATCGTGAGTCTCGGTTGGGGAGAGGCGAGCGGGCGACCATCGTTTGAATTGGCGTATGAAGACCCACTCCCATCCCTGAATAGATCCGCAGTGTTGGGATCGCTTGGGGTTGGGGAATCGGTAGCGCTCGAACTACCGGATGGATCGTTCGTACGCGAATGGCGACTTCCAACCTCAACGGTGTCTGGGGAGGTGACGAGTACCCGCTATTTTGTCTCGGACCAGTTGTTGCAGTTTCCCAATCAAGAGGGGGTGCGTCGCCCGGAGGTTATCGGGTGTGATGGGTTGCACCCGTATACCCGAGCATCTGGGAAGGTCACGTCTCCCTATCTTGCCCGGTATTTCGGAACGGCAGAAGCGCGTTGGCCTGCGGTGCAGATCGGGGAGTCTGACGGGAAGTTGGGGTTCTGCTTTGAGCCATAAGACTTATGCACAGCATGTGGATAAGATTAATCCACAGCGAGTTTTAGCCAAAAAAATGGCATATCCACACCGGAAGATTGCGAGAAGGGAAAAATATGCTACAGTGTAAGTACGCACCTTTTCTCCCGAGTCATCGGGAATAGCGTACTTTCTAAGGCAGTGAAGCAACGAACGGTTGCCACTTCCTGTGCGTACTCTCTGTTGGTTTGTTCGATTCTCGTTTGTTCGCCGCTCACGCGGTGAGTGCACCTTAAGATTGCTCGGGACCGATGCCGATCTGTTGCTCCGCCCTCGTGCGTTTGAGCACTCCATGAGTTTCATTCTCATGTGGAGATGGGTATCGATTCCATCTATCAACTCCGTTCATTCTTTGTGTCATTCATTGCGTTTACGCAGTGATGCACATGACAAAACACATCAATCCCAAATACCTTTGGCATGGGCCTATTTTATCGTACCCTCGTGGTCGATCAGGTCGTCTGCCATGAATGGGGTAGATGGAGCAATTCTGGATTCTGTGGAGCGCCTCGGCGTTCCCTCGCTCATAATCGTCCTTGTCACGTTGTGCCTACGGGTAGAGCTCGCCTGAGTTCCCCAACCGGTCTTCGATGACGAAACCGATAACGAGCGGATGGATCCACTCTCTCGAAGCGTCACATGCGCCCAAAAACTTCTTTGCGGGCGTCCTCTGTGGCGCTTTCGTATTTCTTGTGAACCGCGCCTCCTGACAGGGCGCGGTTTTTCGTGTATAGTGTGCCAAACACTATGCTGACCAAAGAGTTTATTGCCGAGATGCAGGCACGGCTCGAGAAGGATAAGCGCCAGCTGGAAGCGGATCTTGCGGATTACGCGAACAAACAAAACGGGTCCTATCAAGCGGCCTATCCAGAATCTGGAGGCAACTCCGAAGATGATAATGCAAGCGAAATCACGGCCTACGCCGATGAGGTGTCGCTCGTGGATCGCTTGGAGTCTGATTTGCGCGATACGGTGAAGGCGCTTGAATCTATCGAGAAGGGGACGTACGGCAAGTGCAAATACTGCGGACAAGAGATCGACCAGAAACGATTGGAAGCGCGTCCCGCTTCTTCCGCCTGCATCAGTTGCAAGAAGACGCTGACGCAAGAAATGTAACCATGCTTTCGCAGACATCGCGACTAAGTGGGATTGGGGCGGCATTCTTCGGAGTTGCCGCTCTTTTTGCGGATCTTGCCACCAAGGCCTGGGCATTTGGGATTTCATCACCTGAATTGGACTGGCGATTTCAGGGGATTCTGACCTGGACGCATCATCGCAATATGGGGATCACGGCGAATATTCCCGTCCCGTTGCCGTTGATCCTTGCATTTACGTTGTTTGTCCTGGGTTACGCCGTGAAAGAGTTACGGCAAGCGATTCTACGGGAAGATTGGATCAAGGCTCTGCTGCTTGGGCTCTTGATCGGGGGCGCGTGCGGTAATTTGTTTGATCGCGTGTATTACGGACATGTACGCGATTGGATTTTGCTCTTTGATCGCTCGGCGATGAACATTGCGGATTTTTGCATACTGATCGGATTGATCGGGCTGCTGCGCTCGACGAACACACAAAAAAACCCGGCGTGAGCCGGAGTTTTTTTGGTGCCTGTTACAGTTGCACGTCTGTCGGATCGTGCGCAGGGGTCTGCGGGGGGCGCGGGGTGCTGGCACGGCGTTCATCGCCGCCGCGACCATTCCCACGTCCACCAAATCCACCGCGACCTCCACCGAATCCGCCACGTCCTCCGCTTGAGGGGCCCGTGTTCTCTGGAGCCGGCGGGTACGTGTTTCCTTCTGCGCGCTTCATGGAGAGGTTGACCCGTCCCATGCTGTCGATTTCGTGGACGACCACGTGGACGATATCACCAACCTTCACGATATCTTCCGGCTTTCCGACGCGATACGGGGCCATTTCGCTGACGTGGACCAACCCTTCTACCTTCGGAAGGATTTCCACGAACGCTCCAAATGCCATCATACGCGTCACGCGACCGGTAAAGGTTTCTCCAGCCTTCACTTCGCGCGTCAGCTGCTTGATCCATTCCACCGCCTTCTCCAGCGAGTCCGCGTTGGCGGAGGTGACCATCACCTGACCATCGTCTTCGATGTCGATTTCAACCTTGTGCGTGGCGATGATCTCGTTGATGACCTTCCCACCCGGACCGATCACGTCACGGATCTTTTCCGGATTAATCTTGAAGGAGACGATGCGTGGCGCATACTTGGAGAGCTCGGCGCGTGGGGCAGGGATGGCCTGCTCGATCAGATCAAGGAGTTCTGCGCGTGCTTTTTTTGCCTGCACCAACGTTTGTTCAACCACAGACCAGGGCAATCCGCTGGTTTTCGTGTCCATCTGGATCGCAGTGATCCCGTCGCGCGTCCCGGCGATTTTGAAATCCATCCCCCCTTCGCCATCTTCCAAATCCTGCAGGTCGGTGATCACCTGATAGCGCCCCGTTTTCTCGTCGCTCGCAAGTCCCATGGCGATCCCAACAACCGGTGCGGCGATCGGAACACCTGCGTCCATGAGGGCGAGGGTTGATCCGCACGTTGCGCCCATGGAGCTCGAACCGTTCGAGCCCAGCACTTCGGAGACGACGCGTACCGTGTAGGGGAACTGCTCTTTTTCCGGAAGGACCGGCATGAGCGCGCGTTCGGCGAGTGCGCCATGACCGATTTCACGACGGCCCGGACCGCGGTTTCCCTTGGTTTCTCCCACCGAATAGCTGGGGAAGTTGTAGTGGTGGAAATACCGCTTTTTAGCTTGGTATTCCATCGTATCCAGCGTTTGTTCCATGCCCGGCGATCCAAGTGTGACGCTCGAAAGCACCTGTGTGGATCCACGCTGGAACAATCCGGATCCATGTGTACGCGGCATCACCCCAACCATCGCGCCCAGCGGACGGATCTCGTCTAATCCGCGGCCATCGGCGCGCCATTTTTCATCCAAGATTTTGCGGGTGATTTCGGCGTCGACAAACGCATCTACCGTTTCTTCGGCATATTTGCGCTTTTCTTTGCCAATCCCGAGCTCGGCGAGATGAGCGACCAGATCCTGCTTCAGACGTCGAACTGCGGCTTTGCGATCTGCCTTGGTCCGAAGTGGTTCGGCAAACAGCAAACCAATTTTCGTGCGCAGATAGGCCTCTGCCTTTTCGTGAATAGCGGCGATGTCTGCCTTTTTGGCGGCGTCATCTTCGTCCTTCGGCGCCTGCCAGTTGAGCTTGTTCTTTCCAACTTCTGCGCGGACACGTTCCACGAGGTCGATGATGGGACCGAGTGCAGCGTGCGCAAATTGCATGGCTTCCAGGACGAGTTCTTCGGAGACGCGCTTTGCGCCCGCTTCCACCATGAGCGTTTTATCCGCCGTTCCTGCCACGACCAAATCCAAATCTCCGCCATCGGTTTCGGCGTAGGTCGGCATCAGGATAAATTTTCCGTCTTTGCGTCCAACACGGACGGCGGCAATTGGACCGTTCCACGGAATATCCGAAATCGCGAGCGCACAGGATGCGCCAATGAGTCCCGGGATATCCGCGTCGTTTTCTTGGTCATGCGAAAACACGGTCGCGACCACGGCGACTTCATTTTTGAATCCGTCCGGAAACAGTGGGCGCACTGCGCGATCGATGAGGCGTCCGGAGAGAATGGCTTCATCCGTCGGGCGACCTTCGCGCTTGATGAACCGCGAGCCTTTGATGCGGCCGGCGGCATACATGCGCTCTTCAAAATCGACCTGAAGCGGAAAAAAATCTCCGTCTTCACGAGCTTCTCCCAACGTTGCGGTGCAAAGCACCACCGTGTCTCCAAATTGGACGACACAAGACCCGTTGGCTTGCTGGGCAAGTTGGCCGGTTTTGATGGACAGCGTCCGTCCGGCAACCTCCATGGAATATTCTTTTGCGTGCGGAATAGACATAGCGTTAGCAAATAGTGTGCTCCTCCGGAAACGGAGTGCATAGAGGCACCGGCGTTTCCGGACGAGCAGAGGAAAACCATCGCCCAAACGGGCGATGGTGTATTAAAAGGTGATCTTGACCTTACGGCCTCCGGACGCGGTTTTTCCGCTCCGGCGTGGCGTCGCAGGGGCATCCGGCGCCGGTTCATGGTGCGCCGGGGCGATCTCCGGGGTTTCGGCATCCGCGCCAGGGCGTCGCGCACGGCTGTGCATGAGCACATGGGTCGCTTCGGCGGAAAGGTTGGTGAAGGTACTCGCCGTTTCCTTTAAGCGAGCGTTTGTGGATTCCTCGAAGGCGACCACCTCCGCAAGCACACCGTTCGCCTTCAGGTACTCCACGAGCGGGACAAAATCCCCATCGCCCGTGACCAGCACCACGGCATCCACGCGGGGCGCCATCGCCATCGCATCAACTGCCATGCCGACGTCCCAGTCCGCCTTTTTTGCGCCGCTTGCGAATTCTTGAACGTCTTTTACTTTGAGTTCAATGCCGGATTTGGTCAGTGCATCAAAAAAGGCATCTTCTTCGCCCGTTTTTGATTTTGCGACATAGGCGACCGCGCGAATAAGCTGCCGGCCCGCAAGCGCGGCTTCAACGACCGCGCCAAAATTGACGCGTGCGCCGAACAGATGTTTTGCGGAATGGTACATGTTTTGCGTGTCGATAAAGATGGCGACGCGCTGAAAAGAGTGTTTCATACAGGAAGGGCAAAGGATGCGCCCTCAAGAAAAGAATCAATGAACAATTCAAAGAATAGCAGGTTTTATGCGAAAAATCAAGCGAAACTATTCCTGAGGAAGCGAGAAGAACTGCCCGAGTCCCGGCGGGGGAGTCTGCGCGGTACGCGGCGCACGGATGGCGTCGGGTTTATCGTAACGGAAATTCCATGTTTCACGACGTTCCGCCCGCTTGATTAGGATATTTGTGCAGCCCGTTGCCTGCGCGCGGGCTGATTCTGACGGGCATCCGGCACCGCGACGTGTTTCTTCGCGGGCGATGCGTTCGGCGCGCACAAGACGTTTTTGGCCAACATGAACGGTGAAGGTGAATTGCGCCATCTGTCGCGCCGTTTCGGTCATTTCTTGCTGGATCCGTGCCTTGGTTGCAGCTTCATCAAAGGGTTGTTTCGCCCGTTCGGCGCGTGCGCGTTGATCAGCGAGAAGAGCGAGTGCTGCATTCGACTGATACCGCATCTTGAACGTCACCTCTGTTCCGTTTGCGGTTTTGCGCTCTCGAATTGTTCCGGGATCGACCTCCATCCGATTGGCGAGTGCGGCAATGACCGCGATGTTTGCGCCAAACTCGCGAAGATCTTTGGGGAGCGGAGGAGCGGCTTGGACGTTGAAGATGGGGTCCACCTTCCCGACCCACCAGGCGCCGATCGATCGACGGAGGACGGCTTGATCTCCTCCGGCGCTGCCGTTCCAGATGCCGAGCGGTACTTCGGCGGTTCGTACATATGTTTGCGATCCGACCTGAACCCATTCGACACGGAGCGGCCGATTGAACATCCGCAATGACGCGCGCACCGGAGCCGGGTAGTCATCGATTCGTTTCCATCCTTCGGCAAACAGTGGAATCGGAAGTTCACGTTCATTCGTGCGTAATGATTCCAAAACGATGCGACCTTCTGACAGGTAACCCGGTGCGGTCGAGGTCGGGATGGCGCGTTGTTCTGCACGCACCACGTACGAGCTGATGCGAGCGCCCGTGCCCGGTTCATAGGTACAGAGTCGCAGTCCCGCAGACGTGGCGGGTGTGCACGTTTCTTTTTCGGCGACCTGTTTTGCGCGTTCCGTGAATTGGGGGGTGGTGGTCGCGTGATACTGCTGGACGTAGGTCACGGCGATCGGAAGCGGCGGGGGATCAAGCAGGATCGCGCGAATGGCATCCGAAGAAATGGCGGCCTGTACAGGCGCGGCGATTGCACAGAGCGCGAGGCAGACAAGTAAAGAAAACGCACGCATAAAGAATACGGTCAGAATACCAGAAAATCCGTCGCTTGACCGCTGGAGGGGTGACACGTACAACGTGGGCGGCTCACTTCTTGGAGGTGGTGCATGAACTTTCTCAATCGTTGTCGAAGTATCAAGGATGGCGTGCATCGAACGATTACGCTCACGGCAGAAGAGATGGCCGTGATCGATCATCCGCTGTTTCAGCGGTTACGCGAGATCCATCAGACGGGACTCCTGTACCTGGTGGCACCGACGGCAACACACCGTCGGTTCATGCATTCGATCGGTGTCCTGCAGATGGCGCAACGTCTGTTCGATGCGTTGGGGAGAGGGTCGGAGGCGGCGCAGGCAAAGCTCTACCCCGTATCGGAGGCAGGCGTCGGTGACGCGGTGCGCTTCTCGACCTTTCCGGAAGAGGTGCTCCGCCAGGTTCAGCGAACGTTACGTCTCGCGGCGTTGGTTCATGACTTGGGACATGGGCCACTCTCTCATGCGTTCGATACGTTCGCGCCGAAGCGGACGGATGTGGCGCGGTTTCTTTCGGATCCGCGTCTTGCGTCCATCGCAGCGCATGCGCAGGTGTTGCTGGAAGGGAAGGATGGATTGCTTCGGCATGAAGCGGTGTCCTGCATCCTGTTCGCCACCATCTGGTCTGAACTGGAGGCGGCGCAGAAGATTGGTCCCGATGCATCCTGGATGCCGGCGGCGGTTGCGGCGATCCTGCTGAATACATCGCCTTCAACGACCGTTCCAGAGATGCTCCGCCCGTTCGTCCCGTTCATTCGGGATTTGGTCGCGTCGGCGCCGGTGGATGCGGATCGCATGGATTATCTCCTGCGCGATAGCCAAGCCTTTGGCGTGACCTACGGACAGTACGAACCGGATCGCATTCTGAAATCCGCGCTCTGTGCGCGTGGGCAGGATGATACGGACGGTCGGCCGACCTACCGCGTCGGATGGCGTCAGAGCGGGATGTCCGCCATCGTGCAGTTCGTGTTCGCTCGGTTCTTCATGTTCCAGCAGATGTATGGGCACAAGACCTATCGCGGGTTCGAGCTCATGCTGAAGCGGATCGCGGAGGTGGCGCGAGAGCGCGGCATCGCCTTCGTGAATGCGCAGACGCTGGATGAGTTCACCGAACAGTATGAGCGGTTTAGTGATGATGCGTTTCTTCGGACGCTGTCCGGAGAAATGCCGTCACTCGTCGCTCTTCCAAAGGAGATCACCGTGCTGACGAGACGCATTCGTATGCGTCATCCGTGGAAACGCGTGTACGAGTTCCAGGAGGATCTTTGGGGCAAGGAAGAGGCGTTGCTCGAGGCGCTTCGCGCATCTGCTCCTGCTACAAAGCTCATCCTCGACATCCGTCCGATCAACGCCATGAAGGACCTGGAGCACGGTTCGCGCGTGTATCGGTTGGATCCCACCGGACGCTACAGTCGTCGGGCGAGCCGTCTCACGGGAGAACGATCGTGGGTGTCGGAATCTCGACTGCTGGAAGGGTTGAAAGATCAGCGGTTGGCACGCATCTACCTTCAATCGGATGGGACGTCCGAAGATCGTCTGCGATACCACGCGTTGCGCAAACGGGCGGTGGAAATCGCCTCCGAGATCTTGCTGCAAACGTGGTGAATACCAAAACCCCCTCCAAACGTGGAGGGGGTCTTTTGATGGTTAGATCTTGAGCTTGGCCATCAAGTCGTCGTACTGCTTGGCATCCGTGCGCTTCAAGTAGCGCATGAGGCGGCGGCGTTCGCCGACCTTCTTGATCAACCCACGGCGGGAAGAGAAGTCCTTTTTGTGCATCCGGAGGTGCTCGGTGAGCTCCTTCACTTCTTCCGTCAGGATGGCGATTTGCACCTGCGGAGAACCGGTGTCGGTCGCGTGGACCTTGAATTTCTCAATGATTTTCTTCTTCTTGTCTGGTGACAACATAGGAAGAGATAAGCGCGTTCGGCAGGAAACCCCGCCAAAGCGTAATGAATTCGTGGCTTGAACCTACCATTGGACGCGAAGGATGGCAAGGGGTACGCTTTTCTCCCGGAGGTTCCTCATGACTGAGCCGAAAACGATTCCCTCCAAGGAGAATCCTTCCCCGGAGACGACGCCTGCTTCTCCTGCGGAGGTGGGGTGGACGACGGATCTGTTTCCGCCACACGGTGAGCCGAAGACTTCTTCTACGGAGGATGGGTCACAACGCGGAACTGCGGATTTGCACGACCCTTTTTCTCCGGATTGGCGACTGTAGCCGATCCTCGTTCTTTTTTCTGCCCCGCGCCATCCTGGTGCGGGGTTTTCTAAAAAAGAACACCCCGTTTAGTCGAAACGGGGTGAGAGGGTGCGGCGCTCACGGAAGGAACCGGAGGTCGCGAATGACGACGCTCGTGGGCGGGGATCCACGCATGAGAATGAGCGCCGGGTGATTTGGAGAAAGGCGTTGGATCTCGAGAAGGCGCGCGAGGCGCTCCTCGGGGGTCGAGAAGCCTTTCCCGACCACAACCCGAACGGGCTGGTCTCGATAAAGAGCGGATTGCGTCGTACGAAGTTCTTTTTCGGTGGCTTGCATGATCAGGGCTCTCCTTCGTAGAGGGGGTCGAACGCAGATGCCCGGCAAACGAAACCGCCCCTGGGTCTTGCGACTCAGGGGCGGCACGTGTTGTTGCCTAGGAACGATGGGATTTACCCATGCTCTATCCCCGAGTCGGAAGACGTAACGCAAATAAACGTGACCTTCGTCGCGTTCATAAGCGCCATCGTCCAACGTGCTGCGGGCATAGCGTTCGTAACTCTACTGTACGGAAGGGCGGAAATACCGTCAAACCGCTCTGATGTGGATAAGGAAAAACACCCGAACCAGGAGGTCGGGTGTTTGATCAGGTCCCTTTAAGCAGGGCGAACAGATTATGGAGCGCGGCAAGAAACTCGGGCTCCATGGCGAGCGCCTCGTGGATGCGCTTCGGATGCTGCTCGTAGTGACGCGAAAGTTTGAGCAGCGTTTCCGTGAGTAGCTCGGAGTCTGCGCACCCAAGTTCGTTCTTGGCGAGCACGGCCAGTAGTTGAAGTGCGCGTCGATTCTGAAACGCCGCAAGCGTCACCGCCGCATTCCGCTCCTCTTCGAGCTGCGCGCAACGGGTACGAAGCGCGAGAAGCTCCGTTGACTCCTTTGTGGGGAGCGGCGGCGGCCCGGTTGCCACCGTTTTTGGGAGCGGCGGCGGCGAGGGGGGAGATCCGGTGGCCGTGATGGGTGCAACGGGTGGAGCGGGCACCTCGTTGAAGCCGCGGGTGGTGGCGCGCTTGCGCCCGGTGGGTTCTGAGCCTTTGGGCGTATCGACCACGCCCCATTTGCTGCCAGAATCACTCGATTTCTTCTCCATGAAAACCTCCAAGGTCCTCCCTATAGATAAGGAGAAAAAAGGGACAATTGTCAATACTCCCCGAGGCTTGGTACCGTGCCATCACTATGGCGCATCGCCCGATTCATGACATTGAACACAAGTGGCAAGAGGTGTGGGCGTCCGAGGGGACATATCAGGCCCGCTCTGAAGCACAGGGATCCGGACAGAAGTATTACGGGTTGATTGAGTTTCCGTTTCCGTCGGGAGAGGGTCTCCACGTCGGACACCCGCGTTCCTACACCGCGATTGATGTCATGACGCGGAAGCGACGCATGCAGGGACAGAATGTCCTGTTCCCGATCGGGTTTGATGCGTTTGGGTTGCCGACGGAAAATTTTGCGATCAAGCACGGTGTAAAACCGGAAGAAGCAACAAAAAAGAACATCGCCAATTTTACCCGTCAGTTACAATCGCTCGGCCTTGGATTTGATTGGTCGCGTGTCGTGGATACGACCGATCCAAAGTACTACAAGTGGACGCAGTGGCAGTTTTTACAGTTCTTTCATGCGTGGTACGACGAGACGGAAAAACGTGCGCGTCCGATCGCAGAGCTTCCGATTCCTCAAGACATCGTCACGCGTGGAGACGAAGCTGTGCGCGCCTATCGCGATCAGCATCGCATGGCGTACAAAGCGACAACGACGATCAATTGGTGTCCGCGGTGCAAGATTGGCTTGGCAAATGAGGAGGCGCAGGGAGGCGTGTGTGAGCGGTGTGGAAATCCCGTCGAACCACGAGAGAAAGCTCAATGGATGATCCGGATCACGAAGTACGCCGATCGCTTGATCGATGATTTAGCGACCGTGGATTATTTGGACAAAATCAAGGCGCAGCAAATCCATTGGATTGGAAAGAGCGAAGGAGCGTATGTTGATTTCGCGGTCCAAGGCACTTCAGATAAAATCACGGTCTTCACAACGCGTCCGGATACGTTGTTTGGTGTGACGTACGTCGTAGTGGCGCCAGAGCATCCATTGCTTGCGGCGTGGATGCGGGACGGTCGTGTTCAAAACGCAGACGTAGTTGCAGCGTATCAAGAGACGGTGGCGCGTCGCGCAGAAGAAGATCGTGTGGCAGAGGGGAAGGAAAAAACGGGGGTCGCGATTGAGGGTGTTCTGGCGGTGCATCCGGTTACGGGAGAGACGGTTCCTGTCTGGACGTCGGATTATGTTCTTGGGACGTACGGGACCGGTGCGGTGATGGCGGTGCCCGCGCACGATACGCGTGACTTTGCGTTTGCAAATACGTTCGGTTTACCCCTGCGCTGGGTCGTGCGGGCGACGGATGGGGGCGTGATGTCAAACGAAACGCCTTTTGAAGAGGCGGGCATCGCCATGAACTCGGATTTCTTGAATGATCTTCCCACATGGAAAGCAAAGGACGACATGATCTCCTGGCTTGTCGAAAACAAGAAGGGGGAGAAGGCGACGACGTATAAATTGCGTGATTGGGTCTTTTCGCGTCAGCGCTATTGGGGCGAGCCCATCCCTATCATCCACTGCGCCGCCTGCGGATACGTTCCGGTTCCGGATGCTGCCCTGCCCGTTGTGCTTCCAGAGGTCGAAGCGTATCAGCCGACGGATACCGGGGAATCGCCGCTCGCGAACATCCGCGCATGGGTCGAGGTCTCCTGTCCAACGTGTGGCGGGCCGGCAGAACGTGAAACGGATACGATGCCAAACTGGGCGGGGTCCAGCTGGTATTTTTTGCGCTATTGCGACCCACACAATGACACGGCCTTCGCGTCTCCGGAGGCATTAACGTATTGGATGCCGGTTGATCTGTATAACGGCGGGATGGAACACACGACGTTGCACCTGTTGTACTCGCGATTCTGGTATAAGTTTTTGTGGGACATGGGGCATATTCCGGCGTCGTGCGGAAGCGAGCCTTATGCGAAACGCCGTTCCCATGGGTTGATCCTTGCGGAAGGGGGAGAAAAAATGTCCAAATCCAAAGGAAACGTGGTAAATCCGGATGAAGTGGTGGCGCAATATGGGGCGGATGTTTTTCGCGTGTACGAAATGTTCATGGGCCCATTTGATCAGGCGGTGCCATGGGATACGAACGGGATCGAAGGGGTAAAGCGATTCTTGGAAAAAGTGTGGTCGGTTCTGTCGTCGGACGCCACGCATTCCGATGCGCTGGAAACGGTGTATCATCAAACGCTAAAAAAACTGACGGATGGAATCGAGTTGATGCAGTTCAATACCTGCGTTTCACAGCTCATGATCCTCACGAACGCTTATCAGGATGCGCAAGGAGTTCCGGCATCCCATCGGGAAGGATATGTGCAGATGCTCGCGCCTTTTGCTCCGCACCTTGCAGAAGAGCTCTGGCGTGGCGTGCTTGGAAAAACGACGTCCGTGCATGGTTGTGGCGCGGGATGGCCGGTTTATGATCCTGAAAAGACAATCGCCGCCACCTTTGAATTGGTGATTCAGGTGAATGGCAAGGTGCGAGATAAAGTGGTTGCGGCATCGGATGTCAGTGAAGAAGAGGCGATTCGGTTGGCGTTAGATTCAGCGACCATCCAAAAATATCTGGAAGGACGGAATCCGGTGCAAACGCGGTACGTCAAAGGTCGATTGGTCAATATCGTCGTGTAGTACGCACCCCGCCTGAATGTAGGCGGGGTGTTTCGTGATTTGGGGGATCGCGGTATCCTGTCGGACGTATGCCTTCTGTCCGCAAAGTGATTATCCCGGTCGCTGGTCTTGGAACGCGTTTTTTGCCCGCGACCAAAGCGACGCCCAAAGAAATGCTTCCGATCATCGATAAGCCGGTGATCCAATACGTCGTCGAAGAAGCGGTCGCCTCGGGAATTACGGACGTAATTTTGGTGACGTCGCACGCCAAGCGCCCGGTCGAAGATCACTTTGACGAAAATCAAGCGCTGGAGAATTGGCTCAAAAAACAGGGGAAGAAAGATTTGCTCGAGCAGGTGCGCGGGATCAGCCATTTGGCAAACTTTGTCTACATTCGTCAGAAAGGTCCGTACGGAAACGCCATTCCGGTATTGAATGCGGCGCATCTGATTGGAGACGAGCCCTTTGCCGTCCTGTTCGGTGATGATGTATTTGATTGTCCGGGAACGCCGCGACTACGTCAGATGATCGATGTCTACGAGCGATACGGTGACCCCGTGATTGCGGCGATCCCGACGGATGATGCGGGCACCAAGAAATACGGGATCATTGATCCGGGGGCGCAGGTGGGGAAGCGGGTGTATGAGATTAAAGGCGTGGTCGAAAAACCGGGTCCGGCAAAGGCGCCGTCTCGATTAGGGAGTGTTGGCGGATACATTTTGACGCCGGATATTTTTCAGGAAATCCGGAAACTGAAGCCCGGCGCAGGCGGGGAATACGTTTTATTGGACGCGATCTCGCGCCTCATGAAACGTCGCGCGGCGTACGCCTGCGAAATTCAAGGAGACTATCACGACACCGGGTCAAAAATCGGTTGGTTGCGCGCCAACCTGTCGTACGCACTCAAGCGGCCGGACATGGCGTCCGACGTTCGTGCCATGGTACGATCGTTGCGATAACCTTCTTCTATGCGCGTCTCTTTTTTCAAACCCCTCGTGGCCGCGGTGCTTTCGCTTTCCCTGTTTGGTCAGGGGTGTACCAAGGCATTGAGTGAAGAGACGATCTCCGCCTCGCGGTTCATGGAATTGAATGTCTGGGGGGTGATTGATGATCTCCCGGTGTATGAACCCGTGTTCTCTGCGTATCAGAAGCAGCATCCAAACATTCAGATCAATTATCGTGCGTTTCGGTTAGAGGAATACGAAGACGCGCTCCTGAACGCGCTCGCCGAAGATCGTGGTCCGGATGTGTTTTTGATCCATCACACCTGGGTTGGAAAGTACCAGCCCAAACTGGATCCAATGCCGGCGTCCACAAAGGTGGCGTATCGTGTCCTTGCGCAGGGGATCAAGCAAGAATTGACCTGGGAATTGCGTACCGAGCCGAACATCACCATGCGGCAGTTCCGTGATGCGTATGCGGACGCTGTTTTGACCGACATGATCCGCAATATCAATGTCGGGACGGCAGACAAGCCGGATTATCAGGATCGGATCATGGGGATTCCGATCGCGATGGATACACTGGCGTTGTACTACAACAAAGATCTGTTGAACGCGGCGAATATCCCAACGCCTCCCGAAAATTGGACGCAGTTTTTTGAACACGTAAAGCGCTTGGTCAAAGCATCTCCAGAAGGAAAGATTTTGCAGGCCGCGGCAGGGATCGGAACCTCGAGAAACGTTGAACGCGGAATCGATTTGTTGCAGGTGCTCATGGTCCAAAACGGGACAGAAATGACCAGTAGCGATGGTCGCGTTGCCTTTCATGTCATGCCGCAGACCCTCGCGGATCGGGATGTACCACCAGGAGAACGGGCGCTTGAGTTCTACACGGACTTCGCGAATTCGGCGAAGGAGGTGTACACCTGGAATGCCGACATGCCGAATTCGCTCGAAGCGTTCATTTTGGGGCAAACGGCTTATTTCTTTGGCTACGCCTACCATTACGACATCATCAAAGCGCGCAGTCCGCGGCTGAACCTTGGGATCAGTAAGTTGCCGCAAATTAATGAGCAGGCCAAGAACAAACCAAACTACTGGGCGTTTGCCGTGTCCAAGAAGTCGAAGCGAAAAGACTATGCCTGGAACCTGTTAAACTTCATGCAGCAACCAGATCAGGCAAAGGTGATCCTCGAAAACAAGAAAGCGCCGGCAGCACGGAAGGCGTTGCTCTCGGCCCAGTTGGAAGATGAGCGCGTGGGGGTGTTTGCCTCGCAGGTCCTGACCGCAGTGTCCTGGTACACGGGGAAAGATCCAGCAACGATGGAGGCGGCATTCCGTGAGTTGATCGATGCGGCGAACGCGGGACAAATCGAGTTCGCTCGCATCATGCGAACGGCGGCAGAAAAGGTGACGCAAACATATTACTAAAAAGAAGGGCATACGCCCTTCTTTTTTCGCGTATGCTATACTAGCCGTGTTCCATGACGCCACTTCGTGTTCACGTATCTCTCCTTATGAAATCCGCGTGGTTCACCGCGATCGGTGCTCTTTGTGCCGCGTTTGTGTTCATCGTGAGCGCCTCCACGGCGGCTGCGCAATCGGCGTGCATTTATTCCTGCACGAACGGGTCCTCGACGCAGGCGCTGGTGGCGGATTGCGGAACCTGCAAAGCCACCTGCTTTGCGGGCTGTGCAGGTACGACCGGCGCAAAACCGGCGGCCGGATGTTACGCCTGGCGGTGTGGTACGCAGTCCGAACAACCGAATGGCGACAACTGTCCGGTGAACCTGTTGAATCAAACGCTTCCGGCAAACATGGGGGATACGGCGGCTGCTATCCAAGATCGTGCCTCAACGCGTCAGGTCCCGACCGGAATGTTTTCGTGCCGCACGCCGTTGGATGCGGCGGATCAGGGGCAGAATTGTTTGTCACAATCCGTGTGTGGGGGCGGACGTCAGTGCTGTGTGCCGAACGATCGTCGAACCTGTGCCCAGGTGCTCGAGGCGACCGCCGCACCGGGATCGTTGACCAGCGTGCGCGACGAACTCACACGCATCGAACGTAGTACCAACACGAATCGTTCGCAGTTTTATTGTCAGAACCCCCCACGTGATTCCGCGAATCATCGCTGTTATAACCTTGCAACGCCGAACGGATGTCCCGGGCAGGCCGGCGCAAAATGCTGTGCCCCAGAAGACGCCATCGGTGGTCTTGCGTGCGGAACGGCGGCCGGAGGGGCGGTTGCTTCTCAGGTGACGCAACTGCAGGATCGTTCGCGTACACAAGCGAACGAATGGTATTGCCAGCTTGCGCTTGCAAGCAAAGGTATCAACGCCTCGGAGCACTGCCTTGCTACCAACACGTTGTGCCGTGGACAGTACAAATGCTGCGTGACGCCGGAAGCCCGCACCGCGATGGGATCATCTGCGGGATTGCCCCCGACGACGTCCTGTGTGGAGCGTGCCGCGCGCATGGGGAATCGGGGTGATGTGGAAGGCGCGGCGGATCTTATCTTGCAACAGGCAAAACAGGCGGCCGGAAATCCGGCAGGTTTTGATGCGCAGTACACGCGTGCCACCGGATTTGAATGTTTGCGTGCCTGTATTCCAGCGGATACGCAGCGTTTTTGCGTGGGTGGAGGGAATGGGTGTGATGGCGCCGGCGTGCAGTGTTGTCTGACAACGGCGTTTTCACGGTTGCAGGTGGCGACCCCGCAAAATGTCTGTCCCGCAGGAACGACGGGCGGATCCACAACCGGCGGCGCGGGAACGGGCGGAGCCGGAACGGGAGCGCCGTCCGCAGGGGGTCGTGCCGGAGAGTCTTCTCCGGGCGTTACGGGCCGATTGGTGTTGCCCTCGTGCATCCAAAGTGGAAACTGCGAACTGAGTGATATTTTGCGCACCGGTGCCTCGTTTGCGAATTTTATCTTCGAATTGTCCGGCGCCATTTTCCTGCTCATGTTTGTGGTGGGCGGGATCATGTATCTGCTCGCAGGTGTGGATTCCAGTTATCCGAAAAAGGGGAAGGAGTTTATTGTGACGAGTGCGATCGGGATGATCATCATTTTTGGTGCCGCCGCGATCGTGCGGTATGTGTATGGGACGTTGACGCAGCGCGCCGATCCAACCGAATCCACCTGCGAACGCCAATTTGCGGCAGAAGGGTTCCGCTGCAGCTATGTCCCCGGAACAACCGCTCAGGAGATTGCACAATCCGTGGACCAGATGGGATGCAAGTCTGAATTGAATTTGTGTAATTTGGACGGACAGGATCGCAATATCCGGTGCTGCCCGACGTATGGATCCGGTGAACCAACCGGAACGCGTCCTCCCGCAACACGTTAATGACTGCTTTATGACATTTCGCGCCTCAATCTTGTGGAATGTGGTGATCGGTGTGTTTGCGATGATCGTTGGAGGACTGGGAATGTTTCCATCATCTGCCGCGGCGCAGGTTGCGCCATCCGTGTGCGTGGCTGTTTGTACAAATGGATACGCCTACACCAATAAGGGCACGTCAGCACCATCCTGTCGTACGTGGATGGATTGTTCTGCGTTTTGTCGTGCACAATGCAGAAATACCGATCGCGCCTGTGATCGGCAGGGTGGTTCTTCGATCGGTCCGGACGTTGCGGGAACGCCGGAAGGGGTCCGGTGCGTCATCGATCGTCCAACGGTTGTCCCAGAATCAGTGACCGGGACGCGTGGCACCTGTGGGTACCAATGTATCGGTGGTTTTGCGGATAGTCTGCCAAGCAATACGCCACAGGTTGTGCAGCAATGTGTGGGAGATAATTGGTGTCAGGATTTGTGCCACATCACCTGTGCCGCGCAGGCAACGGCACGTTGTGCGGGAACGGCGCCGCGGTGTATCGCGACTCCGGGGCGTCCAACGTCGACCGTTTCTGGTGGAACCGGTGGAAGCGCGGGAACGTCTGCGCGATTGGATAATCCGCTGGGTGTGACAACCTGGCAGGGTCTGATTGGAAAACTGATTCGCGCGTTGATTGGGGTCGCCGGTTCGATCGCGCTGGCAGCGTTTGTCTGGGGTGGGGTGTTGTACATGACCGCACGTGGAGAAAAAGATCAGCTTAAACAGGCAAGAGAAATATTGGTCAACGCCGTCATTGGGCTTGTCCTGATTTTCTTTTCGTACAGTATCATCGCCACCTTTTTGAACATCTTTACGACGACGGCAACGTCGTAGCGCGTTATGTTATTCTCCTCCATTCGTCAGGGGATCATCGTGGTTGCCCTCGCGTTGTCACCCGTGCTGGTTCAGGCGCAAGCCGCCCCGGCTCGTGATCCATTCGAGACGGTCCAGGCGCAAAATTATTGCGTGTTTCGATGTGATACGGGTTCCGCGTCCGGTTCCGCCTCAGAAGAATATGGAAAGTGGCATGCAGAGGCCATGCCGCAAGATCAGTGTCGGCCAAATTGCAGCACGCGGTGTGATTCAGTCTGTGGACAAGTGACGGTGCAGGCACCGGGTTCCACCTCGCGCACCACCGCACCGACGCGTCGAGGACAGCCGCGCACGAGTGGCGGAACGGCGGCAGCGCCCGAACAAACCACGGCGCGCTGTTCACTGAATTCAGGAACAAACACCAACTTGTCGCCGATCTGTGTAAATTACGATCCAATCGGTCAGGCGCAATCAGCACAATCATCAGGCGGACAGGTTTCGGGAACGCCGGGGATTTGTGTGTTTCGCTGTGCAGGGCAAACGAATTGGCAGGCCGCGCAAATGAATCAGTGCAATCCGCAAGGGTGTCAGTCGCGGTGTAATTTGATCTGTGGAGGAACGGCCTGCACGGCCGAATCCGCCATGTGTCAGCCATTGCCTGGGGTCGGAAGTCCGAGTTTTCCGCAAACAACGACCGGCCCGCAAGGAGGATCTGCCCCTTCCGATCAAACCCAGGCGCGCCAAGCGCAGTCACTTGGATTTGGGTTACGTGATCCGCTGGGCGGCGTTTCAATACAACGTTTAATTGCCGGACTCATTCGCTTCGTGATCGGGATGATCGGCGCGTTATTCTTGGGATTGTTTGTGTGGTCGGGTGTCCAATGGATGACGGCCGGAGGCGAGGCGGACAAGGTGAGTGAAGCAAAGCAAACCATGGTGAATGCGACGATCGGGATGATTATCGTCATCGGTGCGTGGACGCTTGTAAGCCTTGTGATCGACTATTCCAATGAGGTGTTACGCGCGTCGCAAGGGGGATAAGAATCCGTGTAAGTGTGTGTGTATGGAAAGTGTGGTATACTCAGATCACCCAACTATGGGATTCCACATGCAGAAAGGAGGTGAGCATTCATGACAGCTCGTATGAAGCAGTTGGTCGGATTTGCCGCCTCCTTGGGGTTATCCCTTTCGATGGCGATGCCGGCCATCACGCACGCAGCACTTTCGCAATCCGAAGCCGATAAGGTGTTCGGTATTAGCGCGGTACAAGACAGCGGTTTGAAGCTCGGAGCTGGTGACGTTCGCGCAACCGCGGGACGCATCATCAACGTCGCGCTCGGATTCCTCGGAATCATCGCCGTCGTTATCGTTCTTGTTGGTGGGTTCAAGTACATGGTGTCCGGTGGCAGTGAAGAAAAGACGCAAGAAGCGCGCAACTTGATTTTCGCTGGGGTCATTGGTCTCGCGATCATCTTGTCCGCCTGGGCAATCACGCAGTTTGTGATCCGCCAATTGATCGACGCCACGCAGAACGCCAGTTAATTCTCCATCCCATGAGATTTCGCTTCCGCCAGTTTTTGGCACTCTCCGTTGTCGCGGCCCTTTGGGTGCCGCAGCTTGCGTTTGCACAGGCGACAGGTGGTACGGCGCCGGCACCGGCGCGGGCGTCAATTACGACCGCGAACACGGGGCTTGATGCCGCCGCCGCGAACACGGGTCTTTCCAATGCGTGCCAAGGTGCGCAGGGGTCAGCCTGTGTCGCGCGGATCATGGGCGGCCTCATCAACATTGTGTTGAGCTTGGTCGGCTTTCTGCTCCTCTTTTATCTGTTGTACGGTGGCATCCTTTGGATGACTTCCGGCGGCGATACGGAGGGGGTGCAAAAGGCAAAAACCATGATTCAGAACGCCGTCGTCGGAATGATTATTCTGGGCGCGTCGTTTGCCATCTCCAGTTTCGTGCTGTCGCAACTCGCGACGGCGTTTGGAGAGCCCGCTGCTTCGGCACCCGAGGCACCGGCCTCTCCGGGACCGTAATTCTTAAGGGATTATTTCGTGTATGAAGCATCTGAAGACGTCGCTCGCATCCGCCTCGGCATTCGTGCTCGGCGTTGCGGCACCGGCGGTTACATTGGCGGCGGGCAATCCGTTCACCAAGGCCGGCCAGTATTCGTCCGACATCAAGACGGCGTCTGGCGTGCAGGGCTCGGATAACTTGACCCAGATCATCGGCAACATCATCAACGTGTTGCTTGGGTTCTTGGGGATCTTGCTCTTGGCCTACATGTTGTACGCCGGTTTCCTCTGGATGACGGCCATGGGCGATTCCGACAAAGTGGATGAAGCCAAGACGATCATCAAGAACGCGGTCGTCGGTCTCATCATCATCGCCGCGGCCTTCGCCATCAGCAACTTCGTGTTGCAGCAATTGGTGACGGTCACGGGTGCGTAACCCGTTCGCTGCGCAGCGAAGCATACGATCCTCGGCAACGGGGATCGTTTGTTTTTTGTATTTGAAAACCCCCTCTGTCGTACCAGAGGGGGTGTTCGCGTCTCTCGGTGTGAGAGACGCAGAGTTCAGTACCCGCAGACGTGTGTCACACCTGCGGGGGTGGTGCTTCCTTGCGCTTCGGTCGTATACGATCCCATCGGGACGTACTGACCGACCGCGTTCCGGAGGAAGCACTGGAACGTGAGGCTGACACGTCGGCCGGTCATGTTCTCGACCCAGCCGTCGTATCCGAAGGTGTTTGCGGGGTTGCCCGGAGGGGCGCCCCACATCACGTTCCCGAATGCGTCGGTGATGCCGAGCGGGATACCGCCCTGCATCGGGATCGCGCGTCCGTTCGTGAGCACCGCGACCACGTACTGTGGTCCGATGCGCAAGCGGAGCGGGATTTGCGTCACCTGCGTCGGGTCCGGGGGACCCAGCTGGATCTGTCCGACCGGCGCGAGCCCCATCGGGTTCACGCGGCCGAGAAATACCTGCTGCTGCGGGGGCATTTGGTTGCCCATCGGCATCATGCCGCTGGTCCACGCCTGCGACCCAGGCGGCACGTGTGCCGCCTGCTGCGCCGTGGGCTGCGCATCCTGCGCTGCCGTGCGCGTCTCTCGACGCGGGAGACGCGGGGCGCTCTCGCCGAGCGATCCGCACCCCTCTGCCGGAATGAGCGCGCGAAGCTCTTCGCATCGCGCGCCCTGGCACTGGCGCCCCGCCCGCTCGTCGAACCCCGCTTGCGCGAGGTAGCAGGCGCGGACGAGGTTGCTTTGCAGCAACTGCTCGTTCGTCCGCGCCTCCTCGTCGGCGCGACGAGTCGCCTCGACCAAGCGATCCGGGGAGATGGACTCCCTGGACTCCGTGGTCGGCAGCGTCGCGTTGCCGTTACTGCCCGCACCCGTCGTGGCGCAGGCGGTGAAGAACAAGAATGCGAGAACCAGGATCGTCTTCATTGAACAAAACTTTCTGGGAGCATTGAGGCAGCTCCCTCGCCATATTTTTGGTTTTGGAAGCTGTGTTACGGCTAACGTCGCGGGCGGCGTGAGTGGCGCATCAGGGTGGTGATGTCGCCACGGAGGCGTTGGACTTCTTGCTCCAACGCGCTGCCACCGGACGAACCCGGCACGTACGCGCCGCCCGTTCCGGACGACACGTTACCGACCACGAACGTGGTCCGGTACCCCATGACGGGTTGCGGCAAAAGCCCGCAGGTTCCGTCGAGGGAGGGGAGCGGCGATCCTGGGCATCCGCCCATGCCACCGAATCCGCCGTTCACGGCACCTGGCCAGCCGAAGCCGCCAGTGACCATGCCCGGCATCATGCCCATCCCGCCGAATCCGCCGAGCATCCCCATGCCCGCCCCGTTCCAGAGGAGTTGATTCCCCTGGACGGCGAACTCGCGTCCGAACTGGCTCATGAGCCAGGCGACGCAGAGCTGCTGAAGCGGCGATGCCCACGGCGCGGTCATGGTGACCGTGTCCGCGCGGGTCTGAATCCCGGAGCGGATCTGCATCCAGCTTCCGTCGTCCACGTCCAGGCACCGCTGTGCCATGGACGACCCGGTGGTATCCACGTGGGTCACGCCCCCCAGGATCCCGGAGACCGAGGTCCCGGATCCGGACGTCGTCCGCACCGTGTTCACGTAACAGCTGCTCACGCTAAGCGCGAGCAGCGCCGTCACCACCACGAACGCGATGCGTCGCGGCAAGAGTCGCGCGCGCGGCATGCGCTGATTCAGGTGCCACCAGAGAAGAACGGCACACATGCCGTTCAGAATTGCCGCCAGGACAAACAGTCCCGCGGCGAGATGAGCACTGTTCATGACGTCTCGCTTTCCGGGGCGTTTGCCCCAGGGTTGTTGATTGTCGAAGACCGGAATCCATCTGAGAAACACTCCCAGTAGGAACGTCGTAGCATACCCGAAAACGGGGATTTTGTCAAGCGTCTCACCACGCCTGTTTTGCCTAAAACTAGAAGAACTTTGTCCTTTTTTGGTTGTTTTACAGAAAATGTTCAGCACGATTGACAAAATTGCTGTTTTTTGCTATGTTCAAACGTCTTCTGGCGACCAGGTGTTGCCAGAAGGCCCAACGTATTTTCACAACACACACGTTGGCGCCATCGCATGGCGCCAGGAGAAAAAGATGGCCAAAAAAAATGGTGATGGGGGTGAGGGAAGCGATTCCCTCTCCGGCGATGTCGGCCGGGTCGTGATGCGTGTGCTGATGAAACAGCTCGTGTCGCGTCTTTCCGGCGGGTGGACCAAGGATGGATCGATCGTGAAGGATGTATTCACGGCGGGCATCCCGGAGCTCATCGGCTGGAGTGATAGCTCCGAAGGGGCGCTGCAGGGGGCGGTCGAAGCCTCCTACGAACCCATTCGAGCAAAGCTTTTCAACCGATGGGCGCAGGTCGCCAAGACCCGTGGCATTTCACCAGACGAGCCGCTCAAGATCACGGACATCGACCTCCTCGCAGGGGACGATGCGTTGATCAAGAGCATCACCGGAGTCATCCGCGACAAGTACGCGGAACTTCGGAAGGAGCAGCTGTCGAATCCTACGCTGGCCCGGCTGGAGAAACTGCTTGGATCGCGTCTAAAGGTCGTTTGGCGCGCCTACAAGACCTACCTGAAGGATCCGTCCGATGCGGACGTGGATCCGAAGGGCGAGAAGACGCCCGACGAACGCGCGGAGGCCAAGAAGGAGCTGAAAAGCCGATATGACGAGATCGTCAAAGGCGAGCAGAAGGTTTCCTTCGGTCAGGTGGAGGCGTTTCTCGATCGGTTCCTCGATGACGGTGACGTAGCCGCGCTGCGAAAGGCGCTGAACAACGTCATCAAGTTCAAAGAAGAACCGAAAGGTAAAGCTGCCTTCGAATCCTTGACCGGGATCAAGGTGAAGGATCTCCAGAGCGACCCGGGGAAGGTGCTGAAGAATGTGTTCGGTGGCGGCAAAGCCGCAGCCGCGACACGTGAGCTCAAGCACGCGGCCCAGCGTTCTGACGAGTATTCTCGTCGGTACGCGATCGAGAAAAGCGCGGGGCCGATGGCGCCGGCGCACGAAGAAGATGATCTTCGTGCGCGGTTCTGGCTCGTGCGTCTCTGGCGCTGGTTGAAAAACCTTTTTTAGGTCAAGGAGAAGAAGATGGCAGACGATAAAAAGCAGAATGCGGCGGACGCCCTCATGGATTGGGTGCCGCCGATCGCGGGTGCAGCAGCACTCGCGACGAATGCGGAGCTTCGGAACGGCATCGCGCTGTTCCGCAACGCGGGGGTTGGCGCCCTCGTCGAGTTCAAGGGCAAATGCGAGCGCTGGGTGTGGTGGAACGCCACGGCCCTTGCGCGCGCCTTCGCGAACGCTACGCACATCGCGGCGTGGGTGCTGATTCTGGCAGACGTGTTCGGCCAATACGCAGCGCTCATGGGGACGCATGGCGTCCGCATGCCGGGGGTGTTGTGGGGGGTGCCGCTCGCGGCGCTCCTCCTCAACATCTTCTGCGTAATCCTTCCCATCTGGTGGGTGATCCACCGGACCATGGGCACGGAAGCCATTCCGTGGTCGTGGGAGCTCACGGCTGATCTCGCCTTCCCGGCGCGAGAAGACGCAGAGACTGATGTGGTCTTTGCGCAGCGTCTGCGTGCGCAAGTGCAAGCCTTGCGTGGGCGGATCTGCACGCTCGCACTCGATCTCGCGATCGACCCTCGGCGGCGCGTGTGGCGACAGAATGTCGTCACGTGGCTCCAGGGGGAGATCATGCGTCTCGATCCGGCTCTGGCTCCGCCCTTGCCGGTGAATGCGCCGACGGTCGAAGACGTCGAGCGGTTCACTACGGCGGCGCAGCGTGCGTGGGCGCTACACACGACGACTGCGAGCGATCAGCAGGCACTCGACCTCCTGGAGGTCGAGCGGGTTGCGCTTGGGCGTCGGCTTCGGCTGATGCACGATGACGCGACGCGTCGCCAGTTTGGCGAACGGGGAAACCCGCTTCTCGCCATGGCGGTGCTGATCTGCGCCGTCACGGCAAAGGGGGTGCTCGCCATGGAGTGGCGTTCACTCGTCCTGAACTACGTCTGCGATGTGCAGGCGTTGACCTCAGTGATCCCGTGGCTCGTGGGGATGGGGGCGCTCGTCCTCTTCTTCATCCTCGGAAAAACGACGGTGGTCGCGATTCATCTGCTGGCATCTGCCGCGGATGCGATCGGGATGACTGCGACCGAGTTCTTCCGGGGCCTCGCGGTGGCAGCACCTGGGATCACCTCGGAGAACGTCGACAGCAAGCTTCCGAAGGTCGATTGGAAGATCAATCTCATCACCTTCAAATGGGAGTTGATCTTCGACGAGATCTGGTACGCTGGAATCGGCGCAGGGATGATCGTGCTGCATGCGGTGTCGCCGCTTTGGAGCACGGGAATCTTCGTCCTCGGGATCGGCTCGTCGCTCGGTGTCTATCTGCTGAAGAAGCGAGGCATCGATGTTCTGGGCAAGGAGCAGAATCGAGCACATGCGCTGTATTGGATCTTCGGGATCCTGGCAGGCGCGCTCGTATTCTTCTCCCTGCTGAACATGACCTTCGGCTGGTGGACGCGTCCGACGTTTACCGGTGCGATGGTGGCACTCCAGGGCGGGGAACTGCTCTGGGTCGCGGGAAGCGACATCCTCAAGCTCCTCGCGTTTCCGTTCGTCGGGATCGCGATCGTGCTTGCGACCCTCGGGATGTGGTTCTTCACGCTCGGGTGGCTCGGTTTCTTTCTCGTGGGCTTTGTCCTCGCGGTTCTTCTCTTCCAACTGGGGCATTGGAGCCCGGAAGGGAACGCGCGGTGGCTGAAGTACGCGGGGATGACGCTCGCCGGTCTCGCGATGCTCGTCTTGATCGGCGGGCGTGCGCAGCAGATCGACGGACGTTCGCTCACGGAGCGCAGTCGGATGGTGGGGGTTGCGTCGGGAGCGATTCCCGCGCCGCCTCCGCCGTCGACCCCTCCGGATGATCAGCGCGGACCGATTCGTCACGCGTGGGATCGCATGATGGGAACGGCGCCCTGGATCAACTGGGGATCGTCGTCTTCCGGAAGCGATACCCGTGCGGTGTCGTCTGCGCCGGCGGCGACCCTGTCGTCGTCACGGCATTCGCAGGAGCGCTACTATCGCCCGGACGAGAATCCTCCCTGCGAGGACCTCGACGGTGACGAAGAGTATCGCGCCATGATTCGGCGCAACGGGATGTGTCACTAATCACGTTCGTTGCGCAAAATCCCTTCACACACGGTGGAGGGATTTTTTTGTGGAAAAAAGTTATCCACGGTTTTCTGTTGACGCGGTTCTCGCGTGTGCTAACAATGAGGCATGGCACAGCCAAATCGCGACGCGCTCACGTCGTCCGCCCTCCGGGTGGTGTGAGTCGCGCTCGCGCATTTTTGTTTTTCCATTCCCCCCTTCCCGCACCCATGCTTGGCGAGAAGGGGAGAACAACAGAGGACCGGCGATAGGCCGGTCCTCTGTTGTTTGAACGCGTGGTTACACGTTCGTCGCTTCTTCCCAGAGCGCCAGTTCGCGCATCGCGGCATCCACCTGCGTTTCGACCCCATCCACGTCTAAATCATCCGATGCCAGAATAAAATGGTTGATGAGTGTCGCGCGGCATTCGGCGCGAGGCCGTACCGAACCGTCTTCGTTTAGACAGAGGGCGCGTAACGAGGCGAGATCCTGCATATGAAAAAAGCATAGCAAAAAAGCGAGAATATGCGTACCATGCCGACATGTCTCACACGCGCTGGATCCGCTTCTTGCTGACGCTCCTCCCGGCGGCCTTGCCGTTGTATGTGGTGCGTTTTTCGGTGGGACCGCTTCCCACGACGGCAGTAGAGGCGTATGTCGTGGTGATCGCTCTCGTCTTCATCGGGACGTATCAACGAGCTGCATGGAAACACTTGTGGAATGCGCTGGGTCCCTGGCGTGCGCCGCTTGTTGCGTGGACCGTGGTGACCGGAGTTGCTGCGCTGTACGCACCGGATCTATGGAAAGGGATCGGTCTGTGGCGGGCGTTTGTGTTGGAGCCCCTTTTGGTCTTTGGCATGATGCGTGCCGCGCTTGAGGAGCGGGATCGATCGCATCTCGAGGATGTCGCATGTGCTACGGCGGTTGGAGTCGCGACCTGGGGGGTGATCCAATACCTCACCGGCTGGGGGATTCCGGCGCCATGGAATGTGTCGATGGAGGCAGGTCGTCGTGCCACGGGTCCGTTTCCGTATCCAAATGCGCTTGCGTTGTTTGTGGTTCCAATCGCCGCGTATGCCTGGCAACGGTTGTGGCATGCCGCGTGGATGGATGGTGGGATGAAGCGTTTGGTTCTGATCGTGACGTGGATCATGGGGTGGGTGGCGTGTTTGGTTGCTCAAAGTGATGGTGGGTTCGTCGCACTCGGAGCCGCTACGGTGTTTGTGATGTTGTGGTATCCGATGGGCCGACGCCTGGTCGTGGTTGGAGGGGTGATCGGATCGCTTGTCCTAGCGATTGCGCCACCCCTGCGTGAAAAGGTATGGCGTGAGGTCACGTTGCAGGGGTGGTCAGGGACGGTGCGTCGGTATCAATGGCGTGAAACCACGGACATGCTGCGTGACCATTGGGCGCTTGGCGCGGGGATGGGGGGCTATCCCACGGTGTTTGCGCCGTACCACAAGGCAACGGCGATCGAGATTTTTCAATACCCGCACAACATCTTGCTGAACGTGTGGGTGGAGGCGGGGATTGCCGGGGTGCTTGTGATGACGTGGCTTTTAGGGAAATGGGGACGTGATGCGGGATGGCGAGGAATGGCGCCGCTCGTGGCTCTGTTGGTGCACGGGTTGGTCGATGTGCCGTTTTTCAAGAATGACCTTGCGATGGCCTGGATGATCCTCCTCCTGTTGACCACCCGCCCAACCCCACGTTAGCATGCGCAAGCTCGCCTGTTTTTCTTTGAGAAACAGCGACCCTAGAAGTGACGTTCCCCCGGGGGGCCCCGTTGCTGAGGTCCGCCGATGCAATGGGGTACGCGAGGCTCTTGTCTGGAAGGGGTTAGCGAACGGAGTGAGCGCGAAGGGGAAACCTGGATACAGGTTGCCCCTCGAAGCGTAGCGGTTGCGCAGACCCAAGTGAGCATCAGATGATGTGAACGAGTGGTCGGCGCAACAACGCGAGCATGGAAAGGTGGCAGAGTGGTCGAATGCGCCGGACTCGAAATCCGGTATACCCCAAAAGGGTATCGAGGGTTCAAATCCCTCCCTTTCCGCCAAAAACATCCCGCATGTCGCGGGGTGTTTTTGTAATCCAGCGTTATTCCCAAAATAGGAACAGGTGCGTTATACTTGTTTCAACTCTGTATGCCAAAATCCTCGAAACCGCTCATCCTTGTCGTGGAAGACGATCGCTTTTTGATCAAAGCCTTTCAGGCAAAGCTCGCAACAACGTCCTACGAAACTGCAACGGCAAACGATGGTGAAGAAGCGATCGCGTTCTTGAAGCATCGCAAACCGGACCTCATGTTGCTTGATATCGTCATGCCAAAAAAGGACGGGTTTGCGGTGTTGGAAGAGATGCAAAAGAATCCGGCTTGGAAAAAAATTCCCGTCATTATTCTTTCGAACCTCGGACAAGAGTCTGACCGGGAAAAGGGGAAAGCGCTTGGAGCCGTCGATTTTTTGGTGAAAACCGATTTTTCTCTCCAGCAGATCTTAACGGTTTTGGACAAATACGTTTCTAAAAAGAAGACCGCATGAAGGCACTTTCCATTGAACAGCTGGAAAAGCTGTTTGTGGGCGGCGATTTTTTGAAGCCGACGGAATTTGCGTTGGTGAAAGAGAAGGCGGGCGGAACGGGGATGTCCATCCCGGATGCCGTGGTGGATTTGGGATATCTTTCCGATGCTCAGGTCGGGCGATTAATCGCGGAAGAGCTCGGGTATCGATTTGTGGATTTATTGAAAACGAAAATCGATCATCCAACGCTGCATTTGTTGCCAGAGGCGGCCGCCATTTCGCAAAAGACCGTGATTTGGAAGCGGAATGCCGAAGGGGTGTTTGTGGCGACCACGGATCCAGATAATTTGGAGTTTCTGCGGTTGCTTAAAAAACGCTTTCGAGAACCGGTAATGGTTGCGTTCGCGACGAAGTACGGGATCACGGAAGCGCTCCGGGGGTATCAAAAAGACTGGATTGACCAAATCGTGGCGCGCTTGGAAAAAATGAAGGTGAATCCGCAGGATGAAGACGTGGTTTCGCTGGTGCAGCTCGTTCTTTCCGCTGCATATGAACAGCGCGCGTCTGATATCCACATCGAGCCGGAGCGGGAAGAGGCGGTGGTGCGATTTCGTATCGACGGTGTCATGCAGGAACGCGTCCGGTATCCCATCGCGTTTCATGAGAAAGTCGTCTTTCGTATCAAGATTTTGGCGCGATTGCGTACCGACGAACATGCTTCAGCGCAGGACGGTCGGTTTGAGCTGCGTGTGGGGCCAAACCTCCTGAACGTCCGTGTCTCTATTTTGCCTATTACACATGGCGAAAACGTCGTGATGCGTTTGTTGTCCGAGCAATTTCAGCGATTGCGCTTGGAAGATTTGGGGATGCAGGAGGATGATCTAGAGCGGATTAAGCGCGCTGCAGAACTTCCGCATGGAATGATCTTGGCAACTGGTCCGACGGGTTCTGGGAAAACCACAACGCTGTATGCCGTCATTCACATTTTGAATCAGCCCGATGTAAACGTGATGACCATTGAGGATCCGGTCGAATACGATATTTCCGGCGTGCGTCAGATTCAGGTGAACCCGCGTACAAACCTGACCTATGACGCGGGGCTTAAATCCATCGTGCGCCAAGACCCGGATGTCATCATGGTTGGAGAAATTCGTGATGCCGAAACCGCCGGGATCGCCGTGAACGCCGCATTGACGGGGCACCTCATGCTCTCGACGCTGCACTCGAATGATGCGCCGACGGCGTTTCCACGTTTGGCGGAAATGGGAATTGAGCCGTTTTTGGTCGCGTCTTCGGTGAACGTCATTGTTGGGCAACGTCTGGTGCGACGCATTTGTTCGGATTGCTTGGGGAGTTATCAGCTCTCGGAAGAAGAATATGAAGCAGTATCACAAGATTCGGCGCTTCTTGCTCTCATCCGTAAGATTGGCGGAAAAAAAGATCTTGCGCGAACGCAGTTTTATAAAGGAATGGGATGCACCGCTTGCGGACATACGGGGTATCGCGGTCGAAGCGGGTTGTTTGAAGTGCTGCAGGTCTCTGAATCTTTGCGTCCGCTGATTGTGAATAAAGCGACGTCGTTGGATATTCGGTCATTGGCGATCAAAGAGGGGATGCGTACGATGGTCGAAGACGGAGTGGAGAAGGTGTTCAAAGGGGTGACTACCATCATGGAGGTGTTGCGTGCGACAAAAGCATAAGGGCGAGCCACCTGTTCGGTGTGCTATACTGACCGCATGCGCTTTACGCGGTTGTTCTTGCAACGCTTTTTTCATCGCGAGTTGGTGGAATTTTTTAAGAACCTCGCACTCATGGCGGAATCGGGCATTCCGTTGAATGAATCGCTCCATGTCCTCGAAGAACAGGCGCGTTCCTCTGTATTTCGGAATTTTTTACACGATGTCCGTCGGCAGGTCGAAGAAGGAAGTCCGCTTTCGAAGGCGATGTTGCTGTATCGCGAAGACATCGGCGACTTGGCGCTCAATGTTATTCGTGCGGGTGAGGTGAACGGGACGCTGGAGCAAAACTTTCGGTATCTCGCCGATATTTTGCAGCGACGTCGTGAGCTCAAGGAAAAAATTAATGGAGCGTTGCTGTATCCCGAAATCGTTCTTGGACTCGTGTTTTTGCTAGGAGGTGCCATCTCCATCTTCATTCTTCCAAAACTCATCCCCTTGTTTCAGTCGTTGAACGTCGCATTGCCACTTTCGACGCGCATGTTGCTTGGGATTTCTGTGTTTCTCCAAGAAAATGCCGCCTTGGTGTTTGTGGGGATGATCTCGGTGATCGTGTTGCTGATCGGGTTAGCGCGGTTTCATCCGGTCCGGTATGCCCTTCATACCGTCCAACTTCATCTTCCGTACTTTGGACGCTTATCGCAGAACTATCAGCTTGCGTTGTTTGCACAAATCTTTGGAACGTTGTTTCGAAGCGGGTTAACCATTCGTGAAACGCTTACGGTGACAACGGATGCGCTCACCAATTTTCGCTATCGCGCCGTGTTGCGGCAGGCGGCAAAGCGATTGGTTGCAGGTATTCCATTGGGCGCAATTTTAAGTAAATTCCCGAACTTTTTTCCGCAAAACTTGATCGCGCTCATTTCGGTCGGTGAACAATCCGGGAAACTGGATGAATCGTTCAAGTATTTGGCGACCTATTACGATCACGAAGTGGATGTCCAAACCAAGCGGTTGCCAACCATGCTCGAACCGATCCTGCTTGTGATCATTGGTGTCGTTGTGTTGTTCGTGTCGTTGGCCATTCTTACCCCGATTTATGAAATTACGAGCGGGATCAATGCCGGGCGATAAGCGCGGGGGGTATACGTTGGTCGAGATGGTAATCGTGATCGTCTTGCTTCTTGCGATCGGCGCCGTGTCGATTGGGGCATTTGTGCAGTTCTATCAAACGTCGCTTGTGGATGATACAAGCCGAACGCTAAAGGATATGTTGCGTCGCGCACGTGCACAGGCGATGGCGCAGCGGAATAATGCGGCGTGGGGCGTGCGTGTGGTGACCACGACAGACATGGTTGTGTTGTTTGAGGGGAATTCCTATGCGACGCGCGATGTTCCGGAAGATGAGTCGTTTGAACTTCCAGGTGACGTCATAGTATCCAGTACCGTGTACGAAGTGGTGTTTTCGCGGCTGTACGGTACCTCAACGGCGAGCACGACTTGGCAGATTACAAATGGGGGTGTTTCTGATGCTATTCTCATTAATTCCGCTGGGTTGATTCAGTTGCAATAAGCGTCGTCATCAAAGATTTGGTATACTGACCCTATGACCCTGCGTCGGGGTTCTGGATTGGTTGAAGCCGTGATCGCGATCGCGATTTTTGTGGCATCCATTGGGACGATTGCAGCACTCGTGATCGGGGCGGGGACCGTTCAACGCCGCGGGGTAGAACGTGAAAAAGCGTTGCTTTTGGCAGAAGAGGGGATCGAGGCCGTGCGCTCGATTCGTGATCGCAGCTGGGCATCGATGGTGACAGGGACGCGCGGGGTTGTGGTGTCGTCCACGAATATGTGGGAGTTTTTTGGATCAAGCGATGTGACGGATGGATACACGCGCACGGTTCAGATCGCTGCGTCGGGGACCACGGCCTATCGTGTGACCTCGACCGTTTCATGGGCATTTTCTGGGGCGGTGAGTGGAACGGTATCGCTTGCAACCGTCCTTTCTGATTGGCAAACCTCCTATGATCCCGGTGGTGGGGATACAGGATGTAGTCCCGCGAATTGGGCGACCAGTCTTCTTCGTGCGACCGTGAACCTGTCCGGGACGGATGATGCGCTTTCCGTTGCAGCAACGGGATCGCTAGTGTTTGTTGGGCGCTCCATCGGAACACAGGAACTGACGATTGTTGATGTCTCAAGTTCCACGGCGCCGGTCGTGTTGTCGACGCTGGACTTGGCGTCCGATAACGCGAATGCGCTCGCACTTTCGACGACAGGGACTTATCTGTATGTAGGGGGTGCTGGGACGGAGGTCGTGGTCGTAAACTATGCGAGCACGACGGCTCCTACTGTCGCTGGGTCGTTGAATCTTTCGGGTACAAACGATGTCCGTGGTTTGGCGGTGAGTGGGACGCATTTGTATGTCACGCGTGATTTTGTCGCTGCAGATCCGGAATTTGTTGTGGTGAACGTCATAAACCCGAATGCACCTACCTTGCTTGGAAGCGCTCAAGGAAGCGGTGGATTTTGGGGGGTCGCCGCATCCGACATCCCTTCTCAAGGATATGCGTACACGGGTTCCAGTGAAAATGGCGCAGAATTTCGGGTTGCAAACGTGATCAACCCCGCCGCGCCCACGATTGCAGCGTCGTTGAACTTTGGGGGGAACGAAAATATGCGTGATGTGGTGACTTCTGGAACGATCGCCTTCGCGTCCTCGTTAAGTCGGTTGACGGCTGGTCAGGGTGAAGTTCAGGTGGTGAATGTAAATATTCCTACAACGCCGGTGAGTTTGGCGCAGATCGAATACGGGGCAAACGTTAACGCCCTTCATCGCGGAGATGGGGTGATCTTTGCTGCGAGCGCGTCCTCTACCCGTGAGTTTTCAGTGATTGACGCTACGAATCCGGCGCTTCCTTCGATTATTTCGGGATTAAATTTGACGACTACAGGAAACAATGTGAAGGGGGTGAATTGTCGCGCCTATGTGGTAACAAGTGGTAACAGCGATGAACTGTATGTTATTGAACCGGGATCATAATCGGAAATCGGTCGCTCTTCCCGGATTTTCATTGGCGGAGTTTATTTTATATTTAGGGATTGCAACCACGGTGATTTTGGTTGCGACGGACGTCGTGTTTCGATTGATGGCAACGAAGAATAAACAGGAGTCTTTGGAAGAGGTCACTCAAAATGGTCGTCTTGCGTTTGAACGCATCATGCTTTCTATCCGAAATGCGTCCAGTGTGACGATTCCGGCAAAAGGGACAACATCAAGCATTCTAGGGTTAACGTGGAACGGCGTATCAACGACGTATAGTCTCTCGGGTGGGATTCTGCTCCTGAAAGAAGGGACGCAGGCGACGACGACGTTGACGACGCCGGATGTCACCATTCAGGCGTTGGAGTTTCGCAATGTGTCCGCCACCGGGGCGCCTGCCATCATTCGCGTGCGTATCGGTGTTTCGTCAACGAATCCCTCCGGTGACCCTGATGTTACGGGGGGACAGGAGTATGTGGGAACGGCGACCGTGCGCTCAAAGCCGTAAATGCGGTATACTGTGCCCGGATGCTCGGACGTCGTGCGGAACCTGGGTTCGTCGCCCTCATGAGCGTGCTCGTGTTGGTTGCGATTGCGCTCGGTGTTGGGGTGGGGCTCATGTTGCGTGCGATTGGTGAGGGGAGCCTGCAGCTCACAACAGAGGCGTCGATCCGTGCCCGACAAGCTGCGACGGCGTGCAGTGAAGAGGCGGTCTATCAGTTAAAGTTGGACACGGCGTACGCAGGGAATCAGACGCTCACGTTATCGGATGGGACCACCTGTCGCATCGGGGCTATCACAGGGACGGGGAATACGAATCGGACGATCACGACAACCAGTACCGTGACAGGTGCATCCTCGAAGGTGTTTATAGATATTGCCACGGTGAATCCGTTAACCTCGGTCACTACTTGGCAGGAACGTACCGATTTTTAGTGTATGGGTTTTATCCAGCAACTCTTCGGCGCCCCAAAAGCCTTTGCCATCGAGGTAAAGGCGGAATTGGTGCGCTTGTTGGTGCTGGAAGGCGGAACTGGAAGTTGGCGCGAGCTATTGTTTGTCGAGCGCGCACTTCCAGAAGGAACGATCGTCAATGGAGAAATTAAGGATGTAGAGGTTCTCGCGAATGAAATACGGGCGGCTGCGCAGGGGCTTCCCGCGGAGAAGAAATTGCGAAAAATCGTGACCGCCTTACCAGAATCGCATGTGTTCATGGCGCACGTGAGTATTTCGCGCGAGGTAGATAAAGCCGATGTTGCGGGGGCGGTATTCATGCAGGCAGCAACGAAACTCCCGATAAACCTTGAACAATGCGCGTGGGATTATCAGCCGGTCGGCGACGAGAATGAAGAAAAGCAGGTGCTGTTTACTGCGGCAGAGACGCCGTACTTGGAGGCGTTAGAGCAAGCCGTTGCGCTCGCTGGGTTTGAGCTTGCCGTCGTCGAGCCGGAATCGCTTGCGTGGACTCGGGCCTTGATTCACGGCGTCGCGCTTGATGATTCGACGGCGGTGCTGATTTGCGATGTCGGACACCATGGGGCAAATGCGGTCATCGTGGATAAAGAAGGGATCGAGCGGTCAATTTGGCAGGCAGCTGGTTCGGCGGCGTTGTTGGAGGTGGTAAAAAAGAAGGTCAAAGTCAAAAACGCGGAAGGCGTCTTGTGGGAAAAGGGGATGCAAGATGATGCGGTGGCGAAGGTGGTCGGAGAATGGATGGATGCGCAGTGGGCAGATCTGGCGGCAGAGGTCACACAGTATGAATCAGCAAGCCGACGCGCGGTAAAGGGGATGTGTTTTACCGGGGAAGGATCACGTGTCCCGGGTCTCAAAGAGCGATGGTCAAAGCGATTGGGGAAGGAGATTTTTACGGATTGCATCCCCCCACTTACTCCCGCCCATCTGACGCCGGAGTCTGCTGCTGTGATCGTCGGACTTGCGATGCGAGCGAATAAGTTATCCACAGGACTTAATTTCATTGTCCCGACATAGGCAAAAGTGTGTTATTATTTAAGTATTCATTTTGAACACTACTATGCGTCGCCTTCATGCCTCGTCCGGTTTCACCCTCGTTGAGCTTCTGCTCGTGATCGCCATTATTTCCATTCTTGCGGCGATTACGATCATCGCGATTAACCCGGCGCGGCAGTTGGCGCAGGCGAATAACGCGCAGCGTCGTTCCAACGTCAACACGATTTTGAACGCGGTGAACCAATACATGATTGATAACCGCGGAACCATTCCGACATACGTGTCGACGAGCGCCGTTCAGGTGTGTCGCACGACCGCGGTTTCGACCTCCACCTGTACGGATCTTTCCGTCCTTACGGCGAGCGAACTCTACCTTTCATCACTTCCTGAAGATCCAACCGTTGCAAGTGGAAACCACACGGGATACACCATTCGGAAGTCGACGAGCTCTAATCCGCGTGTGACGGTTGCAGCCCCGGCAGCAGAATTGAGCGAAACCATTTCCGTTACGCGGTAGCCAACGATTGAAGAAAAGAACGCGCGCTCAAGGCGCGTGTTCTTGCATTCAAAAAAAATGTGGTATACTGGTTGCGATATGTCCTCACGTCGCCACTTCTCCTCTGGGTTTACGCTCATCGAGCTCTTGCTCGTGATCGCGATCATTGCGGTGCTTGCGTCCATCACCATCATCGCCATTAACCCCGCCCGTCAGCTTGCGCAGTCGAATAACGCTCAGCGTCGTTCCAACGTGAACACGATTTTGAACGCTATCAGTCAGTACACCATCGATGAGTTTGGGGTTATTCCTAGTTCCATTAGCACGACCGCCGTGCAGGTGTGTCGGACAAATGCAGCGTCAACATCATCGTGTACGGATTTGTCCGTACTTACCGCGGATGAGTTGTATATTTCCTCGATTCCAGAAGATCCGACCGTCGCAAGCGGGAACAATACAGGATACACGGTGCGTAAAACCACCAGCTCCAATCCACGTGTCATCGTGAACTCGCCGGCAGCAGAACTTGGAGAAACTATTTCGGTCACGCGCTAACACCGCAAAAAAACACGGAGGAATCCGTGTTTTTTATTTGGCAGACAGGGTGTATTCTGTACGTAGTATTCGTATATGTCTTCTTGTTGCTCGGTTCCATCTGTGCGTCCATGGCGTGAACGCATGACGCGCGCCCTGATTGCGTTTCTTGCGATCGGCCTCATCGGCTCGCTTGTGTGGTCACGCACGATCGCTTGGATGCCACAGGCTTCCTCTGGAGGATCGGTGGTTGGAATGCTGATTCTGGGGTTCGTCGCCTCCGTTTCGACCTGTCTTGCGTCGACTGGCGCGTATTTTTTGACGGCATCCACACGTGTGTCGGGGAATCGTGCGATCCATCTCATGCACCTGGGCCGGTTCTTGGCGTTCATGGTGGGAGGTGCGTTGCTTGGAGCGCTCGGGGCCGCGTTGCCGGAATCGCCGTGGATATACGGGGCGTTCGGGATGCTTCTGGGGATCGGGTTTTTGGGAATCGGGCTTCAGCTTTTGGATCTTGCCCCGGCAAACGGAGCATTCGGTTGGCTTCCCGGCGGCGTTTCTCGTCGTGTCGAAGCCTTTATGGGACGGGTTGAATCGCGTTCGCCATGGGTCATTGGGGCGATCTCGTTTATTCTTCCGTGTGGCTTTACACAGACCGCGCAAGCGTTCGCGCTTGGGAGTGGAAGTGCCTGGACGGGGGCGGTGTTGCTTGGCGCATTCGCAGCGGGAACGGCGCCGGTGCTGTACACGATCACACGTGTGGGAGGGACGGCGACCGGAGAGCGTCCATGGATGCGTCTTGCGACCGGGGCGGTGCTCGCATGGACGGGGCTGACCCAGCTGGACGGGGGACTGACGGTGCTGGGCTCGCCGATTACGTTGGCTGGGATGGGAAGGCAGATTGTGGCCAGCGTTGGGACGACGATGATTCCGACCGTTCAGGCGCAAGAGCAATTGATTTCGATGCGCGTCATCTATGGGACGTTTTCTCCAAATCGGTTTGTGGTGCGACGTAACGTGCCCGTGCGTTGGCAAATCGAGGGGGTGGATGTGACGGGATGTGCAAATACCTTGGTGTCACCTCGACTTGGCATTCAGCAATCCTTGATCAAGGGGGCGAATGAGATCGTGTTCACGCCAAAGGATGCGGGAGACGTCCCATTTAGTTGCGCGATGGGGATGATTCGCGGGAGTTTTACCGTCGTGGATTAACACCTATGAAAACCGCTCTCAAGATTCGTGGGATGCATTGTGCGAGTTGTGCCGTGAATACCGAAAAGGCATTGGCGGCGGTTCCCGGGGTCCAATCTGCATCCGTGAATTTTGCGTTGCAGCGCGCGCACATCGAACACGGAGATCAGGTGACACACGGACAGTTGATTGATGCGGTTCGTCGGGAAGGATATGAGGCCGAGCTCTCTGATGGAGCGCATCACGCGCATGCCACACCAAGCCATTTGACGCATGGAGACTACGCCACGACAGGAGACCTTTGGCGTGCCGCGGTCGTGGCGATTCCGCTGGTGGTCGGGATGATGGTGTCGCTTCCGTTCGGAATGGTGGGGACGGTTTCGGTGTGGGTATTGATCCAGGCGGTTTGTGCGTGGATATTGGTCGCCTGGTTTGGACGCGCATTTCATGCAGGGGCTCTGCGTGAGTGGCGGGCGCGTCGCGCCAACATGGATACGCTGGTGACGCTCGGCACGGGAAGTGCGCTTGCGTGGAGCACGTACGCGATGTTTATCGGCGGTGATGTGTATTTTGAAGTGGCAGGCGTGTTGATTTTGTTCTTGTTGCTCGGAAAATGGATCGAGGCGCGACAGCGCGCGCAAGCGGGCGCGGCCGTTCAGGCATTGCTCGAGCGACATCCCATGGTGGCGCACCGTGTTCAGTCTGCGGGTCGGGTCGAAGATGTGTCGCCCGTGACATTAATCCCAGGAGATCGTTGTTTAGTGCGTCCGGGAGAGGCGATTCCGACGGACGGGGTGGTGGTCGAAGGGGCGCCAACGGTGGATGAATCCATGTTGACCGGAGAGCCGATTCCGGTGGGAAAGCGTACGGGAGATCACGTCTATGGGGCGACCGTGAATCAGGCAACGGCGTTTACCTTGGAAGTGACGGCAGAGGCAGGGCACACGGTTTTTGATGGGATCGTCCAGGCGGTCGAACGGGCCGTGAGTCTGAAGTCTCCGATGGAACGGTTTGTGGATCGTGTGAGCAGTGTCTTTGTTCCAGGGGTATTGGTCGCGGCGGCGGTGACCTTTGTGGCGTGGATGATGTTTGGAGATGGGTCCATGGGGGAGGCGATCCGCCATGCGGTCGCAGTTCTTATTGTGGCCTGTCCATGCGCGATGGGGCTCGCCACCCCCGCTGCGATCATGGTGGGCGCTGGTGCGGGCGCATCCTCTGGGATTTTGATCAAGGATGGCGCGGCGCTGGAGGCGGCGAGTCGGGTGGATACCATCGTGTTTGATAAAACGGGAACGCTGACCGCGGGTGCGCCACGGATTTTGAATAAGATGACGACGCGACCCGAAGATGCGGATCGCGCGATTCGTCTTGCGGCCGGGTTAGAGCATGGATCAGAGCATCCACTCGCAAAAGCATTCATGCAGTACGCGACAGATGCCGGGGTTGCCTTGGCTTCGCTTCAAGAGATCCGAGCCATCCCGGGAAAAGGGATCGAAGGGACGGACGGCGCGAGACGGTATCGGATGGGAACGCCGGAATGGATTCACGCAGAAGGCGGCGTTTTGTCTGATGCATTGTCCGCCTGGGTTCAGCACGAACGGACGCAAGGGGGAACGGTCACGGTCCTAGCAGAAGACGCATTTGTCCTGGCGGCGTTTGCGGTGCGAGATCCGTTAAAGCCAGAGGCGAAAGAAGCCGTTCGTGCCGTGCATGCGTTGCAAATTCGTCCGGTGCTGCTTACGGGAGATCATGCGGTGACGGCGAAGGCGGTGGGGGATGCGGTTGGGATTCAGGATGTACGCGCGAGCGTGTCGCCCGAAGGAAAACAGGAAGCGGTGCATGCGCTGGAAGAAGAGGGGAGACGAGTTGCGTTCGTCGGAGATGGGCTAAACGATGCGCCGGCGCTTGCAACGGCAACGCTTGGGATCGCCATGGGAACGGGGACGGACGTTGCGATGGCGGCCGGTCAGGTGGTCGTGATGGGAGGTTCGCCACGGAAGGCGGTGGATGCGCTTGTGCTTGCCCGGCGGACATTTTCGGCCATTCGGCAAAATCTTTTTTGGGCGTTTGTGTACAATATCATCCTGATTCCGCTTGCGGCCGTGGGGTTACTTGATCCCATGCTCGCCGGCCTCGCCATGGCATTTTCTAGCGTGAGCGTGCTGGCAAATAGCTTGAGGATCGCTCGAGGAATGGCGATACAGAGAGGATGAGTATGGTTGTATAAAAACACCGCCTCCAGATGGGGCGGTGTGTTGTTGCGGTGCGCACGATCACTGCGACATCGCGAGGTGCGCGGCGACCAGGAAGTCGTGGGCGCGCGTCGATTTCTCTTCCAGGTCCTGCTCGATGGAGAGGAACGGGAAGAGTCGGAGCAAGGACGGAAAACGGTTCAGGACCACTTCCGGGGGCCAGGAGCAGGCGAGGCTGATCCCGAGCCCGGGAAAGCGGTTTGCCAGGCGGTCGATCACCGCGAGGATCCGCGTCAGGAGCGCGCCTGAGCCGAGGTCGATCACGACGTCCGTGCAAAGATCTCGCCAGAGGTAGTCCTCCAGCGCATTCGCGATGCGCTCCCCGTCGAACCGATACTCGAGGAGCATTGGTTCGCGCAAGTGGAATCCGATGCGCTTGCATCGGTTCATGAGCGCGGCCTTCAGATCCTCCATCTCCGGCAGGTCGCCATCGATCTGGACGCCGTCCAGGCCATGCTCCACGAGCTCTCGGACGTGGGAGAGTTGGTCGTACAACGACCAGTTGGGGTGTGGCAGAACATGCGCGAGATGCACGGTTCGTCGCGGCTCCGGGGCGCCCGTGTGCGGGTCGCGCTCGATCGCGGGAAACGTCCCGAGGACGCGTGCGGCGTCGATCGGGATGAGCGGGTCCACACGCACCCCCAGTTTGAGCTGAATGGGCGACGTGGTGGAAGCGTCCGTGAGCGGCAGGCGCGCATCCAGACGTTCCGACTCGTCACGCGAGGCAATCCCGATCAGTCCGATCGATCGGGCGGGGCGCTCGATCGCGAACCCTTTGAATGCGCCGTCTTCCGAGCGCCGATAGATCCGACCACCGATGATCTGTTCGGTTTGCATACCTTCCTCCATTTGGCAAAAGAACCGATCGAAGAATACGCCAAAAATGGCAAAAAGTCAAGGGTTTGACGGGAGTCTCGAGGATCCCGTATATTCCTGGTTGCTAACCAGGAAATACCATGAATTCCCTGCTTCACGTGTCAGGCCGCCAACATGCGGGAGTGATTCTCCTTGCGGAGTTGGCGTCTGCGGAAGAGTTTCGTTCGCTGCAAGAAATTGCGACGAGTATGGCCCTTTCTCAAGGGTATTTGGAGGAAATTGCGTCCGCGTTTAAACAAGCGGGGTTGGTCACGGGGCGCAAAGGGCCACGTGGCGGGTATCGGCTTACCCGTCGTCCAGAGCAGATCACCATGGAAGAGGTGGTGGTGGCGCTGGAAGGGCCGCTCGAAGCCGTTCCGTGTCACGGTGCCGCGTGCCCGGTGCAAGCCAAATGTGAAACGAAATCGTGGTGGGATTTTTTGCGCGATTCCGTCCGAACCACGCTGAAGACGACGACCTTGGCAGATATTTTGAACACGCGCTGATATGACAAAACGCCTGATTTATCTTGATCATGCCTCTACGACCCCGACCGATCCACGCGTGGTCGAGGCGATGCTGCCGTATTTTACGGAGACGTTTGGAAACCCCTCGAGTTTTCACTCTGTTGGAATGGAGGCTAAAAAAGCGGTGGCAGAAGCGCGAAAATCTATCGCGCAGCGTTTGAATGCCCAAGAAGACGCCATCATTTTTACAGGGGGTGGCACGGAATCCAACACCCTTGCGATTCAGGGGATCGTGCGAGCCCATCGTGCCGCGATCGCGCCGGCAAAGCCGCATGTTGTGACGTCTGCCGTGGAACACCATGCGGTGCTTGAGCCGCTGCTTGCCCTCAAAAAAGCGGGAGAGATTGATCTTACCATCGTCCCGGTCGATGCCTTTGGAATGGTCTCGGGAAAAGAGGTGCTTGCTGCTGTGACCGATGCCACGATCCTTGTGACCATCATGATGGCAAACAATGAAATCGGGACGATCCAACCAATCGCGGACATCGGACGCGGATTGCTTGCACGGCGCAAAGAGCGCAAGACCGTCTACCCGTATCTCCATACGGATGCCTGCCAAGCCGCCGGGTTTTTGTCGCTTGATGTCGAAAAAACACACGTCGATTTGCTGACGTTGAATGCATCCAAAATCTACGGTCCAAAAGGAATTGGGTTGCTGTTTGTGCGACGTGGGGTGAAGGTGTCGCCGATCATGATCGGAGGCGGACAAGAACGCGGGATCCGTTCGGGTACCGAAAACGTGCCGGGAATCATCGGGTTTGCAAAAGCGTTTGCTCTGGTTTCGGAAGAGCGCGAGGCGGAATCTGCGCGCCTGACCGTGTTGCGTGATCGGTTAGTGGAAGGGTTGCTCGCCATCCCAAAGTCTCGATTAAACGGCCATCCGACGGAGCGGTTGCCAAACAGCGCGAACGTCTCGTTTTTGGACATCGAGGGCGAGGCGGCGGTGCTGTATCTGGATGCGGAAGGGATTATGGCGAGTACGGGATCTGCCTGCGCCTCCACGTCGCTTGATCCGTCGCATGTGATTCTTGCCACCGGCCTTTCGTATGAAGCGGCGCATGGCAGCATCCGGTTTACGCTTGGACATGCGACCACGGCGGAGGATGTAGAACGGGTGATTGCGGTGATGCCGGGAATCGTGGAACGTCTCCGTCGCATCAGTCCTGTGAATTTAGACATGAAATATTTTGAGAAAACAACGGTATGATCAACCCCCCAACAACCACCAGTACCCAGGGCGATGTGACCGGCGCGGGCACCCAAACCGGCAAAGGATGGTTTTACACGGACACCGTGAAAGACCACTTTTTTCATCCAAAAAACTTCATGGACGACGAAGCGGTGTATCGTGCCCAGTTTCCGGACGCAGCGGTTGGAATGGTGGGATCACCGGCCTGTGGCGATGCCATGAAAATCTGGATCGCGGTGGATCCGGAAACACGTCGCATCAAGGACCTGAAATGGAAAACCTTTGGCTGTGCATCCGCGATCGCCTCGACCTCGATGATGTCCGTCATTGTGACGGAAGGGGAGGGGAAGACGCTGGAAGAAGCGCGCGCCTTGCGTCCGCAGGACATCATGGAACGTTTGGGTGGATTGCCGGCGCGGAAGGTGCATTGTTCCGTGCTGGGCGACAAGGCGTTGCGTGCCGCGATCAATGATTGGTATCGCAAACAGGGTGAAACCGAGAACATCGAAATCGAACACGGGCGCGTGATTGATCCGGAAACGAAAGTGACGGATCATGATATCGAGGAGGCGGTGTTGGACGGGTGTGATACGCTGGAAAAAGTGCAGGCAAAGCTCAAGGTCGGGATCGGGAATCCTGCGTGCGTTCCGGAGGTCGAAAACTTGATTCGTTTTTACAAAGAAAAGTATTTTGGCGCCTAAACCTATGTCGAATACTGCTGCGCAGGTTATTGAAGCGGCACTCAGAGATATTCAGCCCATGCTCGCCGCCGCTGGCCGATCCATCGCCATCCGTGAAACATCGGACACGTCCTGCGTGATCGAGCTTACCGGTTTTTGCGGGGATTGTGCCTGCTCCGAATCCTATAAACACGGGATTGCGGAATTATTGCGAGAGCACGCGCCGCAAATCGTGGACATTCGATTCGTCGAGGCGTAATCTACGGACGATATGAGCGAGGTGAAACCGGTAAAAATCGCCAAGATCGTCGTGGATCGCGATCTCTGCATTGGAGCAGCGCCGTGCGTGACCGTCGCACCCGGTGTCTTCCAGTTAGACGATGAAAACAAGGCATACGTCGTGGATCCAAAAGCTGCGGATGATGATACGATTTTGCTTGCGGCACAGGCGTGCCCCGTGCAAGCCATTCTCTTGTACGATGAAGAAGGGGATCAGATCTATCCGGATTAGCACGCATAAAAAGCCCCCTCCCGAATTTGGAGGGGGGTTTGTGGTTAGGTTCTGCCGTCAGTTTTTGGTGACGGCCGATCCCGGATGCCCACGCATGATCATGAGTGCTTTGTAGACCTGTGCGGCCTCGTTGCGTACCTGATCATCCGCGCTCGCCATCAGTTCTTCGATGAGCGGTTGGAGCGCTTCCAGAAGTCGGAAGGGCGAGATTTTGCTCGAGAGCACCTCGGCGTGATGGAGGAAGATCTCCGTGAGCTGAATGCTCCGATCGGACGGCGGACGCGACTCGCGCACCGCGCGCTCGATCGAGGTCAAACGCTCCTGCAGGTCTCGGCCGAGTAGTTTTTGCTGCTCGGCAAGTTGTTCCTGCAGGGCCGTAAGCGTATTCCGCGTCGCGTCTGCTTCGCGAACCGCCTGATCGCGTTCCTGGGTCAAGCGGAAGATCTGTTCCCGTGCCGCGCGTTCGATGTCGAGGGCGTATTGCGCCTGTACGGCGGCTTCGGCTTCGGCATCGGCGGCCCGTGTCTCGGCGGCGCCACGGTCCAGGTCCAGCGCAACCAGCGTCTCTTCCAGCTCCGCGCGCTCCCGAGTTTCCCGTTCTTCGCGTCGCCTCTGGTGCAGGCTCTGGCGGGCCAGTGCTTCTCGGACCTTGCGGTGCCGATCGCGTCTGACCTCCGGCATCATCTCGCCATCGAGTGTTTCTTCGGTGACGACGGCGACCTCTGCGTTCGCGGTCACGATCGCGACGTGCGGATAAAACCGCCCGTCAAAGAAGTAGTCGAGACCGACGTGGCCGCCGGCCTTGATGGTGGCAAGAACGGTTCCCGTTGCCGGGTCCCGCTCCTCCACGATTCCAGCAAGGACGAGATACCCTGCGGTCATGGCACCCGTTGCCAGGAGTTCCATCCCGGCATTCAGCGCCATTCTAGGAAAGAGCGGTTGTTTAGGGTCCACTGCCGCCAGCATTTGCGACAGGGACCGAACCAAATCCTTGTCCATCTACAAATCCTCCAGTTTCAGGCAAATACCTGAAACGAATCAACCTAGCAAAGAATGACAGGATTGTCCAGGGATGGTAATCAGTTTTTCTCAAACGACAAGACGTGGCGGTGGACAAATTGACCGGGCCGCCGATACACGAAGGGTACGCGCGTCATGCGGTAGCCGGCGGCCTCGACCACTGGGGCGAGCTGGACCTGAACCGTTTCGCCACGCACCGCATATTCTGGGGACAGGAGAACCAGCGTCGCGCCTTTGGGTTGGAGGGAGGCGAGGTGTGGCGCCACCGTTTCCCACAGGGTTTCAATCCGATGCGCTTCCGCCTCCAGGGCTTCGCGCCCTTCGCGTCCCTGAAGAGGCTTCCCTAAAAATCCTTCGGTCACGATGGCGTGGATCGGCGCATATGCAGGAATTACGTCGGCGGACGCACGAAGCACGTCCCAATGCCGCGCCTGGGCACCATGGGTTTTGAGCCAATTCATGTTGTCTCGCGCCCCTTTGACCTGGCGTTCATCGATGTCGCCCCCCGTCACGCGGCCGACACCCATGACGGACGCTTCCATGAGGACGGTGCCACTCCCGCAAAACGGATCAAGGAGATGGATCGACGCCGGATCGCGGGTTCCGATCGCCAAATTGACCAGCATGCGCGCCAATTTTGGAGGCAGCATCCCGGTTTTTGCATCACGGAAGGGTTTTTCAAAATCGCGGGCACTCCACGCATCCGGATCCTGGACATGCGTGGTTTTGCCAAAATACGCCGTCCCTCCATCGATCACGACCACGAGATCAAGTCCGGTTTCGATCAGGCCAAGTTTGAGCACGGCGGCAGGGGAGATCATCCCTTCTTCACCGGTCATCCAACGCGGCTGCGCGCCACGTTCCTGCCAAACCCGTTTGAGTTGGATGGCGAGATGCTCGAAACGCGCCGTTTCGGACGGGGATCCGTACACGGTCAGTCCAAACGTGATTTTTCCCGTCTGAGGGGGAATGAGATCCGCGAGCGTTTCTGCGGTCATGCTGCGCGTTTCTAGGGCCGCAAGGATGTCTCCTCCTTTGACCAATCCACCGAGTCGTTGCTGCAACCGAAGACCGGGCACAGTGCCTTGAGTAAGCAGGATGGAGCCAAGGAGAAGGGTCTCGGTGTCTCCGGTCACGGCGGCGTATTCAGCGGCGGCAAGATCGGCGTGGGTGCCGAGGACCAGGAATTGGCGCATAGCGAGATGAAAAAAGCATACCCGAAACCGGCGATTCTCCCAATCTTGACGATTTCTGGTATATATGGTCGCATGGGACGTCCGTCGTTTACGGGCGGACCGCGTGGTTACACACCCCACGCATGGCTCTTTCACACACCACATCACAAGGGGAATACAGGTGAAACATCTTTTGTGGGCTTGGAACGCCCTCTTGCTCGTCTTGACCGTCCTTCTCCTTCCCGTCACTGCGGTTGCGCAGGATCAGGAAGTGGAGCGGTACCACGAAATCGAGGACCTGCACCAAACGGTGCCGTGCCTCGATCGCCAATGTCGCGTGTTTCGGCTGGGACTCTCGATGGAGTCGCGCCATGTCGGCCATCTGTTTCTTCAGGCGCAACGCCTGGTGGAGCGGTCGCTTGGCCGTGCGATCGTGAACGACGCAAACGCCGATGGATACACCATCGACGACATGCTGCGTCCGTTTGCCCCCCGCGAGCGTCGAAACGCGCGCGGAGAGGTGACGCGTACACTCCCGCCCATTCTTGCGGACGAATCCCGGAACGGGACGGAGTACGTGACCCTCGAGATGCTCTTCAGCGCGAACACGGGGAACGGCGATGGTTCGTACGCACCGTTTCAGGTGGTGGCTCGGAATGGACGTCGGCATTACACCGGCATCTATTTCGGCAACCTCCAAAGCGCGCGACGTCGTGGTCTCCCGGAAGCGGTCACGCTCGGAAATGTCGGAACGATTCTCTCGCGCCTTGGCGTGAGCTGGGTCGGACGCGTGTCCATCTCGGATAATCTGCGCGTCCGCATTCCGACGACGGGCGGCCCGACCGTGGGTCAGCGCATCGACGCGTTGATCACGACCGGTCGCGCGGCGATGGCCGACGGGATCACTCCCGAGGCGCAGATGACGATTGCGCGATTGAATCGCGACCGTGCGACGTTCCGCGAATTGCGGGCCCGTCCGGGAGTGTTCATCGAAACCGCGCGTCGTGATGCGTTCGACGTCTACGTAGATGAGGCACTGACCTACATCGAGCGTCATCCGCAGACGGCAACGCCTGCAGTGACGCCCGTGCAGCCGTCGCCCGCAGCGCCGACCATGGCATGCGGTACGCCCGCGAATCCGTGCATCCGCACGGTGACGACGCGGGTCACGGTGCCTGCTTCGGTGAACTGGCGGTTTCTGCTGATCGCCTGCGGAGCCATGCTTCTCGGCGGTCTGTTCCTGGGACGCGCGTGGCGACGCCAGGCGGTCCCTGCGGAATGGCCACTCCCGCGGATCACGGACGACGAGAGCGATGATGCGTCGCCGCCTCCAACTTCACGTACAGCGCTTCCGGATGACAAAACGGAGCGGATCGTGACCAAGGAGGACATGGATCCAGCCGCCTGGGCGCGTGAACGCGAGGAGCTGCAAACGCTCGTGCGTACCGCCGAACAGAAGGCGAGGGACGCAGAGTTGCGCTGGAAGACGACGGAAGAACGGCGCGCCATCGCAGAAACGCGTGCCGTGGAGCTCGAACGGCGCGCACAGGTCGCGGAAGCCAAGCTGGAGAAGAAGGACGCGGAAGCGCGAAACTTCTCGATCCTGATGGAGGAGAAAGCGCAAGAGGTTGCGCGGGTAAAGCAGGAATCGGAAGGCGCGATTAATCGCGCTGCCGCCGATGCCGCACATGCCCGCGACGAAGCGCAGCAGGCCAAGGATGCGCTCGCCAAGCAGAAGCTCGAGGAATACGCCCGAAGTACGGCGCTGCAGAATACGCAGAGCCGTGTGACGCGCCTCGAACACGAGCATGCGGCACTGAAGGCGGCGTTCAAGCAGGATCTGCTCGCCACCGATGAACTCTTGCGCGCCCTCCTGAACGAACAGACGCTGGACAATGCGTTTGTGCTGGAACAGGCGCGCGAAGGACGTCGATTTGTGGGCGGGATGCTGGAGCGGATGGGGATCGACTTGGTGTCGATTCCGCCGGCGAAGCAGTTTTCCGTCCCGCCGAAACCGCCTTCTGGGGCGCCTCAGACCGCGGATGACGAGCCGACCCAGGTGCGCACCTCTCCGTACCGCCAAACGCTTCCTCCTCCGGGGCTTACGAATCCCCCAAAGGAGACGGCGTCCAGCGGGAACGGGAAGAAGGGCCTGGGTGCTTCGCTCGGGGATCGTGCGAAGGCCAAGAATGACGGAAAGAAGAAGTCGCCGCGGAATACGCTTCCGCATTTCGCAGGCCCTGAACCGGAAAAACCCGGGGTGGCTCCGACGCCGACGCGGGAGAAGATCCCCGGTCCGCCGGCGATGCCGAGCTTTGGAGATGCTTCCGGAAGCGGGCACGATCCGACGGAAGATACGCAGCCGTTTAGCGCCGTTTCGCGTCCTACGGACGGGAACGGGATCAAGTGATGATGGTGTGACCTCGATTCCCCTTGGGAATGAGGATGTGGTGTGAACGTGGTGTGAAGCCCTCGCAATACGGCGGGGGCTTGATTTTTTTGGTAAAATCGTCTCACGATAGGTTCGCACATTGAAAGAAGGTGGAAGATGAACCGATGGATGGTTTGGTTCGGAACGCTGCTGGCCTGTTTTCTTGCGATCGCGGTTTCCGCGGACGCGCAGGATCTTGGACGCGGCCGTTACCGTGTCCTGGCAGAAGAGACGTCGTCGGAGGGCGTGTTTGTCCGCGTGCGGATCGGGGAGGATGTGCCGGTGCGGGCGTTGGTTGCGCTTGCGAATGCAGGACGTGATCCGTCCACGACGCCGATCACGGCCGTGGATATCGCGACGGCGAATCCGGATCGCGTCCGGTATGCCTGTACGGCAACGGCGCAAACACCGGTTTCAAGGGGACGTACGATTGCGCATTGGCAGATCTGTCCGCCGGGTGCGCGGACGTACGTGTCGATCGTCGATCATCTGACGCTGCGCATTCCGCGCCGTCATCAAACGACCGACGCCGAACGTCTAGAAGAGATGCGTCAGACCGTGGAGACGCGAACGCGAGAATTGCATCAGGCACGGCAGGAACTGAGTCAGGCGCGTCGTGTGCAGCCGCCGCCACCGTTTTTGGTGCCGCGGATCGCGACGCCGCCCCCTCCGCGCATCGCGCGGAGCGGGGCTCCGTGGGCGCTCCTCGCGCTCGGGTTCTTTCTCCCGTTCAGCCTGTGTGTGGGCGCGGCGCTTGTGCTGCGTGAACGTCGGATGACGCAAGGGGTAGATCGCCGACGTCGTGCGTGGAAACACGTCGCCTCGGTTTTCGCAAAGCGTCTTCGAGCGCTTCGTGAGACGATGGTGGCCCGCGAACAGGCGTGGCGAGAAGAAACGGCGCTACAGCTCGAAGATCTCCGCGCGCACTATGCCGCCGAGCAAGGGCGGATCACGGAGCGGCATTGCGAAGACCTGCGTGCGCTTGCGACGGCAAAGCAACAGGCGGAAGACGATGCGCGGTTTTTGCTCGCAGGAAAGGTGCAGGCGCAAAAAGACCGCGATGCGGTTGAAGGTCACGCCAAACGGCTGGATGCGCAATGCGAGGAATTGCGTCGCGAGTTGGCGGAAGAGCGTGGTGATCGGAGCGATTTGCTGCAACGCGCCCATCAAGGGGATGCGCTTGCCAAAGCAGAAGCGGCGCGTGCGGAACTCCTTCAACGTATTCGGACGCGGTGGGAGGAATCCCGTTTGGCCGCCCTACGTGCAGCAGAGCGGAGTGAGTGCGCGTCTGCGTTCGGACTGCTCGCAATGGACCAGGAATGGCCGGAGCAGGTGCGTCTGCAAACGGCGCAGGGCGCGTCTGATGCTTTGATGGTGGCAGAGACGTTTCGGAAGGAATCCGAACGGCTTCAGAAGGAATGCCTGGAGGATCTAAGCACGCTTCTTGGACTTCCAAACGAAGTCGGAGAGGCGATGGCGGCACGTGTGCAGGCAGTTGATGATATGCAATCGACCCTGCTTGCGCTTCGCGCGGAGACGGAGGCGACGCTCGCCATCCGCAGAAAGTTCCTGGAGGACTATCGTCGGTTGCAGCGGGAGAATGCTCGACTGCAGCAGGCGCAGGATTCGTGGAGTAGCGTAGAGAAAGATCGAACGGCCCAGGAGTTGCTTGCGGACATGCGCGAGGGGACGGCGGAGAGTTATCTCCGTGTCCTTCTCACGGCGGCCTACCAGATCGGACGTCGCGTTCCACGCGAGATGCCCCTTCGCGTCACGAATGAGCAGTTCGACGATCTTTGTCGGTTCTTGGACCGTGCACTGGTGTGCGCGGAATGCGGGGACGAACTGTGGGTCCCCGAGGCGATCATGCACCTTCGCAACGTTCACCCGGAACGGGTGATTTACGAGGTGAAACATACCCTTCCGCCGCCAGGGCAGGGAGGGTCGAACACGTGAAGTTTCCCGCGCAACGCCTGCGCGGGATTTTTTGTTGCCCGGGTTGACGAACGGGGTCGGTTCCGGTACGGTGCACCCACTAAAACCTTAGCACTCGCTGGCCACGTCCTGGACTCTAGGACGCCCCGAATAGGGGCCTGCGAGACAACTATGACGACTCAGTACGAGTTGCTCTACATCGTTCCGACGTCCTTTACGGACGAAGAAGCCGGAGCGGTGGAGACGACGGTTGCCGGCATCCTTGCGAAGCACGGCGCCACGGTGGACGACACGCGCCGCCTTGGAAAATTCAAGCTTGCGTATCCGATCAAGAAGCAGCGCCATGGACACTACGTCCTCGTGCGCTTCACGGCGGAAGGAAAGAACATGGTCAAGATCGATACGGAGCTGCGCATTACGCCGTCCGTGTTGCGCCACTTGATCCTCCGCGTGGAAGAAGCCGGGGATACCAAGTACGACCTGGTCCAGTTCGTGGAAGTGACGGTCGAAGGCAAGGAAGAACGCCGCCGCGCGGGCAAGACCGCCGGGAAGGAAGGTGAAAAAGACGGAGAAGAGGTGAAGGCCGGTGTTGCCGCCCTTGAAGAAAAGAAGGAAGGCGACCTTGCTGCCTCGACGATGACGTCGGATGAGGTGGAAAAGAAGATCGAATCCGCCTTGAAGGACGACGCGCAGGCCGTGTAGCATTCACAACAGTCATCTATGGATCTCAATCGCGCGCAATTGATCGGCAACGTGACCCGTGACCCGGAATCGCGCACCACGCCCTCTGGGCAAATGGTGTGCAACTTCGGGATCGCGACGAACCAGGTGTGGACCGACGCCCAGGGGCAAAAACAGACCCGGACGGAGTTTCACAACATCGTCGTGTGGGGAAAGCTTGCGGAAATCTGCACCCAGTATCTTTCGAAGGGCAAAAAAGTGTTCTTGGAAGGACGGTTGCAGACGCGCGAATGGGAAACGCAGGATGCGCAAAAGCGCCGCACCACCGAAATCGTCGCCGAAAACATGATCATGCTGGATCGTGGTGGCGCGCCGGTCGGAGCAGGTGGCGCCCCTGCGCCTCGCGCCCCCGCGGGCCCGGTGGAGCCAACGCTCTCGCCGCTTCCCGCTGCCGCACAAGCCCTGGAAAAAGGGGTTGGCGACAATGAGATCCGTGTCGAAGACATTCCGTTTTAACCTCATCATTATCCGCGCGCACGCTGGTTGATCCGCTCCTGTCGCGCCTTACCCTATGAACGCCAAGAAAGATCGTCAGTGCCATTTTTGCCAAGTCAACGCCAAGTCCGTGAACTACAAGGACACGAACACGCTCCGCCGCTACCTTTCCTCGTTCGGAAAGATCGTGCCGCGCAAGCGCTCCGGCGTCTGTCAGTGGCACCAGCGCAAGCTGTCCCTCGCCATCAAGCGCGCCCGGTTCATGGCTCTTCTGCCATACCTGGTGCAGTAACAGGCAGTATAAAACCTCTCTAGAAATAGAGGGGTTTTATTGACCATTCCAGAAAAATGCGGTTCCGTGTTCTGCATGAACACCGAGTTGATTCGCCTGCGGTCGGACGTGGTAAAACGCATCCGTCGTTTTTTTGATGACCAGGGATTTACCGAGATGCTGACGCCGCGGTTGGTGGGGTTGCCGGGGCAGGAGCCGTATCTCGATCCGATGTGGACCGAAGTGCATCGCGTTGCCGGGGGTGGGGTTCAGGCCGGGACCTTTCCGGCGGCGCTTATCACGTCTCCAGAGTATGCGATGAAAAAGCTGCTCGCTGCCGGGTTCGACAAGATTTATGATCTCGGTCCCTGCTTTCGTGATGGCGAGCCCTGGGATGGGACGCATGACCCTGAGTTTTTGCTGCTTGAATGGTATCGCCGTGACGCGGGGTTGGAGGCGTTGTTTCAAGATACCGAGGCGCTGGTGCGTGCCGTTGCGCCGGAGGTCGCGGGTGCTGCCGCGTTTCGTCGATTGACTGTGAGCGAAGCCATGAAGCAGTACGCGCACGTGGACATGGAACCATTGATCGCGGATCGCGAGGCAATGGCTGATGTTGCGCGTGCCCATGGACAAACCGTGACGGATGCGGACACCTGGGACGATCTTTTTTTCAAGATTTTTTTAACCGAGGTTGAGCCGAAGCTTGGGTGGAACGATCAAAAGACGGCGTTTCAGCCCACGTTTTTGTACAACTATCCGGCATCGATGGCGGCGCTTGCTCGCAAGGATCCGAACGATCCGCGTTTTGCGTTGCGGACCGAACTCTACATCGGCGATCTGGAGCTCGCGAATGGGTTTGCCGAGCTTTGCGACGCGAACGAACAACGGGCGCGGTTTCTGGAAGAACGAGCCATGCGCGCATCGCTTGGAAAGCACACCTGGCCGTTGGATGAGCGGTTTTTGGAAGCGCTTCCAGCCATGGGCGACGCGGCGGGTATCGCGTTTGGGGTGGATCGGTTGGTGATGTTGATTGCGGGAGTTTTATCCATCAGCGAACTCATGCCCATTCCGGTGCGTGAGCGTTTTCTTCCTTAGTTTATGACAAAAATGACGCTCTGCCTGGCGCGTGAAAATGGAAAAATCCTGCTTGGTAAAAAGAAGCGCGGATTTGGTATGGGAAAATGGAATGGATACGGCGGAAAAGTCCATGAGGGAGAATCGTGGGAGAATGCCGCCCGTCGGGAATGGATGGAAGAAACCGAGACGGACGCCGCGTCTTTTGTCTTGCGAGGCGTGTTGCGTTTAGAAGGGGAGAGCGCGGAGCATGAGGTTATTGAAATGCGGATCTACGAAGTTCGCGAAATCACTCTGCAACCATTTGAGACCGAAGAAATGGAACAAAAATGGTTTTTAGATTGTGCGTTGCCGTACAAGCAGATGTGGCCGGGTGATCGGGTGTGGATGCCATATTTTTTAGCAGGAAAACCTTTTCACGGAACGTTTTGGTACGCGGGTGATCGCTTGTTGCGCCACGAAATACACGAGGGCCTGGAAACAAAATAACCCCCCGCGTGCCAGGGGGTATCAACCTGTGGGGGGAACGAAGGTTCGGGCAAAGTGCACCAGCGTGTCGATCGCGTCCGTGTCCAATCCTTCGGGGAGATACCGGTGTGGAAGGACAAGATCCGGGACAAAGTCGTAGGTGCGTTCTGCATCTGCGATCGTACGTGTCGCATTCCGTTCGGGAAACCCGATGGGCTTCACCAGCACGCAGGCGAGTGGGATACCGGCTGCGCGAAGCTTGGGAAGCACGGACTCGACGACCGCCTGGAATCCGATCCCGCGTGTAAGCGTTTCCTCGATCAACGCGCGATCGAAGGCGTAGAAATGATGGGCGTATTCGAGGCACGAGAGAAGGCGTCCCGCTTCCTTTCGAAGCAGGAGTTCGCCAGGGGAGACAAAGTCGTACCACCGTGCTTCATCCGGGTCGTTTGCCCGAGGAAGACGTGTCGTAACCGATTGGACGATCTGTGCGTTCGGCACACGCGCGATCGCCTCACGCATGAGCGTCGTTTTGCCGGCACCGCTTGGACCGATGAGACAGATGAACGGGTGCATGAGATCCTCCGTTGCCGAGCCTATCAAACCGTTTTATCTCTGCAAACCGTTGACGAATCAGGAAAAACGCGCTTGAGTAGTTCGGCTGAAAGGAGCAGGCATGAAGCAGGAGACGGTGGAGCGTCGAAAAGCATGGCTTGAAGGACGCGGGATCCGGGTGTTTGGGGTGATTCATCCTCCGGATCGAAGTGATGAGGGACACCTCACCCTGATTGGGGCGAATTCAGCGGAAGAAGGCCTTTCTTTCTTCAAGATGGGGGAAGCGGCATCGGTGCGTGATGCGCTTCGTCGGGAGCATCTGGTCGGTGGGTGGTGGCGTGCGTTGTATGGCACGCCGCCCGCGCCCACGCGGCTGCAGCGGTTGAAGCGTTGGTTCGCGGATGCGCCTCCACCGATTGCGTTTCGGGAGACATCGTTCTTTGAAGAGGAGGGGTACGCCGTGTTGCGCGGGCGATGGATCGACGGAAGATCGTGTGAGCGAGACAGGTATCCGTTGTCCATTCGTGAATGCCACGCGCTTGGGCTGTACATCGCGTTGCTGCATGATCCGCATTTGGTCGTGCCCGAAGAGATCCGCGACATCAGCGCTCCCCCTCGGGAGAACGCGTGGTATCTGGATAGATGCGCGACTGAGTATCTGCCACACGCGGTGCGCCGAGGCTATCTTCCCGACCGGCACGTGAGTCCGCTTCTGCGGCGTTTCGAACGAACGTTGTCGCCCCGGCGCATTCCGGCGCATGCGGATCTCTGGGATCAGAATCTGGTCCGCGGAGAGGACGGAAGGTTCTGGATCGTGGATTTGGAGATGGCGGGATTGTATCCCCCAGGGACGGACATCGTGCGCTTTTTTCTGCTCATGGCAGGAAGAAAAGGGCAGAGAGAATTGGCAGAGGAGGCGGCCCGGACGATGCGTGAAGCGATGGATGGAATCTGCGAGATTTCGGCAGAAGAATGGTGGTCTGCGACGCTACTCCATCTCGCGTCGATGCTTAACTGGATTCCGGAATCGGGCCCGGTCGAGGAACGGTTCCGAGCGCTCTTTCTGGAAGTCTTGGAGGGACACGTTCCGTTTCTTCCACGGCGTAGGTAGATGATTCCCCGTCGGATCCTCCGACGGGTTTTTGTTGGTTGACGAATCCCCCAAAGATCGGGCATCCTTCCGGCATTCATCTATCGTATTTCTATGGCATCTCCCTCAGACATCAAGAAGGGCGTCGTGCTCCGGGACCCGCAAGGGCTCTGGGTCGTCGTCGAATTTCAGCACGTGAACCCGGGCAAGGGCGCGGCATTCGTCCGTACGCGCATCAAGAACATCCAGACCGGCAAGGTGCTGGAAGCCACGTATAAAACCTCGGAAACGGTGGATATCGTGGATGTGGATCACCGCCGCGTGCAGTACCTCTTTCATGACAACACCGGCTTCACGTTCATGGACCAGGGAACGTACGAACAGGTCACCATGTCGGATGACGACATCGGGGATCAGGCCAAGTATCTTCGTGAAGGGCTTGAGGTGAACATGTCGTTGTTTGAGGGTCGTGGATTGGCGATCGAATTGCCACGCAAGATGACGTTCAAGGTCGTGGAAGCGATGGATGCCTCCGCTGGAAACACGGTGAGCGGTGGTAACATGATGAAGGATGTGACCTTGGATGGGGGAATCGTGGTCCGCGCGCCATTGTTCATCAAGCAGGGAGAAGAGATCGTGGTGAACACAGAAACGGGCGAATACGTGGAACGCGCCCAAAAGGGCTAATCAAAACACACCCTCGTGAAGAGGGTGTTTTTGTTTTATGCTGGCGGTATGAAATCGTTTTTGCGGAGCGCGATTCTTTTGCTTGTGCTCGTGGGGGCAGGATGCCGCGGGTATGAGTTGGGAACCATTCCTACGGATGCTGAGCGCGCACGCCTAACGGACGCCGAAAAAATCGAGGCGATGAAGGCCTTCGTGGAACGAGAGCCGATTCCAACCCTCTCCGACGAGGAGCGAGATGCGGAACGACGTTTGTCTTGGGGGGTTCTGGCCGAAGGGACGCCCGAGCGGTTTGCCGAGTTTCAGGAGGGGGCGTTTCATGCGCGGGGAACGGTGAGGGTGGTGCGCGCGCCAGACCGGCGTTGGACGTTGGTTTTGATGGACGGATTTCAGGTCGATCCCGCACCGCGCGTGACCGTTACGCTTTTGATGCGAGGAACGGATGGTACAACGTCTGTTCCCATTGGACCGCTCAAATCGCATCGCGGGGCTCAGGTGTACCAGCTCCCACCGGAGATAGACGCGTCATCCATCGCGTCCATTCGGTTAGAAAGCGTTCCATTTGACGCGATTGTGGCGGAAGCGGTCATCAAATAGACTTTTCAACCGTTGGTTTGTTGCGTACCGTTTGGCCGAAGGAGAGAAGTACGGCATGACGAGTACGGTAAGAACACGTCCAGAAGCGCTGAAGAATCGGTACGCGGGTCTTCGTCACGGTCAAAGCGAAGGGAATGTGCAAGGGGTCGTGGTGAGTGATCCGAAGCGAGGAGAGAATGGGTTCGGGCTGACCGAAGAGGGAAGGCGGCAGGTGGAACGGTCGGTGCGGGATGCGCTTGAACGGAAGATCATCACGGGAAATGTCGTGGTGTACACCTCTGATTTTTTGCGCGCCAAAGAAACGGCGGAAATCGCAGTCTCTCTCATTCCTGGAGCGATCCTGCAGTATGCGGGGGCGCTCCGCGAACGTTCGTTCGGCGAACTGGAGGGGGAGCGCGATACCGTCTATGAAGGGGTGTGGGCACAGGATTTTTACGACGCGACGCACACGAAACGCGGAGTTGAATCCGTGGCTTCCGTCGCAGATCGGATGCTGCGGTGCATCTCGGGTATCGAGAAAGAGTGGAAGGACTTTACGGTCCTTCTGGTATCCCATGGGGATCCGCTCAACATCCTCTCCGCGGTGTGGGAAGGACGCTGTCTCGAGACCCATCGCAAGCTGAATCCGTGGCAAACGGCGGAAGTTCGTCTTTTTTCTTCCGAAGTCTGATGAACCGACGGGAGACTTCCTGTCGGTTTTTTTCATGGCTTGCGTGTTGTTCTGTGAAGTGTGCTATACTTTCCTCATCTATGCGTCGCGCCAAGGGGTTTACCCTCATCGAATTGTTGCTCGTGATTACGATTATCACGATTCTTGCGGCGATCGTGCTGATCGCGATCAACCCGCCACGAAATATCGCTGCGTCCAATAATGCGCAGCGCTGGAGCAACATCAATACCATCATCAACGCGATCCACCAATATGCGGTGGATAATGGCGGTCAGCTCCCTTCAACGATCACCACGGGATCTGTGGAAGTGTGCAAAACCAGTGCGGCTAGCTGTTCAGGGTTGATCGATTTGAGCTCGCTTACGTTTGAAGAACGCTACGTCCTGCGCTTGCCGACCGATCCGACAAGTGCGTCCGCAAATGGAACCGGCTATTTCGTCAAAAAAGACGCCTACAACCGTGTAACGGTGAGCGCCCCGTTTGCGCAGCTCGGGGTCACGATCGAGGTCAGTCGCTAGGGAAACAGTACCAAAAACGAGCCGAAGGGCTCGTTTTTGTGTTACTGGACAATGTCTCCGGGTGAATACAGCGTATTCAGATAGACGCTTGGCGTATATCCATCCAACGAGGTGAGCGCGGAACCAAATCGATACTGCGTCGCAAATGCCTCGGAGAGATCATGAACCTTCGCCGCCCAATTCACCCCGTGAAACGCCTTCGCAAGCTCTTCCGTGGAAACCCAGCGCAGGACGTTCGGAGAAATGATGGCGTAGACCTTGGGATCGCTTGGGAATTTGATGAGCTGTTTCCCAGGAAAATAGGTCACCGCGCTTCCAAGGGGGAGCGAGGCGAGCTGTTCCGGGGTCACGATCACGACGCCCTGAAAATTTGCGTACCAACTGCGATAGATGTGTGGATTTGGAAACGGATGGCGTTGCGTCAATCGGCTGACGTAATACACGGTCGTATCTTCTTGCGTGGCGGGATTCCCGTCGTCCTTTAGCTTAATCAGTTTTCCTTGAAGTGACGCGAGACTGATCGGAGGGGTCGAGGTGGACGGAGTGCCGGGAACGGGGGAGGGTTCTGGCGTTCCAAAGACACGTGGCTCGAATCGAATCATGGGGCGATCTTCCAGCGAAATTCCCCCAACGACCGCGCTTACGTATCCGGACGTTACCGCATTTGCCGTGGCGCGCGTTTCAAATCGTCCAGCGCTGTCGGTCAACCCCGTTTCTTTTTCAAGGCGCGCATCCGCTCCAACCCGGAGTGCAACGGTGAGTCCGGACATAGGGGCGCCTCCCGCATCCTTCGCCTCCACGATGACGGTCACCGCCGTTGTTCCATCGGTGCGCCCCGGGTTTCCTTCTAAACGTAAGCGCGAGACATTCGGGGAAAGAATTCCTGGACCCGTTCCGGTCGCCCCCGTGACCGGGCCGCGGTCGGGAAGCTTGGTGGGATCCGTGATCGTCAGCATCACTGGTTTTAGCGCAACAGAGCCGACGGTCGGGGTCAAAACGGCGTTTCCGACGCTGTATCCCGTGATGTCCCATGTGGCACGCCCGGTGAGATCCGTGCTTGTGGTATTTTGTCGGATACGAACCCCAGAAAACGTGTTGCCAAGCGTGACGGACTGGCCTTGGAGGGGGGAGCCGTACTGATTTTTTGCGTAGATGGTCAGCGTCGAAGTTGTTTTATCATCCGCTGGAATACTTCCAAACGTGAGCGCGGCCGTTGATTGTGCCGCATCCGCAACCGTGGGGGCGACAGGGGAAAGCGAATACGTGGCAGACCCGCAATTCCCCTCAGCAGGTACGATGGCGTTTGATTGTAGCGTTTGATACCCGCTTGCGATGACGAGTACGTAATAGGTGCCCGGAGATAGACGAACGGTCGCCTCGCCATTCCCGTTTGTAAACGTCTGCGCATCATCCGGCAATGTCGTTAAAAGATTGTCCGCCGGACGCGAAAACGTTGGTTCGAGGTACACCTCGATGCGTGCATTCGCGACCTTGTTTGCCGTGGCCCAAACCTGAAACGTAAACAGGTGTTCGGATCCCATGCATGCCGCAGCGGCTTGGCGTGGGGAAGAAACGGTCGCGGTGGCAAGGAGCATCGCGAGAAGGAATAGGGAAACGCGTCGCATAGATGACAAAAGTGTAGCATGTTCGCAGGAAAAACGGCACGATTTCCGATCTCTTGACGCAGTTGTCAGGACGTGATTCGCTGGTATTCCCTTCGTTCCCCAAGTCGAAGGGCGGTTCTTTACAGGAAGGTGTGGGTCATGAAATCGGTAGAACGACTGGTCTGTTTGTTGATAGCCCTGCTTGTCACGTCGATCTTTGGTCGCGTGGCAGAGGCGCAGGAGTACCGCGTCGTCCGGGATACCCCGAGGATGCACTTTCGGACATATGTCCGAGAGACGTCCGCTCGGACGGGGGCGCCGGTCGCCGACGTAAGAAATGCGCTGCTCGCCGGGAATCCGGGAGATTTCATCCTGCGTGGCGTGGATGCCCGCGGTCGTGTCCATTGGGCACACAGCGGAGGCGCGAATACGTGGATGAATCGCCGTGCAGGACTGGTCGGTACGATGGTGACGCTCGCGAATTTTTGCCCGACGTGCGTTCGGCGTGATGTGTGGACCATCGAGGGTCGTCGCGTCTCGGTTCCGCAGACGCCTGCCGCGCTTGCGCGGTTTCAGGCGCTGGTTCCGGGGGTGGTGGCAGTTACGCCTCCGACGCCCGCTGTCACGACACCGACGCCCGCTGTGCAGGTACAGGCATCTCCGCCGGCAACACCGACGGTCGATGCGGCGCGCCTGCGTACGCTCGAAGAGGAGAATGCACGACTTGTGCGTGACAACGCCGATTTGCAGCGTCGCCTGTCGCAGCAGCCGCTTCCGACCGAAGACTACGAGCACGTGCGTGCGGATCGACAGATGCGCGAGCAGTTGCGCGAGTCTTGGTCGTCAGGGGACGTGCTGAAGCTCGCGCTGATCCTTGCACTTACGCTCATGATCGTGTTTCTCGCCCTTGGCGTCTTTGTTGGACGCATCCTCCCTCGATACGAAACCGTCGAGGAGCAGGCGGAGCGGGACAAGGTCGATTCCGGACGCAAATCCGGTGTTGATCTCGAACACGAGTACGGTCTCCAGTCGATCCGCCCTCCTCCTGCTACGCAAGCTGTGACGCAAGGAGCGCCGGCCATTCCGCCTCCACCCCCTCCGCGTTCGGACGTGATGAGGGAGCTGAACAAGCTGGAGCAGGCGGATGCACAGGCGGATGCCTCTTCTGCGACGAGCGGATTCCGACCGATTAAACAATTGGTGGTAAGCGACCGAACGGGGGAGGTGGTCGACGTCGAATACGTCGACCCTCCGAAGCCACCAAAAACCGGCGCAGAACACGCCGGTCCGGATGAAAACACGATAGACCTCGACGCCGTGCGCAAACGCCGCACGTCCTGAGGATGATTGATGCAGTGAGAGAACGCTCACCTTCCTGAGCGAAGACGTACTTGGGTGAACCCCCGCCAAACTTGGCGGGGGATTTATGTTTTCGCAGTGACGCGATAGGGGACGCTCGCCAACCGCCGACGTCGGAAATACCGATATCCGCCGATGCCGCCCAGAGCCAGCAGGACGCCGATCATGTTTCCATATGTCACGATCGTCACCTGGATGTCACGTTCCACAAGTAATCGTCGAGAGACCGTCTGCTTGGAGGCAAGCGCGGCAAGCGATTCTTCCGCGGCAAGATGGCTCATGGATTCAGCCAAGAACACCAGGTTTTCAGGCGCATTTCCCACAAACATGTCCGACGCAAAGCTCGCGCTTCCAAGGACGATGATCTGTCCACGGCGGCCGTTTGCGCCCGGCTCTTTTGCAGTCAGGTGCCAGCCCAGCGATTGTGCTCCGGTTTGTTCCGAGGTTGGGCGTTCATTCGGCGCGACATTCGCCGAGCCGACCTGTCGACCCCCTGCCGGGGTCGTGGCGAGGATGCGATTTGCCGTAAACCCGGCGGCGTCTACCCGTGCGGGATCAAGGGCGAACGCCGTCGCCCAGGGAAGCACGACCGTTTGAATGGCATTTGCCGCAGGTGCGCCGGAGAGGACCTGAACACGTGGCCAAAACGCGTAGGGCAACACATATCCGGCACCCGCTCCACCGACGCGGACGGTTTCATTCGCATTCACATCAAAGGCGATCCCTTCTTCGGGGGTAATGCCCACCATGGAGAGAAGCTCGCGCGGACGGGGGAGCGGTGTTGCGATCATGCTGACCGGATTCACATCGGACCCTTCGTAGAGCACAAGGAGTGATCCGCCATCGCGTACGTACGAAAGGATGGCGTCGCGTGTGGAGGTGGAAAGATCTTCGGTCGGCGCTGCCGTGACCAATACCGCCGTTCCGGTCGGTACCATTGGTGTTCCGCTCGCCATCAAAAGTTCTTCTAACTGGAATTGTGTTTCCAACGCTTCCGACACCTGTGCAAATGATCCTTGGAAGGACTGTTCACCCGAACCGGTCAAAAAGCGGATGACCGGTTTTTCTTTGACGGTCAGCGCATGGAGTTGCGAGGTGAGTTGGTATTCCAGCGCATCCGTTTGCGGGACAAACGGCAGGGCTTTCGTGGAGCTCCCTTGCGAAAGCGCAATGCCTAAAAAGCCATGTTGAACCTGGAACTCGCCTCGACCGATCACATTAAACTGAACGGGTTGGATGCCGCGTTCTTTGGCTTCTGCTTCGATATCCGGCCGCGTGGGATCCTTGGTCTCGACACGGATGCGGTCTCCGCCGATACGCGCATAGTCGGCAAGCGTATCGCGGATGTCACGAAGCGCAGGTTGCAATTGTGCGGGCAATTTGGGCGAGGCGTAGAGGGTCAGGGTGACCGGTTCTCCGAGTCCCTGAAGCACGCGTCGCGTCCCTTCCGTGATCGTGAATTTGCCATTGCTTGTCAGGTCCAATCGTCCGGGAATACGTGTGGCGATGAGGGTTGATCCAACAAGAGCGGCGCAGACCATGACCGCGGTTGCGGCGCCGCGTACCTGCTGCCACGCGGCAATTCCGGCACGGCGCCGTCGGAGCGAAAGCCAGGCGATCGTGAGCGGAATGAGCGTCGCGGCAAGCGTATACCACGCATCGCGCACGTCGATGACCCCGCGTCCCATGTTGTAGAGGTGACTTGTTGGAGACAGGAACTCGAGGATCGGGGCAAGCGTAAGCGGGATGAGTTGGGTGACAAACTCGAATCCGGCGATGATGAGAAAAAACCCAAGTGCAATCGTGACCAGGATGCTGCTGATTTGGTGTTTAAAAAACGATGAAACCGTCACACCAAGCGCAACCATCGGCGCAAGGAAGAGAATGGATGCAAGATACTGCGCAACGATGACGCCCCATTCAAACGAGCCAAACGCGGAAAGACTGAGCGCAAGCGGGAAGATCACCGTCATTCCGGCTGAGGCAAAGAGCCAAGCGCCAAGCCATTTTCCGGCGACGATTTCCTGTTCTTTGATCGGATGGGTAAACAAAAGCTCCAGCGTGCCACTCGATCGTTCTTCTGCAAACGATCCCATGGTGATCGCGCTTGCGAGAATGAGTCCAAGCCACGGGAGCGTATCAAACAGCGAACGAAGCGACGCCTCTCCGATCAAAAACACGTTCCGGAAAAACAGGAATTCCCAGAGCAAGAGGATGACCGCAAGTACGATGTACGCCGTTGGGGCATCAAACAACGCACGCCATTCTTTTTTTGCCAGGTTCCACACCGAAGAAAAACGGATCATAGAGGAAAATTAGACGTCTTTGGTGAGGGTTTGAAACAGGGATTCAAGCGTCGGTCTCCGTTCTGCGAGAGACCAGATCGTCCAGTTTCGCGCGATCGCTTCTTGCATGAGCGCGGGTTGGAGCGCAGCGGCGTCGGGGTGCAGGGTAAGCGTTCCGCGTACGCGCGTTCCTGTTCGGGTCAGTTGGACATCCTTCACGCCGGGAAGGGCGGCGAGTCGCGTTTCCTGTTCAGCGCCTTCAATGTCCAGATCCACGGTGCGGACATCGGCACCAAAGAGCGTTTGCTGTGTTCCATCCGCAACCAGGTGTCCGCGATGGATGAGCAGAAACCGATCGCACATGGCCGCGGCTTCTCCCAAGATATGCGTCGAAAGAATCACGGTGTGTTCTTTTGCCAGCCCTTTGATGAGCGCCCGAATATCGCCGCGCTGGTTTGGATCGAGCCCCTCGGTTGGTTCATCCAAGATGATCACTCGCGGACGATGGAGAATGGCGGCAGCAATGCCGACGCGTTGCTTGAATCCCTTGGAGAGTTCGCCAATCGGTCGGTGGTAGACGTCCTCTAAGCCGGCGGCGGGAACGGCAAAATCCAGCGCTTCCTGTCGGGCGGAAAGCGGAATCTGTTTCATGTCCGCCGACCAAGACAAGAAGTCGGAGACGAGCATGTCTTTGTACAACGGATTGCTCTCCGGGAGATAGCCGATCACGGATTGCGCCGCTTCGCGAGCGGTTTGCAAATCTTTGCCATCCACGGTGATCGTCCCCGCGTCCGGGGTTAATGCGCCCGTCATCATCCGAAGGGTCGTGGTTTTTCCGGCGCCGTTCGGGCCCAAGAAACCAACGATTTCACCCGGCGCGATGGTAAACGAAAGATCGGCGACAGCGACGCGTTCGCCGAAGCGTTTGGTCACGTGTGAAAGGGAAATCATAGGTGACCAACTCTTAGCATATTTTCGTTCGCCTTAAAATATCGCGTTCAGGCGTTTTTTGATCTCTTCGAGAGCGTCTTCACGCGTCCGAATGGTTCCGTCGTCGCGTAATGCTTCGATTTCTGCGATCAGGCGTCCCATCGTTGGACCGGGTGCGACCCCAAGGGCCAACAAATCGTCTCCCCGAAGCAATGGTTGTACCGGGGCTTGATCCAGGGCATGGGTACGGATGGCTTCGATGAGCGCATCGCCGTAGTCGAAAGGTATCTCTGCGGCGTTTGGGATCCCGCGTCCACGAAAATCCGCTTCTGCGACCGCAAGAAGCACCTGCCAGGGGACGGGGTGAATGCGCTTCAGAAGCTTGCGAACAGCGTTGACGTAGTGCTCTGGGGAAAGCGATCCCTGCGCACGCTGCAAATACAGCTGGCTGGGTTTGAGATGTTCTTCTGCCGCGACGCGTGCGGCGTCCAAGACGGAGGCGCCAAATGTCCAACGGGCCAGCAGGGTTTCGGTCGGAGGTACGCCCGCCTCTTCATGGCCAAGCGATCGGATACGAGGGATGCCATCTTTTTCGCCCAGTTTGGTCGTCGAAGGCTTGCCAAGATCATGACAAAGCGCGCCCAGCATCACTTGCAGCGCCTCGACCGATCCGGGGAGGATGCCATACCCCTGACGCGCAAGAATCGCGGCAGCGGCATCGACCACAAGCAAGGTATGCACCCACACATCTCCCTCCGGATGCCATTCCGGTTCCTGGGGCGTTCCGATGCAGGCGGCAAGTTCAGGATAATCGCGCGCGATGATGCCGAGATCACGAAGCAGGGTAAGTCCAAGGGATGGACGATGCGCGCGTAAAAAGAGCTTGCGCAGTTCTTCGGTCACGCGTTCCTTGGAAAGGTGCGCCAGCATCCCATCCTCCACCATGCGTGTGAGTAACGCGCGCGTGTCCGGATCCAGCGTCGCTTCAAACCGTGCGGCAAACTGGACGGCGCGGTAGATGCGAAGCGGATCCTCCACAAACGTCGTCGCATCCACAACGCGCAGTCGCCGTGCACGAATGTCTGCCTCCCCATGGAACGGATCGATAAGCGCGCCGGTACGCACGTCCAAGAGCAGCGCGTTCATCGTAAAATCACGGCGTCGGCAGGCATCCTCAAAGGAAAGATGCGGATCACCGGTCACGGCAAAATCCGCATGTCCTTCGCCCGTTTTGGATTCACGGCGGGGGAGCGCAAGATCGATCGTGACGCCGGGTTCGACCACGAGTTTAAGAACGGCGAATGCGTCGCCCACGGTAAGCACGCGCGCCGCTCCAAACTGCCGTTCAAGCAAGGCGCGTAAGGTGGATGCCGGTACGCCGTAGATTTCTAGGTCGGCATCGTCCGAGGGGCGCGAAAGGAGTGCATCACGAACACACCCTCCCACAAAAAAGGCGCGTGGCGGTTGCGCGCCCAGGGAATCCTGTGGCAGTGCCGCAATGGCGGCAGCGATCGCGCGACAGGTTTCCGTGAGGGCGGGATGGGTGAAGGCGGGGAACATGTCCGTATCATGCCCGTGCCGGAACCTTCGACGCAATACGTGCCTTGAGATCCGGGATTCCGGCGCCAGAGGCGGCGCTCACAAACACCGGTTCATAGGCGGCATACCGCTTTTTTAAGACGGAACGCGGTGTTGCGACACCCAGATCGGATTTATTGAAGACGTACAGGGTCGGGAGGTCGTGCGCCCCGATTTGTTGCAGCACCAGTTCCACATCGCGGATTTTTTCTTCGACATGCGGATCGCTTGCGTCGATCACGTGAAGGAGTAAATCCGCCTCTACGGTTTCCTCAAGCGTAGAACGAAAGGCATCGATCAGTTGCGGGGGAAGGTCTTGGATGAACCCGATCGTATCCGAAAGGAGAATCTTTTGCGGCGCGCCGGTTTCTGACGGAAACACCAGTTCGCCGACACGGGTATCAAGTGTCGCAAACAACGCATTGGCCACATACGCCCCCTTTTTGGTGAGCGCATTCAGCAGGGAAGACTTTCCGGCGTTGGTATAGCCGACCAGCGAAACCGTCTTTAGCCCCATGCGTGTGCGGCGAGCACGATGGAGCGCCCGGGTGGCAGCCACGCGTTCCAATTCTTTGCGAATGTGTTTTTCCTGCTGCGCCAAGTGGCGTTTCATGAGCTCGGTGTTGGTTTCTCCTTGACCACCACGGACGCCAACGCCACCCACCTGTTGCATCATTTCAAATCCCATCCCAAAGATGCGCGGCCCCATGTGTTTGATCGCCGCGAGTTTAATTTGGAGTTTCGCCTCATTTGTTTTGGCGTGCTTATCGAAGATTTTGAGGATCAAATCCACGCGATCCCAGGCCTTCATCGGCGTTTTTGCACGTCGGAGGCGCTCTTCAATTTCAAAGAGTTGTTTGGGTTTTAACAAGTTATTCACGATCAAGAGATCCGCATTGTGCGCGCGACCTTCTTCGATGAGCGCGTCCAGTTTTCCCTTGCCTATGTACGTTTGGTAGTCCGGCGCCGTGCGTTTTTGATCCCGTTTCACGATCACCATGCCGCCATAGGTGCGCGTCAGTAACTCCAATTCCGCCATGCGGCGTTCAGCCGTGGCGGGGGTGCAGGAGGGCGGGATGACGTCGACCAGGATGGCGCGGGGGAGAGAAGTCATGCGTCTACCTTAGCGAATAGCAATTGTGCTGTATACTAGGGGCATGCGTCGGTGGGGGTGGTTTGTTGTCGCAATGCTCGCGATCTTGGGCGCGGTTGGTTTGGCGTGGTGGTCGGTTCTGGTGCCACGCGCTACACGTCCGTCTGTTTCACCAGACGAGATGTTCTTGCCGCTTGGAGTGTCTGCCGAACGCATCCCAGTACTCAGAAACCCTCGATGGGATACGGTACAAGAAGCAGACGTGTATTTGGATCCGGCGGGGCTTGGGATCGCCGTCACGCAGGAGGGTGTGCCCAGGTTTTATCCCTTCCAGATTTTGTCTTGGCATGCCGGGATTGAGGATGAGGTAAACGGGGTGCCGGTACTTGGGGTGTATTGTCCGTTGTGCGCGACGGGCGTGCTGTTTGATCGACGCCATCCAAAAACGGGAGAAGCGCTGACCTTCGCGCTTGCTGATGTGCGTCGCGCCGAGGATTTGCTGTTGGTTGCGTCTGGCACGCGTGGATTGTGGTCGCGGACGGTGGGGAAGGCGGTGACAGGGCCCGATGCAGGCGCGTCGCTTGCGCTGTATCCCGCCTTTGAAAACAAAACGTGGGCCGAGTGGAAGCGGTTGCATCCGACGGGTCAGGTGCTTTCGCGTAAAACCGGGTTTGCTCGGGATTACACCCGTTCTCCACTTGCCGGGCGCGCGCTCGCACCGAATGAATCCGTCGCCGGTGTGGTGTGGCGGGGTGCGGCGCGTGCGTATCCCGTGGGGTTGTTGGAACGGGGAAAAGCGATGAATGGAGAACTTGGTGGATCGATGGTGTTGATGCTGCCGGATCCATTGGGAGGGGTTCGCGCGTTTCTTCGCCCGATGTTCGGGGATCGTCCGCTGGCATTCACGGCGATGGGGAATGATTGGCTAAATGATGGACGTGAGGGGACGTGGGATTGGAGCGGTCTTGCGCTCTCCGGTCCCTTGAAAGGCACCCGACTTGAACGGATTCCGGCGATGAAAACGGTTTGGTTTGTGTGGGCGGCCGCGTATCCAGAAACAGAGGTGTGGGTGCCGTGATGTGAAAAATTTGTTAGGATAGACGCATGGAATCGCGCTTTCGTCCCAAACCTGCGTCGCCGGTCGAGGTGGTTTTTTATGTGCCGGTCGATGGCGATCTCGAGGGGCATGATGATGCGCGAAAGCCGGTTTGGTTGAATCCCGATGGTGGAGCAAATCTTTCCGCGCTCCCGTCTGCGCTACGCGCGCGTCTTGAAAAATACGGGGTTCCGGACGAGTTGCATCTTGGCACCGTCTTTCCGAAAGAAGGGGAGCGATTTTTACGATGCTTGGTGGCCTCGGCTGACGTATATCGACGGTTTCGAACGGAAACCTAGCGTGATGTTGTATGCGTGAATCTTTTTCACCCCCCGCGACAGGCGCGTCCAAGAAGCAGGAAATCCCGCCGGCACAGGATTCGGGTAGGTTGCGCGCGTCTGAGCTGTTTGCTGACGTGCCACCGCTGACAAGCGAAGCTGGGGGAAGTCCGTTGGTGGTGGAAGAGGGTGTCGTGAAAGAGCGGTTGCTTGGAGATGTGGAACTGGATGCAGCGCTTGATCGTCTGGAGGGATCGGTCACAGAGCAGGAGGGGGCGCGTGTTGAGGCGCTACGCCGTGGTGAAACGGTTCGTTTTTTGCAAGATCGTACGCGTGAAGCGCTGTCGGTTGCGCGGAGTCGGATGCGGGAGGCGGATTTTGCGGCACTTGAGCGTCGGACCCAGACGTTGTTGGAGGGGACGCCAACGCAAGCGAAAACCGTGGAGGCAACGGGGAGAAATGGGATTTTTACGGCCACGTTTGAGCCCTATGTGTCGGAAGAAGAAGCGGTTACAGATCCATCGTATGCGTTGCGTGGTCCGGAAAAAGCGTTTGTGAAAACGGCGAATGCGATGGCGACCTTTGAGCCCCATCCGCAAGGGGAGGGAAACGTGTGGGTAGAGGTTGATCAGTCGTTTGTTCCAGGGGCACGCGGGCTTGAACGTAAGACCAAAAAAACGATCATTCAGCCGATGGATACGCTGACGATGGTTTTGGTACATCGAGAGGCAAATCGCCCTGCCTTAAAAGAGGCGGCGGGAGCGGTGTATGGAATTTCGCCGGATCATGTTCCGATGCCAGCGGCGCAGGAGACGACCTACCGGAATACCCACGGCCCAGAAGAAATGGTACGTACGGCGGTGGCGGCAAGGAACATTCTGCTCGCCATGGGGATTCACGATACGATGCCGGATACGGTCGTGCGTCCGATCCACGGGGAGGTGGTGGACGAGGGGATTCGGGGGGAATCAATGGCGAGCCAAGGGGCGCGTGGATGCGACGACATCGCGCTTGTGAAACGCGCCGTTCCTTCACGTGATAAGAAGAACCCGGCGCGCGATTTAACGGATGAAGAACAGGAGCAGCTTGCGACGGCGGGTCCGGAATCGCCGTACGCGGTTTCCGCAATGCGTCTTGCGAGCACGAAATTTATTTTGATGAATGCGGATAATAAAATGGCAGATATCAAGGTCGATCCGGTATCGAAGCAGTTGTTTGAGGTGGATCAAGATCTTTCGCTCCCACTTTCGTATCAGGAAATGGCGCTGACGGATGATTATGGAGAGACGACCGTTATCGGACGTCCGATGTGCGAGGTGGTGAATCAGTTGCAGGTGATTGTGGAAGGGCACCCGGATTGGCGATTGGATAAAGAAACGCTTGCGCAGCTTTCCTCGTTTTCTCTGGCCTGCCGCACCACAGAACCGGATGTGTTATTCGGCGACACGCATACGCCGGAGCTTCAAGTTGTTACGAATAATTTAGTCGCTCGCTTTGATCGTGATCAATTGATCGCTGCCGATCCCTCGACGTTAGACGCCGAAGCGCAGAAACGCCGCGACAGTCTTGCCAAGGTCGTGGTGAAAGAGCGTCAATATCTGCTTGCACGTGTTGATTTTTTGGTGAAAAACAAACGACCGGCCGATCTGTTTCGGTCCGGTCTGCTTCAATTCCATCAATAGATTAGGCCTTTGGCGCGTCCGGATCTTCGTCGATCGCCGCCGGCGTTTCTTCGGCGGAGAGCTGAACGTATTCATCCCAGCGTGCAGTGAGTTCTGCGCGTGCGCCTTCTAGATCTTGATCGAGGTTCAGCTCGCCCAGGTCAAGGTGGGCGCTGATCACTTCTTCGACCAGCGTTTCCCAGGATTCTTTGTCGGCGATCCCTTGCTCGCGCGCAAGTTCAACGCATTCTGCAAACAGATCTCCCCGGTTCAGGGTATCGAGGTTGGACATAGTGATTACAGCGTAAAACGGAGGGCGGGGAACAGCCAGGGAAAACGGTCAAGCAGGAAGGCGAGGAGGCGTGTATCCAGATGGGTGAGGAGACCGATCGCTGTGAGCAGGATCAGTACGCCAAATAGACGTTGGATCGTCGCGGTATGCGGAGCGAGTGCACGGACGCGTTGCACCGCCACATGACCGCCATAACCGATGAGGAGCATCGGGATCCCGGCGCCAAGCGAGAAGGCGAACAAAAGCGGGATCACACGAAGAAAATCGCGTTGGCTGGCAGCGAGCGTCAGGATGGAGCCAAGGACCGGTCCGGCACACGGTGCCCATACGGCGCCAAGTGAAACGCCAAGAAGTACCCCGCTCGCGAGGTCATTTTTTTGCAGCGCATCGCGTGGAGTCAGTGTGCCTGCGACCCCTTCGAGCCGCGCAAACACCACTGTTTGGAGACGCGGAGCAAGAAGGAGAAGACCAAATACCCCAATCAACACGGCAGACAATACGCGCCAGGTACTTGGAGCCAGGCCAAGCGCTTGCCCAAACGCCGCAAACAGCAGGTTCAGCCCGCTGAATGCCACAATGAACCCACCGGTGATGGCAACCGGACGCAGAGGATGTCGTCCGACGGCGGAGGTCCCAAGCACGATGGGGAGCAGGGGAAGGATGCACGGGCCACCAATTGTGACGATCCCGGCGAGTAGCGCGAGCAAGAGCTGAAAAGGCATACGCTCTATTGGATGAGCGCGCGCAGATCTTGGGTTAGTGCTTCGTTCGATTGTGTGCCAATCACTTTTTTGAGGAGCTTCCCGTTGCGATCAAGGAAAAAGGCCGTGTGTTGATAGGTGACGCCGAATTCTTTCGCAAGGGCACGTTCATCCGCATCCGTCTCGCTGTCATTAAAGTTCACGCGAAACCCGCGAAGATCCCCGCCGATGGTGGGAAGGATGTGTTGGTTGCGCGGGTCCTGTTCTTTGCAGGTCGGGCAGAAGTTCGCGTAGAAAAAGAGAAAGATCGGAGCGTTTTGTGCGCGCGCTTCGTTGTATGCAGTTTGTGTGAATGGGGTGTACGTGGAGTCAGTCGTGGAGCTCGTTTCCGCGGAGGGATTCGGCGCTTCCACGGTCGTTGATGCGACGGGGGGTGGTGGCGCAGGGGTTGGGGGAGGGGTCAGGTCCTCCGTACGGCAAGATTGACCCAGGAGTGCAAGGCCAACCGCGGCAATGCCGATTCGACGCATAAACGTGTTCATACGAAAGAAATGACAGGGGATTTTGCTTTGTATTATGCCATTTTTATGATAGGCTGTCACCAAATTCACTTATTTCGTTATGGATACTGGAGACGTCGCCGTCCAGAGTACGGATCGTGTTCAGGAAGACCAACGTCTCCTGGAACGGGCCAAGGGAGACCCAAAGGTGGTTGGCGAGATCTACGATCTCTACGCCGATCGCATCTACGGGTTTCTCCTCAAACGCTGCAAGCATCGCGAGCTTGCCGAAGATTTAACGCAGCGCGTGTTCCTCAAATTCATCGAAGCGCTTCCGACGCTTGAATGGCGCGGATTTACGCTAGGCGCCTGGCTGTATCGTGTCGCCTCCAATGCGCTCACCGACCATTGGCGGAGCGCATCCACGCGGATGGACATGACGATTGATACCGAAGAATGGGATTTGCCGTCGCAAACGGATAATCCCGCTTGGTATGCCGAGTGCAAGTTTGAGGAGGGAAAGTTGGTCGAATGTATGAAAAAGCTCAGTGCACGCGATCAATTGGTGGTCGACCTCCGATACTTCGGGGGGTTGGATGTGCCGGAAATTGCGACGCAATTAGACATTTCTCCGAACCACGCGTCGGTCTTGCTGTATCGTGCAGTTGGACGTTTGCGAACCCATTACGTGACTCTCTATGGACGCCCAGAATAATTCCACGCCTATGACGCCGCGTCATCCCGAAGCTGCCGGGCCGTTGCAAGAAACGGCTGAGGCACTGCGTGCGCTTTCTACTTCGCCACATGAGGCGATGCGCCCAGAAACCAAAACGCTTCAGCGTGAACTTCTTATGAAACACGCGTTGGGAGCGACGAATGCGGCACCGGAACAGGCGCCGACACCAGTACAAAAACCATCCACGGATGCTTCAAAGCGTCGGTGGTGGGTTCCGTTTAGCGGATTTGCCGCCGTGGCCGCGGTTATTTTGCTTGCGGTCATGGTTGCGCCAAAATTAGGGATCTTGCCGATGGGCGGACCCTCACAGGGGGCCATTGCGCGTATTTTGATCCCGGAAGCACATGCAGGCGATGTGTTTTCTGTGTTTGCGGAACATGCGGATGCGGCCGGGGCAAACACCGATTCCGCGTGGGTGGTCAAAGCGGGAATCGCGGTGAGCGAGGCGGAATTGAAAGAAACGCTCCGCATTGTCCCGGAGATCCAGGTCGATGTGCAAAAAGTCGACAGCGAGACGTTTAAGATTATTCCAAAAGAACCGCTTGAACCGGGGAAGGTCTACAAGGTCGAGCTTGCCGCTGCCATCGATAAGGGAAATGGGCAAACGCAGACGCGTGATTTTAGCTGGGCGATTCAAACGAAATACGTCTTCCGGACCATTGCCACGATTCCGGGGGATCAGACGGGGAATGTGCCGGTGAACACGGGCATTGAATTCAAGTTTTCCTATCCGAACGTCGAAGATCCGAAGGATTTCTTCTCGATCACACCGGGTGTGGCTGGGCGGTTTGAACAGCGCGGACGAACGGTGACGTTTGTGCCTGAAAAACCGCTTGCGTATGGCACGGCGTATGAAGTGCGCATGAAGCAAGGGTTTGGGGTGAAAGAGAGTGATTTGGGTCTTGCGGCAGACACGGTGGTGCGCTTTGAAACGCAGTCCAAGGAATCCGCGACCCAACAAGGGGCGTCTGCCGTGGTACGTCGATTTGTGCCGCGCGAGTTTAACGTCGTGACGCCGGGACAAGATCTCTTGCTGTTTGAGCAGGGGTGGTATGGCTACGGGGGCCCTGGGGTGGTTGCATGGGATCAGATTCCGGTTTCGATTGCTGCCTACCGTTTGGATGCGAACGCGGCAAAGGCGCTGTTTGCCGATCGGTTAACCATTCCGGAATGGCAACCCGTGCGCGCGTCGGCGTATGAGGCTTATGCGACGCGTGTGGGAGGGGCGTCTCCTGCGTGGACAACGGAAGTGAAGCCGAGTCGAATGGATGCGTATGGCCAATGGTATTTGCAGGTGCCTGCGCAAAAAGATCCGGGACTCTTCGTATTGAAGGTCACGCCGACGGCGGGGACGTCGACCTACGCGTTTGTGCAGGTCACGAAGAACGCGACGTATACGATTGCGGATACGGACACGTTGCAAGCGTGGGTCGTGGATGCAACCGCGAACAAAGCGCAGGAAGGGGTCGCCGTGCGCGCTGGGTCGCTTGCGGCAACGACGGATGCGCGTGGAATTGCACGGTTGCCGGTTGCAGAATTGCGTTCGACCTCAACCGCGTCCGCAACAGGAGAAGCGCCGTTCTTCTTGCTTGAAGTTGCCTCTGGAAACGACGTGTATCTTGGGGCGTTTCAGAAGGCGACGTTCCGGACCTCGGAATACTCCGCATTCAATAGTTATGGTCCGCAGTTTGATACGTTCCAAACCTGGTCGTATCTCATGAGCGATCGCTCGTTGTATCGCGGAACTGATGCACTGGAATTGTACGGATTCGCACAGGATCGCACGTCCGGAAAGGGTGTTGGCGCTCTTGAGCTTGAACTGGTACGTGGGGGTGCCTGGAAGTGGCTTGGATATTTTGGAGAACGCACCACAATTCAGACGCAAACCGTGAACACGGACGCAGGTGGTCACTACACGGGAACGTTCCGCTGGAACGATCTTGCGCCGGGGTACTATCAGGTGTTGGTGCGCAAGGCGGGATCGTCGTCGTATCTGACGCAAGTTGGATTTGAAGTGCGGGATTTTGTGAAGCCTGCATACACCGTCGATATCCAGGCCGAAAAACAACGCGTGTATGGAGGTGATGAGATCACCGGTCGTGTCCAAGCACGGTTCTTTGATGGCACGCCGCTTGCGAATACGCGTCTGACCGTTTCCGGAGATCAGTATGGTCGCATGCTTCCGTCGCAGGAAATCGTGACTGACAAGGATGGCCAGGCGACGTATCGGATCAAGACGGAATTGCCCGTGTGTGGGAAGGATGTGGAATTCTGTTATGGCGAGGAATACGTCGTTTTGACCGTCCGTCCGTCGGAAGGGGAAGAAGGGGATATCGTCGCTTCCGTGGGCGTGAGTGTGCTTCGGAGTGAGCTCGAAATTGAGGCAATGTCTCGTTCGACCGGGACGCGTGGAGAAATCCGTCTGCAGACGCGTCGTGCGACACTTGCTGTGGATCAGCCGTCAGCGACATGGCCGGATCGGACGCTGCAGGTGAAGATCAAGAGCTTCCGTCATGAACAGATCGAAGACGGTACCTACTACGACTTTTACACCAAGACCACGTCGCCAAAATATCGCTATGAACGGAAAGAGGGTCCGGTGATCGAACGGAGCGTCAAAACGGATGCGTCCGGTTCGGTTGTGATCCCGTTCACGGTGGATCGTGATTATTGGTATGAAGCCGAGGTAACCGGGGTAGATGATGCGAATCGTGCCATTCGGTTGCGACCGTATGTGTGGCTTGGATGGTGGGAATGGAATCCATTGAACGTCGCCGAGCGGTATTGGGGGGATGATTATGTGGATGACCGCTGGGTGAACCTCGCGTTTACGCCGGATGAGAAGAAATATCAGTACGCAGAAGGCGAACGTGTCGGCTTCGAGCTTCGTCGTGGGAAGAAACCGTTCCCTCTTGAAAAGACCCCTGGATTCTTGATGATGGTGGCAAGCCGTGGGTTAAAAGAAACGGCGTTGCAGACAAATCCTGGGTTTACGGTGTCATTCACCTCGGCGTACATCCCGAGTATGGAGGTGCGGACAGTCACCTTCTTTGAAGGACGGTTTGTGACGGCGCAGCGTTCGGTGCAGTTGGATACGACCTCGCGTGAGCTTCAGATTACGGCAACGCCGGATCGAACGTCGTATGCGCCGGGAGCGGAGGCGAAAATCAAGGTGCAGGTGCGTGATCCAAAAGGGAATCGTGTGCCAAACACGAACGTCGCGGTGACGGCGGTTGATGCAGCGGTAGAAGCGCTCGCGCCGTCTCAGTTCGTGTCGCCGCTCGCCATGTATGGGTATGTCTGGGATGGAATCGTGCACGAAGGATGGTCGCACGACTACGGCGATCCGTACGGGTTTGGCGGTGCCGAAAAGGGTGGCGGCGGATTTGGGGACATGGCACTCGCCAAGGCCTCTGTGCGCCGGAACTTCAAAGATACAGCCATCTTTACGCTGGCAAAGACGAACCAGGATGGGGAGGCGACCGTCGCGTTCACGTTGCCGGATAACCTGACGACGTGGAACACCAAAGTCGCGGCCATCTCGGATACGTTGCTTGCAGGGGCAACCACGACGGAAGTTGTTGTCTCGAAGGCGACGTTTGTAGATGCGGTGATCGCCCCTCGCTTGCTGACAAAAGATACGCCCGTCTTAAAACTCCGTGCCTATGGGATTGGGCTTTCTGCGGGAGAGCAGGTGTCGTTTGTGGTGAAAGCGCCAACCCTTGGAATCAAGGAACAGCGCGTTGAGGGAAAGGCGTTTGAGCCCATGTATCTCGCGATCGATCGACTGACCCCGGGGGCACACACGCTTGAGCTCTATGTGGGTTCGCGCGGGGACGTCGACGCGCTTGAACGCAAGATTGTCGTCGTGGATTCGCAATACGAAAAGGAAACCGAGATGCAGGTGGATGCTTTCCCGGGCGTCGGCTTGCCCGAGATCGGACGCGATACGGTCGCTGTGACGTTTACGAGCAAAGCCCAGGGGTCTTTGCTTCCGGAAGTGCGGGCACTGTGGGGGATGCAGTGGGATGCGCGCGTGGATGCACGGATCGCCGGTCGCGTGGGGGCAAAATTGCTTCGGGATCTCTACCGTTATCCGGACGTGGAAGAAGCGACGGAGAACCTACGCGTATTCCAGGATCTTCAAACCGGCGGGATCAAGTTGTTGCCGTATGGAGGGCCGGACGTAGAACTCACGGCCGACGTTGCGGCAACCGCGCCCGATCTGTTTGATCGCCAGTTGCTTGCTGCGTACTTCTACGGTCGTTTGGAAGACGGGTCAGTGAGTCGTGAAGAGCAGATTCAGGCTCTCGCAGGGCTTGCGGCGGTGGGAGAGCCGGTACTTCCTTCCATGGAAGACATGGCCGCTTTGGAAGATCTGAATCCGCGAGAAGCGCTTGCGCTTGGACGTGGGTTTGCCGCAGCCGGAGCCAAGGAGCGTGCGCGTCAGGTATTGGATGCGTTGCTTGCGCAGGTTGGAGAGACGCGTGGATCGGTGAAGGTGCTTAAGGTGTCGGACAAGGCAGCGGATCTCTTTGAGGCGACGGCGGATGCGGCGGCGCTTGCGGCGCAGACGGCGCATCCGGATGCAGAGATATTGATGGCGTATGTGCAGGAAACGTGGACGGAAGATGCCTTCCCGTTGCTTGCACGCGCACGGTATCTGCGTCAGGTGGCACCGCTTCGCCCGGCGGGAGACGTCTCGATCAGTTACACGGTGGATGGTGCGCGTGAAGAGACGATTTCGCTCCGCGAATGGCCTGTGGAACGTCGGTTCTACAGCAAAGCGCAGGCGCAATCCTTCCGCGTAACCAAGGTGACGGGTCCGGTCGTCCTTTCGGTGACGAAGACCGAGCCCGGACGCCCGAATACGACCGAAGGTCTCGCCATCACGCGTACGTATGACGCAGGGAAGCCGCTTTCCGAATTGAAAGAAGGGGATGCGGTGACGGTGAAGCTGCGTGTCGTGTACAAGGACGCGGCTCAGGATGGGTGTTACGCCATTACGGATTATCTCCCGGGGAACTTCCAGCCCCTGATTACGGTCAATTATGGCTGGTGGGAGCGTTCCTGGTTCCCGTATGATGTTCGTGGAGCAAAGGTGTCGTTTGTGGGGTGTAAAGACACCAAGAACCCAACGGAGATCGAATATCAGGTGCGGGTGGTAGGACGCGGAACCTACACGGCAGAGGCGCCAAATGTGCAACATCAGTCGCATCCAAGTCAGAGTGCGGTGGGTCAAGATACGGTGGTGACGGTGAAGTAAGCGCACAGAACGGGCGGCCAAAAGCCGCCCGTTCTGCAAAACATCTTTATGCGAAGTCCACGGCTGTTTGTCGTCCTGATCCCGCTTGTGTTGGTTGGGGGATGGTTGATGCGGCCTAAAAACCTGCTTGAAACGCACAAACGCGAAGAGGCGTCTCTCATCATCGAGACGGCGCCTTTTGTGGATCCTGCCACGTTTGGGACGTCATTGCTGGCAGCCCGCGCAGAAGCGGCGCAAGCCTCCATTCCTTGCGGGGAGATTCGAGGAGGGGTGGTGAACCATCACGTGCTCGCGAGTGATCTCTTGGCGCGGTTTTTTGCCGAGCTTGCGCGATGCGCGCCTGATACCAAACGCATCATTATACTGTCGCCAGACCATTATCAGATCGGCACAACCCCGGTTAGCACCCTTTCGGCCTCCTATCGTGTGCAGGATGGGATGATCCAGACGGATGAAGGCGCGCTCCATCGTTTGCACGAACGTGTTTCATCGGCAGTGATTTTGAATGCGGCGGCGACACATGAACACGGCATCGCGGCACTTGTCCCGTTTCTTGCGGCATTCTCGCCGGAGGTGCGCATCGTACCCGTGCTCATCAGTCAGCGTATTCCGCTCCAGGATGCGGAGGCGGTAGCTGCCTGGATTCAGGACGAGCAGCAATCGGGGGAGACGATCGTCGTCGTTTCTTCGGATATGTCGCATTATCTCCATGAGCACGAGGCGCGAAAATACGATCAAAAAACGCTTCTCGCGCTGGAGGAGGGGGATCGAGCGTTTTTTTGGCGCGCCACGGACGCGTTTACCGACAACGGGCGTTCATTATGGATCGTCCATGCGGCGTGGGAAGATCGCGTTTCATTCCGACGGCTGGGGGAGGGGATCAGCAATCGGTACAAAGGGTCAGACGCGAACACGACCACCTACCTGACTGGCGTTTGGGAGCGCGCAAAGTGATGGTGGCTAGAAGAACCGGTGCAGCGCGTCGACCGGAGATTCTTTGAGTACGTCTGCGTGGACTTCACGGAGAATTTTATCGTTCAGCTCCGTTGAAAGTGCTGCGCGAAGCGCATGGGCAATGTCCGCAGGCAGTGCCAAGAACACGCGTTCTGCGGAGCCACTCATGATCGCATCGTCGATGGTTTCGGCGATTTGCTCCACAAACCGTTTTTGACGTTCCTGTTCGGCATGATGTGGTTCGTTTGGATGCGCCATGCCCGTACCGTTCCCTCCGGCGGTTTCACGGTCGGTTAAATACGTGCGAGGAACCGAAATGCCATCTAAATCTTCCATCGCATCATTCCCGACCAAGTAGCATTGGGCGCGAAGATGATCGCCATAAATGACGAGGGTCGGGACGGGAAAATGGACGGCAAGGTCATGCGGGATCTGCATAGGAGAAAAGAATACCATGCCCGTGTGGCGATGGCCTAAGAAAGTTTTAAGGTTTTGAGATACGACACGAAAGGACGTTCAAACGTCTTGGAGGAGGCAAGACAGCGAGCGATGGAGGTAAGCAGCGGTGCGTCCATGCGTAGTTTTTTGACCAGTTGCGCGGCAAGCACCGTGGCGGAAATCCCTTCCACCGTCCCAAGGCCAAGGTCTGCCGGCTTTTTGCTTTTTGCCCCCACTAGGCGTTCGCCAAAGGTTCGGTTGCGTCCATGCGGCGACATCCCGGTGACGATTAGATCGCCAAGTCCTGCGAGTCCGGCGGCCGTTTCGAGATGCGATCCGGCGCGTTCAAGAATCGACTCCATTTCGGCGATCGCAAGGGTCATCACCAGCGCTTTGGCGTTGGTCGGGTGCTTCAATCCATCGCACATCCCAAGTCCGATGGCGTAGACGTTTTTGAGCGCCGCTGCGAGTCCAACCCCCTTCACATCACGGGAGGTTCCGACTTTAACCGTTTTGGTCGCCAGGAGTGCGCGGACTTTTTCGGTGGCCTTTTTGTCCTTTCCCGCGATCACGAGCGCGGTGGGTGACCCTTTGGCCATCTCGGTCGCGATCGCGGGGCCACCGATCGTGCAGATGCGTTTGCGCAGTTTTGGCGGAAGAAGTTTTGCCTCGGTCAAAATGAGCGGATCTAGCGTTTCGGGATCGAGTCCTTTGGTGATGCTTGCCACGATCGCATCTTCCGAGAGATGCGGACGCGCCTTTGCGATGACCTCCGCGACCGCGAACGAAGGGACGGCGACAAAAACGACGTCCGCCTGATTGACCACGGTGACGAGATCCGGTGTGGCGACGACGTGTTCCGGAAAACGGTGGCCGGCAAGGTATTTGGTATTGCAGCGATCTCTGCGCATTTCTTCGGTCACATCCTCTTCGATGCAGTACAGATGCACCGGACGATTGTGGCGTGCGAGGACGAGGGCAAGCGCAGAAGCCATGTTTCCGGCGCCAAGGATGGCGATGGGGCGTTTCATATGTCGAGTAGGGTAGCGCGATTGTCTAAAAACGAAAAACACGAGGAGGGCTTTGACGGTTGTTCGCCTAAGTTGCTACGCTCCGAATGCAAAATTTGCGCCCTTAGCTTAACGGATAAAGCTCCGGTCTTCGGAACCGGCAATGGGGGTTCGATTCCCTCAGGGCGCACCATATAGAAACGTCCCCTTTATGGGGATGTTTTTTGTAGTAAATGAAAATCCCCCATCCGTTGATGGGGGATTGTGTTCAGTGGTCCCGCGCGAAATGCACCGCGAAGGGGTGCGCTATTGCACTGGACAGGGTGTACCCCGGAAGGGCGAACGTGACGCGGGTGAACACCTGCCGATACGCGCCGTGCAGAAGTTCCTTGAACATCTTGGTGACCAGGATCGGATTCGCCCCTTCCTCGCACCCAAACGGGGGGAGGATGAGGGATTGATACCCCTGGTACGCGGCGACGCGGAGCATTCGTTCGATCCGCGTCCGAAGGGCGTCGTTGCCTTCGTCGGAACGACCGGGGCGTTCGGTCGCCTGTGAAAACCAGTCGGAGAGTCGCGGGGGAGCGACCAATATCGCCGAGAGGGCGACCGGATGGTTCACACGCTCGAACTCCGCGTTCCGAATGACGGGGATGCGAGGGATGTGGGTAATTACATCCGTCATGAGGGCGTCCGCGGGTTCTGGAACATGCGTCTTGGCCAGCGATTCCCGAGAAAGGATGGCAGAAAGACAGGTGTGCGCCGCGAACTGCTCGAAGGCGAGCGAACGCTTCGTCGACGAGTTGCGCGGATCGTCTGGAAGGACGATGCAGGGACGCAGATCATCCATCAGATCCTGGAGTGCGAGTTCGAGCGGCGGCTTTGTTTCTGTGGCAAATCGCGTGCGTTCGGCGACTGCCGCCGTTGGGACCGGGATCGACTGATCCGGAAGAATCGTCACGGGGGCGGGAAGGCGAATCTGCTTTCCGCCGGGGGTCGTGTAATACCCATCGGCACAGTACCGTGCATTATCCAGGGCAAGCGACGTGAGAAGAGAGGGATCGGTTGTGGTCACGCGTGAATCCTCCTATGGGTGCGAGAAAAGGTGCGTCCGTATCAGAACAGAAAAAAGCCATTTTGTCCAGGGATCAAAAAACTCCCGGATCACCCGGGAGCGCCCATCGAAATACGTGTATGGTTAGAGGTACAGTGCCAAGAACGCCGTTGCGGCCGCGGTGAGGGTGACGCAGATGATAAAGAGCACCATCGTTGCGGGGAAATGGTCTTGTTTTGGGCGAGAACGACGAGAGCGCATAGGTCTTTTCGACCAGTATAGCATACGCCGTAAAAAAACACACAAGAGGGGATTACCCTTTTGTGTGATTTTTGGTGGCCGTACTGCGTCCGCGCCAGTTTTTGGCGTCTAATCCGGCATCTGCCGCGGCAACCTGCGCCTCTTGTTTGGAGCTTCCGCGTCCAACTGCGACGAGATCACGATCCAGATACACGCCAACGGTAAACTCTTTCGCATGATCCGGTCCTTTCTCTTCCAGAACTTTGTACGTGGGGGTGATTCCAAGGAGTTCCTGCGCCGTCTCTTGAAACTTGCTTTTTGCGTCCACGTAGAGCTCTTTCTCGATGATATCCGTGAGATGGGAGAGGATCGTTTTTTGAATAAACGGTTCGGCCGCTTCCATCCCATGATCCAGATATAACGCCCCAATGATGGCCTCGATGGCATTTGCCAAGATATACATGCGCGCCTTTGAATCTTTATCCCGCGCTTCACCTTTAGAGAGCAGGAGATAGGGTTCAAATTCCAATGTCTTTGCGATTCCGGCGAGCGTTTTTGCATTCACGAGCGCGGCGCGCCAGTTGGTGAGATCACCTTCCGGATTGGCGTAGGTGGTGTAGAGGTGCTCGGTGACGACGAGTTCAAGTACGGCGTCTCCAAGAAACTCCAACCGTTCGTTGTGTGGCTGATCGTAGTCCGGATGTTCGTTCAGATACGATCGATGGGTCAGGGCCTGCTGGAGGAGCGACCGGTCACGAAACACGTGCCCCAGACGTTCCTCGAGCGGGCCGAAATCAGGTTGTTCGGGCAACATACGTAAAAATTACGAAGGAGAAGCCGTTTCTGCGGGCGCCGCATCCGTCTCAACCTTCGAAGGTTTTGGCTTATCAGATTCTTTAACAATCCCTTGTGACGCTTGATCGCGGTAGACCGCGCCTAGAACGCCGTTCACGAATTTTCCACTGGATTCACCGCCAAAGGTTTTGGCTAATTCGATCGCTTCATTGATGGCAACTTTGCTGGGAATATCAAAGTTAAACAACAATTCATACGTCCCAATGCGAAGGACGTTGCGATCAACGGTGGTGATTTTCTCGAGCGGCCAATCCGGGGCGAATTTCGTGATGGCGGCGTCAATAACGTCGCGTTGGGTGATGACACCCTGCACGATCGAACGCGCAAATTCCTTCTCGTCCAACTGCGGAGCCCATTCCTCAAGATTGCGGTCGCAAATCGCGAGTGCGTCTTGCGATCCGCCGTAAAAATCCCACTCGTAGAGGGATTGCATCGCGATGGCGCGTGCGAGGTGGCGGTTGGACATAGAAGGAAAAGGAGCGTTCGTCGGGTGGGGTCACCACCCGACGACTCGGCTATTAGGAATGGTCGTGACCGGCGTGATCGTGGTCGTGATCATGCGCGGCGGCTGCCGGCGCAGATTTGGCCTTGGTCTTCGCGAGCATCTTTTGGAGCTTGCGATCGCGGCCTTTCACGTGAATCTGGATCCCGCGGTATTCCGTGGCGTTTGGCGCAACACGGTGAGGGAGGTGCACAGCACCCGTCTTCTTATCGGTCGACAACTGAACGGTCTTCAACGCAAAATGCGACGCGCGGCGGCGCTTGTGCGAGGAGGTTCGGCGATGGCCAGGCAAGCCCATAAATCGTGATATTCTACTGGGTTGGTTATGACAAGCTTTTGTAAGGATAGCAAAAAAGGGGAGGGTTTGCAAGGGAGGGCGGTTTCTGCTACATTCCGCACAATATGGAAAAAACTTTGGTACTGATTAAGCCGGACGGCGTTCAGCGCGGCTTGGTGGGTGAAATCATTGGGCGTTTTGAACGGGTGGGGCTCAAATTGGTCGCCATGAAGATGGTTCATGCCTCCCATGACGACGTGGATAAGCATTATGCGCTTACGGAAGAATGGATGAAGGCGGTTTACGACAAGGCAAAAGCGAAATATGAGGCAAACGGACAGCCGTTCCCATATCCGGATCACATTGCGTACGGGACGGAGATCAAGCGTGGATTGGTGGATTTCCTGAAATCTTCCCCGATCATTGCCCTTGTTTTGGAAGGGGAGATGGCGGTGTCGTTGGTCCGGAAGCTAGTCGGGTCCACCGAACCGGCGAGCTCGGCCCCGGGAACGATCCGCGGCGATTTGTCCCACGATACCTACGCGCTTTCCAACACGCAGAACCGCCCGCTTCGCAACCTCATCCACGCCTCCGGGAATGTGGAAGAAGCGAACAACGAGATCAAGGTGTGGTTCACGGATACGGAGCTCTACAAGTACGAACACGTGAACGATCGCGTGCAGTACGACCCCGCCTGGTTCATGAGCTAGGCTGTAACCCCCGACCCCTGGTCGGGGGTTGCTTTTTTGCCAGTTTTTCGCAAGGATCGGTCTTGGAGGATGTGGTTCATGGATGAACGGCAGCGATCCATTGATCGAGTCAGAACGTTATTCCCCGCGCTTGCCGCTTTTGACGCAGAGGACGCGTCGGGAGCGGGAAGTGAGGAAACAGAGGATCCGCACTCCATCCTGTATGGAGAAGGGAGGCGCTGGAAGCTCTTGCTCCGCGAGTTGGCGCGAGGCCTTGCCGTGGTAAAGCGGCAAGGGTTTTCTGCGGCGACGGCGCACGATTTCTTGCTGCGTCGTTTGCATGCGTACTACTTCGGGGATCTGCGTGACGGTGGTCGTCGCACGGTTCCAATGTATCGAGGGCGGCCAAGCGATTTTGAGGCGGATATGCGCCGATGGGAGCAATCCTGCCTGGATGTCGAGCGGACGTATCAGTACCTGTCGCGCTGGTTGCCGGAGGAGCTGAATGGGCGACGCATGACGGAGGTGCTGGAGCGCGGTCACGTAGCGGAGACGGATGATCCGCTTGAGCTCATCCGCCTTGCGGGGAGTCCGAATCGGAAGACGCGTCACTTCGCCCGATCAAAACTCGTTATGGCGCAGTTCTCGATGGAGCAGCGTCGGCATGGATATGACCCGTCTGCGCTGCAAAGCGAACGACGGGATCTGGAGTCCTTTCTGGACCGAGTGCTGTTCCAGGAGCCGGAAGGCGATGCAGTTTGGCTCATTGCAGAGCTGGATCCGAAGGACCGGTATCGCTGCATCGCTTACCACATCCTGACAGATGAGAACGCGCCACCTGAGTCGTCCGCAAGTCGGTACCAGGTGCGACTGGAACGACGGTGGATTCGGGTCGCAGGACGATCTGACCCGGTTCCCGTGTTCTTTTTCCACCGGGTGAAAGAACACATTATCCTGAAAGCACTCACCAAAGACGAGCGGTTCCTGGAACTGCTCGATTTGGGAGATGCGATCGCCATGATGTTCGTCATGGATCGCGAAGAGATGGATGCGGTGACTCCGGCCATCCGGCGTGTGCTTGTTCCGTGTCCGGGGCAAGTATGTAATCAAGGGTCCAGCGTCGGATTTCGGATGGGGAACGGACGGCTGGATCCGGCCAACCCTCATTCGAGCCAAACCTACGAAGCGCAAAAGTACAATGCGTTGGTCTGCGACCGTGTCGTCGAAGTCCAGTTTGTCCCGGTGAGCGCCTGGGTGAACGCACGCACGATGGTGGGTGAGGTCAACCATCTGTACTACAAGTTGCGGAAACATCTAAACGACGTGTTTCCTGTGCTGTTTCCGCGAGGACTCTTCGGAGTCGACTGGTCGGATGTACAGGTCCAGGGGATGTGCCAAGCGCATGTTCGCCGGCGCGTCGCTCCTGAATCATGAACGGAACCGCCCTGGATTCTTGGGGCGGTTTTTTGATTTGACGCGATTCCACGATGCGGTATCGTAGGGATAAGAGTCGCGTGAGGATTCGGGCTAACATTCAGCTGAGGAGACGTGATCTAGGGTATGCGCCGTGGCGCAGCTGTGATGTCTCCAGCGGTACGTTTCCACCTTGCGTTTGTCCGTGCTGGATCACTCTGGCGCGTTCGACGAATGGCGGTGTGAGCCCACTTACCAACAGCCGAATGCCTCACGGGCTCTTTTTCGTTTGCGCGTGTGTTATGGTGATAAAGAGGAGGAGTATTGATGGGACAAATACCGGTGTGTTTTATCGCAAAGTCGGTTGCAGAATTGGAGCGCGCACGTCGTTTGCGTGCCCAGAGCGAAGGGAGGGATGTGATCGGAGAATCTTCTCTTGATGTCCTGCGTGAACAAGCCTTTACGGTGGTTCGGGAGCGCGCAGAGGTCCTGAATGTCGGGGGGTTCGAAAGCGGTCAATTTCCCGTGCGTCGCTCTTCGGACGCTGCGGGTGATGAGGAGGTCATGTGGCTGACGCAGGCATGCGGATTGGTATTTGAGCTTACCTATCCGGATATGCGGGTCCACGGACTTCTTGGGATCGGCGCCCTTGCTCTGAATCATCCAACGCTGATCTTGGTGCATAAGACGTTTGCAATTCCGTCGAATACGATCACGGAACGATCTAACGTGCAGGTCTACGGGTATGATTCTTTGAAAGGGATTGTCTCTACCGTGGAGACGTTTCTTGCAGGAATCAAGCTCCCCGCTCGTCTTGCTCGATAAGGCCCGTTCACGCCTGTTGGACGGGCTTTCTTTTTGTCTTGCCTGGTTTTCTTCGTTCTGATACATTTTCCCCGCTCGCGCAGAATCAGCCCCCGGGCCCCCGTTTCCCGAGGTCCGCCGAAGCAATGGGGTACGCGTAGGTTCTGGAAGGGGTTAGCGAGCGAAGTGAGCGCGAAGGGGAAACCTGGATACAGGTTGCCACTCGAAGCGCAGCGATTGCGCAGACCTAAGTGAGCCTCGAAAGATGTGAACGGGTGGTCAGCGCAATAACGCGAGTACGCCGAGGTAGCTCAGTGGTAGAGCGAAGGACTGAAAATCCTTGCGTCGCCAGTTCGATCCTGGCCCTCGGCACCATAAAAAAACATCCTAACGGGTGTTTTTTTCATACAGCAAAATACCCGCCTTTCGGCGCGTATGCTTGTTGGAGCGGGTGAGGGGAATCCTGCTCCTTCGCACCGAGATGTGAAATAGAGATTGTGTTCGGTGCTCACCCGCAGCCTGGGGTTCTCGGATGCAATATCGGTTGCATCCTCGGGTCCCGTTCGACTCCCCATTTTTTACTTAAACAAAAAACGTCCGATGAAGGACGTTTTTGTGTGGAGCGGGTGAGGGGAATCGAACCCCTCTCAGCAGGTTGGAAACCTGCGGTAATAGCCACTATACGACACCCGCATGCATCATGTATCGAAAGACATTCTGCATGATTGTCGGAAGTCTTTCAAGAGGTGGCGGGGTGTGGAGAGAAAAAGAAAAAAACCGACCAAAAACGGTTGGTCGGAAGGTGTTACCCCGCGATCATTCGAGGGGTTTGTTGGACGTAGGCGAGAAGATCGTCGCTCGAGAACGTCTCACGGATAATGGGTTCCCACACGTTTCGGATCGGCGGCTCTGCCGTTGGATTGACGGAGCGGACGTGCGTGTAGTGGGGCGCCAGTGTTCCGGTGTCCGGGTCTCGCCTGGTGTAGTGGATCACCTGGCAGTTGTGGATGCGATCCTCGGGTTTCTTTGAGGTATGACGCTCCACGAATCGTTGCGATGACCACCGTTCGATGAGGACACGGAACGCCCACATGGTCTCCCCGTGCAGAACCAGGATGACGGACTTATCCGAGCACTCACGATGGAGGGTTTCGAGGACGCGGTCGATCCGACCGCACGTATCTGCGATCGATTCTCCGTTTGGAGGCGTCCAGAAGAACGGTTCCGTCTGTCGACGTTCGAGTGTGTGCGTGAACTGTTGGCGACGCTCCGTATCCGTGAGCGGTTCGAGATCTCCGCCATCGCGTTCGCGGAGATAGAGGTTCTGCCGCCAGCGGACGTCCGGAAGATTCAGTCGAGCAGCCGTCTCGAGCGCTCGGATGTACGGAGACACGTACGCGCGATCGAAGCGGCCCCCGTTTAGGTTGGCGCGGATCCACGCGCCTGCCGCTTCGGCCTGGTGAATGCCGCGGTCGGTCAACCGCCAGCTCGAGCTATGACGCGCCCGAAATTCATCCGTATAGTGCCTCGAGTCTCCTTTTTGCGAGGCGTGTTGCGCAGCATTCCCTTCGGATTCTGCATGGCGAACCAGTACGCAATCGACAGGCATCATGATGGATCCTTCTCCTTGTTTGAGGTGCTTCTGGCAGCTTTGCAATTTTTTTCGTGCTGGGCAAGGGGGCTTGTTACAGCACCTCCAAGATCGCCGTCTTCAGATAACGTCCTTCGGGAAACGACAGGAGCTCTGGGTGATCCGCCGGTTGTGTGAGCCACTCGATGACGCGTACGCGTTTTTTGGCGCGTCCTGCGGCAAGGCGTAGCAGATCGCGAAACATATCTTCAGTCACGCGCCCCGAACAGGAGCTCGAAACGAGTATGCCACCGGGCGAAAGCCGCTCAAAACAGGCTTGATTCAGCGTGGTATAGGCGCGTATGGCTTGCGGGAGATGACGTTCTGATTTCGCGAAGGCTGGGGGGTCGCAAATGATGAGGTCGTAGGGGCCGCCGGGCGTTTCCGGATCCGCGAGGAGCTCCAGAACATCTGCCTCCAAGAACAGCGTCTTTGTTTCATCCGAAGGGGAGAGATCGTTCATCGCAAAATGGCGTTCTGCCTGCACCAGGGCACGGCGAGAAATGTCCACGGTTGCCACAAATGCTGCGCCCCCTTTTGCGGCGTGGATGGAAAATGCGCCCGTATATCCAAACAAGTTCAACACGCGGCGATTCCGCGCCAGCCGTCCAACCGTGCGTCGCGCCTCACGCTGATCCAAAAAGAATCCCGTCTTTTGTCCCTCTTTGATATCCGCCAAGAACCGGATTCCATCTTCCAAAAACGGCGCTTCGACGGCGTCTCCTGCGTGAGAGAGTACAGGAGTATCCTTTAAGCCCTCGCGTGTTCGGACCTCGACATCCGATCGTTCAAGGATGGTTGCAGGAGAAAATACAAGACCAATGGCCTGCACAATGTCGGCACGCAACCGATCCATGCCCGCGGTGTGTAGTTGAAAAACGCACGCATCGCCGTAGCGATCAAGGATAAGTCCGGGGAGGCCATCTGCCTCGGCGTGGATGACGCGGTATCCCGTGGTCTGCGCGGGAAGTCGAGCGCGTTTCCAGGCATCGCGTTCACGAAAACGCTCGGCAAACCAGCGGGCGTCAATGGTGGCCGAAGGATCGGTGGTAAGCAGACGCACGGCAATATCCATCGTTGGATGGTACGTTCCAAGTCCAAGTGGTGAATGATCCGCGGCTTCAATCCGCACGATTTCGCCCGGTTCGACGCGGGGGGCACGGGCAATGGCCTGCGAAAAAATCCACGGATGACCACCGCGGATGGGAGCGTCCTTTCCGGGACGTAGGGTAAGAGTCGGGAATGTCATGCGACCTCGACGGGAGGAAACGCCTCTTCTTCGTCGGTCGGAGCTTGGCGCGGAGTGATGACGCGGTCAAGAAGATATCCAAGAAGTGCCGTGGCAAGCAGACCGGCGTGAATGTATTTTTCAAAGGGGTAGAGCGCCAACGTTTTTGTGGCGGTAGGGACAAGCCAGGTGTAGGCGGTGAATCCCGCAAGCAGGAGCGTGTTGGTGTGATACCAGCGCGGAACCCAGACATCCGGTTCTTTCCAGCCAATCTGGAGCGCACCGATCGAAAACACAAGGAAGGCAAAAAAATAAAAGGCGCGTGGCCGTAATCCCTGGGTGAATAGGTCGTACAACATGGGGGCGAACGCCGGGTAATACAGAATCGCAAGCGTTCGGACGGCGTAGCGCATGCCGGAATAGGTCGTCGAGGAAGGCATAGTCGTAGTGTACCTTATGACGGAGTTGAAAAAAACCCGTCCAGTGGGTCGGAGCGGGTTGTCAGGGATGTTTTGGGTAAAACCGGCACAGGACCTCCCACATATCGGGGACGAATTGTGAGGGGGCGAGCGTACGCCAGTTGTGCCATTCAGCGGCGGTGTGCTCGGTCGGCGAGAGGATGATGGGAGGAGGGATTTCCATCCGGAGTTCCCAGGAATAGTACAGGAAGTCCATTTCGGCAGTCCGGACACCGAGATCTTCTTTGCGCACGAGTCGCGCTTCATCGGTGGTGAGATCAAGCCCGGTTTCTTCGCGTACTTCACGAAAGAGCGTCGTCTGGATCGGTTCCCCGGCATCCGCTTTTCCTGCCGGTACGCCGTAGCGGCCAGGGTACGGTTTCTTTCCCGCTCGTTTGAGGAGCAGAAGTCCTGCGGGGGACCATAAAAGAAGCGATGCGACACGCATCTGGGGCGTGAATGTTTCTGGCGCACGCCGCGTCGAAAAGATCATGGAACCTCCTGATCAAGACGGTACGTCGGGGAGAGGGGAAGACGCAAGAACGCATCCGGATGGATGCGTTCTTTTTCCAGGGCTTTGTCGGGGTGACAGGACTTGAACCTGCGGCCTCCTGCTCCCAAAGCAGGCGCTCTAGCCAACTGAGCTACACCCCGGCAAAGCACTTGAGAGATCGATGCGTCGAGGATCCTACCCTACAGAAACGAAAAACACCAGCCAGAGGGCGGGTGTCTAGGTTAGTGGATGGCATCGGCGGAAAATCGCCAGCTGTAGTTGGTGCCGGGGATGCAGATCCGAAGGAGGCGTGGGACCCCGGGAACCCACAGCACCTCATGGGCGTAGAGCGCGTCTTCGATGCGTTCCGTGCGTGGCCTGAGCCACAGGATGCCCGGACGCGGTTCCCAGCAGGTCGGGCGCATGAGAAGTCCAAGATTGGACGTAAAATCCAGACGCATCCACAGATAGCTAAACTCAGTCGGGTTCGTGCGCGGTCGCTTGCGGCCGGCGTGTGCGAACGCGATGAAATGCGTCGGCTCGTTCAGGGTTGTGAACCCGGTGATGCCGATGTGCACGGCGCGCACGCGTCCCATCCATCGCGCCAGTCGTTCTTGTCCGTTGCGCGTGATCGGGTCGCCGGTCGAAATGATTGGTTGTGGAGCGCGGTCCTGTTTTCCCACGACGTCGTATCCCTCCAGGGCACCACGGTTTCAGGTTTTATCGCGCTTGTCAATCCTCTTCGGAACCGCCTAGGATGGATGTCATGCATATCCTTCTGGATGCCCGCATGATGGGACCGCTCGCAACGCGCGGGATCGGGCGCTATATCGAGGAACTGGTCCGCGCCTTGCTTCAGTTGAATACGGACGACACGTACACCCTCCTCGTCCGATCACTGGAAGGATCGCCGTTTTTATCGCATCCGCGCGTGACGCATGTGCACACGGATGTGCCGTGGTACGGCCTGCGCGAGCAGTGGGCGATGCCGTCTCGTTTGCGGATGGAGGCGGATGTGGTGCATGTGCCGCACTGGAATGTCCCGCTTGGATATCGCGGAGAACCATTGGTCGTGACGATCCATGATTTGCTGCTCTACCACCAAACGACGAGCGCAAAAGCGTCGCGACGTCATCCGTTTGTGCGCAAGGCAAAGGCATGGGGACATCGTCTGACGGTGTCGCATGCGGTGACGACGGCGGGACGCATTCTTGTGCCAACCCAGGCGGTTGCAGCGGATGTCGCGCGGTTTTTCCCGCAGGACGCAGAAAAAATCGTGGTGACAGGCGAGGGGGTGACGGCGCTTCCCACGGGAGACGCACGGTTACTTGAGACGCACCATCTCCGTCCACACCAGTACCTGTTGTATGTGGGGAGTGCGTATCCACATAAACGTTTGGATGTATTGCTCGCCGCCTGGAAAGGGATGGAGGCAAAGTATCCGACCCACGAGCTCGTGATCGCCGGAGAAGAGGATGTGTTTATGGCGGAGTACATTGCGCAGGTCAAGAAAGAACGGATTCCGCGCGTGCGTTTTACGGGACGCATTCCGGATGCGATGTATGCCACCCTCTTAGAGCAGGCGAGTGCGTTTGTGTATCCAACGTCGTTTGAGGGGTTTGGGCTTCCGCCGCTTGAGGCGTTGTCGAAAGGAACGCCTGTGATTGCCAGTGATATCGCGGTGTTGCGCGAAGTGTTGCCGTCCGATGGAGTGCGGTTCTTCCGAATGGGCGAGCGAGATGATATGATGCGAACGATCGACCACGTGCTGCGCGATCGGGCAAAGATTCAAGAACGTGTTCATGCCCTCCGTTCAGAGGTGTTCAGCCGCCATCGGTGGTTGGATGCCGCAGAACGCACCCGCGCCGCGTATGCACGAGTCGCATCGCCATCACAACGGGGTTCATGAGGATGTCTGCCCATGTCCCGCCGGAGGATCAGGCGGCGTTGGAAGCTCAGCTTGCCAAGGTCGTTGAACGTGAGGGAGTCACGTCGTTTGTCCCCCGCGGAATTAAGCGCCGGAAGCGGTCGCGCGCAACGCATCGTGAGCGCGTGGTTTTGGCGATCCGTGCAGAGGGTCCATCCGGAGAGGATATCGTGCGCGCTTCCGACCATGCATTGGTGCGACAGGTCACGGGAATCGCGACGCCCGGAGCAAGGGGGAATCGGTGGGTGGCGGTGCGGTATGGGGAGCATGTCGAGAGTCCGCATGTGTTGCGGGTTGGAGCGTTGGCGAGCAAACGCGTCGTGGAAACGCGGACTCCAACGGATGTGGCGGTGAAGCATTGGCTTGCACCATATCAAGAACCGCCGTCACTTTCTGCATTGGCGGCTGAGGTGAATGATCTGTACGTCGGGGAAATTGACCCGCGTTTTTTCGTGGAACAGTTTACCCCCGCGCATCCGGAGATCGCGTTTCGCGAATCGTACAGTCTGTGGGCTCGAATCCGCCGGCCGTTTGTTCGGTGGGAGGTCTCCCGCGTTGCCCCGGCTTCTGTGTCGGTTGCGTCGGCATCTGCTGCCTCCGCGATGGTCCTGGAATCTCCGATTATCGCGATGGCGCCCGTCACCGTAGAGGAGCAATTTACGGCGTCTGATCCGGATGCTGCCTATCGGGCCCGGTTTGGGATCGCGGCACGCATCGGGCAGGCGATGAAGCGGTGGTTTTCCCGTGCGGACGCCCTGGTCGAAGAGGTGCGTGATTACGAGCATGATTTAGTCGCGGAAGCGCAATCCGCATGGCAGGTGCCGGTCATGGTGCCAAAGCTCGACTTGGTGCGCGTCATGGGCGGATTTATCGGGCTCATGGCGATCGTGTCCCTGCCGGCGGGCGCGGTCTCGTTGTCGCGTTCGTTCGGATCGAGTGTCTTGGTTGCGGAGCGGCAGGGGAACGAGGCCCTTGCGCTTTCCATCGCCGCGGTTGGTGCGGACGGCGCGCGTGCAGATGGGTTTGCGGCAGCATCCCGTCGGTTTGCGGACGCCGAAAAGACCCTTCTTCAGGCAAATGCCATCGGTTCGGCCATCGCTCGCGCGCTTCCGGAGACACGCGCAAAAATCAAGACAGCAGAGGCGTTGGTTGAAGCCGGAAAAGACGCATCACAGGCCGCATCTTTATTGGCGCGCGCCATGGATCGTCTCTTTGCCGATGAAGGTCGGCCTGATGAACGCGCACTCCTTTTTGCCACCAACTTGGATGCCGCGGCGCCTGCCTTGGAACGCGCGGAAAAGCGCCTGCAGGAAGTGGATCCATCGGCGTTGCCTCCAGAACTTCGTGACCAGGTTGTTCTCATGCGTTCCATGCTTGGAGAGGCGCGGATGACCCTGCGTGAAACGCGTCGCATGGCGGCGATCCTTCCGGATCTGTTGGGGCATGATCTTTTCCGAACGTATTTGCTGGTGTTTCAAAATCAGACCGAATTACGCCCCACCGGAGGATTCATGGGGTCATTGGCAGAGGTGCAGGTCGATCGCGGCGCAATTACCAAGGTCCAGGTTCCAGGAGGAGGACCGTATGATCTCCGGAGTCAGTTAAAGGTCCGTGTCCAACCGCCCAAGCCGTTGCAATTGGTGGGGGGGCGATGGGAGTTTCAGGATGCTAACTGGTTTCCGGATTTTCCGACGTCTGCTGCAAAGATTCGTTGGTTTTGGGAAAAAAGCGGTCAGCCCACGCTGGACGGCGTGATCGCGGTGAACGCAACGATCATGGAGGATGTCTTGCGTGTATTGGGCCCTGTCGAACTTCCTGCGTACGGAAAAACAATTACCGCGGAAAATTTTCATTTCGAAACGCAAAAAGCCGTGGAATTGGAATACGACAAGGCAGAAAATAAGCCAAAGAAAATCATCGGAGATCTCATGGCGATCCTCATGGAGCGCGTGAAGACGGCGGATCGGGACACGCGGATGAAACTGGTACAAATCGCCGCGTCGGCGTTGGAGACAAAGGAAATCCAGCTCGCATTCTTCCGACCCGAAGAACAGTCGGTGGTTCAGGATTTTGGATGGAGCGGGGTCATGCCACCGGTGCAGGGGGATGCGCTTTCTCTCATTACGGCAAACATCGCGGGTCAAAAGTCCGATGCAGAAGTCAAGGAATCCATTCGTCTGGTAGTGAATGCAGCGAAAGATGGAACGCTCACAAATACCGTGACCATTACGCGCCGTCATGAAGGGCAAAAGGGTGCGCTGTTTACGGGTGCGAACAACGTTGCGTATCTCCGTCTCTACGTTCCAAAAGGGGCAACGCTTCTTACTGCAGAGGGGTTTCATCCACCTGTGGCACACTACTTTGAAGAGCCGCTTCCAGAAGACACGGTGGATCCGGATATCGCGCGTCTCGTGACACCAAAGTCAAGCTCGGTCGCTGGAGTCGATATCACCGAGGAATTTGGGCGTACGGTGTTTGGTGGATGGGTCCAAGTGGCTCCGGGGAACGAGGAGGTGACGACGTTTACCTATCAGTTACCGTTTACGTTGGATGATGTCGGACGCAAGCTTGGAACGGGATCACCCGACGAGAAAACGCGCGCTGCGTATACGCTGCTTCTTGGAAGTCAGTCTGGTACGCCGCATCGCACCGTGGAGGTGAAGCTGAATCTTCCTACAACCCTTGTTCCTGATTTTCGACACGGATTTACCGAGACGCTTTCTGCGACTTCCACGTGGGATCGTGATCGTGTATTGGGGGTGTTGTTTCGCTAACGGAATATGATCAAGTCATCGCACGGACGTGGAAGTGCAAACGCATCCGCTGATGCGGAGCGCATGCGTGCCATTAAATCTCGCGTTCGAGAAGAGGCTGAGGCGCGTCGTCGTGCGCTAGAAGAAGAGGAGGCGACGGTCAGAGCGCATGTCCTTGCGAAAGCGGAAGAAGAGGTGCGTGCAAAGCAGGCGACGCAAGAAGAAGAACTAGCGCGAAAACGTCAGCTGCCATGGCGGAAAGCCAAGCTTTCGCGTCCAGATGCGATGCCAGCCCCACTTGATCCCGTTCCTGTCGAAGTGATCGAGGATACGGTGCTTATGGATACCGACGCAGAGGCGAAGGATCCGGATTTAGAAAAGAGTTTGGAGGCAATTTATCTGGAGAAAGAAGGAAGAATCCCCGAACTTGGAAAACTGGAACGTCGTCGTTCTTGGCGGCTTGTGTGGATGTTTGGGGCGGCATCCCTGTTTGTGGCGCTGCTTGTCGGTGTCGCCTGGGCCGGCTATTTCCTGTTTCAGCCGTTCCGGGATTTTCGTGGGCAGGGGATGGAGATCGCGTTGAACGCACCCACATTGGCGGCGCTCGGTCGAGAAGAGACGCTTGAGCTTGTTTTCACGAATCGCCACGTCCAATCCATTGAACGCGCCGAAATTCGTTTGGCGATGCCGCGTGGATTTACGCCCGTCGCCTTTGATCCGATGCCGACCAAACCGGATACGCTTACCTGGCAGTTGAACCAGTTTGCGCCAGGACAGGGCGGGGTGATTCGTGTACGCGGATTCTTTTTTGGGGCGTTGGGCGAAGAGCAGCCGATTCAGGTCATGAGCACCTATCGTCCGCTTGGGTATGGAAAAGACGTGGAAGGGTTGCAGACGTCGGTTGTGCGTCTGGGGCAAACGGTGTTCATGGGACAGCTGCTTGCCCCGCCAAAAGCAGTTGCGGGCGATCCGGTGACGTTGCGATACGAGGTGGCGAATCGCGGAGATCAGCCGATGCGGAGCGTGGTGGCGCGGATTACCGTCCCACGGGCGTTTGTGCCGGCGCAAGCAACCAGTTCCGGTGGGGTGGTGGAGCTTGCGATGGGATCACTTCCCCCGAACGCGACCGGGACCGTCCAATTGCTGGGATCGTTTGCAGCAGGGACGAGTGGGGACATGGATTTTCATGCGGAAGCCGGTTGGAAGCGTGAAGATGGACGGTTTTTGGTTGCGCAGCAAGCCGATGCGCGTGTTGGGGTGTTTGCCGGAGACCTGTTGTTGCGACTTGTGGCAAACGGGGCAGATACGGATAAAACCATTCAACCAGGAGAGCCGTTGCGGATGGCGCTTGCGTATCAAAACGTAAGTCCAGAGCCGCTAAAAGACGTGAGTCTTACCGTTGGATTTGAAACGATCATGAACGGGTTGTCTGCAACCGGGACTTCTCTTTTGGATTGGGGGCGGTTGGATGATGCGCGTGGCGGGGCCTCCAGTACAAAAACGCGGATTCAGACCATCACCTATACCAAGCGGGAACTGCCACAGCTTGAATCATTGCCCCCACAAAGCGAAGGTCTGATTGAAATTGGTTTGCCGACGCGCGGGGTGGCAAGCGGGACACGTGATGCCATGATTCGCATTCTGGTGACCGGGCAGGTGCCGGTGGTCGGAGAAACCCGTGTCCAGCGCACCGTGCGGTTGCCGGCGCTTTCGTTGCGCTACAAGAGCGATGCGGTGCTTGCGTCTGAAGCGTGGTATTACACAGAAGAAGGCGCGCCGGTTGGATATGGACCGCTTCCGCCGGTCGTAGGGAAGACGACGTCGTATCGTATTGTATGGCGCATCGAAAAGCGATTGCATCCACTGCAGAATGTGAAGGTCAGCGCCGTGCTCCCAAAGATCGTACGGTGGAGTGGAAAGACGATGGGAACCGGCGGAACGTTGTTGTTTGATGAAACAACGCGTGTGATGAGCTGGACCATGCCAGAGATAGCGGATGGGATGCAGGAGGCAGAAGTCGCTTTTGATGTGCAGGTGACACCAGAAGAGCCGGACGCGGGACGATTCGCATCGCTGCTTGGCGAAACAAAATTGGAGGCCACGGATGCTGCGGTAAACGAGCCGGTTGTCCGTTTGCGCCCGCCTCTTTCCACGGATTTGCAGAATGATGATGGGGCAAAAGGCAAGGGTGTCGTACGCGCAAAATAGCCAATGAACACAACCCTCTTGGCAATGTATACAACCTGTATGCTATAGTGGTTGTATCTCTCTCTATGCCCATCCGCGGAGGTCGTCGTCCAAGTGTTGTGCCTATTACGGCGCCGTCATTTCCGACGCCACCACGTCCCCACGTCTACCGAAAAATCGCGTACACATTTCTTGCCTTCACGATTTTCATCGTCGTCGGCGTGTTGTGGCTGACCTCCGTGCGTGCGGATGTGACGGTCAAGGTGGCGCGTGGCACGGTCGTGTTGGACGGCGGGGTAGAAATCGCGAAAACGCCCACGACGGGACAGTTACCCGGACGGGTGTTGCAGGACGTTTTCATGAAAAGCTCGACGTTTGAAGTAAAGGCGCAGCCCCCGGCAGAACCCCCGCCAACGTCTCCGAATCCAGAAACCCCTCCCGCACCCGCGGTCAACGAATCTTGGGTGGCGAAAGGGACCGTTCGTGTCATCAACAAATATTCGCGTGATCAGAAGTTGGTCAAAACAACGCGATTACTGACGGCTGATGGCAAATTGTATCGCATCGAAAAAGACATTGTTGTTCCAAAGGGTAAAGAGGTGGCGGTTGGCGTCTATGCGGACAAGCCTGGTTCGACATTTGCGATTGCTCCCACTAAGTTCACGATTCCCGGCCTCTTTGAGGGGATTCAGCCACATATTTACGCGGTTTCAGATCAGCCGTTTGCCTTGATGGAGCCATCGGCAAGCGCACCAACGCCAACTCCTACCCCGACGCCGACCCCGTCTGTTCCGCCCGTTGGAACGCTTGTCACAGCACAGCACATCGCCGACGCGCAGCGGACGTTGCGCGAACAGGTCATCGAGGAGGCAAAAAAGCAGCTATTGGCGCGATTGGGTGACGCTTCGTATTCCGAGGTGGTGTATCGCGTTCGTGAAATTGATAAGCCGGGATCAAGTGTCAGTGCCGGGCAATACGCCGAGCGGTTTATCGCCTCTGTAAAACTGGAAGTGACGGCGGTGTATTTTACGAAAGAGGATATGCAGGCGCTTGTGCGTGGCAAGTTGCTCGAAAAAATCCCGCAAGGACGCGAATACGTGACGGACGGCGCGCCTCCGGCGTTTATGATCGAGGCGGTGGACGCGAACGCCGAAGTGGCGACCGTGAATGTGAAGGCGGAAGGGGGATATCGATTAACCGCAAATAGCGCATCGCTTCAAAAAGAGGCCGTCGCCGGATTACATAAAGACGAAGCGGTCAAAAAACTAAAGGCGGTGGAAGGGGTCGAAGACGCGACGGTGAGCATTTCTCCGAGTTGGTTTAGCAAAATCCCAGCGTTAAAAGATCATATCGAGGTGAAGGTTGAATGATTTGGCTTGCAAGTCCTCGTCCTTCGCGTAAGAATGGAGGCCTGATATGCCTCCGATCGAAACACAACGACATAGCGCGGCACACCTGCTCGCCGCCGCCGTCAAACGCCTCTATCCTGAGGCGAAATTAGGCGTTGGTCCTGTGGTGGAACATGGGTTTTATTACGACATCGACCTTGGACGTCCCATCACGACCGAAGAGTTGGAAACGATCAGCGCGACCATGCGTGAGATTCAGGCGGAAAATCCGGCGTTTGTGCGTCAGGAGTTGTCCATCGACGAGGCGATCGCGTTGTTTACGGAACTTGGTCAGACGTACAAGGTTGAATTGTTAAACGATCTAAAGACCAAAGGGACGACCAAAGTGTCTGCAGAAGAGGCGCAGGATGTGGATCCGCAGAATGTGGGCGTTGTGACGGTGTATCGCACGGGCGCTTTCGTGGATCTTTGCCGTGGTCCGCACGTGACGGAGGCGAAGGAGATCGGGGCATGGAAATTGACCAAGATTGCCGGAGCCTATTGGCGTGGCAAAGCGGAGAATCCGCAAATGCAGCGCGTGTACGGGTTGTGTTTTACGACGGCCGAAGAACTGGCAGCGCATGAAACCATGCTTGCGGAGGCAGAAAAGCGCGATCACCGAAAATTGGGCAAAGAGTTGGGGTTGTTCGTGTTTTCTGATCTGGTTGGCCCGGGGCTTCCGCTTTGGACACCGCGCGGCACGATTATTCGTGAACTCCTGAATGAATTCGTGTGGCAACTGCGTAAGCCCCACGGCTATCAGCGCGTCACGATTCCACACATCACCAAAAAAGAGCTGTACGAAACCTCTGGGCACTGGGCGAAATACGCGGAGGATCTGTTTAAGATTCAGACGCGCGAAGCGCATTTGTATGCGATGAAGCCGATGAACTGTCCGCATCACGCGCAGATCTATGCCAGCGAGCCACGTTCGTATCGCGAACTTCCGGTACGCTACGCCGAAACAACGATGGTCTATCGCGATGAGCAATCCGGAGAATTGTCTGGACTTTCGCGCGTGTTGTCGATCACACAGGACGATGCGCACGTGTTTTGCCGCGTGTCACAGGTGCGTGATGAGGCAGAAAAGGTGTGGGACATCATCCAGCGGTTTTACGCGGTGTTCGGGTTTTCGCTTAAGCCGCGCCTGTCCCGTCGTGATCCGGAGAAGGCGGAAAAATATCTGGGAAGTCCGGAAGATTGGGATCGCGCCGAATCCGCTCTCCGCGACATGCTGACGGAGAAGGGGGTGGAGTGGATCGATGGGCCCGGTGAGGCGGCGTTTTACGGTCCAAAGATCGATTTCATGGCAAAAGATTCGCTTGGACGTACCTGGCAGGTGGCGACCATCCAGTTGGATTTTAACCAGCCACGCAATTTTGGCCTGGCTTGCGTCAACGAACAGGGGGAGAAGGAGTCGATTTTGATGATCCACTGCGCGATCATGGGATCGATTGAGCGATTCATGAGCGTGTTGATCGAGCACTTTGCCGGAGCATTCCCATTCTGGCTTTCTCCGGTGCAGGTGGGGATCTTGCCAGTGGCAGATCGTCATGCGCCGTTCGCATACGAGGTGGCCGCTCGTTTTCGTGAAGCGGGTTTCCGCGTCGAGGTGGATGAAACCCCGGAATCGGTCGGAAAAAAGATTCGGAACGCAGAGACGAAAAAATGGCCTGTGATGCTGGTTGTCGGGGATAAAGAGATGGAGTCCGGCGCTTTCACGGTCCGTCGTCGTGGGTCAAAAGATCAGCAAACTATCGAAGAGGCCGCCTTGCTTGCAGAGCTGGTAGCACTGGTGGCAGAAAAACGCATCTAACAAACACCCCGCCTATTGGCGGGGTGTGTTGCATCTTTAGCGGGTGTCTCGGAGCGCTTGGGCGGTTTTGTGGAGCAGCTGACGCGCTTCTTGGAGCGCCAGGACATAGTCTTCGTCCTGTGAGGCGTCCGCATCATCCGGAATCGACTCGAGGATGCGCTTTTGCACGGCGATGCGTTGCCCGAGCGCCAATCGTTCGGCCCCTTTTGCTTCGCTTAGTCGATCTTTGATGTCACGCAACGTGGATTGAACGGCGCGTACCTTTTCCCAGCGGCTTTGATAACGCCGATTCTCGGTGAGATCTAGCAAGACATCATGGAGTTTTGCGGAGAGCGCCGCCACCTGTTCCGGAAACGGGGGAGCGCTCCCAAGGAGGACGAGAAGTTGGGAATGCAGGTTTTGCGCCTGCATGATCGCCCGGTCGATATCTTCTGTCGTCAGCGTGTGCGCATGGTATTTTTCCTCGTACCACGACTTGAGTGATGCATAGGATTGCTGAATCCCTTCAAACATCCCAGTTTCTTGTAAGGAAAGTTCCCGTGTTGGGAGGGAAGTTTTTGGACCAGCTTCCAGGCGTCGTGATCGCGCGGGTTGTTTCCGACGTGGGGTTTCTGGGGTTGGTTCTGCGGGGGAGTATGGGTGCCAGTTGGCGAGCTCAAGGCGAGTCTGATCCAGGGCATCGTTGGTCACGCTCCAGGCGTGGTGTAGTGCCTCCCAGGTGTTCGATTCCGGTCCTTTTCCGGAGGCGGCGCGTAAGGCATTCCTCAATCGTTCGCGGAGAGGGATGCGAGGGGCGACTAATCCATTCACCAAATCAAAGACATCATCGCCGTAGCGAGACAGTTGTTCCTCAATCTTTCCACGTTGTTGTTCGAGTCGCACCACCTCTCTTCGGAGGTCTTCTCGGCGCTTGAGATGCGTAAGTTCTTCCGCCGAAGGTTCACGCGGCGTGGCCGGAGGTTCAGTCTCTTGTTTTTTGGCAACGGGTGTTTCGGGCCGTGTCTTTGTTTCGGGTTTGATTTCTAATCCAGCACCAAGGTCCAGTGATTCAGAGGTTTCTGCAATCCCGGCAAGCGAGCGCAGGGCGTCAATTTCTTTCTTTAAGCGGATCACACTTGGGAGGGTATCGTTGCCCGGTCCAACTTTTGCAAGGAGCTCTTCTAATCGAATTTCTTGCTTCCGAAGGACGGTGGCTGGAAGTGTTTCGAGTGCATCAAATCGAGCTTGCTGTGAGGCGACGAGGTCTTTGTTCGCCGGAGCGGTGAAATACTGCGCGCGACGTGCCAAGGTCGCACGCGTTTCCTCTTGGAGCGCACGATCCGTGAGAAGCGTTTGAACGAGTGTAGCGGTAAATAGTCGTGGATCGGCCAATCCGGCGAGAATGGCGGAGACGGGAGAGGGGGTCTCTTCCTGAGTGTTGGACCGTTCTGTGGCGACAACCCGGTTCACTTCTTCGCGAAGACGGATGAGTTCTGCCCGTGTTTTTGGATAGTCTGAAAATCGTTCAATTTGGGTTGAAAGTTGGTCCGCCACCTTTTTACGAAGCGTAGGTTGCTGGCGCAACACTTCTTGTGCGCGCGTGCGTCCGTCTCCGGTCGATCGGAGTGCACTTACGATGGTTTGTGGCGTAAATGAGGCGGAAGCTGCTTCTTGTCGGGAAGTCATAGCGGATGCACTCGCACGGGTGGCGAGAAGCGCATCCAGGGGGGCGAGAGACGCTTCAAGCTCCGCGGTATTTTTTGGAGGGACGGCTTGTTGTTCGGTCGCTTCTTTCCATGCAGAAAACGCGCGTTGCACCGAGGCACTGAGTCGATCAAGGTCTTCCCGCGAGGCTGTACCGGATCGTTTGAGATCCTGAAGCGCGTCGTATCGTTCTTGATAGATCCGATGTCGTCGCAAGGCTTCCGTTTCTTGAAGCGATTGTTCAAGGGTGTGTAGGCGTTCCAAATCCGGTGCGGGTTGAACGGGGGAGGGGGCGGACATAGCGAATTGATCAAAGTGTACCACATTGCACGTCCAAAAACAGAACACCCCTCTTCCTGCAGAGAAGAGGGGTGTGTGGTTACTGACTTCCCCCGAAGAAGCTCTTGAAGAAACGGGAGATGCGTTGGCCGATGGTTTTTGGAGGCGTTGATTCTGGGAGCGTGGGACGGTTCTGAGTACTCGTGGGAGCGCTCGGAGCGATCGCCGCGCGTTTCCCGGGACGTCGTTTTCGGGCATCTGCTGCTTCGCCCGCTAAATCGCCTTCTTGAATTTCACGAATTTCTTGGTATCGAGTGCGTTGAGGTGCCCAGGCCTCTGCGTGTGGCATGAAGCGATCACCTTCCATCTTATCGGACATGAGGAGGATTAGTTCTTTTCGCGTTTGCTCCGTCATGTTTGCGAAGTCCCTCGGATCAATCTCCGGGAATGTACGTTCCAGGACAGCGGTGAGAAGGCGCCACTGTTCAGGGTTTTTGCGGGATGTATCCAGGAGCCAAGCGGCTTTTTTGTAGGCGTCAATACGAATTTCCTCTTGTTTTCGTTCATCCCATTCTTCTGCGGAAGTGGTTGCGCCAAACAGATCTACCCCGTCTTTTGGTCGTGGGAACAGTCCGGCTGGAGGTGTTCCATCCTTCTGGGTCAACGAACGTATCCGGCGACGGTGTTTGGGGTTGATTTTGGCAAAGTACGCCTCTTCTTCTTCCGATCCAGTCGTTACGTAGTCCTCATCAATATCAAACCCTTCCTGCATCGCACGGGCAACCGCCGCTTCGAATGCCTGTTCGGATCTCGCCGCGGCAAGAGCTTTTTCTTTTGTTGGTGCGATTGGCTGAGGGATGCGGTTGCGTTTTCTGCTGGAGAGTGAGGTGTCGATTTCTTCGGCGGTAGCCATCGGATGCTCTTTCATGATCTTCGCAGACGCTTTTCGGCGTTCCTCCGCGCGCGTATCCATGTCGATGATCATGGATGGTTCCGGTTTGGTTCGCGTTTCACCTCCGTCCACGACAAAGGGTTTTGTGATACCGTACTCTACTCGATCCGAAGGGGGAGGGGCTGTGCGACGTGTAGATTTCTTCGCAGGTCGTTTTGGTGCGGGCGCTTCTTCAACGTCAAGAATATCCTCAGCGCTGAGTTCCGTTTCTTCCTCGGTGTCTGGGATGAATTCTAATTCTGGCCCTTCGTTCGCTTCTTCACGGGTGAGAATGATTGCATCGTGGACCTCTTGGAGTTTATTCAACTCCGCCTGCATGTTTGAGACGGTTTCTGGATTTGGAACCTGTCCTGCATCCAAAATACTCCGGACCGCAGCCATGCGTTGCTCAACCAAGTTTTTCACATCCTCCATTTCGACGATAACGTAGTCTCGGAAGACGTTCTGGTTTTTATACTTTTCACGGAGGCGATCCATTTCAGCCTGCACGCCCTCACGGTAGCCTTTTTCGTCAAAGCGTCCGTCTTTTACGTACTTCTCGGCAAACGAAGCCGCCATCCCAAGCGGGGACGCCCGGCGACCTTTGTCGTACTTCGCATAGGAGGCCTCCGCGGCTTCCGCGGCACGGGCCGCACCTTCGCGCATCCGTCCTTTCAGGACATCCAGTTTTTCTTGTTTCTTTGCCTCGTCCGCCCGACGATGCCCTTCCACAACCTGAAGCGTTTGTTCGTATGTTTTTGCCAGTTGTTCTTCGTTGTAGCGGGTTTGCAGTCCCTTGATCTGGGCCAGCTTCTCTTTAGCGGCACGTCCGGCAGCGCCCGTTCCATCCGTGCGCGCTAAGATGTCTTCATTTGCCCGCATCGCTGTTTTGAACAGACGTTCTGGCGTGCGGATGTTTACAAGCGCATCATCCACCTCTTCTCGAGGCTTTCCCGAGGCATGTGCTTTTTGGGACATCTCTTCAAGTACTTCGACGACCGCCGTGCGCTTTTCATCATCTAAAAGCAGTTCGATATCATCCGGTGCCAAAAAACGGGGCGTAATCGCTTTTCTTGCGAGCGCCTCCGCTCGTTCGCGTTCTTTTTTGAGCAGCTCGCGCGCTTTATCTCGGGCGCGATAGGCGACGTCGAGGTGGGCTTTGGTTTCAGGAAAGGCGGGGACTTCGCAGCCGCCTGATTGGTCGGCACGTTGCTTTTGTTCGGCAAATGAATCCGAACGAGCGGCTTCGGCAAATTTGCGTGGGCGTGGCATACGAATGGGATGAGTATACCACGAGTTATGGATGACGAAAATCAATCAACCCGGAGAACAACGGCGGTGCGATCATCTACGGCGGTCGATGTCTGAAGTAGTCGTTGGACGGCGATATCCAATGTGGGCGACTGAAGGAGGGCGCGAATGGTGAGATCCGGCGTCAGTCCATCATGAACGCCATCGGTTGTAAGGAGAACGAGGTCGCCTTGATGGATTTCGTGCGTCTGAACCAGGTATTCCGGTTTATCCATGCCAAGCTGGCTTGAGATGTAGTTTTGATGCGCTCCATAGAGCTGCGCGAACGGAGACAGTCCCTCGCGCGCCAGACTCGATGTTGTAATGGAGATGCTGCGCATGAGTTCTCGCGCCATGGCTGGCGAAGAGGGGATGTCGTAGAGCGCATTTTCTAGTGAGATGCGTGCACGCCGGGCATATTCCGCGAGTTCATTTAAGAAGGGTGGATTGTGCAGGATCATCTCACGGACAAGAACCGCTTCTTCTGCGGTGGTCGACAGAAACGGGCTATGATCGATGGTGAGTGGTTCAAGTGCGTAGCTCCCTTTTTTGAGAAGCGTGACACGGCTGTCGCCGGCATGCCCAATCGTTAACAGATGGGTGGACGATGTCAGAGGCGTCAGAAGTGTCATGGCGAGAGTCGTCGCGCGACCATCTCCTGATGGGTCTTCGAGGATCTGCCGTTGTGCCTGTTCAAAGGCATCCTGCATCCAGGCTTCGGCAACATAGCGATCGCGCAGTGCAGGGATTGCGCAAGTGCGTGCGGACTCGATGGCGGTTTGTGCGGCAAGGTGCCCGTTTTCGCTTCCACTCACGCCATCGGCGACGGCAAAGAGTCCGCGTGCGGGATCGCAAAGAAACGCGTCGTCATTTGGCCGTTCTCGGGTACGGCCTTCCTTTGGACGTGTCCCGCCGGCCGCATGGTAGGGGAGCTCTGCTTCCTTGGAAGGAGGTCGTTCAGACGAACGCATATGCCACCAGTGTACCTTGAATGAACAAAAAAACCATCGGTCTCCCGATGGTTTTTAGGCTTACGCCTTCACGAGTTTCGCGAATGCCGCGGGCTGCTTCTGTGCGAGTTCGGCCAAGACCTTGCGATCAAGGACGATCCCACGCTTCTTCAGGTCAGCCATGAATTTGGAGTACGTTGTTCCAAGTTCGCGCACGGCGGCGTTGATGCGGATGTTCTGAAGGCCGCGGTTGTTGCGCTTCTTCAGCTTGCGTCCGACGTAGCCATGGGCGCCAGCCTTTACGGCGGCGATCTTGGCGAGCGTGATGCGGTTCTTGCGTCCCCACATCATTCCTTTGGTGCGTGCGAGGATGTTCTTGCGGCGGGTGACACGGTGTGTCCCACGTTTGACACGAGGCATAATTGGTTGGTGTATGAGGGAATGTGAGGGTTACGCGTGCGGCATGAGCGACAGGATGTTCTTCTTGTACGATTCCGAGACGGACAGGTCGCGGCGCTTGTTACGCGTCACCTTGCCAGATTCACGGCTGTTGAAGTGGTCCTGACCGTTCTTGCGCTTCAAGAGCTTGCCGCTCTTCGTGAGTTTGACGCGCTTCGCGATCGTCTTGTGGGTCTTGAGTTTCATAGAAGTGGATCAAGTAGGGGGTTGGTTATCCTTTTCGTCCAACGATCGCAGAGACGTTTCCGCCGTTCCGGGTCGTAGGTTGTTCGAGCGAAAGGGGATAGGTTTCTTCCAATGATTTGATGAATCCATTGATACGATCGTAGGCGATGTTACCGTGCTCTTTTTCGCGCCCGCGCAACATGATTTCGATCTTGAGCTTGTTGCCATCCTCGAGGAAGCCCAGGGCTTGGGACTTACGGATGTCGAGGTCGTGTGCCCCCATCTTTACCGAAAGACGGATGCCTTTGACTTCGACCTTCTTGGCGTGGGCCTTTTGGACCTTCACTTCCTTTTCCTTTTGATACTTGAACTGTCCGTAGTCCAAGAATTTGCAGACCGGCGGAACGGCTTTCGGGGAGACCTCTACGAGATCATACCCGCGTTCTTGCGCCATGGTCAGTGCCTTGGAAGAAGAAAGGACGCCAAGCATCTGGCCTTCCTCGTCGATGACGCGGATTTCCGGGGTGGTGAGGATCGCCTCATTTGCCCGGTACACCGGCGTTTCGTCTTTTTTTTGATAGCCGCCGCGGCGGCGATAATGGATGCGCATTGGAGAAAAAATGTGTGGTGGAGGTGGGGGGGATCGCACCCCCGTCCGAACACCCAATCAGAATCGTTCATTCACACGCGTAGTCGGCTCATCTCCGGTGAGGGAGTGGTCGCACCGTCGTCATGGAACCGACGAGAAGGCGGTGTCTATCTCCTGGGCCGGTCCATCTCCGCGAAGAGCGCGTGGAGATGCAAGTCCGTGTGGTTGGCGATGGATCTCTTCCCCACGGACGGAAGAAGAGGCACCGGCCGACATCAGGTCAGCGTAGAGCGCGAAGGCTTACGCGACGGATGCGGCAAAGGCCGGAACGCGGAACGCCGAGGCGATCGCATTCTTGACCTTCGAGACGATGTTGGCAGGTATCGTCGTGCCCCGGGATTTACGTGTCTTGGGCGGACACGGCGTGCACGATGATGAAATGGACGTCGTCGATGCTATTCACCCCCTCGCTTGGTATCGCGGTCGAGCGCGCGTTGCTTTAAGGCTTCGCGTTTGTCGTAGGTCTTGCGACCACGGCAGAGCCCAAACCCAAGTTTGATACGGCGTCCAAGAGAATATAGGGAGAATGGTACCAGTGTCAACCCTTTTTGTTGTGTTTTTTCCGCCAGTTCTCGCAATTCTTTTTTGTGGACCAACACGGGGCGGGATCGGAGGGGGTCATAGGATTCCGGTTTTCCCCCTTTAGAATAGGGGGCAATCCGTGCTCCAATGAGCTGTAATTTCCCTTGAAATACCTTTAAATAGGCCCCATCGAGCTTTGCACCCCCCTCGCGAACGGCTTTGACCTCGCGCCCCGTCAATACCAACCCGCCCTCGAAGGATTCCAGGGTTTCGTAGTCGTGCCGAGCTTTTCGGTTTTCCGCAAAGGTTGCCATAGGGCGTGTGTGTCCATAGCCTACATGCTGGAAGATTGGTATGCTAGCAAGCGAGATATGGCCTATCAAAAACCGCAGCTCGTTTCTATCACCACCGGGACAATCCTCAAGTTTCTTGGGGTGCTTTTCGCGATCTGGGTGGTATGGATGATCCGGGACATTGTTTTGCTGGTTTTTACCTCGCTTCTGTTGGCTGGGGTCATGTACCCGTTTGTGCGCGCGGCAGCGGCTCGAAAAGTCCCAAAATCCCTGGCGGTCATCATTTTTTACGTCATCTTCTTTGGGATGCTCGCTCTGGCATTTGCCTTGCTGATTCCGGCGATCGTAACGGAAGCCAAACAATTTGCTGCGACACATGAGGTGTCTCAAGGGTGGATGACGGATGGGATCGACGGACTCAAACAACTGACCCAGCAATACGGACTAGGGGGAAGTATCCAGGGGAGTCTTTCGGGGCTTCAAGACCAGGCCTCCAAAGGGATTACATCCTTGTTTGGGACGCTTGGGGATGTGTTTGGTGGGATCGCCGGCGTGCTCGTGGTGCTTGTGCTTGCGCTCTACATCATCGTCGAAGAATCCGCGGTCAAAACCCTGTTCCAAAACATCATTCCGAACGAACATCAGGAATTTGCCGGGCAAACCGTCTGGCTCATGATCGATAAGTTGGGTGGATGGTTGCGTGGACAATTGTTGCTGTCCCTGATTATGGGGATGCTCTATTTTGTCGTGTTCACCGTGATTGGCGTGCCGTATGCGTTGCTTCTCGCGTTATTGGGAGGGTTGCTGGAGTTTATCCCGTATCTTGGTCCGATTATCGCCGCCATCCCGGCATTGCTGCTGGCCCTTTCCGTGTCTCCGGGGACGGCGATTGCGACGTTGGTCGGGATCCTGATTGCGCAGCAGTTAGAAAATAACCTGATCGTTCCAAAGGTGATGCAAAAGGCGGTGGGATTGAACCCGTTGGTGAGCATCATCGCCTTCATGATTGGGGGAAAACTATTTGGCATCGGTGGTGCTATTTTTGCCATCCCGGTCGCAACGGCCACGATGGTCGCGCTTCAAGAAATCGTAAAGTTCCGCTCACGAACGCGGTAATCTCGATCGTTATGCGACGCATTCTCTTTCTTCTCCTCATTTTGTGTGGCGTGGTTGCACTTGTGTGGTGGTGGCGTACACGTCCGCCGGAAGGTCCGGTGAATCTTGCGCCGCTTGCGTCACAACAAGTTCCGGTCGTTTCAAGTGAAGAACGTGCAGCTACCTGGGTCGGCCAAGTGAAAGCGATTCTTGCCACGTTTGATCAGCAAAAGAAGGCGGATGTTGCGCGTGATGCCTTGCTTGCGTTGACCGTGAATCGCGCAGACCAAGAAATGCATCTTAAGCTGGTTATGGCCTTTGCGGCGCTTGCAGACGGAAAAAAGGGCGCAGAAGCACAGGTAGAGGATGCAAAGCGCACATTTGCGCAGGCATTTCCGTAAGAGAGGGATGAGGGTATGCGTTGGCTCCTGCTTCTGCTCGCTCCTTGGCTCACGGGTGCCTACGCCATCGCCGCGGCGCGGGCGCAGCTTGCGTGGCCATTGAACTATCCCTGGCCGTTACTTTCGGTCATCGGGGTGTTTCTTGTCGTGTCCTCCATTATCAGCTGGCGAAAACTTCCGCTTTGGGTGGCGATCCGTCAGGTCATCCCCGGGACACTAGCGCTCCTCGGGATGACCGGTGCGTTTTTGTTGGTTGAAGGGGAGTGGCAGGTGTATGCGCTCCTGTTTGCGTTTGCCGCGGTTCCGACGTTGGTCTTGGCGCTACTGTTTTTGTCCGTGTTCGATCCGGGGCGTTATCCGGTGAATGGATTGTCGCGGATTAATCTTGCCTGCGTTATTCTTGCGACGTTTTACGGAAGTTTTGCGCTTGCGGGTCTTGCAACGTTCTTAACCGAAGAACGCTGGCTTCGATGGGTCGCGGCGCCATCTTTTGGCGTGCTCTTTGCGATTATCGCGCTTGTGACGGCGCATCCCAATGCCACGTCGAAGGAATTACGGCGCTGGACGGCGTTTGGGGCGCTTGCCGGGATTCATGCCGGATTTTTGCTCGCGATCGTGCCGGTTTCGATGCTTGTGACGGCGGTGTGGGTGATGCTTTTTTTGGCGGTCCCGATTCGCATGCGTCGCTATGCCTATCAGCCCATCCCCCCCACGACGACTGCGTGGGGAGAGGCGATTATTGGACTCCTGCTTTTTATTGCGACTCTGGCCATTGCGCGATGGGCGTGATGTAATGAAAGAACTATGCGCGTTGTCGCTATCGCAATCGTGACCTGTGCCGTCTCCGTGTCTGCCGCCCTGATCGGGTCGTCCTCCTTTGTTTCTTGGAGGATGGATCGGGTCGAGGCACGTTTGCAGGAGTTAGAAGGCATCCGTCGTCCAACGACCACGCAGCCTGCGGTCACCATCGTGGATGTTTCTGATCGATCTGAAGCGGGCCAGGATACGGCCGAGGTGCTGCTCCGCCGTCAATCGCCGGTCTATCCAATCGTGAAACAAGAAAAGTCCGCAGGAATGATCGCGCAAGACGCGGTGGTGGGCGCTGCGGTCGCTGTTTCTGCCGATGGATGGCTTGTGACCACGGCGGGCGTGGTTTCTGGGATGCGGTTGGCGGAGATCGGCGTTCAGGTGGGAAATGTGGTCATGCCGGTTGAGCGTGCCGTAAAAGATCTTTCTACGGACGCGGTTTTTTTACGTGTTGCGTCGGTTCGCTTTTCTCCGGCGGCGTTCGTACGCGCCGAAACGGTGCGGTCTGGGCAGCGCGCCTGGATCGAACCGCATCCGCGTCGTGTTTACGCAGATCGCATCGCTGACACGCGCATCGGTCGACAGGTGGAGCCGCTTTCAAGCGAACGCGCAGGGCGACGGTTTTTCTTGGGTCGCACGGATGTCGCGGATTGGAAGGGGGGCGCGGTTTGGGACGCGGATGGGCGATTGGTGGGGCTACTGGACCGGCAGACGCGGGATGGATGGCTGGTTTTGCCGGCAGAATCACTTGGACAAACATTTGTAAGCCTGGTGGCCAGCGGAGAGGTACGTCGCGCGGTGCTGGGTGTTCGAGCGGTGGATCTGACAGGAAGTCTTACGGAATCCGCGTCAACGGAACTCCCTGCGAGCGGCGCATTGGTTGCGGGTGGAAAAACACCGGCAGTGCTACCAGGGGGGCCGGCATCCGGCAAACTCGTGGAAGGCGATGTCATCGTGCGTTTGGACCGTGATTTATTGGATGGGTCTGCGGATTTGGGAGAACGATTGCTTGCGTATCGCCCCGGAGCCAATGTCGTCGTTGGGGTCATCCGTGGAGGGAAAACCTTAGAAATTCCTCTTACATTGGGAAGCGCGGTCGTGACCGAGTCGATAAAATAGCGCGTTCGGGGATAGCGGAAGAATGGTGTCTCGTGGCACAATGGGCGCATGGCCAAGCTCGCATCGCATGTTCGGGGATTTCTGGAGTACCTGGAAGTCGATAAAGGGCGCTCTCCGCTTACGGTACGCAACTATCAATTTTATCTTCAGCGATTCGTTGATTGGGCAAAGGATCCATCCGTGGAACAGGTGAATCAAGAAATGGTTCACCAGTTTCGTTTGTATTTGAATCGATTGGGCGCGCGCGAGTCTGGGACCATGAAAAAGTCCACGCAGAATTATCACTTGATCGCGCTTCGGTCGTTTCTGAAGTATTTGGTGAAGCGTGATGTGAAGGCGATGGCACCAGAAAAAATCGAGCTGGCAAAGCAGGGGAGTCGGGACGTGGCGTTTTTGGATGCGAGCGACTTACAGCGATTATTGGAGACGCCAGAAAAAATGGACATTGCCGCGATTTTGAAGGCGCGTGATCGAGCGATATTGGAACTATTTTTTTCGACAGGAATGCGCGTGTCGGAGCTTGCTTCGCTTAAGCGCGAGCATCTGAATTTGAAGCGCGACGAATTCACGGTGCGCGGAAAAGGGGATAAAACACGCATCGTGTTTTTATCCAATCAGGCAAAGTTCGCCATAAAAAATTATCTGGATCTCCGCGAAGACGATGATAGTCCCTATCTTTTTATTCGCCACGATCGTGCTGCATCGGAATCCAAAGAACATGGTCCGTTGACGCCCCGTTCCATCGAACGAATGGTGCATCAATATTCCATTGCCGCGGGGATCCCAAAAAAGGTGACGCCTCACACGCTGCGTCACTCGTTTGCGACGGACTTGCTGATGAATGGAGCGGATTTGCGCAGCGTTCAGTCCATGCTTGGCCACCAGTCGATCACAACGACGCAGATTTATACGCACATCACCAACCAACAATTAAAAGATGTGCATCAGGCGTTTCATAGCAAACGCCGCACAACCTCGTAAGACGTATGTCCACCATCCCCCCAGGATTGCTTGCAGTACACGATCTCTTGGAGCGTCATCCAGAAGAACGAGCGACGTTCCTGCCGTATGAAATACGGAAGCGTGAACGAGAACATGCGCTGTTTGTCGCGGGGAAAAAGTTGTTACAGGTGAATATTTGGGCGGCGCTTCGAGCGATGCTGGTGGTTGGGACCGCAGTGTTTACCTTGGTGTGGACCCTTGGATTATTGGCGCAGGTGAATGCATGGGTTGAGCACGCTTGGAGTCAGTCGGTCACGGTCCCGGTGCCACTTGGCGATGATCTGCGGTTGGATTTAGGGAGGCTTTTTCCTCGACCGACTTCATCGCTTTGGCTCCTGGCGGCGCGGCTGCCGCTCTGGAATTTTTCGGACGCCGGGACCATTGCGTTGATCGCGATGGTGGTAGTGGCGTTGGAAAAGGGGGTAGTGGCCTGGATGACTTGGACGCATGCCCGGGAATTAAAGGGTGCCGCACTGGAGCTCGCCGAAGAGATCAAGACATTGAAAGAATGGCGAGATCAGGAAGCGCCCCCCGTTGCCACCCCGCGGAGACGTGGGTAGGGTGACATGCGTGACAGGCCCCTGTAGTTCAATGGATAAAACGCCGGACTTCTAAGCCGGATCTGTAGGTTCGATTCCTACCGGGGGCACCAGCAAACACATCCGCCACACGCGGATGTGTTTGATATGAAAACCCCCATGAAATCATGGGGGTTTGCCGGTTAGGCGGCGCAGATGATGGGGAGAATGTCTTCCGCCCCGCGTCGCAGGGTGTGCGTTGTCCAGAGGGTCGCCGGAGTCACCCACGCAGGGTTCACTTCGACGACCTTTTTCCTCAGTTTGCGTGCTTCACGTGCCAGTGACCAGGTGTTGGTCACGAGCCCGCTCGTCCCAACAAGGAGGACGAGATCCGCCTCCGCGAAGGTTGCGCGGAAGTTCTCGAGAAAGCGTACGGATTCCCCGAACAGCACCGCATCATGCCGCAGTGGGCTTCCGCAGTCTGGACAGTGTCGGAACGGCTCCGCTTCGAGTGATGTGCTTTGGTATCGCGCGCTCGAGCAATCGTTCAGGCATCGGTACGCATGAAGCGTCCCATGGAGCTCGTAGCAGGTGCTCCCGGCCTTCGCGTGAAGCCCATCCACGTTCTGCGTGAACAGGGGGGCGTTCTTGGACGTGGCGAACCTGTGGAGCGCGTGATGCGCGGCGTTCGGGGCGGCGTTTGCCGCAAGCACCCGCGCGCGCTCGAACGCGTTCCAGGTCTCTTCGGGATGCGTGTGCAGCGTTTCTGGAAACGCGAGAGCCTGGACTTCCGGACGGTTCCAGATGCCACCTTTTCCGCGGAACGGCGGAATGCCGCTCGCGATGGAGATACCGGCCCCGGTCAAGATGAACGGGGTCCGGCACGATTGAAGTGCCTGTTTTGCGCCTGAGGCGTTCGAGGAAAAGAGCATGGGTCGGACCCTAGCGGAAAAATGCCGTTTTGTCAATCGTGCCGGGCAGGGGTAGTATGATGGTATGTCTATCGATGTACCCGTTTCATCTTCCGAGCAAACAGGGGTGAATCGAACCAGAAAAAAAGAGACGAATACCTTGACTCCGGATCGTCTTCTTGAAGCGTTTCGTGGCTATCGCCACAAAGAACGCCAAGCGATTCTTGGTGCGCATTGGGATCGATTTACTGCGACGGAAGAGGGGGGAGAGCAGTTGCGTGCCGCGCTCAAAGCGGAAGGGTGTAGCGACGCGTTTATCGAACGCATGATACAGGATGATTCGTTGCGAGAGCGGGTTCTGGATGTGTGCGATCGATTTGAGATGCTGGGTGAACGGTTTCAGCGGCTTGAGGAAGCGGAGGTGTATCTTGCATTGGTGGAAACGGGTCGAGAAGACGTGCGAGCGCTTACAGAAGGGGTTTCATTTGAAGGAAAATTTGCAGGAATGCGCGATCTGAAGCCAGAAGAGTTGCGCTACACGCGTTTGCGTTACATGAACACGATGGCAAAGGAGGCGGCAAAGGATCCAAGTCATCTTGCCCAATACGCGGAACTAGGGAGGGCGTATCAGCGTATTACGGGTAAAGCAGCGAAGGAGGAGGAATTGATGGATCCTTCGTGGCACACACAGGTGTTTGAGGAAGCGGTTCGAGATCCAGAGGCGATGACCCGATTGGTTTCAGATCCCGTTGTGAAGGAATTTTATGAGATGTTGCATGGGCAGCGGCTAGATACGGCACACCGTCGTATTCAGCTTCGTTGGGGTCAGGCGGCTGATGGTTCGCGCATTCCGCGTATGCTTGTTGAGGGAAAGGCGGTTCCAGAAAAAGCTGACGCCAAAAATCAGACCTGTTCGGTGTTATCGTTTGTGATTGAGGGTCGTCAACCGGACCAGGAGGGTCATGCAGAACAACGTGTATTGAAGGATATCGTTGTCAAAATTGATGCGGCTCAACGCGGGAAAAATGAAGGGATCAAATTCCTGTTGGACAAATTACCCCTCACGAAAAAGTTTAAGATTCAGGAGGTTCAGTTTAATGCCAATATTCGCATTGGATCCTACGCTTGGAGGTTCGCGGATATGGATGTGCGGGAAATGGCATCCCAGAATTTTGACGAAGAGGAATGGAATGAGATCGGGGGCCGTTCAGGATGGGATGAAGAAAAGGCGGCAAAAGCCGAGCGCTTGGTGATGACTCGATTCGTTCTCCCGGTGTACGAGGAACAGTTTTATAAAGCGCTGGGATTAGTCCCCGCAGAAGTGCGTAAGGAACATGCCGGGGCCGTGCGACGTCTCGAGCAGGCGTTGGAAGAAATCAAAAAGAACGCAGAACTCGGTGTGGTGACGATGGAGGATTTGGCGGATTTGGGTCGGGATGAACCAGAGCTTTTTCAATTCGATAAGGACGGAAATCAAACGTCCGTACCTTCCGAGATCGTCTCCCGAGGGCACATGGGCAAGGCGGCGATCATGGGATTGCCTTGGTATGCAAGTATCAAAACGGATCGGGTGAGCTTGAGCCGCGTGATTGATAAGTTGTACAAAGGGAGTCGAGTAAAATCCTTATTCATGAAGGCCGGTCTCGCGTTGTTTCATTGAGTATGCCGAAGCGCACGAATGATTTTTTTCCTGCACAGCCGTTTTCTCAGTTAGGACGAGAGCCGGAAGATGAATTAGGGGTCGGATCGGATGCAGCGTTTTATGAATGGATGAAAGGCGATGATGAGGAAGGGACGATGGGGGCGATGTGGCTTTTTTTGGTCGAGGATCTGCGGGAAGAGCATAATCCGGCGACGATCAAACAGCTATTGGACGATTGGTATATGCGATTGCCAAAGGAGTCATTTTTTGAACGTGTGGAGGCGATTGGATCGTTATTACCACCCTCTCACCCGTTCCATCAGGTGCGTCGCGGGTATAGCTAAGGAAGAGGAAGAAAAAAACACGCATCCGAATGGATGCGTGGTGGTCAGGAGAGGCCGAGTGCCTCTTTCAGTTGGTTGGCGAGCGTCGTATCCCGCGCCGCGATGAGCCAGTCGTACCGGAGCGTCTCCGGATGGAACGGACCGTGCAGATAGGTGCCACCCATGCAGGACAGCGCGTAGGCAAACGCGCCGCCATCGATGAGCTGGCAATTGCGATTCACGCAACCCGCATGCCGTCCCAGCAGAAAACCGGACGAGGCATGAGGCCAATCCGGCGTCCCGTCGTAGTCCCGCCAGGGGAAGATAGGGGAGAGCCCCAGTCGTCGGACCGCGTCTGCACGATCGGCGAACTCTTCGCCCAGGAGGATCTCCTTCGCTACGTTCTGGCCGGGAAGAACGAACGGATGGGGGAGTCTTGGATCAAGCGCATGCGCGCTGTAATCGTACTCCCAGGTGATCAGCAGACCGTTGTGCGCCGGCAGTGAGAGCACGGTGCCGAACGGACGAAGTTCCTCATCGCAGGCGGTGGCGACCACTTCGAAGTGGGGCAATCCATCGCGGTAGTAGAGCGTGCTGTTCACGGGGTCGAGCGTGATGATCGTTTCACCCGTCCGATTCAGGTACCGGCTGATCAGATCTTTCTCGCCTTCTTCCCCCAGGAAGCGCACGTTATCGAACGTCACCGCAATCGCCGCTGCGACGAACGACTGGATGATCAGGTCTGCGTCGGTCAGGGCGGAGGCGAATCGATTTCCGCCTTTTTCTTCCGTCCTCCCGCGCTTGGACGCCTCGATGATCCCGGGTTGCAACTGGAGCGCCAGTTCGCCGGCGTCCTTGATGATGTCTCCAAGTCGGAGCAGACAATCGGATCGCGTGGCACGTGTAAATGTGTGCTTTTTCACTCATTCCTCCGTTCGCGACCGTAGGGTGAATTGTCGAAAAAGTCAATCCCGCCCTTGCCAACTTTTTAGGCGCACGGTATCTTTTTCCCGCAAAACAGAAGACATGGTGGCCATGGTGAAGGGGTTATCACAGCGGGTTGTGGTCCCGTTATCATGGGTTCGAATCCCATTGGCCACCCCATCGAGAATAAACCTCCTCAACACGGGAGGTTTTCTCGTACATAGGGGCTTTTTTGAGAGGTCCTAACCGTTTTATGTCGATTTTGATGCTTTCAAGTGCGTTGGAAATGGGAACGATCCATTCCGCTTGTTTGATCGTCAGTTTTCCATCCTTCAAGATGTAGCTTGTACCGATAGTATTGAATACTTCACGCCGTGTTTTCACATCGCCAGCCGTAAAGATCGCGTATGCGTTGGTTGCAAAATGAAACGCTTGCTCCGTGAGTTCTAACCACTTCTCGGCACGATCATGCGTCTCGTTCAAATGCTGATTCGCCTTGGTCAGTTCTTTTTGCAACGTATCCCGTTCCCGCGAGAAGGTTGCATCGTCAATCAAGTCCCGATAGCGCATCTTCGTCAGGTTATCGAGTTGCTGTTGGGTCTCATTGTAGGTTGCTTGGAGCATTGCGCGGGTTTGGGTACGCGTTTCGATTTCAGTATCGTTGCTTCGGCGCAATTTTGAGAGTGCAAAATCACGGAACTCGGGGTCAATCGTGAACTTGAGGATTTCTTTTCCAATTTGATCTTCCAGTACGTCCTTGGTGATGGCTTGTTCGCGGCACTCGATCTCATGCTTTCTTCGTCGCGTACAACGATAGTAGGTGTATCTTCCGGTGTTATTCGTCGTTTTGTAGTGCTTGGTTTTTTCTTCGGCTGTCACAAAACAGCCGCATGTCCCGCAACGGATAGAGCCAGTAAAAGCGAACTCATGGATTTTTGATTTGGGTTTGCTCTTGTTGCCGAGCAAGACTTGAACGCGCTCGAACTCATCCAGTGAAATCATCGGCTCGTGTGCGCCTTGGTATTCCTTTCCGTTGTAGCAGACGATTCCCGCATAGAACTTATTGTTGAGCATCTTGTAGACCATGCTGTCCGCAAGAGGCTTATCGCCGGAGCGATGCCGTTTGGGAGTGAGAAAACCCCATTCGCCGTTTGCGATCTGTACGATCTTGGTTGGGTTGTAGTTTCCCGTAAGCATCAAATCCCACATCTTTCGCACCAGATGAAATCGGTCTGGGTCTTTCACGATAGTCTTGGTCAAAACATCATTCAGGTAGCCCGTAGGTGCACGAGCAGGGAGCCAGCCCTTTGAGACCTTGCTATCCAAGCCGCGCAGCGTATTTTTGCGGAGGTCGAGGATGAATTGGTTGGCCATGCCGCTCTCGACGCTGAACAGGAGTACGTTATCCGTCGGTTGGTATTCACGATCCATCGTGCGGATGGATTTGATGACACCATCTTGGAGCATCATTTGAAGGCGACCGCTGTCTACAGGATTTCGTGATAGGCGATTGATCTGCCAGCAGAGGATACCGTCTGCTTTACCCTTCTCGATCTGCTCAAGGACTTTTTTAAACACGGGACGCGAGGACGGACGCTTGGCGCTCTTGGCCTCGATCATGGTTTCGACCACATTCAACTTGAGGAGCTGGGCGAGTTCCTTGAGACGGTCTTTTTGGTCATCAATGGATTGCACTTGGCGATCCTCGCTCTCGGATGACTTTCGCGCGTACAGGATGTAGCGCAGGTTATTTTCGGGGAGTTTCATATAGGGTCATGATTGGTTTATTGATTTGCTATACAAAAAGGACGGCTCTGGTTGATCCAACTCGCAATACGAAGACGCATCGCTTTGCTGGCAGAGCCGCCCATTTCGGGCAGCAAAAACAATAAAAGCGTCCTCTTTCTCACGGGTTGGATCAACGGTGTCATATTACCTTGATTGATTGCTTTTGTGAACGTCTGGTGAGCATGTCCGTGGCGGCTTCAAGCATACCGGTACTCGGTAATCTATCCATCTTGCGGAGCAGGCGGCGGTATCGTTTTGTCGGCCTTCCATGCCAGTATTTGACCCTCAAGGCCGCTTCTTTCTCATCCAAGCCGTTGAACAGGCATTTGCCCAAAACATGCCACATACCCGAATGGTTCTCTTGCTGGCTTTGATAGGCAAGATCATGACAGTGGCGGCATCCGTAGTATTTGCCCGCACCATAGAGGACGCCTACCCTCCTTCTGCAAGGTATTCCGTTTTTTATCAGAGGACAGATGAACCAGCACCGCTTGCCACCGAAGTAACAGGGCGTGCTCACAACTTCCACCCTGTAATCAATATCACTTTTTACCCCATCAAAGCCCGTGTGGGTGTAGTGGAAACGAAAATGAGGATCATCCCCGTACACACAACTGATAACGCCTATGCTGCTTTTATTGCCTGACCAGCCATGCGTCCATGTCGAGGTACCGCTTTGGTAATGGCCATTCAAATAACCGTGCTTTTTGAGAAAGCTGATGTTCAACGCACGAGAGGTTTCACAATTGTCCTTCGCCATAGGCTCGAAATCAATAGGACTTGGAGGGAATAAATCAAACGTAGTGACTTTATTTTTCCACCATTTTCCATCATTTTTTCCAAACGAACTCACTCCCCAACGGGAGCTTGTCCGTCCATGTTCACGTCTACGACCGCAGGGATCGGTACGTCTTCCCCGTTCCGTGCAGCTTGTATGCGTTGAAGTTCGTGGAGCGTGCGGAAAAAGGATCGTTCAATGGCCGTCAGGTAGCGCAAGACCTTTTCCGTGAGATAGCTGGTCAGGGGAACGGCTTCGATTGCTTCTTCATGACCTTCCTCTGAACCGTAGATCAGGGTTGGAAATTGCTCGCTTTTGACCTTTTCCTTTGCCGCCTCGCTTCCATGCCGTTCGACGGCGAGTGCACGTCGCATACGCCACATATCGGCCACGAGACGGTCTACAAGGAACGCCTCCATCTCCCCTTGAGGTGCCAGCTCACTCGTGATGGAGCGGCATAGCTCGTCGAGAGTTTTGGCGTCCTCCGATTTGAGTAATACTTCACGCGATAGCAGGCCATGACGGATCGCGTTCTTACTCACGATAGCTTTGCCTTCCTCGGTTTTTGCGCCGCCACCCCGATGGGCGACGGCTTCTTGCTTGGATTGTGCTTGTTCCATAGTTATTTGAGTTGATCAGATGTGACCTCGTTAGACCACCAGTAAAGGAATCCTTCGACGTTATCGCGCATGTCTTTCCTGATACGGACGACGTTCTCATCGTTCAGTTCACGGTCTCCCCATCGGTCAAAGACATGCTCCCTGACGCACTCCATCGTGAGCCACTTGAGCTTGCGATACAGCTTGATGTTGATCCCGACTTTCTTGGATAATCGACGTTTCATATTGGTTACAGTGTCAAAATTGGTTTAGCGATTGCGTAGGTTCTTGCACTCATCACTCATGAACCAGCGGAAATCCTCTTTCAGGCGGATGACCTTTTCCGGCTGGCCGACCATTCCATCGCGCTCCGTGATGTCGCAGACGTTGAGTGCTTTCAGGGTTTCCATTTCCTTCAATGCGGTCGTCTTCGAGCACTGCAAGAGTGCTTCGACCTGCGTGGTCTTCAATTCGCCACCGTTTTCGATCAGGATGTTCACAAGCTTGGCGCGTGTTGGTGGAGAGCTATCTACGGCCAGCTCGATCACGAATCGCAGATCGTCATCCGTAATTTGTGACCGACCCGCAACAACGGCATGGCCACGGCAGAGGTTGTAAAACAATTGGGCGATGCGGTCGGGTTTTTCGATGACGGGCGGTTGGTAGTCGTATTCATCTGGTGCGTCATCCCGCTTGCTCACCTTCCATAGGCTCACGATGCCGCGCAGATTGGCCAACAATTTGGCACAGCGCGTAATGACAAGCAGGCACTCGCGGGGATCGCCTTCGCGCTTCCATTCGATCCCTTCCTGATGGCGATGCCATAGCCCAAACAGGAAGTATTTGGTGGCAATGCGGCACGCACGCTCTTTGTCTTTCACTGCCGTCGAAACGAGTTGATCGGCCAGCTCGCCCTCGCTCTTGTTGCGACCGTTCATGTTGAGGAAGAACAGACGTGACCCGAGGCTCCCCATAATGCGCCAGACACGCGACGAGATCGGCGTTGAGGCGGCGAGCATCATGAACAGGTACTCCCCGATGTATGCACGCTCCCCGTGGATGCCGGAATCGGTTTTGAATCCCTCCCCATCGAGTACGCGCGTCAGGATGCCAAGGCACTCCTGCAAGTCGTCTTCACGCTTGGAAAAGAGGGTCGCCAAATCACGCACCAGGAACATGTGATAGCGAAGACGTGGGAGCAGGTCGATTTCCGCGAGCTTTTCGCGCTTCACGTTTGAGGCGTTGGAAACGAATGATGCGGGCGTGAACTTGTCCGAGGCGTATGTCAGTCCTTCGAGACCGTCAAAGAAATTGGCCGTGATTGTCTTGCCGCTTGATGGAACATCTACCAGCACGAGCGCAAAGGGATTTGTTACGTCCTTGATGAGGAGCTGGGAGATGACCGACAACCCAACTTCGGCGGCAAGCGCACAGTCGGGGAATTGTTGGCTCACTACATCCTTCCAATCGGCAAAGGAGACCTCTTTTTCGACTTTTTCAATCCGTTTGATCCGTGTCTTGGCATCGAAACGGCTAACAGCGAGCGCCAAGTCCATGAACGATTGCGGATCGCCGCCGTACTTCATGAAGTAGTCCGTCACGTCTTTCAATCCCTCGCCCATGTCCAAGGGGAGACGGGTTTGGTAGAGCTTCAACGTCTCGATGCTTTTGAGAGCATCAAGCACGCGCACCGCGCCTTTTTCGCCTTCGGAATCGTTGTCATAACAGACGCAGACGGATTCGAGACCAGAGAACTCTTTTACCCATTCCTGTTTGAACGTGCCGCATCCGCCCGTTGAGGTGATCGCGGGGATGCCTTTCGAGAGGAGAATGAGACAATCGAACTCGCCCTCGCAAAGCACGAGGCTTGTGGCACCCTTGAACATCTGCCAGTCGAACAGCTCGTGTGTCGCTCCCATCGGCCAGACTTTCATCTTGGGGAGTTTGTCGTCTTTCGTTTCGGGATCACGCCGGAGCTTCATCAGGGCGTATTCGTCTGGGTTATCTTTTTTGGGGACTGGAATGGTGATCCAATTCGCGCCATAGAACTCTCCCCAACCCAACTTGAATTGGGTGATGAGGTCATCCGTGATGCCGCGTTCGTTCAGGTAGCGGCGGATATTGTCGGGGAGTGCTTGATGACAGCGCTCGACCAGTTCCTTCGTGACTTCTTCGACAGGTCTTTTGCGCGGTGCGCTTTTCTTGTCGTGATTATGTAGGGGCTTGGGAAACAAATCCTTCGTGTCATCACCGAGATGTTTGGCGAGCGTGAAGATGTTGCCTTTCTCCCCGCATTTTTTGCAGTCAAATTGGCTCGTTGATTTTGAGAAATAGAGATGCTGTTCGTTCGCACGGCTGTCGTCATCACAACCGTTGAACAAGCACTTCGTGACAAGCTCGTCGCCGACCTCACGGAAGGTGATGCCTTTGGAGGTCAGGTATTCGACGATGCCGATTGGTTCTTCATTCATAATTGATGGTTAGAGAGTGGGTAAAGTCTCCGCGATACGCTGTTCTTCGTCCGTCAGTGGGCGATAAACGATTTGCATGAGACGGATCAGGCTGATGGCTTTGGCTTGTGCCTCGGCTTTTTCGATGCGTCTCCCGCATTTGCGCTCGTAGAGGTTTTGGAACTCCTCGATGTCTTCCTCGGTGAGCTGCATAGGAGGTCACGAGGAATAGAGGCGGTTCTTGATGGCGCGGATAGAATCGAAGTAGGAGCGGGCGTTGAGCTTCAAGCGATCATTCCAGTAATCCTCAATGTCGCGCTCAATGGTCTTATCGCGGCGGAAGATGAACTGCGCCTTGTTGGGGTTGCCGTCCTTGTCCACGGCGTAAAGCACATGTTCAAGACAAGACAGGGCGCAGGTAAGTCCGAGGTCGAAGGTCAAGAAAAACTCCTCTTGAGAGAGGTGCTCAAGTTCGTTTGTCATAGGTGAGGTAATTGATGAGTAGGAGTGGCCTTGGCTTCGCGCGAAATCAAAATAACCACATGACAAGTGTGGTCTTTTGCGTCGGGATTATCTCCCGCGACTTTCTCTATTTTGCGGTGACTTTCTCTATCGGATTTTGGATTTTATAGGCGTTTTCGCCTCCGGCGGTCTTCGTTCCGACGATGATTTTATTCACAGTCGCCTCGTTTCTGGCTTTCTTTGCGAGCTTCGTGACGTTGCTCCGATAGTCGTTACAGTATTTTTGCGCGGTGCGTGCCGAATCTACTTCATGCGTTTCGGTGCAGTAGCGGTACAACTCCGCGTGGCTGACAGGATACGCGTAGTCTTGCATCAAGCGCTCGACGAATGAAAACTCAACCGTGTGACGCGGGATATTACAAAGGGTCTTACCGTCCAATGTCAGATCGCCGTTTTGATTCAGAAAAACACGCTGACCAGACCCTTGTACTGCGGTCTCAAGAGCTTTGATATCTGCTCGCAATCCCTTTTCATCAAGTGAAACAAAAAGCGTTGGATCAATGAAAGAAACCTGCTCCGTCATGCCGAGCGCGGGCGAATGTATCGAAAAGACGATGACAGGGGTGCTCTGGGAGAGGGCATTGATAAGCTCAACGTGACGCTGTGAGGTATCGTCTCGTAAAAATAGAACCTTTCGTTTGCGTTTAGCCACGGTGATCGCGCCGACTTCCCAAAGCTCATCGGCAACAAGTTGCTTGATGTCGATCTCGGCTCCAAGAGCACAGCCGAACGAGGTGAGGAAGGTGCTGGTTTCGACCTGTATGGTGGCCACCTCATCTCTTGAAACGGATTGCGGCGCGGTATTTTCATTGCGATCACAAAGCGCAAGGAAACGCCCATCGGGGAGTTTATTCCACTCGATGCGATGCTCACCGTCACAAGAGGCGCATGAAACAGTTTTGCTTAGCTCTCCGTCTTGAAGAATTGCAGCGGCTTTCAAGCCGACAATGGCCTCATTGGAAAATAACTCCCCGATGGTGCAGGCGGCGATCTGTCCGACTGGACGAACGGCAAGAAGCTCAAGGAGCTTTTTCAGCGGGTTCGTCATAATCAATGCCCCATGCCTTGAGGTATGCTTTTGCTTTCTTGTGCAGCTCTTTCTCTCCGAGGTTGCAACCGTTCGGCGAACGCAGATCAATTGTCACGCCACCTCGCTTGCCCTTGCCAGGAAACTTCATGGCGATTTTAGCTTGTGTGATTTCATGCACCTTGTCCGTTGCGAGATCGAGATGGCGGTTGTCGGCGAGGCGATAGATGGCCTCCTTGCTCGCTTTTTTATCAACCTCGATAAAAGTCTTTTCTCCTTGGACAAACGGATTGACTACGCCAAGCATGAACACTTTTACATATTCAACCTGATCTTCCGCCTTGGTCACGAAAGCGAAGTTTCGGTTTTTCAGTTTGTCGAGGTTGAATACACGTTCGTTTGCGGGAGTGCTCGTATCCTCACCGAGGATTGTCTTACGGAAAATGTCGCGCAGTTCATGCACCTCATCTTTTCCACCGTCAGCCTTGGTACGCAGACGACCTTCATCGGGGTAGTAGATGAAGATTACCTCCTTGGCGGGCTTGATGATGCCCGTCGTGGTGAGTTCACCTCCCTTGAAAATCTCCTCATCTTTGGCCTGATCCTCAATGAGGACACGGAAGCAGACTCGGTTCTCCAACAGCTTGCGTTCCGCCTTGCAGTTACGTCCGATGAAGTGACGATTGACGTAGTAGGCACTGACTTCCTTTTCCAACATGCCCTCCTTGTCAGTCGTTTCGGTGATTGATACGCGTTTCAGGTTCAAAGTATCACGCCACCCATTGCGAGATTCAATCTCGAACCATTCAAGTGCTTCGCCAAAAACATCTTCATGATGATTGAGAAAGAACCAGAGCGCCTTGCCGCAATTGTTCCAGTCTTCCATTTCGGGTGGTAACTCGATGCCTTGAGACGTAGCCAAGATGTGAAGCAGGGAGAATCCGGCTGGGCACGCGAGTTCATAGACCTCCATCGTTTCCTTGTTCACGGTGTCCCGTCGATCTTCGGACAGATTTTCAAACGCATCAGCAAATGCGTTCGCCAGATCATCCTTTGTCGTTTTTTTCCCATCCTTGAGCGCAAGCGCCATGTCCTTTTGCTTGGCGTATTCCTCAAGGAGGACGCCATTGTTTGCGGCACGTCGGGCAAACGTCCGCAGATCGTATTCACGATTTGCCATAGAGAGTAATTTTTGGTTTGGTTGTAAAAATCGCCCGTATTTTATGCATTTTTGGGCTTCGAGGTCAAGTGTGAGCCTCTTAACCATCAAGATAAAAAGTCTTTGACGAACCGACCTGAATATCAGCAATCGAGCATTGCCTACAAGATTCCGCGATGTTATTCTCAGACTCATGCTGAGCGGTTTCTGGCAAAAATGCGTTAAGACATTTTTCATTTTCGCTGTTTTTACAACGGTGTTTTCTTTTTGTGGACATAATGAGCTACGGGCTGATGTTCCTGGGTGGGGCAGTAACAACGGCCAAGCCCCTGTTTCAGGGCAAGTAAGTTCTTCATCCGTTCCATGCTGTAGGCATACCACGGAGCAGGTACAAGGATTTCAACAGAATTTTAAACGTCAGGAAGAGCTTGTTGGTAAAAAGAGAGAAAGTGTGAGTGGATTTGAGTTGGCGTATACTCCTCACCTTAAACCTCTCACAAAGTCGCCTTTTGTTGGTCTGTCTCCGCCTCAAAATACAAGGCTTTCAATACTCCAGACATTCCGATCCTAATAAACATCGTTTGGGAATGTTTCTAATTCTTAAACGATGTTTTGGCATGATTAAATACCTTTTTCCCCTATTCCTGCTCGTGACGCTTGGAGCTGGCTGCGAGTCTAAGATTGAATGGCACGCTGGTCCCACTTAAAAATTTCAGAATGAATTAATTCATTTAAGTCCCTCTATACATTATGTCCATGTCTCCCGAACAACCAACGCAAGACCATCAAAAACACAAGACTTCCATTTGGGATCAGATGCCTCCTCGTTTCGCGTTCGTCTTTGGTTTTGTCATAGCTATCGCACTTTCGAGCATGGTCGGCCTTGGTTTTGTCCTCACCGTCCTATTAAAGTCCCCAAGCGCAAATGCAGCTATTGTAGCCCAGAATTACCCGACACCTTCAGCTAATCAACCGCAAGTACCCTCTCAAGCTCCACAGCCGGAACAAGCTGGGCCGGTAAAAGCCGTTGATCCTAAAGTTGATCACATTCGTGGCGATAAAAATGCGAAGGTGTTCGTGATCGAGTATTCCGATTTCGAGTGTCCATTCTGTATTCGTCACCATCCAACCATGCAGAAGCTGGTGGATGAATATAAAGGGAAGGTTGCATGGGTCTATCGGCATTTTCCGCTCAGCTTCCACCAGAACGCGCAAAAAGAAGCGGAGGCTTCAGAATGTGCCAATGAACTTGGTGGGAATGATGCCTTTTGGAAGTTTGCTGACAAGATATTTGAGCGAACGAAGGGCAACGGCACCGGTTTTGCTTTAGACCAGCTCGCTCCATTAGCCAAGGAAATTGGTTTGGACGAAGGAAAATTCAAGACGTGTTTGGACAGCGGTAAGTATGCTCAAAAGGTACAGGATGATATGGCTGCCGGTTCCACGGCGGGCGTGAATGGAACTCCGGGCAATATCGTCTGGACCAAGGATGGGAAGTCCCAGCTTGTATCTGGCGCTGTACCGCTGGAGGCGCTTAAAGCGGTTATTGATCCGCTCTTGAAATGATGAATGTCCGTCGTCTTGCCATTCTACAAAGCATATCGGAGACGCTGAAGCGCCCCCGATATGCTTTGCTGATGGTCGGATCCAGTTTTACGTTTTGGCTTTTGAACCTCTACATTCCAAACAGACAATCGATCCGCTTGTTTCTTGGTCTTGATACCCTGACGCTCTTTAAGCGTTGGGGGATTGTGAAGGGTATTATTACTAACTACGTAAGTAATCTTGGACCAGCCACGATCTTTCAGAGTCTGCTCATCAGCATCCTCTTTGGTCTAAATCTCAGTCTTGTTGCATATCTTCTTGTTCGGAGAAAAACGCTCATTCAAGATGCGTCTTCTGCTGCCAGCGGAATTCTCGGATCGGTCAGTGCGCTTCTCGGAATTGGATGTTCGGCTTGCGGCTCTGTTCTTTTGACTACGTCTTTCTCGATTTTCGGGGGAGTCGGACTTGTGAGCCTATTGCCATTCAAGGGAAAAGAGTTTTTCTACCTTAGTCTCATTCTTCTTACATTATCGATCTACTTGATCGCCAAAAAAATGACTGAACCTCTCGTATGCAAGACAGTAAAAACCTAACTTCTATGACATCATCCGTGAAATCATTCAAACGTATCTTGACCTACGCGGCCATTGGGCTAGCAAGTATTGGGCTCGTGTGGTTTGTGGCGTATGAGCCTGGAGGTCCCGACAGCGAACCCGGTCGCCACATCAATGTTCAAGCTGACGATTGGACCAAGGGCAATAAGGATGGCCAGGTGACCTTGGTAGAGTATTTGGATTTCGAATGCGAGGCATGTGGGGCATATTACCCAGTCGTAAAGCAGCTTGAGGCAGAATTTGGGGATCGTGTTCGTTTTGTTTCGCGGTATTTTCCGCTTCCTGGCCATAAGAACAGCATGACCGCCGCGAGCGCAGTGGAAGCGGCGGGTCGCCAAGGGAAATTCTGGGAAATGCACGATACGTTATTTGAAAACCAGAAGGCATGGGCCGAAAAGAGCATGGCGGATCCGAAGCTGTTCCTCGCGTATGCTCAAAAAATTGGATTGGACATGGCCAAATATCAAAAGGATGTCAATGATTCATCGCTGCGTGATCGCATCGAACGAGATAAGAGATCCGGCGAAGCGCTTGGCATACAAGGCACCCCATCTTTTTTTCTGAACGGAGAAAAGATCAGCAATCCTCGAAGCTACGAAGAGTTTAAGACGCTCATTTCCGCAGAACTTCTTAAAACGCAGGCCGCCAGTCTTCCGCCGAAAGGCGAAAAAGTCCATGAGCATGCTGATTTTAAGGTCTATATAGATGGACAAGCTTTCGACTTTAAGCCTTCAAAATTCCAATCTTCGAAAGAGAATCCGCTCGATCCTGACGCCCACCTCCACGACGGAAACGGAGATGTCACCCACAAACACAGAAAAGGGATTACGTTGGGATATTTCTTCAAATCCTTGGGCATGAGCTTTGACCAGAATTGTTTTGTTACCGATCCTAAAACGCGCTACTGCAATGGAGAGGATAAAAAACTTAAGCTGTATGTGAATGGTAAGGCTCAAGAACAGTTTGGCGATTACGAGTTCTCTGACTTGGACAGGATTCTTATTTCGTATGGGAGCGAGAACAGCGAGCAGATCAAAACCCAGTTAGATTCGGTAACAGATATGGCCTGTCTCTATTCTGAAAAGTGCCCCGAACGGGGCAAGCCACCGACGGAGAGCTGTGTAGGAGGGTTGGGAGAGGAGTGTTAATTTAATTCATTATTTATCAATATGCATGAAGCACAACATATGAGTATCGAGCCAACAGGAGAAGCGGGTGCGAATCCATCTCTGTCTGCTAAGAAGGTTCAGTCTACGCGAACATTTGTTTTTGGTCTTGTTGGCGGGGTCGTTTTGCTGGCTGTTGTCTTGGGAGCTTGGTTTGGAAAAGGACTGGTCGTTGCCGCAACCGTAAACGGCGCTCCGATCAGTCGCATGTCGGTTGTAAAGGAATTGGAGAAGCAATCAGGTAAGGCTGCTCTCGAGTCACTTATTAGAAAAAAGCTCATTGATGACGAAGTACGCGGTAAAAATATCTCGGTTTCAAAAGAGGAGATCGATCAAGAGATGAAAAAAATTGAGGCCCAGGTAGCCTTACAAGGTGGGACATTGAATGACGTTTTGCAACAACAGGGGATGACTGAGGAGCAATTGCGCGAGCAAATCGATGTCCAAAAGAAGATTGAAAAATTGCTTGGTGATAAGGTTTCTGTGAGCGATGCCGAAGTGGAGGCATATGTCACTAAAAACAAGATCGAGTTTCCAAAGGACAAGAAGCAGGAAGAGGCGAAAGCAGCACTAAAGGAGCAAATACAGCAGCAGAAGTTCCAACAGGAGGCGCAGAAGTGGGTAGCTGATCTCACAGCAAAAGCCAAGATTCAATACTATGTTAACTACTCATCGGAGATTTAAAATCATAAATTTATGAAATTAAACAAGGGTTTGGAGGCATTGAAAAAACATGCAAAGGAAGAGGTTCGGATACATAAAGAGATTTTTCAGGAAGGTGGGTCGGATATCAAGCATCTAGTGCGGAAGCATCTGAAAGATACCGTCGCCATTCATAAGGAGTTTTGGAAGGAATTGAAGAAGGCCCTGAAATGAATTTTCGGAAGATTTATCTTTTGTTTCTTGTTTTAGGGATATCATCCCTAGCGTTGTTCGGTTTCCTTACGCAACCTCCCCGCAACGACGCTCCAAAGGAAAATCCGATCATTGTAACAACTGAAGGGAACGATGTTGTGGCACCGGTGCAGCCGGTGTACGCACCAACGACTTCCACGCAACCAATGGTGCAGGAAAAGAATTTCGGCCTATCTACAAAGGGTAGGAATATTCAGGGTTACGAGATCGGGTCGGGCGAAGAGACTTTGCTATTGTTTTCAGCCTTGCACGGGGATGAAAAGAATACAGCGGATTTACTCAACGCATTTGTGGAGACGGTCAAAGAGGATCCTTCTTTGGTGCATGAATCAAAAAAGCTCATCGTTATTCCGGTCGCCAACCCCGATGGGTATTACGAACCGTTAAAAAACCTGAATGCGAATGAGGTGAATCTGAATCGTAATTTCGACACTGATGGATGGAAGCAGTATCCGGCGAAGGGGGTGTTTGGTGGCTTAAAACCCTTTTCTGAGCCTGAAAGTCGGGTGATTCAGAACGTTGTGCAGACTTATAAGCCTGGTCTCGTTATCGCTTTTCATTCGCAAGGAGGGTTGGTTTCTCCTGAAGAGAATACATCTTCCATCGATTTGGCTAAATGGTACGTTAGCAAAACCGGGTATTCGTATTTCGATGGGTGGAACTATCCGGGTACGGCTACGGGATGGTTTGCCGATACGGCACAAAGACCCGCAATCACGGTTGAGCTATCAAATCATGAGCAAAGCGATTGGGAGAAGAATAGGGGCGCTCTATTAGCACTCATTTCTTCGGCGGGCTTCCCGATTCAGTAGGGGGGATTTATTTTTTTTCAAAAAGCGTATGTATGAATGGATCGTGATTTTCTCTGTTGAATATCTTTACCTTTTCATTGCGTGTATAGCGCTAGGCTATTTTTTTATCGCAAGAAAGTCAGTGAAGTTGCGTGAGGTGGTAGTCATTTTTTTGATGGCGTTTGGTTTAGCTCTCGTGATCGATAAAATTTCTAATCAACTCATTGACAGCCCCAGGCCATTTGTCGTTGAAAAAGTTTCTCCACTGGTTTCACATGTAGCTGACAACGGTTTTCCATCAGAACATACCCTTCTTGTTTTCCTCATTGCCGGAACGGTCTTCCTGTTCAACAAAAAGATGGGGACTACCCTGGGTATTCTGGCATTAGGGGTGGGTGTGGGGAGTGTCCTTGCAAAAGTACATCACCCGATAGATGTTCTGGGTAGTATAGGTATTGCATTTTTCGCTGTAACTATAAGTTGGTGTGTAGTTTTGAAGATCCTGAGGAAAGAAAAGCCTGTTACGATTTGACGATAATACCCCCTAGGGGGTATTATCGTCTTCATATGCACCAAGACAATCATAAGCTCATCCGTCGTTTGAAGATCATTGAAGGCCAAGTGCGTGGCCTTCAAGAGATGGTCTCGAAAGACACGTATTGTATCGATGTCATCACGCAAACCTCTGCCGTGAAGCAAGCGCTCTCGAACATCGAGGACGTATTGCTCGAAAATCACCTCTCTCATTGCGCCTTGAACCAGATCAAGGGAGGTAATGAAAAGAAGACCATTGGGGAGATTTTGAAAATTTATCGCCTTAAGCGAAAATGATATGCAAACACAGACCTATAAAGTAAAAGGGATGCACTGCGCGAGTTGTGTTTCTCTTATACAAAACCAGATAGCCAAGGTTCCGGGCGTTCAGTCTGTTTCGGTCGGACTGACTCAGGAAAAGGCTAAAGTAGTTTTTTCTGGATCAGCGGTTCCACTTGATTCCCTTAACAACGCCATCTCGTCATTCGGCTACACGTTCGAAGAGGCAGCGAAGGAGGAGACTGGTCAGGTTGGGAACCACAGCCATGGCGACACCGGTGAAAAAAAGATGGCTCTTGAGATGAAATTCGTCATCCCTATGGTTATCTTTTCTTTTGTGATGATGTTCTGGGATGTGCTGTCCAAGAATAATATCATTCCAGAGATGCCTGAAACGATCTATGAGGCTTTTCATCATCTCATGCCCATCTTTGCGAGTTTCATCCTGTTTGGAATCGGACGCAGGTATATCAAGGCGGTATGGATATTCTTGCGAACCGGCATTGCGAATATGGATGTACTTGTCGGCATCTCGACAATCGTGGCATTTATATACTCTTTTGCCGTAACTGCCTTTGAAAAACCCCTCTCTAGCTATTTGGATGTAGGATCAAACTTTTACGATGTTGTCATTATCGTTATCGGACTCATCGCTCTTGGGCAATTCTTAGAAGCGCGGGCAAAAAGAAAGACGAATGAATCACTTCAAAAATTGGCAGAACTCACCAGCAAAACAGCACTAGTCGAACGTGATGGGAAAGAGCTGGAGATCCCGATTGAAAAAGTCGAGTTGGGTGATGTGGTGATTGTTAAACCGAATGAACGCATTCCTGTCGACGGCAGAATCGTATTTGGCTCATCTAGCGTTGATGAGTCCAATTTGACCGGAGAATCGGTGCCAGTTGATAAAATATCTGGAGCTATTGTTTTTGCAGGGACTCAGAATTTTCAAGGTTTGCTTAAAGTGCGAGTTGAGAAAGATACGAAAGACACAGCGCTCGCGCATATCATCACCATCGTCGAGAATGCTCAAAATTCAAAAGCCCCAATTGAAAAGATTGCCGATAGAATTTCCGGCTACTTTGTGTACATCGTGCTTGTGCTTGCGGTGATCACCTTTGTCTCATGGATGATTTTCGCGCCGGGAACATTTGGGATGGCTAAAGCGTTTGCTTTCGCGCTATCAACAACAATGGCTGTGCTCGTCATCGCATGCCCCTGCTCGCTCGGCCTCGCCACCCCTACGGCAATCATTACAGGCGTCGGCACCGGTGCGCGTCGAGGCATTCTTATCAAAAATGCCGAGAGTCTTGAAAAGCTTTCCAGCGTGAAGGCAATTGTCTTCGACAAAACTGGAACGCTTACGGAAAACGAGCTTTCGATTGAAGGCATATTTTGCAGGGACGAGAATCATGTGTGCGACATTGATGATACCAGTTTCAAACAGTCCCTTATTTACTCGATGACGAAATCATCGAAGCATCCGATCTCGGCAAGCATCGCGACTTGGCTCAAGGAAGCGAATGCGAAGGAGCTCAAAGTTTCCGATATTACGGAACTGCCCGGCAAGGGTCTTAGGGCGATGTACGACGATGCCACATATTATCTTGGATCAATCGGTTATGTCGGAGAGACAATCGGACAGTCTGAAAAACAAATACGAAAAGACTTCCACGATGGACGCTTCGAGAGCGGACGTGAACTGTATCTCTCAAACGATAAAGAGGTACTGTCGCTCGTCAAGATTCACGACACTGTCAAGGTGGGAGCGAAGGCAGAGATTGAAAAGCTCAAGAGACTCGGACTCAAGGTCATCATGGCGACGGGAGACAATAAAAAGACCGGGGAAGCCGTCGCCAAGAGTCTCGGCATCGACGAAGTGTATGCCGATGTAAAGCCGGAGGACAAGCTTAAAATTATTGGCGATCTGCAGAAAAAAGGTTTCAAAGTCGCCATGATTGGTGACGGAGTGAACGATTCTCCAGCGCTTGCCCAAGCGGACGTAGCAATCTCCATGAGTGATGGATCGGATATCGCCATTGAAAGTTCGGACATCGTTCTTTTGAAGGGAGACATCGGGAAAGTAGCCGAAGCTGTCAATCTGGCTAAAAAGACCAACCGAACGATTTGGCAGAATCTTATTTGGTCGTTCGGGTACAACTCAATTGGAATCCCGGTGGCGGCAGGCATCCTATTTCCATTCTTTGGCTGGATGCTGAGCCCTGCTATTGCCGGTGCGATCATGGCATTTGAGAGTGTGACAGTTGTGACCAATTCATTACGCCTCAAGAACGCAAAACTTTAGCTATGAGAACCTATACTTTCTGTGTAAATGGCATGCACTGCCAGTCATGCGTGCTCCTGACCGAAAGCGAACTTGTCGAAGATCCGAGAGTGTCTTCGGCAAAATCAAGTCTTGAGACGCGATCCGTTGTGGTTTGCGGAGATTTTGGCGACGCGTCACTTGAAGATATTGCAAAAGAACTGTCCAGCTTACTGTCTCAACACTCGCTCTCAACAACAAGAGTAGCGGATAAGGTGAACTGGAATGAGTTTGCGATTGCCATTCCCATCGCCTTAGTCTTTGCCTTTCTTTTTGTTCTGTTGCAGAAACTAGGCATCGTCAATTTGGTGAATACGGGCAATGTCACATACGGCACAGCCTTTGTGATCGGCATTATCGCTTCGCTCTCTACCTGCATGGCCGTCGTAGGAGGGTTAGTGCTCTCGATGTCGGCAACATTTGCACGGGAAGGCGACAAAGTTCGTCCGCAGGTACTTTTCCATATTGGACGCATCATCTCTTTCTTTATCCTTGGTGGCGTGATTGGTACGGTAGGTGCGGCGTTCCAACTGGGAGTAATCGGTACATTCGTGCTCGGACTTGTCATTGGTTTGATCATGCTGGTCCTCGGAATCAATCTCTTGGATGTATTTCCTTGGACGAAGCGTCTCCAACCCTCGATGCCGAAGTTTTTCTCGCAAAGAGCGCTTAGTGTGACGAAATTCAATCACACCTTCACTCCCGCCCTCGTGGGCATTGCGACATTTTTTCTCCCCTGTGGGTTCACCCAATCGATGCAGATCTACACCCTATCGACAGGGAGTTTCCTAAAAGGCGGATTGACCATGCTAGCCTTTGCCCTTGGGACGCTTCCCGTGCTGGCACTCGTGAGTTTCAGCTCATTCAGCATTAAGAGCAGTTCCAGGTCAGGCATCTTCTTCAAAACAGCAGGCTTGGTTGTTATCATGTTTGCAATCTTCAACATCCTAAGCAGCCTCGTCGCTATCGGCTGGATTGAACCCATCTTCAACTTCTAATCATTGTACATTATGAAAAAAATCTTTGTAATTTCTATTCTTCTCACTATAGCTTCGCTGGCCGGCATCATTAAGTTATTGAGCAATAATGGGGCAAGTACGACGACTGTCGTCAACGGACAGACGAACGTATCTGTCGTGGACGGCAAACAGGTCATCGAGGTAGCCGCTAAAGGAGGTTATGCCCCTCGGAACACCGTTGCTAAAGCAAACACGCCCACGACGTTGAATTTGAAGACGAATGGGACGTTTGATTGTTCATCGGCCATTTCTATTCCAAGCCTTGGCTATCGAGCTAACCTGCCTCCATCCGGCGTTACACCGATTGAGATCCCTCCCCAGCCAGCCGGAACGATTCTTAAAGGGACTTGCTCGATGGGAATGTATAATTTTGCGGTGAATTTCAATTGAGATGTTTACGGTGGGGTGAAATCAATAAACTAAATTCGCCCTCGTTGCGGGGCGATCCTCCAAGATGCCTGATTCGTCAGGCGTTTTGATAATCAGGAATAAAAGAGCACGGTGGCAGATTCGTTATAGCGGTGCGGACAACCTCGACAATGCGACCCCACAAACATCTCCGTCTAGACAGCGGGGATTTTTGTTTTGGGACGGATGGGTGGTGCAGGGCATGCAACCTCGTTAGAATCGATTTCTATGATGATCGAGCCGAAGCGCGTAGAAAAACCGTGGGGATATGAAATTTGGTTTGCCCAGACGGATCGGTATGTGGGGAAGTTGATCCATGTCCATGCCGGGGCGCAGTTGAGTTTGCAGTACCACGAGAAAAAAGAAGAAACGATGTACTGCCTTCGCGGAGATGCGCGGCTTGTGATTGAGCGGGAGGGACGACTGGAGGAAATTCCGTTTCCCGTAGGTCAATCATTCCACATTCTTCCGGGGACAAAACATCGCTTAAAAGCAGGCGAAGAATCATGTGATGTCTTGGAGGCATCCACGGCCGAGATGGACGATGTGGTGCGTTTGCAAGACGACTTTGGACGCATCTAAATCCGCCGACACTGGACATTCTTTTGCGTTTGCCGTGACCATGTGGCCGTGAGGAAGCGTTCCTTGCGAAGGAGGTTCCAATGGTGACAATCCAGCAGGCGCCGCGGTGGATGACGGCGGCAGCGGTGCCGTGGTTCTTGGCAGATGCGGAAGGGTTATTCCGGCATGTGACACGGCGTGGCGGAGTCGTGCGTTTTACGATGATCAACCGCCCGTGTCTCGCCGTGCATGAGCCGGAGGTGGTGAAGCGCATCCTGGTCGGAGAAGATCGGGTGCACTACGACGTTGCGATGACAGGGCTGCGAGTTCTCGCGGAACTCATCGGTTCAAAAGGGGTGCTGACGACGCCACGCGGCGAGCGGCACACGCAAGCCCGCAAGGAGATCGGTCGGGCGCTGCACGGATCCGGACTCGCGCGGGCGAGCGCGATCATGTGGGAAGAGGCGGAGACCATCGTCACCGAGATGAAGTGGGTGGCGGTGACCAAGAAGTCCTTCGACATGGCGGAGCTCATGGGGCTGTACGCCATCCGTGTGATTGCTCGTTCCGTGTTTGGGATGGATCTGTCGCCAGAGATGGTCCGGACCACGCGTGACGCGGTGGAAGAGGGGATCGCCATTCTGTTTCCCAAGATGCAGCTCCCGATCCTTCCGCCACTTCGTTGGCTGCCACGGTTTCGGTTTCACGCGGAGGCGCTGGATGGGATCGTGGAAACGATGATTAATCGGCGTCTTCAGGCGAACGACTGGCGAGGTGGAGAGGACACGATGTCCATCCTCCTTTGCCTGGAACAGGATGGAAAGATCGATCGAGACGAGGTGAAGGATAACCTCAAAACCCTGTTCGTGGCCGGCCATGAAACCACGGCGAGCGCGTTGACCTGGCTCTGGAAGCTCCTTGCAGAGCATCCGGACCGATACGACTGGATCGCGGATGAGGCGCAGGATCTGGCAGGACCTCTGCCGGCGACTGGACGGGTCCCGGCAAAGCGCGTGGAGGCATTGATCAACGAAAGTATGCGGTTGACCCCGGTCGCCGCGCTCCTTGGTCGTGAAGCGATCGCGGATCATGAACTGTGCGGAGAGAGGATTCAGGCGGGAACGTTGGCGTTTCTGCCTAATCTGACACGTCATCATGATCCCGCCATCTGGGGACCGGATGCGCATACCGTGCGTCCGGAACGGTTTCTGGAAGATCCAAGCGGAATCCGCACGCGTCTGCTCTTCTCGCCGTTCGGGGGAGGAGATCGTCTGTGCCTCGGGATGGCGTTCGCGATGCTCGAAATGGCGACGCTTGTGATCCAGGTGTCACAAAGTGGTGTCCGGTTTCGCTTGGCACCGGATGCGAAGATCAAGATCGATGCCGGGATGACCCGAAAACTCCCGCATCTTCATATGATCGCGACGTACACGTAATCACCGACCGCCCCATCTACCGGGGCGGTTTTTTATGGTTTTGCGTTGGCAAACGATGGGGAGATAGGTAGACTTTCAGTATATGTCCATCCGCACACGCGTGGTGTCGTTGTTGGTTGGGGTGTCTGTCCTGCTTCCAGCCTCTGCGCCAGTCTTGGCAGGGGATTGCTACGTGGACCCGGTGTATCACTATTCCGGTACGGGAAGCATCAAATCCGGTGTCTTTTTGCGTGATCACGCGTGTATGACCGGGTCTTCGATTCTTGCGACGGTCCCGTCCGGCGCCGCGATTGAAGTGCTCGGGTTCACGGATGGTTGGTACGCCATCAGTTGGAACGGCGCACGCGGCTGGGTTGGAATGCAGTTTGTTGAGACGGGATCCGCCGAAAAGAATGGGTATGTGACCGACTATGACGGTTACATGAGCCTGAACCCAAGCAAAGGACAAAGTGCACCCGCCCCGACGCCAAAGGCACCGGTTTCAACGTCGGACGCGTCTATGCTTTCACGCGTTTCTGGATATATTCTGTTACAAACGCAGTCGCATGGAGAAGCCTGGTATGTCCATCCGGTGTTGGGAAAGCGTTACTACATGAAAGATGGCGCAACGGCGTATCAGATGATGCGGAGTTTTGGGCTTGGCGTGTCAGAAACGGACTACGCATCGATGGCTGCAGGAAACACCACGTTGAAGGCAAAGTTGCGCGGCCGGATCGTGTTGCGTGCGCAAGCTAAGGGGGAGGCGTATTACATCCATCCAAAAACGCTTGCCATGCACTATCTCGCGAACGGCGAAGAGGCCTATCGTGTCATGCGGTTGTATAGCCTGGGAATCACGAATGCAGACCTGATGAAGCTTGCGGAATCAACGATTCCACTCAAGTAACATGCGATTTTCTTGGACCTGGTCGGTGCGCGGGGGAGCTGCGGTGCCTTTTGTAAGCATCGTATTCACGCTCGTTGGTATCGCGCTTTTTTTCCTGCCTTGGGTGGTAGGACTCCCGGTTTTTGGGGGTTCATCAGAGGACGGGGTTGCGGTCTTTGCCGTTTGGTTTTTGGCCGCCGTGTTTTTTGGGATCGGAGTCACGCTTCTTGTCTTGCGTGCGCGGGGCGTGGATCCTGAGGTCATGAGTCGTATCGGTGGGCTCATGGGTGCGCTCGCGTTCGGGATCCCTTCCACCGTCGTTTTTCCGTTACTTTGGTTGGCGCATCAAAACCGTCCCAATGCTTTTTTTGGCGCTGAGGATGCGTTTGGGCCTGATCAGTACGTGATCGGTGGTATTTTTTCGTTGCTGGGCGTGTTGGTCACATGTGCATCCATCGCCTTGTACCGGTATCAGGCGCGCACAGGCGAACCGGGATGGTCTTGGCGAAAAGAGGTGGATTTGAACTAGAATTACGTTCGAGATGGACAGGGGATGTGCTATACTTCCCTCGATATGCCTTCCGCGCGGCTGCGTGTCGGCGTGAGTGAGCTTTCGCCGCTCGTGATGAAGCGAGACGGCGCGATCGTTGGGTTTGAGGTGGATCTCTGGGAGGCGATCGCGGATCGGTTGGGCGTTGTCTCCGCGTATGAATGGCATGCGTTTCCGGCGTTGCTGCAAAAGACCTCAAAAGGGCAGATAGATGTTGGATTTGCCGGTATTTCGAAAACCGAAGCACGCGAGCGGATGATGGATTTTACGCATGCGTCTTTTCGCGGAGGGCTCTCGATTTTGGTGCGAACGCGCGGTGGCGGTCGACTGGTTCCGGCTCTTCGTAGTTTGTTTACGCGGCGCAAGGAAGCGCTACGATCGGCGCTTTTCATGATTTTTGTGTTCATTTTTTGCGTGAGCCATCTGCTTTGGTTCATTGAGCGTGGCGCAGGGGCATTTGATGCGGTCTATGCGCGAGGGATTCAGGATGCGGCGTGGTACACGATCGTGACGATGAGTACGGTGGGGTATGGCGATTTTGTTCCAAAAACCTTGCTTGGCCGTGGGATCGGGACGCTGACCATTTTGATCGGATATGCGGTGTTCGCTCTGTTTATCGCAGAATTAAATACGGTGTTGTTGATGGAACGAACGCATGGATTGGTGCATGCTCCCGAAGATCTGCGTCGTCGGAAGGTGGCGACGGTGCGAAAAACGGTCAGCGAGACGTTGCTGCAAAAGTATCAGGCCACGGTCATTTCGGTGCCTTCGTTTGAGGAAGCAGTGCTGCGGTTACGTCGTGGCGAGGTGGAAGCCGTGGTGTTTGATGCGCCGGTCGTCCAGCATTACGTGCGCGAACAGGGATCTTCTGATGTGCATATCGTCGGACCTCGATTTGAAGAACATGATTACGCATTCGTTGTGCCCGAGGGGAGTCCGTGGCATGAAAAAATCAATCGAACGTTGCTGCAATTAATGGAGGATGGGACGTACGACCGATTGTATCGCCGGTGGTTTGGCGCGTGATCCTATATCTTGTGGTACGTTATCCACCGCATCCGTATATCTTGTGGATAACAAAAAAACGCCCGCAAATATCCCCCTAGACCCGGGGGTGATTGGGGGCGTATTCTAATGAATGAAGTATGCCACCGCTTTGCGCAAAGGAATTCCGGTGTACGGGGTGTCGCAAACTTCTGTTTAAAGGGATCCTGGTCGAAGGGTCCATTGAACTCAAATGTAAATCCTGCGCCACCATGAACGTGATTCATGCCTCTGAACACAATGCGTTGCTTTGCTTGATCCCGAAGTGCCCCAATCGAATCGCGTGGAATGATCTTCCACCGAACGTCTAACCTCATCTAACACCGAAGCTCTCGAAGCTCACGTCCCCGTGAGTTTTTATTGTATTCATACTCTGACCCAACTTATGTCACCACACGTTCTGACACCTGCACGAACGCTTCCGCGTCGCGCGACCGCGCGACCGTCGCAAGGCACATTGCATCCCATGGTCGATGTGACACGGACGATAAACGAATACGTAGAACAGTCGGATTGGCGCGTTCAAGCGAATGCGAACCAAGGGTATTCGTTGGGAGGGATGATTCTGAACACGGCGGGGAAAGTCACGGCCAAGTATTGGTTGGATGAAGTGTATCCAGTCGAAGTAAAAGAAGCGCATGTGAACGGCGATTTTCACATCCACGATTTAGACATGTTTTCCGGGTATTGCGCCGGGTGGAGTCTCCGGCAGTTGTTAGAGGAGGGGTTTAATGGGGTGCCGGGCAAGGTGGAATCTGACCCGCCAAAGCATTTTGAAACGGCGCTTGGCCAAATGGTGAACTTTTTGGGGACGTTGCAAAACGAATGGGCAGGGGCACAGGCGTTCTCTTCGTTCGATACGATGCTTGCGCCGTTTGTAAAAAACGATGGACTCACGTATGACCAGGTGCGTCAGGGGGTGCAGCAGTTTGTGTTTAATCTGAATGTTCCGTCGCGATGGGGGATGCAGACGCCATTCACAAACATCACACTCGATTGGATGGTGCCGGATGACATGAAAGAAAAACATCCGGTCGTTGGCGGTGTGCAGCAGTCATACACGTATGCGGACTGCCAGACCGAAATGGATCTGGTGAATCGCGCATTTATTGAGGTGATGACGGAAGGGGATCGGAAGGGGCGCGTGTTCACGTTTCCCATCCCGACCTACAACATTACGCGTGATTTCGCTTGGGACACGCCCAATGCTCAATTGCTGTTCGAAATGACGGCAAAATATGGGATCCCGTATTTTCAGAATTTCGTGAATTCGACGCTCCATCCAAGTGACGTGCGCAGTATGTGCTGCCGATTGCAGTTGGATCTGCGTGCTTTAAAAGCGCGGGGTGGTGGTTTGTTTGGGTCGGCGGAAATGACGGGAAGTGTCGGGGTCGTGACCATCAATCTGGCGCGTATTGGGTATCTCGCCGATTCGCGTGAAGATTTTTTTGCGCGACTTGGGAGGCTTATGGATCTTGCGCGGACATCCTTGGAAGAAAAGCGCGTTGTGGTCCAGGACAATATCGACCGTGGATTGTTGCCGTATACACGTCGGTATTTGCGGACGTTGCGCAATCATTTTTCGACGATTGGATTAAATGGGATGAATGAGGCGCTGCGTAACTTTCTTGGAACGGATATTGCCTCTGTCGAGGGAAGTGCGTTTGCGGAGGAGGTCCTTGAATTCATGCGTTTACGTTTGGTGCAGTATCAAGAAGAAACGGGGCATCTCTACAATTTGGAGGCGACGCCGGCGGAAGGGACGACCTATCGGTTCGCGAAAGAAGATCGTGCACGGTACCCAGATATTATTCAGGCGGGAACGGAGGACGCGCCATACTACACGAACTCGACGCACCTGCCCGTTGGATACACGGATGATCCGCTCGCCGCATTGGACCATCAGGATCGTTTACAGACGAAGTACACGGGTGGAACGGTTCTGCATCTGTTTTTGGGGGAGCGCGTGCAGGATTGGAAGGCCTGCGCCGCCTTTGTAAAGAAGGTCGCCGAAGGATATCGGCTGCCGTATTTTACGCTGACGCCGACATTCAGTATCTGTCCGACGCATGGTTATGTGGCGGGTGAGCACACAACGTGTCCAACGTGTCACACGGGGTGCGAAGTCTGGTCGCGGATCGTGGGGTATTTCCGTCCGGTCGATCAATGGAATAAGGGGAAGCGTCAGGAATATCAGGACCGCAAAGAATATGCGGTGCCGGCATGTACGGTATGAATTTCGCCGGATTCCAATCAGTCAGCCTCCTAGATTATCCAGAACACGTGTGTTCGATCGTCTTTACCCAAGGATGTCCGTTTCGATGCGTGTATTGTCATAATCCTGAGTTGGTTCCTGTGGGTACGCCGGTTGGAGGTGGGTTATCTGAAGAAGAAGTATTGCGTCGATTGGAGTCACGAAAAACCATGATTGATGGCGTCTGCGTGACGGGCGGAGAGCCGACGATCCATCCCGGATTGCCTGTGTTTTTGCGCGACGTAAAGCAGATGGGATTGAAGGTGAAGCTCGACACAAACGGTGTCCATCCAGCGATGGTGCGCCGGGTTATCCAGGAAGGATTGGTGGATTTTATCGCGATGGATGTGAAGCATACCTGGGATCGTTATCGTGATATTGTGGGGATGATTTCGGAGAAAGCGCTGGAGAATTGTCAGGAAACGATGGTGCTGATCGCCTCGTCCGGCCTTCCGTTTGAATTTCGGACCACCGTCTACCCAGCGCTCCATGATGAGGCGTCATTACTGCAGATTGCCGCAATGTTACCGCCGGGTGCACGGTATGCGTTACAGCCCGTCCGATATGAAAAAACGCTGAAGGCCGATCTTCCGCCGGCGCCGGCACTCGATGTCGTAGGAATTGCACAAACCATTATGCGCATTCATCCAACCGTGCGGGCATGTGTCCGCGCCTAATATTCTCTGTATGACCTTGCGTCGCACGTATGGGGCACTTGCCGGTATTCACCTCACCCTCGCGTACGAGTGGGGGAAGGGTGGGTTTTCGAAGTGGTGGGGAGGGACATTTGTGGATGGATTAGAGAAAACGCTGACCACGTTTGCAAGTAAGAATCCACATACGTGGTATGTCGATGCGGTTTTGCAGGTTGCGAAGGCGCATGTGGAGACCTTTGGATGGCTTGTGATTATCGCGGAAATGGTGATTGCAATCGGGTTGGTTCTTGCGCTTCTATTTGCGATGTTTGGAAAGGAGGGATGGATGCGTTCTGTGGCGATGGGAGCGGCAATCGTCTCCCTGTTGGTGGGGATGTTTTTGAACGTGCAGTTTTATTTTGCAGCGGGATGGATGAGCCCAAGTACACACGGGTTGAATGTGGTGCTGTTTTGGGTACAACTCGCGATGATCGTCGCTTGGATTGGATGGTGGCGCGAACCGGAATGCGCTACCATGAAGTCATGAATCTTTCCTCTGCATTTCGTCAGACGGCGTGCGTTGCCGTTGGGTTGGTTGGATGTGTCTTGCCGGGTCTTGCAAGTGCGGCGCCCACGATTGGAGGTGTGACGCCGGTAACGGCAACCACGAATCAGCCTGTAACGCTTTCCGCCTCGGTTTCGTCTGCGGTTCCGATCAGCGTGTGTCGATTGTATGTGGATTTGGAAGATGTGGGAGAGATGACGGTCGCGGGAGGGATGGCGAATCGTTCACATACATTTCCCGCGGGAGGTTCGCGCATCGCCTTCGTCTTTTGTCGTGATGCAAACGGTGGAATGGCGGCGGGCCCGAACACGGCCATCTGGGTGGAAGGCGCCATCATCCCGTCGGCACCGCTTCCCGGAAGTCCGGCCCCGACACCGGCCCCGACGCCTGCACCAACGCCGACACCTGCTCCTGCCCCGGTTGCAACGACGACGTCGTTCGTCCCTGTCCCGGTTGTGCGTCCGCGTTTGATCAAGCTCGCTTGTCCGACGGATCAGGCAGTCGAGGCGGATCATCCCTGCAAAGCGGTGTATTTTGTGGGGACGGATGGAAAACGCCGCGCATTTCCGAATAGCCGCGTCTTTTTTACGTGGTATCAGGATTTTTCGACGGTAGAAGAGGTGAGTGCAGCAACGCTGGCTTCGTTTCCACTTGCACGAAACGTGGGGTATCGCCCCGGAGTGCGGCTTGTGAAGTTCACGACCGTGAACAAGGTGTACGCCGTTGGTCGTGGAGGTATGTTGCGCTGGATCGCCTCTGAAGAGGTAGCGCGTGCGCTGTATGGAATGGAGTGGAATACAAAAGTAGACGACATTCCAGACGCGTTTTATCTGGATTATACCTTTGGGACCGATATCCTTTTGGGGAGTGATTTCGTTCCGGCCGAGGAAACCCGTTCGGCGAGTTCCATTGACGTGCGGTAGGATGGGATCATGACCGGGAAGACGCACGCGATTGTTGGGGCAAATGCGATTTGGATCGCGCCGTTTTTAGGCGTGACGGGATGGGAGGTGCTGCCGCTTGTGTTTGTTGGGATCGTGGGAGGGCTTTTTCCTGACGTCGATGCAAAAGAATCGGAGATCCATGATGAGACGTTTAATGTCACAAAACTGTTGATGGCGCACAAATTGTTTGGACATCGGCGTTTTTTTCATTCATTTCTTGCCACGGGTCTTGCGGGGTGGACGATCGGTCGATTCGTTCCACCGGTGATTCCTGCCATTGCACCGGTTTTTGCTCTTGGATATCTGAGTCATCTCGTGATTGATGGGTTTAATACCAAGGGGGTCGTGTATTTATGGCCCATCAATTGGTCAATCAATTGGGTGCCGGATTTTTTGCAAAGTCCCTGTGGCGGCTGGATGGATGATCTGTTGTTTGTGGTGGGGGCGATGGGGCTCGGAGCGTTTGCGTATGCGCATGGCACGTCTGTGTTGCAAAGTGTACTCTTTCTTCTATGATTACCGAGCGCATACCGTGGTGGAAAGCTCTCGCCTTGGTTTTTGATAAGAAGGTTGGATATCCGGCAAAGATCGTGGCCATTCTCGCGATCATCTACGCCGTCGTTCCAACGGATCTGTTACCGGACATTTTTCCTATTCTTGGATGGGTTGATGATGTCCTCGTCGTGATCGGCTCTGTCTTGTATGTCGTCCGAACCGTGCGAGATGCGCTTGCTCGATCCTCCTCTGCACAGCGGTGATTCTTTACCGCTTGACAGGAGGGGTGCTTCGTGGAACGTGGTGAAGTGAGGCGAGAGGACTCTCGTTTCAGAAGGGATGAAGAAGATCATGTATGCTCGCATGCTCTCTCTGTTGGTATTCACCGTGATCGCGTTGCTCCTTCCTGCACTGGCGCTTGGATGTGCGCCCGAAAAACGCGGCCCCATTCCACTCGATCCGGTACTCCAGGCGCATGTACAGACCTTGGTATCCACAGGACCGGGTTCTGCGAATACTCGATCGCGCGAGGTAGCGCCCGTACCCATTCGTGACCACGAAACATGGCGTGACATGGGGCTTGGGATGCGGGTGTATCGATTGTCCGGAACCACCTGTGATGATACGCCGACCCCACTTCCGCCCGGAACGCCGACCGGTGGTACGCTGTGGCAACTCTGCTACGACGTTCCACCTCATGGAATGGATGGACGCGATAATGGCGACTGGGGAGACCCGATTCCCGTTGAACCTCCGACGACGGTCATTTTCACCCGTCGTCGCGATCCGCGAGATGCATCACAGATTCTAGGAATCCTCGAGGCACCGCCGGATAACGGTCGATGGATGGCGTCGATTTTGTTGCACGTCCCAGAGGAAGATCGAGCGCCGCTGCTTCTTAATGCGGTCAACGCGTTTCGAAGTGGAGAGGAGGTATCGCATCGGCGTGCGGTCGATGTGGATGCGCGCGCGAATCACGTAATAACGATCGGTCATTTTCAGGTATGGCGCGTCGGTCCGGATGGATCGCGTGTCCTTCGGCCGACGCGAATTCTTGCGCATGCCTGCGTGGATGAACTTTCTCCCGAGTTCGGACTTGAACGGGGTGTCAGCTTCATGCCAGAAGGGACGTCCTGCCCCGCGGCGCTCGTGGAATGTGGGGACGGACGCTATCACTGTCCGACGATGTAAGAACGCTTCACCCCGACCTCGTGCGGGGTGTTTCCCTTGACGAAAACAGCAAGAACGCGGTTTCCTGGCGGGAGTACTTTTGAGGGAGGAAGGACCATGAACGGTGTATCTACGCGTTTATTTGCGGATCAGGCGGCTGTTACGGTGTTATCACGGCCATTATCCGAGTCGACGATCCAGGGTGTTCTGGAGCGGATGGCGGAGCTAGAGGCGGTTCTGTATCCAGAAGATGGGACCAGCGCGTTTCTGCGAGTCTATGCAGAGGTGACTCGTGAGGTGGAGGGAGCCTGTGATCGCAGTGTGTTTGCGAATCCAGCGTTCATTCGAGAATTGGTCGTTCGATTTGCGCAGTTCTTTTTTGACGCGCTGAGAACGTACCATGAAGGAGCGATCCCTCCTGCCGATGTGTGGTGCGCGCTCTTTCATCGTCGGTTCGTGGAGGGGATAGCGCCCGTCCAGTATGCGCTGGCCGGAGTGAATGCGCATATTTGTTACGATCTTCCCCAGGCTATTCGTCATGCATGTATTGCGGTGAATCGTATCCCGCGTCGCGACATGCGCGAGTACGAGGACTATCTGCTGATCAACGAGTTGTTGGATCAGGTGGAGATTCGGGCATTGCACGCATTAGCCGGTCCGCGGCTGCGCGCTCTCGTGGAGAGCGCTTCGCCCTGGAGTGAACGGTTGCTCATGGACTGGATTCGCGCGGCTCGAGCGCAGGCCTGGGAAGATGCGCGTCGTTACTGGTTTTTGACCCGGTACGATGTGAGTGTGTCGGCCGATCTTTTGACGGCGTTGGATCAGAAGGCGACGCGCCGAAGCCGTATCCTGTTGCTGTCGTCCGGACTTTTTCGCTAGTACGCACATCCCGCAACGGTTGCGGGATGTTTCATTTTATGCTAGTATTTTCCCCAACGTGGGCGGTTGCCCAAAGAAAGAAGGTATCAATCCCAGGCGGCGTACGGCGTCGACCTGGGACGTTGGGACCCGGATTTCTTTTGACAACCCACCACGCAATCATTCTTATTTTTGCGTAGAAATACGTGGGTTATTATGGCAGAACAATTAGAGATCGTTTGTGAGCGCACAGGGGATCTGACGGGCGAGATTCTTCATCGTCCGGAGGCGTTGGCAAAGCAGGCCTGGTGCCGCTCGACGAACGTTTTTGTGTTGAATTCAAAGGGGGAAGTCTTGTGTCACCAGCGGTCCCTCCAAAAAGAGCGGCTTCCTGGAGTGTGGTCCACTCATATGGGCGGACACGTTGGGCTCGGGGAAACCTATGAATCAAACGCCGTGAAGGAATTAGAGGAAGAGGCTGGGATCAAGATTCACGCCCCGCGTCTGTTGCCTTGGCGTACGACGCGCATTGAAAAGGCGCGCTTGTGGGCAAAGGATTTTGTGACGTTGATTGATGAGCCGGAATCCTTCTTTACGCCACAGCCGGGAGAAGTGGATCAATTTCGTTGGATGTCGCTTGAGGAGATTGTCGCAAAATACCGTGTGGAAGAAGGAAAATGGTGCGCTGGAATCCACGATTTTCCAATGGAATATTTCTGCATGCGTTCCGTGTTGAATGCGGCGCATCATGTGGGAATTTTCGCTGTGCCAAAGGAATTGCACGTTTGGCACCCGCAATTGGGGACCGTGTAAGAGTTGACAGCCGATCAAATAGATGGAACGTGGTGTCATAGCCACGTTTTTTCGTGGTCAAAAAGGAAGGGCGTCATGAAGCGTGCCGTAATTGTGTCATTGGTTGTATGGATGATGGGAATGTCCGCCTGTGTGTGGAATATCGACGTGCATCTTCCGGGGTGTCTGCCGGATGGCGGTGAAGCTGGGGCGAACGACGGAGCTCTGGGAGATGCGGAAGATGCATCCGCGGACGCCTCCACGTTCAGAATCCCATTTATTCCCTCATTTTCTTTGGATGCGGGGATGGATGCGCCCCCGTTTTCCTATCCTGATGGCGGACGTCGATATGGATCGCCTTGGCGTCCGGAGGATGAAGATGGAGGAGCGGATGCAGCGCGAGATGTCCGAATGGATACGTCGTCTGACGCTCTTCGCGCAGATGTGGTGGATGCAGGCATGCGGGATGCGACGGTACCGGATGCAGGGCCCTTGGATGCGATTGTCCTGTCACCGCTTACCTGTTCGGATCGCGGCGTGCGTCTCCCGTCGGAGTTCTTTCGGGCAGGGCGTGAAGTGTGGCACTTTTGCTTTCAGACGCCGACGTTACGGGAAGTGACCGGCGTGGGGTTCCGCCCCGCGTCTGTGGTGTTTGCACGTCGCGATGTTCGCGGAGGATTTACGCAGGATTTAGTGTATTTTCCTGCGCCTCGCACCGCAGATCCATGGACCGCGAGCGTCGCCGTCTCGCTTCCACTCGCGGATGCGGCAAATCTTGTGCTAAACGTGCGACTGGAAAACGGGGCACAGGTTGCCTGGGCTGCGGATGTGCCACGTGACGGAACGACCGTGCTGAGTCGGGGAATGCTCCGTGCCTGGACCGTTGCACGTGATGGGGCGCAAACGGGTGTCGAAACCCGTTTGATCCGCAGTCACTGTTTGGGCACAAATCCGGATACGTGGTTTCCGGCAGGCGGATATCTTCCGCGCGGTCGCCCGTGTCCAACGGAAACGCTCTTTTGTCAGGAGGACGCGAACGCGTGTTCGTTGCTCTAGGCTTTCCCGGACAGACAGTCCGGGAATTTTATGTGTATTTTACATGCGTATCAGTATTTTTTCTCTAAAAATAGAGAAACCTGGTTTAGGAAATATATTTTGTTTATCGACGCTTGACAAAACCGTCTTTTCGTGATATTCTCGTTTGTCGACCTGGAAATCCCGTCGGATATTCAGGCGACCAAGTTCGTTTCCAACAACATCCCTCTATAACGGGGGAGAAAGGTTCGTGACATGAACAACGGAAACATCGATTTGTCCGCTTTCGGTTCGTTCGAGAACATCGGCGAGGCCCTCGCGGCCGTCGCCAAGGCGAACGAGGCTGCCGCTGTGAAGCCTGCCCCCGCCCCGGCCAAGCCGGTGGCGACCCCGGCGGCGCGCAAGTGCGCCGGAAAGGTCGGAGGGAAGCCGTGCAGCACGGTCTTCCTCCCGCGCCACGTGTCGCACACGTTCTGCGTCCGCTGCCACAAGCAGCTGCTCGCGGAGCAGGAGGTGGCTGAGGCCGAGGCGCGCAAGCGTCTCGAGCCGGTCGCGGCGCGAGAAGCGGAGAAGCGTCTCCGCCTCGAGTGGGCGCGCAGCGCCTACGAGGCCGGCGCCCTCAGTGCCGCATCGGGCGTCAAGGTCATCGAGTCCGGCGCACAGGTCACTGTGGTCTGCGCCGGCCACTCGGTCACTTTCACTTCGCCGTCGCGGGCGGCCGAGATCGCCGCCGCGAAGAAGCGGAGGAAGTAGTCTTTCATCTTGGGGTTCTGGACGTTCCCCGTAGGCGCTCGCAAGAGCGCCTCAAACAACGTCCAAGGTCTTTGGGTCATGTCTCATGCTTGTCGACGTGATTCAAAGCTCCTTCCATCCCATCGAGACCCCTTTCAGACGCAGCAAAACGTACGGTTGTGTTCCGTCTGAAAGGAGGTCTCATGGACGAGATCCTCGCGAGTGTCGCGGCTCGCATGCGGGGCGCGTTGCCCGCAAATCCCGCGACCGAGCTGTCGGAGCAACTCCGGCAGCTCGAGCAACTGGGGCAGACGATCCTGTGGGCGCTCGCGCTCGCTGCGGTCGTCTGGGCGCTGTTCCATCTCCTTCGCGCGGTAAGCGCATGGAGATGGAAGCGGAGTGTCCGGGTCTCGCTCGAGACGCAGACGAAGCTCCTTCAGGAGCAGAATCTGCTCATCGAGCGCCAGACCAAGGCGCTTGAGACGATCGCGAAAGCGATCATCTCCCACACGGGTGCACTACCCGTGACCCCTCCGGCTCCGCGTCCTGCGGAGCCCGAGAAGCGTGCGGCGTAGACGTTCTACGCCGATCCTCACGTTTCTCGATCCCCCTGAATACGTCTCCTACAAGAGATGGATTCAGGGGGATTTTTGTCATGAATACCCGCATTCGACGTTTTGATGTGCGGTACGTACACTTGAACTATTCATTCATTGTTTTGATGTATGGCGCAAGACACAACGGGTCGCGGATTGGTCGTTCCGGCGATTATTCTCACCCTCGGGATCGTGTTGTCGGCAGGGCTCGCGGCAAAGGCGTATGAACGTGGTCGCATGGCAGATAACGAGGTGTCCGTGACCGGTTCGGCAGAGCGCGAAATCGAATCCGACGTTGGTAAGTGGTCGTTTCGAATCACGCGGACGGCGGAAGGATCCGCGCTTCAGGCCGGGACGGCGCAGTTGAAAAAAGATGTGGAAGAAGTCCGAGGGTATCTGCGTGGACAGGGGGTCAAAGAAACGGAGATCTCGGTTCAGCCCCCACAGACTTCGATTGTGTGTGACAGCCAGCAAAACGTGATCTACGGTGCCTCTGGCGATCAGTTGTGTGGCGGCAATCGCATTGTGGGCTATAGTTTTTCCCAGAATATCGTCGTTGAGACACGCGAGCCGGGGCAGTTGGGGAAAATTGCCGAAGAGGCAACGAACCAGCTGGCAGGAAAGGGGATTGTACTCAATTCTGGGGGCGTCGAATTCTTTTACAGCAAACTTCGTGAATTAAAGCTTGAGATGTTGGGGGAAGCGACCAAGGATGCAACCGAGCGGGCGCGAAAAATCGTGGAATCCGCAGACGCGAAACTGGGAGCGGTACGATCGGCTGGGATGGGCGTTTTCCAGGTGACCGCGCCAAACAGCATCGATATCTCGGATTACGGGGCGTATGACACGAGTTCGATCAAAAAGAAGGTGACGGCGATCGTGCGAGCGAGTTACGCAGTGAAGTAAGAAAAAAACGGGCCGAGTGCCCGTTTTTTATTTCTTGCGGTTATCTTCGATGGTATCGGCATCGTCCGGCATTCCAAATTCTTCCACCGCCGTGTCCAGCTGTTCGCGCCGTTCTCGTTCGGACAGTTCCAGGACGCGTTTTGCGATGTCGTTTGGGCGAGGGATTTCTTCAAACACAATGCGTACTTTTGCCCCGGCCGATTGAATCTCGACATTCCCGTAGTTTAGCATCGTCGGCAAAAGGCCATTCACGGTGGCGGTCACATCTTGGACGCGATAGAGCCGAAGTTCGGACACCGTTCGGCTAAAGAGCCCGGTTTGTTCGATATTCAGAATACGTTTGGTCGTGACGATCCAGGAATCCAGGTAATAATCCAGGTACTGCTGGTACAAAAAGAGCCACGCGAACAGAAAAATGGCAGAGGCGAGCAACACAGCAAGGGGCTGACCGGTCGTGCTTTGCCACCAGGTTGGTTCAAAGGAAAAAATGTACCAGGCAAGCGCGATCGGCGTTGCGAGGACGATGGCGAAGGTAAAAAAGAGGCTGGTGAGCGTGATGGGATGGCGCCGCAAAAAGTACACCAATTCTTCATTGGGGAGTTGGTTTGGAAGATGGTGGAGATCCATCATAGGAGGTGGAATTACGGCGCAAAACCGATGGAGATCGGGGCAAAGAGTTCAACCGTTTGTGTCCAATCCACCGTCGCGATGTACAGTCCGCAGGCGATGAGTGCAGACGCAGAAACGACGACAAACAGCCCGGTCGAGATGTATGCGCCGGCCGTGGCAACGCTATAGCGCAGGTTCATGCCAAGCGTCAGAAGCGCGCCAATACCAAACAGGCCGACCAGGACAAGCCAGGCGATTAAGAAATACACGAGGGGAATCATGACAAAAGTATACCTTGTCGCGTTGGAATCACACAATTGAGGTGTGCGTAGGCGTGTTCGGTGGCCACGCGACCGCGGGGGGTGCGAGCCAGCATCCCTTCCTGCAACAAAAAGGGTTCAATCACTTCTTCCAAGGTTTCTACCTCTTCCGCCGTTGCGGCGGCGAGCGTCGTGAGTCCCACGGGTCCGCCGTTGAATTTTTCGATCAACGTACGCAGGGTGCGGCGATCTGCTTCATCCAAGCCGCGCGCGTCGATTTCAAGCGCATCCAGCGCGCGATCCACGACATCCGCGGAAAGGAGTCCGTTTGCCATGACCTGTCCGTAATCGCGGACGCGTTTGAGTAGGCGATTGCCGATGCGTGGCGTACGGCGTGCCCGATGGGCGATGCGTTCGAGCGCCGTTGATTCCATGGGAATACTGAGTAGCTGCGCGCTGCGATCCAGAATATCGCGCATTTCAACGGGCGTATAAAAATCCAGATGAAACACAACGCCAAACCGATCGCGGAGCGGTGCGGAGAGGAGCGAGAGTCGTGTGGTTGCGCCAACCAGCGTAAATCGTTTGAGATCCAGACGGAGCGTCCGAGCCGTTGGACCTTTGCCAATCACGATATCCAACGCAAAGTCCTCCATCGCAGGGTAAAGCACCTCTTCGATGGATCGGTTCATGCGATGGATTTCATCGATAAACAAGATATCACCGTCCTCCAAGTTGGTGAGAATCGCGGCAAGATCACCCACTTTTTCGAGCGCAGGACCGCTTGTGACCTTGATGGGCGCCCCCATTTCGGCCGCAATCACATGAGCGAGCGATGTTTTTCCTAGCCCCGGCGGACCATAAAACAGGATGTGCTCGCAGGGTTCCCCACGTCCTTTCGCGGCATGCAAGAAGATGCGCAGGTTTTCTTTGACCTTTGTTTGCCCCACGAACTCGCTTAGATTTTTTGGACGCAACGCAACATCAAACCCGCGATCCGTTTCTTGCGCATCCGGAGCGATCAGTCGTGGTTCTTGGTCGACGTCCTGAAAAAACGAGGAATCCATAACGGAAAACTATCCATGCGGAACAAGTTGTTTGATAAGTGCGATGAGCGTGATGCCGGCAACGGTGAGTGCGATCCCAAGTCGAGACGGTTTGCCTTCATGTGCTTCAGGAAGGAGTTCTGAAAGGGGGAGGTGGATGAAGAGGCCGGCAAGCGCTGAAAGAAATAGCGTGGTTGCCATGGGCGAGGGGGTCAGAAATTGGCCCGTCGCGAGGCCGAAGAGTGGCAGAAGAACGATGGCGGAGAGTGCGACGTAGGTGCGTGAACGACGCTCGGAGCCACCGGATTTTGCAAACAAGGTCACGGTGGTCATGCCATCGGTCAGTTTGTGGAGCATGAGACCAAGGGTGACCAAAATACCCAAGCGTTCATTGGCCGCAAAGCCACCTCCAATGGCGAGTCCATCCAAAAATGCGTGAAACCCCATGCCGGAGATGCGTGTCCAGGGGCGCGCCGGATGTTCTTCGTGGTGGGTATTTGCGCAGGGGTGTTCGTGGCCTTCATGTCCATGAAAATCGAAGACTTTATCCAAGACATGAAAGAGAAGGACGGTTGCGAGCGCCATCCCGCCTACGAATTCTCCGGATAATCCAGCTTCTCCCGCATGTTCGAACGCCTCAGGAAGGAGATCTAAAAAAGCGAGGCCCAAGAGGACGCCCCCCGAAAGCGAAAGCCAGGGGCGGAGTGTTTGGCGAGTCCGAAGGACGATCCACCCGCCAAGCAAGGTGGCGGCGACCGGAAGGAGAAGGGCAAGTAGCGGAGGCATAGCGCTAGCGTACGCGTTCCGAGCGGGGGCGTACAGTGTTCGAATCCCACAAAAACGGGTACTATCCCGCCATGTCCTGGATTCTTTCATTTGCGGATTATTTTTTGCATCTCGACGTTCATCTCGGGAGTCTCATTGCACAGTATGGCTCTGCGACGTATGGCGTCTTGTTTTTGATCATTTTTTGCGAGACAGGGCTGGTGGTTACGCCGTTTCTTCCGGGGGATTCGTTGTTGTTTGCGACCGGCGCCTTTGCCGCGCTTGGATCGCTGAATGTTCTCACGGCATTTGTGCTGCTTGTTCTTGCTGCGATTTTGGGAGATTCGGTGAACTATGCGGTAGGGCGTCGGTTGGGGCCTGCGGCGGTCGAACAAGCGCATGGACGGTGGCTAAAGCGTGAGCATTTGGAGCGAACCCAGCGGTTTTTTGAAACGCATGGCGCAAAGACGATCATCTTGGCGCGGTTTGTCCCGATTGTGCGGACGATCGCCCCCTTTGTCGCAGGGGTCGGCCAGATGCACTATCGTCGATTTGTGGCGTACAATGTGGCTGGAGGGATTTTGTGGGTGGGGATTTTTCTCTTTGCCGGATTCTTGTTTGGAAATGTCCCGGTGGTGAAGAAGAACTTTACGCTTGTGGTGTTTGCGATCATCGGTATTTCGCTTCTGCCGGGGGTGTGGGAATGGTGGCGGGGACGGGGGAAGCGGGGGACGTGACGCGGGCGTTTCGCTGTGATACAACCACGCCGTGCCCGGGTGGTGGAATTGGTAGACACGACGGACTTAAAATTCGTTGCCCTTCATCGGGCTTGCGGGTTCGATTCCCGCCCTGGGCACCATAAAAAACATCCCCCATTCCGGGGATGTTTTTTAGTCGACGTCTTCTCCCAGATCAAACTCCGTTGGGTCATAGACGCCATCGACTCCCAGGGGTTGCGTCGGTGGCGCGAACCAGCGCGCGCGATCGGCGTCAGTGGGTTCTGGTCGAAGTTCCATCCCGTAACTTGCCGCGAGGCGGTTGTACTGTGTGCGCAGTTCCCGAAACAGCGCGTAGGTCGCAGAGAGCCAGTCGCGGGTGGATTCCGGGAGGTCTTCGACGGCTAATAGGCGCTCTGCGAGTTCATCCATGGTCTGGGCGTCGCGTTTGATATCCAACATCTGTTTCAGTTTTTCATCATGCTGCAACACCCGTTCCGGGCGTTTATCAAACACCGATGCGTTATTGTGCTGTAGGTCAAACACATGATCCAGATAGGGGACATTTGGTGTGTCTGTGCGCCACAAGATTTCCGCGGTGCGCGCAATTTCTGCCCAGGGTTCTCCGCCAAATAAATGTGCCCAACCAGGTTCGAGAAAGCGGATGGACGCAGCCCGAAGGTACGAGCGGATTTCTTCGGAGGTGCCGAGGCGAAGAAACGTATCGGCCGGCCGACACGTCTCCGTCGTTTCATGTTCACGGTGATAAATGAAGGTAGGTGTTTTGTAGACGGGACGTACCTCAACCGGCGGGGAGAGGAGGGCGGCGGAATTTTCGACAAAATCTTGATGCGTAATCTCGCTCATCACCGCATCGAGCAGATATTCTCGGATCCACGCATGCATTTCTTCCACCTGCGCGCGATGCTCTTTTCGCGTCCGTTCGATGGAAGCGGCGAATCGGCGACGATGTGACGAAAGATTGGATTCTTCCCGTCCCTCTTCTTTTTGCGCAAATGCATGAAGCATTTGATCGGTTTCGAAATCAAACAGGTTGGAGACGTAGAATCGGGTCAGGGCATCTTCGACCCGGATGCGTTCGCCGCTACCATAGCGCACTTCACGGGGTACACGTGTTTCCCGCCGTTCGTGTTCTTCTGTCGCGCGAAGCTGGATCCGTCTGACAAATGCCGGATCAAAGCGAATATCATGATCAAGAAGTGGCTCGAGCAGCGCATCCGCATCGGCGTAAAGGCCCATTTCATCACAGGTTTTTACCTCTTTGATGGCCTGCTTGAGGAGCTCTCGTGGGAGAGGTTCTTGTTCGGGGTCCCAAAGCAACATGAGTGTGCGTCCAGCGACAACCGGTCGGCCAGATCGAAGCGCTTCCTGAACGATGGGAGCGCGTTCTTTACGGAGTTCGGCATCTTGAAAAAGGAGTTGGAGATCCGTTGTCGTTTGCGCGTCTGTGTACAGTTCGGAAAAATCCGCGTCCGAAAACACGCGATCTAATTGAAAAAATGTGTGCGCCGTTGGTCGATGGAGGAGTTCATCACGAAAGATCCGTGAACGATCCGACGGGATAAATGCTTCGGCTGTACGCAGCATGTGTAAGCGTACTTCCGGCGGAAAAATCCCGACACGGATCAGATCGTCCGTTTCGTCCGCGTTGTAGGGGAGGTCGTGAAAACGGTTGAATTCAGTATGGGGAACGATGGTGCGTTTATCGTATATCGAAACGTGCGGATAACGCGCCTTGGTCGCGGCCATCAGCATGCGGTAGTGCGTGGGGGAAAGGCCGGAAAAGACATTGGTCATCAGATGAAGAATGCGGGGGCTTTTGGATCGTGGGATAAACAGCGTAATGGCATGGTTCCATTCTTCCGGAGGGATCCCCTTGTTCACGAGCGTCTTTCCAAAATCAGGAACGCTGATCGGGGCCTCAAGAATCGAAGAGGACCGCGTTTCGCGGGAGGGGTCTTGCGGCGGTCTGGCGGAATAGAAATCTTTGCCCATAGGATTGACGTCACGCGAAAAAAGTGGTACGGAACCGTCTGTCCAACAGGGTACCACAAAGGAGGACACCATGGACGAGCAAGGAGCATTGCGCGTCACGGTAGTGCGCCATGCACAGGCGCTGTACACGGATCTGCATCTGACGCCACGGGAGCGCGAGTCGATTGCCCTCCTGCAGGCAAACGATCTGACGGATGAGGGAATTCGACAGGCGCTGGTGCTCGCCGACGCGCTCTCCGACGGATGGATGAACGGGGAGCGATTCGTGGCCTGGACGTCACCGTACGCGCGGTGTCGCCAAACGGCGCGAATCGTGCGAGATCGTCTGCTGATGAGAGGGATCTCCCACCGTTCCCACAAGGAAGGGATCGTGATGATCCCGCATCTGGAGGAGTACCGGTCGGTCGGTGCACGTGGCAAGGGAACGACGCCGCTTTTTGCGGTCGAACGGTTGCTGCATCTTCTCGCGCGCGTTCAGGTGGAGGTGCCAACGCATCTCCTGATCGTGACACACGACATCAAGACGCAGCGGCTGGGGTTCGGGGTCTTCGGGGTGGAACAGTTCCCGAACGGGTTTCCGAACGCCGTCGGGGTGGAGCTTGTCCGCGCCGAAAAGGACTTCCGCGCGACGCGTGGCGTTTGCACGGATGCTTCCCTCCAGACGGACGAGCCGATCCTCGCGTATCTTGCGCGGGAATGGGGGACGGAAAGGGATTTCTAGACGCAAGGCCCCGCACCATCTGGTGCGGGGTTTTTTGGATCAAAACGTGAGTGATCCGCGAAATCCACGTGCGGCGTAATACGAGGACGCGCCATTGTGATAGACGAACACCGTATCATACCGACGATCCATGAAAAGCGCGCCCCCTTTTTGGCGGATGCGCGCAGGGGTTTCGATCCAGCTTGATGTTTTCTGATCAAATGCGCCGAGCGTCTGGAGGTACCGATAGTCATCTTCAGAAAGAAGCGTAATCCCGAGGGCGCGCGCGACTTCTGTCGCTGCATTTTTGGGTGGATGCTCTGTGCGTGCGTTGAGCGCGTCGCGATCGTAGCAGAGGCTACGCCGTCCGGCCGGGCTTTCGGCTGCGCAATCAAACCAGCGGAATGCCCCTGTTTTTTTCTCTTTTCCGACCACATCCGGTTCGCCACCCGTGTCCTCCATCTGAAACAGCGACCACGTCCCTTCGGGATGGTCCAGAAGCCGAGCCTCGACCTGGTGCCAGGTGATGCCAGCATGACGTTCCGGATGCGCAAGAAACCGTCGCTCCAGCGTTTCAAGAAACGATGCTTGCTGTGCGTTTGTGAGCGTTTTTCGTGTGGCCATAGCGGCGGTTAGTGAACGAGTTGCGTACTGAGATATTCCACCGGGGCATAGCGATCGGTAAACGGGGGGTGGGCATGCGTGACGATTGGATACACCGCTGGTTCGCGCAACACGTCGTTGCGATCGAGGATGGCACGAATTTCGTCGTCGCTTGGCTCGCGGACGTTCGAGAGGAGTAGGAGGGTGTTGGTGAGATCCTCGGCGTCATCTTTATCGTCGATGCGTGCAAGTTTTGCGTAGCGAAACTGCGTTTTTGCCGCACCGATGATTCCGGACATGAGACGCGCATTTGCGTCACGTTCCAGGTCTTCATGCAGGATAAAATTCATCGCGACCAGCGCGTCGTCGGTTACGTGCGCACGAAGATTTGCCCATGCTTCGACGGTGACCAAATGCCACGGAACCGTGAGGTGATCCGCATACGCATCCAACATGACCACATCGTAGCGTTCCGTGCGTGGGGTAAGAGCGGCGCGTCCGTCGCCTTCCAGGATGGTGAGCCGAGGGTCGTCCTTTAGATCAAAATAGGTTTTGGAGGCGGTGATGGCAGCGGGATCCCGTTCGATCACGGTTGCGGTGCGTCCTGGGGCGGAATCGATCCACGCGCGGGCGCCATGAAACGTCCCTCCGCCGATGGCAAGAAACGTTTTGGCGTTGGGGGTCAGGAGATCTGTGAAATCCTGAAACAGATCGTAATAGGGAAAAAACGAACGGGACGGGTCTGCGAGCGTGGTTCCGCCATGCGCAACGCGATCCATCCACAGGATTTTGACGGGCGTCCCAAGATACGTCGAGGTTCCGATCCGCATCGAGCTATAGGCGCTTGGAATAAACGTCCCCGGTGGACCGTCTGCGGTTTGTCCGGCGAAGAGCGCGCCCGCGGCAAGGCAGCCGGCCGCTACTTGTTTTGGAAATGCTGGGCGAAGAATCCAAAGACCCGTGGCGTACAAGATGATGGTGATGACGGCAAGAATCCAATGTGTCGGCCAAATCGCGATAAAGACGTAGCCGGTAAGATACGTCCCCGCAAGACTGCCGACGGTGCCAATGGCAGAAAGGCGTCCGGCAATGTGTCCCGCGTCGCCAAGCTCATGCAGCGCAAGACGGACGGCGACGGGACTGACTGCGCCAAGGATGAGCGCCGCGGGGGTCAGAAGCAGGAGTGCGAGCACAGGAACGGCTGCGCCTTCCGGAAGCCATCCGATGAGCCAGGTGGCAAGGTCGTACGCAAACGTTAAAAACGACGCCAAAACACCGCCTGTGAAAAGCAGTCCGCCGAGAATCCGGCGATCCGGGCGCTTGTCTGCCACGATGCCTCCGACCCATGCACCCGCGGCAAGGGAAAGGAGCACGACGCCGATCAAATTCGTCCAGACGAGGACGGAGGTGCCAACGGCGGGCGCGATCAACCGAGAGGCTAAGATTTCGATCCCCATGACGGCAAACCCAGACACAAACGACGCTGCATAAATCTCTGGAGCGATGCGGACGCGTGGCATAGTGCAAAAAGCCTAGCGTATGGGGAGGGTTCTCTCAACGACGATGACGTAATCCGTGTGCGATTTCCTCGCATTGAGCGTGGATTTCTTCCGGCGTGAACATCCCTTTCAATAGTTCGCGCAACACCTTTTGTTTTTGCTCGATGGTCCAGTAAGCATCCGGACCACCCGGGGGCCGTCCGTCTTTTTCCCAATGCGCAAGCGAATCCTGTGCAATGCGCTTTCCAATTTTTAATAGGATGATTTCTTGAATACGCTCCTTTTCCTCGCGCAATCGTTCCATACTCAGTGCAAGTTTCCGATGCTTTCCTGCAGCCTTTTTTCCAGTCATGAGTTGGACGCCTCGTGTCGCGTGGCTTGGTCCGGATGAAATCTTGTCGTCCGGAGAGGATTCGATTTGTACCCCTCGTGTATACGATGTGCGACGAATAATTAAATCGATTTTCTGTTCTAAGTCATGGTAGATATCCGCATATTCTAAACAGAATAATACGGGAAGATCGAGTGTGATTTTTAGCAAAAAACCATTAATCATCCGTTCGGCGAGGTGACCCAGATTCACCGGAGCGCCTCGATCTTTAATGAGAGCGGCATATTTCATTCGATGCCACTTATCTCCGCGCGGACCTTCTTCCGTCGCGATCTGAACATCCAAATATTTTTCCAATGCGCGTTTGGTTTCTTCGATGGCAAAACGTTTTTGAATCGTCTTTGGGACGTGTGCATCAAGAACGTACGGGATATCCCATAAACGATCTGCGCAGATTTCCCCGATGGTGATATGTTCACGCGTTCCATCCGGATGGGCCCACGCGATTCCGTGTGCGTCCGGGAGAATAATGCGTGCATCAGGCGTGTGTTCAAACGCGGGTTCGCCCCTCGAAATGCGTTGGAGTTGTGAATGTAGCTGCTCCATCCGCAGCATTTTTTCATCTTGGAGACGAAAGATTTTTTCCTGCCGATCAACGGGGATGCCGGCGGATTCTGCAGCTTTTTCTTTGTGCCATCCAAGAACGGTGCGCAATCGCTCTTCTTCAAGTGGAGTGATTCCTGGTTTGTGTAGGTCCTTCGCGATCAAGTGATACGTTTCAAGTGTATGTTGAAATTTTGGGCGCATACATTTTGAAGAAATTAAGCAGTCCAATGGGGCCGGGGGCGTTTTTTTTCGAGCCAGGCACGCAACTGTGTAAGTGTTTTTGTGTTGATGATGTCTTGCGTGCGCGCCCATCCGCGCCGCGCGATCGCCTCACCGAAAGAAAGGTAGCCAAGATGTGATCGTGCATGGGCGTCGGTATCGATGACGAGTGGAACACCGGCATCCACCGCCATTCGCACATGCAGATCGTGGAGGTCGCTTCGATCTGGGTACGCGTCGATCTCGAGGGCGACACGGCAGCGTTTTGCCTCGGCCAAGAGTTCCGCAAAATCGATGGCGTACGGTTCACGCTTACCAATAATACGTCCGGTCGGATGAAACAGGCAGTCCACGTGTGGGTTCTGGATGGCGCGGAGAATGCGCTTCGTCATCGTGGCCCGCGGAAGGGTGAAGCTGGAATGAACGGAGACGCCGACCCAGTCCAGGGTCGCGAGGGTCGCATCCGGAAGATCCAACGAACCATCCCGTTTGATATCGACCTCCGCACCTTTGAGGAGTCGTGCACAGCCCTGGATACGGCGCGTGTTCAACGTATCGATTTCTTTTCCCTGGGCGCGGATCCGTTTTGTATCCAATCCGCCGATGAAGGCGAGGGACTTGGTGTGATCCGTAATGGCGAGATAGGCGCGTCCGATTCCGTGCGCTTCGCGTGCCATTTCTTCGATGGTCGCCTCTCCGTCCGTCCAGGTGGTTTGCGTTTGTAAATCTCCGCGCACCGCTCCATAGGGGAGGAGATCGGGGAGTGTGTGGTCAACTGCGGCGGTGATTTCCTCTCCGCCAACGCGCAGTTCTGGGGGTGGGGTCGCCATCCCGAGTGCAGCATAGATGTCTTCTTCCGTCGCGCAGGCGATGCGGGTTTTTCCGCGGAATAATCCATACTCATTCAACGTGAAGCCGCGCGTCCTAGCGTGTTCGCGTAGTAGGACGTTATGACGTTTATCGCCCGTAAAATATTGCAATGTCGCACCGAACACGGCGTCAGGCACCACGCGCAGATCCGCATCCATCCCATTTTTTAGTCGCACGCTGGCTTTTGTCCCTCCCTGTTCCAACACGGTTTCAACCTCAGGAAAACGGAGAAATGCTGACAAGACCTGTTTTGGTGCGGGAGAGGTGGCGATTAGATCGATGTCTCCGATGGTTTCTTGCCGTCGTCGCACAGATCCTGCAGTAGTGGCGCGTATGACATGTGGAATTGCGGTGAGCTGACGGACAAGTGATTCCGCGAGCGGGAGCGCGTCTGCTAAGAGGTGGCGGCCGCTGGATCGTTCAAGGAGCGCGATCCCACGTGCCAGTTTTTCTTCGCTTTTACTCCCAAATCCCGGCACCGACCGTACGCGTTCCTGTTGAATGGCGCGCTTCAGCTGTTCGCGCGTTTTAATGCCCAATGCCTGGTAGAGTGTAAAAATGTGCTTTGGACCTAACCCTTCGATGCGAAGCAATTCGGCCACCTCCACGGGAAAACGTTTTCGTAGAGCGCGCCATTCCGGGATCGCTCCACGCGTAAAATAGTCCTGGAAATGCTGCGCGAGCCCTTCTCCAATGCCGGGAAACGCACGCAAGCCCTTGACCCCTTCTTTTTTCCAGGCATCACGTAGTTCTTGCTCCCGTGATTCCGCAAGCTCGGCGGCAAACGCATAGGCGCGAGCACGAAACGGAGCGCGTTCGATGGTGTGCCAAGCGGCCAGTTCTGTGAGTTGAGCGGCAAGTGACGGAGAAGACATGGCTAAAGTGTAGCACGCTAGTGAACCGAAGCGATCGTCTGGTATACTTATCGGTATGCGGCTGCGAGCAAAAACAATCCTCGTCACCTGTCTCGCAGGGCTGACATTTTTTTTGCTAGTGTTGTCCGTTGAATGGTTTATTATTGCAGGAAGTTATACCCAAATTGAAGAAGAGACGGGTCGTCGATCGGTGGAGGCGGCGGAAAACGTGTTGCGTCGTGAGCACGATACGTTGCATGTGTTGGCGCAGGACTATGCGGGGTGGGACGATGCCTATCGATACATTCAAGACAGAAACCGCGCCTTCGAAGAAAGTAACCTGGTGGAAGAAGGGTTTTCTGGTCTACACATGTCGTTCATGGCCTTCCTAAATCAGGAGGGCAGTATCGTATTTGCAAAATGGTTTGATCGAGAGACGGGTAAATTTGCTCCGATCCCACCGGATGTGTTCAACCATATTTCAGAACGGGATGGGTTGACCGTTCGGCGGTCTCCGGATGATGCGGTTCATGGCATCTTGGAAACAAGCGAGGGACTTCTCCTTGTTGCATCTGAGCCGATTATAAAGAGCGATAAGACAGGTCCGGTGATGGGCACGCTGATCATGGGGCGTTTGGTTGATCGGAATCTGGTGCAGTCGTTATCACGGATCTTGAATCGTGGGGTCGATATCCTTCCATTAAATGGGGGAACAGATCCTGTGTTTCTACGGGAACAAATAATGTTGGATGCATGTCCGTGTAATATTCGGGTGAACGACGATGAGATGGTGACCTATTCGGTCTTGCGCGACGTTCATGGTGCTCCAACGCGAATTCTGCGTGTCGCCAGTCAAAGAAGCTCGTTTCAGGTAGGACGGTTGAGCTTGGTTACCACCGCCATCGCGTTTGGGTTAGGTGTGGCGGGATACATGCTCCTCATGTTCTTGTTGCTGCGGCGTTTTGTGACCGATCCAGTAGGTCAACTCGCGAATGCAGTTCATCGGATTCGACCCGGTGCAACACGAATTGACCCCGGCACGTTTCATACGGGAACAAATGACGAGATTGCGACGCTGGGCGCGGCATTTTTTGATGCCTACACTGAGCTGAATCATCATCGCGTCGAGATCGAGCGTCAGCGTAGCCGTCTTTCGGCTATTTTGAATGCGAGTGTTGAGGGGATTGTGGTGTTGGATACCAAACGGCACATCGTTCTTGCGAATCCGGCATTTGCACGAATGATCGGATTAAAATTGCCTCAGATTCAAGGACAAAAGTTTGGTGAATTTATTTCATTTGCAGAAGAAAAAACATTAAATCCCGCAAATGAATTGCTGGATCGCGTCATGCGAACGGGATCACAGATCGCTGCTGCCGAATCGGGTCCGTTAGTGCTTTTTGGCAAAAAGCAGATCCCGCTCCCAGTCTCCGTTTCGATCGCTCCGTTGAATGGGCAGGAAGAAGCGGTGCAGGGTTGTGTGCTTTCGATCCATGATGCCACGATCGAGCGCGAGCTTGAGCGAAGGCAATCAGATTTCGTTTCCGTCGCCAGTCATCAACTTCGCTCGCCTCTCACCTCGATAAAATGGGGGATTGAGCTGTTGCGTGATGGGTTTCCTTATCAGAAGAAGGCTTTTCATGAGCAGGTTGATGATTTAGAAAAAGTTACCAATCAGATGGTGGTACTGGTGAATGAGTTGTTGCGCGTTTCACGCATCGACGCGGGCAAGTTGTCGCCCTTAAAATTAGTGAAAACTGATGTCGTGACCTTGCTCGAGGAGGTTTTGCATGAATTAGAACCGTTTCGAAAAGAACGGAATGTACGGATAAAATTAGATATTGCAGAGAAATCTATGATGGCGAGTGTGGATCCAACCCAATTTGCACTCGTGTTTTCGAATATCATCAATAACGCCATAAAATATTCCCCGATCGATTCGGAGGTGCAGGTTTCGCTTCACCTGACCGCACGGTTAATAAAATTTTCTGTGACGGACGCGGGTTTTGGGATTCCGAAAAAGCAACAGCATCGTATTTTTGATCGGTTGTTCCGTGCGGATAACGTGATGACAAAAGTAGAGGGAACAGGGCTTGGGCTCTATATCGCAAAAGACATCGTGACACAGCATCACGGAGAAATCTGGTTTGAATCCAAAGAAGGGAAGGGGACGACGTTTTTTGTCACGATCCCTCGGGGTCACTAGCGTTTGTTTCCACTTTTTAGCAAGCGAATTTTCCGTTTTGCGACTTCGGTCATGAGCGTCATGGCAGGCGCTAGGATTTTGCGAGGATCGATCACGGAAGGAAAATCCGCCACGGCTTCACGGACGCCGGCAGTGAATGCAAGGCGAAGATCCGTATCGATATTCACCTTTGCAATCCCGTATTTGATGGCGCTTGCAATGTCTTTATCCAGGACGCCGCGAGCATCCATCAGTTCGGCGCCGTAGTGTTCTGCGAGCTTCACCACATCCTCCAGAACCCCTGAGGCTCCATGCAACACAAGTGGCGTTTTGACGCGCGTGGCAATTTCTTTAAGTCGGGGAATATCCAGATGGGGCATCCCTTTGAACTTGTAAGCACCGTGCGCCGTTCCGATAGCCACCGCAAGCGCATCGCATCCCGTGGCACGGATAAATTCAGAGGCTTGGACCGGATCGGTGAGCGAGGCTTCTCGATCAGTTGCGCTGACGAAGTCTTCAATGCCCGCAAGGACCCCAAGTTCCGCTTCGACGGAAACGCCTTTTGCATGCGCCCATTTCACCACCTGTTTTGTGATGGTGACATTTTGCGCATACGGAAGTTTGGACCCGTCAAACATGACGCTGGTGTACCCGGCGCCGATGGCCGCTTTCAGGATGGTCAGGTCTTTTCCGTGGTCAACGTGCAGGACGACAGGGATGCTGGCTTCCGCAGCGACCCGAGCCATCGCAACCAGGTACGGCATCCCGGCGTATTCGATGGCGCCTTCGGATGTTTGGATGATGACGGGGGATTTGAGCGCAGTCGCCGCCGTCATGACGGCTTTCAGGATCTCAAGATTGTTCACGTTAAACGCGGGTACGGCGTATTTTCCGGCGCGAGCGCGTTTTAGGAGGGGGGCGGAAGGGACGAGCATAGATTAGCCAAGTAACGGCACGGAGGTGGGATGAATGCGGGCGAATTTTTTGAGCGTTTTTGGCATGGTTTGCGTTGTAAGCAGTCCTGCCTGTGGCCCGATCTGTTGCACGACGCTCCAGGAATTTGCCGTTCCCCAGCGCATGGCATCCGGAACGGAGTGTCCTTTTTGCAAGGCGGAGATGAAGGCGATGGTATAGCTGTCCCCGGCGCCGGTGCGTTCGACGACGGGGCCTGGAAAGATCGGAAGCGACCAGAGGGTCTTTCCATCCGTTGCGTAGGATCCCTTTGGTCCATCGGTGATCACCACGTGCTTTGCCCCAAGATGTAAAAAACTCATCAACATGTTCTGGAGTGGCCGTTCTCCGTCTTCCAAGAGCCGTGCCGCTTCTTCTTTGTTTACGATAAACACGTCCGAACGAGCGATGACGGGTTTTAATGCCTCTAAGCCACGATGGAGTTGATGGGTGCCGGGATTAAAGCACAGCTTCTGCGTGGGATGTTTTTTGAGATGGGCGAGAAGCTGCGATTCCAGTCGTTCATGTTTTTTGCCGATCGAGGTGTAATAGATCCACTTTGCCCCATCCAGGGTCGGCAACACGTACGTACGCGGATGATGAAACACAAGAATCGTTCGTTCACCATGAAAGTTCAGCACGGTCGAATAATTGGATTCCCGATGCGTGTCGATCGTGACGTACGCGGTGTTTACATGTTCTTTTTTCCATCCCGCGATGATTTCTTTCCCCACCTGGTCGTTGCCGACGATACTCACAACGGCGGATTTGAGACCTAATCGCGCTCCACCAACCGCTGCATTTGAGGCATTTCCCGCGCCGGGCACTTTGATGACGTGTTCCACCGGAATTTTTTCGGCGTAATCAAAGCAAAGAAGACACTGCGGTTTGTTGACTTGGCAGGAAAGGGTCGCTTCGTGGATGTGCAAAAAGACGTCCAATGTAGAATCGCCGATGGCGATCAGATCCAGGCCACGAGGAATGCGGAGAGGCATAGAGGAGGGTTCATCGATCATGATACACTAGTCCGTGCTATGCTTCGACGCCGACACGGGATTTGGATGGAGGAATCCACAGGAAAATCGCTTTCCACGCTTGCGGCAAAGCGCCTGCGCGGGCGTTTGCGTACCCTTGCGGAGTTGGATGGACTCGAAAAAGACGGCTTTCCGTTGGGATGGCGTCGGGTGACCCGGACGAAGGCGGATGAGAAGCGCCTCCGGCGCGTACTCGATGCGACGCATGCATATGATACGTTGCTTTTACTTGGGATTGGCGGATCGGATTTAGGGGCACGTGCGGTGTTACAGGCACTTCCGCCCAAAAAGCGAGTGCTATTTGCCGGAGCGAATACCGATCCAGACGAGCTGGAAGCGTTGTACAGCATGGTGGATTGGAAAAACACCTGCGTGAATATCGTGTCGAAATCAGGTGACACGCTGGAACCAATGAGTGCATTTTTGGTGGCACGTGAACGGCTAAAAAAGGCGGTAGGCAAAGGCTATGCATCTCGGATTGTGGCGACGACGGACGCGTCGCACGGAACGTTGGTGCGCTGGGCAGAAGCGGAAGGGTTTTTGCGGTTGGTGGTCCCGTCCGATGTGGGTGGGCGGTTTTCCGTGTTTTCGGATGTTGGGTTGTTTCCCGCGGCCTGGAGTGGGGTTGATACGCGCGGTCTTTTGCGTGGGGCGGCGATGGCGATGCGCGCGGATTGGCCTGTGCGCTGGGCGGCATTGCATGCAGAGGCGTATCTCCAAGAAAACCGTTCGGTATGGGTGTGTATGCCGTACGCGGCGCATCTGGCATCGGTTGCCTTTTGGTTTGCGCAATTAATCGGCGAAAGCCTTGGAAAAACCACAGAGGTCGGACCAAGTCCGCTGCCGGCGCTTGGCGCCACCGATCAGCATTCGCTGGTGCAATTGTTTATGCAGGGGCCGATGGACAAGATCCTGACGTTTCTCGAGGTCGACCGTTTTTCCTCGTGTCTTGTCGTGCCACGCGCGCCTTCGGTGGCGGATGCGCTTGCACCGCTTGCTGGGATTCCTTTTGAGGAGTTAATCCATGCCGAGCGTCGGGCGACGGCGGATGCGCTTTGGGCGGCTGGGCGTCCAAGTGTCACGCTCCACCTTCCGCGTCTGGATGCGATGGCGGTGGGGGAGCTGTTGCAAGGATTCATGGTTGCGACGGCATATCTGGGGCAATGGTTGGAAGTAAATGCGTATGATCAGCCAGGTGTTGAGGATGGAAAACGGCGCTTTAAGGCCTGGCTTGCCGCACGCGCCGGTTGATTGCCGGAAGAGAGCAGAGCTCGTATCATGAAGGGGATTTATTCTTGTTTGATGTTTTATGAAAGACAGCGCAAAAGTGGGAGCAGGATTGCTCGCGGGTGCCATGCTTGGGATCGCCGCTGGTTTGTTTTTGCAATCAAAAAAGGGGAAGGTCTTGATCAAAGACGCGTCTAAAAAAGCGCTCGCGTTGCAAAAGCAGGTCATGAAAAAATTGGATGGATTGGAGGATCTGACCAAAGAAAAATACGAAGAAGTTGTGGAAGATGTGTTGGCGTACTACAAGAAATCCAAGGAACTGGCGGTCAAAGAATTGCCAGAAGCCAAGAAGTATCTGATGAGTCAGTGGAAAAAGGTGGAAGGGGCGTTGAACGAGGCGAAAGACGCGTAATCCATGAAGGTGCATCGATTCATCGGGGCGTTTGACCTTGGTCGACGCACACAGGTGCTCATTGATGACACGTTGGTTCATCAGTTGGTTCACGTCCTCCGTTTGCGCGTCGGTGAGCACATCATCTTGTGTGACGGACGAGGGAATGAGGCAGAGGCGGCGATCACGGGGTTGGATCGTCGCTCGGTTGGCGTTTTGCTTGCTGAGCCACGACCGGTTCAGGCAGAGCCTGTGCGCCAGGTGACGCTCGTGGTGGCGATTTTGAAGCGTGAGAATATGGAATGGGTGGTGCAAAAAGCAACGGAAGTCGGAGTGCATGCCATCCTTCCCGTGATCACCAAGAGAACCATAAAAACAGGGGTAAACACTGAACGGTTGCAGGTGATTGCAAAAGAGGCGGCAGAACAATCCGGTCGTGGGCGCGTTCCCGTGATCCAGGAGCCCATGCATTTTCCGGAAGCGTTGTCCCAAGTGATTGGGTCCTCGGAGACCGTGTGGATGTGTGATGGGTCCGGGGGAGACTTGGCGCCGGGAAAAACAACACACACCGCGATTGCGGTGTGTGTGGGGCCAGAAGGCGGATGGGATCCTGCGGAGATTGCCTTGGCGCGAAGCCAACGGGCGCAAGTCGTCCGACTGGGAAACACGGTTTTGCGTGGAGAAACGGCGGCGGTCATCGCCACCTATTTGGCTACCAATACTTGATCCCGCGCGGGGTGAGATTGGTGCTCATGATGGTGATTTTTTGCTTCCACGGCGTTTCGAATCCAACGCGCTGAGTTGCCGGTTCGTAAATCGGTTTCGTGAAATCCGGATAATTCCATCCCGCTTCAGGAGATTCATACTGGCAGGTCACCGTTTTTACGCCAGAAAAGGGGACATGTGTGCCGTTCACGAGCATCCCGGTTGTGGCCGCGGTGCCTTCTTTTTGACATCCGTCCTTTGGTGCAAGGGTAATTGTGGCCTTTTTGCCGCCACGTTGAACCTCGATATAGGGCAGGTTGTTCCAGATCGTGGTCATGAACAGCTGGCCAGTGTTCAAGTTGATGTAATCGCGCACTTCTTGGTGCACCCCTTCCCATTCAAAACCCGTGAGATTAATGAGGAACGCGAAGTGGGTTTTTGTCGCCGGAACAATGCGCGCATCTTGAATGGTTCCCGGACCCGACATGTCACGCGTCACGATGAGTTTTGCTGTATTTTCCGGGACATTCACGAGCCACAACTCCTGTTTTTTGACCGCAGGATCGTCGATCGGGCCACGTGCGGTGGAAAAAAGAGCGCGTTCTCCTTGGAGAATGGGGTACTTGGAGATGATGGTGAGTCCTTTTGGAAGTACACGCTCGGCTTTTGCGAGCAATTTTGCCTCTGCTTCGTTCCACGTCCGCGCTTCATTCGCTTCCGGAGCCGGAGTTGGGGTTACCGGTGTGGGCGGGGTGGAGCTTGGAGCCGGAGCTGCAGGTTCGATAGGTGTATCGGTTGAGACCGGCGCCGGAGGCGGCGTTACCGCTTCCGCGGGTGGTTCAGGAGCAACTGGCGCGGGTGGTTGCGGGATCTGTAGCACGGCGCCGGGCAGACGCACATTGCGCTCCTCGAGCGCGAGCGAGATTTGATACCCTAGCAGGACGATCAAGACGGCGAGTTCGACGGCGATGACGGCAAGAATGGCGGCGCGTTTATCCATACGGGTAAAGGTTTCCCGGTTCTTAGCGCGGGCGCAGGCGATCCGCAAGAGAGATCAAAAAACACCCTGCCACAAGGACAAGGTGTTTTTTCTTACGCGACGCGAATGTCGATTTGGTCTTTTTTCACGTCCACGGTCACCGAAGCTTCTTCGGGAATCGTTCCTTCCACCATCCGAAGGGCGAGCGGATCCAGGATCCATGTTTGAATCGCGCGCTTGAGTGGGCGAGCGCCAAAACTTGGATCGTACCCTTTTTCCGCGATGAAGGCCTTTGCTTTTTCGGTGAAGGTGATGGCGATGCGTTTTTCTGCCAACCGCGCTTTGACCGACGCGAGTTGGAGATCCACGATTTGGCCAAGATGTGCTTTGTCCAGCGCCTGGAACATCACAATCTCGTCGACACGGTTCAAGAATTCCGGACGGAAGTGATCCCGCAACCGTTCCATGACGCGTCCACGCATCGTCCCGGCGGTCAGATCATCTTCCTGTTCATCCTCGGATTTAAACCCAATGTCCCCGCGCTTGGTGCCAAAATCCAGGATCATGTCCGACCCGATGTTCGAGGTCATGATGACCACGGTATTTTTGAAGTTCACGGTTCGACCTTTTCCATCTGTCAGACGTCCATCATCCAAGACCTGGAGGAGTACGTTGAAGATATCCGGGTGCGCTTTTTCTACTTCGTCCAGCAAGATCACGGAGTAGGGTTTGCGACGGATTTTTTCGGTCAGTTGTCCGCCTTCGTCATGGCCGATGTATCCCGGTGGCGAGCCGATCATGCGAGAAAGGGCATGTTTTTCCATGTATTCCGACATGTCCACGCGCACCATCGCGTCTTCATCGTCAAACAAGATGGCGGCAAGCGAGCGGGCGAGCTCGGTTTTGCCGACCCCGGTCGGACCAAGGAAGAGGAAGCTTCCAATGGGACGCTTTTCCTCGGAAAGACCCGCGCGCGAGCGGCGAAGCGCGTTGGCGACGGCAGTGACCGCCTCATGTTGACCGATGACGCGGGTGTGCAGCGCTTCTTCCAATCGCGCGAGTTTCGCGGCCTCGGATTCCAACATGCGTTGGACGGGGATGCCGGTCCAGCGTGCGACGATCGCCGCAACATCTTCTTCGGTGACCGCATCCTTCAAGAGTCCGCGCTGACCCTGAAGATTCTTCAGCTTTTGTTCCAAGGATTTGCGTTCCGTTTCCAATTTTGGCATGCGGCCATACCGAATTTCGGAAACCTGTTCCAAATCGCCACGGCGTTCGGCGTTTTCCGCCTCCGTTTTTAGGTTCTCCCAAGTTTTCTTTGCCGTCTGAATCTCGGAGATCACCTCTTTTTCGGCCTTCCAGGTCAGTTCCAGTTGTGACGCTTTTTCTTGGACTTCAGCCAAGTGCTTTTCCAGTTCCTGCAACCGTTCTTTGGATTCCTTGTCCTCTTCCTTCAGGAGCGCGCGCTTTTCGATGTCGAGCTTCACCAACTCGCGCTTGAGTTTATCCAGTTCTTCTGGGAGCGAGTCGATCTGCATGCGAAGCGCGGCCGCTGCTTCGTCGATCAGGTCCACGGCCTTGTCCGGCAAAAAGCGATCGGTGATGTAGCGCGTCGAGAGATGGACGGCGGACACGATAGCGTTGTCCGTGATGCGAACCCCGTTGTGAACCTCGTACTTGTCTTTGATCCCGCGCAGAATCGCGATCGTGTCATCTTCTGTCGGTTCATTCACGAGCACGGGCTGAAACCGGCGAGCGAGCGCCGCATCCTTTTCGATATATTTTTGGTATTCCTGAAGCGTCGTCGCGCCAATTGTGCGCAATTCTCCGCGCGCAAGCGCCGGTTTTAACATGTTGGAGGCATCCAGCGAACCGCCTTCTCCCGAGGCTCCTGCGCCGACAAGCGTATGCAATTCATCGATGAACAGAATGACTTTGCCAGCGGATTTTTCAACCTCCTTTAATACCGCTTTCAACCGTTCTTCAAATTCCCCGCGGAATTTTGTCCCCGCGATGAGGGCGCCAATATCCAACGCAAGCAATTCCTTTTCTTTGAGTGATTCTGGTACATCCCCGGCGACAATGCGTTGCGCCAGCCCTTCCGCGATGGCGGTTTTTCCGGTTCCGGCTTCGCCGATCAGCACCGGATTGTTTTTGGTGCGGCGGAGCAAAATCTGCATGACGCGGCGAATTTCATCATCGCGACCAATCACCGGATCCAGTTTGCCGTTCTTTGCCTGCTGCGTCAGATTCCGTGCGTATTTTTCTAACGCCTGGTATGCACCTTCCGGTTCCGGGGAATCGACCTTCACATGGCCGCGTACGTCTTTCAGCGCTTTCAAAATCGGTTCAATAGCGACGCCAGAACGCGCCATGAGTTCACCGATCTCATCATGCCGATCCGCGAGCGCCAAAAGAAGATGTTCCGTAGAAATGTAGGAATCCTTAAACTGCTTGGAAACCTGTTCGGCGCCACGCAAAACCTGGGTAAATTCAGGGGACAGGTACATTTGCTGCAACCCACCCGAAGACGAGGTGACCTTTGGAAGTGCGGCAAGGACATCCTCCGCGTCGCCGCGCAAGGCGTTCACATCCACAGACATTTTTTTCAGGACGGCCGGAACCACCCCCTCATCCTGCTCAAGTAACGCCAAAAACAGGTGGATGGGTTCCAATTGCTGCTGCCCATTTGTTTGGGCGATCTGGTGCGCGATCTGAAGCGCTTCTTGCGATTTATGCGTAAAATTTTGTGGAAGCATAGGTGGCAGAAGAGAGGTTTAGCACTCGACACCTGTGACTGCTAATCCCACCATACCAAACACAAACGCCCCGGTCAACGGGGCGTCATTCTGTGAAAAACGTCTTTATTTTGGAGGGTTGAATGGAACGTCTTTGCCGAGATCCCGAATACGGAGTTCGATTTTGCGCGATAAGCTCGTTCCGGAAAGGAAGGTTGGGAGTCCGTCTTTGATGCAGATTTGCGACGTGTCACGACCGTCGTTGGATTCACGCTCCAACACGTACATGCGACACCCGCGATCGTCGCGAACTTCCACGAATTGCGTCCCTTCCGCTAACAACCCCGTATTTTTTCCCAGATACTCTCGTTGTGCCTTGGTGAATCCGATGGCTTCGACGGTTTCGGGGGTGCTGGTCACTTTTGCCCAGGAAGAGGTGGCGACTTTGAACCAAAGCGTGTCCGGAAGCTCGTAAAACTCCGTGGAGATCTGTCCCGGAAACAACAGTTTGCCATGTGCGCCTTTTCCTTTGACGTACGCGGTGTCTCCGGTCATAACGCCTGCCGGGGTTTCGGCGACCAGGGTCACACGATACGAGGGCTGTTCCTCGAGTTTTGTAAGCGCTGCGCGAATGACGGCTGCAACGTCTTCTTTTGGCGCAGAGGAGTTGGTGGATGGGGGGAGGACCGTTGGCGCCGGATTCAGCGCCTGTGTTGGGCGTGGTGGGAGCGTCGGGTCGGGTTTGCATCCAAAACCAACCACGGCAAGGAGGCTGAGCGCGAGGAGAAAACGAGAGCGAAGCATAGGCGAACGAATGAGCGAGTCCGGGGAGTCGAAGGGGATTACGGACGAACGGCGGCCACGACGTTTCCGCATTGCGTCGTATCATCTAATGCAAGTGCGCAGATGCGGTAGTAGGTGGTTTTGCCTTTTTCCGCATTGCGATCGCTCCAGAAGGTCGAACCGATGTCGCTGTAAAAAATGCTTACCTGCGTTTTTGGATAATACGGGGAAGAATCCGTTGTGCTTTTCACGATGGCGTATCCCTTGAATTTGTTGCCCAGAAGGGAACGTGTCCAGCGAAGGTCAATGCCGTATTGCGTGGGCGCGTAGCTCCCCTGGAGGTTATCCGAAACAAAGGTGACCGTTGGAGGTTTTGGTGCCGTTGGTGTTGGAGTGGGTGTTGTGGTCACGGGTTTTGGTTTTGCGGTTGGCGCGGGTTTTGGCGCTGTGGTACCTGTTGTTGCCGGCTTCGGTTCCGGTTCGGCTCCGATGATGTTGATTTCCGCGCTGGCGCTCGTCCCGTTTTTTGTTGCTTCTACGCGGACAAAATTATCACCTAAATGAATGGCAAGCGGCATGTTCCAGGCGCCGTTTTCGATGCGTGCCTGTTTGCCGTTCACCTTCACGACGTCTGCGTCCGTGGTACCTGTGACGGTGACCGTGGTTTCGGTGATCCGCGCCCCATTTGCCGGATGCGTAATCGCAAGCACCGGCGCAGACGTAGGCGGCGTTGGCGTTTCGATTGCTTGTGGCGTTGGCTCAGGAGTCGGGGTTGGAGCGCTACTTCCGCACCCGGCTCCAAGTAGGATGAGTCCAACCGCGGCGAACACAACAGGAACGCGAGAGTGCATATGTCAAAACCATAGCAAAAAAGGGACGTTTCCGCTAGCATGCGATCATGAACGGCACGCTCTACATCGTCGCGACCCCGATTGGCAACCTGGAGGACATGACGCTCCGGGCGGTTCGGATGCTAAAAGAGGCGGACGCGATTGCGTGTGAAGATACGCGTGTGACGGCAAAATTGCTTGCGCGGTACGCGATCGCGAAGCCATTGCTTGCGTTGCATGAACACAGCAACAGGGGGCAGATGGAACGCGTGATACAGACGCTTCAGGAGGGGAAAACGGTGGCGTATGTCTCCGATGCGGGGACCCCCGGCGTGAATGATCCTGGCGGGAAATTGGTTCAAGTGGCGGTGGAAAAGGGGATTCCCGTGGTGCCGATTCCAGGGGCATCGGCAGTCACGGCGGCGATCTCCGTGTGTGGATTTGCCATGGATGAGTTTCACTACGCCGGTTTTATCCCCCATAAAAAAGGGCGCAAGACGTTGTTCACGGAGATCGCCGCGCGCGAAGTCCCCACCATCTTTTTTGAGAGCACGCATCGAATCCTAAAGACACTGGAGGAATTGCGCGGGGCGCTTGCATCTGATCGACGGATCTTTGTGGGACGTGAGCTTACCAAGCAGTTTGAGACGTTGTATCGCGGCACCGTTGACGAGGTCCGTGTCGCCCTCCAGGATACGAGCATCAAAGGAGAATTTGTGGTGATTGTTGGCCCAACTGTATGAAATTTACCCTCACAACCCCCATCTATTACGTAAACGACAAGCCGCACATCGGTCATGCCTACACGACGATTGCGGCAGATGCGCTTGCGCGGTTTCATCGGTTGCGCGGCGATGACGTCTTTTTTTTGACGGGCACGGACGAAAATAGCCAAAAAAATGTCCAAGCCATGGAAAAAGCGGGGGAATCCGATTTGGTGGCGTATTTGGATCGGATGGCAAATACCTGGAAATCGACCTGGGCGGAACTGGGTATCTCGATCGATGATTTTATCCGAACCACGGAGCCGCGCCATCTTGCTGGGGTCGAGCGATTTTGGCGTGCCGTTGAAGCGAGTGGTGATTTGGAAAAGCGGACGTATACGGGGTTGTATTGCACGGGGTGCGAAGGATTCAAGGTGGAATCGGATTTGGTGCAGGGGAAGTGTCCGTTGCATCCAAATAAAGAATTGGATCAGGTGGCGGAAGAAAATTGGTTTTTTGCGCTGTCGAAGTATCGTGATGATTTGCTCGCGTATGTTGACGCACATCCGGAGTTTATCCAGCCGGAAGCACGTCGGAACGAAATTCGAAGCTACATCGCGCAGTTCATGACGGATGTGTCCGTGAGTCGCGAGGTGAAGAAGGTGTCCGTTGGCATTCCGGTCCCTGGAGATGATTCACAGCGGATTTATGTGTGGTTTGATGCGCTGTTGAACTATATGACGGCGGTTGGATACGGAACGGATGAGGCGCGTTTCGCGCGTTACTGGCCGGCGGATTTACACCTGGTTGGGAAAGACATCATCAAATTTCACTGCGCCTTGTGGCCCGCGATGATCATGAGCGCCGCCAAGCACGATCCGATGCTTCGGAATGCGGATGGATCGCCCAAATTGCCCAAGATGGTGTTTGCGCATGGCTTTTTTACGTTGGCAGGTCAAAAAATCTCCAAGTCGCTTGGGAATGCCGTGGATCCGCGTGAGCTTGCGCCTGGGATTGGGTTTGATGCGGTTCGTTACTTCTTGCTCCGCGAAATTGCATTCGGTGAAGACGGAGATTTTTCGAAGGAACGGTTGATGGAGCGATACGGCGCGGATTTGGCGAACACGCTTGGCAACTTGGTGAATCGTGTGGTGGCGATGAGCCGTAAGTATTGCGACGGCGTGCCCAAGGTGGATGGGGCGGCGCCATTGCCGATCGAGACATCCTGGCATGCGGCAGAAGACCTTCCGGAATTGAAGACGGAAGTGGATGCGGGGTTTGAGCACGCGCGTCCGGATCAGGCGCTTGAAGCGATCTGGAAGAGCCTGTTTCAGGCAAATAAGTTTATCGAGGAAACGCAGCCCTTCAAGCTCGTCAAAGAACAGCCCGAGGCCACCGCACAGGTGTTGTACGCCGTACTTGAAGCCATTCGTTGGTACGCGTGGATGGTGACGCCGGTCATGCCTGAAACGGCGCGGAAGATCTTTGCGCAACTTGGACTGGATGCGGATGCGGAATACGCGAAGGGGTGGGATGCGGGGCTCAAATGGGGCGGATTACCGCCAGGCGCTCCGTTGCCAGAACCAAAGCCTTTGTTCCCGCGAGTCGAGTCCACGGATGCGGTTTAGGTCGCGACATCGTCAAAACAGATGCAAGAATACCCTTCATAGGGTATTCTTTTGGATACTATGCTCATCGTGGACATCCTGATCCTCGTGATTCTGGCGGTGTTTGTCCTTTCTGGATCGCGGAATGGATTTATCCAGTCCCTCGGGCAACTCGTGGGCGCAGTGCTTGGGTTTGCCGTTGCGCGTGATTGGTCGCCGTGGCTTGGGACGATCCTGCATTCTTTTTTGCCGGGCACGGATGGGATGGCGCGGTTCATCGCGTTTGTTCTTATTTTCATCTTTGTCGATCGCATCATCGGACTGCTGTTTGGGATCGCGGATAAATTGTTCAGCTTGGTGACACGGCTTCCGTTCGTATCTTCTGTGAACGCGCTGCTTGGGGCGATCATCGGCTTTGCGGAAGGGGTTGTGATCGTCGGGGCAAGTACGTACTTAGTGCTGGCGTTGCGTGTGGATGCCTCGCTCATGGCATGGCTCGGCGGATCTAAGGTTGCCAAGATGACGGAAGCGATTTTCTTCAAGTTACTCGGATTTTTGTTGTAGGGGCGCGAGTCTGCTAGATTCCCCGCATGCCATTCCTGATTGATACGCATTGCCATCTTCATTTTCCGGCGTACAAGGATGATTTGGACGCGGTGCTGTTGCGGTTAGGTGAACGCGATGTATGGGGCATCACGATCGGGACGGCGCTCGCGAATTCTGAGCGCGGGATTCAGTTTGCCGAGGCGCACGACGGGATTTGGGCGACGGTTGGGATGCATCCGGAGCATTTTACGTCGGATTTTCATGATGAAAATGAAGGTGAGGTCCATGAGGATGCGTTGGATGTGGAGCGATTACGTGTCCTTGCCACCTCCTCCAAAAAAGTGGTCGGCATTGGCGAAACGGGGTTGGATTTTTATCGCATCGATGAAGGGGTGAATACGGTGGAAGCGCGGCAAACGCAGGAGGCGGCATTCCGGGCGCACCTCGCGATCGCGCAAGAAACAAACCTTCCGATCGTCATCCATTGTCGCGAAGCGTTGGGGCGGTTGGCGGAACTGTTGCAGGAAGAAGCGACGTATGGCCGTCGGTATCGGGGGGTTGTCCATTCGTTTACGGGGACGTGGTCAGAGGCGGTGCCACTCATCGATCTTGGGTTGCATATCGCCGTAAATGGAATCGCGACGTTTCCAGCGCGCAAGGGCCAAGACCCAGAAACGATGATCGATCGCACGATCGAACGCATCCCATTGGATCGATTGTTGCTCGAAACGGATGCGCCGTATCTTGCCCCCATCCCGCACCGCGGGAAACGCAACGAACCGGCCTACGTGGAACACGTGGCACGCCATGTGGCGAAGGTGCGTGGGATGACGCTTGAGGCGCTCGCAGCGGCCACCACAACCAATGCCCGGACACTGTTTGGGATCTAGTGTTGCGGCAACGTTACTTGGTTTTTAGAGACGGTCACGAGGCCGTCTTTTTGCATGCGTGCAACCATCGCGTGGATCCAATCTGTGTCTTCGGCCGCGTTGAACGTCGGGTCGATGAGGGGGCCAAGCGTGGAAATGCGTACGCCGGTAGGTGCAGCGCGGACCGCTGCGAGAATGCGACCACGAAAAATGCGATCAGGCACCTTTTTTCCCGGTCGAATCCGTTCATGAGCCTTTTTAACGATTTTTGCCGGTGTTTTTACCCCTCCTGCCAGAAAGGCCGTTGCGCTTTTGCAGTGGTCGCGTAGCGGACAGGTCGCACAATTCGGCGTTTTGGTGCACACCATCGTCGCCAAATCGAACAGTGCTTGTGGGACGTCGTAGTAGGCGCCTCGACGGGGGAGAAACGTCTCAAACACGACGCGGATGCGATCATCATCCGGCAAATCCGGGAAGTGAATGCCCAGAAGGACGCGGCCTAAGACGCGGCGAATGTTGGTATCAATGGGAAGCGTCCGCGCATGGAGCGCGAATGCAGCAAGTGCTGCGGCGGTATAGGGGCCGATCCCTTTCAGCGCCCGCCATTCCGCTTCGGACTGCGGAATTCCTTGTTTCACCACCTGCTTTGCAATGTCGCGTAGCATGAGCGCACGTCGGTTGTATCCAAGTCCGGCCCACGCATGGATCACCTCGGCATTGGTTGCGCGCGCAAGCGTCTCCCAGGTGGGAAAGGTGGCAAGCCAGCGCGGATAAAAAATCAGCCCACGTGGCACCTGGGTTTGCTGCAACATGATTTCAGAGACCAGGATGTGGTACGGATCACGCGTGTGTCGCCAGGGCAGGTCGCGGCCATGGCGTCGGTACCAGCGAAGAAGTAACGCGGCGGTGGTCATGCCCGCCGAGCTTACGATGCGAACGAAAAGGTTGCCAGCGTTTGGAGAATTTGGGTTTCATCCACGCCGGGAAGGGTTTTTGCCCAAATCAAATGTGTGGCGACTCCGCCTGGTTTTTGGACACGAATCAGATACGTGGTGCCGCTCACGCTCGACCAGGTACCCTTGGTTCCCACAATCACGCGGTCCGCGACTTTATACACGACCGTTTCGGCGTTTTGGAGCGATCGGCGCAATTCTTCCTCGACGGTGGCTTGGTAGGGGGAAATAGTGAGCCATTGTTCAACCGGGGCAGAGTGCTTGGAAGGCGCGGTTTGGATGACGAACGCACGATCGGTTTGTTGCGATTGCGCCGTTTTTGGGACACGCAACGAAACGCCGAGCGGGATCGAGGCAACTTCCGCCCAGCCTTTTAGGGTCTTTGCATCCGGTTTGACGAGCGGTACGGCGGAGGCAATAAGCCGGTTTTCTTCGAGAGAACGCTGGAGAATCTGCTGTGCGCGGGCGACTTCTGCGGCGGCTTCCTGCACTTTTTTGTTTGCCTCCGCGGCCAGCGTCTCATTTGCGGTTTTCGTTTGTGCCAGTTCTGCGCGCGCATCTGCCGCCTCTTGTCCAAGTCGCGCGCGATCGTGGTTCGCTTCCATCAAAAAATAGCCGAGTCCTGCGCTTGTCGAAAGCGCACCCAGCAAGATCCAAAAAAGAACGGAAAGCGTACGACGCATAGATCGCGTCCATTATACCCTTGTCAGGTAGTTGTTCAAACGCGCGCGTTGATCGGGGTCGTACACCATGCCAAGAATGGCGAGGGCGACTTCGGGGCGGCGAATGTGTCCGTTCAGTGCGAGAGACGCGGCTTCTTCTAGAGAAACCGGGTAGAGTTCTACTTTTTCTCCGGCATCCGTGAGGGTGCGCACGGCGGGAAGGGTGAACCCTTTTGTGACGTAGATCGCCTCTTCAAAGCGACTTTGTCCGGTAAACGCGACGGTATTCCAAAGCAGTAGCGCAGGGCAGGGGATGCCGGTCTCCTCTTCAAATTCACGTTTGGCCGCCTGTTCCAGTGTTTCCCCGGGGTCCACGCGTCCTCCGGGCGGATCGATGAACGGCGGACGACCGGGTTGCTCTTGCCGGGTTAACAAAAGTGTGTTGGTATTGATAAACGGCAGAACCGCGACCGTGTCGTGACGAACGTAGCATTCGAACGTCGCGACAGAACCATCAAAACGTGTCTGAGGCCATTGGTAGACATCGGCAAGAATGCCGGAAAACACCTTGGTCGCCTGTGGCGGAGGGGGGACGGGCATAGCGATGGTGGAAGAGGTCGTCTGCATGATACGCTTTGAGAGCGTGTTTTTGAACCCATGCTTTTTTCTGATGCGATTTTAAAGAAGCCGGCTGACGCCCCCGTCTGGCAAGAAGGGGTGCGATTATTTGAGCAGGGGATGATTTTGGGGGCACAGGTAAAGCGCCTGGCGAACGGAAAGTTAAAAGCAGAGGGAAATGTGGTGGGAAAGCGGGAATATAAGACCTCGGTGACGATCAAAGCCGACGGCTCGGCTGTGGATTTTTACGATTGCTCCTGTCCAACGGCGTGGAGCGGGATGTGTCCGCATGTGGTCGCCCTTGGACTCAAGGCGCGGACCCTGCAGGCGGGGGAAGCGGCGCCTCAATCACCTGCGTTGCCTCTGCCCGAAAAAAAAGGCGGACGCCGACGCAAGCAGGGATTGGGCGCAGAGGTGAAGCAGTCGTTGGATGAACGGTTGCAGCAGATTTTTGCGTTAGAAGATGCGATGCCAGACGCCGCCGCACGACGCGCAGAGCCCAGGGCAAAGCGCGTGGCGCGTCACGGTTTGGACGGTGTACGCTTGGTGCTTTCGTATGACGCCTCTGACGACGCGGTAACCGCGCGGGCGGAGGTGGCGTATGGGCCGGTGGCCATTCCGTTGCTTGCGGTGCAGGCGCAAGAGCAAGAAGTGCGAAAAGACGGGGTTGCGCACGTGATTTTGCGTGACTTGGATGCGGAACGCGAGTTTTATGAAGAGTTGCTGAAGTTCATGCCCGTCTCGTCCCGCGAGGATTTTCATATCTTTCGGGTGAGTGGGGCGGACATCTACGCTTTTTTGAAGGATATTTTGCCGGAACTGGAATTCCGCTGGGAACTGGTGCGTGAACCGTCGTTTGAGCTGGTCTCCGCCATCGAGGAGGAAGACATTTCTTCCGAATGGCAGACGCGCCAAGGGTCGGGGATCGATTGGTTTGATTTTTCGGTGGAATGGCACTGCGCCAATACGAAGCTCACCACGGATGAACTGAATCAGCTGGTGCGCTCGGGAAAGCCCTACGTGCGCAACAAGAAGGGGCAATTCGTCGAAATCGCGAATGTGGGTGAGGCGCAGGCGCTGCTTGAATTCGTGGAAAAAGCCAAAAAGAACTCAGATGGTTCGCAGTCGTTGCAATTGTTTAACGTGCCAGAGCTCCTTGCGATGCTCCAACGATCCAAGGCGAATCGGATTGCGGCTAAGGATCAGGCGCTGAAAACATTCTTGAACGAAGAAAAAACAGGGAAGCCGGTCGAAGAGGTAGCGCTCCCTGCGGAATTAGAAAAAACGTTACGTCCCTATCAAAAAGATGGGGTGGCATGGATGCGTTTTCTCAAAAAATATCACTTTGGTGGGATTTTGGCGGATGACATGGGGCTTGGAAAAACGCTTCAGGTGTTATCGTTGCTTGCGAGTTTGCCGGAAAAATCTCCTCCGTCGATCGTGGTGTGTCCAAAGACGCTCGTGTTGAACTGGGCGCATGAAGCGCAAAAATTCGTCCCGTGGATGAAAGTGGTCCCCGTGGATGGGACGACCCTTGAACGCGAAGCGCGTATCCAGGAGGCAAAGGACGCGCGGCTGGTCGTGACCTCGTACTCGATGTTGCAACGCGATTTGCCATCCTATTTGCGCGCAGGATTGTCGTTTGAGTACGCCATTTTGGATGAGGCGCACTACGTCAAAAACGCAGGGACGGTGACGGCGAAGGCGGTGAAACTGCTTCCGGCATCGTTCCGTCTGGCGATCACGGGGACGCCGCTTGAAAACGGCGTGCATGAATTGTGGTCCATCTTTGATTATTTGATGCCGGGATTTTTGGGGCCAGAAAAAACCTTCCGCACGCAGTACGAAAAGCCGATTGTCGAAAAAACCGGAGAAGAGCAGGCGCTTCGCCAATTGAAGGCGCGTGTGCAGCCGTTCATGTTGCGGCGCACCAAGGAATCGCATCTGAAAGGGTTGCCGCCCAAAATCGAGCAGACGAGTTTGTGTGACTTGGCGCCAGAGCAGCTGATCGTGTACCAGCGCACGCTCGAAGAGGCGCGCGAGGCGGTGTTTAAGGCCGTGGATGAAAAAGGGTTTCAAAAGGCGCGCATGGAGATTTTGGCGATGCTGACCAAACTGCGTCGTATCTGTGACCATCCGGCGCTTATCGATCCGCGACTCGCGCGTTCAGAGGAATTATCCGGAAAAATGGAACACGCGATGGAACTCATTCGTGAAGCGGTAAATGGTGGGCACAAGGTGCTTTTGTTTAGCCAATTCACCTCGATGTTGGACATGCTTCGCGAGCGGTTGGATGCGGAGGAGATCGGAAGCTGTACGATTGAAGGAAAAACCAAGGATCGCGCCGCAGAGGTAAAGCGTTTCCAAGAAGATCCGAATACGAAGGTGTTTTTGTTGTCTCTCAAAGCCGGTGGGACGGGGCTCACTCTTACGGCGGCGGACACGGTTATTTTGTACGATCCCTGGTGGAATCCTGCCACCGAGCGTCAGGCGATGGACCGTGCGCATCGCATGGGGCAGACCAAGACGGTCAACGTGTACAAGGTGGTGACCAAGGGGACGATCGAAGAAAAAGTTGTCGAACTGCAAAAGCGGAAACAGGGGATTTTTGACGCCATCATCGAAGAAAATGCGGACGCGATTGCGGCAATGACCTGGGAAGATGTGAAGCAGTTGTTTGGGTAACAAAAGATGGCCTGTAGGAGGTCGTCTTTTCTGTTTTGCCACGGCTTGATAAGGTCAAACCCTATGAAAGGCATCAACCTCTATCATGAAATCCCGGCAGGAGACGCAGAGACGTTTCACATGGTCGTGGATCTTCCAAAGGGTTCGTCCAACAAGTACGAATACGATGAAGAAGGCGGATACTTCAAATTGGATCGCGTGTTGCACCACCAGATGTTTTATCCGTTCGACTACGGATTCATCCCGCAAACGCACTCCGATGACGGGGATGCAATCGATGTGTGCTTGCTCACGACCTACCCCACGTTTCCGGGATGTGTCGTGAAGTGCCGCGCGATTGGGATGCTGAAGACCGCGGACGAAAAAGGTGGCGACAATAAGATTTTGGCCGTGCCGGTGTCCAAGGTGGACCCGCGTTTCAACGAGATTAACTCGGTGGAAGATCTGCCAAAGCACGTGCAGGAAGAATTGTTGCTGCACTTTAAGGAGATCAAGAAGTTGGAAAAGGCGAAGTACGACAAGGTCGTGATCAACGGGTTTGGGACGGCGGAAGAGGCGAAAGCGGAAATCGGCAAGGCGATGGACGCCTACAAGGCCAAGCATGCCTAAATCCATAGTAAGCACGCGGGTCCTGATCGTTCAGGATGGACGGGTGCTGGTCCTGCGTGAGCGGATGAGTGATGGGCGTTTGAAATGGGGATTTCCGGGTGGTGGTTTAGAGGCCGGGGAGTTCCCGTGGGATGCAGCAGCGCGAGAATGCGTGGAAGAGCTGGGCGTTCCTGTTGTGCTTGGGGCGCTCGAGGCGATCATTTTTGCGGTGTTTCCAGACGGTTCGCACGGCATCCGCTACGGGATCCGCGGAACGCTTGCGTCAGATGCGCCGTTTGTCTTGGAGGAAAAGGCCGAAGCACATTGGCTCACCGAGGCCGAGGCGCGTACTGCCGAAGGATGGAAAACGCCGGGGTGGGATACGCTTGTGGAAGTAGCGTTTCATCCAGCGCAAACGCCTGTGGCGCACTGGTATCGCGATCAGGTGCGGATAGATCCGCCCCAAGGGTTTTAACCAGAACCAGGGGGGACAAGACACGCCCAATGCGGGCGTGTTATTGTTTTTTCGAACACTATGAGCGTTCTTGATCTCAAAACATTGCACGTCGATGAACTCAAGTGGGAATCCGCGGATGCGTTCACCCTTGAGTTGTATCCAGAGGAAGGGGAGACGGTCCCTGCGTTTCAGGCAGGGCAATGGTTTTATCTTCATGTGCTGAATGCGGATCGGACGTCCAAGGTCCGGGTCGCCTTGTCCGCGGCCTCTGCGCCGGAAGAAGCGTCGGGGCGGTTGGAATTTGGGGTGAAGGTATTTGGGGATAAATCCAAAGCGCTTTCCCAGCTCATCCCGGGGGATGTGGTTGGTATTCAGGGGCCGTTTGGAGTGTTTGTTCCAAAAGAACAGGCAGAGTATCAGGTGTTTTTTGCCGCCGGGATCGGAATCACGCCGTTTCGGAGCATGATCAAGTCATGGTTTTTGCGAAAGCATCCGGTGCACGTGGTCCTGTTTTATTCCGCCAAAACGGTGGAGGAGATGGTGTATTTTGAAGAGTTTGAACAGTTGGCAAAAGATTGGCCCGCGTTTACGCCCGTTTTTACGCTGACTGCTCCGGGTGTCCCGGCAAAGTGGACGTACGAAACGGGTCGCGTGAACGCCGCGATGGTGAACCGGTATTTACGAGATGTCTCTCGCGCCGAGTTTTACATGTGCGGACCAGAAGGGTTTATGCAGTCTGTTACGGAACTTTTGCAGGGGATGGGGGTCGATACGAAGGCAAAGTTGCATAAAGAATTGTTTGGGTAATCATTTTGCGTTACGCTAGGTGCATTATGAAACGTTTTTCTTTGTTGGTCGGGGCAGGGATGTTGGTCATGATGGGTGCGGGATGCAATCCATTCCAGGCGGCGCAAGAACGGGCGCAGCAGGCAATCGGAGAAAAAATTGGCGAACAGATTATCGAGCGCGCATCCGGTGGCAAGGTGGATGTGGATGTATCTGGGGGCGGGCTGAATATTCGCGATAATGAATCGGGGAACACCGTGAATTTGGGTGGCGCAAACGGGACGCAGATTCCATCGAACTTTCCATCGTTCGTCGGTCGGTATCCAAATGGAACGCCGGGTGCGGTTTCGGTGTCCGCGGATGGAAAAACGGGGGCGCTCTACATTGGGACATCTGATCCGATGGATCGTGTAGTGGCTTGGGTTGAATCAACGTATGCAGGCTGGACGCGTGAGTCCATGACGGATCTGGGAGGCGCGGGTCGTATCTACTCGTTCATGAAAGATGGTACGCGCGTCAGCGTGGCGGTTTCTGCTAGCCAGGATGCGAGCCAGCCAGGGGCGACCGTGATTACGAATTTTGCTCCGGCGCAATAAAGACGGGTCTTGCCAATATAAATCGGGTTCGGTATTCTAGCGCCACCTCGGAAACGGGGTGGCGTCTGTATTCGGGCGTGTAGCTCAGGTGGCTAGAGCGTCACACTGATAATGTGAAGGTCCCTGGTTCGAGTCCAGGCACGCCCACCACGCGGGTATCGTATAGCGGCTATTATGCCACCTTGCCAAGGTGGAGATGGGGGTTCGACTCCCCCTACCCGCTCCAACAAGAACGCTTCTCGAAAGAGAGGCGTTTTTGTTTTGGTGATAATCACCATATGCAATTAGGAATTCACAAAGGCATTTTTTTCAGGATGCTGACGGTAGGTTGACATTGTTTCTCGAGTCTAGATTTTCTGCCCCTTGGAAGGGCTATTTATTGATCCTCCTTTGATTTTCTAGTGTAAACATCTTATATTTACTTATGTCTTGATTTGAAAATAAGGGTTCTATCAAGGTCCGTAAGATGGGATGAGGCCGAGAAAGCCTGAGTGAGATTTTTATGAATTTTTATAAATGCATCAATCGCATTTTTATTGTAGGGCTGATTGCCCCAGTCCTGCTTTTACTCGGCTCCGGTTGTCAGACCGACCAGATACAACAGCCGATTGTTCCGATCAAAGAAGTCTTGAGTCAGCAGACAGGGGCTCAAGGAACGCAACGGGAGGTAATTTCTCTTGCAGAACAAGAAAGCTCTAAGGATCTTTTACAAAGGTATTTCAATTTGATCGATCTGAAGAAATACGAGGATGCGTATGATCTGACATCGGAAGCCTTTAGGGCCAAGCATCCTTTTGAGAAGTGGAGAGATGGTTACAAAAATACACTGAGTCACAGCGTCGATTCTGTTTCTTGTCTCGAATTGTCATGTGTAATTGATTTAGTAGCAGCTGAGGACGATGAGAATGCGCTTATCAAGCAGCGCTATTCTATTCGATACGGAGTTGTTCGAGATAAATACAGTCGGTTGGTCATTGACACGGGATCTCTGATCTCAACAAAGCTGATTGAGACGGTGCGGAGCTATGAGGCCGTGACGGAGTCGGCGCCGACAACTAACATTGAATCCCCGGCATTGGTACCTATACCAGCGCCGACCTCAAAAGCAGTCGTTCCCAGCAATCCGGCGCCGAACGGTACATATACCAATACTTACGGAAACGAAGTACCTAGCCCTTATTACGCACCCTCTGCACCAGCTGGTGCATCAGCTCGGTGCAGGGACGGGACCTATAGCTTTAGCCAGAGCAGAAGGGGGACGTGTTCGCATCATGGGGGTGTCGAGGAGTGGTTGTAGCGGATATGGGACCTGAGCTGATAATTATAGATAATGTATGGATGTAGATCGCACAGATGCGTAGAGATCGGTAAGCAGATCTGATTCAGGGTTTCAAAAACTAGCCAATTTCGGCACAATCGCCAACATATTTTTGATAAGCTTCTATTTTTATTTTTTTCTCTCAGCTGTCCTCGCTGCTCTACTAGATAAAGAGCGACATTTTTTAACTCCAGGGTTGTAGGTTTAAGGAAAGCTAATGTTACCCATCAGAGCAAGTCATGATATTAACTTTTTGAATACAAAGGCGGCCCCGGGAGGCGGTCCTATCTTTGAAAATGAACTTATATCGGTTTTTAAGCGCCGTAGACTGGATGCCACCCTAGTCAGCTTAGGACGAGGTTCGATAGGTGTAATTAAGCGTTCCGGCGCAGATCCAGATGTTCCGCATGGAATAGCACGAGATTCTGGAACGGGATTGATGTTTCCTGTTTGGTGTATGGCCTACATGGCCAACATAGCGCTAATCTCTGGATCTAATGATTGGAAGGATGCACGGTTCACCGATGGGGAGCTATTGCTTTTAACAAATAACATTTATCCAGCGCTCGCTGAACCGATCATGCGAGACCATGATCAAATAGAAAGCGCCGAATTCCTCATCCAAAAGGATTTAGAGCAGTTTTCATGGCAACATTTTCCCGGATATGAAATCGCGAGATCTTTAGTGCTGTACAATGAATTATTACCCTCAGTCTTTAGGGCTCGGCGCGATATCTTCAAGCACGATCCTGAAGAAGCCCTAGTGTCTGCAACTGGCCTAGGCATTAGAGAGCATTTGGTTATGGGTATGTGTGTCTGTGCACAAGCTTTAAGCAACGGAGCGATCATTCGACCGAGCCAATTATTCAACGCGACCATCCCTTCATTGATGCCGCTCCTCACTCAAGAAAAAGTATTTGCGTATTTACATACGATATCGGGAGAATACGAAGAACTAAGAGAAATAGATCAAGCAAGAAATGGAGTGGCCGACCCCTGGTATACAAAGCATCGGTTCAACCCTCTACGCGAGAAGCCATTGGCAAGATCAAAGCGCCTTTCAGAGGAAGCGCGTGAGGATGTCTACATCGCTCCTAGTTTTCAAATTTTAATGAACCGCGTACTCGCCGGTTTCTACTGGACAATCCATAGCATCCTTGAGAAAGACGGAAAGAAACACGGCCACTTCAGAGATGGGTTTGGTTACGTTTTTGAGGAGTATGTTGGTGGACTCCTAAAACGGATTAATCCGGACACTTTTTCTATCTCTCAAGACAACTATCAATGTTTTGATTGGATAGTGCCTGCGGATGACGGTTTTGTTTTATTGGAAGCAAAAGCACTGCAATTCAATTTGACGAGTAAGACGTATCCTCAGAGGGAGCAGATAGTCAAAGAAGAGGTGATTCCAAAAATTATTGAAGCTCTTGTGCAGTGTAATAGAACGCTGGATGACATTGAGCTAAAACCTTCTTTAGCTATGCTGCGAGGGAAGTCATTAGTTCCCTGTGTGGTGGTTTGGGATGTGCCCTTGGTGGAGCAGGGCGGAATGGACAGATTCATCAAAAAAACACTGGATGATCTTACGCAGGGGGAGGTGTCAGATTCAGTAAAAAAACTATTGTCTCGAAAAAAGATTCAGTCGTACGAAATTGAAGCGCTCCGTAAGGATCGACCAGCTCTTATTTCAATTCGAGAGTTAGAGCTGCTTGAGGGTGTTGGGGGTCGGATATCGTTACGCAGTTTTCTTGAAAAGAAGAAGATCTCGCAGTCAGGTGGACGTACGATACTAGCCACAGAAGTGCCAGACCTCCCTTTGACCTGTCCATATCTAGACAAAAAATACGAACAATACTGGAAAGACGTAAGTGAAGGTGAATGGTAGCTCCGACCTATGAAAAAAACACGTGCTCGGATTAGATAGACGCAAATACTGGACAAGACGTCCGGTATTTCTCTTACCAACTTACCCTCTCTCTATGGTTCACGCCCGGCTGACATTAAGGAGTTAGTTTATGCAATACCATGTTTACTTGTGATGAAGATTAATGGTTATTAATCCATTGCAGTCATTGAACAATTTTATCCTTTAGCATTCATTAGCCGTCTCCGTTATTACCTTGAATAAGAATTCGACTCCCCCTACCCGCTCCAACAAGAACGCTTCTCGAAAGAGAGGCGTTTTTGTATCCCGTTTCCTCCCTTGACGTTTTGCAAAAGATCAGGAACGGTGGCGGCGGAGGTTCGCATGATTTCACGTCTGTTTCTCGAGATTCGTCGCGTGTTGGTTCGTACCGAATGTTTTCTCACGGTGCGCGAGGGATACGTCATCGACCCCGCGACATGGCATCCACTCGTGCCAACGGAGGAGGAGCGACCGGTGCTTACTGCGATCGAGCGCGCTCATTGTCGGCAGATCGTCTGGGACGATTTGCTTCTGCCCTTCAAGGAGTATCTGGGACACTACTCCGTGCCGCGTCGCGCAGGGGAGCCGATATCCGCGGCAAAGTTCACGGCGCTTCGGTTTCGTGGATTGCGTCATGATTTTCTCCTCGTCCTTGCCTGGAGTAATCAGGAGACGCGCGAGCCAGAGCATCCGATCGCGGTGTACGCAACGTCGTCGGATCCTGGAGATCGCGATGCGTTCTTCCGCGCCCTGACGGAGTACATATTCGGTCTTCCTGTGTTCACGGCGCGTCTGCCGGCTTTCGACGCCTGATGCGCAAAAGCACCCGCCTGGGTGCTTTTTTTGTACTTCAATCTTCAGCGCCATCGTCCCAAGGATTTGGTGGGGTCTGCGGCGGATCGGTCATGGCAAGGATATGTCGGCGCATTTCATACAGGTGTTCCGGTGTGAGATCGCCACTTTTCCAGAGTGTATCCAGGACGGTACGAAGGGTGGTCATACAGAAGCGGGAGGTGAAGAGGTGAGTTGAGCAAGGAGTTGTGTGGCGCGTCGTTGTTCGTGGAGCGCGCGGAGTTTGCGGAAGCCGTGTGAGGCGGCAAGGGTCGCGCCCGCGACGCCGATCGGGGTCCATCCGGGAAGTGGTTGGGTGTTTTTTGTCGCAGCGACAACGGTTGCGCTGCGCACGATGGTGATTTCCTCGATGGATCGGGGAAGAATGCGCGGATCATCGGTCATGGAAGGGTGAAGGAGGCCACGGATGCGGATCGTATCTCCTGGTTTGATGCGTTCGGCGCGATAGCGGAGAATGGGTTTTACGACGACTGTGAGCGGAATGTCGCCCGCATCGATTGCCACGGATCCGCGTTTTACCTCGCGCACGATCCCGGTGACATCGACAAATGAATACGCGTCTTCCATGCCTGGTTGAAACAGATCCGGCGTCGCGGCCTGAACAGGATCAAGCGATGCACGCGTCTCCCAACGATCGGCTGCCTCCATTTTTAGCAGCAATCCATCATCGTTTCGTGTCAGGAGACCGGTTACGACGATGGATGCGCCGAAGGCCGGTGAAGGTTGTTTTCCATTGCCTTTGATCAGGAGACCACGTCCGTTTTGGGCATGGATGACGAACGTGTGTTTGGCGAGCAGGCCGGGGATACTCCCGACCGTTCCATGAAGTTCGACGCGCATAGGAGAGGTGAGGGTGTGGAGCGAATCAAGATCCGTGCGTACCGGTGGCGCGACGGATGACTTCTTGGTCGCCGTGGTTTTGGTGGATGGTTGTTTCGCCACTTTTTTGGCCGCCGGTTTTTTTGAAGAGACGGTTTTCTTGGTAACGGTTTTTTTGGCCGTCGTTTTTACGGAGGAAACTTTTGCGGCAGGGGATTTTTTGGTCGTTGTTTTTGGAGCGGCGGCCGCTCGTGCAACGGCTGGGGTGAGTACGGCGATTGCGGCGCGTGCAGGGGTTGTGACGGCAAGTCGCGCCACCGCATGCGTCGCCGAGGCGTGGAACGCGGTGGTTGTTGTTTCAGGGGGTGTGATCGGTGGTTCCGGAATCGAGACAGGAGGTGTTGGAGGTGGTGCAGGGGTCGTCTCTGGTACGGGCGTGGTTGTTCCCGCCGTCCAGAGAACGCCTTTCGTCGTTTCCCCAAACAGGACGTGATCCATGATCGTTCCATCTCCGGTTACGAGTTTCAGATCATCCCCATCGTTGTTCAATTTTGCGCTGGCAAGGAAGAATCGCCACACGTCCGGGACGTCTGTTGCAACGCGCTGGTCGAGCGTCGCTTGCGTGAAGGAGAGGATGGTTCCGGTCCGGTCTTCTGCGCGCCATCCGTGCAATTCCGTGATCGTGTGCCCCGATGGAACCCGTACTTCGAAGAATTCTTTTCCTTCCGCTGGATTCGCCATGATCGCCTCGATCGTAAATGCGAGAGGGGGCGATGAAGGTGTGGGCGGAGAAGGGGAGGGCGGAGGCGTTGGAGCGGGTGGTTGGATAGGGTCGGATCCCGTTTCCTGAACGACGGATGGCGTGGAAGATGGGGTCTCTGCAAGGGGTGTGGTCCCACGTTCTGTCGACGTCGCCGGTTCTGTTTCGATCGGGACAGAGGGAATGACTTCCACAGTTGTTGTTGTGCTGACAAGCGGCGCGGTTGACGAGGGGGCGGGCTCCGTCGCAGGAACATGCGCAGCACCAAGATAAGGGATGCACTCCGGTGGAATGGCGGGAGGCGTTTCTTGGAGAGAAGCAAGGGCGATCACCGGTGCCACCCATGCGGGAATGGAGAACCAAAGAAGACGACGGGCAAGCGCCCGCGGCGAGAATGTTTGTTTCATAGAATAGTTGGAGAGGCCTCTCTTGTTATCCTCTCATGAAATGAAAAATGGTTGTGGATGACGGAGGTGCAAAATGTTGGTGTTCATAAACAGGTCGAGAGAGCCCCGTGCGAGAGACGTGTCTAGAGCGAGGAAACAGGAAGCAGAAAAACGTTTGTCACCATCCACGAACGAAGAACGAAATAACTAAAAACGCATTGACATACCCCCTAAACGATGAGAGGAGACAGCGGGCGTGTCTGTGGATAACTTAAAAACCCCTTCGTAATTGAGGTGTTTGACGGTGTTTTGTTTGTGTTCTATTTTTGTTCTATACCTCTATGACGCCACTTCCTCCGCTCACACCCAAGCAAAAAGAAGTGCTCGATTTTATCGTGAACTTTATTCATGAACACGGCTACGCTCCGTCGTATCGGGAAATCGCGATCGGACTCAAGCTCGCATCACCGTCCACGGTGCACGCGCATATTCAGTCTCTCCGTTCGCGCGGATTTTTACGCGGAGAAGGGTCTGGAAATCGAGAACTTGAACCAACAGATAAGGCGGTGCGATGGGGGAGAAGTGTTATTTTGCCCCTCGCCGGATTAATTACGGCTGGATTACCGATTGAAGCCGTTGAAGAACGAGAGACGATCGCGGTTCCTGTGGATCTCGTCCCGGACTCAGCGAATTCGTATGTCTTGCGCGTCAAAGGAGATTCAATGGTTGATGAAGGGATTTTGGATGGAGATTTTGTCATCGTGGAGCGCAATCCATCTCCGGCAAACGGAGAAGTCGTTGTAGCGCTTTTGGAAAATTCTCATGCGACGCTCAAAAAATTTTACCGTGAGCAAGATCGCATCCGTTTGCAGCCAGCAAACAAAACGATGCAACCCATCTATTGCTACGATCCGTTGATTCAGGGGGTTGTTCGTGCCGTGATTCGATCGTTCCGTCCGTAGAGCTCGTCACGTATCCAAGAATCATCCGTTTTAAAGAAGGCGGTTGTTTGACGTTGCGAATCATCTTCTATGTCTTACGAAAAAATTGAACAGCCCGTCGAAGTGTTGGTCGCGTTTCGTGGCGAACGTCCGGAGCCGATGGTGTTTAAATGGGGCAATCGTTACTACCAGGTTCAAAAAGTAAATTTGGTCCATGCTGAACGACTTGGACGAGAAAAAGTGTATTACTTTTCCGTCTCTGATGAGGCGAACGCCTATCGATTATCATTTCGCACGGAATCCCTTATTTGGCGACTTGAAGAATGGTGCGCATTTACGTAAACCTATGCCTTCTTTCTTTGTGTACGTGACCGATGACGCGCGATGGATGCGCGTGCGTCGAGCAGAGCGTTCCGAGTCTCTTTCTTCTTGCTATGCCTCCTCGTCTTCTTTGCCACATCGACATGAACTCGTATTTCGCGAGCGTGGAGCAACAGGCGAATCCACACCTCCGCGGACGACCGGTGGGGGTGTGCGCATACCTGCACCGTTATGGATGCGTGATCGCCGCGTCCGTTGAGGCGAAGCAGCAAGGAATGAAGGTGGGGATGAGTATGGAGGAAGCGCGTACACGGGTTCCCTCTGCGGTCTTTGTTCAGAATGAGCCATCAAAATATCGTGCCACAACGGCAAAGATTCTTCGGATTTTTCGGGAACTCACGCCAACAGTCGAGGTGTATTCCATTGATGAGGCGTTTTTGGATCTAACCGGATGGTGTCGTGACGAAGCAGAGGCGGCGTTTCTTGTGACGCGCGTCAAGCATCGTATCGCAACCGAAGTCGGAGAATGGCTCCGATGCTCTGCCGGGATCGCGCCAACGCGATTCTTGGCGAAATTCGCGTCAGATCGTCAAAAGCCAAATGGACTGGTCATTCTGAATCACCAGAATCTGGATGAATGCTTGGCTCGAGCGGAACTGGAAGATGCTTGTGGAATCGGTCCGCGTATCCGTCGGCGATTGGAGCGTTTAAAGATTTATTCCCTTCTTGATCTTAAACAGGCCCCGGTTGGTAACCTCATGCGGAGTTTTGGGAAATATGGGTTTTATCTCTGGGCAAAAGTGAATGGTATTGAATGTGAACGCCTTCAGGACGGTGAGCCAGTGCCAAAAACGATCGGACATTCGTACTGTGTTCCCATGTCCGTGCATCGAGAGAAAAAAGTCGCCGCCGTTCTTGCCCGATTAACCGAACGCGCCGGTAGACGTTTGCGTCGGCATGGTCTCTTTGCGGGAGCCATTGTTGTTACGGTTGGATTGCGAGATCAGGGGACGTATCGAACCGAGTGCCTTCGCTTTTGCGAGCCCGTGGCAGATCCGTGGTCGCTCGGTGACGCGGCTTCGCGAACACTGCACGTTTGTTGGAAGGGCGAGCCCGTGGATTTTTTGGCAGTGACATTGGTCGATCTTTCGCGTCCAACCGCGCAGACGCGTCTTCCGCTCATCCCTACAATCGCGTCCGGATTGCGAACCACGGATCGGTTGCCGGCGCTTGGTCGATCGCTGGATGTGATTCGAGATAAGTACGGAGAGCAATCCGTTGTATTCGGGCGAATGCTTCCGCTTCTGGATGGTGATGATCATGCAGCGGATCGTATCGGGTTCCGGAAAGTCGAGCTGGACACGGTGGCAGAAGTTTCTGATCGAGGGGATGCAGAGATCGCTTGGTTTCCGATATGATACGGCTATGTCCACATGGAAACTGCGCTACTACCAGATCGTGCTCGCAGGGGTCATTGTGACCTTCCTGGCGTTAAAGGTGCATCAGTGGTTGAATTAGCCCGTCTTATGCGCGTTATCACGGATATCCACCTCCATTCGAAGTATTCGCGCGCCTGTTCGCAGGATTTAACAATCCGGAATCTTGCGACGGCTTGCACGCGTAAAGGAATTCAACTCGTTGGCACGTCTGATTTTACCCATCCAGCCTGGCGAAAAGAAATCGAAACCGAATTAGAAGAAGCGGGGGGAGGCGTCTATAAATTACGCGGTGATGACGCATCCCCAACGCGCTTTCTTTTGTCGACAGAACTTTCTTCGATTTACAAGCGCGGTGGAAAAACACGTCGGGTGCATCATCTCGTTTTGCTTCCATCGCTTGCCGCGGTAGATCGGTTGATTGCGCAATTGGATGCGCGTGGATGCAACCTGAAGGCGGACGGTCGGCCTATTTTAGGAATTGACTCTGAAGAATTGGTGAAGATGGTGCTTGAGGCGGATCCCAATGGGTTACTGATCCCTGCGCATGCGTGGACGCCGTGGTTTGCGGTGTTCGGATCGATGTCCGGATTTGATGTACTGAGCGAATGCTTTGGAGAAATGACGAAACACATTCATGCGATTGAAACGGGACTTTCATCCAATCCGCCGATGAATTGGCGATTATCGCAGCTGGATTCGATTTTTCTGGTTTCCAATTCAGATGCCCATTCCTTGGATAAACTTGGACGTGAAGCAAACGTGTTCGAGATGTCGACGCCGAGTTATGCGGAATTACATCACATTCTTGTGACGCATGATACGTCGCGTTTTCTTGAAACGATCGAATTTTTTCCAGAAGAAGGAAAGTATCACGCAGATGGTCACCGTGCCTGTCAGTTTTGGTGCGAGCCGGAAGAAACAAAACGTCGGGGTGGTGCCTGCCCGGTTTGCGGTAAACCACTCACGATTGGTGTGCTGCATCGAGTCGAGGCATTAGCGGATCGTCCGTCCGGTGTGAGGCCAAGTGGCGCGGTTCCGTATCGATCTATCGTGCCGCTGCCTGAATTGATCGGGGAGGCGATTGGGGTTGGACCTGCCTCCAAAAAAGTGCGGGCCATCGTAGAGACGCTGTTGCAGGACGGTCGTTCAGAATTTGGCGTCTTGTTGGATGAACCTCTTACGGAACTTGCGCGTGTGGTTTCGGAAGATATCGTTCTCGCCATTCGCCGCATGCGTGAAGGGGCGGTGACGGTACGTCCTGGGTATGACGGAGAATACGGTGTCGTGTCGGTGATCGGGGATAAAGCGGCGCGGTTAAAAGCAGCTCAGCCTGCATTGTTGTAAAACCGAAATCCCCCGACCACGTGGTTCGGGGGATCTCCTCCTTGTCGGTGAAACGTTATTTGCGCTTCTTCGACGCGGACTTCTTTTTCGCCGGCTTCTTGGCGGCTGCCTTGCGCTTCGGCGCGGACTTCTTCACTGCCTTCTTTTTCTTCATGGCCATGGTAAGTCACCTTCCTTTCTAGAGCGACGCAACGCGCGCGTTGTCGTCGAGCGCCGTGTGTGCACACGAACGTACTTCGAGTATAGCACACTTTTTTGTGTCCACGTGTACAAGAGGGGAGGTGTGGAGAAGTTTTGGAGAAACTATTTCAACCGATGCGCGTGAATTTCGACGCCGCTGACAAGAATGGGGATGGCTTCAAATGCGGCGATGTCCGACGAGACGCGTGCGCGTGCAGCATCGGTAAACAACACCTCATCTTTTTCTGCGACGTCTTCTCCAAGTTTGGAAGCGAGATTTAATTCGTTGCCGTACATGTCATCGCAAGCAAGCAGAATGGATCCGTGACCCACGCCAATCGAGACGTAGACGTCACTTTCATCCGGCGTCTCTGCATTTAACGCGGCCAGTTCTTTTTTGATTGCACGAATCGCGACGATCGCTTGCGTCGGCTCATCAAAAACGGCAAAGCAGTTATCCGCTTCAAATTTAATGACCATGCCACCTGCGTTCTGGATGGCGGGCGCCGTCACTTCACGCATCCGTTGGATCATGGCGAGATAGTGGATGATCCCGTACTTCAACACGATCCGTGAAAAGCCGGACATGTCCAGTACAAAAATGGTTTTCTCGCGTTCAAACGTGTGTCGGATCTCCGCATCAATCACTGCCTCCTGGCCCGGTGCTTGGATGCGTTTTCGCAAAAGATGGTGCAGAACGTCGCACGACGGAATGGTGTGATGGGTGGCCATAGATAGGGAAATCCTGTCCGGAAACGCGAGGTCTGGCAAGGTGTTCGCTGCATTGACAAATGGCGTAATAATCTGCCATCCTGTGGGGTGGATAGGACGTGCGAGGGCCAGCTCTTCGTCGAAAGCATGGGTCGTGCGCAAACGATATCCCTTAGAAAGTTAGCACTTCAAGCATGCCCACGAAGCTGTTTGTCGGTGGCATCCCGTACCGCACGTCGGACGAGGAGCTCCGGCAGCATTTCATGCAAGCGGGAGAAGTGGTTTCCGTGTTCATCCCAATGGACCGCGAAACCGGTCGCCCTCGCGGGTTCGCCTTCGTTGAGATGGCGGACGACGCGCAGGCCGATGCAGCGATCAAGATGTTTGACGGCACCGATATGGGTGGTCGTCGCATCGCGGTCAACAAGGCCCGCCCCATGGAAGAACGCGCCCCGCGCGGTCCTCGCATGTAAGCGAAAAAAAATCCCCAGCCGCAAGGCCGGGGATTTTTTTAGACACCGAGTTGTTTCTTCACTTCTTCTTCCGCCATCGTGGGGTTAGCACGACCTTCGGTTGCTTTCATCACACAGCCGACAAACCATTTGATCACCCCGAGTTTTCCCTCTTGTACCTGCTTCACCTGTTCGGGATTTTGCGCAATCAACCGAGTGACAATTTCTTGGATCTCTTTCGGATCGTTGGATTGGCCCAGGTTGTGCTCTTCTAGAAGATGCGATGGGTCTGCGCCCGTTTCGACCATGAGCGCGAGGAGTTTTTGCGCGTTCGCGCTGTTGACCACCCCTTCGTGTACCAGTTTCAAGAATTCCGCGAGATCTTCGGCGCTGCACTTCATGTCCTCTACACGAAGTCCTTTGTCCGCAAGGAGCCCGGCAAGTTTGCTGGTCATCCATCCGCCGGCGAGTTTTCCAAAGGCGGCTTTGTGTGCGGCAAGTAATTCACTTCCGGATTGGACGTTTTTTGTATCCGAGGCTTCAAGCCACGCCGCGAGCTCGCTCATCACCCGTTCGGCGACATCGGCCCAACCTTCGTTTGCAACCAAGAAGCGTGCATCCTCTGCGCTGAATCCATAGTCTTCCATGAGCATCGCCCGACGTGTTGCAGGGAGGATGGGTAAGTGGGCCGCCTCTTCTTCACGTACTGCGCGAAGATCAACCGGTGGAAGATCCGGTTCCGGAAAATAGCGGTAGTCGGCGCTCGTTTCTTTGATGCGTTGCTCAAACGTTTCGCCACGGTTTTCATCCCAGCCACGGGTCGCGCCAACAGGAACCTCGCCCTTCGAGTACAGCGAGGATTGACGTTCGATCTCGAACGCGAGCGCTCGTTCGACGGCGCGGAACGAGTTCAGGTTTTTGATCTCGATTTTTGGATTATAGCCCGCTTTGGTCGGCAGATTCTGTTCGTCGACTTCAAGGAGAGACACGTTTGCATCGCAACGCATGTATCCTTTTTCCATGTCCGCATCCGATGCGCCGACGGCACGTAACACTGCTTGCAGTTCTTGTAAAAATACCTTGGCTTCCAATGGCTGGCGAAAATCCGGTTCCGTCACGATTTCGAGTAGCGGCGTGCTGGCGCGATTGAAATCGACATACGTGCTTCCCGTTTTGGCGTCATGCACGTTTTTGGCAGCGTCTTCTTCGAGGTGCGCGCGCGTAATCCCGATCCGCATCCGTTCACGCAATGGATTTTTGGGAAGATCCAGCTCCATCTTTCCCTCAAGACAGATGGGGAAATCGTACTGAGAAATTTGATAGCCCTTCGGAAGATCCGGGTAAAAGTAGTTCTTACGATCAAAATGCGCTTCATCCGGGATGCGGCAGCCAAGGGCAAGTCCGGCGCGGACCCCAAGACGGATCGCGTCCTGGTTTAATGCAGGCAACGCGCCTGGTTGGCCGGTGCAGACGGCGCAAATGGCAGAATTCGGCGGAGCGTCTTCCGCCACGTTGGCGCACCCACAAAAGAGTTTTGTGCGGGTTTTTAGGCGAACGTGGATTTCGAGGCCAATAATCGGAAGCAAGCGTGACATAGTGGGGTCACGGTACCAAGGACGAATGGTCTTGGCGAGTGGGGGTTAGGCGGAGCGGAGTGCGCGAAACAGGGTGACCTGCCAGGTGATGAGAAGCGGGGCCAAAATGACCTGTGCCACCGATTGCACCATCGCATTTAATGCTTGAGAAAGCGGGGTGATTTGTTCCGGGGCGAGAAGCGCATCGACGCGATCAAATCCGGCGACCACCCCGACCAACGTCGAGACCAAGAACGTGCCGAGACTTAGTAAAAACGTAAACAAGATGCCGGCGACCAGGGATCGTCCAAACACCGCCCACCAGCGCCCTTTGACAAGCGCAATCGATGCGCTAAGCGCCTCCAAGCCACGCTTGTTCTCAGCGACGTTGAAGTAACGCGAAAACATGAGCGAAACGCCGGCCCAGATTCCAGGAAGAAACAAAAGCAAAATCCCACCAAGGGCCGCCAATCCTTCTAATATCTGCACCAAGAAAAACGATCCATACTGCCGCGGCGTTGCCCAGGGGACATCCTGCGGACGAAGGTCGGGACGTGTTTCTTTTTGAAGGATGAACGCAGTCATGCGTTGGGCGACAAAGACGGTGAGCAGGATAAACAGGACGAATGCACCACCAAAGGCAAGCGATGAAGGGATGGAATCAAGCGAAGATCCGGCAAATGCCCCAAGCAGCAACACGAGGCCAGGAACCAATAACCAGATCGACAACTCAAAGGTGTGGCGCAAATCACGAAGATACGTCCGCCAAGCGTGTCCAAGAAGCGCGGCGGTCGAAGGGAGGGGCTGCATACCCCGAGAGTATAGCATTAGGACTGCTTCTTCCGAAGATCCAGGAACAACACGGCGGGAAGCGAGGTGTACATGAGCATCCCAAGATAGGTGATGACCAGAATCGCGGCAAAAAATGCAAGCAAAAGCGGGATGCCGATGATTCCGGCAAGAATGGCGAGCCCAATTGGCGGAACGCCAACTGCGCCAAGCATCGCCCCCATAAATCCGATGATGAATGCGGCGATGACCAGAAGGGCGAGGATGCCGAACAGGACGGCCATCATCCCAAAATAGACTAGCAAACTGACGGCGATCGAGCGTCCAAAGATCGCCCAAAACCGTCCGCGCGTCAGTTCAAATGAGTGCTTGAGCGCAGCGCGTCCGCGAAGTCCTTCCGTAAAATAGGCGTACATTCCGTAGGACAGACGCGTGGAGAGCCAAATGCCCGGGAGAATGAACAGGAGGAACGCAGGAACCGTCACAAGCATCGTAAGCAGTGCGATCAATGAGATCGAGCCCACGTCTTGCCAGGTCAATTGCGTCGTTTTTGCCACTTCCGCTTTTTCTTCCGCAACCAGAATCCACCGCTTCGCGATCAAGAATCCACTCCAGATCGACACGGCAAGATACGCGAGAAACGTGAATCCCAGTACGGCGATCAAGAGAGCTGTTTGTGTTTCCAGGAGTTCCATCAGGGTTCCCTCGGGAATGTTGGTGATGGCGTTGAAGGGGAGTCCAACGAGCATCGCGATGACATACGGCCAAAGGACGACGCGCCAGTGGCGGACGACCAGGTTTTTACAGGTAAAAAAGAGATCGCTGACGGGCAAAAGTGGAGTCATAGAATACAAAAAATGTACGAAAAATAACGAAAAAAGTCAACGCGGGACCGGGCGTTGTGGGACGGAGGGTCTATGCGAATTAGGGGAGATGTGGCCGAATGGCGCGCCAGCAGTCTTCTGTGACCTCTTCTGGACCTTGTGTTGCGTCAATGAAAACAATCTGTGTTCCGGTGGCACGGAATGGGGCAAGCACCTGTTCATCGCGGTAGCGGTGAGCGAGGGTGCGTTGAAAATCATCGCGATCGTAAATCTGTTGCTGCGACGGATCGTTTCGTCCGGCTAATCGTGCCCGCGCCACGTCCGGATCCAGTTCCAAGAGCAGAATGGCGTTGGGGGTTCGGCTAAGCTCCACCTGATTCCCCGGGAGTGCGAGAAGCCATTCTGTGGTGATCGTTTCTGACGTCAGCGGCTGATAGGCGAGCGACGTGATCACCCCACGATCCTGCAAAATAATCCCGGTTGGATGAGAGGCGAGCCAGGGGAGCAAGATGGTTCCGTAGAGCTCCGCGCGGTCTGCGGCAAATGCTTCGGCGACTTCGCGCGGGTCGGGCGTGCTGCCGGCTTTGATCAGGTGCTCGCGAATATGCGCCCCTACCGAGCAGTAACTAGGCTCTGCCACAATCAACACATCTGCATCGGCGAGCTGATCTGGCGTTGGGAATTGGTGCGCGGTTTTTTCGTATTCGACGAGGTCGAATACGCGTTTGCCAGCCGCCTCAAAACGATTCCGAAGGTTGGCGAGCACGGTACTTTTCCCCGCGCCATCAATGGCGTCAAGGACGAAGATGCGTCCGAGCGGTGCGTCGTTCATAGGTGGAAAACGTGTAGTCAGATGTTTCTGCGTGATCGTTGCGCGTCCAGATGGTCGGATCAATCGCGGGAAAAAATCTGTCTCCTTCAGGGGATTGTTTGACGTGAGTGATTTCTAAACGATCTGCCAACGGAAGCGCTTCCTCAAAGATGCGTCCGCCACCGATGACATAGATTTGGTCTTCGTTATTTTGCGTGGCGAGCGTAATGGCTTCTTCCAAGGAAGAGGCCTGAACCACGTCTTTGGGGAATGGGTAGGATGGATTACGTGTGACGACGATATTACGTCGGTTTGGCAGGGGGCGGAATCGTTCCGGGAGGGATTCCCAGGTCGCTCGTCCCATGATCACCGTGTGCCCTGTCGTGAGCGTCCGGAATCGCTTCAGATCATCCGGGAGGTTCCAGGGAAGCGCGCCATTCGCTCCAATGACCCCATTTTCCGCAACCGCGGCAAGAAGAATAACCATAACTACCTACACGGCGATCGGAAATTCGATTTTCGGATAGGCTTCGTATCCCTCCAGACGCGAATGCGTCGCCTCCCAATCAAAGAGCGAGGTAAATGGATCGGTGATAACCCGTGGGAGAGGATATTTTTCCGGATCCCGCGTCAAGAACTCCTTCGTGCCTTCCAGATGGTTTTCGTAGATGTGAACATCGCCAAGTTGTCCGATGAGTTTTCCTTCCGCGAGACCGGATTCTTTGGCAAGAAGGTGCAGAAGAAGTCCATAGCTTGCGATATTAAACGGAAGGCCGAGCATGGTATCCACGGAACGTTGCATCCAAAGAAGATTGAGCGCTCCGTTGATCACGGTGACCTGCCAGGTGTGATGACATGGGGGGAGTCCCATCTTGGGCAAATCAAGCGGATTCCAGGCGGTCACCATCATGCGGCGATCATTGGGATTCTTCTTTAACGTATCCACGATGCGTGCGAGTTGGTCGACGCCTTGCCCTGTGTAATCCGTGTCGTAAGAAACATAGTGCGCTCCAAAATGGCGCCATTGCCAACCATACACCGGTCCAAGATCCCGTTCTGCAAGCATGGCAGCTTTGCTTGCCTCATCCGTTCCATACGGAGCCTTGATCGGAGTCGCCCACTCGTCCCAAATATGGCAGTTTCGATCCTGTAACCACTGTTTATCCGTGTATCCACGGACAAAGAATTCCAATTCGGTCGCCATCACCTTGAAGGGCGTTTTTTTGGTCGTGAGGAGCGGAAACCCATCCGCCATGTCGTGTTCAAACGTTGCACCAGCAAGCGCGATCGTAGCGATGCCCGTTCGGTTCTCCTTGCGAACTCCTTCGTCCAGGATGCGTGACACGATATCGTGATAGGATTTCATACATGCGTGATTAGGAGGTGTAGCCGCCCGTCGAACCCCATCCGCCCCGACTTTCGGTGTGCGCAGGACCTTCGTCCCACGTGGCGATTGTGATCGGCAAGAAGAGTCCTTGTGCCAGTCGTTCATCTTTTTCGATCGCCACGTCTTGAGTTCCGGGGTTCCAGAGAAAGATCAAAATTTCATCCGAGGGTCCGCAATAATCCTGATCCACAATACCGAGTTGGTTGCCTAGGCGTAGGCCTTTTTTGCGAAAAAGCGAGGATCGCGGAGCGATCGCGAGAACGTGTCCAGGAGGGGTTGCGATCACGAGTCCCGTTTTTACAAATGCATGTCCATGCGCCGGGATGACCGCGGCTTCTGCGGCGGCGAGGTCAAATCCAACCGATCCCGAGGTCGCGTACGTTGGAAGCGCGACATCCTCGCGCAGGCGCGTGATGCGAACGGGAGTCGTCTGCGTATGCATACTAGGCCTGTTGCGCACGCAAATGATTCACGGCATCACGGACGCGAGCGGCAAACTCCTCGCGGGTTCCATCGTTTGGGATGGTGATGGTTGCGCGGGCCATGACATCCGGAATGGTTCGTTCGGTTTCTGCCTGTTCGGTCGCAAGAAATTGTTCCCACGTCATTTGGGATTCACCGGCTTTCTCGCCACGGCCCTTCATACGTTCAAAGCGCAGCGTTTGGTCGGCGGTCACGGCGATCAGCTGGAACTGTGGCAATGGTTCAAGGGCGATGATGTCCTGAGGACGACGAATGCCATCGATGATGATGATATCTTCGGTGCTTCCGACGGCGTCCTGGGCGATGGCGTAGGAGAGCACATCCTCACCAAACGCCTGCCGGAGTGCGGTGGAAAGCGCGATAAAATGGTCGCGCGATGATTCCACGCCCAGTCGACGCAGGATATCGCTCAAGATCGCGCTAAAGCGAAAATAGCCAGCGCCGTATTCCTCCTTCAGAAGATCGGCGGCCGTTCCTTTTCCGCACCCTTGAAGTCCCACGAGACCGATGATGAGTTTCGGCATATGCACCGTACTGTGGAGGGCGGGGAGAGGGGAGTCAACGCGCGTCCGTCAACCCGCGCGAAACCACTTGGCAAGGCGTGGGCCCGTTTGGCCGGAATAGTTGGATTTGAGATCTGCTCCGTACAGTTTGTCCGGGATATCAAGCATCCGTTCGTACACCATGAGACAGATCGGTTGACCATCACGGAGGACGAAATCATGGCCGTACGCCTCGACCTCTAGAACGGCGATTGTGCCGCGCGTTTCGTCGGCGTCCGTCCATCCCCAGCCCGGATCAAAGAACCCCGCAAAATGGGAGCGGAATTCTCCTTTTGAGGAATCGTACGCGGCCATCTCGGTCGCAAAGGTGGGGGGCGTGATGATGTGTTCTTTTGTGGAGAGAATATAAAACGCCTCCGGTCGGATCACGAGTTCCCCGTTTGCTGGACGCTCGACGGGTTCAAAGAATTCCCGCGGATCATGCGTAAAGACGGCGGTGTCCAGAATATTCCACCCGTTTGGTTTTGCGCGCCAACCGATAATTTCTTCGCTTGTCAGATCAATGGTCATGGTGACGCCACGTCCACAGCGTTCTGCGTTTGCGGGAAGACGTGTGCCGTGCGCATCGCGAAGCAAACCATAGCGGTCGTAGGTCATCCGATGTTCCAAGATCGACAGCCGTGCATCTCCGTGGAAGAACCGGATTTGGTTGATGCGATCGCCCGGGTGGAGTCGAACCGGAAACGATTTTGGGATCACCTCAAGCCACAATCCGCCATGGAATCCGGCGGGAACGTCATCAAACCGTGGAACGCCTTCTGCGATCAGGCGACCACGCAAATTGATGCGTCCGCTCGAGCTTTTGTTCGAGCAGGTCGCATGAATGCCGGGGGGAAGCGCAAGCGTTTCGGCAAGTCGGATGAGGTAGATCCCATTTTGTTCAAGCGGTCGATCGATGGGGTGCTTGAACAGCGCGCCACGCGCGAGAATCTCCGCCATGGGTTCACCGACGCGTGGGAGATATGATCCACGCAGACGATACACCTCGTCGGTCACCGTCAAATCCAACGAGGCGGGTTGGATATGCGCCTCGGAACCTCCGCGAATGTACCCCGCCTGCATCATCTCGCGGATGAGCTGCATGGGGAGTGCGCCGTAGCGTTCAGCCATAGTCGGCCGAGACCTTAGCGCATGGGAGGGAGATTGTGAAAGGAAGAAAAAAACACCCCGTTCGGGGTGTTTTTTTGGTGCTTAGGCGAACTTCGCCGGATCGATGTTCACGCCAGGACCCATGGTTGGGGCGAGCGTGACCGAGGCGATGTAGACACCCTTCGCGCTGGCAGGCTTTGCCTTTTTCACGACTTCCATGAAGGCGTTCAGGTTTTCGAGAAGCGCTTTCGCGTCCATCGAGACCCGTCCGAGTACGAGGTGAAGGTTGGCGGTGTCGTCGTTCTTGAACGCGACCTTCCCGCGCTTGATGTCCTCGACCATTTTTTTGACGTTCGGGCTCACCGTGTCCGTCTTCGGGTTCGGCATGAGACCGGCCGGACCAAGAAGTTTCGCGATCTTGGAGAGCTTGACCATCATGTCCGGAGTTGCGACGGCGACGTCAAAGTCCATCTTGCCGGACTTGCCCACCTCGTCGATCAATTCTTCCGAACCAACGATGTCAGCGCCCGCCTCCTTTGCATCCTTCGCCTTTTCGGCGCTCACGAACGCGATCACCTTTTTCGTCTTCCCGGTTGCATGCGGCATCACGATCGTCCCGCGAACCTGCTGGTCACCCTTTTTAGGGTCGATCCCAAGGTTCACGTGCACTTCCACGGATCCATCGAATTTGGAGGTGGAGAGTTTCTTCACAAGCTCCGTCGCCTGTTCTGGCGAGTAGAGGGTTTTGGCGTCGACCAATTTCTTGGCCTCGTTGTAGCGCTTGCCATGCGCCATAGCTGTGGTGCGAGCGCCCGTTGTTTACGGGCTCCCACGGTTACAAGTAAGTGGCCAAAGGATAGGGGAAATGGCAAAAAACGTCAATTCTGTTGCTCAAAGCCCGCAAGATCCGTGGAATCCATGCCAATGTCCCGATCTTTTACGGAGAAGGGCGCTTCGTTGCGTGGTGGGGAGGGGTGTAGATAGGCGGGTACGGGAGGGGGATCATCCGGCGTTTCCCATCGAGGAACGCCTCCAGTTGCGACAAGGATCGTCAGGGTGCGAACGTCTTCTTCTAGGCCTGAGAGCAATTGTCGCGTTCCGATCTGCAGCGTTTCTTGGTTTTTGAACCCGCGCGACATTTCTTCTGCGGTACCTGCCTCATGCGGAGACGGGAGTGCGTGGAGTTCTTTTGCGTAAGTTTGATAGCGGACGAGGGTGTCATGGAACGCCGTCATTCGGGATGAGGCGTGGTCCGCCTGTGGCGCGGGGAGTTGTTCTGCAAGCGCGTCAAATTGTTGTCGCAGGCGAATGGCTTCCGTGCTGGAAAACGGGAGAAGCGTTGCAAAGCGTTTGTTGCCTCGGATGATCTGAAGAAGCGCGCCGCGTGCTTCAGCGAGTTCAGGGGGAATATGCAAGGGTTTTGATTCTTCCTTCGCCGGTTTGGAGAGCGGCGCTTGCTCTTTTTGTGTGGGAAGTTCGGTATGTCGCATAGTGCCATCAGTGTGACATGTTTCTACAAAACAAACACCACCCCGGATGGAGTGGCGTGTTGCGTGATGGTTAGATCACGTCGATGCCCATGTTGCGTGCCGTTCCTTCGATTTGGCGCATCGCCGCTTCGATGGTGGTGCAGTTCAGGTCTGGCATCTTCTTTTCCGCGATTTCACGGACCTGCGCCTTCGTCACCTTTCCGACTTTTTCCGTGAGCGGCTTGCCGGACCCCTTTTGGATCTTGGCAGCCTTCTTCAGGAATTCGGAGACCGGGGCGGTCTTCAGGATGAAAGTGTAGGAGCGGTCTTCGTACAACGTGATGATCGCTGGGACAACTTCGCCCAAACGATCCTGCGTTGCCGCGTTGATACGCTGGCAGAATTCCGCGATGTTGATGCCGTGCTGACCAAGGGCAGGACCAAGCGGCGGAGCCGGCGTGGCTTTACCACCCATGACCTGGACTTTGATGAGTGTCTTGACTTTCTTCGCCATACTACATGAAGAACAAGAGATGAGCGCGAGGAGTTTTCCTCACGAGAAGCGCGTCGTTTATACCTTCTTTAACTGGGTAAAGTCAAGTTCAAGCGGGGTTTCGCGGCCAAACATGCTGACCAAAACCTTGGCTTTTCCGCGCGCTCCGTCGATTTCGCTGACTTTGCCTTCAAATCCCTTGAACGGCCCTTCGTTGATCTTAACCGCCATCCCTAGCTGAAGATCAATTTGAACCGCCGGTTCTTCCATGGTCCCCATGCGCTTCAGAATCGCCTCAACTTCTGTTTCTGCAAGCGGGCTTGGTGTTGTTCCGGATCCGATGAATCCGGTCACGTTCGGTGTGTTGCGTACCACATACCAAGAATCATCCGTGACGACCATATCTACCAAGACGTAGCCCGGAAAAATCTTTTCCTCGACTACGCGGCGTTTGCCGTTTTTGATCTTGATCTTCTTTTCCTTCGGGACAAGAACTTGGAAGATTTTGTCCGACATGTTGAGCGAGGCGATGCGGTGCTGCAGGTTTTCCGCCACGTTTTCTTCGTAGCCGGAATAGGTATGGATGGCGTACCAGCGCCGTCCGTACTCTGCGGTTTGCTTAGGCATACGTAAGGGGTAAAAAGAACGGGATTAGTTGGATGGCGTTGGGGTCGGATTCACGGGCTGCGGCACAACCTTCAAGTCTGCCGGATTGCCGTTTGCGTCCACGCCTTCAATTTGAAGACTGTCGGTTGGGATGGTGACGGGTGAAGAAGAGATAGGGGCATCCGTTTGAACCCCTTCACGGTTCGCAACGATTTTGGACACCAGGGTATAAAGCCCAGCATCTAACGCGCCAAAAAAAGCGGCTGCGAGTACGCTCGCGACCACAACGATCGTGCTGTAGCGAATGATTTCTTGCTTGGTCGGCCAAGAAACCTTTTCCAATTCCTCTTTCGAGGAGCGGAAGTAGGCGATAACGGGGGAGAGATAACGCATACGAAATGGTATTTTAAAACCCCTGTTCCGGGGCTCTTGCAAAGAAGAATAGCAGAGTTTTCCCCAAACGGCAAGCACTTGTTTCCATTTGTGCTTCGACGTATGCTGCGCGTGCTGTTCGTTCGTCGGGCAATATGAGCCTCAGGCTTCGCCTTCGCTCATAAAGCCCTTCCTCGCTCGGAATCGTACAAACGTTGTTTGTCCGTTCCTCGCTCGTCGGGCTATAGCGCAGTTGGCTAGCGCGCTTGCATGGGGTGCAAGAGGTCGCGGGTTCAAGTCCCGCTAGCCCGACCAGGAAAAACACGTCATCGAAACTGACGTGTTTTTGTTTCCCCGCACCGGGAGGACTTGACGCAATCCCCAGCATTTCCTTGTGTTTTGCTCACGCAGGTCGTATATTCTGTGCGCAAACCCAATTTTTTACTCTTATACACATCGGGTTTTTGCCTCATCGCACTATGGCCAAGATGACCAAGTCGCAGCTCATGCAAGAGCTTGCCGCGAAGACGGACATGACGAAGAAGCAGGTCGCGCAACTCATGGAAACGCTCGCCAACATGGCGTACGCGCACGTGAAGAAGGACGGGGAATTCGTCCTCCCGGGCTTTGGAAAGCTTGTGAAGGTTCGCCGTGAAGCGCGCCAGGGCCGCAACCCAGCGACGGGCGAAACGATCCAGATCGCCGCGAAGACGGTGGTGAAGTTCCGCGTGGCGAAGGCTGCGAAGGACGCGGTGCTGTAAGCGATTTTGCACACAGTGCTCAGAAACGATCCGCGAGAGCGGGTCGTTTCTTTTGTTGAGGATGCTTCATGGTATGATGGTGCATGAATCGCTATGCCAACCAAGAAACGAAAGGGAGGACCCACCTCTGCTGAGCTTCGGGCCCATGCCAAAAAAAATCACGCGCATAACCAAGAACCCTCATGGACCGGTCTTGGTTCAAAAGCGCTTTCTGAGTCATCGTCTTCCGATCGACTGACTTATTGGTTGTGCAATATTGACAATAAATGCGTCCCACAGTCCGCGCCGGATCAAACGGATTTTACCCAGAACATCAACTGGCGCATTTTCCGCATCATGGCGGAGTTTATCGAAGGGTTTGAGTTTTTGGCGAAACTCAAAAAAGAGGTGACGATTTTTGGAAGCGCGCGTACGTCATCCGGCCACCCTGCTTACAAAGTCGCGAAGCAACTTGGGGAATTACTTGCGCGGAATGGGTACACGGTGATCACCGGAGGCGGTCCGGGAATCATGGAAGCCGCAAACTGGGGCGCTTTTGAAGGCGGGGGAGAATCCGTGGGGCTTGATATCAGTTTGCCCATGGAGCAGCGGCGCAACCAATACGTCAAAAAATCCATGGGATTTCGGTACTTTTTTACGCGCAAAGTGATGTTGTCGGCCTCTGCGCAAGCCTACGTCTTTTTTCCCGGCGGATACGGCACACTCGATGAACTATTTGAGATGCTGGTTTTGATTCAAACGGGAAAAATGTCTGATCAGGTCCCCGTGATTTTGGTGGGACGTCGTTTTTGGAAGCCGCTGGTTCAATGGATGACCGAGGCGATGTACGAAGAATCGCGGTACGTCGAAAAACCGGATCTGGAAATGATTAATATCGTCGAGACCGCAGAAGAGGCCTACGCGATTATCAAAAAAACGCGAGAACGAGTGTTGTAGGTTTTTACGTTCAGGGAGGATCCATGTAGGATGCGGCTGGAGGAAAAATGAATCGCACATTCTGGAACGTCTACGCACACGTGTACGATCAAATGGCAACGTCCATTCCGTACCAAGAAGTGCAGCAACTGGCTGAGAAGTGCCTCGAGGTGCGCTCTGGAGAGCGTGTACTTGATGTCGGATGTGGGACGGGGCAGTTTCTGCGCCGTCTGGCGGACCGTGCCTCTGGTGCACAATTGCATGGCATGGACGCTGCATCCGGGATGCTGCGGATCGCGCGGAAGCGCGTGGCGAGGAGTGCGATGCTGTGCGAGGCGGATCTCGAAGCCGGTCTCCCGTACGAGGCGTCCTCCATGGATGCGATCGCCTGTATGCAGGTGCTCTATACTGCGCGCGACCCCGACCAGCTCCTTCGCGAACTTCGCCGCGTCCTGCGCCCAATGGGGCGACTGGTTCTCGTCAATCCGCATACGCCGAATCCCGAAGCGGTGCCGGATGAGCATTTCCGGCGTGCACGGGAACGCGGGTATAGGATGGACGACGCTCGACTCGCGATTGCCTTCAGGGTTATCGTCGCGATGAATCGACTGATTGTTCGTGAAGTGCGTAACAAGCGCTATCACTTCTGGTCTGTCGAAGAGCTGTCTGAACGGATGGTGTCGGCGGGGTTCGCTGTTCGACGTGTAGAACCTTCGGTATACGGAGGGACGTCTGCACTCATCCTGGCGACGCCGATGTAAGTGGGGTATACTTCGCCGCGTTTCCCGTCTTTGTGGGAAACGGTCTGAAAGCGAGGAGAGACCATGAAGCCAGTGCACACGCGCTCTACACCGGGCGATGCGTGCCGCCTGGTGATCCACGAGCCATCTCTGAATGCGCGCCGATCTGGTGCCCAGCGTCGGGAACCGGGATATGAAATTCTCTGTGGAGAAGGGCATCAGCATCTGCTCGACATCCGTCCGGCAATCCAGACGGATGAGCGTGAAGCGGTGTTCCGACTTCGACATGACGCCTACTGCGGTCCTGGGAAAGACCTTCCGGCGCAACCGGATGGTTTGGAACAGGATGTCTATGACGAAGGGGCGATACTTGAGGCGGCGCGCATGGAGGGTGTGCTTGTAGGGACGATCCGTGTGATCTTTCCTCGAGAAGGAAAACTGCTCATCGAAGAATTGGGGCAGCCCTTGCCTCCACATCTCTCGATGGACTGTACATCCGAAATTTCCCGCATCGTGGTGGATCGGTTGCGATTGCCGATGTGCGTCTATACGCCGCTCATCAGCGTCGCTCTGTACCACCGGGCGCGGTTCGATAGTCTGCAAGTCGGTCAGGAGAACTGGGTGTTCGATGCGAATCCAAAGAGTCTTCGAACGATTCGTCGGATGCGCTGGAACATCGCAAGTCTTGGTCCGGCACTCGAGCATCATGGGCAGCGGTTCGAACCGTTTTCCGTGTCGCTCGCCGCAGAAAACTTCACTTGGGAGCTCGCTCCCGACGACTGACGTCAACGTCGCGTTCCTGCTTACGCACACGCGACGTCTTTTTTATGGTATGCTTCGTTCAAACGACGCATTGTCGTCTGTATGCAGCTCATTGGATTCATTCAATTCATCACGCTCGTTGTTAACCTGTTGCTGGGATTGCTTGTTTTACGGAAGAACACACAAACGCGCTCTAATCAGGCGTTCGCGCTTTTCGCTCTCGGAACCTCCGGATGGATTCTTTCTCTGTATCTGGTGATTTACGTTGGGTTGGATGCGCTTTTTTGGGGCCGTCTCGCCTTTACGTTTGGTTCGATCATGGTAGCAGGATTGTTGTGGTTCACGGCTGAATATCCTGTCCGATTGCCGAATGCGCGAAGATATCATGTTGCAGCGTGGGTGTTGGGAACGGTTTTTTCGTTCTTAACGATCTCGCCGTTCATGATCAAATCCGCGGAGGTGCGAGAGGGGAGCTATATTTTTGGGACGTTTAATCCCCCGGTTTATCTTGCGTGGATTGTCTACTTTTTGGGAACCATTTTGTTTTCCTTGGTGCACGCGTGGCGCCGAGTGCGCAAAACATCGGGCGTTGCACGACGACAGTATTGGTCGATGGCATTTGGATCCACCGTGTTCTTGGTGAGCATGGTGGTCACGCAGTTGATGCTTCCGGCCGTTTTTAACGATTTTCGATGGAATGGTATTGGTCCCGCGTTCTCGATGGTCTTCCTTGGATTCGTGGCTCAATCTATTTTGTATTATCGGTTCTTCGACATACGTTGGCTGTTAAAATGGGGCGTCTTGTTTCCCATTCTGGTCACCTCTGTTGCCGGGATGTTCCTGTACATTACGCTCCTAACCAGTCGGTTGTTGTGGGGGGATAGCGCGTATCTTGTGACGGCGTTTTTGGTCGCCATCATCTTCCGTCCTTTTTATCAAGCAGTGGACCGCCTTTCGACCATGGTGGCACGACGCGGAACGTATGTGTTTCAGGATGCATCCTACGCGATTACAAAAATTGCAGAACGCCACCTGGATTTGGATCGGTTGCTGGTTGAATTAACAGAAGAAATCCAACGGGATTTTCAATTCCGAAAACTGGGTATTTTGGTATTAGATCCCGGGAAAGGGCAGATCGTTGGAAAACGTCTTCAGGGGTATAACGGTTCTCTTACGCTTCAGGCGGAGCAATTCATGAAAGAGCTTGCACCGTTTGGAGATACGATTTTGGAACGTGAAGAGCTTGAGTGGAAGTTGCAATACAACGTGGATCCCGAAGAGGCGCCGCATCAGCGCGCGTTGACGGAACGCATGCGAAAGACGGATGTGGTGTATTGCATCCCGTTTATTACAGAGCGTTCCATTGTCGGGATTCTGGTGGCGTCAGAAAAGGCGTCCGGGGAAGCGCTTTCGGACACGGATATCCAGTTGTTTAAGGTGATTCGCAACGTCATGTCGCCGGCGCTTTCGAATGCGGCCCGGTTTCGGTTGATGCAAAAACTGTATGAAGACTTGAAAGAATCTGATCGGGCAAAAAGTGAGTTCATTCGGGTGGTATCTCACCAATTTCGTACTCCGCTTACGGCGATTCGATGGAATGCGGAGTTATTGTTGAGTGATGGGATCAAGAAAACAGATTTGGAAAGTACCGCGGCCCAAGTACTCGACCGCTCCATGTTCCTCGCGGATACCCTTGATCGCATCTTTGATATTTTGGATCTGGAACGCGGAAAGGTGAGTTATGCGGCGGAACCATGCGATGCAGGAGCGTTGGTGAACGCGTCGATCAAGGAATTGACGCGCGTCAGCAAGGAGCATGGGGTTGATTTGCAGGGCGAGGCGATCGAAGGCGCTGTGATGGCGGATCCAAAAAAAGTCCAAGCAATTTTGCGCACGCTCCTGACAAACGCCATTGGGTTTACGCCGTCCGGGGGGTCGATCCGCGTTCAAGGAGAGGCGAAAAACGGCGTGATGCAACTCTCTGTGACGGATACCGGGATTGGGATTTCGCCGGAAGAGATGCCAAAGGTCTTCCAAAAGTTTTTCCGCGGAGTCGAGGCATCCAAGATGGTGCCGGATGGCGTGGGGCTGGGGTTGTTTCTTGCGAAAACGTTTGCAGAAGGGATGGGTGGAAAGCTCAGTATTTCTTCCGAGCAAGGAAAGGGAACGGAAGCGGTACTTACACTTCCTATGGCAGAAAAGAAGTCCTCGCATCGGAAACAAAAAACCCCTTCGCATTGAGCGAAGGGGTTTTGCGGCTTAGGCGTGCGAGTGATCGCCGTGCACCTTTTTTGCAAGCTTTTTGAGCGTGCGGAGGGTGCGTGCGGCAATACGGACGCGGCGGCCATTCAGCTTCACCTTTACGAGGTTTACCTGCTGGCGGCGCTTGGTCGCGATGTTGGAGTGGCTGCGGGAGTGGGCGTTATTGGCCACTTTACCGGTCAGAACGTCAATGCGGGACATAAGGCGGAGGTGATAAGAATGGGCGAAGCATAGCGGATGCCGGTGAGATTGGCAAGGCCGGGATGGAGTTTGGTATGCTCGGCATATGAACATCCTTTCATTGCTCTGGAACGATCCGTGGGCATTTCTGGTTTTTGTCGTGGCATTTTTGCTTGTTTTGTCCGTTCATGAGGCGTCGCACGCGTTTGCCGCAACCCTCCTGGGAGACCAGACGGCAAAGCGGATGGATCGGCTGACGCTGAACCCCTTTGCGCACGTTGATCTATCTGGATTTATCATGCTGTTAGTGGCGGGGTTTGGATGGGGAAAGCCGGTGCCATTTAATCCGTATAACTTAAAGTATCGCGTGTGGGGGCCGGCGTTGGTTGCTGCGGCGGGGCCGGCGTCGAATCTTGTGTTTGGCATCATGACCGCTGTGCTGTTCCGGCTCTCGGCGGAAGCGCTCGGTCCGTATAATTTGCTCGTACAATGTTTTGCCACGATGGCATTCCTCAATTTCGGTCTCATGCTTTTTAATTTGATCCCCATCCCTCCCTTGGACGGGTCCAAGGCGCTCCTCGCGGCGCTTGCGGATGATCGGCATCGAAATGCACGCCTATTTCTGGAAACACAGGGCCCGTTGCTATTAATTGGTCTGGTGTTGGTGGATACGTTTTTGCCCATTCGCGTCTTTGGATTTCTAGGAAGGGCGGCGGATTGGTTGTTTCAGACATTTTCTGGAGTTGGCCTATGATTTTACGTGAGCGGACGACACAGGGACGTACGGGAGGGGATTGGCGGATTTGGGGGAGTTTTGCGGCCTGGATGATCCTTGCGGAATGCGTTCGCGCGTTTGCCGTACAGGCACCCATTCGATTCAGCATGCTGGGAGTGGGGTGGGCGCTGGTCGGGATCGGACTTGCATCCGTGGGATGGCTCGCAACACGCGTTTCTGGAAACACCGAGCATGCATGGATGTCGTGGATGGAACGGGTGGCCAGGTTTGGTTGGACGGTACCGCTTGGATTGTTGGTTGGGGCATGGATCGGTCTGCCGGCAGAACAGCTCTGGCTAACGCCGGGTCGGTGGTGGCTTGCTGTGACAACGGCGGGACTCCTGCCACTTTCCGGAACTTCGCTTGGGATCGGAGGGTGGGTGGTGGCCGCAGGATGGGACGCCTGGAAACAGGGGGTGTTTGCTCGGGTCGGTCGCGGAGCAGTTGTGGCGGCGCTTGTGCTCGCCGCGAGCTCGCTGTTTCCTTCGATTATCGGATGGTTCGGCGCGTGGCGAACCGGGATTCCCATTCCCGATGAAGCCGTGACGTTGTCCCGAGGGGTTTCGCGGTTGATTTTGGATTCGGTCTGGTGGCGTGAAGCGCCGGAGCGTTTTTTAACCGTTCCTGGGATGGAGGTCGAAGAAAGTGTCTTGCGGTTTTTGATGGGTATCGCGATCGTGATCGTCGGTGTAATCGCCTATGGTGCCACCCGTCGCACGGGAAGGCGCATGACGTGGGCGGAATGTGGATGGTTTGTGCTGGTCGGGTGTTTAGGGATTGCGCCTGCCGCGTCCACGTTGCTGCAGTGGAAGCCTGTGGATGAAGTGGCGTATACCGTCCTTTTGCTTGCGCAGTACGCACTCTGGAAACGAGAGGATGCCGAAAAAGAGGCGCGTCTCCTGTGGACAATCCTGGCGATGGGGTCTGCCTGGGTCGTTGGTTTTCCCGTTTTTTTGTGGATTTTGGTGGCGACCCTTGCCACACATCGCGGCGTGCGACTGACCGCGTTGCTTGCGGCATGGTGGTCGGTTGCAGTGGCGGCCGGGCGTTTTGGGGGGATTCCGCTTACGTTCTTTCTTTCCGTTGGGGTGGCCGTTGAATTGGGGACGCGTGTGTTTTTGCGCATTCCGGTCAAATTACAGCCGTTTTCAGGGTATTTCCCCGCGCTTGCCATGTTGCTCCCTCCCTTTGTGTTGGGATCTATTCGGACGCTACTTACAACGGCGCCGTTTGCCGTCGCGTACGCCTTTTTTCAACAACAAGGGGCGTTGACCGAACGGCTGGCAACGCGTCTCACGCTTGGGTATGCCCTCATCCTGACGATTCTGGTGGCTGGAACGGCGTTTGTCTCTTGACGAGCCAATAAAACCGCTGGTAGAGTTGCGCCCATGCCAACGATCAATCAATTGGTCCGTCGCAATCGCAAGACGGCCAAGCGCAAGTCCAAGAGCCCGGCGCTCCAGTTCGCCATGGACACGCTCCATCGCAAGCGCACCGACCTCCGCCGTGGGGCCGGCTTTAAGCGCGGCGTGTGCACCAAGGTAACGACGATGACGCCGAAAAAGCCGAACTCGGCTATCCGTAAAATCGCCCGTGTCCGCCTCTCGAACGGCCAAGAAGTGACGGCCTACATTCCGGGAGAAGGGCACAACCTGCAGGAGCACTCGATCGTCCTTATTCGCGGAGGCCGTGTGAAGGACCTTCCGGGTGTCCGCTATCACATTGTTCGCGGGGTGTACGACACGCAAGGTGTCGCAAACCGCCGCCGGTCGCGCTCGGTCTACGGCGCGCGCCGTCCGAAGGAAGACAAGAAGTAATTGATGAACTATGCGCGGTAAACAAGCCCCTCGCCGCAAGACGGCGAATGATCCGAAGTTCAACAACCCGGTGATCGGGAAGCTTATCAATTACGTGATGTACGGCGGCAAAAAGATCGCCGCTCAGAAGGTGGTCTACGGCGCCTTTGACATCATGGAAGCAAAAACCAAAAAGCCGGCCATGGAAATCTTTGACGAAGCGATGAAGAACGTGACGCCTTCCGTCGAAGTGAAATCCAAGCGCGTTGGTGGGGCGAACTACCAGGTTCCGCTCCAGGTGCGCGCCGAACGCCGCAATCAGCTCGCGTTCCGCTGGATCCTCGCCGCCGCGCGTTCCCGCAAGGGCAAGCCGATGGCAGAAAAGCTCGCGCAGGAATTCATTGATGCGAGCCAAAACCTCGGCGACGCGGTGAAGAAGAAGATGGACGTCCACCGCATGGCCGAGGCGAACCGCGCCTTCGCCCACTTTGCGAAATAACAAGCGAAAGGGCGGGCCGGATCGTGTATCCAGCCCGCTTTTTTCTTCCACTCATCACTCTCTTGTATGCCCCGTGAATATTCTCTGCAGGACACCCGTAACTTCGGGATCATTGCCCACATCGACGCTGGAAAGACGACCGTCTCCGAGCGCATTTTGTTTTACACCGGTCGCAAGCACAAAATTGGTGAAGTGCACGAAGGGGAAGCGACCATGGACTGGATGGAGCAGGAACGCGAACGTGGGATCACGATCACGGCAGCTGCCACGACCTGTTTTTGGAAGGGTAAGCGCATGAACTTGATCGACACGCCAGGACACATCGACTTTACGATCGAAGTGCAGCGTTCGTTGCGCGTGTTGGACGGCGCGGTTGTCGTGTTCGACGGCGTGGCCGGTGTCGAACCGCAGACGGAAACGGTGTGGCGCCAGGCGGATAAGCACAACGTGCCGCGCATCTGTTTCGTGAACAAGCTCGATCGCACGGGGGCGGATTTTTACCATGACATCAAGACGATCAGCGATCGTCTGACAAAGCACGCGCACCCGATCCAGTTGCCGATCGGCGCGGAATCCAACTTCTCCGGTATCATCGACCTCATCCGTATGAAGGCCGAGGTGTACTTGGATGAAATGGGGCAGAAGTTTGAAGAACAGGAGATTCCGGCAAACATGGTCGAGAAAGCCAAGGAATACCGCGGCAAATTGATCGAAGCCATCGCGGAAAATGATGAAGCGATGATGAACCGCTATTTGGGCGGTGAGGAATTTACGGTGGAAGAAATCAAGGCCGGGTTGCGCAAGGCGGTGATCGCGGGACAGTTGAACCCGATTCTTTGTGGATCTGCGTTGAAGAACAAGGGCGTGCAGTTTTTGCTCGACGCGATCGTGGATTATCTCCCGAACCCGCTTGAAATCCCGGCGACGAAGGCGCATGACGTGGATGATGCGGAAAAGGTGATGGAAGTTCATCCGAGCGATGCGGAACCGTTCGCGGCGCTGGCCTTTAAGGTCATGTCCGATCCGTTCGTTGGAAAGCTCGTGTTCTTCCGCGTGTATTCTGGGCACTTGGCCGCAGGATCGTATGTGGAAAACACGTCCACGGGCGAAAAGGAACGTATCAGCCGTATCGTCCGCATGCACGCGAACGAACGTGAAGAAGTGTCCGAGGTGTTTGCGGGGGATATCGCCGCCGCCGTCGGCTTGAAGAGCACGTTTACGGGTCACACGTTGGTCGACGAAAAGCGTCCGTTGATCTTGGAATCGATCGTGATTCCGGAACCGGTGATCTCCGTCGCCATCGAACCAAAAACGAAGGCCGACCAGGAAAAGATGGGTGTCGCGTTGCAGAAGCTCGCCGAAGAAGACCCGTCGTTCCGCGTGCGCACCGACGAAGAAACCCTCCAGACGATCATCGCCGGGATGGGAGAACTTCACCTCGAAATCATCGTGGATCGCATGAAGCGCGAGTTCAAAGTAGAGGCGAACGTCGGGAAGCCGCAGGTCGCCTACCGTGAAGCCATCCGCGGTCGCGCAGAAGATGTGGAAGGGAAGTACGTCCGTCAGTCCGGTGGTCGCGGTCAGTACGGTCACGCGGTGATCAACATCGAACCGAACGAACGTGGCAAGGGCTACGAATTCATCGACAGCGTGAAGGGTGGGACGGTTCCGCGCGAATTTATCCAGCCGATCAACAAGGGGATCCAGGAAGCGTTGCAGCGTGGGATCTTGGCCGGGTATCAGGTGATCGACGTCAAAGTCGAGCTCATTGATGGGTCGTACCACGATGTCGACTCCTCCGAAGCTGCCTTTAAGATCGCCGGTTCGCTGGCGGTGCAGGAAGCGGCAAAGAAGGCCGGTATCTACCTGCTCGAGCCGATCATGAAGGTCGAAGTGGTGACGCCGGAACAGTTTATGGGAGACGTGATCGGGGACCTGAACGCGAAGCGCGGACAGATCCAGGACATGGGCGAACGCTCTGGCGCGCGCATCGTGAATGCGATGGTGCCGCTCTCCGAAATGTTCGGCTACTCCACGAGCTTGCGTTCGATGACCCAGGGTCGCGCGAGCTACTCGATGGAATTCTCTCACTACGGTGAAGTGCCAAACAACGTGGCGCAGGCGATCATCGAAGGGAAGGGGAAGAAATAACCTCCGTTCAAAAACAAACACCGTCCGAACTGGACGGTGTTTGTGTTTACGAAGGTGCTTAGCCAAACCACGAACGGATTTTTCCAAGGAGTCCCGGTTTTTTAGCCGGAGCGGGCGGGGTCTGCATCACCATGGTGCGTTCGTCTGGACGAGCGAAGTCCGTAGGGTTTTGGCGTTCAGGCGGACGCTGCATCACAACCGTTCGTTCGCCGGGAGGGCTGTATTCTGCAGGGCCACGTGGGGTGTCGAATGTGGCGGGGGCCTCATCTTCGATCGGAACGTAGTCTCCTCCGCGATCAAGGCGGTAGCGACGTCCGTCAGAGGCGGTAAAAATTTGTTCGGGCGCATCGGTAATGGTTTGCGTCATCAGTTCTTTTGCGGGCGCCGGAGGTGCTTCCAGGCGTTGGCCTTTGACACCAACCCCGAGACGGGGTGGGGGAGGTGCGCCAATGGTTGCACGGATTTTTGTCAGTTCCTCTTCTTGTTTTTTTAGGTCTGCCTGTTGCTGCTTGAGACGTGCGCCGGTCATCTCTGCGACACGGGTTTGGATGTAGGTATCATAAAATCGTTTTTCCCCGGGTTGTAAAAACTCGTCCAGTTTTCCCTCCAGCCCAAACTGTCGTGCCACGGTGGCGACGCGATTAAACTCCTCCTGCGTTTTGGCGGGCGCGCGTTGTTGGAGAATTTCTTCATGCGAACTGCGAAGGGGTTGTTCTCCAGCTTCTTGCGCGTGTGCGCTGGCTTCAGGTCGATAGGCCATACGGTAAGAGTATACCCGATTGGATGACTCTGGACAGAATCGGGGATTTTGGTCATCCTGCGAAACGCCCCAGGTGGCAGAAGGAGATGCAAAGATGGAGACGGCTGATGATAAGGGTATCTTGCGAGAGTATGACCACTTCTTGCTCCGCGTGGCGGAGCGTCAACACACGCTTGGATGTTGTGAAATCGTCGCGCTCAGGAGCGATGCCTTCCAGCTTCACGAGCTTGGTCATGTAGAACTGTCCGAGCTCGCGCTCGTCCAAAAGCATGTGGTAGAGGTGCTTCGTGCTGCGGGAGCGTTCAAGCCGGACATCATCCATCACGCCGAGTTCGGCGATGGAACCACGCGCTTCACGCGGCTCATCCTTCCGCGTTATCGGGAGGCGCGAAACTTTCCGCCGCGGGAGTGGCGTGATGCGTTGCCGGATCGACCGTTGACGGCTTGGATGGGCTGGCCGGAGGAGCCGTCGGTGATTCAGGCGATCGCCGAGCGGCTTCGTCCGGGGCTGCCGGCATGGGCACCGCGCGGAAGGAGAAGGGGGTTGATCGATATTGACTGAGTTGCATCTACACGAGCTCGCGCTGAGTCTCGTGTTTTTTATTTCTTTTCCCATTCGCGTATGATGGAGGTATGTTAACGGACTATCATGCGCAGTACGCCACCAAATCCGAGGCGGAGATTTTGCAACGTGCGTGGGTCAAAGAGCGCGAATTGCGTCAGGTATTCATGACCATCGGGTTCCCTCGATGTGCAGAACCTGTTGCACGTGTCGCTGGGCTTGGATGTGTGGATGTGCGGCTCCTACCGCATCGACAACGCATTTTTGAGCTTTTACTGGAACGACCGGTGCATCTGACCACGTATGATATCGCGGTAGAGCATTTGCAAGCATTTCCCAATGTTTTTCAGCATGACGTCACAAATCCATTTCCTGGCGGCCCGTATGACGTCGTATTCAGCGATTTATTAATTCGCTTTATCCCGCCGGAAAAACAACAAGCGGTGCTTTTGCATGCCTATAATGCGCTTGTGCCTGGGGGGATTTCGGTCCACACCTTCGCAGAGGAGGATTTTTATCCAGAACGAGCAAAAACTCGTGTTCTCGGAGCGCATCCCGTTGATTTTCTTCGTCTTCAACGAGAGTTAAGCGCTCTGGGGATGCATTATCTTGAAATCCCATTTCAATTGGAGGCGCCGGTGCCCGGAACCGATGAGAAGCAACTTGTTCGACAGTGGGCGCTGGTTTTGAAGAAATAAGAAACCCCCGCGTATGCGGGGGTTTCGTTCCGTTTCGGATGCAAACAGCTGAAAGGTAAAGTTTTTTCTGTGTTCACGAGTCGGACCGAATGCACTGTCGTTTGATCAACCGGTTTCAATCATACGCTGACGAAGAATCGTCAAGCACTCACGTAGTACAATAGCCTGTTTCTTGATTTTTGTCAACACCCCAGCGGTCATTTTATCCATTTTTAGATGAAAAAAACGTTTTGACAGGCCTTGGTGCGGGTGTTGAGATGACGAGAGTATGTCGTTTCAACGGATTCTTGATTGGGCGCGGAGGGAGTCTGTCCCGGTGATTGTGACGGACGTCGCCGGCCGCGAACCCATGGTGATTCTGCCATTTTCGGAGTATGAACGTCTGACAGAGCGTCAAAAAGGGGAGAGTATACGGGATCGCCCCTCGGTTTCCGGGGCATTTGTACCTGTTGCTCCGGTCTATGCCCCTGTTCCAGAGCCGATTCGCCCCGTAGAACCGGTCTTTCGACCCTCGCCGCCACCCCCGGTTTCATCCGTGAAGGAGCCGGTCATGGTGCCGGTCGAGGCGGCGCAGGAGTCATCGCCAGAGCCCAAAAAATCACCCCCATCGCTTGAATCTGTTCTCGAAACCATCTCGGTTGCCCCGGTAAGCGATGTGATGCTCGAGACCGTGGAAGATCGTTTTTACTTGGATTCGAGCGGAGATCAGTCAAAAAAATAGCCAGTTCTAAAGAGAAATACGCCCTTCGTCAAGGGCGTATGTTCGTCCCCAGGAAAAGCAGGGGTTGCTCTTGCAGGGATGATTTGGCTCTGTTATCATCAGGACACTCGCAAAAACTGCGATTTTTCCGTGGCTTGTGAAACGTGGACTGCGCTTCGCCAACGTAAGGTGAATCGCGGTACGCGTTCCACGCGTTACGGCCTTTATTCCTCAATTTCGCTTCACAGCGTATATGGCAGAAGTTTTTCAGCGGACCAAACCGCACGTGAACATTGGGACGATTGGTCACGTCGACCACGGGAAGACGACGACCACGGCCGCCATCCTTGCGGTGCTTTCTAAGCACGGCATGAAGGCTCAGACTAAGGGCGTCGATGATCTTGACAAAGCGCCGGAATCCAAGGCGCGTGGGATTACGATCGCGACCGCGCACACGGAATATGAATCCGACAAGCGCCACTACGCGCACGTCGACTGTCCGGGACACGCGGACTACATCAAGAACATGATCACGGGTGCCGCCCAGATGGACGGCGCGATCCTGGTCGTGTCCGCGACGGATGGTCCGATGCCACAGACGCGTGAACACATTCTTCTTGCTCGCCAGGTCGGCGTGCCGGCGATCGTGGTCTTCCTGAACAAGGTCGACATGGTCGAAGATCCGGAACTCGTGGACCTCGTGGAACAGGAAATCCGCGATCTTTTGAAGAAGTACGAATTCGATGGCGACAACACGCCGATCATCCGCGGTTCCGGGCTGAAAGCGCTCCAGAACCCGCAGGACGAAGCGGCCGCGAAGCCGATCCTCGACCTGATCAAGGCGTGTGACGACTTCATTCCGGAACCGGTCCGCGAAACGGACAAGCCGTTCCTCATGCCGGTCGAAGACGTGTTCTCGATCGAAGGTCGTGGGACGGTGGTGACGGGCCGTATCGAACGTGGTCAGATCAAGTTGAACGAAGAAATCGAAATCGTCGGTATTGGCGAAACCAAGAAGACGACGGTGACGGGGATCGAAATGTTCAACAAGCAGCTCGAATCCGGGCTCGCGGGGGACAACGCCGGTCTCTTGCTCCGTGGGATCAAGAAGGAAGACGTCGAACGCGGGATGGTGCTCGCGAAGACGGGTTCCATCACGCCGCACACGGAATTCGAAGCGCAGGTGTACGCGCTTACGAAGGAAGAAGGCGGACGCCACAAGCCGTTCGTCACGGGCTACAAGCCGCAGTTCTACATCCGCACGACGGATGTGACGGGTGAAGTGACCCTTCCGGCGGACGTCGCGATGGTGCAGCCGGGCGACACGGTCAACATGGTCGTGAAGCTCATCAACCCGGTCGCTATGGAAGAAAAGATGCGTTTCGCCATCCGCGAAGGTGGCAAGACGGTCGGCGCCGGTGCGGTGACGAAGATCATCAAGTAACTTTTAACGAGAGGGGTTTCCCTCCTCTCGTCCATTCGCCGGAGCGAGTATCCGACGCAGGGACGAGAGGGGTGGAATGACAGGGCCCCTCCCATTTCACATGACGACAGCAAAAGCAAAGGCGCCTGCAAAAGACGCCGCTGCTACGGGCGCACACCGCGTTCGTATCAAGATCCGGGCATATGATCACAAGATCATCGACCAGGCCACGCGCACGATCATCGAAACGGCGACGCGCACGGGGGTGAAGGTTGTTGGTCCGGTCCCACTTCCGACGGAAAAGAAGAAGTGGACGGTCAACCGCTCGACGTTCGTCCACAAAAATGCTCGCGAACAGTTTGAGATGCGGATTCACAAGCGTGTCGTCGATATCTTGGATCCAAACGCCAAGACGATCGATTCGCTGACGTCTCTGAATCTCCCGGCGGGCGTGGATGTGGAGATCAAGATGTAGAGAGAAGTTCACAATCCATTCGCATCCGAGTTGCTCGGATTCGATTCCTCAAGGAGAAAGGTGGATGGCCCGCGTGGTCATCGCAAAACCTCCCTGTAGAACCAAGGTTTCCTTGGTGCCCGCTCAACTGGAGCGGGACGAATCGTAAATGGCTTCGACCTCGCTCCAAAAGAGCCAGAGGGTTGGAGGCGATTTACGTTCGCCTACAGCCGTCTGGCTTTTTTTGTAAAAAAAGACGCGCGGTTGAGACAGGTGTCTTTCGGTATTAATCTCATGCGACCAAGCTCAATTGGTATGAAGTTCATCCTTGGGAAAAAACTCGAGATGTCGCAAGTGTTCGGCCAAGATGGCAACGTCATTCCCGTGACGTTGGTCCAGGCGGGTCCGTGCCATGTGACGCAGGTGAAGACGGTGGAAAAGGACGGCTACGCAGCGGTCCAAGTTGGCTTTTTGCCAGCCAAGAAGTTGTCGAAGCCGGAAGAAGGTCATTTGAAGGATCTTCCAAAGTTGCAGGTGTTGCGTGAATTCCGTGTGGACGGGGAAGTCTCCCTGAAGCGCGGTGACGTCATCAATGCCGCAACGTTCCAGCCGGGTGATGTGGTGGAAGTGTCCGGAACGTCGAAAGGAAAGGGGTTCCAGGGGGTGGTCAAGCGCCACGGATTCCATGGACACCCGACCTCTCACGGTCACAAGGACCAGGCGCGTATGCCGGGTTCCATCGGCGCCGGTGGGGTGCAGCACGTGTTGAAGGGACGCCGCATGGCGGGCCGAATGGGAAATGAAGAGGTGACGGTGAAAAATTTGAAGGTCGTGGAAGTTCGCGACGGAGGAATCCTTGCCGTAAAAGGCGCGGTTCCTGGAGCGCGAAACACCGTGATCGCCATTATCGCCAAGTAATATGCCGAAGGTACCAGTCTATAACCAGGAAGGCGCATCCGTCGGAGACGTTTCCTTGCCGGAAGCGGTATTTGCCGTGAAGGTGAATCCGTCGCTTGTCCACGAAGTGATGGTCGGTCTGCAGGCAAATCGCCGCAACGCAATTGCGCACACGAAGACGCGTGGCGAAGTGCGTGGTGGTGGTCGCAAGCCATGGAAGCAGAAGGGGACGGGTCGTGCGCGTCAGGGGTCCATCCGTTCACCGCAGTGGATTGGCGGTGGGATCGTGTTTGGTCCGCGCGGCGATCGCAATTTTTCCGTGAAGATCAATAAGAAGGTGAAGCGACAGGCGTTGTTCATGGCGCTTACGGATAAGGTCGCAGACAAGCAGTTGGTGGTGGTGGATGCGATTCACGCCGCCGCGCCAAAGACGAAGATCATGGCCGCGATGCTCGCAAAGCTTCCGGTTGGGAAGACGTCGCTTGTCGTGTTGCCGGCTTCTCGCCCGGAGGTGGTGCGCATGGCGCGCAACATCCCGTCGGTGACGGTCGTCACGGCGAACTCCGTTGGTCTCTTGGATGTGCTTTCGCACCGCTCGATCGTGTTCGTGAAGGACGCGATCCCGGCGTTTGAAAAGCTCACCGCATAACGCTATGGCAATTCTCGATCGATTTCGCAAAAAGTCGGATGCCGTAAAGGCGCCCGCCGCGGCAAAGAAAGCCGCGTCCAAGAAAGCGGCGGAAAAAGAAGCGCCGGTCGCGCAAGACGCGAACGCGCAGAGTCCCCGCATGCTCCTTGCCTACGCAACCCTTGAAGCGCCGCATGTGAGCGAAAAGGCGGCACGTCTCGCCGAGTCTGGCGTGTACGTCTTCCAGGTGCCGGTGTCTGCCGAAAAGGTAGCCATCAAGAAGGCGGTGGAAGCGATGTATCAGGTGAAGGTCACGGGCGTCCGCACCATCAAGGTGGGCGGGAAGCCGGTGTTCCGCGGTCGCCGTGTCTCGGCGCGCAAGGATTGGAAGAAGGCGCTTGTGACGCTTGCGCCTGGACAGAAGATTGACCTCTACGAAGGCGTCTAACCCTATGCCAATTAAGCAATATCGTCCGGTCACCAAAGGGCGCCGTCTCTCGTCGGTGCAGGACTTTTCGGATATCACCAAGATGGAACCGGAGAAGTCGCTCATCACGATCCGCAAGAAGTACGCGGGTCGCACGGGCGGCAAAATCACGGTGCGTCACCAAGGCGGTGGCACGAAGAAGTTCCTCCGCGAGGTGGACTTCATCCGCGCACGTTTCGACATCCCGGCCACCGTCACGGCGGTCGAGTATGACCCGAATCGTGGCGCGCGTCTGGGTCTTATCTCCTACAAGGACGGCGTGAAGAGCTACATCATTTTGCCGGATGGCATGAAGGTGGGCGACACGGTGGTTTCCTCGAAGGAGAAGGCGGAAATCGCGATGGGAAATCGTCTTCCGCTCGAAAAGATCCCGGTTGGGACCCCGGTCCACTGCGTCGAGCTTCAGCCCGGAAAGGGCGGTCAGCTTGGTCGCGGCGCCGGTGCCCGCATCGAGTTCGTGGCCATTGAAGGGGATTTTGCCACGCTCAAGCTTCCGTCGGGAGAAATGCGTATGGTTCCGAAGAGCTGTATGGCGACGATCGGAACGGTGTCGAACCCGGATTGGTCGCTTGTGCGCTGGGGGAAGGCCGGTCGTATGCGCCATCGCGGGATCCGTCCGACGGTTCGCGGGAAGGTGATGAACCCGGTGGATCACCCGCACGGTGGTGGTGAAGGGAAGCATCCGATTGGGATGAAGTTCGCGAAGACGAAGTGGGGCAAGCACGCGCTTGGCGTGAAGACCCGCCGCGCGCACCGCGCATCCGACAAGCTCATTGTCATGCGCCGCCGCGGGAATAAGCTCAAGCTCTCGTAACCTATGTCTCGAAGTCTGAAAAAGGGTCCCTTCGTGGATCCGAAACTCCTCGCCAAGGTGAAGAAGGCGGGTCCTGGCGCAAAGGCGCCAATCAAGACGTGGTCGCGTGCCTCGACGATCACGCCGGAAATGGTGGGAATGACGTTCGCCGTGCACAACGGCCGCCAGTTCATCAACGTGTTCGTGGTCGAGAACATGGTCGGGCACAAGCTTGGAGAATTTTCTCCGACGCGTAAGTTCACGCGGCATGGTGGGAAGTTGACGAAGGCGCTCGAAACCGCGAAGGCGGCGACGGCGGCTCCGGCAGCAGCCCCTGCAGCGGCGAAGAAGTAATCTATGGACGTCCATGCATCTCTCCGGCATCTCCGCATGTCGCCCCGCAAGGTGCGCCTCGTGGTGAATGCTATCCGTGGGCAAAAGGCCACGGTGGCGGAAACCCGCCTTCAATTCATGCAACAGCGCGCGGCACAGCCGGTGCTGAAGCTCTTGCGTTCCGCCATGGCAAACGCGGTCAACAACTTCCAGCTTTCCAAGGAATCGTTGACGATCGCGAAGATCACGGCGGACGGTGGTCCGTCGCTCAAGCGGTTTTCTCCGCGAGCGTTCGGTCGCGCCGCGCCGATCCGTCAGCGCACCGCACACATCATGATCACGCTTACCTCTCCGGAAGCTGGTCGTGCCAAGGCGGTTGCAGAAACGACGGAAAAGACGACCAAGAAGTCCGCGGCACAGGCCAAGAAGCCAGCCGCCGCTCGTGCCAAAAAGGCCAAGGCACCGAGTGTCAAAAAAGAGGCCGCTTCCTAATCTATGGCACACAAAGTCCATCCCATCGTGTTCCGTCTCGGGACCGTGACCACCTGGCCTTCTCGCTGGTTCGCACGTTCCGGTTCGTACCGGCAGAACCTCGAGCAAGACTTGGAGCTTCGCTCCTTCCTTGCGAAGGAATTGAAGGAAGCGGCGGTGAATCGCATCGATATCGAACGTTCCCGCGCTGCTGTCACCGTCCAAATCTGGTCGGCGAAGCCGGGGATCGTCATCGGTCGCTCCGGCGACGGCATCGATGCACTCCGCGCGAAAATTTTGAAGAAGTTCTTCCCTGGAAAGACGAAGACGACGCAGTTGCACATCGCCGTCCACGAAGTTTCCAAGCCTTCCTTGGAAGCCGCGTTGGTTGCGCAGGGCATCGTTCTTGACCTCGAACGCCGCATGGCATTCCGCCGGGTCATGAAGATGACGCTTGAGCGCGTCAAGAAGGCCGGTGCACTTGGGGCAAAGGTCTGTCTCTCTGGTCGGTTGAACGGTGCGGAAATTGCTCGTACGGAAAAGCTTTCCTGGGGCAAGATCCCGCTTACGAACTTGCGTGCGGACATTGATTATCATCAGACGTTTGCGCGTACGATGGCGGGAGCTATCGGCGTCAAAGTCTGGATCTACCGTGGCGACATCTTTGCCCAGGACCGTCTTTCGGCCTACCAGCCGACGACGCCGTCTCGTGGGGGACGCGACGGGGAACGCCGTGGTGGCGGCCGCTTTGGCCAGGATCGCCGCGGTGGTGGTCGCGGTTACACGCCGCGCCCAGCTGCCCCAGCCGCCGAAGGTGCCGTTGCGCCGGTCAATTCCTAACCTTCGCGTATGTTGATCCCGAAGAAAGTCAAACACCGCAAGTGGCACAAGGGCCGCGCGCGGAACATCCGCCACGCGACGGACAAGATCGAACTCGCGTTTGGAGCCTACGGGCTTAAGGCGATGACCCCGTCGTGGGTGTCGAGCCAGCAGATCGAAGCGGCTCGCCGCGTGCTGACGCGCTACATCAAGCGTGGAGGCAAGATCTGGATCCGGATTTTCCCGGACAAGCCGATCACGAAAAAGGGCAACGAAGTGCCGATGGGTGCCGGGAAAGGTGCCGTCGACCACTACGTCGCTGTGGTGAAGCCGGGAACTGTGCTGTTCGAAATGGACGGCATCTCGGAAGCCTCGGCAAAGGAAGCGCTGGAATCGGCTGCCTACAAGCTCGCTTCCGTCTGTAAATTCATCCGCAACGCTTAATGTATGGACGCCAACGCATTGCGTCAGTCGTCGTCGGTGGAACGGGAACGCTTGGTCGCGGAATTGCGTGCCAAGATCCAGAAACTCCGCCGCGCCGCTGCTACCCGCGCGCTTTCGAACGTCCGTGAGCTGCGCGAAACCCGTGCCGCTCTCGCTCGTCTTTTGACGGTGCGGAACGAAGCGCCTACGGAGAAGACCTCCTAACCTATGACCGCAGAAACGAAGAACGCATCTGTCTCGACGCACCGCCGCTTTGAAGGGACGGTTGTCTCGACGCGCATGCAGAAGACGGCGGTCGTTCGCATCGATCGCCGCGTTGCCCACGCGAAATACGGCAAGTATTTCACGCTGACGACGAAATTCATGGTCCATGACCCGGAAGGAAAGGCGAAGGTCGGGGACCTCATCACCTTTGAAGAATGCCGTCCGTTGTCGCGCAACAAGCGCTGGCGCTACGTCGCCACCGTGAAGGCTGCGATGCCGGCGGGTTCCGCAAGCTAATATGGTGCAACATCGTTCCATGCTGAACGTGGCGGACAACACCGGAGCAAAATTGCTTCAGTGCATCCACGTACACGGTGGCCACGGCAAGCGCTACGGCCGCATCGGCGACCTTCTCACGTGTGTCGTGAAGGAGGCGGCGCCACGCGGGACCGTCAAGAAGTCGGACATCGTTCACGTCGTGCTCGTGCGCTCCCGCAAGGAAGTGCGCCGCAAGGACGGAACCTACATCCGCTTCAGCGAAAACGCCGGGGTGATCGTGGATAAGAAATCGAAGGACCCGAAAGGGACGCGTATCTTTGGACCGGTCGCGCGCGAATTGCGCACGCGTGGGTTCGTGAAAATCGTCTCGCTCGCTCCGGAAGTGCTGTAATCCTATGCCAAAGCTCCATGTGAAAACGGGGGACGAAGTGATCGTCCTCGCCGGAAAAGACGCCGGCAAGCGTGGCAAGGTGACGCAGGTGTTTCCGGAAAAGAACCGGGTGGTGGTGGAGGGGTTGAACCTCATGAAGCGCCACTTGAAGCCACGCCGCGCTGACACGCCGGGTCAAATCGTCGAATTCTCCATGCCGATGCATGCTTCCAACGTGAAGCGCTTCGCCGCCGAAAAGGCAGAGAAGAAGACGAAGAAAGCCAAGGCGTAACGCCCAACTATGACGCTCAAAGAACGCTACCAAAAAGAGATCGTCCCCATGCTGAAGGAGAAGACGGGGGCGACGAACGCGATGGCCGTGCCCAAAGTGGTCAAGGTCATGGTTACGGTCGGCTTGAACGCCGCGCAGAAAGATCCGAAGGTGCTCGAAACGGTCGAACAGACCTTGCGCCGCATCACGGGTCAGAAGCCGGTGCAGACGAAAGCAAAGAAATCCATCGCCAGCTTCAAGATTCGCGAAGGGATGGTGGTCGGCATGATGGTGACCCTTCGTGGCGATCGCATGTGGGACTTTTTGACCAAATTGACGAACGCGGCATTCCCGCGCATCCGTGACTTCCGTGGGTTGAACCCGAAGTCCGTGGACGCAGAAGGGAACTTGTCCATCGGATTCAAGGAACACATTGCGTTCCCGGAAATCCGCACGGACGAGGTGGAGCGCTTGCACGGTCTTCAGATCACGGTGGTCACCACCGCGCATGATCGTGAGATCGGTACGGAATTGTTCCGTGCGCTCGGCTTCCCGCTTCGCACCGCCTAACCCACAACGCTATGGCTACTGAATCGCAAATCGCAAAATCCAAGCGCAAGCCGAAGTTTTCGTCGCGGGCAGTCCGGCGCTGCTGGCGCTGTGGACGCAAGCGCGGATTTATCCGGGACTTCGAACTCTGCCGCATTTGTTTCCGTGAATTGGCGAACCGTGGCGAGCTGCCCGGCGTAACCAAGTCCAGCTGGTAACCTCCTACGTATGATGACGGACCCAATCAGCGACTTTCTGACGCGCATCCGCAATGCGCTCGCCGCCCGCCACGATGTCGTGACGGCGCCGTCTTCGCGTCTCAAGCTCCAGATCGCCAAAATCTTGGCGGCCGAAGGGTTTTTGGCCGAAGTGCGCGAGGAAAAGGATGGCGCGAAATCCATGATCGTCGCGCAGCTTAAATATAACGGAAAGCAGCCGGTGATCCGCTCGATCACGCGCGTCTCCAAGCCGGGGAAGCGGGTGTATCGCGGGTCGCGTGAACTGCCGACCGTGCTCTCAAACCAAGGGATTGCCATCGTCTCCACGTCTGCGGGGGTGATGACGAACCGAGAGGCTCGCCGCCGCAAGTTGGGCGGGGAGGTCTTGTGTGAAGTCTTCTAACAAACGCCTATGTCTCGTATTGGGAAAAAGCCGGTTCTCCTTGCCCAGGGCGTCGATGCCCAGGTGCAGGACAACCAGGTGATCGTGAAGGGACCGAAAGGAACCCTCACCGTGGCGTTGCCGCCGCTTACCACCGCCTCGGTGGTGGCGGATCCGCGGTCGGTGCAAATCGCCGTCGGGCATGAAGATCGTGTGGAAGATCGCGCGCAGTGGGGGTTGGCTCGCCAGCTCGTGCAAAACGCGGTTGACGGGGTGCAGAAGCCGTTCGAAAAGCAGCTCGAATTCGTGGGGGTCGGCTACAAGGTCGCCCTTCAAGGACGCGATCTCGTGATGGACGTCGGCTACTCGCACCAAGTACCCTTCACCCTGCCGGAAGGCGTGGAAGCGAAGGTGGAAAAGCAGGTGGTGACCCTCGCCTCCGCGGATAAGCAGTTGGTCGGTGAAACGGCCGCGCGCATCCGCCGGATCCGCCCGCCGGAACCGTACAAGGGGAAGGGGATCAAATACGTGGATGAAGTCATTCGCCGCAAGGCCGGGAAGACGGCCAAGTCCGGCGCGTAATTCTTGCAGAAACGCCTATGTCTAAGACGACCATGCAAGCACGCGCTGCCCGCCGCCTCGCTCGGGTGCGCGCCAAGATTTCTGGAACGAGCGAACGCCCGCGTCTCGCCGTGTCTCGCAGTTTGAAACACATTGCCGCGCAGTTGATTGACGACGTGGCAGGAAAGACCCTCGTGGCCGCGAACGATACGGAGATCGCGGACGCGGATCGCAAGGGAAAGAAGAAGGCGGAACTCGCGTTTTTGGTGGGGAAACTCATCGCGGAACGCGCGAAAGCCAAGGGAGTATCGACGGTCGTGTTTGACCGCCGCGATAAGCAATTTCATGGCCGCGTGAAAGCCGTCGCTGACGGCGCACGTGAAGCCGGACTGACGTTCTAGCCTATGTCCGACCAAGTACAAACGACGCCGACGCCGGCAGCACCGGCCGCACCGGCAGCACCAGCGACGTCCGCGCCTCAGGGCGGTCGTCCGATGGGTCGTCCGATGGGAGGGGGCCGTGGCCAGGGTGGCCGTGGCGGGTTTGGCGGAAATCGCGGAGGTCGCGGCGGCCAGGGTGGTCGCGGGGGCGACCGTCGCGGTCCGCGCCCGGACGTTCCGGCGGAAGCGGATTATGAAGAAAAGAATCTCGAGATCGCTCGCGTGACGCGTGTGACCAAGGGAGGGAAGCGCATGCGCTTCCGTGCTCTGACGGTCATCGGGAATCGCAAGGGGCGTGTCGGATTCGGGATTGCGAAGGGGATCGACGTCGCGGGGGCGACGTCCAAAGCCACGACGCAGGCGCGCAAGGCGCTGCTCTCGGTTCCGTTGAAAGACGAAACCGTACCACACCAGGTGATCGCAAAGTTCGGTGCTTCGCGCGTGCTGCTGAAGCCCGCCCCGAAAGGGACCGGGATCAAGGCGGGGGGCGCGGTGCGCATCGTGCTTGAACTCGCGGGTGTTCCAAACGTGGTGTCCAAGATTCTTGGATCCTCGAACAAGATCAATAACGTAAAAGCGACCTTTGCTGCGTTGCGCATGCTCCGCATGCCAGCGGCGAAGGAAGCGGATACGAAGACCTCCTAACCTATGTTGTCCATGCATGCGCTCGCCCCGGCAAAAGGGGCACGCACCAAATCGTTCCGCATCGGTCGCGGACTCGGTTCGGGTCGCGGCAAAACCGCGGGTCGCGGGACCAAGGGGCAGAAGTCCCGCTCCGGCGGCAGCAACAAGCTGGTCTTGAAGGGGTTGAAGCAGATGTTGCTCGCGTTCCCGAAGTCGCGCGGATTCCAGAGCCGCTTTGTGAAAGCGGCGACGGTGCCGGTTGCGAAGCTTGCGGCGTTTGAGGACGGATCCAAGGTGGATTTGGCCACGCTGAAAGCCAAGGGATTGGTGCTTCGCACCGCCCTCTCTGCCAAGGTGATCGGCGGCGGAGAGCTCAAGAAGAAAATGCACCTGAAGGGCATCGCCACGACGGCCGGCGCGAAAGCGCAGATCGAAGCGGCGGGCGGCTCGGTGAAATAATTCCTGACAATGTACGCGCATGAGGCGCGTACATTGGTTTCTCGACGTATGTGGGAATCACTTGCTCGCGTGTGGCGCGTCAAAGACGTGCGGAACGGCCTGCTCTTCGTGCTCGCCATGATGGTGGTGTTCCGCATCGCCGCGAACATCCCGTTGCCGGGCATCGACATCGGGGCGCTCCAGCGGTTCATTGACGCAAACAACGTGCTTGGTCTCCTGAACCTCTTTTCCGGTGGCACGATTCGCAATTTCAGCATCGTGGCACTCGGGGTCGCGCCGTACATCACGGCATCGATCATCTTCCAGTTGCTTGGCATGATGGTGCCACGCATCGAGGAGATCCAAAAAGATGGCGAACAGGGCCAGAAGCGCATCAACCGATGGACACGGTGGCTGACCGTGCCATTGGCCATCATTCAGTCATTTAGCTTGCTGCAGCTCATGCAGTCGTCCCAGGTGCCGATTCTGACGCGCACCGACGCCTTCCATATTCTGACGATTGTGCTCACCGTCACGGCGGGAACCATGTTCCTGGTCTGGATGGGGGAACTCATCACGGAAAAGAAGGTGGGGAACGGAACGTCGCTGTTGATCGCGGCGGGGATCATGGCAGATTTGCCATCGCAGGTGTCGCAAGCACTTACGACCTTTGACGGGTCGCAGTACTTCACCCTTGCGCTCTATGCCGCGGTTGCGGTTGTCACGATCGCCGGAGTCATCTTTGTCTCCGAAGGTCAGCGCAACATTCCGGTGCAGTACGCTCGGCAGGTGCGCGGGTTGGGTGGGGCATCCACCTCGACCATGCTGCCGCTTCGCATCAATATGGTGGGGGTGATTCCGATCATCTTCGCCATCTCGCTCTTGGTCTTCCCGACCATGATTGCGCAGTTTGTGGCACAGGCCCGCACAGCGTGGCTTGCAAACGCCGCAAATTGGGTGATGCTGACCTTACAGAATCAGTGGGTATACGGCATTGCGTATTTCGTGCTCGTGGTCCTGTTCACGTATTTCTACACGGAAATCGTGTTTCATCCGGATCGCGTTGCCGAAAACCTTCAAAAACAAGGCGGCTTTATTCCGGGGATCCGTCCGGGCAAGCCGACGTCCGAATATCTGTGGGCCGTGGTGCGCCGCATCACGCTTGCGGGGGCGTTGTTTCTTGGAGCAATCGCCGTGTTGCCGATCGTGGCACAAGGGATTACGGGGACGCAGGCACTGGCGCTTGGAGGCACCTCGCTTCTCATCGTCGTGTCCGTGATCATCGAATCCATGAAACAGATCGAATCGCAGCTCACGATGCGTGCGTACGAAACGTACTAGCGCACAAAGAGCCATAAAAAACGTCCAGAAATGGGCGTTTTTTATGAATCAGGCTGTTGCCTTGGCATAGACGACATTCCACGCTACGCTACGGAGCGCATCGTCTATGGCTCGCAAGCGACTTCGTGCCGTCATCTTTGGTCCGCAGGGAAGCGGAAAAGGCACGCAAGGACAATTGCTGGCAGAGCGGTTGGATGTGCCGCTGATTGGCGCAGGGGATTTGTGCCGCGCGGAGATCGCCGAAGGAACGCCACTTGGTCGCCTCATGGATGAGTATGTGTCGCACGGGATGCTTGCGCCGGATGAACTGGTGCACGCGATTATCCTAAAGCGGTTGGCGCATGTTCCCATGGAAAAAGGATTTATCCTGGACGGATTTCCACGGAACGTCGAGCAGGCCGGGTTCTTTGATAAGTTTTGCAAGTTGACACTCGCGATTCACCTTAAAATGCCGGATGCGGTGGCGGTGGAACGATTGGCGCATCGTCGACAATGCCCGAAGTGTAAATCCGTGTATCACCTAAAACACCTGCCGCCGGCGATCGAAGGGATCTGCGCGTTGTGCAAAGGGGAATTGGTGCATCGCGACGATGATGTGGAGGAGGTGATTCGGAAACGTCTCGCGGTGTATCATTTTATGACCGAGCCGATGGTTGTGTACTATCGGGCACGCGGTGTGCTGCTCTCGGTGAATGCGGATCAGCCGGTGCGGGAACTCTTTGATGAACTGATTAAGAAAATGGGCAAACTAGGATTTTCTGTATGAGCATGAAAAAAACGCCGGAAGAAATCGCGAAGCTCCGTGCCTGCGGAGCGCTTTTGTCGAAGACGTTGCGTGAAGTCCGCGCGCAATGCGTCGCGGGTGCGTCAACCGAGGCATTGGACGCGCTTGCGCGCAAACGGTTTGCAGAGGCGGGCGGCACGCCGTCATTTTTGGGATATCTCATCGGGGACGATGTCCCACCGTTTCCGGGCGCGCTTTGTGTGTCCATCAACGAGGAGGTGGTGCATGGGTTGCCTATCCCGAACCGGACGATCAAGGACGGGGATATTGTCGGGCTGGACATCGGTGTCTGGTTGGATGGCGTGTGCACGGACATGGCGACCACGGTGATCGTCGGCGAGGTAGATCAACAAACGCGTCAGTTGGTCGCGGATACGCGTGCTTCGCTTGAGGTTGCGCTTGGGCAGGTGAAGGCCGGAAATTGGGTGCATGACATTGGCGCGGCCGTGGAAGATTTTTTGCTTCCAAAAAAATACGGAATCGTGAAGGATTTGGTGGGGCACGGCGTTGGGCATGCAGTCCATGAAGAACCGCAGGTGCCGAATTATCGCGAACCGCGCGCGCCAAAAATCCGGTTGGAAACGGGGATGGTACTGGCTCTTGAACCGATGGTGAACCTGGGGACGTGGCGCGTCCGCTTAAAGCGCGACGGTTGGACGGTGGTCACGGCAGACGGAAGTCGCTCCGCGCATTTTGAGGTGACGGTTGCGGTCACAGATACGGGGTATGAACTCTTGACGCCGTGGCCGGACGTGAAAGAATAGGGTCAACCTATGTTCATGGAAGGGCAGAGCCAACGTGGACCAGAACATGAGCGCTTGCGCATGCGGAATTTGGTGCAAGCCGGTTTAATGATGCGCTACGCCGAAGACATGAAGAAACGGGGGATCGAGATGACACAGGATGAGGCGGCAATGGAATGGATTGCACGGTATGCATCAGCGTTTGGGGGCGCATTTGATAATCCGTCCGAATGGAAAAAAGTGGAAGCACTGAAGGATCCAAGTGCGCTTCAGGCGTATTTGAACGAACGGGCGGGGTACTTGGAAACGCTGCGTGCGCGTACACCGGACCCGCGTGAACAGCTTGCTCTCGAACGGCTTTCCCTGGAGGAATTAAAGGCACGTGCCACAACATCCTAAACACCTCGATTCCATTGACCGGACGGGGTGTTTTTGATAGCGTCGCCCATACTCGGATGGACGAGTGGAGGTGAAGCCATGGAAGAGTTTGAAACGCGGATTACGACCGCAAAAGGAGAGTTGTTCGGAGCCTTTCGCGCGATTGATGCCCGGAGGCGGGTCATCGTCAGCCGTGATCGCATTTCGTACGAAGAGAAGGGGAAGGGAAGCGCGGTGCTTCCGCGCGGCACGTGTTTTGCGCTTACCACCTCGACGGTGGAAGGGCGACCCAAGCGGACGATTTTGGACGATGGCCTCGTCCAGGCGTGGCGTCAGGCGCATCATGTGCGGGATGCGAATTTGCACAAAGCGGGTGTGATCGTGGAGTCAGCGGAACCGGCTCTGCAGCACAAAAAACAATCCCATGAGCAGATCGCGTCTGTGTATCAGGGACTGGCCAATGCGCTCTTGCTGCGTTTGCAGGCGATCGAGGAGGTGATCGTGCGGGCAGAGCAATGGTGCCTTCCTGGCGCGTCTACGATCGATCCAGCCATGCTCGTGCGGGATCTTGAGGTGATCTGGGAGCGACCGTATGTCGAGCGTGCGATGGCACTTGCGGGAGCGATTCGTGAATCGGGCGCCTCGACGCCCGGCGCGCTCGTGGAGGTGCGGTCGCTGCGTCTCATCCACATGCTTTCGATGGACCTTCTGTCGCCCGTCGCGTTCGCGCTGACGGAAGCGGATGAAGAATCTAAAGGCGTCGATACCTGTTGGGCACGCGTCGCGGAGGGAAGGAAGGCGGTGATTCATCTCCTGAAGCAAGGGACGTTCCACCGTGATCGGGAGATCCGAGACGCGCTCGCGGCACAGCCCCCGATCATCAAGGCGAAGCAGGCGAAGGTACTGAAACACACGACGGAGCAGGTGATTCGGTTCCTTGCGGGTTGATACGAAGGTCTCAGCGGAGACCTTCTTTTTTTGTGCAGGTAAACACGAACGCGGGCGGGACATTGAGAGGCACGAATTCGACGCGGACCTGTTCGCGACCGAAGAGCGCAATGAGCTCGTTCAGGGTGGTTTTGGAGTATTGAAACATGACGAACGTCCCACCGGGGGCGAGTCGCGAAAAAATGTCATGAAACACGCGCCGCCGTTTTTCGCGATCCATCACGGCAAAGGGAATGCCTGAGATGATAGAGGTGTACGCCGGTTTTTTTGCGAGCGCTTCTTCGATGTCGCAGCAGTGTGTCGTGAGCTGGGGAAAGAGTTGTTCGAGATGCTTCACCAGGGCGGGATCAATCTCGACAAGTTCCAGCTTCCCATGCGGAGGAAGTGTCTGGAGGATTGCTTTTGTGATGGGACCACGTCCCGCGCCAAGTTCCAGAACATCCCCATCCAGTCGCGCATGCTTGACCATCGCCTCTGCCAAAAACGGACTACTATCCGCGATGCTTCCCGTTTGTTTTGGCGTTTTGAGAAAGCGTTGGAGAAGGGTTGCCATATCGGGATCAGGGTACGCGAGTGGAGCGAAAAAGGCGAATGCAAAAACACCTCCGTTGCAGGAGGTGTTTTTATGGTGGACGGCAGAGGAGTCGAACCTCTGACCTTCACAATGTCAATGTGACGCTCTAACCAACTGAGCTAGCCGTCCGCAGGAACCATCAAGAAGCGCGAAAACTATAGCGGTTTTGAGAGAGGGACGTCAATAGAAGAAGACCCGCCAGAGGGCGGCGGGTGCATCTTAGTGATGCGTACAGATGCGATGAAGTTCGGCGCGCGAAGGGGCGGGGAGCTGTCCCGAGCCCGCCTCTGCTTGGGCGCACCAGTGAAAGAACGCTTCTTCCGAGTCATGGAGAACGCGTTCGCGACGCAAAAGGTCGCGTTCACGTTCTTCGCGTGTGTGTTGCTCGAACGCGTTTTCTGAACGAATGAGCGAGAAGAGACCGATCGATGCGATAATTCCGAGCGCGTACAACCACCTCATGAGACCTCCAGGGTATCAATCGTTGCAGGAATTCCGAAACGTTTCAAGGCTCCTCGTGGATTGGACATATCCACAAGTCTCTGGAGGATCTGCGAGAAAGAATGGAGTGTGCTATACTGTCATCATCACTCACATGCGATCAGTACTTTATGTCGAATCTTCCCTCTAAGCGACGTCCGGTGCGCCGACGTTCTGTTGCAGAAACAGAACCCGCAACAGATGCTTCGACGCCCATCCCAACGGGACCGGGATCATCGGGCGATGCCTCTTGCGGACACGGAAAATGCTATGGTCCGCAATGTTCTGTTCGGTACGTCGGACCCACATCGCACTTGCGCGACCACCATGCGATGCATGCCTCCCGTGGGATGACGCATGTCTGGATGGCGGCAATCGTGACCGGTACGGCGCTTGTGTTAACCGGAGCGCTCGCATTCACCTCGGTGCAGGCAAAAGATGTTCAGCGTCAAGCGCGGCAAGAGCTCATGCAAAAGCAGGATTGGGGAAAGGTGACGCAACGATTAGAAGCAATGGAAAAAGCGATGCGCGACATCCGTGAATTGTGTGCAAAGGCAGGCTCTATGCCAACGCCGCGCCCACTTCCACCGTCCTCAACTTCCACCAACGCACAATAACAAAAAGCACCCCGTTCGGGGGTGTTTTTGTAGACGCAAAAACCGGCGTTTGCCGGTTTTTGAACATGGCTCCGGGACTTGGATTCGAACCAAGATACGCAGCTCCAGAGGCTGCAGTCCTACCATTAGACGATCCCGGAAAGAAACGATGGCCGCGCCAGTGTACCCATCCGCGAGGCCAGCGTCAACAGGGTTAGAGACCTGTAATTTGCGTAAACCGTACCCGATAAAACAGATCGCGTACCCAGGGGGCGATGCGGGTTTTCCATTGAAAGAACTTCATATCAAGATACCCCGTCGTCCCATACGACAGCAGGTTTCCGCGCGAAACATAGCGAAACGGTTTTAACGGTAGGTTCTGTGCTTCGCGTACGATATTGTTTGCGATGGTCGCACTCATCATCATGGCGGTTTGCGCATTCTTTGGGATCACTACATTCCGTTCCCGGTACAATGCGCAATCACCTGCGGCAAAAACGCCGGGTTCGATGCGAAGGGATTGATCCACGGAAAGACAGCCGGATTTATCCACGGCATAGGGCGGGATGGCTTCGATCCGACGGGGAAGAATCCCGGCGCACCAGATGACGAGATGCGAGTTGATGCGTGTGCCTTTGGAGGTTAACAAAAACCCATCACCCAATTTAGCCGCTGCATCACCCAAGTGTGCTGTGATCCCTTGGTGAGCCAGTTCGTCCATGGTGCCGTTCACGAGGTTTGGGGGAAAGCCGGGGAGGATTTGCGGAGCGGCTTGCACAAGATGGAGACGAGGTGCATGAATCAGTGCGGGTGCGGATTTTGCGAGCGCACGTTCGAGATAGCCTTTGATGGCAAATAGCGCTTCCAATCCGGATGGACCTCCGCCGACGACGGCGACCGTGAGAAGCGCTTCCGCTGATTCTGGGGTTTGTATCGCGGCTGCGATCAGTTCGTTTGCACGCGCATGGATCTGTTCGACATGCGCAACGGATTTTAATGGGAAGGCAAACGTATCGGTGCCAGGAACGCCAAAAAAATTCGTCTCTGATCCGGACGCAAGGACAAGTGCGTCATAGGGAACGGGGGTCAGGGTTTCTTCCTGCGGTTCCTGAACAAACACAATTTTGCGAGCTCGATCCACGCTCAAGGTGTGGCCTTGGACGTAGGTAAAACCATCGCGTGCGGCGATCTGTTTGAGCGGGGCGACGACGTGGGTCGCATCCGGTCGTGCGAGTAGGTCGATCAAGCGCGGAGAAAACTGAAATACGTCTTTTTCATCAATGAGCGTGACGGCGTGCGTATGGCGAAGGCGTGCGGCGAGTGTACGTGCCGTCGGGAGCCCGACAAATCCGGCTCCGACAATGACAATACGTTGCGGTTGCATGTCCTGGTTGTACCACATAAGATGCCGCCGTGCCTACGGAATCGACAAAAAAGCCACGTGTTGCCGTGATTACCGTGACCTATAACCTCTTGCGTGACGGATGCGTCGCGTCGGTTCGACGTGCCGTTGAATCCTGTGAAGCGGGTGCTTGTTATGTTGTGGGGGATAATGGATCAACGGTATTTCGCGCAGACGAGGCGGTGAAAACAGTGATGCCGGACGCGCGGGTGTTTTTGCGTGGCCGCAATATAGGATTTGGGGGTGGGAATAACTTTGCGGCAATGCATGTCGAGGCGGACTATTATTTTTTCTTGAATCCAGATACGGAGCTCACGGATCCTGGAACGCTGGATGCGTTGGTCGCGTTTATGGATGCGCATCCGGATGTCGGGATCGTCGGGCCAAAACAGGTGTATCCGGACGGTCGATTGCAAGAGACGTGTCGCGCATTTCCGGCGTGGTATATGCCGTTTATCCAACGAACCCCGCTTGGAAAGACCGCCTTCGGGAAACGATATCTCCAGCGGTTTTTGATGAGTGACTACGATCATGCGACGGTTGCCGACGTGGATTGGGTGCAGGGATCGGCGCTTTTTGTGCGTGCGGACATCTGGAAAAAAATCGGCGGATTCGATGAACGATTTTTTATGTACTTTGAAGACACGGATGTCTGCCGGCGAGCAAAAAAGGTAGGCGCGCGCGTCGTGTATCTTCCGGACATTGTGCTTACGCATGCCCACGAACGCGCAAGTGCCAAAAAGAGCCCGCTTGCGGGGCTCTTATTCTCCAAAACGGCGCGCTACCATTTTGTGAGTTGGCTCAAATATCTTTGGAAGTGGAAGGGGAGATAGCTAGCAGGTAATCCCGTATTTTTTGGCGAAGTGATCATTCGCGTGCTGCAAGCTTTGGAACGTCCCCGCGTCAGACCAGAACCCGTCTACCGGACGCGCGACCAGTTTTCCTTGCGCGAGATACGCGTTGTTCACGTCCACGATCTCCAGTTCACCGCGTGCGGACGGTTTGAGCGTTTTGATGATGTCGAATACGCCCGATTCGTACACATACAACCCGACCTGCGCCAAATTGGATTTTGGCTGCTTTGGTTTTTCTTCAATCGAGAGGACGCGTCCAGACGATTCGATTTCCATTACGCCAAAACGATGTGCGTCCGGAACGGCTTTGTAGAAGGCGAGCGCACCTCCCTGGAACGATTGAATCTGGTCGCGGAAGGTATCTTCAAACAAGTTGTCGCCAAGAATCACGGTGACGTGATCATCGCCAACGAAATCTTTGGCGTAGGCGATCGCATGAGGTAGGCCACCGGCCACGTCTTGGATGCGGTAGGTGAGTTCACACCCGTAGGCGGCACCAGAGCCAAGGAGATTCATGAAGTGTCCGGCATAATCCGGACCGGTGACGATCATGATGTCGCGAATCCCTGCATCCAAAAGCGTTTGCAAGGGGTACAAGATCATCTGCTTGTTGGCGACCGGAAGCAGGTGCTTGTTGGTAATGTGGGTGAGCGGTGCGAGACGTGTGCCTTTGCCCCCGGCAAGAATGACCCCTTTCATTTTGCGTGTAGGTGTTGTCGCTGCAACGGGAGACGTGGCGGCTGTTCGTTTGGCGGCGGCGTATTTTTGCATCGTGTCGCGCAGAGCCACATCGATCGGACGCATCGTGATCCCGAGCGCGGCTAACCGATCGCTTTTCATCACGTTGTTGGAGCGCTTGCGCACGGCAAGGCCCTGCTTCACCAAATCCTGTTCCGTGATCCATTCGCAGGTGTGCGTTGGATCAACGTATTCGCGATAGAGCGCCAGCAAATCACGATGACGCATCGTGCCAGGGTTCACCACGTGGTACACGCCGGTCGCGCGCTTTTGCAGCAATTGGTACACGACAGCGATGAGATCTTCCAGGATTGTGACGCTGTTTTCCACGTCGATGATTTTGGGATAGCGCACCAATTTATCGATCAGGTTTTTGGGGGACGGGATATGATCGATCGGCATGCGGAACCGCGCGATGCCGACGTTTGGCAACCGTGAAAGCACGAGGTCAGCCGCGTATTTTGTTCGCGTATAAAAGGCCTCTGGATTGCCAAAGTCTTCCTCTGTCCACCCGCCTGGGGTGGGGGAGGCGCCATAAAAAATACAGCCAGATCCCAGGTGAAGGAGATAGACGTTTTTTTCCTGACAGGCCTCGGCAAGCACAAGCGCGCCCGTGACATTCGAGCGGAATGTTTCTACCTGATGCGTTTCGCACCAGTCGACGTTCGGCGTGCCCGCTTTCCCGGCGGCGTTTACAACCACGTCCGGCTGGACGCGTGTGAGCTCTTCCAGGACGGCGGCTTTGTCTTCGATGCGTACCGAAGAGAGGACCGCATCAGGCCACGAAGCGGCCATGCGCGATCCCACATACCCCTTTCCAAACACCAAAATCTTCATAGATGATTGCGTCAGCGTGCGTGTTTTTAGAGGAAAAATCTAATCGATTGTCAAGGGGAGCCACCAAGATGGATGTTCCTGATACCAACGTACGGTATCGGCTAGCCCCTCCTCAAAGGTGTAGATGCGCGTCCACCCAAGCTCTGTCTGCGCCTTCGTGTCATCGATTGCGTACCGCCGGTCATGACCTTTCCGGTCTTCTACGAAGGTAAGTAGCGACTCCGGTTTGTTTAAGAGAGCGAGGATACGTCTCGCCACGTCCACGTTGCTCGGCTCAACATTTCCCCCAAAGAGATAGGTTTCACCTTCTTTTCCACGCAGCAATACCGCTTCAATGCCGCGCACATGATCCAGAACGTGGATCCAATCGCGGACATATTTGCCATCACCGTAGATCGGGAGTGGTTTATCGCGTAACGCATTCGTGATCAGGCGAGGAATGAACTTTTCCGGGAAATGGTAGGGGCCGTAATTGTTCGAGCAATTACTGATAGTGATTGGCAGCCCGTACGTTTCTCGGTAGGCGCGCACCAGATGATCAGAAGCGGCTTTTGAGGCGGAATAAGGGCTCCGCGGGGCGTACTTGGTGTCCTCAGTAAAGCGGTTTGCGTCTTCCAGGGTGAGAGCGCCAAACACTTCATCCGTCGAAATGTGGTGGAATCGCTTGATCTGATCGCCACGTCGGCGCATCTCTTCAAGTAGGGTGTGCGTACCCAGCACGTTTGTTTCGAGGAATACGCGAGGCCCGGTGATGGATCGGTCAACGTGTGATTCTGCAGCGAAATGGACGATCGTCTGGACGCCTTCCATCGCATCATGGACCGCCGTTTCGTCGCAGATATTGCCGTGGACGAATCGGTATCGGGTTTGGTCAATCCCTTCCAAGTTTTCTGGCCGTCCCGCATAGGTCAGTGCATCCAGGTTGGTGATGCGATCTTCCGGGTACGCCGAAAGCCAGTACCGGATGAAATTTGATCCGATAAATCCACATCCACCGGTGACGAGGAGATGCATAGACAGGCGCGTTGATCGTTGTTACGGTGGAACCATAACAAGCCCCAGAAAATGGGGCAATGTATGGCAATCACCTGGCTCACGACCCCCGATCCGGCCACCGCAGACCTTGCGGTGGTGATTGTGTCGTGGAATGTCCGGGAACGCGTGCTCGAAAACCTGGCGGCCTTGAAGCAAAGTCGAGGGGATTTGCGGGTACGTGTCGTGCTCGTTGATAACGCCTCCTCCGATGGAACCGTCGAACGCGTGCGGGCGGAACATCCATGGGTACGGGTGATCGCGAATCCGGAGAATGCAGGCTTTGCGCGTGGAAATTTACAGGGCGTGCTGGCGGCCCCGGCGCGTCATGTCTTGCTTTTGAATCCGGACATGCGCGTGGAAGACGACACCTGTGCGCGGATCGTCTCGGCTTTGGACGCTCGTCCAGAGGTCGCCGTCGTCAGCGGTTTGCTTCGGAAGGGCGATGGAACCGTGGTTCCCTCGGTTCGTCGTTTTCCAACGCTCGCGTCGCAATTGGTCGTACTGCTCAAGCTTGGCAAGCTGTTTCCGGCACTCCTGCGTACCTATCATGCCGAAGACGTGGATTTAACGGTCGAACAATGCGTCGATTCCGTCCGTGGATCGCTGTTTGGGATGAATCGCACCGCGCTCGAGCGCATCGGGTTTTTGGATACGCGGTATTTTTTGTGGTTTGAAGAGGTGGATTATTGCCGCCGTGCGCACGCTGCCGGGATGCGTGTGTTGCATCTCCCGACGATTCAGGCGACCGATTTGGTCGGACAGAGCTTTGCGCAGCGTCCTACGTTTTGGAAACAGCGCCAATTCGCCACATCCATGACCACGTATTTTTCGACGTGGCATCCTGGGGTTCCGGCCTGGGTCATTCGGATCGTGAGCGCACTTGTCCTTGCGCCGCAGTGGGTGATCGATCGACTATGGCGCACGTAGCGATTCAGGTGGTGACCTATTTTGGCTCCGGAGATTTACCGGCGCTGCTTGCGTCCCTTGCGCGTCAAACGCATACGGATTGGCATCTGTACGTGCATGAGAATTCCTGCGATGCGTCGGAATCCGCGCGCATCGGGGCGCTGCTCGCTGCCTCGGGTGTGCGGTATACCCTGACGGTTGCAGATGAAAACGAGGGATTTTCTGCACACAATCGGTTGTGGCGTGCCCAGGATGCGCCGTTCGTGTTGGTCTTGAATCAAGATGCGGCGTTGGATCCGCGTTACTTGGAAGAGGCACTTGCGGCCGTTCAGCAGGGGGATCGGATCGCGGCCGTGGCAGGACGGGTGTTGCGGTGGGATGGCGGGGCATTTCCGGATGCGGCACAAGGTATCATCGATACGGCAGGTCTTGAGTATCAACAGTTTTCTCAGATTCGCGATCGGTTTGCCGGACAGGTGATCCCATCCCTTGCGCCTACGCCGGTATTTGGCGTGTCTGGTGCCGTGGCGTTGTATCGCCGCCACGCGGTCGAAACGGTCGCGGTGGAGCCGGGGGAGCTCTTTGTGCCCGGGTTTTTTATGTACCGGGAAGACGTGGAGCTTGCGATCCGCCTGCAACGTGCCGGTTTTGTGACGCAGTTTGTTCCTTCGGCGATCGCGTATCATCGCCGCGCGCTTCGTGAAGAAGGGGCGACGGGTTGGGCGCGGATCCGTGCAGAGCGGCGGAGATCGTCCCGTGTTCGGATGGCATCGTATCGGAATGCCTGGTGGCTTGTGGTGCTGCACGCGTCGTCTGCGTTGCCGTGGTCTGATCGTCTCCGATCCGTTTTTCAGGAATGGTTGCGCGGGATGATGGTGTGCGCCGCCTCGCCCACGGTGTTTGCGCGCGCGTGGTTTTCGGGGATGCGCGGAACCGTTCGCATGTGGAAGCGTCGTCGTGCCATGAACCGACGGTTTCCTCCATTCGCCGGGTATCGCGCGTCCGAACCGCTTCCCGCATGGCCTGCGGAGAAACGCTGGCCAAAGGTGGGAATCATTTATTTGACGTATCCAACCGCAAACGGCCAACGCGACATTGACCGCTGTCTTGCCTCGCTTCAGAGCCTCGACTATCCAAAAGATCGTGTCGAATTGATTTGCGTGGAATCAAAAGGGAAATTGCCCCCGATCAAGCCCTGGTTTGAGCAGACCTGGATGCCGAAATCCGGCACGACCCTGCCGCGTATCCATTATATTTTTCGTGACGAATGGATTGGGTTTTCAGGGAACAATAATTTGGGTTTAGAAAAAGCGCAGGAGCTTGGATGCGACTACGTTCATTTGACCAACGAGGACACGGATGTAGATCCGGCCTATCTCCGGACCGCGGTCATGCGCGCAGAGTCGGATCCTACCATCGGGATCGTGCAATCGTTGCTTCTGCTTGGAGAAAAACGCGCACAGGTGAATTCGCTTGGGAATGCGTATCATGTGTTGGGACATGGGTATTCTGCGGGGTATTTGTGGACGGTGGATCAGGCGGAGGGATGGATTGCGCAGACCCGGGTTACGAATCCATCGCTGCAGATTCCCTATGCATCCGGTGCGGCGATGTTGGTGCGCATCGCGTCGCTTGAAGGTAAAGCCTTGTTCGATGAGAAGTTCTTTTCGTACCACGAGGACACGGATATTGCGCTGCGTTTGAGAATGCGCGGATGGAAAACGGTGCTTGAGCCCACCTCGCGTATTTGGCACTACTACGAATTCGCAAAGAGCAAGATCAATTATTACTACATGGAACGCAATCGGTACGTGCTCCCGCTGACCTATTACCGCTTGCCGACCTTGATCCTACTCGCCCCATTGTTCGTAGCATTGGACATTGCGACCCTTGTTTTCTCGGTACGCGGAGGGTGGGCAGATATGAAAGGGAGGGTCTACCGAGACTTTGCAAGTAAGGATTTTTGGTCCTGGATTTGGTCGCGCCGCAAAGAAGCGCAACGCCTACGGACCATCTCCGACCGAGCGTTTTTGCGCCTTGCGACCGCGGAGATTGCCTTCCAGCAGGATGGCGTCAAAAACCCGGTGCTGACCTATCTGGGCAACCCACTTATGCGAATCTGGTGGCGGTCGTTGCGTGCCGTGATGTGGTGGTAGGGCGATCCCTTGCCATCTTGGAATACCCCTGCTATCCTCTCGGACATCTATGAAAGCGGCTATCCATCCGAATTACCACGCGGACGCAAAGATCGTCTGCGCTTGCGGAAACAGCTTTACGGTCGGTTCTACGGTCGACGAGATCCACGTCGAATTGTGTTCGAAGTGCCACCCATTTTATACCGGTCAGCAGAAGCTTGTTGACACGGGTCGCCGTGTCGAAAAGTTCGGCGATCGCATGGCGGCGAGTGCAGCCAAGGCAGTCACGGCTGGCGGCAAGAAAGTGAAGAACGCCAAGCGCGCCGCGCAGAAGGAAGCCAAAAAGGCCTCCAAAGCACAGCTCGAAGCTTAGTCAGGAGACCGGTATCCCGTGTCGGAGGTTCAAGGTACCCCTTGATCCAAACGCGCGGTGCATGCCGGTTTTTTGTATCCTGTAAACGTACGCATTCTTATGTCCACCCTTCTTGATCAGGCGAAGCAAGCAATCCAAGCGCTCCGTGAAGCCGAGGCGACTGTGTCCGCACCGGAGGTGTTGGCGGACCCGAAAAAATTAAAGGAGGCGTCCATTGCATTTACGCATGCCAAAGAAGTGGCGGATGCGGCGGAGGCGTTGCTTGCGGCAGAGCGGACCTATGCGGATGCAAAAGAGGCGATCGCGTCGGATGATCCGGACATGCGTGAATTGGGTACCGCGGAATTGGCAAAGATTGAGCCTGTGCTTCCGGGTGTGCGCGAGGCGTTTGAGATCGCGCTTGTCCCGCCGGATCCGCACGATCAAAACGACATCGTCATGGAAATCCGCGCAGGCGCCGGAGGGGATGAGGCCGGCATTTTTGCAGGGGATTTGCTGCGTATGTATTTGCGATACGCGGAGCGTCGGGGGTGGAAGGCGACGCTTGTGACCGAATCGCGGAACGACCAGGGAGGATACAAGGAAGTCGTCGTGGCGATGCAGGGAGCCGGAGCGTATGGTGCGCTGAAGTATGAATCCGGTGTCCACCGCGTTCAGCGTGTGCCAGTGACGGAAAAACAGGGGCGCATCCATACCTCGACTGCGACCGTTGCTGTGTTGCCAGAGATCGAGGAGGAAGAAATTCGGATTGATGCAAAAGATCTGCGCATCGACACGTTTTGCGCCGGGGGAAAAGGGGGGCAATCCGTGAACACGACGTATTCTGCTGTGCGTATCACGCACCTGCCGACCGGCATTGTAGTCAACTGCCAAGATGAACGTTCGCAGCAGCAAAATCGTGAACGCGCCATGATGATCTTGCGTGCGCGTATTTGGGAGGCAGAGCAGGCAAAAAAACAGGCGGAATTGGAAGCAACGCGTCGCTCGCAGATTGGATCCGGGGATCGCTCGGAGAAGATCAAGACCTATAATTACCCGCAAGATCGCATCACGGATCATCGCATCAAAAAGTCCTGGCACGGCATTCCGACAATCATGGATGGGGGATTGGATCCGCTGATTACCGCCGTCAAAACCGGAAAGGTGGGAGACGAAGACGAAGAATAACGCATGCATGGTATGGATGTCGTGATCATGGCTGCCGGCAAGGGGACGCGTTTGCGCCCGTTGACCGACACGACGCCAAAGCCCCTCGTTCCCATCCACGGCCGCGGGACGTTGTTGCGATTGTTGGATGTGTTGCCCGAAGAAATTGATCGTATCATTGTGGTGGTTGGGTATTTGCAGGAGCAGATTCGTACGGCGCTTGGGGCGTCTTGGAATGGGAAGCCGGTGGTTTACGTTGAACAGACCACGTTGAATGGGACGGGAGGCGCGCTCCGGGCGGCGGAGTCGGTGATCGTGAGCGATCGGTTTTTGGTGATCAACGGGGATGATGTATATGCCGCGGAAGATTTGCAGGCGCTTGTTCGTTGCCATCGGGGATTGATCGCCGCGAAACAGGTACTCCCGCGTCCTCTGGATACGTGGGAAGTGCGAGATGGCGCCGCGTTACGCATGACCAAGGCGGTGCCAACGGGTGCGGAAGGGTGGGTCAATACGGGGGCCTATCTCCTGGGAAAAGACTGGTTTTTGACAACGCCGGTTTTGACCCCAGGAAAAACAGATGAGTACAGCTTGCCGCACGCGCTTCCCGAACTCATGGCGAACACGCGTTTCGAGGTCATTCCGGCAACGCGGTGGATGATGTGTGGCACCCCAGAAGAATTGGCGGCGTGTACCCGAGCGTTGGCATCGTAATTGACGAAGCCTGCATGCAGTGGCTACGGTGCTTCTGCGCAGGTTTTTGCGTATTGGAGGATGGTGATGAAAACCAGGGGATGGGGAGTGTGTGTGTTGGGTGTGATCTCTATCGGATGTTCGCTTGGGCATCCGGGTCCGAGCGCGCGCTTTTTGCCGGATGCATCCGATGACCGTCGCGCCGATACATCGGTGATCCAGGATGCTGCGCCGGAAACGGCGTTGGATATCCTGCCGAGCCAGGAAGTGGTCATGTCTCGCCCCGATGAAGGGGGAGAGGTGTCGGACGGCATGCTCGACGCGTGGGATGGGGGAGATGCGCTGGATGACCCCATCGTCGCGGAAGATGCAGGAATGATCGAGCCGGATGTCGTGCCGGATCAGGCGCCGCCGGACGAAGCGCTGCCGGATGTGTTGATTGCGCCGATGGATGTGGCAGATATTTCGGACGTCTTCATGATGGACCAGGGTCCGGAACCGGTTCCGGATGTGATCGTCATGGATCTGGTGGATCGACCGGATGTCCCGGATCAGATGATGGTGCCGGATCGAGTGGCGCCACCGGATGTTCCGCCTCCGCCTGATGTGCGGCCACCTCTGGATATCCAGCCTCCACCAGATGTCCAACCTCCACCGGACATTCAGCCACCCCCAGATATCCAGCCGCCCCCTGACGTACAGGTGCCGATGGATGTCGTGCCGGATGAACCTCCGCCCGACGTCCCGCCCCCGCTCGTCACGGCTCCCATCGTGGTCGAGTACGCCCATGTCGATCCGCGCTATCCGGGTCGTGATGTTCCATCCTTCGCCGACTACTGGTGGCGGGTGGAATACACGATGCCTGTGGTACGAGTCGAAGACTGGCGTCGTGGAAGGTGCATGGGAGGGATCGTCATGATCTCTGCCACCACCTCTCGCTGTACGCTGGATGTGCCCGTTCCAGATGGAACGACCATCAAGTTCTATCCCGTCTTCGGCGGAGACGTTCCGGTCTGCCCGCGCGGTGCTTCGTGCCCCGTGGGCTACATGGAACGCTACACTGTTCGCTACGGGATGCGTTCCTACGACAACCGACGGTTGACGCTCGACTTCGAGTTCGTCCCGACGGAACGGCAGTTCGTGTTCTTGCGGGTGCCGTAGCCAAACCACCCCCGCCCGGGTTCTCTGGGCGGGGTTTTGCGTTGCAAAGAATCGGCGCGGTATCATGGTCGTATATGCCACAACGCGCAACGGCGCAGCAACACGGATTCTTGCTTGGCAAAACCATTTTTCGCGGCGCAAATCAAAAACAAATTGAACGGCGTATTTTTGGAATGGATCAAAAAAAATTGACCGGCGCGCTGCAAAAACGGGGATTAGAAAAAGTGTCCACAAAAGAGGTGGTGGATGTGCTAACCGGAAAATCGCGCACGGGACTAAAAGCGCGGGACATGGCTCGGGTGGTGCAGGCGTTCCAGGATTTGGGCGTGGCTACCGATCGCGAGGGGGCGAGTACCTTGGTGATGCGCGCAGGTAGAACGGCACAGGGAATGGAGAATGGTGTGACGCTAAAGGACACATTGACCGAGGGACAGTTTAAGCGGCGCATGCGGGATCTGGCGGTCGAACGGCGTGCAGAGGCGGATGCAGAGCTTCAAGGAGCTGGCGCAGAACGGCTTGGCGTACGTGAACGGATGCGACAGGCGCTCGGACGGGCGCCTTCCGACATGCCGGGGCTTGGGACCCAAGGGCAATCAGAAGGCGCGGCCATCCGCTCGATTCGAGATCAATTACGCGAACAGCTTTCACTTCGGCCGACGTTTACCGTTCCAAAGCCACCTCCTGGAGTGATGCCTCCTGGGAGGACCCCATTTTCACCCTAACGGGAAGCGGATTGACAAAACGCAATTTTTTTGCTAGTTTTTCTCGTTCTTTTCTGTCCTTTTACACTACACACAACCCAAACCGGTGGAGGTTTCATGGGAAAAATTTTGGTCGTGCTGGCGCTGTTTTTCGTCGGATGTTCCCTTCCGCACGCCTTCATTCGGCGCATGCCGGATGGGACGATGGTGGAGGTGGACGGCGTGTCCACAGATGAGCCGCTCGCGGATGTCGTCAACGAGTCAGCCTCGGAGGTGATGGATGTGATCGAGGACGTCAGAGAAGATACCTTCGCAGATGCAGACGGTTCTGCAGATGTGATGGATGTCGCGTCCCCTGACGCATCCGATGTGCGGGACGTTGTGGCGGAAGAGGCGGCTTCGGACGCGACCCGGGATGTGTCCGATGCATCCGATGGATCGGACGCTCCGGATGCCTCGGACGCATCGGACGCTCCGCCCGACGTTCCGCCCCCGCTCGTCACGGCTCCCATCGTGGTCGAGTACGCCCATGTCGATCCGCGCTATCCGGGTCGTGATGTTCCATCCTTCGCCGACTACTGGTGGCGGGTGGAATACACGATGCCTGTGGTACGAGTCGAAGACTGGCGTCGTGGAAGGTGCATGGGAGGGATCGTCATGATCTCTGCCACCACCTCTCGCTGTACGCTGGATGTGCCCGTTCCAGATGGAACGACCATCAAGTTCTATCCCGTCTTCGGCGGAGACGTTCCGGTCTGCCCGCGCGGTGCTTCGTGCCCCGTGGGCTACATGGAACGCTACACTGTTCGCTACGGGATGCGTTCCTACGACAACCGACGGTTGACGCTCGACTTCGAGTTCGTCCCGACGGAACGGCAGTTCGTGTTCTTGCGGGTGCCGTAGCCCGCATCACTCAGGCGAGAACTCTTCGCCGGCCGTGGCATTGCTGCCACGGTTTTTCTATGGTAAGCGAAAAGGACGGAGGTCGTGATGGTGCAGGAACTATGGAAACGGAGTGCAGCGCGAACGCTCGCGCTCCTCAGTCTGATGTTGGCACACTGTTCGTTGATTCTGGAGCCGCGGTATTTCCGCGCGGTACGTCCCGGATCAGACGGTGCGCTCATCGACGGTGCGATGGAAGACGGAGCGATGTCTCCTGATGCGTCGGTGGAAGACACGCTTCCGCAGGACGATGCGGTACACGTTGCGGACGGAACCGTCGACGTGGACGCGATGATCGAGAGCGATGTTGTCTTCGATGGGTCGCTCACAGAGGCGGGCGATACACTCGATGCGACGGATGCGATCGATGGGGGCGATGCCTTGGATGTCACGCATCCTCTGGATGTGGTCGACGTTCGGGACGGGTCGTCTCTGGATGCGATGGACGCATCGGATGTGTCGCGTCCCGATGCGATGCGTGATGCGGATGTCATGACAGACGCGGTCACGAACGCAGATGTGCGCGACGTGCTGATCGACGTCCAGCCGGACGCCGCTCTCGGACTCCCGGTCGTGATCGATTTCACGCATGTCGATCCGCGCTATCCGGGTCGTGATGTTCCGTCCTTCGCCGACTACTGGTGGCGGGTGGAATACACGATGCCCGTGGCACGCGTCGAAGACTGGCGCACGGGCCGATGCCGCGGCGGGATCGTCATGATTTCCGCATCGGTCTCGCGCTGTACGCTGGATGTGCCCGTTCCAGATGGAACGACCATCAAGTTCTACCCCGTCTTTGGGGGGAATATCCCGGTCTGTCCGCGAGGAATGCCCTGTCCAACCGGGTTCATGGAGCGGTTCATTGTCCGGTACGGCGCGGCGGCGTATGACCACCGCGCACTCACCCTGGACTTCGAATTCGTTCCGCTCGAGCGGCAATTCATTTTCCGCCGGTTCCCGTAAACCCAAACCGCCCCGGGGCTCCAGGGCGGTTTTTTTTGTCCCTGGATCTTGCCAAAACAGGCAGGATCTCGTATTCTCAGGACGCCTGAAAAAAGGCTTTATCAACCGCAGAATGACATTCAAGCGTCCGTGCTGCTCCTGGCATTTTTCGTACATGCCGCGCACGGCGGTCATTCCTGCATAAAGGAGCGCATTTCCTATGAGCAAGATGCCCGTATTGGCCGACCTGCTGCAGGCAGGCGTCCACTTTGGTCACCAGACGTCCCGTTGGCACCCACGGATGAAGAAATTCATCTTTGGCAACCGCCGCGGGATTCACATCATCAACTTGGAAGCGACGCAAAAGGCGCTTGAAGAAGCCACGGCGTACGCGAAGAAAGTGACGTTGCGTGGCGGCGTGATCCTCTTTGTGGGGACCAAGAAGCAGGCGGCAACGATCGTCGAAACGGCGGCAAAATCCTGTGGAATGCCGTACGTGACGAAGCGGTGGTTGGGAGGGACGCTCACGAACTTCGCGAGCATCGCCCAGCAGATCCGCAAGCTGAAGGACATGAAGCGCCGGATGGAAAAAGGGGAGTACGCAAAGTACACCAAATTCGAACAGCTCAAACTCAACGAAGAGTTGCAGATTTTGGAAGAGAAGATCGGAGGCATCCAGGAATTGACCCGCATCCCGGACGCGATCTTTATCATGGATATTCGCAAGGATAAGACGGCGTTGCAGGAAGCACAGAAGCGCGGCGTGAAGACGCTCGCCGTGTGTGACTCGAACGTGGATCCGTCCGACGTGGACTATCCGATTCCGGCCAACGACGACGCCGTGAAGGCGATCGAATTGGTGGCGACGACCATGGCAAATGCGATCAAAGACGGTCGCGAGGAATGGGAACGCAACCGCGCCCGTTTGGGTGGCGCGCTCGTGACCCCGCAGCCGGCGCAGAAATAAGCGCTCGGATTAACTCAGCACATTGGTTCTCTCTATGATTGATGCAAAGATGGTCATGGAACTCCGTAACCGCACGGGTGCCGGGATCGTGGACGCAAAGTCCGCGTTGACGGAAGCGAACGGCAACATGGATGCGGCGATCGAGGTCCTGAAAAAGAAGGGTGCCATCAAGGCGGCCAAAAAGTCCGCGGAACGCACGGCGTCGGAAGGGTTGCTTGCGACGTATGTCCACCACAACGGCAAGCTTGCCGCGATCGTGGAACTTTCCTGCGAAACGGACTTCGTGGCGCGCAACGAAGAGTTCAAGGCACTTGCCGCGGATCTCGCGTTGCAAGTGGCTGCCATGGACCCGCAATACGTGAGCCCAGAGGCAATTCCGGCCGAAGAGGTGGAAAAGAAGAAGCAGGAATTCTTGGCCGAGATGGCAGAAGACAAGAAGCCGGAAGAGATCAAGCAGAAGATCATCGACGGCAAGCTGAACAAGTGGTACTCGGAGGTGTGCTTGACCAAGCAGTCATTCATCAAGAATGAAGACATCACCATCGAGCAGCTCTTGAACGAAAAGATCGCGAAGATCGGCGAAAAGATCCAGCCAACGCGCATGATGCGCATGGCGATGGCCGCAAGCCAGGGTCAGACGTGCTAACGCCGTTTCGTCCAAACACCGCCTACAAGGGCGGTGTTTGTTTACGCGATTCCTTCACGACGCGTATACTTCCGCCATATGCCTACGATTGCCATCAACGGATTCGGTCGCATTGGCCGAAATGTCTTTAAAGCCGGGCTCGAAAAAACAGGGTTCAACGTGGTTGCGATCAATGATTTGACGGACACGGCGACGCTTGCGCATCTCCTGAAACACGACACGATGTATCGTCGGTTTGAGCATAAAGTCAGTCATGATGAACAGCATTTGATTGTGGATGGAAAAAAGATTCGCGTCTTTGCAGAAAAGGATCCGTCCGCGTTGCCTTGGGGGAAGCTCAAGGTGGATATTGTTCTTGAATGTACGGGACGGTTTACGGATGTAGAGGGTGCCTCCAAGCACATTGCGGCTGGGGCAAAGCGCGTGATCATTTCGGCGCCGGCAAAAGGGGGAGACGTGCCCACGCATGTGATTGGCGTGAATGAAAAAGGGGCCGGACGCGAGGCGGAGGTGATCAACAATGCAAGTTGCACCACAAATTGCATCACGCCTGTCATCGCCGTGCTGCAATCCGCTTTGGGAATCAAGAAGGCGATGATGACGACGATTCATGCCTACACGGCGGATCAGAATCTCCAGGATGGCCCACACAAAGATCTTCGTCGTGCACGCGCCGCGGCCGAGAACATCGTCCCGACCACGACCGGGGCGGCGATTGCGACAACGGAAGTGATTCCAGAATTGCGTGGTGTGTTTGATGGGCTGTCGATTCGTGTTCCGGTGCCGGTGACGTCGTTGTCGGATTTTACGATTCTGTTGAAAAAGAAAACGACGGCGGAAGAGGTGAATGAGTTGTTCCGCAAAGCGGCCAAATCCGCGCTTTGGAAGGGGGTGCTGGAAGTGACGGATGAACCGCTTGTCTCCTCCGATTTTATTGGGAATTCAGCATCGTGTATCGTGGATTTGGGGCTGACCAAGGTGGTCGACGGGGATTTTTTGAAAGTGATCGCCTGGTACGACAATGAATGGGGGTATTCGCATCGCTTGGCAGAGATGGCGTTGCATGTGGCAAAGCAAATGCGCGTGAAATAACCATGGCGCGGCATCTGGTGCATGACCCGTGGGAACACCCATTTTTGGAATGGGTGTTTTGGGGATTGCTTGGCTCCGCCGTTTCGATTCTCGCGATTGGATTACTGCTTGGATGGATGCCGCTTGTCGTGTTTGGGGGGATAGCGACAGGGATCGGGGTGTGGGCGGGATTTTTGGAGCCTGCGCGGATCACGGTCGCACGATACCGTGAGCCGTTGGTTCCGCATCCGACGACATGGCTCCGCATCGTATTTTTGTCCGATCTTCACGCGGGGTTGTACAAGCGTGCCCCGTATTATGCCCGGGTCGCAAAACAGGTTCAGGCGCTTGCGCCCGAGATCGTGATCGTTGGGGGTGACCTTGTGGATGTGGAGGCGCGTGCGGTGCAGGATTTGGAGGCGATTTTACGCATTCCCGCGCCACGGGGACGATTCTTTATCCTTGGAAACCATGATTATCTGGATGACCCGGCCGCTTTGCGTGCGGTGTTTCGAGATGCAGGATGGACCTCTTTAGAAACGGGTCCGGTGATCGTGGAAAAAGAAGGATCGCGCTGCGAATTCGTGGCGATGGCAGATCCGCAGCGTAGTCGGCCAAGTGCGCTTCCCGCTCGTATTCCCGGTGTCGCGCGTGTTCTTGTGTTGCATGAACCAGATAACGCCTTTGATGTTATGGAGCAGGACGCGGATCTTGCGATGACTGGCCATACGCATGGCGGACAGGTCCGGATGCCGGGGGTGGGCGCGTTACTGATCCCGCAGGTTCTTCCAAAGACATTTGATCGTGGGCGAAAAATGTGGCGGGATACGCCTCTTCTGATCGGGCAGGGAATCGGGGAATCGGGGGTTCGGGCACGGTTTTTGTGTCCACCGCAAATCGTGGTGATCGAGGTTGGTATCGGCGAATCCACGACCGCATGATCGTGGTATACTTCCGCTATGACGTTAAAAACGCTTCCGAGCACGTTGTCTCTACGTGGCAAGCGCGTGCTTTTGCGCCTGGATTGGAACATTCCTCTTCATGGCGGGCTGCTTCCTGAGGAATCGCTCAAGATCGAGCGTTCGTTGCCGACCATCGCGATGCTTCGAAAGCGGGGGGCGATCGTGCTCATTTGCACCCATCTTGGACGCCCAGAGGCGCGAGATCCAGTCTTTAGCACCGAACGATTGTTGCCGTTGCTTGCGCATCAGTATGGATTGCATCCGACTTGGCTCTCCGGACGCATCTCGGACAAAAAAGAACGCGGATTGATCTGCACCGCGCTTGAAGAGGCGAGTCCGGGGGATCTGTTTTTGCTCGAAAATGTGCGGTTTGAACCCAAGGAAGAAGCGCAGGACCGTGCCTTGGCAAAGGCGTATGCGGAATGCGCGGATCTGTTTGTGAACGACGCGTTTGCCTCGTGTCACCGAGCGCATGTGTCGGTTGTGGGTGTGGCGAAGGTGTTGCCTGCGTTTGCCGGTCCAGAACTCGCCAAGGAAGTATTCGCGCTTTCTTCGCTCCTTAAACCAAAAAAACCCTGCGTTGCCGTGGTGGGAGGGTTAAAATTATCTACCAAAATTCCGGTGATCAAAGCGCTTTTACCCGTCTGTGATGCCGTCTTGATTGGTGGGGCGATGGCGGCGACGATTGCAAAGGCGCGATCGTATCCGGTGGGCACAACGCCGGTCGAGATGGGGCTTGCAAAAGAGGTAGCAGTACTCGCAAAAAGTACAAAGGTGCATCTTCCGGAGGATGTGTTGGTTGCAACGACGCGGTCGACGGCGAGACGTCCACGGCTCGTGGATGCGCGACAGGTCGAGAAGCAGGAGATGATTGTCGATGTCGGTCCGCGGACGCTTCGTGGCTGGGCAAAGCTGCTCTCTAAAGCGAAAACGATGATTTGGAACGGGCCGCTTGGCATTGTGGAGATCGAGGCGTGCGGGGCCGGGACGCGGTTTATGGCGCGCACGATCGGTCGGATGGCGAAGGGATCGGCGTTTGGCGTGGTGGGCGGAGGAGATACGCTTCCTGTCCTCCTTCAGACCAAAACGCTCCCTTGGTTTGACCATGTTTCTATGGGTGGTGGCGCAATGCTGGATTTCTTGGCGGAAAAGGGAACGTTGCCCGGCCTTGTTCCATTGATGAAAAAATAACCTCTCAGTATGCCTGAATCCACGCAAGAGCAGTTGAATCTTCGTTTGAAAGTGTTGGAACGGACCGGCGAATTGGTCACCGCAGCGTTTGGTCTTGTCGCAGCACTGGCATGGAACGACGCGATCCAGACGTTGTTCAAGCAGGTATTTGGAGAAGCGGCGTCCTTGTACGCGAAGTTTTTTTACGCGATTGTTGTCACGATCATCGTGGTAAGTGTCACCGTGCGCCTTTCTTCTGCTCAGCGCGCATTGGAACAGAAGATTGCAAAGCGGTAAGATGGGGGCATATGCCCTCATCTTCTTTTTGGCCAAATTGGCGTGAGAATCCCACCGCGTCCCTGTTTGTGGCGTTGCTTGGGGTTGCTGGTGCAGCACTTTTAATCGCGCAAACGCGGAATACCATCGCGGAATACGACCAGATTGGACGCCCGGATACGGTGCGCGACACGATCACGATTGATGGGGAAGGAAAGGTTTCTGGTGCGCCGGATGTCGCTCAATTTTCGGTCGGCTATCGTTCGGAAGGGCGAGATATCTCGACGGTGCAAACCGAAAACACGCGCAAAGTGAACGCCATTTTGGCAGAAATGAAGAAGCTCGGTATTCCTGACAAAGATTTGCAGACCACCAATTATTCCATCCAGCCGGAATACGATTGGAACAACGGTCGTCAGCAGTTTCGTGCGTATGTCGTGAATCAAACGGTGACCGTGAAGGTGCGAGATTTTTCTAAGTTGGACGCCGCCGTGGGGAAGATCGGCCAGTTGGACGCGAATCAATTCTACGGATTAGATTTTACCCTGGATGACCCAGCGAAGATGAAGCAGGAGGCGCGCAAAAAAGCACTGGAAGATGCACGTCGCAAGGCCGAAGAACTCGCGGATGCGTTGGGGATTCGGCTGGGTCGGGTGGTGACCTATTCCGAAGGCGGCGGTGGGTATCCGGTGCCGATGTACTACAAAGCAGAGGCGCGCGACATGGCGGTTTCGGCGCCGGCGGCTGCACCAATGCCAGAAATTCAGGCAGGGGAATTAGACATCCGTTCAAACGTGAGTGTCACGTTTGAGGTGAAGTAGCGCTATGTTCGGAGGAAACAAGATCGCGTCCATTCGTGCCCGTGAGGTGCTTGATTCTCGTGGGAATCCAACGGTGGCCGCACGGGTTGTATTAGGAAATGGGATCACAGCAGAAGCCAAGGTGCCGAGTGGCGCATCAACGGGGTCACATGAGGCGTTGGAGTTGCGCGACGGGGAAAAGCGGTATGGGGGAAAGGGCGTTCGAAAAGCGGTTGGACACATCGAGCGCACCATCGCCCCCGCGCTGAAAGGGATGGGGATCGGGGAGCAGCAGGATTTGGATGCGCAGATGTTGGAGTTGGACGGCACAGAAAACAAGTCAATGCTTGGAGCGAATGCGCTTCTTGCCGTGTCGCTTGCCTGCGCCGAAACTGCGGCGCTAGCTCGCAAGAAGCCGCTTTGGAAGTCCTTGCGTGAAACGTATCGTTTTCAGCGTGCCGCCGCGCTTCCTGCGCCGACGATGAATGTGTTGAACGGAGGAGCACATGCGGATTGGTCGATCGATGTGCAGGAGTGCATGATCGTCCCGCGCCAAGCGACATTTTCGGAACGGTTGCGAGCGGGCGTCGAAACGTTTCATGCGCTTGCCAAAGTGTTAAAGAAAGAGGGATTTGCGACGACGGTGGGCGACGAAGGGGGATTTGCTCCTCGATTACCGCATGTCGAGGCGGCGTTTGAGCTACTGCTTCAGGCGATCAAGCAGGCCGGGTATAAACCGGGAAAAGAGATCGGCCTCGCAACGGATGTGGCGAGCTCGGAGTTTTACAACGCCAAGACCAAGAAATACGAGATGAAGTCCGAGGGCAAAAAATACTCGGCCAAAGAACTCCTCACGCGGTATCAGGCCTGGTTAAAAGACTATCCGCTTGTTTCCATTGAAGATCCGTTTGCGGAAGATGATTGGGAGGCATGGAAAACGGCGCTTCCATTGCTTGGGAAAAAGGCCTCCGTGGTGGGGGATGACTTTTTTGTCACAAATGTGGCGCGGCTCGAGCGCGGGATCAAAGAAAAAGCGGCGAATGCCATTCTGATTAAATTGAACCAGATTGGCACCGTGACCGAAACGGTCGGGGCGATCCAGAAGGCGCATCGTGCCGGCTGGGCGACCAGTATCTCGCATCGTTCAGGGGAAACAGCCGACACATTCATCGCGGATCTCGCCGTTGCGTGCGGATCGGAGTACATCAAAACCGGAAGTTTGTCGCGCAGTGAACGCGTAGAAAAATACAACCGTCTCCTGGAAATCGAGTTAGAAATGGGACGTTGAAACAAGGGGCAGTTGCCCCTTGTTTTTTAGGAAGAGGAGGATGGGGCATTCCACGCGGTGGCGACGGGATCAATGTCCCAAGACGAGCTCTGGGTATCTTTTGCATGCGCGAGGGCCGCCTGCGCTTCGGCGGATGATACGCGAGCCAAGATATGTGGCCAAATGCGTTCTGTGGGGTGTACTGCGTGGGTGCTGGTAGATGTTGGGATGGAGGGAAGAAGGTCGGAAAAACGTTGAGGATCTCGTTCAAACAGTTCTTTTGCGGCATTTTTTGCCACCTCGCCCACAAAGGCGGCGCGTGCCATATGGAACGACACCTGCTCGGTGGGTTTGAGTTGTAGTGCTTTGCGCGCCTCCTGTTTGCCATGTGGAGTTGGATCGTCAGCGGCCCCGACGCCTTCATGGATGGGGCTCAGCAGTGGACTGATTGCTTGGCCTTCGAATGCAGAGGCATGCGCCGCAATGACGGGCTCGAGGAGTTTGGTCACTCGTCCAGCCTCCGAGGTTGGAGCGTAGACAACGATCCGTTCCGTACGGGCAAGATGCGGAGAGACGGGAATTTCTTCGTCATGCGATGCCGGATTCTGCGTAAAAAATTTAATTTCGACGGGCAGATTCTCTTTTTGGATCACCAGTACGCATGCTGCCGCGACCTCTGCAAGATTTGCCAGTTTTGGATTGAGGTAGATGCGTGAATGCGGGACCTGCTCCGTGGAGTTTTTTTGCTGATACGAAGCCGGTGTTCGAAACACGATAAAATCCGTTCCATCTTCCCCCGAAAATCCATTCTGTGCGTAAAAGGGGAGGTATGATCCAAGTGCGCCTAATTCTTGCGCGATTTTGGCGCCGTGTTTTGCCATTTTTCCCGAAATGAGATGCTCTATGGTGGGAGGATTCCCCGTGAGTTGCGCAAGAAGGCCTCGCATGGCCGGGGGGACGGGTTCTTGAAGAAAGCGATCAAGATTTGTTTGGAGGAGGTGTTTGATCTGCTCAAGATGGATCATCCCTTCTTCTGCGACGCATTCTTTTGCCCGTGTTTGCAGAGGATTCTGCTCATCATCCGGGTCGTTTTCGGCAAGTATTCCGGTAGTTAAATAGGAATACAGCATTTTCCAGCCCGGCCTTGCGCCGACTGGGACCGTTGCCGTGTACCGCCGGAGCGTTTCATGAAACGCGGCAGCAAAGCGTTCAAACGAGGGGGGAGCGAGCTGTTCCCGGAGAGGATTGGAACGAGTCTCTTTGGAGGGAGGGGTCTCTCGGGGATGTTCATGCGCAAGCATAAAGTTAGTGATCCCTCTTGTTCAACTGTTCTCGTAACGCATTGATATGTGCCGCATCGATATTCCCGCCCACCTGTTCAAGTGCCTGAAATTCTTCGTGTCGTATCGTGACCAGATCGTGCTTGAAACGCTTGTAGATATCGACCAATTTTTTTGCAACGTCGTCTGCCATATGCCTTTGAGTGTACCGCACGTCCGGATCCTTGTTCAATGGAGGGGAATTTGATACGTTCCGTCCCATGCAACCGACGTATGCCATCACCACCTTCGGGTGTCAGATGAATAAAAACGACAGTGAACGCATTGCCGGCATCCTGTCTGCGCTTGGCTTTGTTGAAACCACGGAGGAAGCGACGGCGGACGTGATTTTGGTGAATACTTGCAGCGTCCGTCAGTCGGCAGAGGATCGCGTGTTTGGATCGCAAGAAAAATATCTTGAGTATAAGAAGAAAAAACCGAATCAGATCGTCGCGGTGACGGGATGCATGGCCGGCCGCGATAAGAAGCGGGAGTTTTTGCGCCAAATGCCGGCAACAGACCTTTATTTTCCGACGCCAGACATGGTGCATTTGCCCCAATGGATCGCGGAGCTTCGTCCAGACTTGGTCAACTCTGCGGACCTGGCCGAAGATTATCTCAAGATCCATCCACTCCGCGCACCGTCTGTGCAGGCGTATGTCACGATCCAAACGGGGTGCAATAAGTTTTGTACGTACTGCGTCGTGCCGTATGCGCGCGGATTGGAGCGGAATCGTCCGGTGGCGGATATCCTGCAGGAATGCCGGGAGCTCGTGGCACATGGCGTGATCGAGCTGACGCTGCTTGGGCAGACGGTGAATTCGTATAAAGCGACTGATCCAGAATCGTTTGCACCGCAAAATCCGTTCAAAGACCATTTTGCGGCGTTGCTTTGGGAGATCAATCAATTGGAGGGGCTTGAACGTCTTCATTGGACGGCGGCACATCCGAATTCCATGACCGACGAGGTGATTGCAGCGCTTGCGTTACCAAAGCAGGTGAACTACCTCCACTTGCCGGTGCAATCGGGGAATAACGAAGTGCTTCGTCGAATGAATCGCAAGTACACACGCGAGGAGTATCTGGAAAAGATTGCGCGGATCAAGGCGGCACGGCCGGGAATTGCGCTGGGTACGGATATTATCGTTGGGTTTCCGGGCGAAACGCGCGCGCAGTTTGAAGAGACCTGTTCGCTGTACCGCGAGGTTGGATTTGATGTTTCCTATAACGCCCAGTATTCCCCCCGTTCTGGAACGCTCGGTGTAAAATTGTATGCCGATGACGTCGAAAAAGAAGAAAAGCGTGATCGATGGAATGTGCTTCAGGGGGTGATGGAGGATCTCGCGCTCGCGAAGAATCAGGCGTTCATTGGAACGACGGTGCGTGTGTTGGTGGATAAAGTGACACAAGGGTTTGCGAGCGGAACGACGCACGAGATGAAGCTTGCGCGGTTTCCAGCAACCGACACCTCGTGGATCGGGAAATGTGTCGACGTTTCGGTGACGGCTGCAAAGACGTGGGTGCTTGAATGTCAGCCGCCTGCCGCAAGCCATGTTGACGCAGCCTAGCCCCATCGCTACCATTTTTTCATGACGAGCACCCCCCGTTCGTCCAAGAACGCTTCGGCCCCGCCGAAGCGGAGTGCACGACGCGCCCTTCCGCGCGTCGTCTTTGTTGTTGGGCCGACCTCAAGTGGAAAGACAGCACTTGGGATCGCGATTGCAAAAGCGTTAGACGGGGAGGTGATTAACGCGGACGCGCGACAGGTCTATCAAGGATGTGCCATTGGGACCGGCGTGCCAGAGGGGGGCGTGCGAACGACGTACCAAGGCCATCCCTGTTATTTGGTGGACGGCGTTCCACATTATTTGATGGATTTTTTGCCGCCGACAGAGGCATATACCGTTACGGAGTGGCGAACCAAGGCGTTGAAGGCGATTCGTGCGATCGCGCGACGCGGTAAGCTGCCGATCGTCGTGGGGGGGACGGGGATGTATATCCAGGCGTTGGTGGATAATTTTTGGATCCCTCCTGTTGCACCCGAGCCGGCATTTCGCGAAGCGATGGGGCAGAAACCTCTTTCTGAATTGGTGGCGTTGTTGCAAAAGTTAGATCCGGAAGCCGCACGAACCGTGGATCTGAAGAATCCGCGGCGCGTGATTCGTGCGTTGGAAGTGGTAACGTATTCCGGAAAATCATTCGCCAAACAACGACGACGTCGTGCGCCCGTGGTCCACGCCTATCAAATTGGTATCGCGCGCGAAAAAGAGGAATTGCATGCGCGGATCGATCAGGCGGTGGAGCAGATGATCGAACGCGGCTGGCTGGATGAGATTCGTGCGCTGCGCGAAGAGGGTGTGGAATGGGATGCGCCAGCCATGACTTCGATTGGGTATCGCGAGCTTGGGGCGTATTTGCGTCGTGAGACGACCCTCGAGTCCGCAATCGCAGCCGTAAAAAAGGCAACAAAGGAATATACCAAGCGGCAGCGAACCTGGTTTAAGCGAGATGGTCGGATCCAATGGGTGACGTCGGTAGAAGAAGGGGTGACGCAGGTTCGTGCATGGCTGGCGCAAAAAACAGCGACACGATAAGCTCAAAATCATCGCACTATGTCTTATTGGCTCGTAAAAACAGAACCAGAGGAATATTCCTTTGATGCGTTGCTACAAGACCAGGTTGCTTCCTGGGATGGGATCCGGAATTATCAGGCGCGAAACTATCTGAACGAGATGCAGGTTGGAGATCGTGTCGTCGTGTATCACAGCGGGGAAGATAAAGAAATTCGTGGGTTCGGAGAAATTGTCCGCGCCGCGTATCCGGATCCAACTGCGGATGGAGGGAATTGGGTCGCGGTTGATGTGAAGGCGTTGGTACCGGCCGGTCGTCCGCTTGGATTGGAGGAGATTCGAAACACGCACGGGATCGGCGTCATGCCTCTCGTGACCCAGCCGCGACTTTCGGTCCATCCGGTGTCCGAAGAGCAGTGGAACGCATTACTGAAATACACAAAAACCACGGTATGATTCGCGAAGCGGTCATTTTGGCGGGAGGAGAAGGGACGCGTCTGCGTCCGGTGACCTATGAGATTCCAAAGCCACTCGTTCCGGTCCAGGGGCGACCTATTTTGACGTGGCTGGTGCGTTGGTTTGCGCGTGCAGGGGTCACGCGTGTACGTGTAATCGCCCCTCGTAAATGGGAGACCGTTTTTTTTGACTGGCAACGGACGCTTTCGCAAACCATCGGATTGGAGAATCCGCCACGCGTGGATATTTGGGTCGAGCCCGAGGCGATGGGAACGATGGGAGCGCTGGTGCACGAACTCGCCTCTTCGCTCGGGGACGAGCCGCTCTTTGTCTCGAATGGCGATGAATTAAAGGGGTTGGATTTGCAGACACTTGCGTCCGCACATCGAGTGGCAAAAGGACGCGCTCCAAACCTGCTGGGCACATTGGCGTTACGAGAGGTTCCAAATCCTTCCGCCTATGGCGTGGCCGAAATGGAGGGGGAGTTTATCCGGGCGTTTCATGAAAAACCGGCAAATCCGCCTTCGAATTTGGTAAATGCCGGGTTGTATGTCATTGAGCCCGTGGCGTTTCGACAGGTGAATTCGGATGCGCGCATGTTGATGTTCGAAAAAGATCTCTTTCCGCACGCTGCTGCGTCAGGTGCCTTGGCCGGGTGTGCCTTGGAGGGGCCATGGTTTGATTGTGGGACGCTGGAGCGCTGGGAGGCGGCGATTCATGGATGGAAAGAGCCTGAATTTGCACAAAAACCGACCCTCGACGCGGATCAAAAAACGGGCTAATATGGGGGTATGCCGCTTTCTTTTAAAGAGGTGGAGCAGGTGACGCAAACGCCGAATGCACGGGGAAAATTAATCGCATTCGTGTTTGAGTTAGTCCAGGTGCTCGCCATCTCGCTCGCCATCATTTTGCCGGTTCGGTATTTTTTGGTGCAGCCGTTTATCGTCAAAGGGGAGTCCATGGTGCCCAACTTTTACGATAAAGAGTACCTGATCATCGATGAGCTTTCCTACCGATTCCATCCGCCGGTTCGCGGAGAAATCGTGGTCTTTCGTTACCCCGAAGATCCCAGTCAGTCCTTCATTAAACGGGTCATTGGTTTGCCTGGGGAAACCGTGGAGGTCGCTTCCGGTCGGGTGAAGATCTACAACGATGAGCAGCCCAACGGATTTGTCTTGGACGAAGAATCCTATCTGGGTGAGCAGGCGACGATGGGGACGCGTACATTGACCTTGCAGGAGGATGAATACTTTGTCCTCGGAGATAATCGAGGAGGAAGCCTGGATTCTCGGTTTTTCGGTCCTGTGAAAAAGTCACTCATCATTGGTCGTGTTTGGGTTCGAGGGTTTCCGTTTGATCGCTGGAAGAAGTTTGAGCCGCCAACCTACTCCAATTAATCGTTATGCCAACGTCGAAAAAAGTGGAACCGAAGAAGGCTGCAGGAACAGAAGAGGGCGCCGCGCCAAAAAAAGGGGCACAGCCCATTCAAACGACGCGCGGAATGCGCGATATTTTGCCAATCGATCAGCCGCATTGGCAGCGGATCGCAGAGGTGTTTCAGGCCATGGCGCGTGATTACGGTTTTGAACGGATCGATACGCCCATGGTGGAAGATGCATCGCTCTTCGTTCGCGGCGTCGGCAAAGTAACGGATATCGTCGAAAAAGAGCTTTTTCAGTGGGAAACCCCCGGTGGAGAACATGTGGCGTTGCGTCCAGAAAATACGGCATCTATCGTGCGCGCATACGTTCAGCATGGGATGTTGAATCAGCCGCAACCGGTGCGATTGTGGTACAAGGGGCCATTTTTCCGCTATGATCGTCCGCAGGCCGGACGGTTTCGCCAGTTTTTTCAGGGCGGATTTGAAGTGCTGGGAGAAGCGGATGCAGTGATCGATGCGCAGTTGATTCTCATCTCCTACAATATTTTGCGCGAATTGGGGTTGGACCCGATCGTGAAAGTGAATTCGCTTGGGACGCCAGAGTCGCGCGCGAATTATAAGAATGCGTTGGTGGCGTTTTTCCGCAGCAAGAAAAACAAGCTGACCGAAGACGATAAGAAGCGCTTGTTGAAAAATCCATTGCGTTTGCTGGACTCGAAAGAAGAGCACATGCAAGAACTGAAGGCGGAGGCGCCTCAGATCGTGGACTGGTTGGATGAAGAGTCCAAGACGCACTTCATGCGCGTGTTGGAATATCTTGATGAAGCGCAGGTGCCGTACCAGTTGGATCCGTACTTGGTGCGCGGGCTCGATTATTACACCAAGACCGTGTTTGAATGGTTTGCGGCAAGCGATGATCAGGAGTTGGCGCAAGCGGCGCTTGGAGGCGGGGGTCGGTATGACGGGCTCACGGAACTTCTCGGTGGGCGTCCGACACCGGCAGCTGGGTTTGCCCTTGGTCTCGATCGCGTGGTGTCACGGTTAAAGGATCTCCATCCGAATACCACCACCCAGGTGCGTAAAGTGGATGTATTTTTGGCGCAGCTGGGAGAAGTGGCGCGCAAGAAGGCACTGGTCTTGTTTGAAGAATTCCGTAAGGCGGGCATCCCGGTCGGGGAGGCCTTTGCTAAAGCCTCGATGAAGGGGCAGATGGAGGCAGCGAACAAGCACGGGGCGAAGTGGGCGATCATCATCGGTCAAAAAGAGGTCATGGATGGGACGGCGATTTTGCGCGATATGGATGCGGGAACCCAGGAAATCGTCGATATCAAAAAGGCGGTGCACGAGGTCAAAAAGAAACTCGGACACATTTCGCCGCAAGCCTAACCAAAAAACTCGAGATCAAGGCATCTCGAGTTTTTGGTTATACGATGTGCATAACTCCCGCACAAATAGTCGCGATTGTGGTATCCTAGGAATGGTCATTCAGCCACGATTGACGAAGCGGAGGGGCTCCCGTATGATGCGTCGGACATCGTGTAAGCGATGATCCTACACAGAAAGGAGTCGAATCCCTCAAATTCTATGGTTGAAGCCAAACGGAAGAAGGGCGAAACATTTGATTCGCTCTATCGCCGGTTCCAGCGCCGCATGCAAGACAGCGGTCGCACGCCGGAAGTGAAGCGTCGCCGGTTCCTCAAGAAGGATCAGAACAAGAATCAGCGTCGGGACAGTGCCTTGCGCCGCGAAACCAAGCGCGCAGAGTACGCGTACCAGCTGAAGACCGGACAGGTAAAAGAAGAGTTCGGCCGGTCTCGTGCCCGCCGAACGTAACGCGTGATCAGCATGACCATCCTTGAACGCGTGGATCAGGACTTTAAGGGGGCGATGAGAGCCAAGGACGACCTTGCGCTTTCCGTCCTCCGATTGCTCCGGACCGCGCTCAAAAACAAGCAGATCGAACTCATGCACGACCTTGCGGATACAGAAGCGCAAGCCGTGCTGAAGACGATGGTCAAGCAATATTCCGAGGCGCTCGCAGACTTTCGGTCTGCGGGTCGACTCGATCTCGCGGAGCGTCAGGCGCGTGAAATCGACCTGCTCTCGAAGTATTTGCCGCCATCGATGCCACCGGAAGAGCTTGAACGCCTTGTGCGGGAAGCTCTTGCGGAGCAAGCGGTGACCGACGTCGGTCGTGCCATGGGAATCGCTATGAAAGCGGTTCAGGGCAAGGCAGACGGTGCGGAAGTCCGGCGTGTTGTGGAAAAGCTTCTTGGAGGAAGCGGACAATAACAAACGTGGTTTGAATCTTTCTTTCCCATGCTTGAGAAAGGTTCCGTCATCGCAGCCGTGAGCCAGCGCATCCTTCGTTGGATGCTTTTGGCGATGGCTGCGTTTGCGTTTTGCGCCGTCCTGACGGATACGGCCTATGCCCAGGCTCTGACCGGGCAGCAAAACGTCGCGGAAATCGCCCAGGCCGCAGGGGTCGAGGCGAATGCGGATCTCCCGACCGTGATCGGCCGCATTATTTATATCTTTCTCGGGTTGCTTGGGGTCATTTTGTTGGGAATTTTGTTATACGCAGGCTATTTGTGGATGACGGCCGGAGGGAATGGCGACCAAATTGAAGATGCGAAAAAATACATCCGAAATGCCGTCATCGGATTGATCATTATCGCCTCGTCGTTTGCCATCACCTCGTTTATTTTGAGCATGCTCGCGGATGCCACGGGGGCGGGCGGAATCGGTGGAGCGGGAGGGGGCGCCTCCGGCGGAACCTTTCCGGGTCGCGCGGGTTCGCTTGGAGCCGGGGTCATTGAATCCCATGTGCCAGCGCCGAATGCCACCAATGTGGCACGCAATACCAGCATTATCGTGACGTTTAAGGTGCCGATGCAGGTGGACACCTTGATCCAAGGATGGACCGAGGCGACGTCGAACACCGCGAACGGATTGAATGCAACGAACATCCGGATTTATCCGACCGGAGCGGCAGCGCAAGCGTTGCAGACCGCGCAGGTGCGCGTTCGCATGACGGAAGATCGTCGCACGTTCGTGTTTAAGCCCGTGGAACTGTTGGGTAGCGCTTCGCAGAACACGGATTATACGGTCGAGTTGTTGTCCGGGATTCGTCGGGCCGATGGACGCGCAGCCTTTACGGGCTCCTTTTCGAGCGGCTATCGATGGCAGTTTCAGGTCTCCACGGTCACGGATACGACGCCACCGAAGGTGGAATCTGTGGTCCCGGTGTCCGGACAGTATGCGCCCAACATTGTCGTTCAGGTGAACTTTAACGAGCCGGTTGATCCGACGAGTGCGAGCGGATTGTATCGACCGCCGGGTGCAAGTTTTCCGAACATCCAGGTTTCTTCGGTACCGATTTCAACGCCGGGTGCCGCGCCATCACGTCCCGCTGGAGAATTTAAGCTGTCGAACCAGTATCGCACCGTCGAATTCGTGACCGAGTCGCCGTGCACCTCGCCCGTCAACTCCTGCGGTCAGCAAATCTTTTGCCTTCCATCGAATGCGTCGATTACGACCTTGCTTCGCGCTGCGACGCTGTCGACGAATCCGCCGGAAGCCGTGTTCACCGGTTCGGGGTACGATGGGATTGTGGACTTGGCCGGAAACTCATTGGATGGAAACGGAGACAATGTCGCTCAGGGACAAGGGCGCGACGACCGTTCATTCACCTTTGGCACGTCGGATCGTCCAAACCTGGATGCGCCAAAAATCATCGGGACAACTCCGCAAGCGGGCGTTTCAGCGCAAACAAATAACGTGAGTCCAGATGTACGAATTTCTGCAACGTTTGATTCAATTCTGCGTTCGTCTACGGTGCATTCCGATTCGGTATATCTCACGCGTCAAAATGAGCGTTCTGGTGATGATTCGTTTTGGTGGTCCTCCAGCGTTGAAACGCTGAGCGCAGCACTTGGGGCACCGTCTGCTGCAAATCCGCCCGCGCGTGGCCGTCTTACGGTCAATCATCGCGTGTTTGAGCGATGGACGGATCCACGAGCACCTGCACCGATCTACGCGCCACACGTACTCTCTTCAGTCCAGAATATTTACCAGAACTGTTTTGTACCAGCAGGCGCTGTTGATCTTGCTGATCCGAATAATCCGGCAAATCCGTTGAATTGTTCCGCAAATAGCACCAATCCGAATTGTTGTGATAACCGCGCGCAAGGGGCGAGCTGTCCTTTCCGCGCTCCCGCTCCATGACGCCCTTCTTTCGTCGCGCCCTTGTTGCGCTTGTCCCGCTGCTCGTAGGAGCCGTGTCTCTTGCGATCGCCCCAATCGTGTTTGCTCAAGGGGTTGATCCTGGACTGCAGGAGGTTGGATCGGTTGTGCAGCTTTCCGCGGCAGACCCGCGCGTGATTGCGGCGCGTATCATTAATGTCGTGCTTGGATTGCTTGGTATCATCATGGTTTCACTCATGGTGTATGCCGGCTTTTTGTGGATGACGGCCGGTGGAAATGCGGATCAGTTAGAACGAGCGAAGAACATCATCCGCAACGCCATCATTGGGTTGATCATCGTGATGATGAGCTGGGCGATCGCGACGTACGTGATTCGAGCGATTTTTGGCGCAACCGAAGGAACGGGGGGAACATCCGGCACGGGTCCGGGCGGTGGTCCTGGTGGTGGCCTTGGCGGGAGTGGGGCGGGGAGTGGGTTCCAGATTCAGTCGCTTTCACCGACAGGTACGACAACGATTCGCAATATCGAGGTGCGGTTTTTGTTTAACCGTCCCGTTGCGCAACCAACCGCCGCTGCCGCGTTGACCGTTGTTCGACTCCGCGACAATGCGCCGGTCGCAGGAACGTTATCGGTTTCCGGTCAGCTTGCCACGTTTGTTCCGACAGCCGCCTGTCCGGCGCCTCAGGCAGATCGCAAGTGTTTTGACGCCGGCGAGGTGTTTGAGATTCGTGTCGCGAATACGCTTCGTTCCGAAGATGGTCGGTCGATTTCGTGCACGCCATTTACTCCGCCGTGCCGCGTGCGTTTTGAAACGGGGACGGTGGTGGACACGACTCCGCCACAGGTCAACGTGACGTCGCCAGCAGCAGGGCAGAGCGTAAATGCGAGTTCCGTGGTCCGGATCGTTGCGGAGGCGACGGATGATGCGGGTGTGAGTCTCGTGGAAGGATTTGTTGATAACGTTTCCATTGGACGCTCTGCACCAAGCGGAGCAACGCCTCGTACGTTTCAAGGGGTGATGCAGTGGGATCCGACGGGTGCGACCATTGGAACACATGCTGTCCGCGCGTCGGCGAATGACGTGGATTCCAACGTTGGACAAAGTGCTCCTGTGTCATTCGCGTTACGCTACGGTCATTGCTTTAATGCCGTCCGTGATAGCGATGAAACGGGGATTGATTGTGGAGGATCCAGGTGTGGCGCCTGTTCTGGCGGGACCTGTTCATCCGGAGCAGATTGCCGAAGTGGTGTCTGTCAGGCGGGCCGATGTGTTGAACAGCCGGTGGTCACCAATCTTTCTCCGCGTGATGGACGACCGGGGACGTTCGTAACGATTTCCGGGTATAACTTTGGGACCTCTGGAGAAGTGCGTTTTTGGAACGGTTCTGCGTTTGCGGTGGTGGCGCTTCCTCCTGCCCAGTGCGGAGCTGCGGGAACATGGACCGGATCACAGGTGTTGGTTGCTGTTCCTGTCACAGCACAGAGCGGTCCGATTCAGCTGACCAATGGTCAGACGTCATTGCGTGATGCGACAAACGACGCAAATGGACCACGCCTTTCGGATTTTACGGTAAACACGGTGACGCGGCCGGGAATTTGTGCCATTACGCCCACCTCTGGTGCGGCGGATACGGAGGTGCGTGTATCCGGTGCCGGATTTGGCGGGACGCGTGGCGCAACGGATCGGTTGGTTTTTGGAGAGACCGAACCTTCTTCCTACGTCGGTTGGACGGATACTGAAATCCGTGGGAATGCCCCGCGCGTTTCTCCGGGATCCTATCCAGTTTCGGTAAAAACGGCGACAACCGAATCGAATGCAGTGAACTTTGATTTGATCGTCCCGGCTCGAACGGAACCGACCATTGAAACCGTGGATCCGGTTGCAGGTCCGATTGGAACGTATGTGACCTTGTCTGGTCGCAACTTTGGATCACGTGTCGGCGTGGTGCGTTTTCAGAACATCGCAACGGGGGATGTCGGGACAGCGGATGTGACGTTTCCAGCACAGTGCAGCACTAATTGGTGGCGTGATACGGTCGTGACGGTAAAGGTTCCGGCGACACTTGGAGCTGGAGCGCTTGGTCGTCCGGTTGGGGTGGGGAATTATCGCATTACACTCGAACGTGACGGGGTGTCGAGTAACGCCGTTGGGTTTGAGGTGCGCACCGGTACTGCGGCTCCTGGAATTTGTGCGATCGAGCCAATCGCAGGGCCGGTGGGTGTAACGACAACGGCATATGGCGAGCGTTTTGGAGGCTCGGCGGGACAGGTGACGTTTCAAGGAGCTGGTACCCGTGTCACGGCAAGCGACGTCGCGGAGTGGCAGTCGAATCGCTTTGATGTTCGTGTCCCGAACGGCAGTCGTACGGGGGCAGTCAAGGTGCGTGTCGGAGGTCAGGACTCCAACGGGGTCGCCTTTACCGTCGCAAATTGTCAAGAAAATCCGACCGCGATCTGTGGCGCGGGGCGCGAATGTTGTGCAAACGGGGTATGTGCCGCTGCGGGAACACGTTGTTCTGCCGGTCCGCAATCCGCGATGTATGCCTGGCGCGTTTCGACAGGGGTGATCCCGGTCAATCCGCGCGTGGTCGAACAGTGTGAAACGACCGGCGCCACACCACTTCCGCCATCACCGGCTCCATGGGATGCGCGAACCGATGGACAGAACGTGTGTCTGAATGCGGCGGTGACGTTGCGATTTAACGTGAACATCGTCCCAGGTTCGCTCACGAACAACGTGATCGTGCGCAAGTGTACGGGAACGGGGGCGAATCCTTGCACCGCGGCAACCAACGTCGCGGGATCGCTCACGTTGCGTAGCGCGGGAACGCCGGGTGAATATGTCTATTTTGTCCCGACTGCGCCACTTGAGGCGAATGCGACCTACGAAGTGCAGGTGCGTCAGCAGATTCAGGCCTTGGGAACGAATTTGCAGATGGAACCACAGCCTTCGTGTGGGACGGGGTTTGGATATTGCTATCGCTTCCGCACCGGTGGGCCGGGCGCAACGTGCCAAATCCAGCGGGTAAGCGTGACGCCTCCGGCACCGCGTTTGACAGAACCGGGCGCAACGCAAGACATGGATGCACTTCCCATGACCAATGGATGTGTAGCGTTGAGCAATGCAATCAACTGGCGGTGGTATGCCGGACGAAGCGCTGCGCCAGCGGATCAGGATTCGCGCGCCACGGTGACGAATACGGTTCTGCCGTCCGGAAATGTCGCATCCACCCAGCGGGCGACGGCGGTTGCGGAAACGGGGGCAACGCCCGTGCAGCTGAGTGCGGAGACCGTGATTCCGGGACAATCGCCAGTTCGCGGGTATGCGAATTTGTACATCAACTTTGTTCCGCCACGCATCGTTACGTTTGGACCGTCCTGTCAGGAGGCGTGTGGGAATGCGGCGATTTACGCCACGTTTAACGTCCCGATGGATCCGGCGCGACTGAGCGCCAATCGGGTGTTCCTGCGGAAGTGTACGAATGAAAACTGTGACGCTTATGAACCTTCGACGCCGATCACGTTGTGCGATAGTGGCGTGACGTATCAAGATGTCCGTTCCGGGGATCGGACGATCACGAATGGGTTGTTGAATATTGAACCACGAGATCCAGCACGCGGGTGCGCGCCGATCACGCTTGAAGCGGGCCGGTATTATCGCGTCACCGTCAGAAATGGCACGGATGGCGTATTTGCTCGCAATGGATTGCCGCTCTCGGTAAGCGAAACGCCCGCGAATGCAAGCGCGGAAGGGTTTACTTGGACATTCCGTGTGAAGACGACCGGTGGTGGACGTTGTGTGCCATCGCGTGTCGATGTGGTGCCGGGAGAAAAAATTGAGTCGTTGGTGGGCGCGCGTCAGTCGTTCCAGGCGACTCCAGTGAGTGCGCCGGACACCTGTAATGCCGCAGGTCAGCGCTTGGTGGTCGACCAGTCATTTAGCTGGAACGTTCAGGATGGTTTGGTGGCTCGGCTGTTGAACGGGCGTGGGGGCGCAACGGTTGATACGACGAATGTGTTGCCGGCGAATTGTTCCTCGCAGTGTTTGTTGACCGGCGCAAATGGCGCACTTGGTCGTGTGGCGAATTGCGGGAACAGCGCGATCGAGACAACGGACGGTCAGTATTGCCGGAATGGAGCGGTGGCGTGTGCTCCGGGTGCCGCGGGGTGTCGTACGATTCACGGAGACCCGTGTGTGGTGCTTGCTCCTGGTTCGCGTGGCGGTGAGCAGTGTGATTTGGGGGCGGCGAACGGTGCGCCGGGGTCTTTGTGCAGTGCGCAGTGTACGTGGACGGGGGCAACCGGCGCAGCCTGTGGTAACGGCCTCGTGGATCGCGGTGAACAATGTGATGCGCAGCGGTTGACCTGTGCCGGAGGGGTGAATGCAGGGGCAACCTGTGTGCGTGATGCGGATTGTGGGGTTGGAGGCACGTGTACCAACCGTGTGCCACGTCCGGGATGTTCTTCGCAGTGTGTCGCGCAGGGCTCCATCGCGGGTGGTTCGGTGTGTGGCGAAGGGTCCATCGGTTTTGGAGAAACCTGTGATGATGGGAACACGTCTTCTGGCGACGGTTGCAGCAGCATGTGTCTGCATGAAGGTTCTGTGCGTGTTTCCGCGATTTGTGGAAACGGCGTGCGCGAGCCGGGAGAAGCGTGTGAAGTTGGGGCGGGTGGTGTGTGGCCGGCACGATGCGATCGAACGACCTGCTTGAATCAGGGGACGGATCGTTGTGCGCCAGCGGCTCCGGGAGCCCCTGTTCCGGCAAATTGCTGTGGGAACAATGTGCGTGACGCGGGGGAAGATTGTGACGATAACTCCGGCGGATGTTCTGAGCGGTGTTTGTTGAAAGGATCTTCGGCGTCCTACGCAGCGCCTTCGTTCTGTGGGGATGGCTTGCCACTTGGAACGGGAGAACAGTGCGAAGCGACGACGCTTGGCGATGGGTTGGTTGATAGTCGTCAGCTTGCGGAGATCGTGGGACGTGGGACGGTGGGAGCAAATAACATCATGAGCACGCAGATCCGCACGACCTATGAAACGGTGAACGGGTCGGCGGTGTACGGGGTTGCCTGCGGAAAAACGCGCGAACGGGAAGATTGTAATGCCGGGGCGCCGTATGTGAATGGGTTGACGGATCAAGGATGTTGTATGCGTCGGCCGGTGGTGACCGAAACGCGCAACCCGCAACGCAACGAAACAAATGTCTGTCGCAACGCGCAAATCATGTTTGACTTTGATCAGCCGATGCGTGCCGAAACATTGCGTCAAAACATCGTGTTAGCCGAAGAAATCGCAGGCGCCAACTGTCCTGCCGGGACGACGAATGTGACGGGGGTTCAGGCGGCTGATCGCGGTGTGCGCGGCTGGATGGCGTTCCAGTGGAATCGGTTGGTGAGCTGGATGTTTGGAACAGAGGCGACGGCGGCGTTCTGTGTGGGTGGTGTGCAAGCGTCTGTTGCAAGCGAAGATGTTGTGGTGGCGCTTGGAGGCGGGGTCACGGCCACGCGCACGCGAGCATATTTGACCATACAAAATGCATTAAAGCCGAATGCGCGTTATCAAATCGTGGTGAAGGGCGATCCGGATTTGGCGGATGCGGTGAAGCGCGGTGTTCGGAGTCGCGATGGCGTGGTGATGGGTCAGGATGATGTTTGGACGTTTACGACCGGGAATCAGGTGTGTGCGGCAAGTCAGTTAAACGTGCAAGACACGTTCCGCGCCGCTCCGAATTTGTTCAAGTCCCGGAATGAATCCCACGCGTATCAGGCAACGATTGTGTCGCAACAAGGCACGCGCTTGGTTCCGATTGTGCCGGTGCGTGAATACGCCTGGACCTGGCTTCCGTGGAGTTCGAGCCGCCGGGATGTGGCGACAGCAGGTGCGGGGACGTTGATTGACGAACAATTGCGACAAAGCACAACTACGGTGCAATCCGTCAACAAGAACGGCAGCGCGTTAATTGGTGCGGGGATCCGCGTGTCCACCGACACGGTGTTTACCCCGTCCACGGTTGGTCGCACGATCACGGGGAGTCAGTTGGCAACGGTTTTGCTGTGTGAACGCCCTTGGCCGTTTGCAACGGGTGAATATGCCGGGACCACGCGCTTTGAAGATCGTCGAGGTTCAGCGGTGTTGCGTGGGACGGCGTTTGAGGCCGGTCCGTATTTCAACTTCGCCACCTTGTACTGCATGGACGGTGCCTCCGCGCAATCGACGATGGACGATCTTCCGGCGATGAGCGTGCGTCCGGTGCCGTTGAACGATGTGGATCGTGCCAAGGGGATTCGTCGGCAGTATTTCTTCACGTACGAAACGGCGGGAACGGAAGCCTTGCAGCGTGATGGGATTGGGATTCGTGTGATCGAAAATCCACTCCATTATTCGCCGCTTGAATGGTATCGCGCCCAAGGATTTACGGGGCAGCCGAAGGCGGTCACGGTGGATGGATATGAAGCGGTGCAGGATGGCACGACCTATTACGTTGCCGCAGTGAACACGGATGATGATCCATTTGCGGGCAATGTCAGTACGACGATTTATGTGTTGTCGTACAACGATGGGGCGCAGGAAACGACGCGCGGTATCTTCCAGCAGTTGGTGGATAACTGGACGTTCAACGTGAACCTGACCCGTGGGATGGAAGGAACCTGTGTCGCGGCGGATGGTCAGCCCATGACACGGAATGGACAGGTGGTGCCCTGTGTAGCGGATTGGGAATGTGCCAAATCCGGTGTCGTCGCAACGTGTGCCAACCTAAAGCCGAAGTTGCAGCGTGATATTGTGCGCATCTCCGACTTCCAGAAGATGAACTTGCGTTTGGCAACGGCATTTTCTGGGGGAGGTCAGTATCCGAACATGTCTGCGGGGACGTTTGTTCCAGGGATGACGACCAGTAAGTGGCCGAGCTGGGAAGGGACGCTTGGTACGGCGCTCGGCGGTTCGTTACCTGTCGATCCGGTGAACCGTTTGATCACCTGTGGCCGGTGTAAAGATGGGTCCGGACGTCTTGGCGATATCTGTCAGGATTCGTCGGAATGTGCAACGGGTTCGACCTGTGTGAATGAAACCGGGAATGTTCCAGCGAGCGGATTTGATCCACAAACCTGCTGGAATGCGCAGGCGCAGCAGGCGATGTGTCCAACGCTTGAAAGCGCGTTAGGGGCGGGAGGGATGTCACGTGTTCCGTCTCGGTTCTACCAGTACCGCGCATTGGATGGAGGCGTGCGATACGAGCTGGCAACGGAATTGGAAGGGCCGGGTGCCGATCGATATGATCCGCCGCTCATCCGTGAAGTGAAAGCGTGTGTGGGAAGCAGCCGGTTGTGTGTGACGGATGCAGATTGTGTGACGTACGCCGCGGATGGTCGCACAGTGCTGCGTCGGACGACGTGTGCTGGTACGGGAGGACGCTGGGTCTACAACAACATGTGTACCGGTCAGCGGTTCGGCAATGACAATGTGTGTGGAAACCGGGTGATCGGGGCGGGCGAGGTTTGCGAAGTGGGAGATTTGCGCGCCACCGCGTGTACATTGCCGGACGGACGCGCCGGTCAAAAAGTGCAGCAATGCGTGGAATGCCGTGGATTCTCGGATGCGCCAAGTACGATTTGTGTCCCGGTCTCGAGCTGTGGAAACGGGATCGTGGAACGGCGGAAGTGCTTTGGCGGAAATGGATTCAAATACGGGCAGACCTGTTCTGCGGATACGGACTGTCGCGATGCGCGCGATCCGGCAGGGACGGTCATGACCTGTCAGGATGTCCCATCGCCGGAGGTGTGTGATGATGGGGCGTTGAATGGCACGTATGGACGCTGTAACCGCACCTGTTCCGGACTTGGCGCAAGCTGTGGAGATGGGCAGATTTCCGGGGGAGAATCCTGTGATAATGGGGCGTCGAACGGGGCATACTGCGACACGCGGACTCCGGGAGATGGGGGCGCTGGATGCAATCTTGCAAGCTCCTGTGGATTGGATTGCCGAAGTCAGGGGCCGAGCTGTGGGAACGGCACGGTCGATGGTCCGGAGCAGTGTGATGGCGGGACTCAATCAACCGAAAAGGCGCTGTGTGCGGGGGGTGTGAACGATAACCAGCCGTGTGGTCAGGCAAGTGATTGTCCGGGTGGAACCTGCGGTGGTGTTGCGGGACGTGAAGCATGTACTTCTGTCCGTCGGTGTACCAATGATCCAGCGCGTTCCTGTGCAGCGGATGCAGATTGCGGAACGGGAATTTGTGCCACCTACCCCGCGGCACATAACCGCACCTGTGGCGCACCGCGCACGGCGAATGCCTGTCGGTATGGTGCGTGGAGCGGATGTGAGCCGGTTGGGGGAGCACGTTGTGGAGATGGACGGGTGGATGCGGGAGAAGAGTGTGATGATGGAAACACGAATAATGGGGATGCCTGTACCGCGAGCTGTCGCCGAAACATTTGTGGAGACGGCATCGTGAATGCGGGGATCGAAGAATGTGATCGCGGATCGGAAAATGGGGGAAGCTGTTCGTCCGAATATGGCGTAAGTTGTCTGGCCTGTTCGCGTGACTGCCGTAACATCGCCCAATCCGGAGGATATTGCGGAGACGGTACGCGCAACGGGGCAGAGCAATGTGACCGCAGCGACATCCCGTCCGGTGTCAGCTGTCGCTCGCTCGGATACGATTTTGCGCAGCAGGTGCAGTGTCGCTACACCCAATACGCCACGGATGCGGCGGGGAATGTGGTCTGTACATCCGATGAGGCAACGATCGGATTCAAGTGCTTGCGCTGTTCACAAGGGGGTGTCGAGGGCGTTGCGCAGGATTTTGGTCGATGTGATACGGCGTCCTGTGCCCGTGGGGGGTGTCGCTACTATCCAGGAAGTGGCGTGGGAGGTCGCGGGGATGTGGTCGCGACGCTTGATTCTCGATTCAAGGCCGCCTGTCTGGCTGCAAGTCCGCCGCAAGAAATCCTGAGCTGTGGAAATACCTGTGGCTTAGGTGGATGTGGTCGGTGCTCGGATACACTTCCGGCCGGTCAGGGTGCGACGGTTCAAGGGCAGGTATTCGACGCGGTGTACTCCTTCGTTCCGGTGCCAAACGCGCGTGTCACCTTGTATGCGCAAGGGGTACGCGTGACAGAAACCTTTACGGATGAAGACGGGAGATTCCGAGTGACGGGGCTTCATCCGCGCACAGAATGCGGAGGCTATCGCATCGTCGTTGACTCCTATCGGGATAACCCGTGCACGGCCCTTTCTCCGACGGCGGCACGTCCGGCGTGTGGTGGAAGTCCGCGGGTGGGGAACGGGGTGAATGAGGCTACGAATGGCGGATATTGGCCGTTCGAATCACGCCTGTTCAGTGCCACGAACTTTGCAACGGCTGTCCGAAATAGTGAAGGGAAGATCTTCTTGATCCCACGCGTTGGGCAGAATGAAACCTTGGCAGTGGCTAACTGGAATGGATCGTTACCGGGGAGCCGATACTTGGACGCGCACCTGAAATTGCCTCAAGGGTATTTGAACGGACTCGGACCGAACATTTACTGGGGCGCGCCGGGAAATGTGAATGTGACGGGGACGAATCCGCACGCGTATCTGTACTGTTTCCACTCGGAGAATCCGGCGGATACGAGTTGTGGGAGCTTCCAGAATGGTCCGCAGTCCATCAAGTATCGTCGTGGAACCTGGGCGCGCAGCGGGCATTACGCCTACGGCTTGAACGACTGGGGGAAGCAAGGTATGAGCGCTGCGGTACAGTACATGTCCCGAACCATTCCGGACGTGATCGCCCGCATCGTGACCCAAGATCAATACTTTGAGGTCATTCCGCCGTCGACGCCACCTTCTTGTGGATCAGCTGGATCGCTCTGGCTCGTCATGGCACAAAATGCGGCCAGTGGTCAGGTGACGATCTTCAATCAAACTGGGGCAACAGGAGAATCGGTCGGGGGTCGGTTCGTGTGTAATGGGGAGACCATCCCGGAACTTGGTGGAACCGTTTCCGCTTCGTTCCATGGTCTGTAGTCTATGTCACGTCGTGTCTTGCTCATCGTGGTTACAAGTGCCGTCGCCCTCGTTCTCGTGGGCGGCGGCATTTGGCTGCTTCGGAATCGATCGATAAATGGGGTTCAGGAGACGCCAATTGCCACAGAGTCTTCGCCGGAACCAACGCCTGAGGTAAATGGGTCCACGGTGCCGCCACCGGTGTACGCCACCAATACGTCGATTGCGCCAAAAACGCTTCCGGATGGAACGCGTATTGCAGGGCGAGAGGTGGTTGCGCGTGATCAGGATGGAGACGGGTTGTCCGATGCAGATGAGGCGGCGATCGGTACGGACGCACAAAAAGAAGACACGGATGGTGATCGTTTATCCGACCATGCGGAGGTGTTTGTGTATCGGACCGATCCGTTTGCTGTGGATGCGTTGGATGGTGAGGGAAAGCCGGTACGCATCGAGTATTGGTCTACGACGACCCGGAGCGGGGTGACCGCACCATCAGCGTCGATGTCTACCTCGACGAATGCGCCAATCGCCCCGGTTGAGGAAGATCGAGATCGCGACGGATTGTCTGCGACTCAGGAGGTGCAACTCGGAACGGATGATCAAAAAGCGGATACGGATGGGGATGGATTATCGGATCGGGAAGAGGCGCAGGTGTATCGGACCGATCCAACAAAGGCGGATTCTGATGAGGATTCCTTCCTGGATGCACAAGAAATCCAATCAGGGTATAATCCTCTAGGATCAGGTCGTTGCATCCGTCCCGATTGTATTCCGTAACCTGTCGTTCATTCCGTTCTATGGCTACGCCTCCACCAAATCTTCCGCTTGAGCCCGCACCGGCACAAGAGATCAACACCATGCCGCAACCTTCGGCTGCTTCTCCGTCCTCACGCGAACCAGAAGATATTTTTTCTGATTTAGATCGATCAGCACGTGGAATGGCGAAGCGCGCTTCTGTTCCAACAGCGGGAATCGAGCATGCCTCCGAGAGTTCATTTGCAAAGTATTTGGGTATTACTTTGATCGTCTTTTTGTTGCTGGGAGGAGCTGGCGCAGGGTTTTGGTACGTTTTTATCCGTTCTGCGGCACCGACACCTGCCCCAGTGACGACCCCGGCTCCGACTCCGACGCCATCGCCGCCCGCACCGGAGCCCATTCCAACGTCACCGCTTGGGACAGAAGTTCCAGTTACGCCGACGCCGATCGACACGACGCCGACGAGCGTTTCAGATACTGCGCCGGTTCCTGAGACGCCACTTCCATCTCCAGTTACAGCACCCCCGTCAGGGGTGAATATCCCGCCACCGACCGCACCGGTTCCAGAACCAGAAGTAAAGCCGGATACGGATCGGGATGGATTAGTGGATCAACGCGAATCCGAACTAGGCTTGGATCCTCGTAAAGCGGATACGGATGGCGATACGTTGAGCGACGGCGACGAGGTGCTTGTGTATGGAACGAATCCGTTGAATACGGATACGGATGGCGATACCTACCCAGATGGAGTGGAGATCCAAAAAGGGTATAATCCGCGTGGAGAAGGTAAATGTCAGACGGCGGATTGTCGCCTGACCCCGTAAGTTTTCTATGGCAACGCCTCCACCACTCGCGGGAACCTATCCCGTTTCACCCGCTGCGGCTCCGATCAAACGTCGTGAGCCGGAGATCGTTGTCATTCCGGAAAAATTTTACGGTGTGGCATTAAAAATGAAGCCGGGAGAATGGCCGGAAGAAAAACCCCCCGCACCAACCCCTCCGGTACCCCCTCCGCCCGCTCCCGCGCAGCCCGTGATGGTTGCCCCGGTTCCTTCTGCCTGGAGAACGGCGCTCCCGATGGTTGCGATTGTACTCGTCCTGATTTTGCTGGTTGCAGGAGGGTTTGTGTACCTCAATCGAGAGACGTTATTCCGTGCGCCGTCTACAGAGACACCGCCAACGCCACCACCTATCGTGGTGAATCCACCAAGTGCGCCGGGAGGGGTGACGGCACAGGTTTCCGGGCAGGGTGTTTCGTTGACGTGGTTGGATAGCTCTGGTGATGAACAGGGGTTCCGGATTGAACGGAAACAGGCGGATGGCACGTTTCTTGCGCTGACGAATGTGCCCGCTAACAGCACTGCCTTTTTGGACGTGTCTGTGCAGCCAGGGACGGCCTACGCGTATCGGGTGATTGCCCAGAATGCAGGAGGGGAGAGCGGTCCATCGAATGAAGCCTCTGCAACGCTTCCTGCGGCAACGCCCCCTCCACCCGCAGCGCCTTCGCTTCCGCCACATGGATTGGATTCAGATTCTGATGGGCTGACGGATGTGGAAGAGCGTTTGTATGGGACGGATGAGCAGCGTGTAGACAGCGACGCGGATAGTTATTTGGACGGCAACGAAGTCTTCCATCTGTACAACCCAAAGGCAAAAGCACCGGGAACCTTGGTGGAATCTGGGTTAATTAAGGTGTTCACCGGGGCCATTGGTTGGAAATTGTATGTACCAAATGGTTGGAATGTGGTGTTGGATCGGCCAGATGGTTCCGCGGCGACGATTGCCTCTGGGACGGGCGAAACATTTGTGATTTCTGTGGAAGACAATCCGCAGCGACTCCCGTTATTGGATTGGTATGCATCAAAAGAATCGTCCGCGAACGGTTTGCGATCATTTACGACAAAAGGGGGGTTGGAAGGGATGTTAAGCGCGGATCGTCTTACGGCCATTTTTGCCTGGGAAGGAAAAGTGTTCCGTTTGCGCTATGATTTAGATGGGCAAACGTTCATCAATTTCCGTACGACCTATGAGGTCATGCTGAACTCGCTTTCTTTGACCGGCGCTCCATTGGTGCAGGCGACGCTGGATTTGTCGCAGGGACCTGGGGATCTGACGGGGCTCGAGGCAACCAGCACGGTGCAAATGGTTGTGCCGACAGAAACCGGGGCGACCTCGACGGGACTAGTGGTGACTTCCACGACGCCATGATCACGTTTCTTGTGACCACGCCGCTTCCGGGCGCGCTTGGCTCCGCGGATCTACACGCCACGGGGCGCGCGCTTGCGTCGACATTACGGCTCCGCACAAAACGCGAGGTCGGGGTTCAGTTTGTATCGTTACGAGAGATGCAGGTGCTGAATCGTGTCTATCGAAAAAAAGATCGCCCAACGGACGTCCTTTCATTTGATGCCGCAATTGAACCGGGTGAAGAGGCAGGGGTGTATCTGGGAGACCTGGTGCTCTGCGCGCCTTACGCTGCAGAAGAGGCGAAGCGTCGATCGATCGATCCTCGCGAAGAGCTAGTTCGCCTGCTTGCGCATGGAGTTCTGCATTTGCAGGGATATGATCATGCGACAGAAGAGGATGAATCTCAGATGTTTGGGCTTCAAGAACGGGTAGTGCAACGTGTATGCGGATAAGCGGCCTTGTACGAAGCTTTCAACACGCCTGGCGAGGGGTGCGTCTCTGTTTGCGTACGGAACGAAGTTTTCGCATCCAGGTGGTTTTGGGATCCCTTGCGACGACCGCGGCATTGGTTCTTCCCTTGACCGCAGGAGAGCGGCTCGCTGTGTTGGTTGTCGTGCTTATCGTCCTTGTGCTAGAATTGGTAAACAGTTCCGTCGAACGACTTGTTGACGCGCTCCGTCCGCGTCTTCAGGACGATGCACGCGACATCAAGGATTTGATGGCCGGAGCTGTCTTCGTTGCTAGTTGCATCTCCCTGTTCATCGGCGTTCTTGTATTTTTTCCCTACCTCCTCGCCTCGCTCGCACGCGTATGAAGGAACGTCTCATCGCCGGGATCGACCTCGGAAGCTCCGCCATTCGCATGGCGGTCGGCCAGGTCCTACCGACTGCGGATAAACGCGAGACCTTAAGTTTGATTGGAGCGGTGGAAGTCCCGTCTGCGGGTGTTTCGAAAGGGATGGTGAGTTCCATGGAAGATGCGGTGAGCGCGATCTCCGCCTGTTTAGAGCAAGCGGAGCGACAAATTGGGTTACCGGTGTCTGAAGCGTATGTGGGGCTCGGAGGGTCCTATATTTCCGTGCAGTTGGCGAAGGGCGTGATCGGCGTCTCGCGTCCCGACGGAGAAATCCGTGGGGAAGACGTCCATCGTGCGCTTGAATCTGCGCGGAGCGTGGTTAACCCCGCAAACTACGAGATCATGCATGTGCTGCCGCGCGGGTATTCCGTGGACGGCCAGGCAGGCATCAAAGATCCGGTGGGGATGCAAGGGATTCGATTGGAGGTGGATGCGCATATCGTGCAAGGACTCTCCACCCACGTTCGAAACGTGACCAAATCCGTGTTCCGGACGGGTTTGGACATCTCTGAATTGGTATTTGTCCCTCTTGCGGCCGCAGAGGCGGTGTTGACGGGACGGCAACGCGAAGTGGGTGTTGTACTCGTGAACGTAGGAGCGGTGACAACGTCGCTTGCCATTTACGAAGAAGGAGAGCTGATGCATGCCGCCGTTGTTCCTATCGGATCGGATCACATCACGTCAGATATTGCGATTGGATTGCGCACGTCTTTGGACGTGGCAGAGCGGTTAAAGCGCGAGTATGCGAATGCAAACGCAGAACAGGTTTCTCGTCACGAAGAGGTGGATTTACGCGAATTTGGTGCTCCGCAAAGCGAGCTGGTGAGCCCGCGATTTATTTCCGACATTGCCCAGGCTCGCGTGGAAGAGATTTTTGAACGCGTTGAAAAAGAACTGAAGCGTGTGGATCGAAGCGGCATGTTGCCTGCCGGAGCCATTTTGACCGGTGGAGGGGTAAAATTGCAGGGAATGGTGGATGTGGCAAAAGGAACGCTGCGATTGCCCGTTGCGATTTCTCAGACCACGGGGGTTCAGAGTCCATTGGTGGAGGTGTTACAGGATCCCGCCTACGCGACCTCGGTCGGCCTTGTGGCGTGGGGATTTGGTGGGGAACGTGATGGGAATGTTGGAGGCGGAATGCGTGCACCCTCCAAATCCGGGGAGTTGCTTAAGAAGGTTGGGAATCCACTGAAACGGATCTTCAAATCCTTCATTCCCTAGAATGGACGCATTGCCCCCTTGGGGGCTTGCTTTTTTCTTGATCGTTTGTTGGCGACTTTGTACTGTGATAACAGTATCGGAAGGACCTGATTCCGTACCGTTTTTCCCCATCCCTTTTTGTATTCCCCATGCGTCCCCTGTATGGCTGAAATTAAGCCGGAAATCGAGACCTTTGCGAAGATTAAGGTCGTTGGTGTCGGAGGGTCGGGTGGCTCTTCCGTCAACCGCATGATCGCCTCGAAAATCCGCGGGGTCGAGTTTATTGCGATGAATACGGATGTACAGGCGCTGCATTATTCGCAGGCGCAGCATAAGCTCCACATCGGGAAAGCGGTAACGCGTGGTCTTGGCGCAGGAATGGATCCCGAAATGGGGCAAAAGGCAGCCGAAGAAGCACAAAATGAAATCCGTGAACTTTTGAAAGGGGCGGACATGGTGTTTGTGACATGCGGATTGGGCGGAGGAACGGGCTCAGGCGCTTCACCGTACATTGCAAGCATCGCCAAAGAATTGGGCGCTTTGACCGTCGCCGTGGTCACAAAGCCATTTTTATTTGAAGGGATCCAGCGCAAGGGGATTGCGGATGCGGCGCATGAACGGCTTTCTGAGCAGGTAGATACCATCATCACCATCCCGAACGATCGGATTTTGCAGATTATCGATCGCAAGACGTCGCTCGTGGACGCATTTGAAATGGTGGACGACGTGTTGCGTCAGGGTGTTCAAGGGATTTCTGAACTGATCACCGTTCCGGGGTTGATCAACGTCGACTTTGCGGACGTGCGCGCGATCATGGCGAATCGCGGTTCGGCGCTCATGGGGATTGGTCACGGTCACGGCGAAAATCGTGCGGCAGATGCGGCAAAAGCGGCGGTTGCATCGCCGTTACTTGAAGTGTCGATCGATGGAGCGAAAGGCATTTTGTTTACGATCACGGGTGGATCAAATTTGGGGATGTACGAAGTATCAGAGGCGGCAAAGGTGATTACCCAGTCTGCGGATCCACAGGCGAAGGTGATTTTCGGTGCCATCATCGACGAAACATTGAAAGATGATGTGAAGGTCACGGTGATCGCAACGGGGTTTGATTCCAGACCCACCGCGGGCAAGATGAAAACAGCGTTTGCTTCGGGTGCTTTTTCGCCTCGACCCGTTTCTGCGGCACCGGTTGCGTCACCTTCCTCACCACCGTCACCACCCCCGGTTCAAGTACCTGTTTACGCGCCTCCTGCGCCACCGCCACCACCGCCTGAACCATTGGAAAAGGTGTCTTTTAGCGCTCCGCGTCCGGCAGCGGTACATGTGACGCCAACGCGTGAAGTGCAGCCGCCTCCGGTTCAGCCGATGCAGTCGGTGCCACAACCGCCGCCACCGCCTCCCGCTCCGCCTGCGCCAGTGGAGGTTCCGGCTCCGGCTCCCGTCCAGACTCCGCCGCCGCAGCCGGCGAGTTATCAGCCACACGTGTCTCCGCCGCAATACGCGACCTTTAACCCAGGAGCGCAGCGTGCCGCGCCACAAATGCCGACGCGGAGGGATGCGGGATCGGTACCGGCCTCTTCGGAAGAAGAAGATTTGGAAATTCCCGCTTTCATCCGTAAAAAGATGATGTAGGGTTTAGAAATCGACGTTCTATGCGTTGCCCTGTTTGCAACCACACGGAGACGCGGGTGGTCGATTCGCGCGCGACACCGGACGGTACCGCGATTCGACGCAGACGCGCCTGCGAACACTGCGAGCGTCGGTTTAGTACGCTTGAAGAATTGGAATTGCTTGATTTGACGGTGGTGAAGCGGGACGGTCGGCGCGAACAGTACAACCGTGAAAAAATGATGCGGGGATTGCGCCGTGCGTTAGAAAAACGTTCATTTACGGAATCGGATTTTCGCGCACTCGTTCAGCAAATTGAGCGTGATATCCAAAAAGAAGCGCCGAATGAAATTACCAGCGCGGAATTAGGAGAGCTGGTCATGGCACGGCTAAAGGCATTTGATAAAGTGGCATACATTCGGTTTGCGTCCGTGTATCGATCTTTTGAGGATGTAGAGACATTCGAGCGCGAATTGCGCGGATTATTGCGTCGTCCATCGGGGGTGAAAAAAAATCGCTCGTCTACGCGTACAAAGAAGTGATATGAAAACCGTTTCTCTTGCATGGCTTCCTGGAATGTTTTTTGTGGGTGGCGCGTGTGGGGTGTTGGCGGCGTCATTTTTTTTGGTACGAACCAATGGCGCATTGTACCCGCAGTACGGGATGGGTGTAACCACTACGCGTACGATCGTGACGGAAGATCGTACGACCTCGGTCGTGAAGCGTGCGAGTCCCGCCGTGGTGTCGATTACCATCACCAAAGAAGTGGCGAGGCGAAGGGGATTTACCGATCTTGATCTCTTTGAAGAGCCGTTTTTTCAATTTGAAGGCCCTCGATTTCGAACGCGTACCCCCGAACCAACGCGCGAGCGATTGGAGGTTGGGAATGGGACGGGATTCTTTGTGTCATCCGATGGATTGCTCGTGACCAACCGTCATGTGGCTTCCGAGAAAGACGCGGAATATACGGTTGAGTTGCAGAGTGGGAAGACCTATCCAGCAAAAGTGCTAGCCATAGATCCGGTGCTGGATTTAGCGGTTTTAAAGGTGGAAGGTTCGGATTTTCCGTCGCTTTCACTGGGAGATAGTGATGCAATCCAGGTGGGTGAACCGGCGATCGCGATTGGATATGCGTTGGGAGAATTTCGCAACACCGTGACAAAAGGGGTTATTTCTGGGGTGAATCGTCGCGTCGTTGCCGGGGGTGCTTCGGGGGTTGAGGTGCTGGAAGAGGCGATTCAAACGGACGCTGCCATTAATCCCGGGAATTCCGGTGGTCCGCTTTTGAACGCGGCAGGAGAGGTGATCGGGATGAACACAGCGGTCTCGCAAAATGGGCAGTCCCTTGGATTTGCGCTTCCGTCGAATGTGCTAAAGCGAAGTATTGAGAGCGTGAAACAGCACGGCCGCGTCGTTCGCCCTTGGCTTGGGGTGCGTTATGTTCCGGTCGATGAGGAGACGGCAAAAGAGGCGGGGCTCGAGATGGTTGCGGGTGCGCGGGTGATTGCGGATGAACGTGGGACGGCAGGTTCTGCCGTGGTGAAGGATTCGCCGGCAGACAAAGCCGGGATCAAAGAAGGGGACATTATTCTTTCCGTGGAAGGGGTGTCGGTGGATCGAGATCGATCGCTAGCGTCCCTGTTAAGCCGTCATCTTCCTGGGGCAGAGGTGCGTCTTCGCATTTGGCGCGATAAAAAAGAGATGGAGGTCAAGGTGACCTTGGATGAGCGAAAAGAAACGTAATCCTGTGCTATGATGTGCGCGTATGAAGCGCACAAAAATCGTCTGCACGATTGGGCCGGCATCAAAAGATCCGGAGATGTTGATGAAACTCGTGCAGGCTGGCATGAACGTCTGTCGGCTGAATTTTAGCCATGGGACACATGAGGACCATGCGATGCTGATGAAGACGATCCGTGAAATCCGTAAAAAAACGGGCGAACCGTTAACGTTTTTGCAGGATTTGCAGGGTCCAAAGATTCGTGTCGGCGATCTGCCGAAAGAGGGGGTTCAATTAAAGGCAGGTTCCTTGATCACGTTTACTACGGGCACACCGTCGATCCCAAAAAAACTCCCGGTGACCTATCCAGCACTACATGAAGATGTGCGTCCTGGGCAGCACATTCTTATGGATGATGGTCTCCTTTCAGTGCAGGTGGAACGTGTGGAAGGGAAGGATGTTATTTGCAAGGTGATTGATGGCGGGACGCTGACGTCTCATAAAGGGATGAATTTGCCGGAAACAAAGACGTCGATCTCTGCAATCTCCGAAAAAGACGCGGAGGACGTTCGTTTTGGGGTCGCGGAAGGGGTGGATTGGATCGCGCTGTCGTTTGTGCGTTCTGCATCCGACATCCACGAGCTCCGCGCGCTTATCGCAGAGGCGGAACGCGAGCAGGGGGTTGCCTCCACGCCCTCCATACGTGTCATGGCAAAAATCGAGAAACCCGAGGCCGTTGCGCATCTGCAGGAAATTGTGGATGCCGCTGATGGCATCATGGTCGCGCGTGGGGATTTGGGGATTGAGATTCCGGCTGAGCAAGTTCCGTTGGTCCAGAAACGTTTGATTCAGATGTGTGTCCGTGCCGGGAAGCCGGTGATCGTTGCGACACAGATGTTGGATTCGATGATTCGAAATCCGCGAGCTACGCGCGCCGAGGTGTCTGATATTGCGAACGCGGCCATCGACCATACGGATGCCACCATGCTTTCTGGGGAGACGGCGAGCGGAAACTATCCCTTGGAAGCCGTGACGACCATGGCAAAGGTTCTTCTAGCCGTTGAAGGTAGTCCATTGGATGATCTTCCACGTCGCAAGGACGGGGTGTTGATCGAGGGCAATACTCGTGCAAAGGCGGTGATTGTTGCGACACAATCGGGAGACGCGGCCAGACTCGTATCCCGGGAACGACCGGAGATGCCGATTATTGCCGTGACGTCATCCACGCGTGTCCAGGCGCAATTGAATGTGTCTTGGGGGGTTCGACCCGTGGTCAAAGAAGGAGAATCGAACATCGCTGCGTTGATCGATACGGGTATCGCTCTGGCAAAAAAAGAGGGGGCCGTTCAAGCGGGGGATGAGGTTGTGGTGGTCGCGGGAGAGCCTCGCGGTTCTATGGGGCATGTCGAGCTCGTTGAAACGCGCCGCGTTGTTTAAGACGGGATTTTTTGGATCAGTTCGCGCGTCGGATCAATCAGATAGCCGGTTGCCTCTTCGGTTAACCCCGGCTCTTCCTGGTGAAAGGCGCGACTCCAGGCGCGTAGCATGGAAGTGAGGATGGGGAGATGAGAAACGATGATCAGGTGTTGCGGCTCCGTAGGGGGCAACAGGTCCCCGTAATTTCCATCCATGGAAAGACGTCCGTCCGGTGTCACCGGGATTCCAAGAGACGATCCTAAAATCGTGGACGTTTCCATGGTGCGGGGATTTGGAGAGGTGTGGATTTTTTCCCAAGGAATGCCCGTTTTTTTGAGTGTTTGGGCAAGGGTTGTTGCGCGCTTGATCCCGTCGGGGGTGAGGGATCCGGTGCCGATGTCGTAGGGGGCGTGTCGGAGGAGGCAGAACATAAGAGGGTATCCACACCCTTGCGCGGGTTTCGGGGTTTTGGTAACGTGATGCCCGCAAGCGAGTGCACCATTTATCGTGGTCGCACCGCATGCCCTCGTCAAGCGGATGACTCAATGGATGAGGTTGTGGCGCCAAGCCCAAATCAAATTGGGTGCGTGGTGTAGCCCGGTTAACACGTCTCCCTGTCACGGAGAAGACCGAGGGTTCGAATCCCTTCGCACCCGCCATAAAAAACACCTCTTCAGCCGAAGAGGTGTTTTTGTTGATCACGGCGGAATTCAGTCGTTCCCTTTCCATCTGCTATACTTCCGCCATATGCGTTCTCGTTTTTTTGTTGGATCTGCGTTTTTTGCCGCCTGTGTGCTTGCACCAACGCTCGCGTTTGCGGCACCGGACGCCTCGCCACCGCAGTTAGGTGCTATTTCGCCGACCACGGCCACGGTGGCGCGAGAGTTGGAGCTCGCGGCGCCGGTGTCAGATGCCGGAGGGAATTTGTCGCACTGTATCGTGTTTGTGAATAACGTCTACAAGGGGACGATGTCGATTGGGACGAACCGTGTGTATGGTCCCTATATTTTTTACAAACCTGACACGTTTACGGTCCGAATCAAGTGTTTTGATACGACGGGAAACGAAGCAGAAGTGTCTGGGGCGATCAATGTCGCGCCGGCGGTTGCGGCTGATACCTCCCTTCCGACGGTTGGAAAGATCGAACCTGTGAGTACAAAGCCGGGGATTGCGACGACTTTTCGCGTGGCGTATGCGGATAACGTGGGTGTGACCGCCTGTGAGCTGTACATCAACGGTACTTCGAAAGGGCTGTTTGTGTTAAAAGGATCCTACGCGGATTACACCTACACGTTTCCGAATCCGGGAACCTATGCCATGTATGCCGCCTGTCGGGATGCAGCAGGAAACCGGGTGGATGGAGAAGAAGTGCGGGTACTCGTGACGCCTGAAGGGGCGAATCCGGTCTCTGCTACGCGCTCGTCGTTGTATGTGACTCCGGGGCAAATTTTGTCGGACAGCAAAGATGGGGCAGAGGTGGTGGTATTCGTCCGCGATGAGAACGGTCAGCCTGTGCGGGGCGTGTTTGTGGCGGTTGAAACCTCACGGCCTGGGGTGGATCAAATCAGTCCCATTCAATCGGTGACAGGGGAGGATGGTGTCGCAAAGTATCGCATTCGTTCGGCGGTGCCAGGAACGAGCACCGTCCGCGCCTATGCGAACGGGGTGATTTTGCAGGCAACGGCGGTGCTGGACATGAACTTCAAAGGCGAGCGCTCGGTGCCGCAGGCGGGGAGTTTGATTAAGCTCACCTGTCCGGGCGGCGAAGGGGTGAACCACCCCTGTCGAACCGTGTACTATCTTTCGACGGATAACAAACGGCGCGCCTTTCCACACGAAAAGGTGTTCTTTACTTGGTACGGGAACTTTAGCGGGGTGGTCGAGGTGAGCGAAGGGTTTATGGCCGCCATTCCATTGGAAAAGAACATCGTCTATCGGCCAGGGATCAAGCTCGTCAAATTCTCCACCGTGCCAAAGGTCTACGCCGTGGGGCGCGCGGGTCAGCTCCGGTGGGTCAAAACCGAAGAGGCGGCGCGTCAGTTATACGGGGACAAGTGGGCGCAAAATGTGCATGACATCGCCGATGCGTTTTATGGAGACTATTCCTTTGGATCCGATATCGCCTCCGGAACGGACTTTAATCCTGCCTACGAAGCGAATATCGCGGTGACGGTGGAAGGAAATTTGTAAGTCACCAAAAACCCGCTCAGATTTCCTTGAGCGGGTTTTTTGTTATCGACGTTTCAACACCTTTTTCACGGCAGCTTTGATGTGGGCGACTCCCATCCCAAAGTGTTCGAGCAATGCCTCCGGCGGGCCGGATTCTCCAAAACGGTCTTGGACACCGACGTGTTCCATGGGAACAGGAGCGGTCCGAGCAAGCGCCTCGGAGATCGCGCCACCGAGTCCGCCCGCCACTTGGTGTTCTTCCACGGTGACGATGCGTTTACAGTGCAGTGCTACATCGCGAATAAGGGATACGTCCAGTGGTTTAATGGTGTGGCAATTCACGACCATCGCGGAGATTTTGTTTCGTGCCAGTTCGTCTGCGGCGACGAGCGCTTTATAGACGAGCGGACCGCAGGCGATAATCGCCACATCCTTGCCCTGGCGGTAGATTTCAGCTTTTCCAATCCGGAATGGCGTCTCTTCGGTGGTGAAGATGGGGGATTTTTCACGCGCAAATCGGACGTACGCCGGACCGGTGAATTCAGCGATCGCTTCGGTTGCCTTGCGTGCTTCAATCATGTCGCACGGGGCGATCACCGTCATATTGGGGATCACGCGCATGATCGCCATATCTTCGATGGCTTGATGGGTCGCGCCATCCGGTCCAACAGACACGCCCGCGTGACTTCCAATGATTTTGACGTTCGTTTCCTGAAGACAAATGTTTGTGCGCACCTGTTCCCAGGCTCGACCAGGGCAAAACATCGCGTACGAGGTGATGAACGGCATTTTTCCGGCAAGTGCCATCCCCGCAGCAAGAGCGGCGAGCAGCTGTTCGTGCACACCCATTTGGATAAATCGATCCGGAAATAGCTGCTTGAACTCAAGATTCCGTGTCGATTCGGTAAGGTCTGCGCAAAGAACGACCAGTTCCGGGTGTTTCATGGCGGCACGGACAACGCCTTGTCCGTACCCGTCTCGGGTCGGTTTTTGTTCCAAATGTGTGCGGACAAGATCCGGCACTAACTGGGGATCGTTTGTGCGAAGCGTGGGTTTAGCCATAGTGGGCGCGATGTTCACGAAGCAACGTTTGTTCTAACGCATGCAGCTCTTCGAGGGCGTGTTCTGCCTGACCTGGTTTGAACGGCTGGCTATGCCACAGGTAGTTGTTTTCCATGAACGAAACCCCGCGCCCGGGAATGGTATGCGCAATAATACAGATGGGCTTTTGGTGGATCGTTTTTGCTTCTTCGAGTGCGCGCCAAACATCCTGAATGTCGTTGCCGTTGCATTCAATGACGTGCCAGTTAAATGCCGTGTATTTTGCCGCAAGCGGTTCGAGCGGCATGATGTCTTCGGTGTCGCCATCAATTTGGATGTTATTCCGATCGATGATGCACACCAAATTATCCAGGCGATTTTTCCCGGCAAAGAGCATGGCTTCCCAGTGGAGACCGGCCTCATGTTCACCATCCGAGGTGAGGCAGTAGGTCATCCAGGTTTTTTTATCCATCTTTGCCGCATACGCCATGCCCGCGGCCTGCGCGAGTCCAGAGCCGAGCGGGCCAGAAGTGGTTTCGGCGCCGGGGAGACGCAGTCGTTCTGGATGACCTTGCAACCGTGATCCAAGCTCGCGCAGCGTCAATAATTCCTCTACCGGAAAATATCCCGCTTCAGCCATGGCGGCATAGCGGATGGGGCAGATATGGCCATTCGAGAGAATGCAGCGATCGCGATCCGGCCATTCTGGGTCGTCCGGCCGGTGGTGGAGCGTGTGAAAGTAGAGGACGGTAAACACATCGGCCATCCCAAGCGGACCGCCTTGATGACCGGATCCGGCGTGCGCAACCATGCGGATGACGTGCTGGCGCAATCGACAGGCGATGATCTCGAGTTGTTTTACCTTGGCATCATGGAGATGCGGCATACGAGGAGAGTGTACCATGTGATGGCTGTTTCTGCATGATAAAAAACACCCGCCCGTAGGCGAGTGTTTTTTGGTCTGCGTTTTTAGTTCACGACGTTGATCGTACCCTGCATGACCGGGTGGTTCGAGCACTTGTAGTCGAACGAGCCAACCGTGTCGAATTTGCGGACGTACGTCTTGCCTGGGGCGATGAGCCCGGAGTCAAACGCGTTGCCCGTGACCGTGTGCGGAACGATATCGGCATTCGTGAAGGTCACCGTCGCGCCCTTCTTCACCGTCATCGTTGCCGGGACGAACCCGTTGTTCATGTTTCCGATCGTCACCGTCACGGCCGTTTCATCGAATTGCTTGTCCTGCGTGATGGTGGTCGTGAGCGTCATCACGTTCTGTGGCTGGAAGTCGCTGGCCGTCTGGATTCCCGTCCCCGTGCGATAGTTCACGAAGAAAGCATCCGGGATGTCATCAATCTGGTTCTTCCAGTTGATGCCGTAGAGCGTCTGCGCCAACTGTTCGGAACCGACGTGGCGAAGGACGCCTCCCTGATCAACGACGTACACCTTTGGATCCGTCGTGATCTTCACCATCTTGTATCCCGGGCGATACGTGACGTTTCCACCCAGCGGAATCGTGGCGAGTTGGCCATCCGTGACCTTTTTGACCCCGTCAAAGTTCTTGTACCAGGTAAAATAGGTCTTGTCGTTCGGGAACACATAGCGTTTCCCGTTTGGAGCGAAGTAGTACACCGTGCTGCCAGAACCCTTAATCAGATCACCTGCGTTAAACGCGACACCTGCGGCATGCGTCGTGGCAAGTGGGGCGGCCAACATGCTGACCGTACCAAGCGTCGCCAGTGAGCGAACGAGAAGTTGCTTCATAAAGAAGTTATTGAATGAGTATCTACAGGGTGCCGATGCGGGATCGGACCTGTCAATCATACCTGAAATACGGGCAAATTACTGCACCAGCACCTCATCTGAGGTGAGATCCAGGGTAGCACCCAGCATGTCTTGGATGCGGGCTCGGAAGGAAATGGTTCCCGCGGCATGTGGTCCGCTGGTCACGACGCAGCTAATCGTGTTCTGGCATTTTTTGAGCAAGACGTCCCCTTGATAGACCTCGATCCAAGCGATGCCGTTATCATCCGCGGCAGTCACGCGAACATCCAGTGATTCCCCAGGATAGATGCGCGTCTTGTCGAGCAAGATAGAACCGGTTGGTCCGTCATGCGTGCCAACGGTAAAGGTTTGAACGGGGGTCGCGTACACATTGCCGCGACCGCCCTCGATGCGGGCGTACGCGGAAAGCGTGGTGCCTGCCGGGGACGTGATGTTGTAGTTTACGGTACATCCCAAGGAATCGCTGCAATCAGGATCGGTGTACCGGACCCCGCCGACATACACATCGATGGAGCTGGGTTCAAGAAGTGGATCGACGTCGATCGAAAAGACCTGTCGGCCATTGGTCCGCACTTGGGCGCGTTCCATGGTAAACGTGATGCCGTCCAGCGGGTCAGAAAGCGAGAACGAGCTGGTCGCGGTCGCGGTTTGTCCCGTAATCCAGGATGCTTCGACGCGTGTTGGGAATGTGCGCGTGTCATCATTTTGATCTAACTGAAACGTGCCCGTGCAGGGGGTATAGGTACACGTCGTGAGCAGGCTGTTTTTGACGAAGATTTTGACCTTCGCGAGAGAGGTTCCAGGTGTGACATCTGCGCGGAGGTACGCCTTTCCTCCTTTTGCGATAAATGCATCGGATTGCATCCCGATGGTGGCGCGGTAGGCTGATCCGGTGCCTGGAAGCGGGGTTGGCGCAGGGGGCGTGCTGGTCGCCGCGGGTGGCATCGGCTCTGTGGGTGAAAGGAGTCCTTTATCAACGTTAATCGAGGAGGCGCGCGCCGTTTCGGTTGCCGGCTGAAAATCGCTGGCAGCTTGGATTGGAGCGCCCATGCGGTAATTGACGAAAAACGCGTCCGGAAGGTCGTCTACGTTTGTATTCCAGGTTGCGCCATACAAGGCGACAGCCACGCTCTCGGAAGTGATCCAACGTAGTTCTCCGTTTGCCCCGACCGCGTAGACTTTTGGATCGGTTGTGACTTTCACCAAGCGTACTCCCGGGCGATAGGTCACATTTCCGCCCAGTGGATACGTGGCAAGTTCCGCGTCGCCAATCGTTTTCACCTGAGAAAAATCGGTATACCAACTGCGATACGTCTGCGCCGTCGGAAAGACATACCGCTTCCCGTTCGCGCCAAAATAATACACGGCATCACCGGAGGCCTTTAGGAGATCGCCTGCGGTGGCGGCTGAGGCGATGCCGGGGAGAAGCGCTGCTGTGACGGCGAGCGCGGAAAAGAATCGTCGCATATGTGTTTAGTGTAGCGCGTTCAAGGTTGTTTGTAAGCGAGTAAGTGTTTTTTTGGGATCCGACGTCTGAAAGAGCGCGCTTGCGAGGCACAGGCGGGCGGCGCCACGTTTTGCGATTCCGGCGGCATTCCGGAGGGTGACGCCGCCATCAAAGGCAAGGGAGAGACGCGGAGCAAGCGTATGCAGATCCTCCAGTGTTTTTTTGGCGCGAGGGGCAAGTGATTGCCCGCTCCACCCCGGGGTGACGCCCATGACAAGGACGGAATCAATGGAGCGTAGCCAGGGAACAAGGGAGGTAAGAGGCGTGTCCGGATTGATCGCGAGACCGACGTCCCATCCCTTTCTTTTTGCATAGGCGATCACCGTCGCGTGATCAATGGGCGCTTCGACGTGCCAGTACACGCGCTTCACCGAAGGGACACGCTGCCATCGTTTGAGGTGCGAGAGCGGGTCCGCGACCATGAGATGAAGTTCTAGGAGCGGCATTCGTCGCGTGGCGAAAAACGCAGGGTCTGCCCAGGAACGATTTTTTACCAGTGTTTGATCCAGGATATCCAGCTGAACAAAGCGGGGTGATCCGAGAGAGCGTAGTTTTTGTTCCGCTTCCTCCGCGGATGCGACTAAGAGTGCGGGAATCGCCTGATGTTTCATACGTTACGCGTCCAATTGCTGCACGCGTCGAACATGCCGTTCGGCGCGGGAAGGCGTTGCGTGAAGCCAAGCGCGTACGATGGCGGCGGCGCGGCGTGGTGTCGTGACCCGTCCACCAAGCACCAGGATGTTGGCATGGTTGTGCTCGCGGGCAATCACGCCGTCTTCTGGGGTGCGTGCCACGATGGCGCGAATTCCTTTGCGTCGATTTGCCGCGACGTCCATCCCATGGCCGGTGCCGCAGACCAGAACACCAAGACCACCAGACCGTCCCACCTCCTTCGCAACTCGAGAGGCGATGGGGGGATAATCGTCGCCCTCCGTAAAGACGGGGGTGAGATCCTGAAACGGAATGCCAGACCGTCGCAGTGCGGTTTTGAGGGTTTCCTTGAGTGCAAATCCGGCATGATCTGCACCAAGCAGGAGGGGAGCGTGGGCCATAGAAGAAAAGTTTGCTTGTCATTTTGCGGGTCTTCCCGCATGCTTGCTCCACGCAGTATGCCAGAAAAACACGCCTCTGACGACGCACGGCCGCTTTTCCCTTCCATGGAAGCGGAGGTTCGCGCCGCCTGGAAAAAAGATCGTATTTTTGCTCGTTCGTTGGAAGAACGCTCGCCGGAGAAAACGTATGTGTTTTATGATGGGCCTCCGTTTGCGACGGGGTTGCCGCACTATGGGCACCTGTTGCAGTCCGCATTGAAAGACGCGATCCCGCGCTACTGGACCATGAAGGGATATCGGGTACCGCGTCGATGGGGATGGGATTGTCATGGATTGCCGGTGGAAAATTTGATCGAAAAAAAACTATCGCTTGCGTCGAAGCGCGAGATTGAAGCGTTTGGCGTGGACAAGTTTAACGAGGCGTGTCGCATGTCCGTGCTTCAGTACGCATCGGATTGGGAGGAGTATGTCGATCGTTTGGGACGCTGGGTCGATTACACAGATTCGTACAAGACGATGGATAATACCTTTGTGGAATCCGTCTGGTGGGTGTTTTCGGAGTTACACAAGAACGGATACATCTATAAAGGAACTCGCGTGTCGTTGTATTGCCCGCGCTGTGCCACACCGCTCTCGAATTTTGAGATTGCGATGGGGAATTCGTATGAGGACAAACAAGATCCGGCCGTGTACGTAAAGTTTCCCGTCAAAGGCGAACCGAAAACGTATTTTTTGGCCTGGACGACGACCCCCTGGACGCTTCCGGCAAATACGGGTCTCGCGGTCCATCCGGAACTTACCTATGTCGCCGTGACGCTGTCGGACACGCAGGAAACGTTGATTTTTGCAGAGCAACGTCAATCAGATGTTTTGAAGGCGTATGCGCCGTACACCAAAGATGGCGCGGCGTTTGAAGTGGTTGGACGCTTTGAAGGGGCGGAGCTCGTCGGGAAGCGGTATGAGCCGCTTTACGCATTCGTGGAGGTGGAGGGCGATGGCTTTCGCGTTGTGACGGGTGATCACGTGAGCGCGGAGGATGGGACGGGTATCGTGCACACGGCGCCGGCGTTTGGCGAAGAAGACTTCCAGATGATGAAGGTGCATGGGCTGCCCATGATTGAATCGGTGGATGAAGAAGGTCGCATGAAGCCGTTCTGTGGCCCATTCGCCGGCATGCGCATCAAAGAAGCGGATGCCCCGATCATGGAGGACCTTGTGTCCCGAGGTCTTCTGCATCGACAGGGGACGATTACGCACAGTGTGCCAGTGTGTTGGCGTTGCGCGACGTCGTTGCTCTACAAGGCGCAACCGGCTTGGTTTGTGGATGTGACCAAGATGAAGCCAAAGCTCTTGAAAACGGCGGAAAAAATCCAATGGCATCCTGAACATTTCAAGGATGGGCGGTTTGGAAAAGGGTTGGAAACGGCCCCGGATTGGTGCATTTCGCGGACGCGGTTTTGGGGAGCGGCCATTCCTGTTTGGGAATGCGCGGATTGTGGCGATCGGACGATCGTGTCTTCCATGGCGGAATTGCGCGAAAAGGCAACGCCAGGATCGGTGCCGGAGACGTTGGACTTGCACCGCCCGGTGATCGATGGTGTGACGCTTCCGTGTCCCTGCGGCAAAACCCAATCCCGCATCAAAGATGTCTTTGATTGCTGGTTTGAATCCGGCAGCATGCCCTATGGATCGCAGCACTACCCGTTCGAGAACAAGCGCGCGTTTGAAGGAAACTTCCCCGCGGATTTTATCGCCGAAGGGCAGGACCAGACACGTGGGTGGTTTTATGCGCTCCACGTGATTGCGACAGGGCTCTTTAACAAGCCAGCCTTTCAAAATGTGATGGTGACCGGGCTTGTGCTTGCGGAAGACGGGAAGAAGATGTCGAAGAGCTTGAAGAACTACCCGGATCCGTTGGAGGTGTTGAATACCCATGGGGCAGATGCGTTGCGCTATTACCTGTTGTCGACCCCTGTCGTGTATGCGGAGTCGTTAAACTTTTCGGAAAAGGATTTGCAAACGGTGGTGCGTGGGTTCTTGAACCTGTTTTGGAACGTCAAAACGTTCTACGCCACCTATGCAACGTCAGAGATTCGTCCGTCCAAGCCGCGTTCAGGGCATGTGCTGGATCGATGGATGTTTGCGCGTTTGCATCAGATGATCCGAGAGGTCACGGACCTCATGGACGGGTACAATATCGCCGAGGCGACGCGACCGATGCGTGCGTTCGTGGATGATCTTTCGACCTGGTGGCTCAGACGTTCCCGTGATCGGATCAAATCCGAAAACGCGTTTGAACGGGAAGACGCGCTAAAGACCCTGCGTGAAGTGCTGGAAGAGGCCGCAAAAGTATTCGCGCCGATCATTCCGTTTTTGACCGAGCGCGTCTATCAGGAGATCGGTGGGTCGAAGGCGTCTGTGCACTTGGAATCGTGGCCAAAATGCGATGAACGCGTCATTGACGAGCGATTGTTGCAAGACATGGCCTGGGTGCGTGCCGTCTGTTCGATGGGACATGAGCAGCGCGCGGCGGCAAAATTGCCGGTACGTCAGGCGCTCCGAGCTGTGACCATTCGGTTTAAGGATGGGGCAGAGGCATCCCGGATGCGTTCGCAATCCGACCTCCTTGCAACCGTCCGCGACGAATTAAACGTCGAAGCCGTGGAATTGGTCGTGGAAGAAGGGCTCGCAGATGCGTGGGCAGCAGCGATCGATACGGAGCTCACCCCGGAATTGATCGAAAAGGGACAGCGTCGGGAATGCGTCCGTCAGATCATGAACCTGCGCAAGCAAGCGGGATTGCACCCGGCGGATCGTGTGAAGGTCGTGGTTGCCGTGGAAGGGGCGTTTGCCGAGTTCTTGGCACGGATGGGGGATGTATCGAAGGAGATTAAGGGAGTGCTTGAGGTGGTGGAAGCGCTTTCAGAGGATCAGGCGCCTACCGCATCTGACCTCGAGGTTGGGGAATGGACAGCAAAGGTGGTGCTGGAAAAAACGTCCTAAAAAACACCCCGCCGATTGGCGGGGTGTTTTTGTTCTTACCGTTTTGCTCCTGCATTCAGTAACGCTTGTTTCAATACTTCGTACGTGACCGCGCCGGAGATCGGCGTCCCGTTCACAAAGGTGGTCGGTGTCCCGGAAACCTGAGCGGTATTGCCACTTTCCATCTGCGACAACACGGTGCCACGGGTTTGTGCGGTATCAAGACACGAGGCAAACGCGGATGCGTCGAGACCAATTGCCGTCGCGGATTGGAGATACATCGCTCGGTTCAGCCCGTTTTGTGCGGCAAAGAGCTTGTCATGCATCGCCCAGAATGCGTCGTTTCCTCCAAGCGCTGCCGCGCATTCAGACGCTTCTGCGGCTGATTGGGCGTTTGGATGGAAGCTGAGCGGGAAGTGTCGATACACCACGCGCACGTCATTTGGGAACTCCTGCAGCGCTTTTGTGAGCTCTGGCGCAAATCGCTGGCAGAATGGGCATTCGAAGTCCGAGTAGGTGATCACGGTGACCGGTGCGCTCGGTAGTCCGCGGATATGATCGGTCGCATTCACCGGCGCAAGTTGCGACACAGGTTCTTCGAGCGTTGGCTCGGGCATGGGAAGCGGTTCGACGACCGGATATCGGCTCCGCTGCGCATCTTCAATGGCCTTGGTCACATCAGACAGCATCAGGAAGTCTGAGGGGGGCGTGATGGTGCCCGTAAACGCCTTCAGGTTCATCCCCATCGCATATTTGATGGTCAAGATGGACGTGGTGCGTTGGATGCTGCGCTGTAACCGTTGGTTCCATTCGTAGGTTTTTTGCGGTTGGGTGATGGATCCACCGATCTCGATGCGCTCCAATCGCTGTTGGGTCGTGTTCACAACCCCGACAAGCGCCATTCCTGCGGTCACGCGACGTACTTCGGTAAACTGTGCGTTCACCGCCTGGACTTCATACCGGCGATCTGCCCCGGTAGTTTTGATCTCTGCAAGGGCTTTCCGCTGCAGCGCATTCATGAATGCCGGATTCACGCGAAACCGCATGCGCTGGATTTTATCTCCATTCGGACGCGTTTCACGGCGTTCGATGCGGGTAAGCAAGAGGGGCGGGTACTTTTTGGCCAGGTCCACAAGCCAGCCCAATTCGCTTGTTTGGAGGTTGGCTGGGGAATTCAGGCGTTGCAATTCCTGCAGCGAATCCATGAGCTCACCATCCACCTTGATCCAGCGATCGACGTAGGGCGCAAGATCCATCCCTTCCTCTTTAGCTTTTTCGAGCAGGGATGGGGCAACGCCGCTCACGCGGAAAAAGAGAGCGCCGTCTGCGTAGCGCCAACCGAGCGAGAGATTATTGAGATAGCGTTGGATTTCTACGGTCTCCGGTGACGGCGGTAATACAACGCGTTCGACGGTGAATGATCCATCATTATTTTGAATCCCAGCGCCCGCCATGACGTTTTGCGAAAGGCGAAAACGAGCAGAGCCACCGACCGCCGGCTTCCCAACAAGCGAACGTTCGCTTACGGAGATCTCAAATGTCCCATCCGATGACTGAGCTGCCCCCGCTTGCATCTGAAACAGGGATTGATTGACGATTTGTTGCGGCGTTGCGGCAAACGCAGGGGTTCCAAGCAGGGAAAGCCCGGTCGCCATGGCGCAGGTTTTACGAAGGAGGTATTTCATAAGAGTGATAGGGTTATTTTGCGCACGCGAGCAACCGGAATGCAAAAAAAGGATTTTACGCACAAACACCCCCCGGTTGGGGGGTGTTGTACATGGTGCACCCCAGACGATTCGAACGTCTGGCCTCTTCCTTCGGAGGGAAGCGCTCTATCCAGCTGAGCTAGGGGTGCGAGCACGAAAGATCCTAACGGAACCGGGGCATGCAAGCAAGGATGTTGACAGCGTTCTGGGTGGACCTTATGATTGCGCAGGTTTTTGAGAAAGAAATTTTCTCTCTCCTTCCTTCGCAGCGGTAGCTCAGCTGGTAGAGCAGGGGCCTCTTAAGCCCAAGGTCCTGGGTTCGATCCCCAGCCGCTGCACCACACAAAAGGCCGGCAAACGCCGGTTTTTTGATATGCCACAACGTTTGCATACGTTCCCCTGATCGCGTCTCTTGACTCCCGTCCGCGCATCTCAAACACTGATGTGGCGCCAATGCCTGGCGCAGGAGTGTGGTGTCGTGATCGACAAGGTAGAGCTCGCGAGTGGGCCGGATTCCAGTATTTATGCAGGTGCATCCAAGCCGGGGACAGATCCTCCGGCGGCGCGATGCGCTGGTTGCAGGGCGTGGTTAAGTGTTGGGAACCGTCGGTATGGCGGCGGGTACTGCTTCGCCTGTCAGGACCGTCCGAGTCGGATGAAGAGGGAGCCGGATTCCACTCAGTAGCTTGCGTTGCCCTGTACGAGGGCGCCCCCGTGGCATCTGCTGCGGGGTTTTTCTTTACGCCTGCAATCAAACCGGATACCCTTTGCCACATCATGTATGCGCTATTCCCAGTTGTTTGGTAAAACGCTTAAATCCGCGCCCGCAGAAGCGGAATCCGCGAATGCGAAGTATTTGATCCAAGGCGGATTTGTCGATCAGGAAATGGCAGGGGTGTACACCTGGCTCCCGCTTGGATTGCGGGTCCTTCGCAAGGTCGAGCAGATTGTCCGGGAAGAGATGGATGCATTGGGAGCGCAAGAGATTTTTATGCCCTCACTCCAGCCGAAGGAATACTGGGTGACGACAAATCGGTGGGAGGGTGTGGATATTTTGTTTAAGCTCAACTCGCAGACCGGCAAGGAATACGCGCTTGGCTGTACGCATGAAGAGGTGGTGACGCCACTCGCGCAAAAATTTACCAAGTCGTACAAGGAATTGCCGTTTGCCGTGTACCAGATCAACACTAAATTCCGTGATGAATTGCGTGCCAAATCCGGTGTTTTGCGTGGACGCGAGTTCCGGATGAAGGACATGTACAGTTTTCACACGAATCAGGAGGACCTGACAGCGTTCTACAACCGTGCGTTGGAGGCGTATGTCAAGGCGTATACGCGCTGTGGGTTGCAGGTAAAAGTGGTGCAAGCATCCGGTGGTATTTTCACGCAAAACGTGTCACACGAGTTTCAGGCGTTGACCGATGCGGGCGAGGATATTTTGATCGCCTGTCCGAATTGTGAGTTTGGACAAAACAGCGAAGTCGCAACGTTGAAGGTGGGGGAGGCCTGTCCAAAGTGCCAAGGGACGCTGGCACAGATGAAGGGTGTCGAAGTGGGAAATATCTTTGATCTTGGGACAAAGTACACGGATGCGTTCGATTTTACGTTCACGGCAGAGGATGGGACGCAAAAGCGTGTGTTGATGGGGTGCTACGGGATCGGGACAACGCGGTTGGTTGGTTCGATTGTGGAGACGCATCATGACGAACGTGGGATTGTGTGGCCAAAGTCCGTCGCGCCGTTCCAAGTGCATCTGGTGTCGCTTCGATCCAAAGACGCGGCCGTGCAAGCAACGATCGATCAGACGGCGTCGGACGTATATGACGGGTTGATGCGCGCAGGTATCGAGGTGGTCTGGGATGATCGCGCGGATCTTTCGCCGGGACAAAAGTTTGCAGACGCCGATTTGTTGGGGATGCCGCTTCGGTTGGTGGTATCAGAAAAGACGTTGGCAGAAAACGCCGTGGAATGGAAAGCGCGTACAAGTGCCGAGGCACGTCGTGTCCCGATTGCGGAGATCATTGAGGAGGTGGGGACGTTTGTGCGCGAATAACAAAACACGGGCATGTGGCGTAAAGGCCATGGCCCGTGTTTTTTTGTTGTCCGTTACGCGGCAGCGGGCTCAGGAGTAGCTGAGGCCTGCGTGCCAGATGCGACGACGTGCGAATGTTTTAAGGCTTTTTTCAGATTTGATCCCGGTTTGAATTTTGCCACCGTCACGGCATCGATTTGAATAGCCTCGTCAGGCTTTTGTGGATTGACGCCCACGCGTGGTTTGCGCGTTTTTGCCAGGAAGGCGCCGAATCCAGCGATGTTCACCTCACCACCGCGCTGGAGTTCTGCGGTGACGAGTTCGGTGAAGGTTTCGATCATGTGCTCTGCCTGTCGGCGGTTGACGCCCGTGGTTTCAGCGATGCGATTGGCGAGTTCAGCTTTGTTCATAGCGGTAAGATAAGGACGTGCCAGAGCCTATCATTTTTTTCGGCTCGTCACAAAACAGGGATTAGCGAGCGTACTCGACGACGCGCGTTTCTCGGATCAACGTGACGCGAATTTCTCCCGGGTGCTTGAGCTCCGCTTCGATCTTCGCGGCGATTTCTCGCGCGAGCTGCATGGACCCATAATCATCCAACACCTTTGGATTCACGAAGACGCGGATTTCGCGACCAGCTTGGATGGCATACACCTTTTCGACGCCGGCAAACGAGGTCGCTACACGTTCCAGTTCTTCCAGACGTTTGACGTAGTATTCGAGACTGTCTTTGCGCGCGCCAGGACGTGCACCGGAGATCGCATCCGCCGCCTTCACGATCACGGCTTCAAGGGTTTTTGGCTTGTCTTCATGGTGCCCGATCGATTGGTAGCAGATTTCCTCCGGGAACCCGAATTTCTTCATGATTTGATACCCAAGCTCCGGATGGCTGCCTTGCATGTCATGGTCAACCGCCTTCCCAATATCGTGGAACAAACCGCCTTTTTTGCACACCATCAGATCGGCACCCAATTCTTCGCCCATGACGGTCGAGAGTTTTGCGACTTCCATCGAATGGAGCAGCGCGTTTTGACCGTAACTTGTGCGGTACTTCAGACGGCCAAGAATTTGGATCAGCTTTGGATCGATGCCGGCCGTCGAGATCCCGAGTTCATACAACGCGTCTTCACCTGCTTTTTTCATATCGAGCGCCAGTTCCTTTTTGGCTTCCTCAACGCATTCTTCGATACGACCCGGATGGATGCGTCCATCGGCGAGGAGTTTGGAGAGGGCGCGTTTTGCCACTTGGCGACGAATCGGGGAGAACCCGGACACGGTCACGATCCCCGGCGTTTCATCCACGATCAATTCGCATCCTGTGAGGAGTTCGATCGCTTTGATGTTGCGACCTTCTTTTCCGATAATGCGACCCTTCATCTCTTCGCTTGGAAGCTCGATCCACGTCGTCGTTGTTTCTGCGACATGCGAGGATGCCTGACGCTGAATGGCGACGGCGAGTACGTTTTTGGCACGACGATCGATTTCTTCCGCGGATTGCTCATCCAGCTTGCGGATGCGCGAAGCAAGCGCGTCGGCGTGCTGCTCTTCGGTCAACGTCATCAATTTTTGCAACGCCTGATCACGGGTCAGCGAGGCGATTTGTTCCAAGTTCTTTGCCTGTTCCGCCTTCAGTGCCTCAATCGAGGCTTTTAACGCCTCCGCCTCTTCAAGGGTCTTTGTTGTTTTTTCTTTTGCCGCGTCAATCTCGAGGAGTTTTTTGCCGAACTCGCGTTCACGTTCTGCGAGCGCCATTTGTTCGCGTTTCAGCTCTTCCAAGGATTTCTTTTCTTCTAAGCGTGCATCTTCCAGAATTTTAATCGCTTTTTCTTTTGCTTTTTGGAGGACGTCCGTTTGCTTTTCTTCAGCCTGTTTCAAAATCTCCTGCGCTTTCGCTTCGGCGCTTCCGACCATCGCTTTGCCTTTTTTATCGCGAAGATAATAGCCTGCGGCGGCGCCACCCCCTGCGCCAACCAGCGCAAGCAGGGCTCCGGTAAGAGGTTCCATACGAAAAATGAAGTAAGGGGAAAAATAATCCAGTTCCAGCCAAATTGTGTGATCGTCTCACGAAGGAAGCGTATCAGACGGCCGGCGATCCGTGAACGGGGGAAGCGGAAGAGCTTCTTCGATGCGGTAGGGACCGATGCGCGTCCGACGGAGCGCGGTCAAATACCCGCCGACGCCAAGGACGCGTCCCAGGTCATCTGCAAGCGAACGAATGTAGGTTCCGGACGAGCACGCGACGCGTAGTTCGAGTTCTGGGTACTGATAGCGAAGAACCTCAAGTATTGGGATGTCCACCTGTTTCTTGGGTCGCAGATCCTCTGTCGCGATCCCGGCACGGGCAAGATCATACAGTTTTTTCCCACCCACCTTTTTTGCGGAAAAGAGGGGCGCATATTGCTCGTACCCGCCACGGAATTGGGCAAGCGCGTGTTCAAGCGCTTCGGCGGAAGGCGGAAGTGGCGGAGGGGTGGTTTCTTGCACGATCCCTTCCACATCGTAGGTATTGGTCGTGGCACCAAGGCGCACGGTAGCAAGATATTCTTTGTCCAATCCGACGAGACCGGTGAGTTTCTTCGTTCCGGGGCCGATTCCAATCAAAAGAAGGCCCGTTGCAAACGGATCCAGCGTCCCTCCGTGTCCGACGCGGCGGGTTTTATACTGCCGACGAAGGACGTCCACCACGTCATGAGAGGTCATGCCAGCGGGTTTATCGATCAGGAGAAGTTCAGGCGTTGTTGCGTCGTTCATGCTAGGATTCAACCATATGACGCAATTTTCGCCTAACGCGGATCGTCTGCTTCAGATCATGGATGACGCGCATGATGACCTTCGTGCTGCGATCGACGCGTACAAACTTGCAGAAGAAGCGGATCAAGAAGCGCACGCCGCTGATCGTGTCCGCTCAAAAATCGGCCTCAAAAATCCCTTTTCTAACTAAATATGCCGCGATCGTTTGAACGTGCGCCTGCACCAAAGTCCGTACAAAAAAAGGAAGAAATTCCGTACTTGGATGATGCCGACGTCGAGCTGATCGAAGAATCAAAGACACCGGTACACGACAAAGAAATGAGCGTCCGTGTGCGTGCGGAGGACTGGGACGAAGAGGCGCGTGCGCCAAAACGAGAAGATTCGGAACAGGTCGAAACAAAAGAAGCGATGATGGAGTTGGTACAAAAGGTGCGTGAAGAAATGAAGTCTTGGAGTCCAGAAAAGGTGGCGGCGTATTTGAAGGAGGTGGGGGGACGTATGAGTGCCCTTTGGGAAGTCATGTCGGAATTTCGAGTATACGAATTCAGAAAAAGTGAGCTTGAGGCGAATATTGGTCGTGATCCTATAGAGTTACGACAATTTGATCATCTTTCTGTTATTCCTATTGGTGGTGGAGAAGGTGCGTATCGTGGAGGGGATCACATCGTGCGTGTAACGAAGCCACCACTCTATGCAGAATTAATTCTAGACAGTATTCAATATCTTCATGATGTTACAGCACTTCTTCCACTTAAGGCCTGGAGAGCGTTAGAGGAAAAGGTAGAGGGCACAGGTGAGGGTCAAATCGGTAAGGTGGTGGATAGAGTGCAGACAAAGACTGACGCGTTAGCAGAAAAGATGACGAAGGAGGTAAAAAACGCGTTGTATCAAGCCAGAAAACGTCGTGATCAACCAAGTAAGTAAGGGTGATTGATTATTGAATTCTGTTCATATTTTCGCTTGACTCCGCCCGTTTTTCGGCCTAGGATGCGGCCATGAACGTTTCCGAACTCGCCCGTCGTCTGCGCGTCACCCCGAACGAGCTCCTCGCAAAATTGCCGGAGCTCGGTTTCGATATCGGGTTGCGCGCCATCAAGGTGGATGATCGCGTCGCTGATCAGATCTACCGCAAGTGGTTGGAGAATATGCGCACCGAACGGTTGCGCCAGCAGTATGTCCGCAAGCCAACGGATGGCGTTGCGGCAGGCCCGGTGAAAGAAGTGACCTTGCCCGCGGTGTTGTCCGTCCGAGATTTTGCCGGGAAATTAGGGGCGCCGGTTACGCGTGTGATTCAGGAGCTGATGCGTGCTGGGATTTTGGCATCGCAGAACGAGCGCATCGACTTCATGACGGCGGCGATCATCGCGGAAGAATTTGGATTCAAGGCGACGCAGGAAGTCACGGACACGAAAAAGGAATCGGAAGAGACGCTTCTTGCGACCGACCGTATCAAGACGATTCAGGAATCGGAAAAAACGGAAAACCTGAAAGATCGTCCACCGGTTGTGGTTGTGATGGGACACGTGGACCACGGAAAAACGAGTTTGTTGGACGCGATCCGCAAAACCAACGTGGCAGCCCGCGAATCTGGAGGGATCACGCAGCACATCGGGGCGTATCAGGTGGAAAAGAAAGATCGTCGATTGACATTCATCGACACGCCGGGTCACGAGGCGTTTACGGTGATGCGTTCGCGTGGGGCAAAGGTCGCCGACATCGCGATTTTGGTCGTCGCGGCCGATGACGGTGTACAGCCGCAGACAAAAGAGGCGTATCACATCATCCAGGCGGCAAAATTGCCGTTCGTGGTGGCGATGAACAAGATCGATAAGCCGGATGCCGACCCGAACCGCGTGATGGGGCAATTGGCGGAAATGGGGGTCACGGTTGAAGAATGGGGCGGCAAAGTGCCGATGGCGCGCGTCTCCGCGAAAAAGGGCGATGGGATCGATGATCTTCTGGATGTGATTTTGCTGGTCGCGGACATCGAAAAAGACCGCATCATGGCCAACCCCGATCGGTTTGCGGCGGGGACGGTGATCGAATCCAAGGTCGACAAGGGCGAAGGGCATGTGGCGACGGTGCTGGTACAGACCGGAACGCTTCGCCGGAATGATTGGTTGGCGGTTGGAAATGCCGCGTACGGTCGTGTGCGTTTGATGCGCGATTGGACCGGAAAGGCGTTGGAAGTGGCGCCGCCAGGCACGCCAGTGAAGATTCTTGGATTCAAGGTCGCGCCAGCCGTTGGAGATATCGTGGAAGTGCCGGAAGATGTGAAGGCGCTTGAACAAAAGAAATCTTGGAATACGCGTCAGTCGACCGAGAAACTTACGGCGACGCAGGCGCAACCGGTAGAAGGGGATGCATCGCAAGAAAAGAAAACGTTGCATGTCGTGCTCAAGACTGACGTGTTGGGTTCGTTGGAAGCGATTTTGGGGATGTTAGAAAAGATCCAGCACGAACTGGTCGCAGTGAAGGTGATCCAAAAAGGGTTGGGGAACGTGACCGATGCGGACATCGAACGCGCGGCAACTAACCAGCCGTCCGTCGTGTACGGGTTTAACGTGTTGCTTCCGGCGACGATCGAAGCGCTTGCGCGTGACAAGGGGGTCGAAACCAAGCTCGCAAAGGTGATTTACGATCTCTTTGATGACGTCGTGGCCAAATTGAACGCCCTGCTTCCGCAAGAGGTGATCGTGACGGAAATTGGTCAGGCCGAAGTCGCCGCCATTTTCCGCACGGAAACGGGATCGATCATTCTTGGGGCAAAGGTGAAGGAAGGAAAGATCACTCCTGGGGCAAAAGCACGTGTCTGGCGCGGGGAAACACCGCTTGGCACCGGGATCATCGAAACGGTGCAAATCGGGAAATCCGTCGTCAAAGAGGTGGCCGGCGGACAGGAATGTGGGATGCACTTCAAGGGAAAGGTGAAGCTGCAGCCTGGCGATCGTCTGGAAGCGTACACCGAAGAATCAAAGGCACGAAAAATCGAAAACTTCCGGTAACAAAGAAACCCCTCTGCCGTGTGCAGAGGGGTTTGTTAGTAGCGGTTTGGATCTTTCGCAAGCCGTTCTGCCATGCGTTCCCAGTCGCGTTCGCACTGGCGTTCGTATTCTTGCCAGGCGATGGACCACCGGATCCTCTCCCGCCAGTACCACGCCCGCACCTCCGGGATGCGGTGGAGCTGGAACAGGGGGGTGAACAGGCCGCACACGAGGAGTGCGTGCAAAAACATCCAGCCGATAAAAAGAGCCACCACCTTCGTCTCTCCTTTTCCGCAGGGAATTGCGGGCTCCTAGCGTGGCAGATTTTCTTTTCCTTGTCGATGGTGGCTTTTTTTGCCCTGGTTGCGATGATTGTTCCGAGTGCTAAGATGGGTTGGGGGTACCATTCTTTACTGTTTGTGATATGGCACATGTTTTTACGGAAGCAAATTTTGACCAAGAAGTGTTGCAATCGAACGCACCGGTGTTGGTGGATTTTTGGGCGGAATGGTGCGGTCCATGCCGGATGATGGCGCCTGTAATCGATGAGCTTTCCCAGGAGATCCCAGAACAGAAGCTCAAGATTGGAAAATTGAACGTCGACCAAGCGGGGAGTTTGGCGATGAAATACAATGTCATGTCTATTCCCACCTTTTTGGTGTTTCAGGGAGGGCAGGTGGTGGATACGATCGTTGGAGGGATGCCGAAAGAGGCGTTTGTCCAAAAACTGCAACGGTATTTGGCGTAATCGTGTATGCGAAACGTCATCATTATTGGATCCGGCCCAGCGGGGTGGACGGCTGCGGTGTATGCCGCGCGTGCCAACTTGCAGCCGATCCTGTTTGAAGGCCACGAGCCTGGTGGTCAGCTCATGACCACAACGGATGTAGAGAACTTTCCTGGGTTTCCGGAAGGGATTCAGGGGCCGGAGCTCATGCGTCTCATGCGAGAGCAGGCAAAACGATTTGGAACGGAAATCGTCTCCGAATTGGTGGAATCTCTGAAGCCCATCGATGGGGGATTTGAGGTCGTGGTAAAAGGGCAGGCACATCAGGCGAAAACGGTGATTCTTTCGACCGGGGCAACCGCGCGACGGCTGGGATTGGAATCCGAAAAAGCATTATACGGCAAAGGGGTTTCTGCCTGCGCGACCTGCGACGGGTTCTTTTTCCGTGGAAAAAAGGTCATCATCGTGGGGGGTGGCGATAGCGCCATGGAAGAGGCGATGTTTCTGACGCGGTTTGCGGAACACGTGACCGTGGTGCATCGCCGGGCGGAATTTCGTGCGTCGAAAATCATGCAGGAACGTGTGCTGAACCATCCAAAAATCTCGGTCATCTGGAATGCGGCGATCGAGGAGATTCTGGGCGTGGATGTGGGGCATGTGACGGGTGTGCGGCTCAAGGATACGGTGACGGGTGAGACAAAGGAGATACCGATCGATGGCGTTTTTGCGGCGATCGGGCATGAGCCGAATGTGGCGCTCGTAAAAGGGTTGGTGGATTTGGACGAAAAGGGGTACATCCAAACCGTTCCCGGACGCGCGCTGACCAATATTCCCGGACTGTTTGCGTGTGGAGATGTTCAAGATCACCGGTATCGTCAGGCAATCACCGCCGCAGGCAGTGGCTGCATGGCTGCGTTGGAAGCGGAGCGGTATTTGGCGGATCACGAAACAGCGTAGTCTATGTCGTTTCTCCAGCAAGCGTTTGCGCCCATTGAGGCGATTGCGGAACGGGTCGGGCTCGATCCATTTGTCCTTGCACGACTACGTCATCCTGAGCGGGTGTTGGATGTGCATTTTCCGCTTGTTCGGGACGACGGGACAAAAGAGATTTTGCGCGGCTATCGGGTGCAGTGGTCAAGTGCGCGCGGGCCGTACAAGGGTGGAATTCGCTTTCATCCGCAGGTGGATATGGATGAGGTCGGGGCTCTCGCGTTCTTGATGGCGCTTAAATGCGCGGTGGTTGGGATACCGTACGGTGGGGGCAAAGGCGGGGTCGCGATCCATCCGAAGCAGTATAGCGACGCCGAACAAGAGCGAGTGATTCGTGGATACGCCAAGGCGATCGCAGATGGCATTGGGCCGACGAAGGATATTCCTGCCCCGGATGTGGCGACAAACCCGCGGTTGATGGATGCATTTGCATCCGCATATGCCGAGGTGATCGGCCATGCAGAACCAGCCGTGGTTACGGGAAAAACGCTTGCAGCGGGTGGTTCAGAGGGGCGTGGACGCGCGACAGCGCAGGGCGGGTTTTATGTCTTGCAGCAGGTGTTGGAGGCGCGTCACATGGATCCAGAGTCACGGACGGCGGTGGTCCAGGGTTTTGGTAACGCCGGGCAGACCATGGCGGAGATTTTGTTTCACCACGGTTTTTCGATAACCGCGGTCTCAGATTCAAAGGGTGGTATTCGGCATCAGGCTGGGTTGGATATCCCGGCGCTTGTTGCCTACAAGGAAACGCACGGCTCGGTGATCGGGTTCCCGGGGGCAGAGCCAATCTCACAGGAGGAGTTGCTGGCAACGCCATGCGGAGTACTCGTTCCAGCCGCATTAGAGCGCCAGATTACCGTAGAAAATGCCGAACAGATTCGTGCACAGATGATTCTTGAATTGGCGAACGGTCCAACGACCGCAGAAGCGGATGTGATGCTTGCGAAACAGGGTATTCCCGTAATTCCGGATATTTTGGCAAATAGCGGGGGTGTTGCGGTTTCATTCTTTGAATGGGAACAGAATCGCGTAGGGGAGCATTGGACGGCGGCAGAGGTCGACGGGCGACTCCATGCCCTGCTAAAAGAAGCTACGCGGGATGTCCTTGCGACGGCAGAAGAGCTTGGGATGACTTATCGTGAGGCGGCGTATGCGGTCGCATTGCGGCGCATTGGTCAGGCGATGAAATAATCAGATGGCGCAAGATACACAAAACCCCCGGAAAACGGGGGTTTTGTCACGAGACAAGGGCTTTAGCAATCCGCACCCAAGAAACTTTTCAGGAGGAGAGTGCTAGTCCGGAGACCAGCCGCATCCTCGAATAAAAGTTCCATGCTTGTCGTGGATGCGGATTGCGAAAGACCTCGTTTCAACGGTCAGAAAACCCTAGCAAAATATAGTACGTTCGTCAAGGGTCTTTTGTGACACGTGGAGGGGTGGAAGGAATGTTCCCAGGGAGTAAAAAAAGGACGCCCGGGGACTGAAAATGGGCCACACCCACTATTCTACTCCTGAAATTACAAGGAAAAGCGGCCTTTGTCAAGACCGCTTTTTTCTATGGGGTTAGTTCGGATTGTTCACGCCGGTCTCATCGACCCCGGACTCTGAGCCGGCGGTAATTTTTTCCACCCCGACCAGACACACGGCGCCCCATGGACGATAGTAACTGTTGAACGTAGTTGAGGTTGCCGTTCCATCGGCGTACTTCACGGAGTAATCAAGAGACGCGCTTGCTCCTGCGTGTGCCGATTCGGTGCATTTGATCTGTCCTGGTTTGAGTTCTGTGGTTTCGATCAGCTTTTTCGGCGGAGGGGGGACGATGTTGTAGATACGAGGTTTGCCGACGGTAGCGATACGTCCGTCCGAGGTCCCCCAAATCGTGTACGCGAGACGCGGATATTTATTCTCCGTCGTGACAAGAATGTGGTGCCCAGTATCATTGCGAAAACGATAATCCGGAGAGGGTTCGTAGATCGTGGCGTCCGTACCAGCGGGTTCGTAGTAGCGCACGCGATAGCTGTGATTGCGTCGTTCAACAACCGGCAACCCGGCTTGCAGGGTCGTCCGGAAGATCGTTGTTCCGACCTGGCAGAGCCCTCCGCCGTATTCTGGTGTGGTTTTATTGCCCTTGATGACGAGTTCTGGGAGCCATCCGTTTGCTCCGTTCACGGCGCCGAGCACCGTGAGAAGAGAAAATGTTTCACCGGGAGCAATCAGTGTTCCATGCACTTTTTTGGTACCAAGCGAGATATTGTGGCGGCGATTTGCGGGTGATCCGTCGTAATATGATACGCCCGTTCCAAGTGCTTCACGAATACCGAGACGTTCGGCGTCCGGTCCCAGGATCTTTGGGACACGTTTTTCGAGCGTGAGAGGGATGGTGGTACTACCGTTTTGCCAATAGGAGACCAGTGTCTGCACGGACGTGGCAACTGCAAGATCTACCCCTTCGACCGGGGCCGTAAATTCTACAAGTTTTCCTTGTTCATCCATTTTGAGAAAACCATCCTGTGCCGTTTTCATGAACGGGGTCAGCAGCGGACGGACGGAGCTCGCAAAACTAATAGGATCAACAGTTAACGCGTATCCTGAGCTCCCGCCATCCTGCGGGGGAACGGCGGTGAGCCATTCTGCGGCGGTGGAGCTCGAAATAACCCATTTCTTTTCATCCGTCGTGAGGGTGAGTGGGGGGTACGACATCCAGCGAGCGGCTTCTTCGCGAGCAAACGTAAGATCCTCGGCCCGAATGGCAGCCTTATTGACCACACGTCGAATTTCGATGGTACGTGCTTCAAGTCGGGTGAGTAAATCGGTGGCATCTTGAATGGCTTGTTTGAGATCGTATGCAACGCCGTCTTGTTCGGGTTCGATAAAAATACGAAGCGTATTCGCCGGTTTTTCTACTCGGACGCGTAGGACGGCGTCGCGCGTTTCTTGTGGTTGGACGGCAGGGTCTTGTGCGAGCGCCGCTTCTAAACCCGCGTGGTCAAACGTGACGGGGACAGGGACGGTTGTCCGATCCACCCGGAGACGCATCCGGTACAGAAAATCGGACCAAAATCGCCCCGTTCTTCCGATGGCGTAGGCGTTTTCAATGGATGAATCCACATCGTACCGCGCCAGTTCTTTTGCGAGATCCGGGTCGGTGATTGGCGTAAGTGAGAGCGGGATTTGAAGGATTTTTCCGTCCAAGGAAAAAGAAAGTCCTTGCTGCAGTAACGCATCGATACGTTCATGGACTTTGGATCTGGCTTCTTCTCGCGTATATCCATCTAAGACGATCCCATCGATAGAGACCCCGGGAAAGATTTTTCCCGCGTAGGTGCGTTCGTACCAAATACCTCCTGCCACAAAGAATCCGGCGAGCGCGGCATGGATGGCGATGACAACGCATGCCCAGACGAGGGTAACGCGCAGCCAAGGAAAGCGAGAGTCGTTCATGGAGGGGGAGGTTATTCTTCTGCAACTGCGCGAATAGTGACGCGGTGTTCCATTTGGCGCAAGGGAATGCGGATTTCCAGGACGCCGTTCCGGATCGTGGCTTGAGTCTGGTCGGCAAACACATCTAGTGGCAGCACGATGGATCGACTAAAGGAGCCCCAATAGCACTCTCGGACAAACCAGTCCTCTTCAAATGCCTGGGCACGGTCTTCGCGTGTCCCGCGAATCGTAAGCAGGTCCCCGTTTAGGGCGACATCGATATCTTCCGGTCGAACCCCTGCTACGGGAGAGCGAATCACCAGATCCTTTCCGTCACGAAAGACATCGAGTGCGAGCTCACCCTCGTTCAATGCAGGGGACCACGCTTCTTCCGGAGCTGGGGTGGACGCGTAATCGACGGGAAAGAATTGGTTGGACATAGAAGCATGATACCGCAAGTTGCGTCGTCCGAAAATTCCCATATTCCATCCACAAGGACGTCTCCCGGTTCTGTGTTGAACGTGGTACACTGAGCATGCGGCATCCTATGCCTTTTGCACCACGCGAACGCATGCGCGAGTGGTGGGATTGCCTCACGGGCGAACAAAAATTCGCCGTGGGGGTATTTGCCGTTTTTGGAACGGCAACATTAGTGCTCTCCTATCAGTTTGTTCGTCTGCAGATTCAAGCTCCATTTACGGCCACGATCGCGTCCGTTCAAGGGCAGGATCGTACGTTTTTGGAGGACGAAGAATCGGTGGCGAAGAAGGAGCGAGCGCGCGACACGGATCAAGATGGTTTGAACGATTATCTTGAGAAGAACACGTATCGTACATCGATCTATCTTCGAGATACGGACTCTGATGGGATCCCTGATGCCATCGAAGTGGCGCGCGGATCAGATCCGCTTTGCCCAGAAGGCAAGCCCTGCGCGCTACCGTTGAACGTGGATGGGGTAGCAACCTACACCACAAGCAGTGCCATGCTTCAAGATTTGGTCCAAACGCGTGATGTTCCGTTTATTGAGTCTGCGATGGGGGGTGGGTCTTCTACCCAAGGCGCATTGGATTTCCTTTCGTCGCCTCCTGATCCATCCACGATGAATGCGGCGCAGGTCCGTGCCTATTTGGTAGAGAATAATTTGGTCCGCGCCGATCAGATTCAAGGCGTTTCCGATGCAGACATCCTTTCCATTTATCGATCCAGTTATAACGAAGTCGTTCGTTCGCAGGCGACGCCGAATGCGGTGTCCACTCCCGCTCTTCCAACCCCATAACTTCTATGTTGCGCGCACTCCAACGTTTTTTTCGGACCGGTCTTGTGACCGTGGTCCTTGCGACCCTGGTGGCAAGTCCGCTCACGGTCGCGGCACAAGCATCGCAAACCGGTGCCCCCATCAACCTACCGGCAACGGGGGCGGGATTTCCGGTGGTGCTCGTTGGAGGCGATCTGCATCGACTTGCGGAAAATGCCTATGGATCCGTTTGGACCAACATCACGCGCGCGGTGTTGGTGGCATTTTTTAACGGAGCCCAGTTGTTTTTTGGACAATTAGCCTACGATGCCGCGAATGCGATTGCGACGGCCGGAACGGGGCAGCAGCCGGTGTTTTACAAAAAAGGGTTCGATAATTATATCCGCGATGTGGCGGCGGATGCGGCGGGTGATTTCATGGGGTCGCTTTCGAATGAGCAGTTTTTCCGCACCCTAGGATTCAATCTTTGTCGTCCTTCGACAGGTGATCGTGGCCTGCTTCGGATTCAGATGTCTCTCGGGAACTTCTTCCCGGGACTGCAGGGGCGTTTTGAACGGCCACGGCCGCGTTGTGAATGGCAGCAGGTGGTTTCAAATTGGAATACGTTTGGAACGACGCTCTCACAGACCGACGTTTTTAAGGCGGTTGATTTTAGCTTTAATCCGAACGCAAACGACATTGGAATTGCGACCGGGATTTTTAACTTTAGCGCCGCTTCCGTTCAGGAGAAATTGACGGCGCAGCTGCTACAGCGTCAGGAAGGTCGTGGGATTCGCTCGGTTTCGAACATCATTACCGGGGATATTCGTACGCCGGCAGATCTGGTTCGTGAATCGACTGCAGAATCCGTAATTCGTCAGCCAAATGCGACGCAGCGAGAACTGGTGGGAGCGGTTTTCACAACCGGGATGCAACAGGGGGCGCTTCAGTTGTTGCAATACACGGCGTCCATGTTTGTGAATACGCTTGCAAGCAAGCTCATGCGGCGTGTGTTTGAGACGGGGGTAGCAGGGAATATCGATCTTCCACGTTCTGTTGCGTCACCGGATGTGATCACAACGGCTGGGAAAACAGATGTGCGCAATGCGAACATCGATTTGCGGACCCCGAATTTGTTCCGTGTTGCGACCTTTGATGCCATGGCGGACTTGGTGGCCTGTCCAGAAAATTCACGCGGCACCTGGAACTGTGTCATGGATCAATCCCTTGCACAGGCGCTTCAGAAACAGGGAGAGCAAGGCGCGATGACCATTCGAGAGGCGATGGAGCGGAATTATTTGCACGGGGACTGGCGCCTGATTCCATCAACAAAGGTGCGTGAAAACACCGATCCGTTGTGCCACACCTATGCGTACTGTGCGGGGAACCTGGCGAAGCTTCGCATGCTCCGCGTGTTGCCGGTGGGGTTGGAATTTGCAGCGAATAGCCCAGAAAACATCTCGCGATGTGCGAGTGCGCAAGGGTGTGTGACGTTGCGTGAAGTGGTGCAGGGGTTCCAAGACTGTGAAAATGGTGCTCGCTCGGCTTCAAAGCAATGGTGTCATTTAGTGGATCCGAACTGGGTGATCACGCTTCCGCAACAGCAATGCGCCATGAAGGGTTATAGCGATGTGTTGCTTACATCCCAGCTTGGGCAGCGCAAAGAAGAATGTTCGGACGTTCAAACGTGCTTGAAGCGCAATGATCGTGGGGAGTGTGTTGGAGGGTACGGCTATTGTGTGGCGGAAAAAACGGTCTATCGGTTTGGAGCAGATGAATGTCCGGCGCAATTTAATTCCTGCCGTCAGTACAAGTCGCGTTCAGGTGCGACGGTGGGCTATTTGCGAACAACGTTGGATTTTGGTCAGTGTTCTGCAGAAAACGCCGGGTGTATGTGGTATGCGACAGAGCGCGTCGCGACGACGGCGGGTGCGTGGGTTGGTACGACGACCACAGGGCCTCGTGTGTATCTTGATAAGACGATGGAATCTTGCTCCGCGCAGGATGATGGGTGTACGCAGGTACGCCGCGTGGCGATTGGGGAGCCGGCGTTGAATTTGGTGCCGAATAGTTCGTTTGAGAATCTCACGACGGATACTCCAGCGCAGCAGAGCGCGTGGCGCTGGTCTGCCGGTGGTGTGGACGTGACGCGCGCCTATCGCGAACCGGTGGTCGCATCCGGACCGACGTTTGTGCATGGGACCAAGGCGCAGGAACTGACCACGGAATCAGAGGTCGCGTATCAATTGTTGCGTGTCGGAGGCGAGCGAGTGTACACGTTGTCTGCGTATATTCGTGCAAAAAATGCGGCGCGCACGGCGACCTTCCGGGCGGTGTTGAATGAGCATGAAGACGTGAGTGGGACAGATGCCATTCGTCGGGATGACGGTGGTCCGATGGGGCGCTTGTACCGCAGTCCGGGTTGTACAGTCTCTGCCGTGGATCGAACGGCGCGAATTGGCGTGGATAACGGAACGGGCGCATATGATTCCTGGACGCGTGTTCAGTGTTCGTTCTTGACGACGAGCTCTACGCGCGCCGGGACGTTGTCGTTGCTTGGACGGGATATGTTGGTTGATGCGGTTGAGTTGGAAGAATCTGAATTCCCAACGGAATACGTAGAATCGATGGCAGAAGATTTGGCCGTCACGCACATCAAGCTTCCACCGGAAGAATTGCGTTGCACGGGCGCCGCAGGGGAACCCGGGGCGTGTGCGAATTTTGCGCGCGTGTGTCGCCAGGCGGATGCGGGGTGTGATCAGTACACGGATCGCGAAACCACAGAGCAGGTAAATGCGGTTGCCACCACCAACGACCTGTGTCCGGCGACCTGTGCTGGGTATGCTGAATATCGCAAAATGGCCTCCTCATTTGACCTAGTTCGCGATTTGGATGGCCGATTTGATGATCCGGAAGATGCTTCCAGCACCTTCATGATTCCGAGTCGTGGGGAATTGTGCCGCGCCGAAGAGGTGGGATGTGAAGAATTTACGAATGTCGAATCCGCGGGGACCGGGGGCGAGCAAAAAGCGTACTTTACCTACACACGCTCGTGCCGGAAGCCGGGACCAGATGCTACCACCTACTTCACGTGGGAAGGATCGGATGTCGCGGGCTACCAGCTGCGCAGTTATTCCTTGGTGCGTGCCGACGCGGGGACGGCGCCAAGAATCGTGATCAAGCGTCAGCCGGGAGACCTCTACTACAAAGAGCCGACCGAATGTAATGCGCGTTCGTGGGCGCGACAGGATGACCCGGATTGTCGCCAATTCTACGATGCGAATGGAACGACGTATTACCGCTATTTGTCCCAGACCGTTTTGTCGACGCCTGCGTGTCAGACGTTCCGTTTGGCGATCACGAACCGTGCAGACTGTGAGAAGACGGACGGACAGTACAATGCCGGTGCAAATGAATGTTTGTACCAGGTGTTTGTGCCGGAATCGCAGTCCTGTCGTGCGCAGGCGGCCGGATGTCGTGCCTATGCGGGTGCGCGTGCGGGGAATGCGCAATCGTTGTTGTCGCAGACCTTCCGCTCAGCCACGGGGACGTTCGTGGGAGGTCGCCTTTCAAACGAATCGTTAATTTTCGGAGATCAATCGCTTCGGGTTGATGTTGCGGCGGGACGCGAAGCAGAAGCGGCGGTGCCGGTGCTTGGCACGAACGAAAATGAGCTGTACCAGGTGACGTTCTACGCCAAGGCGGTGAATCCGGCGACCGTCGAAGTGCGTGCGGTGAATCGCGATGGCGGATCGGAAAATAATCTTATCAACACCGTTTCACTGAGCCCTGACTGGCAGCGATTTACGGTCGGTCCGTTTAAGGGGATCATGGGTGAAGCAACCACGACCCTTGCGTTCCGGGTGACGTCGCGACCTGCGGGTCAGGTGGTGTTCTTGGATGAAGTCAATGTCGTCGGGTTGCAGGACGTCGTCTACGCGTTAGAAGACAGCTGGACGGTGCCTGCCGAATGTAATCGGACGCAGTCTGGTGCCGAATTGCCGCAAGCCATGCTTGGGTGCCGGGCGTACACGAATCGCAACAACCAAGAGGTTCATCTGAAGTCGTTCTCTCGGTTGTGCCGCGCGAACGCGGTTGGCTGTACGGCCTTCATTGATACGCGTAACTCTGCTTCGCCGTACGCGCAGTCCTTTACTCGTGGAGATTCCCCGGCCGGATCGTTGGGGTATCCGACGGCGACCACCACGCGTTTGGGTGATCGGTATGTGTACGTGATTGATGATCCAGCAAAGCGCTGCCGCGCCGAAAACGCGAGCTGCCGTGCCTTTGGGAAGCCGGTGTTTACGGCAGACCGTCAGAATATCCAGGACTTCCAAACCGTGTATTTGAAGGATGACATCACGAAATATGAAGCGGGATTGTGTAAGCCATCTGAGTTGTTCTGTGAAGAGTTTGAGGCAAAGGGAGGGAAGGAATACTTCCGTGATCCGCAGAATCATGCCTGTGAATATCGAACGGACGTCCAAAACGTCCCTGGATTCGCTGCGTCCACCAAGTATTCCGGGTGGTTCGTGAAGGGGACTCCGGCAACGCCGTGCTATCCGAACCTCTTGGTGGGGGGCGGATCGTTCAACGTGGCATTGCGTGGTGACCGTGATTACGCGGGTTGGGGGGCAACGTGTGGTCAGCAATATGCGGAATGTACCGAATTCCGCGACACGAATGACAAGGATCGCTTGTATCCGTCCGGTCGTCCGTATTACTTCTTGAAGAACGAGAAGATGGACACGCAGTCATGTAATGGACAGGTGGATCCGGCAAAGGGCTGTATCCTGATGCGCGACACCACGAATCAAACGGTGAATTACAGCACGCAGGCGTCGTATAAGAAATTCGAGAGTGCAGGTTCGAATAACCCGGTTTCGCCGATGAACTGCTCAGGCGGCGGTGAAGGGTGTCCGACGACGCGTGTGTGTCGTGGAACGATTACGTCTTTTGCGGCATATAACCAAACGCGTGGATTCGGAATTGGTGCACCGACCGTGTCCTCGAACCAGACATATGGATCCTGTACGAGCGATGCGGACTGTGTCGCAACGGAGGTCACGAATTGCGCGGTGGTCGGAGCGGCGGAATTTGGTGCAAATCCTGGAGAAACGGTGTGTCGCACCTGGCGTCGGACGAACGGAACCTGTCAGGCTCCCGTGCCGTTTAACGATGCGAACTTGATTGTGAAGGCGAAGATCGATCGTGATTGTGCGCAGTGGCTTGGGTGTTCGACGGCAGAAACGGTGCTGGATCCGGCGACAAACCGCTACACGGACATCTGTACAAACCTCGCGCTTTGCGATGAAACCAGTAAGTCAGAAAATGATATCTTCTGTGCCCACTATGTCGATCGTTCGTCTACGACGACCGAACCGATCATGACGCGTGGTGCTTTCTTCGACATCAACCGATACGTCGGTCGTCAGGTAGGCCTTGGGCAAAAGGATTACACGGGTTACGCCATCCCGAACGCGTTCCAGGTGCCGGATTTTCAGACGCGACGTGTCGGAGTGGAGGCGAGTTCAGAGGATCGTGAGGCGGAATATAAGTACCGTCTAGCCTTGGATTATCGCTTGGTTGCGGCCGTCCCGATTCGAAACGCCAAGACGAATCTTGCCGCGGGTGCCGTTGAAGGACGATTGGTGTACGAAAGTCGTCGGAATCCAGGTCCGGATGAAGCGGTCATCATCCGCCGTGACGCAGCAGGAGACCTTGGCCGACGCTATCCGTTGCTAGACCTCTGTCGTCATGTCGCGACCGGTCGAGTGGGGTACTTTAACGCGAAGGATATCGATCCAGTATTGAGCAAGGATATCAATTGTTACTTGCCCGTTCGGGATACCAAGTCTTCGCCGACGGCCGTGGATAACTTGGATTTCCAGAACCTCTATCAGAAGTTCGCATTGGAAAATCCGAATGCGGATCGTGAGTTGATGCGTGGGTACCCGGGAGCGGAATGTCGCGCGAATCCGGAATCTGATTCCCCGTTCCAGGCATCGTTTGTCACGGGATGGAATGATTCGGTTGTTCCTCCAAAGGCGACGGGTAAACAGCGTGGATACCAGGCGGCGAATACCTGTGAAAAAGGAGAAGACTGTTCCTGTACGTATAAGCGCGTTGAATACTTGGGAGCGGTGACAAGTAAGTTCTACAACTCGTTGTCCGAAAACATCCCACCAGGGTTGTGTCAGGGGGGACCGCGGGATGGGCAGATCTGTTTGCCGGAATCGGTATACCGCGCTCCGTCCGCGGCAGATGCGTCGACGCCAGAAGGACAGGCGCGTGCAGCTGCGATTGCAGAGGCAAATGCAAAATACACCTGTGGCCCGTTAGAGGGGGGCGGCCGTTGCGTCCCATTTAGCCGTGTGACGTTGGTCCGCGGGATCTTTGGGCAGTGTCTGGAGCGGGACGTCACACGTTCACTTGGCGATGACCAGGGGAATTATCCATGTCTGACGTGGAATCCAACGCCGATCCTGTTCGGTGACAAGGATAACTTCCACTATGATCCGCGCACCGGATATCAGCCGCCGCAGAACTCAGGACAGTACTATTGTTTGTCGCAAACGCGCGCCCCGTCATCGATTCGGTTGAACAATACGCACTTCCATGCGACGCCGTATGCGGGGGCGATCAGCAAGTTGGATTACAGCGAAGATTACGTGCGCGGCAATGACATCTGTAGTTTGGTGTTGAACACCTGTACCCAAAACAAGCCTGGGTCGTACTTGGACGACTCATCGCGCCGGCCGGAAGATACACCAAACTTCAATGATTGTAAGGAAGCGGCTGGGTTCCAGCGGTATCAGTCAACAAAGGAAGATGCGTCCGCGCTGCGTCTCATCAACACGGGACGGTACTCGGACAAGTCGTACACCGAAACATTCTTCAAGATTAATCCGCAGCGGTTTACAGATTTGCTTCAGGCGGGTGCAGCCGTGGGTTCTGAGCGTCAGGACTTGGCGACGCGTGATACGACTATCAGTTACCTCAAGATTTCCGCGATGGGAAATCCGAACGGAACGGGACGCCTTGCCTGTGGATACCAGTCAGATTGGGTGGATGGTATCGAATCTCCGGACTACGGAAATGAAGAGCAGTTGAAGGCGGCCGAACGGCAGTGGCGTGAAAAGTTTGAGCAGGAGTTCAAGGGGATCATCGCGCGCGGCACGGAGAAATTCTTGGCCACCAGCGATGGAAATGGCGCGCCGTTCCTCTTGAACTGTGTCGATACGGCAGACGCGGGAGTCAGTACAAGTCGTGATCAGAAGTGTTTCTTCAAGACGTGGGAGGTGGGGTACCGAGCACAGTCGCAACGCGCGTTCATCGCTCCATACGAGATCAACTCAAGCGGTGAGATCAATCGAGAGTCGATCCTGAATACGTCGACGCCGGCCGAAGATGATGACTTCACCTTCGAACGTCTGCGCGCGGAGCCGTACTACGCCTCGTGTGATGCGGATAAGCCATACTTCTCGATTCGTGCCGTGTTCCAGGCAAAGGCGAAAAAGAATGCGGGTGGCAATTGGATCACCCCGACGAACACGAATGCGATCGAGACCCCATGGAACTTGGTTGGGTTCTGGGTGACGACCTGTGGAGGGAAGGCGAATGACTATCGGTGGATGTATGTCCATGTGGATGTGAATGCCGCGGATACCTGTCGTGAACTCGCCGAGGTCCGCAGCAAGGATTCCCGCGACAATGCCGCATTTACGGATCGTGTGTGGAAAGAATCTGGATTCGTAGTGCCAGAACTTGGGATCCAATACGGTGAGCGGTATGCGCCATTCTCGAGCGCGTTGAACGTCAAACCGGCCGGAAAAGATCCGTTGTTCATGACCGGAGGAGAATACGTGTCGCTCTCATCACAGGATGCGTCATTCATCGGATCTGGATACCGCACCTTCTTTAACCAGAAGGGGGCCGGCGTCCCGCCACGTGATCAATGGGCAAACCTGTCGAACCTGTTCGCACGTATTTACCGGGTGTATCAGTTCAACGAACAGCCGATCACAGCATCGGATAAGATCTGTGTGAATCAGGGAAGGTTGGCTGGGAAAAAGTGCGATACGAATACGCAGTGCCAAATTCAGGGTCAGTGTCAGCAGTCGGCGATCACCGAGACAGAACGCAAGTCGCTGAAATTCTGTAACGCGCTTTCGGGGATCAACGCCGGGCTTCCGTGTAATGCGACAAGCGATCAAAACGACTTGTGTCACCAGGCGCCGCTTGCCCGCGACAGCGCTTCTGGTGACTATCAGCCGCTGCGTGAAGCCTGCAAGGTGAATCTGGCCGCCGGGTGGTCGAAGGCGGGAAATGGCTATACGAATGCGCGGTTAACCGGAGAAGATGCGCGTCGCACCTTTGAAACGCGCGATGCCGCCTCCAGAGGAGCGTTCGTATGTGACAGCGGTTCGTTGCGCGCCGGTCAGCCGTGTAGCGCCGAAGCGACGGAAAGCACGCAATGTCCGACAAAGGTGACCGGGAAATGCGTGAAGCCGAATGTGTATTGTCTGAATTCATTACGTGGAGGGAGTAAGTACACAGGAAGTGTGACGTTCGAACAAGGGCGTTGCTCCATCACGGGATCATCAAAGGCGATCGCCGCGTTGAAGGCAGAACGCCAGCCGGATCTGATCCCCGTTCCGTCCGAAGTGTCTGCAAGACTTGGTATCAGATGCGCGGCAGGGGAAACGCCGTATTACTCCTTCGATGATCTGACGCTCAGCGTGTGGCAAAATGGGAGCGAAATCCAGTATCGCCAGCAGCACAACTTGGTCGGAGCAGAGCACGCGGGATGTTTCCAGGATACGGATTGCAACTTTGACGAATGGAACATGTGGAGCACGGAAAACGTGCCGTACCTGAAGAGAAATACTGGTGCGTCGGAACGGAGCGCGGCGAATGATCGGTTCTATACCGAAGATGTGGGTGGGTATCTTTGGGGGCCAATTTACTCTGTTCGGTCAGCGGTTAACCGTGAGCGTACAGAGCTACCAGGACAGCCATCAGCACTCCGAACATGTCTTGTCGCACATGATGAATCGGGGAGTCGGTGGATCAATCCGACCCCTGGATCGGCAAATATCTCCTTGTGTCTTGGAGCGATACCGATGAACAAGGCGCAATTACAGGGCGGATATCCAGGATATGGGACGGGGAATTGTACATTAGGGGGTGGATCAGGATGTCCGGGGCCTCATCTATATGGTCCGGTGGGAAGTCTTTCCGGAAGATTAGTGGCTACGGTGTGGAATAGTGACGCTTCTCGACCGGGGTTATGGCCAAGGAATTTCACCTACCAGTACGACACGATTCCAGGATCTAATCCGCCGCAGCCCATCTGTCAGACCGGGGCGGGAGGAGCTCAGGTTCCGCCAACGGATGAGCAGCGGGATGCGGGATTCACCTGCGCGCCGCAAAACTGGCGACGAGTAGACCTAGACAACCGCCTGCCGTTCTTGCGCCATCGGGATGAGCTCATTCGGGCACCGGGAGTTGGGGAAGCTGGGAAGGGGAAGCCTAACGCGTCAAATATTCGTACAGCAGTTACACGTGCTCCTCTGACGAGTACTGATAACAATGGAACGGATGACGGCAACTTCTACCTGAACCTTGCAAAATGTGAAGCTGTGGACGACATGGCAAAGGTGATGGAAGCGCCGAGCGTCGAAGGATTTAACAAATCAGGTTCTATCCTTGCGACGGACGGAGGGACATCGAATCATTACGGTCGTTGTGCAGGTGGGGTAAACGAAGGAAGATTATGCCGCGTTTCGGATAATGCAACCGTTTCGGGCGGGTCCGCGACACAGCGATTTGTTCCTTCAGTAAGTACGGAGAGCCCCTACTCCTGTGATGTCCCGAATGCGACGCCGCAAGAACGAACGGGATCGTGTGTGAACGTAACGGATGTCAGTAACACATCGATTCGTGCACGATGCTTTGCCCCGGGAACGAGTCCGACGGCAGCGCAAGCGTCGGATCCAGAGTTCAACTTCTGTCTGCGTCCAGCCGGATACACGCCGCGGATTGATCTGTGCGCCAATCCGGAAGATGAGTACTGTGGATTGTTCGCCTTCAATCCCGCAAGTCGCGAATCGTATGATCCGCGTGGAACGGCACCGCTTCCGACGGACGTGACGGTCGGGCACTACACGCCGCTGTTCCTTGGAAATACCGACTTTGCCGCAAAGGATTATCGACATGTGGCGTACTACACGCCTAAGCCTCCACGCATCGCCGCTCCGGATATCCGGAACTGTGCATCGCCGGGGCAATGTCCGATCCTGAGTCTGGACAAATTCTCCTTGGATGGTTCGACGGAAGGGGTGACGACAGTGGTGGGCGGTCAGCATAAATCGACGGTGCGGTTTTATGCCTGGGCCGCGCACGATCAAATGCCGCTTCGTCGTCTCGTGATGGATTGGGGGGATGGGAAGCGTCTGGAATTGCCGGACGCCAAACTCAAGAACCACAAGCCATTCTGCGGCGTTCAAAAGGAATGTTGGTTGGATCCCGTCCGTGGTCATACCGGTCTTACCTGCAGCACGGATGTGGATTGTCCGCCGGGTGGAGGAACCTGTCAGCCGATCGGAACCTGTGCACGTCGACCACATGTGAGTTGTCGCATGGATGACGATTGTACGGAGGGGGTTGGTCCGACGGCGCAACGGGATACCTGTAAAGTCCGCACGTTCTTTGGCAACAACGCAGACGCCTGTGAAGACAACTACTTCGAGTTCACCCATGCATATTCCTGCACGGCGCGCTCGGCGAGTTTGCTTCCACGGTGTGACGCGCCAGAGAATACGGCGACCGTTCCTTCGGATGTCCAGGCTGGACGCTGTTACTTCGGGGCGCAGGATCAGTTCTTCATGGACGGACCGTTCTCGGGCGGACGTCCGGCTTGTACCACAAATGACGACTGTGGCCGGTTGTACTCCAATAATGGAGGACCGGATCAGCCGTCGGACGTGGGGGTGATCTGTGGGGTGCCAACCACCGCCGGTCGACCAGCAACGCCGATCCTTGGCCGCTGTTCGCGAGATACCTCGCGCGCCTGCGATCCGAGCCGACCTGCGACGACGCAATGCGCTGCAGGAGACAGCTGTGTCGCCACCATCCTTGCACCGCCAGGAGGGTGCTGGGACGCCACGGCGCAGTCCTGTCGCTTCACTCCACGCATAATCCTCGAAGACAACTGGGGATGGTGTACGGGGGAATGTCGTGACACGCTCGCCGGAGGAAACGTCGTAAACTCCGCCAGCGCATCCGTCCGCCATCCGAACGGCGGATGCTATGCGGGGCAGCCGCTCTTGGCGACGAGCGATGAATCGAAGGTGAAGAGAAATAATCTGTTAGGTGCTTCAAGTGGAAGTGAGTTGGTACCGATCAGAAGTCAATGTGAAGCGGTAAATCCTAACCCAGATCTTCCAAGTAATCGTCCTTGGATGGTCTATCAAGGATCCCTGCTCTTGCGAGCACGGTAGGAAACATAAACACCCCATGCACGGGGTGTTTATGTTTCGTAACTCTCATTTCTGATCAACAAAAAACCCGACCTGTCGAGAAGGTCGGGGTGTGTCGGAACAAGGAGGGGTCAGCGCCGAGCGCCGAGCCAGGCCATGCGATGCATGACGTCTGGGATGGCGCCAGGGCTCATCGGGTCCGTTCCTACGGAGTAGTTCCGGATCGTCACGGCATAGCCGGTTGCATCCACCTCCCACACGGAGGTCCTGAGCATGTTTCCCATCTGTTGGGAAAGTCCGACATTGCAGTAGACCTTGCGACCCACGCAGGCGCAACCGTTTTCTCCGCCCGGCACTGTCCAGCCGAATTGGAGTACGCCACTGAGTGTACCGACACTGAGCGCAACAGTTTCTCGCCCCATGTACGACCATCGTCCGCCGATCAACGTCTCTTCGACGTCGCAGGGCGCGGCCATGATGCCACGAGGAAGGTGTGGCGAGCAACGAGTGCCCGCGACCGGATCGCAGCTCATCGCAGCGCGGCAGCTGGCCTCCAGATCTGCCATCTCGCAAAGTCGAGGAAGTTCGCTGACCGGCATCACCGGGCAGCTGCAGGTTGCGGCGCCGCGGCAGAGCGGATTATCGGGGTTCTGGTAGGCCACACAGGTGCCGCCCATCATCCCGCTGTCCATTCGGGCGTCAGGCCCGGGCTGAACCACGTCGGGTCCAGGGGTCGTCATGCCGTCGGGCTCGCCACCGGCGTCCGCCATCATCATGGCGTCCGGTCCGGGGGTCGTGCCTTCGTCAGGCATGTTCATGGGCTGGCCACAAGCTCCGGAGAGGAGGGCCAGCCCAAGAAGCGCGAAAAACACAAACCATCGCTTCATTGGGTCTCTCCTTGTTCAGTTGTGAGGTGCTCCTCAACAACCACGTTTCTAGTGTATCGAACGGCTAAAACCTAAGCAAAGGGATGTGGATAAGTCAAGGGAGGGGGGAGGTTCACATGTATAAAAAAATCCCCTCGGAAGATTCCGAGGGGGTGCGCGAGGACCGCGCGACTTCAGCTCTGCTGCTTCGCGTCCGTCCCTGCGCTCCGAATCTGGAGCTTCTTCTGGGCGAGCGGGAAGATCTCGCTGTAGGGCGTCATCATGACACCCATAACGTCGCTCGCGTCCAGCTTCCGCTCCACGCCGTGCTCGAGCGGCTTGGCGATGGCGCGGCAGAAGGCGCGCTTCCCGAGGTCGACGATCGTGTCGGCCTGGTCCTTCTTGAACTTGCAGCTGTCCACGAACTCGTGGGCCGTCGGCAGGACGGGGATCGGCTCGATGCCGAGGTCGCGCGCCGCCGCCTCGACCCCGACGATGAAGTGCTTGCGCACCTCCGAGTTGGCCAGCCGACCGCGCGACGTCGTCGGCGCTTCCTTGGTCGTGACCGGCCACTGCATGGTCCGGACGCGGTCGCGAAACGACTTCTTCCACACCTTGTCCTTGAGCAGATCGCCGGGATCCTGGTGCACGAGGAGGAGGACGAGAAGAGCCTCGCCCCTCATCACCTGGGTCAGCTCCGTCTGGTGCGCCGAGGAGAGCTTTTCGGCGTCCAGAACCACGACGATGGGGCGCGGATCCGCAGTCTCCAAGCGGTTGAGGGTGCCCGCGTCCTTCGCGTAGATCGTCTCGACCGATCGCTGCAGGAACTGTCCCAGCAGCACGAGCCCGTTCTTCACGTTCACGAGCTCCTCCGGCGTGCAGTGGAGCGCCGTCATCTCGTGGCGGAACTCGGGGCGATTGAGCCTGTCCGCGAGACCCTTGCAGGTCATCACCTGCGGCAGGGTCAGGCAGTACTTCTCCGCCTCGCGACGTCGCTCCTCGTTCCCGGACTTGGGCTTCGACGCCACATCCGCCAGAACATCCGTCGCCATCGTTCCCATCGTCGTTGCCTGGATCGTCATTTCCTTGTTCACCTGTCTTGAAAGAACCACCACGTTGGAGCCCGTCTCCAACCACCGGCTTTTTGGGAAAAGCGTTGGTTACCATACGGATTTTACGCAGAATTGTCAAGTATCTGTGTGCACGGCTTGACCCCCCGGTGCTTCGCGCGTATCCTTGCACTATTGACCTGTTCTGGATGGACAGGTCTTTCTTTTTCCTCATTTTTTCTATGGCATCACCCATCTCGCTTGCGATGAAGCAGATCGCGGAAGAAAAGAACATTCCGTATCCGTCCGTTTTGGAGACCGTTGAATCCGCGCTTGCGGCGGCATACCGCAAAGATTTCGGGAACAAGAACCAAAATATCAAGGTGGAGTTTGATCCGGAAAAATACGATGGCATGACCGGCGGCATTCGTGTATTTGATGTCAAAACCGTGGTGGAAGACATGGAATTGCCGGAGGATTATGCGGAACAGTTGGAAGCGGCGGCAGCTGCAGAAGCGGCAAAGCGTCGAGAGGATCGCAAAAAGGGGATTGTGACTCCGCGCCCGGCGGACACGGACTTGCCAACCGAAGGGGAATTCAAGTTCAACCCAAAAACGATGGTGATGATTTCTGACGCCCGCGACTTAAAACCGGACGCGGCGATCGGGGAGGAGATTCGTGTGGAATTGTCCGTCCCGGCAGCATTTGGACGCATGGCGGCACAAACGGCAAAACAGGTGATTCTGCAAAAACTCCGCGAAGCAGAACGTGGCGTGATTTTTAGTGATTTCAAGGGTCGTGAAGGGGAGCTTATGAACGTCACGGTGCAGCGCCGTGAAGGACGTTTGGTGTTGATTGACCTGGGTCGTGCAACGGGAATCATGATCCCGGAAGACCAGATCGAAACCGAGCGCTATTTTCCAGGGACGCGGATCAAGGCGTTGCTGCGTGAAGTTGCGATGACGACCAAGGGGCCGGAAATCCGGTTGTCTCGCACGGCGCCGGCATTGGTTGGCGCATTGTTTGCACAGGAAATTCCGGAAATCGCAAACGGTGTCGTCGAGATCCGGGAAATTGCGCGTGAAGCGGGGAGTCGTACCAAGGTTGCGGTGTCCTCCACGGACGAGCAGATCGACCCGATTGGGAGCTGTATCGGACAGCGTGGGACGCGTATTCAGTCGGTCATCCGTGAATTGGGCGGCGAAAAAGTGGATGTGATCGAGTTCTCGGAAGACGCTTCGACGTTTATCGCCGCGTCGCTTGCGCCAGCAAAAGTTTTGCGCGTGGAATTGGACGAGGATGAACACTTGGCGCGCGTATCGGTCGCGTCAGATCAGCTGTCGCTCGCGATCGGTAAAGGCGGGCAAAACGTCCGTTTGGCGGCAAAATTGACCGGGTGGAAAATCACGATTTTGGAGGAAGGTGGGAAGGCGGTTTCCGTGGACGAAGTGGGTGTTCCGGCGGCGGACGCGACGTCCGATGTTCCGGAGACGGCGGCAGAAGCGGATGCGAAGGATGAAGACGTCTCACATCCGGTAGAGGCGACGCCCGCATCCTAACCCTCCATCCCGCCACCATTTATGGGATCCATTTTTCAAACGGTGTTGTTTCAGCCCATCTTGAACCTGTTGGTTGGGCTTTACGACGTCGTGCCGGGGAAAGATATCGGGATTGCGATCATCCTGCTCACCATTTTTGTCAAAGTGGTGATGTACCCGCTGACCAAAAAGCAGATCGAGCAGCAACGTGCGTTGCAGGCGATTCAGCCAAAGATCGAGGAGATTCGATCGCGCTTGAAAGATAATAAAGAGCAGCAGGCGCAGGAACTCATGGAGCTCTACAAGCGCGAGAAGGTGAATCCGGCAGCCGGATGTTGGCCACTCCTGATTCAGCTCCCGATCTTCATCGCGTTGTATCAGGCGCTTTCAAGCGGATTGAATTCGCAAGGGCTGAACCTTTTGTATCCGTTCGTCCCAAATCCGCAGCAGATTGATCCGATGTTTCTTGGTTTCTTGGATCTGACCAAGCCAAGTTACGTCCTCGCGATTGCGGCGGCACTGGTGCAGTTTTGGCAGACCAAGCAGATCCTGAAACCGCCGGGGGCCACGGTGGCAGAACCGCCGAAAGAGGCGGAAGGGACGCAGGGCGCAAAAGATGAATCCATGGCTGCCATGATGAACAAGCAGATGGCCTACACCATGCCCATCGTGACGGCGGTCATTGGGTTTAGTCTCCCGGGCGGTCTTACGCTGTATTGGTTGGTGATGAGTATTCTGACGGTCGTGCAGCAGGCGGTGGTTTTGAAGCGCATCCCCCCACGTCTTGACCCGCAACTGGCGGAGAAAGAGCCGACTCGGTAAGATCCGACCGTTTTTCTAAGAAATCCAGCATTCTGGTTCACTTGTATGAAACAGTCCTCTCAGTCCATGTCTTCGATTCGTCGCCGCGCAGGGTGGTTGCTTGCCTTGCTTGTCGTGACGGGGGCGATGGCGTATCCGGAGCCGGCGAACTGGCTCATTTGGCAGGCTGAACGCGTGTCCGGTGTGACGTTGCCGCGTATTCAGCTTCCGTTCGTGTTGGGCCTTGATTTGCAGGGAGGAACGTCGCTTGAATATGAAGCAGACGTTTCCAAAATCCCGGAAGCCGAACGCCGTGAAGCGTTGAATGGTGTTCGTGATGTGATTGAACGTCGCGTGAACGCCATGGGTGTCGCAGAGCCGTTGATCCAGACGACTCAGGCGGGAGATGCCTGGCGTGTGAACGTGGAATTGGCGGGTGTTCGTGACATCACGCAGGCGATCAAGCGCATTGGAGAAACGCCGATCTTAGAATTCAAGACGGAAAACACCTCCACACAGCCAGAACTGACGGAAGCGCAAAAGAAATTACTCGCCGATACCAATGCCGCACGCAAGAAGCAGGCGGACGCGTTTTTGGTCGAGGCGCAAAAACCGGGCGCAGATTTGCAGGCGCTGGCAAAGCAGGCAAATACATCAACCGTCACCACGACGAATCTTGGATTTGTCCAAGGGAATCCGGCGTATTCCGCGATTGCGGCAGAGGCGCGAGGGAAGTCTGCTGGGACGATCCTTGGCAAAGTGTTTGATGAAGAGCCGGCCTATGTCGTCGCCAAGGTGGATGAGGTGCGCGACGATAAAGAGGTGCAGGCGAGTCACATCCTTATTTCTTGGCAGGGGATCGAAGGGATTGGTTCGACGCTGACCAAAGAAGATGCACGTAAAAAGATCGAGGAGTTGAAGAAGCAGGTGACGCCGGCGAATTTTGCCGACATCGCCGCGAAGGAATCGCAGGAACCAGGCGCATCCGCCTCCAAGGGGGATCTTGGATACTTCGGGAAAGGGCAAATGGTGGATGCGTTTGAAAACGCGGTGTTTCCGATGGCAAGCGGAACGATCTCGGACATTGTCGAAACGCAATTCGGCTACCACCTGATCCACAAGACCGGAGAGCGCATGACGCCGAATCAAAAGGTCTCTGTGCTTGCAGTGCTGAAGCTCACGGCAAACGACATCGCGCCACCGCCAGAACCGTATGTTGCAACACGACTCACGGGGCAGCACCTCCAAAGTGCGCGGTTAGAGTTCAATCCGCAGACGGGATTCCCGTATGTGGCGCTTGAATTCAATGAAGAAGGGGCGAAGTTGTTTGAAGAGATTACGCGAGACAACATCAATCGCCAGATCGCCATTTTCTTGGATGGGAACGTGATCTCAAATCCGGTGGTGAACCAGGTGATCATGGGGGGTCGCGCCACGATCGAAGGGCGGTTTACGGTTGAGGAGGCGAAGTTGCTGGCACGCCGATTGCAGGCTGGCGCATTGCCGGTGCCGGTGAAGCTCATTGCGCAGCAAACCGTTGGACCGACGCTTGGGACGGATTCGGTGCAACAGTCGTTGATGGCGGGGTTGATCGGGTTTGCGCTTGTCGCCGTGTTCATGATCGTGGTCTACCGTCTTCCGGGGCTTGTGTCTGTCCTGGCACTCGCGCTGTACGCCGCGGTGTCCTCTGCTGTGTTTAAGACGGTGCCGGTTACGCTTTCGCTTGCCGGGATCGCTGGGTTCATCCTGTCGATTGGGATTGCGGTCGACGCAAACATTTTGACCTTTGAACGGTTGAAAGAAGAATTGGAGGATCAAAAGAAGTCGCTTGCGAACGCGCTTGAGGAAGCCTTCCGGCGCTCTTGGCTTTCCATTCGCGACGGCCACATGACGGTGCTGATCTCCTGTGCGGTGTTGTACTGGTTTAGCTCGAGTATCATTCGTGGATTTGCCTTGACCCTTGCGATCGGGACGCTCTTGTCTCTGTTTACGGCAGTCGTGTCCACGCGTACCATGTTGCGTTTCTTGGTGCGGACGTCGGTTGCAAATAAGGGATGGCTCTTCTTGAAGAAGTAATGTTGCTGCATGACACGTTATGAAACTTCCAATCATTAAATACCGTGCGATCTGGTACGTGATCTCTGCGGTGACGGTCGGGATCTCCATCGCGTTTTTCTCGATGTGGGGATTAAAGCAGGGGATCGAATTCACCGGAGGATCCCTCATGGCTGTTCGTTTTGAAGGGACGCGTCCTTCTGCGGCAGATGTGCAATCCGCGATTGATAGCGCCGGGGTCGACGTCGGGACGCTGGTGTTGCAGCCGGTGGGGGAGACGGATATGCAGGTGCGTTTGAAGGCGTTGGATGAAGAGCAGCACGGCAAGGTATTTGGCGCCATTCGCCAGAAGTTTTCTGGGGCAACCGAGCTGCGCTTTGATTCCATCGGACCGGTGATCGGCGAGGAACTGCGCGATAAATCGATTAAAGGGTTGGCGTTGTCGCTTGGGTTGATTCTGGTGTACGTCGCCTATGTGTTCCGCAAAGTCTCGGTGCCGGTGCAATCCTGGAAATATGGGATTGTGACGATCGTGACCGCCTTTCACGACGTGATCGTGCCAATCGGGGTCTTTTCGTACCTCGGTCACTATCACAACGTCGAAATTGGCACGCCGTTCATCGCCGCGATTTTGACCATTCTCGGGTATTCCATCACGGATACCATCGTGGTCATGGATCGTATTCGTGAAAATCTTCAAAAAATGTCCGGGACGTTCGAGCAGATTGTTGAGGCATCCGTGCAGCAAACGATGTTGCGCTCCCTCTTCACCTCGCTTACGACCCTCCTGACATTGGTCGCCATCTTCTTGTATGGTGGACGATCGTTGCATGATTTCACCCTTGCCTTGATCATCGGGATTGCAACGGGGACGTATTCTTCCATCTTCGTAGCATCGCCGTTGCTCGTAACGTGGCAGAAGTTCGCCAAACAACGATAAGCGTTCTACAAAAAACACGGGCACATCGCCCGTGTTTGCGTTTTCACACAGGACCGCCTACCGTCCAAAGACGAACGTGTGGTACACTGATCCCATCCATGGACGAACAACTTCTCGGCTTTGACCAAGGAACGACCTGGCAAAGTCATATCGACACCCTTCTTGATCTCGCCGGAAGCAATCCGTTTGCGGCGATGTGGTATTTGTTTGCCAATGGAGGGTGGATTATTTTTCTGTGGGTGTTTTTGTGGGGGGCAAAATCCCTCTACATGGATTACATCCAAGGAAAGAACGGCGCCAAAAAAGAGTGGATCTTGCTTCGTGTGACCGTTCCGCGTGTCTCCGAACAGACGCCGAAAGCCGCGGAGAATATTTTTGCGACGTTTGCGGGCGCACACTCACCGTTTACGTGGACGGAAACGTATATCCAGGGGGCGTGGCAGAGTCCGATTGCTATCGAAATCGCCTCTATCGAGGGGCAAGTGGGGTATTACGTCCATGCAGAACGTCGCCTGCGTGATTTGGTAGAGGCGGCGATTTATGCACAGTATCCGGATGCTGACATCGATGAAGTGGAGGATTATACAAATCCCGTTCCAAAAGATTTTCCTGATCAAGAGTGGGATTTGTGGGGGTGTGAGATGACGCCGGTAAAATCGGATGCGTATTCGTTGAAAACCTATTTGGAATTTGAGGATAAGATCAGCGGGGAGTTTAAGGATCCCTTGGCGGCATTGTTGGAAAATTTTTCGCGGATTGGTTCGGGAGAGAATGTCTTTTATCAAATCGTGCTGCTACCGACAGACCAGAAAGATTTCCGTGGGCGTGCGGAAGAGCAAATGAATAAGATAAAGGGCATTAAAAAAGAGGCAAAAAGTACCTGGGTTGATGATGTGCTGTCCTTGCCCGGTTTTATTTTGAGCGGCGTAATTGAGGCGCTTGGGTTTGGGGGTGGCGGTGAAAAGAAGCCCGAGAAAAAAGATGGAACGCCAAGGATTTTGACGCTTTCTCCACGCGAAAAAGAGGTGCTTGAAGCCATGGAGCGGAAGGCTTCCAAGATTGGCTTTTTGTGCAAAATTCGTGTGATTTACGCGGGGAAGAAGGAAAAGATGAAAAAGGCGCGTGTTGTGCAGCCGTTTATTGGGGCGATCAAGCAAACAAATACGTTTGACGCGCAGGCATTGAAGCCGGAATCGAAGCGAGTCGGGGTGAATAGCGCCTTCTGGTTTTTTAAAGACTGGCGGAATGACCGTCGAAAAGAGCGATTGATTCGTGCGTATCGTGATCGTTCGGCAGGGGTGGGGTTGTCTCCATTCATGCTTTCTGCGGAAGAACTTGCGACGCTTTGGCATTTCCCAATTTTGACGCAAGTAAAAGCCCCACAGCTGCGCCGGACAGAAGCCAAGAAAGTTGAACCTCCCGCAAACATTCCGTTTGGCGGATAATCCGATCGTTTTAGCGCCGGTATGCCCATCGACTATTCTCATGACCACGACAACGAAATTACCCTCTTCGGCGAGGTGAACTTTCGTAATCAGCGCCGCCGATTTGGGATCAAAACGGACGATCGTCGCCGGCACATGTACGTGATCGGGAAAACGGGCATGGGAAAAACAACCCTGCTTGAAAACCTGATTGCGCAAGACATCAACGCAGGACATGGATGTTGCTATATCGATCCGCACGGGGATACGGCGGAAAAAATCATCGACTACATTCCGGCGAATCGTATCAACGACGTCGTGTATTTTAATCCGGCGGACGCGGAATTCCCGATGGGATTCAACATTTTGGAATTGGATAACGAAGAGCAAAAGCCCCTGGTTGCAAGCGGACTCATGGGGGTTTTCAAAAAGATCTGGCCTGACGTGTGGAGTCCGCGCATGGAGTACATTCTCATGAACTGCGTGCTCGCGCTGTTGGATTATCCCGGCGCGACGCTCATGGGGATCAACCGATTGCTCGTGGATAAAGAATATCGCGCACGAGTCATCGCTAAGATTCGTGATCCGATCGTGAAGACATTTTGGGTCGCGGAGTTTGCCGCGTGGTCGGAAAAGTATGCAACCGAAGCCATTGCGCCGGTACAAAACAAGGTCGGGCAGTTTTTGTCGTCGTCTGTGATCCGTAACATTGTGGCGCAGGTGAAATCCACCATGAATTTGCGCCGCATCATGGACGATGGAAAGATTTTGATCGTCAATTTGTCCAAAGGGCGTATTGGGGAAGATAACATGCGGTTGCTTGGGGGGATGTTGATCACCAAGCTTCAGCTGGCGGCACAGGAACGTCAAAACATGAAAGAGCTGGATCGACGTGATTTTTACATGTACGTCGATGAGTTTCAGAATTTCGCGAACGAATCATTTGCAAGTATTTTGTCGGAAGCGCGTAAATATCGGTTGAATTTGATCGTCGCGCACCAATACATCGAACAGCTGGATGAAAAAGTCGCGCCGGCCATTTTTGGAAACGTTGGGACGTTGATCGTCATGCGCGTCGGAGCCAAAGATGCGGAGTTTATGGAGACGGAGTTTGCGCCGTCACTGACCCCGGAAGATTTGGTGAGTCTTGCAAAGTTCCAGATGTACATGAAGCTCATGGTGGACGGGGTCGCGACTGCGCCGTTTTCGGCGAATTCCATGCCTCCGATTGCGCAAAAAACGCAGAGTACGGAGAAGGTGATTAAAGTGAGTCGCGAACGATACGCCGAACCGCGCCAAATTATTGAAGAGAAGGTCCTGAAGTGGGCGGGGATGGAGCTTCAATTACCGGGGGCTGCGATTCCGAATCCGCCTACGCCAAGTTCGACCGTGGTTGCGGTTTCGGATGCGGAAACGCCGGTTGCGCATGAGTATCCCCTCATTCAAACGGAAGAAGAAAAAGAGCAGTTAGAGCAGGTGGCGGCTAAGAGTCCTGTCCAAAAAGTGGAGCCGGTTGGAACGGAGACGGAGCCGACAGAGTACTTGAAGATTCGTCCGGAACGGATGGCGGCGATTCAGGCAACCGTAGACAAGGCGCTTTCTTCTGCGGGTCAGAAAAAGCAAAAGCCGAAGTTTACCTATTCCTGTTCACGCTGCGGGAAGCAATTTGAATTGGCGGTGCAGCTGGATACTTCGCGGCCGATCTATTGCACCGAGTGCCGCCCGATTATATTAGAAGAACGAAAAAAATCGGGGACGTCGATGCAGGAGTTAAAGAAAGCGCCGATTCCGCCCGAACGGGCAGCACGCATGGAGCCGCGTCCTCCTCAAAAACCAGCGCAGAAACCACCATCTTCCGGGGCGCATCCAGAACCGAATCGTCCGAGGATCGTGCGGGAGACGCCGCCGCAAGCTGCTATCAAAATCGTATCGGCTGCAAACGACCAAGAAAAGGAACGAGAAAGTCTATTGGCAGAGCTCACAAAAACAAAGGGATCACCCATTGAAACGGATAAGCGCGTGCTGGAATCGAAAGCAGGTCAGCCACGTCGTGATGAGCGCGGAAGGCGTCGACCGGATCGTCCACGAGAGTCGCGTGCACCGGAGTCCTCCAAGCCCGCGCCGACGGTCTCGGCCCAGCCCATTTCTCCCGCAGCGCCGCTTCCGCCTTCTCCAACCCCTCCACCGCCCCCACCTACACGGATGCCAGTGGATGCAGATATCGTGGTGATGCCATCAATGGAGGAAACGCCTGATACAACTTCGGGTTCTGGGCACACGCTTCGTCCTGGGCAAAAGATTTCCTTCTAGGTAGGCTATTGTCATGGAACGCGTGTCGTTCGAAACGAAAGACGGCGTCACGATCGTTGGATCGTGGCAACCGACCGCCGACTCATCCTCGGCGGTTTTGCTGTTGCACATGATGCCGAGTGATCGAACGAGTTGGGTGCATCTACAGTCGCTGTTGTCCGAACGCGGAATGGCTTCACTTGCGATCGATCTTCGTGGGCATGGGGAGTCATTGCAGCAAAGGAACCAGGCATTGGATTATCGGATGTTTTCGGACGCAGAACATCAGGCCTCGGCTCAAGATATCCAGGCAGCGCTTGCTTGGATGCAGGAACGGAGTGGCGTATCGTCTGTTTTTGTCGTTGGCGCTTCGATTGGGGCGAGCCTTGCGTTGCAGAGCGCGATTGCGGATCCACGGATTCATGCGATTGCATTGCTTTCTCCCGGAGAGAGCTATCGTGGGATACAGGCGTTTCCGTTGGCGCGTCAGCTCTCGCCGACTCAAGGTCTTTTTGTTGCAGCCTCTTCTCCAGACGATCAGGCTTCGTTTGAGTCAGCAAAGGAGATATTGCGTTTGGCAGGGCGTTCGGTGGATGCTGGGCGCTGGTTCGAGAACGCCGGTCACGGAACACAGCTATTCACCTCCCATCCGGAGCTCGCGACAGCGCTTGTCGATTGGATCGCGAAGGAACGTACACGTCTATGATTTCATGGCTACAAGGGATCGTGCTAGGAGCGGTTCAAGGATTCACTGAATTCTTTCCCGTTTCTTCAAGCGGGCATCTTATTCTTGTCCCGGTGTTGTTTGGATGGACAGATCAGGGTCTTGCGTTTGATACGGTCCTGCATTTGGGGACGCTTGCCGCTTTGCTTTGGTATTTTCGTGCCGAATGGTCAGGAGCGCTTGTCTGCGCACCAAAGCGATCCGAAGAGGGGGCCGCGGCGCGCGCATTTTTAGGGAAGGTGTTGGTGGCGGCGTTGCCCGTCCTGGTAGTCGCGTTTTTCGTCAATGATTATGTGGAGGCGTTTGCGCGCCGAAGTGGTCTGGTGGCCTTTGATTTGGCGTTTTGGGGATTAATGTTACTCGGTGCAGATCGGTTTGCGGCGCGTCGGCCTGCGTCCACACTCTCGCCGACATTTGAGCATCTCACCTGGAAACAGGCGCTCATGGTCGGTATTGCACAGCCACTGTCATTGTTGCCGGGGACGTCGCGTTCCGGGATTACGATGACGGCGGGGTTGCTGTCCGGTCTCCCGCGCCCGCTCGCGGCAAAATTTTCGTTTTTTGTGAGTATTCCTGTGACGGCTGCGGCGGGTGCACATGGGGTGCTTGAGCTTCTGACCGCTGACGGGGTCGCGTTCCCGGTGGTCCCATTGATTCTTGGATTTTTTTCCGCAATGCTTGCAGGGTCGTTCGCTATTTCGTTCTTAATCTCGTATGTCTCAACGCAACGGTTCGATGTCTTCGTATGGTATCGGTTGGCGCTTGCCAGCGCTGTGTTTGTGCTTGTGTAGCGCGCTCCTCTTGGGAGGGACGCCTCGAGATGCGGCAGCGGCAGAGCATCGTGATTCGGATGTAGACGGATTGTTGGACGAATGGGAGGTCTCTATTTTTGGGACAGATCCAAGCAAGTTAGATACCGATGGTGATGGATACGCGGATCGTGAAGAGGTGCTCCACGAGTATGATCCACTCGCCCCAAAAAAGAAGCGCGCTCCCAAGGATTTTGATAAAGACGGCCTGAATGATCGACTTGAGTTGCTCTTTGGAACGGATCCGATGCAGGCGGATACGGATGGGGATTCCTTTCAGGATGGGTTGGAAGTAGAGATGGCGTATTCACCAACCTCTACGGAGGCGATTCCGCTGGAAAAAAGCCTTCATATTATTCTGAGTACGCAACGAATGGAGCGGCGTGTCATGGGGATCGCGATTGCTTCGTCACCAGTATCTTCGGGTCTCGCAAAAACACCGACACCCGTTGGAACGTTTAAGGTGTTGGATAAGCATCCGCGCGCGTGGTCGCGTTCCGCGAAGTTGTGGATGCCGTATTGGATGCATTTTTCCGGACGTGGTCACGGAATTCATGAATTGCCCGAATGGCCGGGCGGTCGCAAAGAAGGGGCGTCTCACTTGGGGCGTCCGGCGAGTCACGGATGTGTGCGGCTTGGGGTTGGGGCAGCAAAAACCGCGTATGAATGGGCGCCGGTCGGAACCAAGGTGGTGATTGTGAAGACGCCGCCAAAGACGGTCATGCTCGCCATCAAGTAAGAGGATGGGGTATGCTAGTTGTATGAAGCGATTTACCTCGTTCTTGGTTGCCTGTCTCTGGATGGTCTCTGCCGTTCCTGTTTCGGCGGCGGTTCAGAAATCCGAGGGCTTTGTGCCATTCGTACCGACGGAGAATGAATTCGCCTCCGCCATTGTCATGACGGCAGGGACGCACAAGGTTCTGTATGGATTTAAACCAGAACAACCACGTGTTGCCGCGAGCTTGACCAAGCTTCCGAACGCGTTGGCGTTGGTTTCCCAAAAACCGCGTTGGGGGAGGATTATTTCGATTACCAAGGCGGACGAGGTGGGTGGAGGTCGTTTGCGCGTCCCAAATGGCTCAACGATTTCGGTGCAGGATGCGCTGTATAGCAGTATCACGGCGAGTGCGAATAATACGGCGACCGCTCTTGCGCGTACGCATGGCGGGACAAAGGCGTTCTTGAAAAAGATGAACGCGGAGGCGGTGCGTGTCGGGGCAAAGCGATCTGCGTTTTATGACGCGTCAGGGATGGATCCTCGAAACATGACGACCGCACGAGATATCGCGCTCATCGCCGAGGCGGCATTTGCCAACCCCGTGGTGCGACGTGCAGCCCAAACGGGAACGTATCGATTTGCCATTCAAAATACAGGCGATGCCAAGACGATTCGAAACACCAATGATTTGTTAGCGGACACGCATAAAGTGTGGGTGATTGGTGGAAAAACGGGGTATTTGGAGGAGTCGCAGTACAACCTTGTGGTCCATGTGCGGGCTATGGACGCGGAGGGCAAGCCCGTGTATGGTCGAGACCTACTTGTGGCGGTCCTTGGATCGCCGACCAAGAAGGGGTCATTTTTTACCGCAGAACGTTTGGCGCAGTGGGCATGGAACAACCACGCGTTCTAGCGAGACATTTTTTCCTGTATGCAGCTCGATGCTGTCGCGCGCGTGCTTCAGGCACGCAAGGAACCCGCGTACCGCTTGGCGCAAGTCAAGCGGGCGTTTTTCGTTGATTTTGCGGAGAGCTGGGATCAGGTGACGACGTTTTCCAAAGCGCTGCGAGAGGCGTGCGCTGCGGAAGTGGCGTGGAATACCTTGACCCCGGTCAAAACGCAGGAGGCGACCAAGGGCGACACCGTGAAGACGTTGTTTGCCTGTGAAGACGGCAAAAAAATCGAGGCTGTACTCATGCGTCACGAAGATGAACGTAATACGGTGTGCGTTTCGTCACAGGTGGGGTGTCCGATGGCCTGTAGTTTTTGCGCGACCGGCACCATGGGGCTCACGCGGAATTTGAGCGCGCAAGAAATCGTCGAGCAGGTGATCTATTTTGCGCGTTGGCTGAAAGCGAAGGGGGAACGCGTCACGAATGTGGTACTCATGGGGATGGGGGAGCCGTTCCACAACTTTGAGAACGTGATGAAGGCGTTGCGGACGCTGAATGACCCGGACGGGTTCAATTTGGGCGCACGGCACATGAGCGTATCAACCTGTGGGATTGTTCCCGGCATTTTGAAGTTCGCGGACGAAGACATGCAGGTAAACCTGGCCATTTCGTTGCATAGCGCAATCCAGGATGAACGCTCGTCGATCATGCCCGTGAACAAGGCGTATCCGTTGTCCAAACTCATGGATGCGGTGCGGACCTACATGCGCAAAACCAACCGACGCGTGATGTTTGAATATCTGCTCTTAAAGGGGATTAATGATCGTGAAGAGGATGCGCAGGCGCTTGCGGCATTGTTTGATGGAGATGTGCGTCTCGTGCATGTGAACGTCATCAAATACCATGAAACTGAGGCCTTCCAAGGGACCGGGAAGGAGCAGCGTCTGTGGTTCGTGGAACGTCTGCGTCAGTTGGGGGTTCCAGCAACGCATCGCGTGACGTTTGGGGAAGATATCGACGCCGCATGTGGCCAGCTTGCTGTTCAGGAAGATGGGGAAAACATCAAGCAGGGACGAGAGGCGGTGCGTGCATCCAAGGGGGCGTAACCTATGGCAAAGGTGCTTGTCGGCATGAGTGGCGGCGTCGATTCGAGCGTGACGGCCGCGCTGCTTCAAGAACAGGGACACGAGGTGACAGGAGGATTCATCAAGAACTGGTCCGATTCCAAAGATCTGTGGACCGGGGAGTGTCAGTGGCGCGGAGAGCGTCGTGACGCCTTGCGCGTCGCGGCGAAACTTGGGATTGATCTCCTCACGTTTGATTTTGAGAAGGACTATCGTGCGCGCGTGTTGGATCGGATGTTTGCGGAGTATCAGGCCGGACTCACTCCAAATCCGGATGTCTTGTGCAACGAAGAGGTGAAGTTTGGTTTGTTTTTTGAAGAAGCCATGCGTCGTGGATTTGAGTATGTGGCGACGGGTCACTATGCCCGCATTTCTCGGGATGCGGAGGGGACGGCGCATCTGTTGAAAGGGGTAGATCCTGCAAAAGACCAATCGTATTTTTTGTACCGAGTGCCACAACAGGTTTTACGACGCACGCTTCTGCCGATCGGGGGCTATCAAAAAAAGGACGTACGCGAACTGGCTCAGAAATTTGGACTTCCGACGGCGCAGAAACCGGATAGCCAGGGGATTTGCTTTGTCGGAAAGTTAGATTTTCATGAGTTTCTTCGAAAAAAGCTCCCTCCTACGCCGGGCGAGATCGTCTCCCGTGCAGGGGAGGTGCTTGGCCATCATGACGGGTTGGATGCGTACACCATCGGACAACGGCAGGGAATTCAGGTGAGCAAAGATGGAAAAGCGTGGTATGTCGCAAAAAAAGATCGCGCGCACAATCGATTGATTGTGGTTCCCGATCGGGAAGATCCGTTGCTGTATACCGCGCAGGCTGTGTTGCACGATGTTGTGTGGTGCACCGGGCACCGCCCGCGGTCAAAGACGGTCGACGTCGCGATTCGGTACCATCAACACCCGGTTCGCTCGACGATTGAAGACGTCGGTGACGACACCTATCGATTGGTGTTCGCGGAACCCGTCTGGGGGCTTGCGCCGGGTCAATCCGCAGTGCTCTTTATTGGAGATGAATGCGTGGGAGGGGGATATTTGGCGGAAGACGCAAATCCTTGACGTCCGAAACATATGTTGTCAGTCTCGTAGGAGAACATTCAAGAAGGAGTTGCCCATGGCGCTGTTTCAAACCAATCTTCCGCTCATGTTGAACGGAGGTGTACAGGTTCGGTTCGAGGCGAATGACCGGATTCCTACCCATATTCATCGCGGATCACCCCCGGCCATTGTGTTGCCGCGTGGGCCGGAAGAAGGGCGGTGGTTGGTGCCGGACGCATGGTTCCTCTGTCGCTACAGACAGCGAGATCGATTAGGAGAACGTGTCTTCATTGGTGCGTCGGTAGAGGGGCGACCTTTCCTGGCTCAAGTTCATCCTTCGATTTGGACGTCGGCGCAAGAAGTAAAGAGTCCATTCGAAGCATGCTTGCAGGCTTTGCTTCCGGCGCTCCTACAGAATCTGGTGCATCCAAGACGGGAAACCTGGCAAGATGAAGTACTGGAGTGGCGCTTCGGGATGCTCTGGCTTGTGCCAACGCAGCTCCCAAGAGGTGCGTTGGAGCGGGAAGCGGCATTTCGTCTCAATTTACCGGACCTGTTCCTCAGTGAACAGCGTCGAGAGGACTTTGTTGTTTGTGAGCGGACGTTCTCTCAGACGGATATAGTCCATCGAGGGCATCGTATCGTGATGCCATACGGAACTGAGACGGATCTCTGGTGGGATGATAATTGCAACGAACACCAGGTCAAGAGAGTGCTCACGGTCGATCTCTATGATGGCGTCCTAGAATCGCCGACGTTCGGGATCCGGGAGCTGAGTACTCCGACGTTTATCGTCAAGTGGCCAAATGCAACACAGATCTGTGGGGCAAATCAATAAAACGCACGCGCCTTTTCTGGCGCGTTTTTTATGCCCCCCTTACTTCCCTTGGCGCGAGAGGCGTCATCCGCTACCATACTCCAAACCATGAGCCGATCGAACCGACTGGAATGGATTTCTTTGGTCTACCTGCTCTTCTTTGTGCTGGCGGTCTTGTCGCCGTCGCTCTTTGAACAAAGCTACTTTGGATTGTCCGAGGATACGCTGGAAGAAATCACGATTTTTCTCTTTGGGATTGCGGGGATCATTACGTTTTCCCTGTATGAACGACTCATGGAGCGTCGTGAACAGGAGCACAAGAAGGCGCAGGATGATTACCATAAAGCCAAGATGGAGTTGATTGAATCGTACACCTACATTGGTGCATTGAATCGTAAGCTCGAGCTTCTGAAGACGCTTGCAGATGATACGACCAAGCAGATGGGGGACGGTAAACGATTTTCGAAGGAATTGTTTCAGTCGATCGTGGCAAATGCCTGTGCGGCAGCGGGAGCGGATGCGGCGCTGCTTCGATTCATGGAGGTGGAGAAATTGCGGACAGATCGAGAGTTTTTGCATCATGCCTCCGCAAAACCCACCTTTCGCGTGGCAAACCGGGATTTACGGGAATTGCATGGGACCGGTGCCAGTCATGCGTTTATCCGGACGGAAGATGCACGCGACGTGCTGGTTGTGCCCTCTGATCGTGGAGCGGGGGCATGCAGAGCGTATCTGATCCTCCAATTGCATCCGGATCGCATCCAAGAAGTGGACCCATCCTTACTGAAAGTGTTCGTGAATCAAGCGGAATTGCTGTATCGAGGGCTTGACCCTTCGGCGGCGACCTGATCTTCTTTCTTTACCGATATGACTGTTTCCCAGGTACGTGAAAAATTTCTCGCGTTTTTCAAAGAAAAAGGCCATGCGATTTTGCCGTCCGCGTCGCTTTTGCCGGAAAACGATCCAACCGTCCTGTTTACGACGGCGGGGATGCACCCACTTGTCCCGTATTTGATGGGTGAAACACATCCGGCCGGAACGCGCCTCGCGGACGCACAAAAATGCTTGCGAACGGATGATATCGAAGAGGTTGGGGATAACCGTCACCTGACGTTTTTCGAGATGCTTGGGAACTGGTCTTTGGGAGATTATTTTAAGCAGGAAACGATTACGTGGTCCTTTGAATTTTTGACGGATGCGCGCTGGTTGAACGTTGATCCGTCTCGTTTGTTTGTGACCGTGTTTGAAGGGGACGCGGACGCGCCGAAAGATATTGAGTCCATGGGGATTTGGCAGGCGCTGTTTGCGACGCGTGGCATTGCGGCCGAAGAAGGGGTTGCGGGGAAGGATGAACCGGGCGTGTCACGGGTGTACGCGTATCCGAAAAAGAAGAACTGGTGGGGACCGGCGGGACAAACCGGACCGTGTGGACCGGATACCGAGATCTTTTTTGACACAGGTCGCCCGCATGATCCGGCGTTTGGGGAGGTGTGTCATCCGAATTGCGACTGTGGGCGTTTCGTGGAGATTTGGAACGACGTGTTCATGCAGTACAACAAGCGGGAAGACGGTTCGTTTGAGCCGCTCGCGCAAAAGAACGTGGACACCGGGATGGGTCTTGAACGCATGGCGGCGATGTTGCAGGGCGTTCCGACCGTGTTTGATACCGAAGTGTTCCAGACCATGTTCGCAAAAATTGCCGCATTGTCAGGCAAAGTCTATGGACAGGATGTCGCAACAGATCGATCGTTCCGCATCATTGCAGACCATATTCGTGCGGCCACGTTTGTGATTGGTGACCTGCGAGGGGTTGCGCCTTCGAATGTGGGGCAGGGGTATATTGTTCGTCGGTTGCTGCGTCGTGCCATTCGCGAAGGGCGGCGTTTGGGGATCCAGGCGGCGTTTACGCCGGACGTTGCACGCGTCGTGATCGGGGAGTTTGGGACGCATTACGCCGAGCTTATCGCGAACCAGGAGAAAATCGTGGAAGAGATGAAAAAAGAAGAGGAAAAATTTGGAAAGACCCTGGAAAAAGGGATGCGTGAACTCGAGAAGATGGCGGCAGGAGGCTCTGTGACGGGTGAGCAGGCGTTCACATTGTTTTCCACCTACGGATTTCCTTGGGAACTGACGGAAGAACTGCTCCGTGAGCGGGGGATGGCGGTGGATCGAGCTGTATTTGAGCAGGAGTTTAAGAAGCATCAGGAACTTTCACGCACGGCATCTGCTGGTACGTTTAAGGGCGGACTTGCGGATCATTCGGAAGAAACGACGCGGTTGCACACGGCAACGCATCTGCTTCACCAGGCATTGCGCGCCGTGTTGGGCGATCATGTCGGGCAGAAGGGGTCAAATATCACGGCGGAACGGCTGCGCTTTGATTTTTCCCATCCGGAAAAGATGACCCCGGAGCAATTGGCGGAGGTAGAGCGGATGGTGAACGACGTGATTGCGCGGGATCTTCCGGTGTATTTTGAGGAACTCTCGACCGAAGAGGCAAAAGCACGGGGCGCGATCGGATTCTTTGACGACAAGTACGCCCAGCTGGGAGGGAAGATCAAGGTGTATTTTGTAGGAAACGACGAAAAAGGGTACTTCAGCAAAGAAATTTGCGGCGGTCCGCACGTCCGGACGACGGGGGAATTGGGGGGATTTACAATCCAAAAAGAAGAGGCGGTCAGTGCAGGCGTTCGTCGCATCAAGGCAACCGTAGGGAAAAACACCGGCTAAGCCCGGTGTTTTTGATTGACAGCAGGCACCCCGCTGACTAAAGTATCATCACCATTATTCCATTTTTTCCACAGATGCGTGCAACCTATGGCGAAACCGTCCTCCCCGAATAAGGAATTCCTGGTGATGAAGGGGATGGTCACAGAGAACCTTCCTGGAACCACGTTCCGGGTAAAACTCGACTCCGGCCAGGAGATTTTGTGTTATTTGGGCGGGAAAATGCGCATGAATCGCATTCGGTTAACCCCGGGTGATTCCGTCCAGGTAGAAGTGAGTCCATACGATTTGACAAAGGGTCGCATAACATTTAGATTGTAGTCCCTGAAGCTTGGGACTTATTTTTGTAGATACAGAATAAAAGGTATGAAGGTCCGCTCCTCCGTCAAGGCCATGTGCCGTGACTGTCAAGTAACGCGCCGCAAAGGTCGCGTGGTTGTCGTGTGCGCAAAAAACCCCAAGCATAAACAACGCCAAGGGTAATTATTCGTCTAGTCGTTTTACGTCTTGTTATGGCACGTATTGCCGGTGTCACACTTCCACAGAACAAGCGCGTTGATATCGCGCTCTCTTATCTCTACGGGATCGGCCCCACGCTTTCCAAGAAAATCTTGGCGAAGACCGGGGTGAATGGCGCAGTGCGCGTCAAGGATCTTCCGGAGGCGGATGCAAACAAGCTCCGCGACGAAATCGAAAAGAACTACAAAGTGGAGGGTGAACTCCGCCGCGATGTGCTCTCGAACATCAAGCGCTTGAAGGAAATCGGTGCATACCGTGGGACGCGCCACATCCGTGGCTTGCCCGTTCGCGGTCAGCGCACGAAGACCAATTCCCGCACGGTGCGCGGCAACGTCCGCCGCACGATGGGTTCTGGGAAGCGCAAGCTCGAGAAGACGTAATCCCTTTGCGACACTGCTATGTCTGAAGAAAAGAACGTGGCGACTGCGGTCGCCGAATCGGCTGGAAAAGCGAAGGCTTCCAAAGCCAAGCCGAAGAAGGGAAAGAAGGCCCGCGCCCAGGTCGCCCAGGGCAAGGCGTTTATCAACGCAACGTTTAACAACACGATCGTTTCGCTGACGGACATGAACGGCAACGTTTTGTCCTGGTCTAGCGCAGGCGTCGTCGGTTTCAAGGGTCCGAAGAAGGCCACGCCGTACGCCGCGTCGGTGATCGTGAAGGATGCGATTGAAAAAGCGAAAGAATCCGGATTGAAGGACGTGAACGTCTTCATTCGCGGTGTTGGCCAGGGTCGCGAAGGCGCCCTCCGTGCGTTGAACGCAAATGGCCTGAACATCACGGCGATCAAGGACATCACGCCGACCCCACATAACGGGTGTCGTCCGCCGCGCCCACGCCGCGTGTAATTCTCCCTCCATTGGCTGACTGGTCCCAACCTATGCGTTTGAAACTCAAAGCGAAAATTTCCCGCCGCGAAGGCGTCGCGATCTCCGACGCGGCTTCGCATACCCGCGCGCTGGCAAAGCGTCCGTACGCGCCGGGCGTTCACGGTCCGGATTCCCGCACCCGCATGACGGATTACGGGAAGCAGCTCCGTGAAAAGCAGAAGGCAAAGCGTTTGTATGGTTTGAATGAACGCCAATTCTCCAACCTGTTCGAAGAAGCAACGCGCAAGCGTGGCAACACGGGGGAGACGTTGGTGCAGCTCTTGGAACGTCGTCTGGATAACGCCGTCTACCGCGCCGGGTTTGCAAAGACCCGCGCCATGGCGCGCCAGGCCGTGGTCCACGCCCACTTCAACGTGAACGGCAAGCCGGTGAACATCCCATCGTACCGCGTCCGCGCGGGCGAAGTGGTCACCATCCGTGAAACGAAGAAGGGAAAGGGGATTTGGAAGACGATTGAAGAGACGTTGCAGAACAAGAAGGAAACGCCGTCCTGGTTGTCCCTGAACGCCAAGGAGGCATCGGTGAAAGTCACGGGTGTGCCGCAAGGCTCGGACCTCCAAAACCAACCCTACGATCCAAAGATGATCGTCGAATTTTACTCCCGCTAATCTTTCACCTTGGTCCCTTTGGACCTTCCTTTCCTATGGAACCACTCTTGCTGCCATCCAAGATCCGGTTCTCCCGCGGTGAGCGGCCGAACGAAGGTATGTTGATCGTTGAACCGTGTGCCCAGGGCTACGGAACGACGCTCGGCAACGCCATCCGTCGCGTGCTGCTGACCTCCCTTCCCGGCGCGGCTGTGACCGCGGTACGCATCAAGGGTGCGGACCATGAATTCACAACGTTGCCACATGTGAAGGAGGACGTGCTGGAGATCATCCTGAACCTCAAAATGCTCCGGATGAAACTCTTTTCTGAAGAGCCGGTGAAGATCACCCTCTCGGTGAAGGGAGAAAAGAAGGTGACGGCGAAGGAGTTTGCGAAGGATGCGTTGGTTGAGATCGTAAACCCTGACCTGCACATTGCCACCTTGACCGATGCGTCTGCCCACTTCGAACTCGAATGCTGGATCGGCGCCGGTCGTGGGTATCGCTCCACCGAAGAACGGAGCAAGGAAAAGCTTGAACTTGGCACGATCGCCGTCGATGCGTTGTACAGCCCAGTGCTGAACGTGTCGTACAAGGTCGAAGCCACGCGTGTCGGAGATCGGACGGACTACGATAAGCTCGTGCTCCGTGTCGAAACGGATGGAACGCTTGATCCGTTGGATGCGTGCAACCAATCTGTGAAAATCCTGATGGACCACTTCGCCCTCCTCCAGGACTTGACCTATAGCGAAGAAACCGCCTAACTGTTCCCGACTGAACCTCGTGTATGCGCCACCGCCGAGTAGGAAAAACACTTGACCGGAAGGCCGGCCCACGCCGTGCCTTGCTTCGCAATCTTGCGACGTCCCTGGTCCTCTACGAACACGTGAACACCACCCTCGCGAAAGCGAAGGCTGTGCGTCCGCTCGTGGAACGCTTGATTACCAAAGGAAAGACGAAGTCCTTGGTGACGCGCCGCGCTCTTGCAGAGACCCTCACGACCGAAAACGCCGTGCTGAAGGTCATGGAAGAGCTTGGTCCGCGCTATGCAGCCCGGAAGGGCGGGTACACCCGGATTATCAAACTCGGGAACCGTAAAGGAGATGGCGCCGATGTGGCCCAGATCCAACTCGTGAAATAACTATGGCCTGGAAGAAGAACCTGTCGCGTTCTGCGACGCGCGAAATCGTCACCATCGACGCCACGGACAAAGTGGTCGGTCGTTTGGCGACCCAGATTGCGCAGATTTTGATGGGGAAGAACAAGGCGACCTACGTTCCGCACATCGACTCCAACGTCGTCGTGAAGGTTACGAACGCATCCAAGCTGAAGCTCACGGGGAAGAAGCTTGAACAAAAGGAGCTTATCCGCAGCACCAACCGTCCAGGTGGGTTGAAGCGGACGCCGGTGTCCAAGCTGATGCAGACGAACCCGGGCGCGGTGTTGGAACATGCGGTAAAATACATGCTTCCCAAGAACACGACGCAGAAGGAACGCTTGAAACGTTTGTCCATCGAAGCCTAACGGTATGACCGAGACCAAAAAGAAAGCGCCGGCAAAGTCGGCCAAGAAGAAGGTAGAAGAGACGGTCGCTCCGGCAGAGGCGGTGGTGACGGAAGAAACGGTGGCGGCGGAAAAGGCGAAAGGCGGTTCGTATTTGTACGCCGTCGGTCGTCGCAAGACGTCCATCGCCCAGGTCCGTGTCATCAAGAACGGCAAGGGGACGATGACGGTGAATGGCAAGCCAGCGGATGCATACTTCACGACGTACGAATTGCGCACGATCGTGAACGGTCCGCTCAAGGTGTCCGGCCAGGAAACGGCCGTTGACGTCAGCGCTTCCGTGCAGGGCGGTGGAATCCGTGGCCAGGCGGAAGCTGTGCGCCTCGGCATCTCCCGCGCGTTGTGCGAGCTGAACCCGACGTTCCGCAAGACCCTGAAGAAGCTTGGTTACTTGACCCGCGATCCGCGTGCCAAGGAACGCAAGAAGCCAGGTCTTCGCAAAGCCCGTCGCGCTCCGCAGTGGAGCAAGCGCTAATCGCGCCACAAAAACACCCCAGAAATGGGGTGTTTTTAGGTATTCGGATTGACAAAGTGGAGAAATTGGTTTAGATTTAGACGTTCGACTTCGATGTCGGACATCGGAATCCCGAATGTTTCTGATGCGTGTGTCAGATAAGCAGTAGGAGGAGGTTAGAAATGAATCAGAAGTACGGAGAATACCGGGTTCGTATGGCAACGCTCATGGCCGAGTTCTCAAAATTCAGGAATGACGAGCCCGATTTGGCTGGCCCAAAGGATGAGTGGCGGTTTCACCCCTCGTGCGCCACTTTTGATCAGGCACCCGGTGATCGCTTCATGCTCCTGAAAACCCTTCCCACAAGTATCGGGGTGGAAGACGCTATCATCATGATGGATCCGCTGGGTTACCGCCCCGCCACTCACCTCGAGCTGCGCGCGTTTCGAAAGGAGCATCTGCGGGTGGAGGAGCATCGGTTCCCGGTTATTGCCCTTGGTTCGTGGCGTGGTGACAGTGTCCGCTATTTCGAGTGCGTGGCCTTCTGTCCTGCGCGGTTTAGTGTCTGTGGTCCTATTTCGCTTGGCGAAAACCGGGAACCCCACGATCGTTTCCTCTGGGTTCGCAAGTAATCTCGTTCGTAGTCCGCGTTCCGTTTTCGCCCCTTTCTTGATACGCTTCTTTTGCCATCATCTGACGAAAAATAGCGTGAGGTGCGCTTCCCGCAAGGGGGTCAGAAAGGCGAATGCCTAGCGGGTGCAACTCCTGCTGGTGGCGCTCGGGTTCAATCGGTATCCAACGGGATACCGATTTTTTTATCCCCTCCAATCTGGCAGGTTTCCAAGGTACAGTGCGGGCATGGGATTCATGGATCGATGCCAGAAAGTGGTACGAGCGCATCCGTTTTTGGCATTGTATGCCATCGCTCTTGCCGCGCAGCTTCTCTTTTTTTGGGGGATGATCCATGCGTCCGGTGGGTTGGGTGTCGCAACCCAGGCGATCGGGGATGAGGTGAGCTACCGGATGACGGCGCAAAATCTGATTGAATTTGGCGTATTTTCGCAGTCTGCTTCGGGGCCGCTTGTGCCAGATAGTGTTCGGACCCCTGGGTACCCCATGGTTCTAGGGGCGCTCTTTGCTTTGCTTGGGAAATCTTGGACGGCAGTCGTGGGTGTGCAGTCCGTGATGCTTGCCACCATCCCAGTCGTGCTCTTTGCCGTCCTGCGGCCGTTCCAGGCGCGGATCGCATGGGTTGCGAGTCTTGCCTTTGCCTTGTATCCCACGCGGTTGCACGTGGTGCATCAGACCCTGACAGATGGTTGGTACACGTTGATATTTTTACTGGGATGTTGGGCGCTGTTTCAGGGGATACGCGCTCCCTCGCGCCTTCGGTGGTTTGCACTTGCTGCGTTGTGGTTTGGGTATGGGGCGATCGTACGACCGGCGGGGATGTTTGTCATCGTGCCTGTGTGTGTGGTGATCGGATTTGTGTTTCGTCATGCTTGGAAGCTTGCCTGCGCCAGAATTCTGCTGTGTACGTTTTTGTTTTCAGTGTGGCTTCTTCCCTGGATGGGGCGCAATGCTTGGATATTTGGCACCCCATCGCTGACGGTGGTCGGGGTCTTTAATGCTGCCAGTATTCACGCCATCCACTTTGAATCCTGGCGTACCGGAACACCGACCACGGAATTACACCAACGTCTGCTTGCGCATCTCGGGCATACGATGCCACTGACCGGTCCTTCGCTTTGGGATGCGACGCGGTATCAGTCGTTTGCGGATGAGATCATTCAGCCACATCTTTCGCGCTATGTTGCCTTTCAACTGTACAAAACGATTCCGTTTGTGGTTCATGATGGAGTCGCGGGGCCACTGGAACGTGTCGGGGTACTTTCTTCCCAGCACGGCGTAAATCTTTCATCGATTCTGTTACGTGGAGATGTTTCGGCAGTTGTCTCTGCGCTTGCATCGGCTTCGAGTGTGGTCGTCCGTGGCGTGGGCGCAGGCGTGTGGCTCTTGGTTTGGATCGCTGCCGCGCTTGGATTGCGGCAGATGGGGTGGGATCCGGATCGCCGTGCGTATGTGTATTCCATCGGTCTTTTTCTGCTGTATTTTGTGGCCGTGAATCACGGTCCGATCGCTCAAGGGCGGTATCGGTTGCCGATTGACGGGTTCCTGCTGTTCTTCGCGCTGTTTTTCGCGCATCATGTACGGAGACGCTTTCTTCGTTCCTAACGTTTGTATGTCTCACGGACACGCCGTTGCCAGAAACGCCGCTTGGCTCATGCTTGCCCAGACCGGGCAAAAACTCATTTCGTTCCTGACGTTCACCTTTGTGGCGCGTCTTGTGGGTGTCACGGTGACCGGAGATTATTTTTACGCCGTGTCGGTGACCTCTGTATTTGTGGTACTCACGGATTTGGGGTTGACGCCGGTGGTGATTCGAGAGATGGCTGCGGATGAAGCAAGCGGTCGAGCCGCGCTTGCGCAGGCCATCATCGCCAAGATTTTTCTTATTCCGCTCGCGATTGCCGCGTCCCTGATTTATACCTACGCCTCCGGAGGATCCACGGAAACGCTGCTCGCCGTCAGTATCGCCTGTTTCGTGATGTCAGCCGATGCGGTCTCGCTGTTGTGGTATGGCGCGCTTCGCGGCAAACGGGATTTGCGGTTTGAATCCGTGGGGATGTTCGTAGGGCAGCTGTTGACGGCGATCGTCGCGTTTACCGTTGCGACGGCCTATGTCGATGCTCCGCATACCCAGGTGTACGGGTTGATTTTTGCACTGTTGGTTTCAAGTGTCTGGAATGTGGGATGGAGCATCGGCTGGGCCAGGGGAAAGGGGATTGCACCCTCTTGGGAAACGGCGCGGTTGACGTGGGGGATGCGACGGTTTTTGCGCGCCGCAACCCCGTTTGCGTTGGCCGGCATCTTTGTGAAGATCTACTCGTATGTCGACACCCTGATGTTGAAGCAGTTTCATACGAGTCAGGAGATCGGATGGTACGCTGTGGCTTACAAAGTGACGTACGCATTTCAGTTTGTCCCCCTTGCGTTTGTTGCGGCGCTGTATCCGGGGATGAGTGCAGCCTTTGCGCGAAAGGATAAAACGCAACTGCAAGAACTCCTCGCCGGATCGCTCCGCCTCATGACGATCACGGGCGTGCCGATGGCGGCGCTTATTTCATCCATGGCACCGCGCGTGATTCCCGTGGTGTATGGCGAGGCATTTTCAGGATCCGTGGTTCCTCTCCAATGGCTGGCATGGGTGCTTGTCCCTATTTTTTGGGATTTTCCGATCGGGTCGTTGTTGAATGCGACACATCGGGCAGAGCTCAAAACCACGGCGATGGGGATTGCGATGGTCACGAACGTGTTGCTGAACGCGTTGCTTATTCCAACGCTCGGGCCGTTGGGTGCTGCGATCGCTGGGCTAGGGAGTTTTTGGCTTCTCTTCTTTTTGGGGCTCGGCTTCATCCATCGTGATTTGCCCGGATTTGATTGGGCGGTTTCGTTGTTTGGTCGGGGGATCGCGGCGGGCGCAGGGATTTGGCTTGCGGTGACGTATGCAACCCCTCCCATGCCGTTGGTTGCGGCGTTGGTATTTTCGGTGACGGTCGCCCTAGCGGCGTTGTTTGTCACACGATTACTCACGGTCCAAGACGTCAAACAGGTGTTCCGTTGGCTTGCGCGCCGTCCGGCGCCGGTGGATCCGATCGACGAAACGCTACACTCCAAAAAACCGTGACAATCTCGCGGGTGAACGGTACCCTTCTTGCATGTCACGGCTCGCGCTCGTCACCTTGGATTACCCCCCGGAACGCGGTGGGGTTGCGCGTTATTTAGGGAATTTAGTGCAGGCGTCGCAGGGCGCGATCGACGTGTTTGTGAACGAAACGCACCAGGCTTCAGGCCCAGGAACGGTCAGACCGGTTCAGCTTCTGACGACGGGTCGATGGTCCTGGCGTCCGCTTGTCCAGCAGATGAAGCGGTTTGCAACTTCTGACTATCAATTCGTCCTCGTGAGTCACGTGCTGCCCGTTGGAACGGCGGCGTGGCTCGCGCGTCTTCGCGGGGGAAAACCTTATGTCGTGTGTGTGCACGGGTTGGATTTGCAGCTCGCGTCCGTGCAGCGCCGCAAGCGCTGGCTCGCTCGTCAGATTTTGGAAGGGGCGCATACGGTGGTCGCGAATTCTCAATTTACCGCAGGACTTGTGCGCGCGATCGCTCCGCATGCGAAAACCTTGGTATTGACCCCGGGGATCGAGCGACAGACCTATCCAGAAAAAGGCGCAGCACGTCGATCGTTGCAGATCGCCGATCATGTGTTTCAGCTGGTCGTGGTGTCGCGTCTTGTGGCGCGCAAAGGGATTGATCGGACGATTGAGGCGCTTCGTTCATTGCCGGAGCATATTCATCTTGCCATTGTGGGCGATGGAGAAGATCGACGACGATTAGAGCGATTGGTGGATGAATCGGGCGTTGGAAGTCGCGTCCGTTGGGTGCCGGTTGCGACGGATGGAGAGCGGAATCAGTGGTACGCCGCGTCCGACGCGTTTGTCATGCCGGTTCGTGAAGAAGGGCGCGATGTCGAGGGATTTGGCATCGTGTATCTTGAAGCGGCTGCCGCAGGATTGCCGGTCATCGCGGGACGCGCAGGCGGGGCGTCCGAAGCGGTGGTCCATGAGGTCACCGGGCTTTTGGTAGATGGGACGAAGCCCGAACAGATCGTGTCCGCCGTGCTGACCTTGTTGGAGGCACCGGAGCGGGCACGTCAGATGGGGGATGCGGGGCGTGCGCGTGTGCAGGAGGGGTTTTCATGGACGTCGCGCTGGGAGGTGTTGCGAGACCGACTTTCGCTTGTATGACCCCACGCGTTTCGATCATCATTCCGACGTATAACCACGGTCATGAATTGATCGCCTGTTTGCGTTCCCTTGAGCGACAATCCACTCGAGACTTTGAGGTGATCGTTGTGGATGATGCGTCCACTGACCAAACGGAACGGCTGTTGCACGAGGCCGGCTTTTCGTTTCCGGTTGGATATCATCGTTTCTCGGAAAATCGGGGAGCGCCGGCCGCACGGAACGAAGGGTTTCGTCGCACGACGGCGCCTTACGTTCTTTTTTTGGACGCAGACGCCGAATTGGTACCTGATGCGTTGGACACCTGGGTGCAGACGCTCGATGCTCATCCCGAGGCGGCGTTTGCGTATGCCTCTTTTCGTTTCGGATTCAAGACATTCCGTGGTCGTCCGTTCGACCCCGATGCCCTTCGTGAGAAAAATTACATCCATACAAGCGCGCTTATTCGTCGAAGCGTTCACCCGCATTTTGATGAGGCTCTCAAGAAGTTTCAGGATTGGGATCTCTTTTTGACACTAGCTGAAGCCGGTCATCGCGGGATCTGGATCGACCGGGTGCTCTTTACGCTGAAACCGCGGGATACGGGGATGAGTCGATGGTTGCCCAAAATCATGTTTCAAATCCCCTGGGACATGGTGGGGTATACCCCACACGAGGTGCGTCGATATCGAGTGGCAGAAGAAATCGTTCTGGTAAAACATCGCTTACGTGCGCCGGATGCCACCAAACGCGAACAGGAGGCGCGGCAGGGGGTAAAGCGTTGGTTTGTTGGTATTCTTGTGGTGGAGCTGGTGTCACGCTGGGTGATTTTTTCTCCGACCGCGAATGCGATTGCAGCGGTTTCGTTTGCCTGCGCGTTGTTCGCTTTGACCGTGTTTCGACCGAGTGCGGCGCTCGCCGTTTTGCTCACAGAGCTCGTGATCGGATCCAAGGGGGCGCTCTTCAAGATTGGCGGAGATGCAAACAATGATGGGGGAATCTCGATCAGAATTTTGTTGTTTTTCGCCTTTTTCTTGGGGTGGTTTGTGCTCGCCGTTCGTGAACGGGCGTGGCAGCACGTCCAAGTTCGGTTCAGGATGATCGCGCCATACATCGCGCTTGCAGGACTTGTGGGATACGGGCTGGTACGCGGAATTCAGGTTGGAAATGACGCGTTCTTGATGGCGGATGCAAATGCTTGGGCGTTCTGGGCGTTGGTGATTCCCGTTGTGCATCTGGTCCAACGCGATCGTGAAGAAGTGGCGCGATGGATCACGTCCGCCGTTCTTGCATCCGTGGTGTGGCTTGGGGTCAAAACGTTGTTTTTGTTGTACTTCTTTGGTCACGGGTTTCTTGCTCAGGCAACGGGGATGTACTTGTGGGTGCGGCGAACGGGAGTTGGCGAAATCACGCGTGTGGCCGGGAATGCGTTCCGCATTTTCTTCCAGTCCCACATTTTTACCGTCCCTGCGTTGATTGCGGCGTTCAGTTGGTTTGCGGCAAAAGAAAAGCGTCAGGGATGGGTTGGTGGGATCGTCTCGTTATCGCTTGCGACCGTGCTAATCTCTCTTTCCCGAAGCATGTGGATTGGGCTTGCGGGAGGATTTGTTGTCGCAGGAGTCCTCGCGCGTGTGGTAGTTGGTCGTTGGCCCTGGTTTGCGGTCAAGCGGTTTGCGGTGGGAGGCATGTTGGCGATAGGGATCATGGGATTTCTGCTCGCCGTCCCGCTCCCGCCGGTTGATCCCTCTTCGCTATTTGGCGTGTTGGGTTCACGCGCAAATACGGGCGAGGCGGCTGCGGTGAGTCGCTGGAGGTTGCTCGAGGTACTTGTGCAAAAAATCCAGGAAGCACCCGTGCTGGGTCATGGATTTGGGGCAACGGTCACCTATGAAAGTAAAGATCCGCGTATTGTTGCAGAAACGGGTGGTCTCTACACAACGCCGGCATTTGAATGGGGATGGCTTGAGCACTGGGTGAAGTTTGGAGCGCTTGGTATTCCCGTGATGGCGTGGATGTTGATCAGTGTGACGTGGCGCGTGTGGGTCGCCTATCGTGGGACCTGGATCGCGGTTGCCTCCGTGGCCTCTCTTGCTGCGCTTGCGCTTGTGCATGTGTTTACGCCGTATTTGAACCACCCGCTTGGGATTGTGTATCTGTTGTTTGTGGAGGGGATGATCGCCCACCGATCTACAAAACAAGGTGTGCTATACTCGTAACATGCGACGCGTTGTGTTTGTAGCAGCAGGATTGCTGCTCCTTGGTCAGGGGTGCGTGCTTCCTTGGGAGACGCAGCCGGAAGTGATTAATGCCTCTGAGGCGACCATTTCGGTTTCCGGGGCGATTCGTCGTACCGGAAAGGTGCCGGCGACCTGCACCTTTCAGCGTGTGGGCGAGCAGGATCGGATGATTCTGGATACCCGATTTAATGGCTGGCAGATTTTGTCGATTTTGCCAAAACAAAAAGTGGATGACGGAACTGTCGCCGGGGCAGATGCGGATGTCGGATTTACCGTCGAAGAAGGGACGTTTCGCGCAACAGAAACGCCGATTGCGACCTACGACGTAAAAACGCGGACGTTTCGTTATGAGGCCCCGATGGCATTGCGAGAAACGGGGGAAGAGTTGCGGTTAACATTGCGGATTACCTGCCAAGATCCCAACCGCCCGACGCGACGACGTTAAATCCACGCATTTCCACGAAGGAACGCCGCCCCATCCATGGGCGGTTTTCCGTCCGGTTGAACGCGGTCAAGGACAAGTGCCTGTCCATCACCGCAAAGGATGGCCGGAAGTCCGTCGACGATGACGTGCGTTCCCGCGGTTCCTGTGGAAGAGGGCTTTGCGACATGGGCAACAAGGACCTTGAGTCGCTTCTTGTCGGTCAATGTAAAAAATGTCCCAGGCCAGGGGGAATAGGCGCGGATCTTCCGGGCGAGCGTGAGAGCGGGGAGGGTCACGTCCAGCGCCCCATGTTCGCGTGTAAGCAAGGTCGTGTGTGTCGCCGCGTCGTGATCCTGGGGGATGGGGATACGCGTTCCCGCGACATACTCCGCCAACTGATCGGGGAGGATGGAGGCGCCGCGTTCGGCCAAGCGATCATGCAATGACTCCGCGGTGTCGTCTGGAAAAATCGGCTCGATCGCAGAGCCAAGTAGGGGGCCATGGTCGAGCGCCGCATCTACGACCATCGTTGTTACGCCTGTTTCCGTGTCTCCCGCAGCAATGGCGGCAGAAATTGGGGAGGCGCCACGGTATTTTGGAAGCAGTGATCCATGGACGTTTACGACGCCATGGGGAAACAGATCGAGCAGCGATTGCGGCAGGATCTGTCCAAAACTCACGACGACACCTACGTCGGCGTTCCAGGCGCGCATCTGATCCAGGGCTTCCTGGGACTTCACGCGTTCCCATTGAAAGACGGGGAGTCCATGTTCCAACGCCGCCGTTTTGACGGGTGGTGGCGTGATGGTGGCGTGGCGTCCGACCGGTCGGTCGGGTTGTGTCACGACAGCGAGGATCTGAAAACGCGGATCACGAGCAAGGGCCTGTAGGGAGGGAACGGCAAACGAAGAGGTTCCAAAAAACACGACGGTGATGGGCATATCAGGCTAGATATGTTTCCCACCGGTCGTGTGGATATCGCGGGCTTTATCGATAAACAGAACGCCATCCAGGTGATCGATCTCGTGTTGGAAGATGATGGCGGTAAACTGTTTTGCCTCGAACTCCATCGTACGGCCATGGCGATTCATAGCGCGAATCGTCACCTTTTTGTGGCGCTTCACGATGCCGTACTTCCCAGGAACGCTGAGGCACCCCTCTTCGGAATCTACTAGCTGTTCGCTTTTTTTCAGGATTTCAGGATTGATAAAGCACTCCGCGCCTTGTGGCATGTTCACGACGATCGCGCGGATATTCTGCCCCACCTGCGGAGAGGCGATGCCAACGCCATCTTTCTCAAACATGGTGACGATCAGGCGATCCAAATAGGCCTGAAATTCCGGGGTTGTGACCTCGTCCACGCGCAATTCCCGCGAACGTTCGCGGAGAGAGGGGGTCGGTTCGGTGACGACGGAAAATGGGGTCAGTGCCATACAGCAAGAAGATGGATAATTTAGCGCAAAAATGCGATTGGGTCAAGGTCAAGGAGCGCGTGTTGCGCAAGTGGCGTAAGCGTCTGGATCAGGGTCGATTCCGGGGTTTCTGGGGCAAATACCAGATGGACGACGACGCGTTTTGCGGCGCCCTTCGATTGAAATTGTGCGGGAAACGGGCCGCGAAGTTCAAGGGGTGGGATCCCCGCGGTACGGCAGGCAGATTGTGCGGATTGAAGCCAGGTGGTTGCCTCTGCTGATCCGCCAGGGAGGAGCGCTTTTACCAATCGAACGCTGGGGGGATAGTGAAACATGCGACGCTCTGCCCGTTCTTTTTGGCGGAACGCCGCGTATCCTGCTTCCGTGAGCCAGTGTGACCAGGAAAGGGTATCTTCTTCATGCGTCTGAAGCAGAAGCGTGCCGGAGGCGGCATGAACACGAGCGGCGAGTCTGCGGAAAGAAATCACCCGCCGTTCTTCGCGTTTCACATCTTCCGCAACGCCGCCTAACAACGATCCGTCCGTCACCGCAACGCATGCGTGCGCAGGGAGCGGTTCATCCATCGCTTCATTTGTCAGATCACGCCACTGGACGGGGACATCTGAGAGGTGTTTGTTCCAGGCGAGTTTCAATTTTTCGATGCCCGGCAACGCTTTTCCAAGATCCGGTCCATCGCAGGAAGGGCAGGAGAACGGCATCGGTGCGACGGTCGAGCAACGTCGACAGCGCAGGGTGTCGACGTCCTGCGCAAGTCCAAAGCCACAAGAGGGGCACGTTGCACGCCATCCGCATTCGCGACACACGACGCGTGCCGCAACGCCACGGATCGGATGAATGATCACTCGTGGTCCAGGATGCGCAAGTAACGCATTCAGGGTATCTGCCTGCACCATTGGGATCACGCTTTTCCCGGCCGGGTGTCGCACATGAACGTGAAGATCGCAGGTGATATCCGGCGCGGGTTCTTCTCGATGGAGAGGCGGCGTACGTCCAAACGCCTCGATGGCCGTGCCGGCATGGATCGATGCGGTGAGGGCGATTTTTCGCGCATCGTAGCGGGGCGCTTGATCATCTTGTTTCAGATCATCGTTCTCCGGTTCATCTAAAAACACATGGGATGCGCACGGGGCGAGCCAGGCTCCGACCCGTGTCGTGAGCAGGATTCCCTTCGGCTCCGCAAGCCATTGGCTCCACGCAGAAAACGCTTCACCCATGGCAAGTTCGCTGGTCAGTGTCGCGGCAGTTGGGAGTAATGCATGATAGCGCTTGACTCGTGCGATCCACGGAACGATGACAAGCAGTCGTCCTGTTGCGGTGGTTGCGGCCTGAAGCAGACGCTCTTCCGGGTTTGCGTCCCAGTGCGCGTGAATGGATCCCGGGATCGGGTGGGGTGGGTAGACGGGGGGGATGGCGTGCGGGCGTTTTGGTAGTGTGCGAAACCAGGCGTGGAGGACGGTGGGTTTCGAGCAAAACGTTCGTGCCGCCGTTTCTTCGCACACACGCAGGAGTCCTGGCGGAAATGACAGGTCAGCGTAACGTCCTAGGATGCTTGCGGCACGCGACGCGAATGCGCTTTCGGTCAAAATGGTTTCCACGATCCCGACGACCTCTTGTCGCCGAAACGGAATGCGCACCACATCTCCCGGATGGAGAACCAGCTGTTCCGGAATACGATAATCAAACCCGTTCACGTGAATGGGCGTGCGTAAAAAGGGGAGGACGCGGGCAAACATGCCTTACGCCAGCTGGAATTGCGCGGTCAGGAGTCCGACGCCAAACGGGGCCTCGTAGCAGCGTTCCAGCATGACGCCGTTCATTTCATGGAGCGCGCCGAAGAATTGCAAGAGCGTTTTTTGTGCGCACTGTCCCGCTTTTTCAGCCGTTTGTGGATCGAGGGCAAGCAGCGGGGCAGGATCGCGAGCCACCACGGCCTTGCGTACCATCGCATCAAATTGCTGTCCTTCTGGATTTGCGCCTTGTGGAGACTCTGCGTTGACGTGGTGAGACAGGTCGACGGAGGCAATCACCGCAATACGCGATTGTTCCGCATGGAGTACGCGTTTGAGTTCTTGGCCGTAGCCATAATGGGCGCGTGCATCCAGTAATGAGGTGGCCAGCGGGACAAGTTTCCAGTGCTGCAATTGCGGAGTAAGGAGCAACAGCGGAACGGTAAAGCCGTAATCCAGCTCGGCGGAGCTTGTCATCGTGAACGGGATTTGTTCTTCCCGCATGTGGCGATGGATGTGATCAAGGAGCAGGAAGTCGGCTTTGGCCGGAATCGCCGTTCCATGGTCGCCAAATTCTTTCATGACCGCCACATATTTATCCGAGACATTGCCGCTAAAGGCATCGGGATACATCTGCGCGTGCGGAGAAAAAATCACCAAGGTATCCGGCTTTGCTAAATACAGCTGCTCCTCCATCTCTCGATAGGCTTTCAGCGTCAGTTCCAGTTTTTCGCGGTGTTCTTTGCCAACGCTCGGAACCAGAAGCGGAGAATGGGGGACGATACCCGCGTATACGATCATACGAGAGGAGAAAATTATTCGTTCACAGCGACGACCGGTTCGGCGAGAAGGGAAGGGCCGTGGGCCTCGACGGCGGCGCCAATGGGATAGGCGGCGAGCGTTTTTTCTGGCAGGACGACCACGTTTTTCCAGTCCCATCCCAGCGTTTCAAACACGTCAGCCGAAAGAATGGGGCGACGGATGCCGTTTTCCAGCACGTACACGCTTGGATGTTCTTTGGTTCGGACCAGTTCGCCGTCGCGCAGTCGATACGTCCCGCCGTCTTCCAGCGCGCCTAATTGCGCGGTAGTAAGGAGTTTTGCCGTGCGGCCACGGAAATACAACCGAAGATACGCGGTATCAGGAATGGCGTATTTTTTTCCATCCTCGACGTAGAACAGCTTACCTTTGCTATCTTTCGCCAAAATGCCAACAGGGTTCACCGTTTTTGCGTTGATATCGGGACCGACTTCATATTCTTCCAAATCCGTTTCGTCTGCTTCAATGATCTCGTCTTCGTTGAAACCAAATTTGCGGAAGACGGAGGCACTTGCGATTTTGCGGCGCTTCGATCCGGTAATGAGGTAGCGAGTTCCGCTTGCATTTTCGACGATGGCGTAGTTCGGAAAGTTGATAGGCGTCCCTTCTGGATACGCGGCAAGTTCGCTATCTTCCGCCGTCACGATTTTGGAGGGATCCGCGATGGATGCAAGCACCGCGTTGTTCTTGAAAGGGCGTTTTTTTCCATTTCGAATCAAATACGCCGTTTTTGTGCTCTTCCCACGAACGATGGTTCCATCGGGAAACGTGAGAGAAAACCAACGCGTCCAAATACGCCACAGATTTTTGTTTCCATGGATATGGGGCGTGTAGGTGTAGAGCATGGCGGTCGCCTGGTTTTCTGGCGTGATTTCCACGCCGTTGACCAGAGCGGTTTTCCCCGGGGCAAACCCAGAGATGGTTGTACCACGGCCAAGGAGTTGAAGGAGGTATTTTTCTCGATGTTGTTTGGCGGCCCATTCAACTTGGTTCGCAAAGCCCTTGAATGCCTGAATCGCCGGATCATTCATGGAACAACTGTCGCAGACGCCGTAACCCATGGCCCAATCAAATTGTTTTTGGGTGGGATTCCGGCTTTCCACCAAGCTTTGCTCTTTTTGCATCAACGCGAGCAGATACTTTGGATTGATTTTATAGGAGTGCGCGACACGCCAAATGACGTCGGCTGGGCTTTTTTCGACGCCATCGATATCCACGACACGTGCCGTGCCCAATGTCCCTCGCGAGTTCAAAAACGCATCCAGTTCCGCCTTGGACATGGAGGTCACGTCAAACAAATCCCGATCCTGCAAAATGGCATTGGGATTAAATCCGTCCGTCGTCGTGCTTGCGGATTGCGCAAGTGCGGTGAATGGGGAGGCGGCCGCGATCCATGCGGTGAGGGCGCCCAAAACAATACGTCTGTAGACATTCATACAAAAGAGGTTACCATGGGGATACAGACATGAATAGCAATCGTACAGCGCGAGGGGTGGCCGGGATCCTTTTTGCCATTTCCGTGGCGTTTTCTTTGGTAATTCCGTCCCAATGGACGGCGGTTTTTGCCTCTCCGGATGAAACGGCGGTTGCCGTGACTGCGAGACAGATTTGGGAAACGGGGCAGGCAAAAATCCCGGAGCCAGATGCGTTGCGGTTTCCCTGGTTGCATCCGCGCAGTTTTGTGAGTCAGGGGGAGGCGATTGCGCCGGTGGGCTTTTTGGGTGGTCCGTGGCTGTTTTCTTGGTTTGTTCCGTTGGTTGGCGTGGCGGGGCTTTCGGCGGTGGCGGCAGTGCTTGTGGCAAGCGGGGTGATCCCTCTGTTTTTTCTCCTTGCGTCGTGGAAAGGGGTTCGATCCGCTGCTTTGGGGGCGATGGTGTATGTCACCGCTCCTCCGCTTCTTCTGTACGCGAATCGTTCCCTTTTTCCGAACGGAATGCTGCTCGCGCTTGGATTGTGGGCGTGTTGGTTGCTTGTGCGGGCGTCTGAAGATCGGGTGACGCTTGGATGGGGGAGGGTTGCGGGTGCATTTGCGCTTGCGTCGCTTGCGCTCGCCGTGCGTCCGGTCGAGGCGATCTGGCTTGTTCCGTGGTTTGTGTGGTTTGGGCGTGGTATGCGTTGGACGCGCCCACGTGTCATTGCCGCAGCGGTGGGTGCGGGGATTGTTCTCCTGCCCATTGCTTGGACGGCGTCCGCGACCTATGGCGCATGGTTCCAGGTCGGATATTGGCTTCGGGATAATCCAATGCCTTCCTCGCCAGGAACGCTCCAAGGTGGGGGAAGGGAAGGAGGATCTGTCTTGCCGTACGGGTTTCATCCACGCCACATCCTCAGAAACATCCGCGATTTTTTTCCGCTCGTCTGGCCGTACGTGTTGCTTGCGGTTGGTGGAATCGTGATGCTGTGTCGGGCAGGGATGCGTGATCGGCGTGCATCCGGTGGGTATGCGTTGCTTTCGCTTTGGACGATCGCTTGGTTACTTGCCGTGTATGGAAGCGGACAGTATGCGGATCATATTCAGCCGGGGGCGATTGCCGTAGGGAATTCGTTTTTACGGTATCTGATGCCGATCGCGCTGCTTGCGGCCGCTGCTTGGACGGCGATCGTCGCGCGTGCGCAGACGGGCGTATCCCGGATGCTTACCCTGGGGGGAACGGTGTGTATGGTTGTGTTCGGAGGATATCAGGGGGTGTTTGCGGATGAAGAAGGGGTTTTGGCAACGCGGCGTGAATTGGGACGGTATCAGGACATTCGGCTCCACGCAGAACAAGGCCTTCCCGCTGACGCAGCCGTGTTTTCGGAGCGCTCGGATAAGATCTTTTTTCCTGTACATGCCGTTGCAAGTCCTCTGCCGCGTCCTGAGGAGATTGCTCGCTATCTGCAGGAAACCAAAAAAACGGCCGGCTTGTTCGCGAGACCGCTGTCACAACACCAATTGGACGAATGGCGCGCGCGCGGTGTTCTGGTGCGTGAACAGTCGACGCATGGGCGAGAAAAATTGTATCTGCTTTCGGCGCGCATGGAGTAAGATGTGACTATGTCGTTTCCCCGGGTCCTTGCGTATCCGTTGTTCGCCCTTCCCTGGATCGGGGTCGTGCTTGTGATTGGCTGGTTGTTGCTCGTGCGATTTCCTCCGGATGGCGTTGTGTCGTTTACCTTTCCGTTTGACGGAAAAAGTCCGTGGTTTGATCCATTCCTTCCGGGAGAGCGTGTGACTTCTCCGGGGGTGCAACAGGATGGATGGGTTGGACAGCGGATTTTTCGCGAGCCGGTGTACGCAAGCGCTCGACTGCCCGGGGCCATGGATACGTATACGCTGGCTCTCGAGATGCGCACGATTCGTCAACCGTTGCTCGAGCTTGGCGTGCAGCAATCACCTGGAGATTTCGCGTTTCAGTTGCAGCCTTTGTGGTACGAGCCGCTTTCGGAGGGATGGCGACGCGTCGTGACACGTGAGGCGACCGGGTATGTCCGTTCGTCCCTTCCAGATTCCGCTTTGCTTGAAACGCCGGCAGAACGGATGGTGTTGTGGCATGCGACGATGACGTCCCCTTTGCTTTCGGATACGCCGCTTCCGGAACCGGAAATGATCAACGCCTCATTGCGGGGAGCGATGGATTTGTATGTGGTTCCGGTGGACGGGGCCATTCGATTTTCGTTTTTAATTCAGGACATGAATCGTTCCCGCGGTGGCGATGTCGTAGCGTTCCATCTTTCAAAAGAGGACGGGGTGATCGCAACGGAGGCGGTTGGAACGGGTGGGACCCATTCCACCCGCCCGGATCGCGCATTCGAAAAACGCGTCACGTTTCGCGATCTGACCCCTGGGGTCTATCGTCTTCAGGTGTTGGCAGATGATGATGTATTTTTCCGCCGAATCGAGACACCGCATCGACGTTGGGTGATTGGGCCGCGCGTCTATTTTGCGGATGCGGTGGGGTACGCTACCTCGACTCCATCTGTCGATGTTTGGACCAACTCTCGCCACATTTCGTTGCAGACCTTCCATAAAGAAGGGATTCAGCGCGTCGCCTTTGGCTCCACGACGGGAGAGATCGAGCGTACGCATGAGGTGTATCCCGTCAGTCGATCCGCCGATGATCGTGGAATGACGGCGCGTTTTCGTGCGCCACTTGGAGATGTCCGGTTCGTCGGTGATGGATATGTAGCGTTTCGTGAGAGCGCGCTCTTCTTTCCCAAGCCTCGACGGCTGACGGATCAAACGCGTTTGGAGGAGGAGGGGATTGATGTGGTGCGGACGTCCTATGTTGCGCCAACCGTATTACCGGATGGATGGTTTCGCGCAGAGGTGCAGGGCGCCGTCCCTCCGTTTATGGATCGTCTTCGCATCGCCCTTTCGGCGCCGGGGATTTTGCTCCGGCAAGGCGGGGTAGATATTCGAACCGTTCGCGTGACCTACCGTCGCCCGCCAATGCTCTCCGGACAGGAGTGGTGGCGTTCGGTGCGGGCGGAATTGGTGCAGGCGTGGCGAAGACTGTAGTTCTATGACATTCCGTGCATTTGGGTACGCGTTTTTGTGGCATGTCGCACTCGCGCTTGGGGTGTTATGTCTTGTGTTACTTGGGGCTGAATGGTTGTTTCCGGCGTTCGTGTTGCCCTATGTCCCATTGCTTCCGCTCTGTGCGTTTGCCACGATGCTGCTCTTGATCGTTGCGGATGATCAGGGGTCACGTTGGTCCGGGCTTGTGGGGGTAGGGGGCGCAACAGTCGTGGCAAGCGCATCTGTCTTTATCCTCTATGAAGGACGGATGCGACCACTGGTTCTTGCCGTGACCCTCCTGTTTCTCGGAATTGGGTTTTGTGGATGGCGCTTTACCAGAACCCATGCAGATCCTGTTACATGAATCACACCGTTATGAATCCTTCTTGTTTATTTTGCAAAATCATTCAAAAAGAAATTCCTTCGACCGCCGTGTATGAATCCGACGACGTGTACGCGTTTTTGGATATACATCCGGTGCACCCCGGCCATACGCTTGTGGTTCCAAAGCAGCATTGTGAGGGGGTGCTTACGTGTGATCCGGCGGTGCTTTCCGAGGTCGCTCGCGCGGCGAAGCACGTTGCGCATGCTGTGACTTCCGGGTTAGGGGTATCCGGATTCAATCTTATCCAAAATGAAGGGGCGGTCGCGGGACAGGTGATTCCGCATCTCCATATCCATGTCATTCCACGCGTGCAGGGCGATGGGCTGACCCATTGGCCGGGGACCCCGTATCCGAATCCGGAGGCCATGACGGCGGTGGCAGAGAAGATCCGAGGCGCGTTTTGAGCCTTACTCAATCTCAAGTCGCCAGATGCCAGTTGATTGTTCGCGTGTTCCGGCGATGGAGAGCGACCCATCGGAGTAGGTCAAACCAGTAATGGAATCAAAATCAGCGAGCATGACCTGATGTCTTCCTCCACGATCATCGTGTTCAAGCGCGATGATTTGGCGTTCTGTGGCGAGGAATAAATAATCTCCACTTGGGTGCCAAACGGCGTCCACAAGCGGTGCGCTCTCACGAATAAGCAGCGTTGGGGTTGATCCAAGTTCCCAGCGCCAGACTTCCGAGCCTTGGATAAACAGGGCGGTGGGTGTTTGGGCGCGCGTGAGCCAGCGAGGATAATCGCCAAACAGTTCGCCGGCGTAGGCAGTGCCTCCATCGATACGCACGCCAAGCCAACGCATCCCATCTCGCAACATCAGAAAGGGATCCTTTCGATCGGCAATCATCCAGCGTCCTTCCGGGAGGGAAAAGATTTTTCGATCCGTATCGTAGGATTGCAGGAATTGTCGTGGTGACGACGTCGCAGTTTCCAAAAACCAGGTACGGTCGACGCTTTCGGCGCGGGGCGGCAGCGTTTCGCGACTATATCCTTCTTGGCGTGGATCAAAAACGATGCTCGCACGGCCAGAGGTTCCGAATAGTTTTCCATCGTTCGACCAATAGTATGTTCCCATGGGGAGGGGAACGATGGAGGTGCTTCCCGGACGCATCCAGTATCCGTTTCCTGCGTTCGTTTCGATGAATGCGGAAGTGGTGTTTGGAGACCACTGCACGCGCTTGATGGATTCAGCGGGAACGGGAATCGTGGTTGGGGTCGCCGTGTTTTGTGCAAAAACGTGTGTAGAGGTGCCGTGTGATTCGAAAAACAGCAACGCTCCAGAATCCTGTGTGCTCACCCGATTAAATGCGCCGGTGCGTACACGGGATGGACGTTCGTTCTTCCACAGGCGTACGCGATCAACGAACGTAGCGTATTCGGCGCGTACATCGAGCACTTTTTCCCAGGGATGATACCCGTCACGAGCGATCAAAATGCGATGACTTCCCGGCGTAATACTGGTGCGCGTTGTTGGGGTCAGTGCATCCAGACGCGTTCCATCCAGTGACACCGTTGCCCGGCGTGGGGTGGAATCCAGAATCAACGTCCCATGGTGTTCGATCGTTGTTTTGTTGGGATTGTATCGGTAGCCGGAGGTATAAAAAATCAAAACGGGCGCCAGGGCAAAAAAGATGGCGACATACACCCAAGGCAGAATCCGACGATGGAACGGAGGGGCGTACATGGACAGGTGTTTCCATCACAGGATACACTTTGACACGATCACTCGTCACGTTTTTTCCATTTTGTCGTTTTTTCGATCGTATGCGCATGCGTATTCAGGGCGGGTCCCGGCTTCGCGGAACGGTAGAGGTTCATGGGGCGAAAAATGCGATCGGGCCACTGATCGCGGCTTCGTTGCTACTCAAAGGGCCGGTTCGGTTTACGCATGTCCCGCGGTTAACGGATGTCCTTGGGTTATTGGATATTTTGCACGGCATGGGTGCCCGCGTGGAATGGGAGGGGGAGCATGACCTGTTGTTGGATACGAAAGAGGTAGATCCATCCAAGTTGGATCGCAAAAAAATGAAGCGCATGCGGTTCAGTATTTTGTTGCTTGGACCCATGCTCGCGCGGTTTAAGAAGATCTTTGTTCCTGAACCGGGTGGGTGTTCGATCGGAAACCGTCCCATTGATACGCATTTGTTTGCGCTGGGAGAATTAGGCGCCAAAATCGAGTGCGATGCGGAAGGATCGTTGTTTCTGGAAGCGCCAACCTTGAAAGGGGCTTATGTTATCCTTCCGGAATTCAGTGTCACCGCCACAGAGAACCTGATCATGGCCGCGGCGCTTGCACAGGGGAAGACCTCAATTCGACTTGCCGCAGCGGAGCCACATGTCCAGGAGCTTTGTCATTTTTTGAATCATGCCGGTGCAAAGATTACGGGGATCGGTTCGCATGAATTAGAAATTACCGGGGTCAAAAGCCTCCGTGCTCCAAAGGAACTGTGGCCGGTCGTCCCGGATATGGTCGAGATCGGCACATTTGCGATCGCTGCGGCGCTCACAAAAGGAGAAGTCGACATTCATCCCGCGATTCCGGAGCATTTGGATGCGGTGTGTTCGGCGATGCGACGTATTGGGGTTCGGTTCTCGTTCACCAAGAACGGGTTGCGTGTGCAAGGTGGCGGTCGTTACAACGCCTTCAAGCTGCAGACAAATATTTATCCAGGCTTTCCGACCGACCTCCAAGCCCCTTTTGGATTGCTGGCCACGCAGTGTCATGGAACGACCCTGATTCAAGAACCTATGTTTGAATCGCGGTTGGGGTATACGAATGAATTGGTCAAAATGGGCGCAAATGCCATCATCGCGGATCCGCATCGCGTCATCATCACGGGTCCAACCCCGTTACGAGGAACGGAGATTCGGAGTTTGGACCTGCGGGCCGGGGCGACCATGGTGCTTGCAGGATTGATCGCGGAAGGGGAGACGATTATTCACGACGCAGAAATGGTGTACCGAGGGTATGAACGGTTGGATGACCGTTTGCAGGCGCTTGGCGCATCGATCACACGGCTCGAAGACCTGGCATAACTTTTCTCCATGACTATGCAAGAAACATCAAATCATTCCATTCGCCTCTGGCTCCCACTCGTGGTCTTTGCGATATTGTGTGGGTTTGCTGGCGGGGTGTTGTATGCCCGCGCCCCAGAGCGTCGTCCGCTGTTGAACGCCACTTCTTCATCGGCGTCAGGAACGGTGGCGGGGATCGGTCAGCTGCCGCCTTCAAGCGTTGATGCAAAAGACGTGGATTTTTCGCTTTTTTGGGAGGTGTGGGCATTGATGAAGGAGAAGTATTACGATCAATCCATTTCGGATAAGGATTTGTTTTACGGAGCGCTTGCAGGCCTCGCCCAGGCGCCAAAAGATCCGTATACCACCTTTTTTCCGCCGAAAGAGGCGGAAGAATTCCAGACCTCCCTTTCGGGAAAGTTTTCCGGCATCGGGGCGGAAATTGGGATGAAAAACGAGCAATTGCAGATCGTCGCGCCACTGCCGGAGACCCCGGCAGAAAAGGCAGGGTTGCGTCCCGGGGATTGGATCGTTAAGATAGATGGGACGGAAACGACGGGCATGACGGTGGATAAAGCCGTGCACCTGATCCGCGGGCCGAAGGGCACAAAAGTCACCTTGAATATCTTTCGTCCGGAGGGCAAAAAACCCCCGTTTGACGTAGAGATTATTCGTGACACGATCCAGATCTTTAGCGTGAAGTCAAAGATGCTGCCAGAACAGGTTGCCTACATTGAGGTGTCCAGTTTTGCAGAAGATACGACGTCTGGGTTCCAGAAGGCATTGCGCCAATTAATCCCTCAAAAACCCAAGGGCATTATCCTCGATTTGCGGAATAATCCCGGTGGATTTTTGCAAACATCCGTGGAAATGGCAGGGTCGTGGGTCGGGGATCAGGTCGTTGTCAAAGAGCGGCGGCAAGGAAAGATTGTCGAGCAGCTGATGGGGGAAGGGGATGGGCGACTTTCGACCATTCCGACCGTTGTTCTCGTGAATGAAGCGTCTGCGAGTGCCGCAGAGATTGTCGCGGGCGCTTTGCAGGATTACGGGAAGGCTACGGTGGTTGGGATGAAGACGTTTGGAAAAGGTTCAGTGCAAGATTATCAAGGGCTTCCAGATGGCGCCGGTATCAAGATTACGATCGCCGAATGGGTGACCCCGAAGGAACGCACGATCAACAAAGAGGGGCTCACGCCCGATATCGTTGTGGATCGAACGTTGGAAGATTATGAAGCAAAACGAGACCCACAATTGGAACGCGCCATCGGCATCCTCACCGGCACGGCCACCTCGACCGCGGGGATTCCCACCTCGGCATCGAGCACCCGGTGAGATCGGACGCGTGAAACAAGAAGCTGGCGCCGGCGGAATTATTTTTCGCCGGCGTGAAGGCGTGATTGAGTTTTTCTTCGTGAAGCACGGAAAAACCGGGCGCTGGACCTTTCCGAAAGGCCACCAGGAATTGGGGGAAACCTTGATTGAAACGGCCATTCGGGAAATTCGCGAAGAGGCGGGACTTGAACGGTTGCGCTATGTCGCGTCGATCGGGAAGACATCGTTCCGGTATCGCCGTGAACGGGATGTGATTCAAAAAACGGTCCATTTCTTTTTGTTTGAAGCGGCTCCTGATGCAAAAGAAGTGCTGACCGGTGAAGAAGCTATTTGGGAAGCGATTTGGGTTCCAGAAACGCGGGTGTACGAAACTGTTGGGTATCAAAACCTCCGACGGTTATTGGCGCGCGCGCGGCATGTCGTGCATCGCGATGAAGAAATTGGGGCGCATAAACTCGCCCCGCTTGCGATGCCTCCGTCCTCGTCGTAGGATGGAATCATGACGAATCGTGTCTTGTGTGCCGCGCTTGCGGCGTGTGCATTAGGATGGGCGTTTCCCGCGCAAGCGGCGATCTTCCAAATGGCGGATGGCCGCTTTTATGATACGGCAACGGGACGGATCGCGGGGACGCAAGAGGAATTGATGGGGCAAGTAAGCGCCGGAACTTCAACCGTGGTTATTGTGCCTGGGCAAGAATCGTTGGTTTCAACTACGACGACGGTGGTTCCGACGCCCTATTTGGATGCGATCGAGAATGCGCAGGCAGAACTGAACCGTCGGATTGCGAATGAGCGCCCGGCGAAGCCGGTGATCTCGACGCGTGAGGATGAATGGCGTCGTGTCACCGTCGCGGTTTGGGATCGTGCGCAGGCCACCACAACGTATCATCATGCCGAAAAAAATGGCACAAAAATTCGCTGGCTGGATGACGACGCAGAGGGACGCGTGGTGTTTGCGAATGGGGTCAATTCCACCTTCCGTTTTTCCGATCCGAACAAAGTGGTTGTCGCCATCCGCTATCCGATTTATCGGAATATCGGGACGGCAAAGAAGAAAAAATTTGAGGTGCAGGACGTGGTGTACACCCCCTATTCTCCGGCGCTCCATGTTCCTGAGGTGATTGAAGCGGGGAAGGAGCATCTCCAATCCGCATTTGATCGCGTATACGCGTCGTTAGATACGCAAGGAGTGCGTTCCTATGCGTCATCTGGTATGCCGATCACGGCGGTCGTGGATCGCAAAGCGGCGGAAGCGGTAGTTATCATTGAGCATTCTGAGACCAAGCTCGTGACACGCGATCCGGCGGAAGCGTCAGAGCGATTTTATGTAGTGCTTGGAGCAAACAAGGAGCGTTCGTATCATTATTCCAAGTCTTCAGCGGGCGCGCTTGGGATCGTGCAGTTTATGCCGACCTCCTATGAGCGGTTTGCAAATATTCGTCCGGAGCTTGGCTTACGAAGGGATGGATTCGAGACGGCGATGCGTGATCAGGATAACGCCTTAAAAGCGCAGGTCGCCTATTTGGATTACCTGATGTCCTTTTTGCCCAAGGAGTTGCGCGCGAGTTCGACGGCGGATCTCCATGAATTTGCCGTTGCGGCGTATAACGGCGGACCATTTCGTGTGAAGCAGTCCTTGGAAGAATGGGAGGAGATTTTGGATGGGGAGCGCACCAAAAAGGCGGCAGCACTGCAGTCCAAGCGGACGGCGTTGCAGCGTGAAGCGGACGCATTGCGCAAAAAAATCTTGAACGAGGAGGATGCGGCTGTGTGGAAACCGATGCAAAAAAAGTTAAACGGCATTCGTGCACAAATAAAAGTCCTAGACGGTCAGATCGCTTCCACGAATAAAGGAGTGCTTCGACAGGAAACGATCGATTACGTTCTTAAATACCGCCATATTCAAGGGTATTTGCAGCAAGAAACCGCGGTCACGACGTATTCTTCGCAAGCGCGATAACATGTCCCCTTTGCTCATGCAGGCACGAGTCCTTGTTTCGGAGCGGATTCCTGGAACGCGAAAAGGAAGTGCCGAACCGGCGTATCTTCATTCTTGGCGCGTGGGTGATGCGCTTGCGCAATTTGGGTACGCCGAGGAAGTAGTTGTTGCGGGGACGCTTCACGACGTCGTGGAGGATGGAGATGTGACGTTCGAGGATCTGCGAACGCAAGGATTTTCGTCCAAGATTGTTTCGTTAGTGGATCTATGTACTCATGATCTTGGCTTGGAGTATGGGGATGCACGTTGGGTCAAGATGATCGCACGTCTCGTTGATGCGCAGGATGTGGACGCGTGGGCGATCAAGCTCGCGGATCTCGCGGATAATGTAAAAGGCAGTCGTACGATGCCAGAAGATCGTCGGAGGTTTATGCGTGAGGTGAAAGCACCTCTCTTGTTACGCGTCTCAGAGCCTTGGATGGGAAAAACAGCGCCTTGGTCTGCACTCGCCCAAACAATAGAAGATGGTGTACGATAGCGATATATGGCCGTCGTGCGACCCGTGTCTTCGCTCCCAACTATGCACCGTCAGAGTACGTTAAATGCGATTTCTCAAAAAACGCATGCGTTAACGTCACGCATTGTCCATGTACAGGCAGCGGGACAGCGGTTGCAGCAAACGTTTCAGCAAACCAGCGTTTCCGCGTTATCACGATTGCAGCAGGCGCATCAAATCGTGAATAAGCTATAAGCTATGCACGAATCTTCATTTCGGACAGATCGTTCGTCGGAAGCGCAAGATCGGGTTCTGACTCGGCCAGAATTGGTTCGAGAATTGGGGCACTGGGCGGGGTATGTGCACGAGTTGGACGCGCTCGCAGGCGCATTGGATCTTTCGGATCCGGAAACGTATCAACTGTTTCATGAAACGCGTGCGGGGATGCTGCGCGCGATGGATGTGTTGCACGAAGCCTTGGAGTCGGGCGTATGACGCCTGCGCGCGCGGCGAAAGTGGCGCATATTCTAGGGCGACGACAGTCGGATGTTGCAGTCGTCTTGGAGGAGGTCCATGATCCGCATAACATTGCGGCGATTTTACGTTCCTGTGATGCGTTCGGCGTTGGCGCCGTGCATCTTTTGTATCCGTCCGGCAGGTCTCCAAAAAAGCGAGTAATGCGTTCAAAAGCGGCGGCGTCGGCGGCAAAATGGCTGAACATTCAGGTGTGGCACGATCAAGAAGCCTTGCTTGCGCAACTTAAGAAAGAAGGAAAGCGGGTCTACGGGAGTGTGTTACAAGAAGGGGCGGTGGATCCGTTGGATGCACCATTGGCTGACCCGGTTGCGATCGTGGTTGGGAATGAACATCGAGGGATCACGCCCGAACTTGCGGCACACGTGGACGGGTTTCTTCGTATCCCGATGATGGGGTTTGTGGAAAGTTTTAATGTCTCAGTCGCCACCGCGTTGCTGTTGTACGAAGTCTATCGCCAACGTGAACATGCTGGACGTATCCCCGCGTGATGGTTACGCGGCGCGGAATTGCTGAGTCAAATGCTCCGCGATGCGTTTGGTAGCTTCGGTGACCTGCTGGTTTGGAAGGACACATTCCGCTCGTTCGGGCGAACCCGTTCCCTGGAAGGCGCGCACACCATCTACCGCGGAATACGGTGCAACCGCGTGCAGTGTCGCATGGACGTCCGGTCCACGCTGAACGCAGAGCAAAAACAACTTTGCATCCGGGGCGTAGGCGATAAGCTCTTCCATGATTCCGTCCAGCGGAGAGGAATATCCGGCATCGGTTGCGATTTCGTCTTCCGGGGTGACGTGCGTCCAAAATAACCCGATCGACGGATCGCTATCCAGGCGGGCAAGCGCATGGCCCCAGAGTTTTAGTTCCTGAACCGTACGGGTGCGCCACAGGCCATGCACGATGGCTTCGCGTGCGGCACCGCGTTCGACAAGCGAAGCGGAAACGGCGAGCGTTTTTGGAGAAACGCGATGCGAGCGGAAGCCGCGGGAACGTGCGATGATGCCCGTAAGAAGCGCGGTTGCGAAAGCACCGTCAATCGACACGGGGACCGGTTCCCATCCATCTGCCAGACGCGTCAGAATTTCGGTCGTGGCCGCCGCTTGGACGTCCACGAGGTTCAACGACCCCCACGCCTCGTTTTGTGGATCGCAGTCGATATTCAGGGTCGGGATCCGCTGAAAAAGATCCGCGTCTTCGCGGGAAAGCGTCCCACAGGAGGCGCGATCGGGGACATCCAGTGCGATGATGAGGTCGATAGCTTCGTCCCCGGGTTCGATGCGGACATCGCGAGTGGTCCAGGACCCTTGCTTTGGATTGACCAGGATTTCCAGATAACCGTTGACCAGGTCATACGAAAGATCCGCGACGGGCACTTGGCGGGCATCGAGGCGGATTTTGAGTCCGCGATGGGTGCTGGGGGTGGTTCGAAGAGCGTGGGTGGCCGTCAAAAATGGCGGAAGAGTCGGCAGGGTGGCCATGGGGACCACGAGTTCAAACGTTTTCCCAAGTCGTTCCAACAGATGGCTCATGGCGCAGAGCGACGCCAACGCATCCACGGACGGGTGTTCGCGGGTAACAACGAGAATGTGTCCGGCGCGTTCAATGTGTGCGCGCGCTTGTGCGGCTAACGTGAGAGCCATGGGAAGTCTGCCGGATCCTAGCAAGGGAGCTCGGAATGGCCTAGCAGGGTAGGCATGTGGAAGAAAAATGTCAATGCGTTGACATTTTTACGGAAAAGCCGATTTTTATCATCAAAATAGCCAGTTTTTGTTCATCCCACTGAACAGTTTTCTCTTGACAGACGCGCCAATGTTCCCTACAACCAATCCACGCAGGAGAAGTGGAGTGAGAAAAGGAGGTCTACGATGTTTCAACCCACGAATATCGTGAAGTGTGCTACTTGCAATGGTGTATCGCCGCAACGGGAGACGTGTCGGGCGTGCAAAGGCGACGGGTACCTGTGCGGGACCTGTAAGAACACGGCCAGAATCCATGTCCCGCAGGTAGGGGATGCTCCGGCATCAGAGATCTCGTGTGGATGCCTTTTTCACGAGGACGATGTGCTCGGGAGCCCGGATTCCGCATCGGGCGCGTCCACCGCAGCGCCGTAAGGCTCAGAACCGCTCGACTCGAAGGGCGGTTTTCTTTTTTTTGACGCTTCGATACAGTGGGACGCATGTCTACGGAGTTTACGATGGCAAAGGCGTATGAGCCGAGCGGTTTAGAGGAGCAACTCTACGCCGCGTGGGAAGCGTCCGGTGCATTTAACCCGGACCATCTTCCGGATCGCAATCAGCAAGGCGAGCCGTATTGCATCCTGATGCCGCCGCCGAATCGCACAGGGACGTTGCATATGGGGCATGCGACGATGCTTGCGATTGAGGATGTGCTCGCACGGTTTCATCGAATGCGAGGAAAAAAGGTGTTGTGGATTCCGGGGACGGACCACGCGGCCATCGCGACGCAGGTGAAGGTGGAGCAGTTGCTTATCAAAGAGGGGATCAAAGACCCGCGCGCCGAATTGGGTCGGGAGAAGTTTTTGGAACGGGTGGTGGCGTTTGCGGAAGATTCTGCAAAGACGATTAACCACCAGGTGCGAAAGATGGGATCGTCCTGCGACTGGTCGCGTGAACGCTATACTTTTGATGCAGAACGCAACGCCGCGGTGAATCGCGTGTTTGCCATGATGTTTGAAGACGGGATCATCGAGCGTGGATATCGCGTGGTGAATTGGGATCCGCAGTTTCAAACGACGCTGTCCGATGACGAGCTGGAAACGAAAGAAACCACGGCGCGTTTGTTGACCTTCAAATACGACGCGGATTTTCCTATTGCGATTTCGACGACGCGTCCGGAGACGAAGTTTGGTGACACGGCTGTTGCGGTGCATCCGGACGATACGCGCTATCAAGCATTTGTTGGAAAAACCTTGGATGCGGTATTTTGCGGCAAAAAAATCCAGATTCGCGTGATCGCTGATCCGGCCGTTGATCCGGCATTTGGAACGGGGGCGCTTGGGGTCACTCCGGCGCACAGCATGATCGACGCGGAACTTGCAGAGCGTCACGGGTTGCCGACCATCCCGGTGATCGGGCGCGATGGTCGGTTGCTTCTGGGTGCAGTTCCGGAGGCATTTGTTGGGTGTACCTTAAGCGATGCGCGAAAAATGATTGAAGAAGCATTGCAGGCGCAGGGTTTGCTTCAGGAGGTGAAAGAGGTCCCGCAAGCATTGCCGATTGCGCAGCGCGGGGGAGCAATCGTGGAACAGCTTCCCATGAAGCAGTGGTTTGTCCGCGCAAACAAGCCGTTTGCGTTGCGTCAGGACACGCTGGGAAAATGGAAGAAAGGGGATCAGGTGACGCTGAAGGAACTCATGCGCGAAGCCGTGGCCTCGAAGCAGACGTCCATCGTTCCAGACCGGTTTGAGAAGATTTATTTTCATTGGATCGAGCATCTGCGCGATTGGTGCATTTCGCGCCAGATTTGGTTTGGGCACCGTATTCCGGTGTGGTATCGCGGGGACGAACTCCGGGTGTCCGAAGGATCTCCAGGGGAGGGATGGGAGCAGGATCCGGACACGCTCGACACGTGGTTTTCTTCTGGGATGTGGACGTTTTCGGCGTTGGGTTGGCCAAATGAAGAGACGTGGAACCGGCACCGCGCGTATCATCCGACGGCGGTTCTTGAAACCGGCTATGATATTTTGTTTTTCTGGGTTGCGCGTATGGTGCTCATGGCGACGTATGCCATTGGGGAGGTGCCGTTCAAGGATGTGTATCTGCACGGACTCGTCCGCGATGAGCAGGGACGCAAGATGTCCAAGTCATTGGGCAACGTGTTGGATCCGTTGGATCTCATCCCGAAATATGGGACAGATGCCGTACGGTTGTCGCTCATGGTGGGCACAACGCCGGGCATGGACGTCAAGTTATCCGAGCAAAAGATCGAGGGGTTCCGCAACTTTACGAATAAAGTGTGGAACATTGCTCGGTACATTTTGAGCACCACGAATGCGGACGCAGCGCCATCAACCACAACGACGCTTGCGGATCGTTGGTTGGATGCGCGTCTTGCGACGGTCACGCGTTCGGTGACGGAAAAATTGGAACGCTACCAATTTTCGGCGGCGGCAGAAGAGCTTCGTGATTTTACCTGGAATGATTTGGCGGATTGGTACCTGGAAATCGCGAAAGTCGAAGGGGGGAAGGATGCGCGACTGCGCCGCACGTTGCAGACAGTGCTGGCACTTTGGCATCCGTTTATGCCATTTGTGACCGAGGAGATTTGGAAGCAGGCAGCACCAGGATCACCCTTTTTGATGGTGACTCCGTGGCCGATGGCAGAAGGTCGGGCAGAGGAACCGGTGTTTACGGCGTTGCAATCGTTGGTGACGGAGATGCGTCGCTTGCGTGCGGAACAGCGGGTGGAGCCGTCACGCGCGATTGCATTTTCGATCGTGTGTGAGTCAGAGCTTTGGTCGCAGTTGGAAGAGAATAGCGCATGGATCAAGCGATTGGTGCATGCAGAAGCCATCACTCGAACCAGCTCCTTGCCGGCGTCTTGGCCGGTTGCGACGCAGGGCGCGACATCCGTCGGATTCGATCCGGCGGGGGCGTTGGATTTGGCCCAGGAACGGGAAAAATGGAAGAAAGAGCTCGAAGCAACCGTCGGGTACATCGCCTCGTTAGAACAGAAGTTGGCGAATCAAGAATTTACGGCAAAAGCGCCGGAAAAAGTGATCCAAGGGATGCGGGAGAAGCATGCGGATGCCGTCGCAAAACGGGATACGCTTCGCGCTCGGTTGGCAGAGGATTCCTGACTTCTGGAGTGACGCTTGACACAAGGGGAGACTTCCGCCATGATGGCGGGAGTCCTTTTTTTTCGGGTGGTCGTTTAATCGGTAAGACACGAGATGCCTTTTTGCCTCGCCGTGATCCTGTCATACGTCATGCATCCACGGCGTATGTCCGATGAGTCCAAAAGCGTGTGGGTCTCCGACTCGCTATTGGCTCAGCGTCGATGCAGCGTCGACGTTCGTCTCCACCACCACACCTCCTCCGGGAGGCGAGAAGGCTAGTACTCGAAATGCTGGTTCAAGCCCGGCCCACCCGACTCTCTTTTCACCCCATGCATCCGCATGGGGTGTTTTCTTTTGGTTTGCGAATAGACGTGCGCTTCGATAAGATGCGGTCGATATGTCTGCTGTCTCTACCGACGCATCATTGATCGAACAGTTCTTGTCTCATGCGGTCGAGAATGTGTTTCCGTCCACCGAGGCGTTACGTGAACGCCTCTCTTCCGGCAAGCGGTTGCGCGTGTATTACGGGATCGATCCAACGGGCCCGACCATCCATCTTGGTCACACGGTGCCCTTGCGCAAGCTTCGGATTTTGCAGCAGCTTGGCCACGAGGTGATTTTGCTGATCGGAGACTTTACAGCCATGATCGGCGATCCGACGGGAAAATCAGATACGCGCAAACAATTGACCAAAGAACAGGTCGCGGAAAACATGGCGCTCTATCGAACGCAGGCTTCGACCTTTTTGGATTTTGATGGACCGAATCCCGCGCATTTTCGGTTGAACAGCGAATGGTTGGGAAAAATGACGTTTTCAGATGTGATCGCGCTCGCCTCCAAATTTACAGTGCAGCAGATGCTTGAGCGCGACATGTTTGAAAAGCGGTTAGAAGAGGGGACGCCGATCCATGTCCACGAATTCTTTTATCCGCTCATGCAGGGATACGATTCCGTGGCGTTGGATGTGGATTTGGAACTCTGTGGAAACGATCAAACGTTTAACGCGTTGGCAGGGCGCACATTGCAACGCATCGAGCGCAATAAAGAGAAGGCCGTTCTTGCAACCAAGTTGCTCACCGACGCAACCGGGAAGAAGATGGGCAAGAGTGAGGGAAACATGGTTGCGATGACCGATGCTCCGGAGGATATGTTTGGGAAGGTTATGAGCTGGCCGGATGCCATGATCGTACCCTCTTTTGAGATTGCGACGGATGCATCGCCCGAGCAGGTAGCACGTGTGAAGCAGGCGATGGCAGACGGAGAAAATCCCATGTTGTTTAAGCGCGAATTGGCGCGTCAGATTGTGACGATGCTCGCGAGTGCGGAGGCGGCTGTTTTGGCGGAAGCGCATTTTGATCGTGTCCATAAAGACCATGCCGCGCCTGAAGACATTCGCGAGGTGCGGATGGACGTGGCGGAGATCGCATTGGTGGATGCGCTCGTGCAAGCCGGACTCGTGGATTCAAAGTCAGAGGCGCGTCGTCAGATTGAACAAGGGGGTGTCAAAGTGGATGACACGGTAGTGACCGACGTCAAAGCGCAGATTCGAGTAGATGCGGGGGGAACGACGCTCCAGAAGGGAAAACGACACTTTGCGAAACTCATCCGAAACGCCTAACTATGCACGCGTGGGAACAATGGAAAAAAACCTTTGCCGAACGACTCGGCGACGTGTTAGTGCGTTCGATTTCACCGGAAGAGATATTGGTTCCACAAAATCCTGAACATGGGGATTTTGCGTTTGGTTGCTTTAAGCTGGCGAAAGAGCGCGGTCAATCGCCGGCAGCGATCGCGCAAGATCTAGCTGCGCATCTTCGTTTGGATCACACCGATTTCGCGGAGGTGGCCGCTGTTGGTCCGTACGTCAATGTCCGGTTGGAAACGCGCGATGCAGTGCATCGTGTGGTGCGCGATATCGAGACGGCAGAGGATGCTTATGTTCAAGGGGTCTCGAAGCCGGGAAAAATCGTTTTGGAATACGCGAACCCGAACACGCACAAAGAGTTGCACGTCGGTCATTTGCGTAACATCGTGCTTGGTGTTGCCTTGGTTCGGACCATGCAGGCGGCGGGATACCCTGTTGTGCCGATTGGATTCTTGAACGATGTCGGATCAAATGTCGGTAAAACCTTGTGGTATCTCGTTCAATCGGAAGGAGAGGATGTCCGAACGTTTGATGAGACGGCATTGGAACGTGTCCTTCACAAGATTCTTCCGGAACGCCGGACCGGGAATGAATTGGGGCGCTTGTATACCGAAGCAACGCGGGCAGTAGAGGCGGATGAAACGCGCAAAGAAGACGTGTCATTTGTGCAGCAGCAGTTGGAAGCCCACACCCCGGCATGGGAGCAGTTGTGGCGCGAGACACGGCGCTGGTGCATCGATGAAATGGCGCAGATTTTTGCGGATTTAGGCGTGACCGTGGAACGGCAGTATTTTGAATCGGATTTGTTGGATCGGAGCCATGAGGTTGTTCGGGATTTGCTTGCAAAAGGCATCGCGAAAGAAAGTGAAGGGGCGGTGATCGTGGATTTGGAAGAAGAGAAACTCGGAGTCGTTGTGTTGCGGAAACAGGACGGTACGTTGCTGTACTCCGCAAAAGATTTGGCGCTTGCGGAATGGAAGCGCGCGGAATATCCGGACATGACGGCTTCTTGGGTGTTGGTGGACATGCGTCAGTCGTTGTACTTCCGCCAATTGGGTTCCATCCTGAAAAAATTGGGAATTGTTTCTCCTGTTGAAGCGATCGTGTATGAATTGGTGACGTTGCCGGAAGGAGCGATGTCGAGTCGAAAAGGAAACATCGTCACGTTCCAACAACTACGTGATACGGTGCTTGCCTACGCACGCGAGGAGGTGGTGAAACGTCATCCGGAATGGCACGAGGGGAAGGTTGCACATACGGCTTGGGCGATTGCCATCGCTGGGATGAAGTTTGGGATGGTGAAGCAAGATCCGGATAAGGTGTTTACCTTTGATTTGGCGCAGCAGCTTGCGTTTGATGGAGCAACGGGTCCGTATATTCAGTACGCGGCAACGCGCATGGGTTCGATTTTGCGGAAAGCGGAATCCCAGGGCGTACGCGTGACGGACGGGGAGCTTAGCCGCGCAGCAACGCATCCGACGGAAAAAGCGCTGGCATTGCAGCTCGCGAAACTTCCTTCCGTGGTGGCGCAATCCGGCGCCGAACGCAAACCGGCACTCGTGGCGCACTGGGCATTGGAAACGGCGCAGGCGGCAAATGCGTTTTATCGTGATGTGCCGGTGCTGGAGGGGGAGATTGGGTCTCAGGTGGCACGGTTGCGACTGTGCCGAGCGACGCGTCGTGCCCTTGAAAAAGCCTTGTTCTTGCTGGGAATCCCATTGCCGGACGAGATGTAGCCGCTTCGTTTCTTGAGCAACCCCAAACGGGGTTGCTATCGTATTCCCATATGCCTTCGCTTTTGGATCGGGATGCGTGGTGGTGGGGCGTTGGGGTGGTGCTTGCGGCGGCACTGACGTCGTTTATCGTGTTTTCACCGGAAACGTCACTTCCAAACGCGTATGTGGAGGACCGTGTGCCCACTTCGACGCGCGAAATGACGCGGGTTGGTGCGATCCTTCCGCTCTCGGGCGCGGCATCTGGGACGCATGGAGAGGGGTTTGTGGAGGCGCTTGAATCCGCGTTTCAAGAGCGGAATGCTTTGCAAAGCGCGACATCGTCTCTTGTCATACTTTCCGTCGAGGATAGCGGCTGTACGCCTGCGGGTGCTGCGTCTGCGACCAAGCGTTTGTTGCAAGAACGTCCAGCATTGTTGCTTGGAGGGGTCTGTCCGGGTGAGTTCCTGGCGTACGCGCAGGTCGTGACAACGACGCCGACGCTTCTCTTTTCGGAAACCGTCCCGCCACGACCACGTGGAGTGACAACGACGTGGTTCACGGCGCTTCTGCCAACGTCATCCATGCGCGCGCGTGCAACGGTGCGATTCGGCATCCGTACGGAGCGGCAGCGCGTTGGGATCGTTGCGGAGCGCGAAGGGCGTTCGTTGCAGGCCACGGATGCCGTGATCGGAGATCTGCGCCGTTCCGGCCATGTGCTTGCCTCCGTGATGCGTCTGCCACGGACCCAGCGACAGTTTCGGAATCAGGTGCGTCTCTTAAAAAATGCGCGTGTGCAAACGGTGTATCTCGCCGCGTCCACTCGGGCGTTTGCCGTGGCTTTTTTGAAGGAGTTTGAGGCCCAAGGCGTGCAAGCGCAGGTTATCGCTGAAGGCGGTTGGATGGATGAGGGTCCGGAATCCGTGTTTGAAGGCGTGACTCGTATCGATTCTGTTTTTTCTCGCACTGTACCCATCGAGATCACGGCGAACGCCGTTGCGGATCGAGTGGATCGCATGCTGCGGGGGCAGTCCGTGACCACCACTCCGTTCGTCGTGCGCATGTATGAGCAAGGGGGGTGGGATGTTCGTGACACGTTTGATTTATGAACGCACGAACGCGAGCCACGCGACATACGCGAGCCGTCGAGATTGTGAAGGTGTTGCGGAAATTGTTTCCGCATCCAACCGTCGCGTTGCGTTATGGTTCTCCGTGGGAATTATTGGTTGCCGTGATGTTGTCTGCGCAGTGTACGGACAAAAAGGTGAACGAAGTCACCGCGCGGTTGTTTCGTAAGTACCGCACGCTTGAAGCCTATTGTCGCGCCTCTCAGACGGCGTTCGAGCAGGATATTTTTCAAACCGGATTCTATCGGCAGAAGGCGAAGCATATCTTGGCCACCGCAAAACGGATTCGGGATGTGTATGATGGAACGGTTCCCTCTGCGATGGAAGATTTATTGTCGTTGCCGGGGGTTGCGCGAAAAACGGCGAACGTGGTCAGGAACGCCGCGTTTGGTTTGGTCGACGGGATCGCGGTGGATACGCATGTGCGGCGGTTAACACGGCGGTGGGGACTGACAACGTCCACGGATCCAAAACGGATCGAGCGCGAGTTGATGGAGATTCTGCCCCGTTCGGCATGGAAGGATTTTACTCTGCAGGTCATCGAATATGGGCGCACCTATTGCCCTGCGAAACGGCATGACCATGCGGCGTGTCCCATTCCGGATGCGCGTTGACCGTTCGATTTTTGTTCTGGTACGGTGTCTTCATGCCAGATTTGTTTGACGGGGCCGCGGCTGCGCGTCGAAAAACGGCCGGTCCTTTGCCGGACCGGATTCGTCCGCAATCGTTTGCGGAGTTTTTGGGGCAACAGGCGCTTGTGGGAGCGGACGCGCCATTGCGGCGGTTGATCCAGGAAGATCAGGTGCCGAATTTGATTTTTTGGGGGCCACCGGGATGCGGCAAAACCACGCTTGCAAAACTCATTGCCGCGCATACACATGCAGAATTTGTGGAGCTTTCTGCGGTCATGAGCGGCGTGCAAGACATACGTAACGTCGTGAAAGACGCCGAAGCAACGGAAAAATATCATGGACGTCGCACCATTTTGTTTATCGATGAAATCCACCGGTTCAATAAGGCACAGCAAGACGCACTGTTGCCACATGTGGAGCGCGGGACGGTTACCTTGATCGGCGCAACAACGGAGAATCCAAGTTTTGAGGTGATTACGCCGTTGCTTTCTCGATGCAAAGTCTTTGTGCTGGAAAAACTTTCCATCCAGGAGGTGGAAGTATTGCTTGCGCGAGCGCTGGAAGATCGGACGCGTGGGCTTGGGGCAAAGTGCGTGGCAGCGGATCCGGGGGTGCTTACGGATTTGGCGTCCATGGCCGACGGAGACGCACGTCATGCCTTGGTTGCGCTTGAATTGGCGGTGAAGTCGGCGAGTGTTGGAAGCGATGGGGTCATTCGCCTGACGCGAGATCATGTCGGCCGCGCCTTGCAGCGCACGCATCTCGCCTATGATAAAGGGGGAGAGGAGCACTACAACATCATTTCGGCGTTGCATAAGTCCATGCGCGGGAGTGATCCGGACGCAGCGTTGTATTGGCTTGGTCGCATGCTCGAGGCGGGGGGAGATCCGTTGTATGTTGCGCGTCGGTTGATTCGATTTGCCTCGGAAGACGTGGGTCTTGCGGATCCGCAGGCGTTGCCACAAGCGGTCGCGGCAGCACAGGCGGTACATCAGATCGGGATGCCGGAATGTGCGGTGAATTTGGCGCAGGCCGTGGTGTATTTGTCGCTCGCGAAAAAATCGAATGCGCTGTACCGGGCGTATGGCCAGGTGGCGCGGGATCTTCGGACGTTGCCGAATGCGCCGGTTCCGTTACATTTACGAAACGCGCCCACGGATCTGATGAAGTCGCTTGGATACGGCAAAGGGTATGTGTACACGCCAGATGACCCGACCGCACCACAATCCTTTTTACCGGAGGCGCTGGTGGGCAAGGTGTATTGGTCTCCCGAACCGGGTATACTAGGGACATGGGGCGCGTCGTCTACGCAAAACCCAAAAAAGAAGCAGGCCCCTCGCCCGAACGACGCATCACCGGGGTAAGCATCGTTGTTGTTTTGATTGCGCTCGGCATTGCCGCGAGATTTTTTCAGCTCCAGGTGCTTGAACATGATCTTTATCGTGTTCTGGCATCTGATCAACACGAAGTGCAGGCCTCACTGATTCCGCGTCGCGGGACGATTTACGTGCGCGATCGAGCGGATAAAAAGGTGTTTCCCGTTGCCATGGATCGGGATGCGTGGCAGGTGTACGCCGTCCCACGTGAGATGAAAGATAAGGCAAAAGTGGCGGAAGAGGCGTCACCCATTCTTGGGATTCCCTCCGCGGAGTTATTGGCGCTGTGGACGCCGACCACGACCTACAAAGTGCTGGTAAAGGATGCGCCACTGGGCATGGTTGATACGCTTCGAGAAAAGCGCATTCCAGGCATCGGGGTAAACAAGGGGTTGGCGCGGGAATACCCGGAGCGTGGGATCGGCGGGCAGTTTTTGGGATTTGTTTCGTTGAATGAAGAGAACCATCGGGTGGGGCGGTATGGCATCGAGGGGGCGAATGACGCGACGCTCGCCGGAACCTACGGATCCATCGTTGCAGAGAAAGACGCGGCAGGGCGCCGACTGACGATCGGGGATATCCAAATGATCGCCTCGAACGATGGGTCGGATTTGGTGCTCACGATCGATCGCAACGTTCAATATTTTGTCTGTGCAAAGATCGCCGAAGCGGTCCGGCGTTTTGAAGCAGAGTCGGGAACGGTGGTGATCATGGAGCCAAACACCGGGGCGTTGATTGCGCTTTGCAGTGCGCCGGATTTTGAACCATCAACCTACCGCGAAGCAAAAGACATCTCCGTCCTCAATAATCCTGCGACGTTTTACGCCTGGGAACCGGGATCGATTTTTAAGCCGCTCACGCTTGCGGCGGGAATCGAACGCGGCAAAATAACGCCGCGCAGCACCTACACGGACAAAGGGGAGGAAACGATGGATGATTTTACGGTGCGTAACTCTGACAAAAAGGCACATGGCGTACAGACGATGACGCAGGTGTTGGAAAAATCGTTGAACACCGGGACCATCCACGTGCAGCGCTTGTTGGGGAAGGAGGCGTTTCGTGAGTTTGTGGTGAAATTCGGGTTTGGGGAAAAGACGGGGATCGAAATGCAGACCGAGGCCAAGGGGAATATCGCCTCGCTGGTAAAAAAGGGGCAGATTTTTGCCGCGACCGCTTCGTACGGTCAGGGGATCACGACGACACCGATTCAGATGGTGGCATCTTTTGGTGCGCTTGCGAACGGCGGGGTGTTGATGAAGCCGTATGTGATTGCGGAGACGATTGATCCAGACGGAGTTGTGACAGCGACCAAACCCCAAGAAGTCAGACGCGTCATCAGCGAGCGGACGGGTCAGCTGGTGACGGCCATGATGGTGAATGTGGTCGAGAATGGACACGGAAAAAAGGCGGGCGTGCCGGGGTATTGGGTTGCGGGAAAAACGGGGACGGCACAGGTGCCGGATCCAAACGGTCGCGGATATCTTCCAGATGCGACGATCGGATCCTTTGCGGGATATGCGCCGGCGGAAAAACCGGTGTTTGTGATGCTCGTCAAAATCGATAAGCCAAAAACGGTGCAATACGCCGAAGCGTCTGCTGCGCCAATTTTTGGCGAAATTGCCGCGTATTTGTTGCAGTACTACCAAGTTCCGCCCGAACGTCCGATCGTGAAACCGCCACCACCCGTGCCAACTCCTCCGCCGACGGCGACGCAGCCTTCGACGTCCACGACGCGTTAACTTGCGAGGAAGCAGGCGAACGCGTACGCTTTTTTTATTCTATGTTGCAGCAATCGCTTGAACGATGGCTTGGACGAATGGCGAAACGGACCATCCGTCGTGAGCGTCCAACCGTGATTGGGATCACCGGGTCTGTTGGAAAATCCTCCACGAAAGAGGCGATCCGTGCGGTGCTTGCATCCGTCGTTCCTGCGTCAGCGCTGTGTGTGACGCGAAAAAACTACAACAATGAATTAGGCGTACCGCTAACCTTGTTTGGCCTGTCGTCTCCGGGGCGCTCGCCGTTGGCATGGGCACGGTTGCTTTGGACAGCATGGCTGCATGGCATGGGATTGCGTCGCACGGGATATCGCGTGCTCGTGCTCGAGATGGGTGCGGACAAGCCCGGGGATTTGGCGTACTTGACCTCAATCGCGCCCCCTTCGGTGTCTGTGGTGACGGCCGTAACCCCAGAAGATCCCTCGATGGCGCCGGTTCATGCGGAGCAGTATCCCTCTGTCGATGCCGTGGCGCAGGAAAAATCGACGTTGGTGCGCGTGTTGGGGGAAGAGGGGATCGCCATCCTGAATGCGGATGACATGCGCGTCTTTGGGATGCGTCATCTTACGCGTGCAAAAACACTGACGTTTGGTGAAACGGATGCTTCGCACGTGCGCATTTTGTCCACGTCGGTACGCATGGCGGACGATGCACATGGACGCGTGCCAACCGGTGTTGAGGCGCTGTTTGAAGTGCGTGGAATGCGGATGACGGTGTATTTGCCCGGCGTCTTTGGTCGTTCGGCTGCCTATGCGCTTGCAGCGGCGCTTGCAGTGCGCGTGGCGCTTGGATACGCGGTGGATCCACGTGAAGACATTGGCGCGCTCCTTACGCCGATGGCGGGGCGCGTGCGGATTCTTCCGGGGATCAAACACACGACCTTGTTTGATGATTCCTACAACTCGTCGCCTGTGGCGGTGCTTTCGGCGTTGCGTGATTTGGCGGCGCTGGATTTGTTGCCGGGACAGCGGCGCGCAGCGTGTCTGGGGGAGATGCGTGAGCTTGGCCCACAGACCGAAATGCTGCATCGCCGCGTGGGGGAAGAGGCGGCAAAGCGCGGGATTGACCTTCTTGTTTGCTGTGGTACATTTGCGCACGCGATGGCAGATGGCGCACGCGCCGCCGGGATGACGGAAGACCGTCTTCGGATCATTGAGGACACGCCGGAAGCGGGATTATTCCTGCAGGAGTGGATCAAGCCTGGAGACGTGATTCTCGCCAAAGCCTCGCAAGGTACAAAGTCAACAAAAGGCGTTCGCATGGAGCGCGTCATCAAGGAATTGATGGCCGAACCACTGCGCGCAAAAGAGTTGTTGTGCCGCCAGGAAGCGCGCTGGAACGAGGTGTGAGGCCTCATCGTTTAATGGCTAGGACAACCCCCTCTCACGGGGTAAATAGGGGTTCGATTCCCCTTGGGGCTGCCATGTTGAAGACCGCGCTGTTTGCCCCTCGGCATCGGCGCGGTCTTCTTCTATTTTCAGCGGAAAACGCGCACTCGTGTGTGGGTTCGATCCCCGCATCGTCGACGGTGCCAGCCCTGTTGAAGTCCTGCCCCTCGAAACACGCACAATGGCCTTCTGTTTCGAAAGAATCTCCGTCGAAAACGTGGGGTTCGATCCTTCGCCCCCGAGCAAGAGAAGTGGTTCCACCAATGAGACCGTGACTCCGCGTCGCCGGATCTCGATCCGAGCGCAGGTCTCACCAACAAGCCGCCGTCGCTCCTCGGGGGGTGCGTGCCGGAACGCGAGCGAGATCTGGGCGGCGAGCTGCACGAACCCCCGCACCTTCTCCGCAGTGCGTTGCTCGTGCGCCTCGGGCGCTCGGAGCGTTCGCTCCTGGTCGAGTCGCTCGGCGACGAGCGCTTGTTTGCGCGTGAGGTAGTCGGATTCGTCCAGTACCCCACGAACGCAGAGCGTTGTGAGGCGTTCGAGCTCGAGCGAGATCTCCTCGATCCGGCGGCGGGCTGCCGCGAGGGTAGCCCGCTTCGCCTCGGCCTCGGCGCGCTCAGTGCCGTCGAGTTGTGCGAGCGCCCATTCCTCGAAACCGGGCGGTAGTTCGACGTCCCGAAAGGCAGCCTCGATCGCGTGGTCGATCCAGCGTTCTTCGAGGTGCGGGCGCTCGCAAACGCCCAGCTCGTTCTTCCGGCGCGAACAGCGATAGTACACGTACTCACTCCCGAACCGGTTCACGTGGCGCTCGGAGGTTGTTCCTCGCCCACATTCACTGCAGCGAAGCAGGCCACGGTATGTGAAGCGGTAGCGCTTCGGGCGGGGAGCGTGGCGAGTCTTCAGAATCGCCTGCACGCGTGCGAATTCGGCTGCAGTCACGACTGGCACATGCGCGCCTTCGTACACCTCGTCGCCGTGGCGGAGCACTCCCGAATAGAACGGGTTGTGCAGCATGTGGTGGATGCTCACGAGCGGGAGCGGTCCTGCGGGATGGCGACGCGTGCCCCGTGTGCGCAGCCCGAGCGTTTTGTCAGCGTAGATGGTCGCATCATGGAGACTCATCGTCCCAGAGAGGAAACGACGAAACAGCGCTCGGACGAGCGGAAACCGTTCGGGATCGGGGATCGTTGCCCCCGCACCACGGCCTCGTGCAGCGGGAGACTCCTTGAGGTAGCCGAGCGGAACAATGCCCGTCCAGCGTCCCGACTGGAGTACCGCGCGGTTTCCTCGCTTCACGTTGTCGGAAAGATCATCGACGTACTTCTTGGACATCCCGAAGTCGAGGTTCAGCATGAACTTGTCGTCTCCAGTGTTCCGGAACGTGCGACCCGGGGTTAGAATCTGCCCGATCTTGCGTCGGTCGAGCGCGTCGATGACCTGGCCGCCGTCGAGCGCATTCCGCGCCAGGCGGTCAGGCTTCCAGCACAGAATCCCTGCGACGGGCCGCCGCTCGAGCGCAGCCATCATGGCGCCGAACACGGGGCGTCCCGGGGTACGGGCGCTCTGCGCTTCCTCGAAGGTGCGCGAGATCGTGATCCCGTTTCGGGCAGCGAGTTCGCGGAGTTCGGCGATCTGCGCCGAGATCGACGCGATCTGGCGGTCATCTTCCTCGGTGGACTTGCGTACGTAGAGAAACCATGTGGACATATGGAGAGGTAAGTTCGTGAGTCTCGTGGAATTGCCTCATTTGGAACCAGAGTCGTCAACGGATGACTCCGACGCCGAGTCATGCAGCCGGTCGACAAACCGGGCCATACCCGCGTACGCACGCAAAAACGCCTGCGCCCGCACGGTCGCTTCTTCGCGAGATAGGTCTCGGCCGTAGTTCGAGCGCCAGAGCGCGCGAAACTCCTCGATGGCGCGCGGCGAAAGCCCAGGAATCATAGACTTCCATTCTTCCCGCAAAGCTGGCGTACGGTCAGGGGACGAAATTGCAGAAAACCACAAAAGAGTCCACAGGGGGACTCTTTTGTGTTGGGCATGGGGATCGAGTGTGGATAACCCAGGGGGAATCCTCAAATTCGTCCCCCTTACCGCTTCGCTCCGATGTGGCATCCTCGGAGAGCAGGAGTCGAACAGAGATCGAACACCCGAGATCACGCCCGCTTACCAGGGCTCGCGTGATTCCGGACTGCCTCTTTGGCCCGCCGTTTGGATTCGGAGCGCGGACGCAACCCTATCGGTCTTGCGTTCCCTCCGCAACAGACCGCGGTCCGGAGAGTAACCAACTCTCTCCGTATGGACCGCGTTTTTCAGTTTGCGCGGGCGTCTTCGATGCCCCTCGCAGCCATTGTGCTCGCCCCTCGTTGGGGTGGCCTCGTCGTCCTGGATCGCTTCGGGCTCGCCTTGCGTCCAGGCGAAACCGAGCGCCCGCACGTCCCCGAGACGGCCGGGACGCTCGCCTTTCAGACCGTGTCACTCCGCGCGGCCAAGACGCCTGAGCATCGCCGTCGTGCGGTGCGGCGGATCGTCGGGCGCATCGTGCGGGGGCACCGCCCTGCGCTCCTCGTTGTTGGACGCATTGGCCGTGAAGGCCCCATCCACCGCGAACTGCGCACGCATGCCGTCCAAGCTGCAGACCTCCACGAGATCCAGGCTGAGATCCGCCCTGTGCCCAACGCCAAAGCGTCGCTCCTCGGACCTGGGATGCACCCAGAGGGCGCGCTCGCTGCCGTCCTCACCCGAACCGTCTGCCCGGTGCTCGACGCCCTGCGCACGGCCCGTGGCGACGTCCGGCGGTATCGCGCCCACGCATGGAGCGCGCTCGCCATCGCCGTCACGGCATACGCCGAATACTGCCCCTGGAGCCTCCAGGCGCTCGCCGACGTGTCTTCCATTCCCATCGGGCTCGCAGACGCGCTCCGCCGTTCCCTCGCTCATTCTTCGCACTCCCTTCCATGAACGACCCACTGTCCCTCCGCCGCGGAGAGATGGCGCGAGCGCTCCTGCGCCTGACCGCGCCGGATGTGCTCGTGCTCATCGCGCTCTCGCTCGCCGCAGATCCCGTGACCGCAAGACTCACCCTCGTGCGCGAAGACCTGGCCGTACGCCTCGCCGTTCCGCTCGACCGTATCCAAAGAGCCCTCGATCGCTTGGTGCGCCACGGCTTCGTTGCGCGCATCGGCGTCGAAGGGGACGCCGAGCTGCTCGAGCTCGTGCACGTCCTTCATCGCGTCGGGCAGCCACCCGCGCATCTGCCATTTGAACCCATGATGCTATGACCCTGAACCCTTGGGTCCCCGTCTCGATCGCCTGCAGCGGTCGCACGCGGACCCTGCCGCTCCTCTCCTTGGCGGTTGCGCTGCGTGTCGACACGCAGAGGCTTGAGATTTCTCTTCGTGTGTTTCTTGGGCTCGGAGAGTTCGCCGAGTTTTCCGGCGAGTTCTCGCAGCCGGAACGTTCCGAACCGAACGTTTCCGTTCCGTCCGAACCGAACGTTACGTTCGATTCTGTACCGTCCGAACGATCCGAACGATCCGAACGAACGTCTCTGTACCCATCAACGTTGGGTTCATCAGGCGCCCCCTTCAAAGGGGCTCCTGATGAACACCCAAACGATCAGAACGAACGTTCCGAAACGTTGCGCGCGAACGACGAAACGACGCTCGACGAAGCCGCGAAGGTGCTCGCGCTCGCGCTGGACGACCTCCCGAACATCGCGGCGATCCGGGTGCTCGTTCGCGCGCATCCGCCAGAGCGGCTCGAAGAAGCGCTCAAGCGAACGATCGCGATCGCCTCGACCGATGTGCGTCGCTCGCGCGGCGCGATCTTCACCGGCATCACCAAGCGCCTCGCCGCCATCGGCTGGCGCTCCGACTCACGCTCTCCCGCCCCCTATGCACCACCGCCCACCGCGCCGTGATCCCCGTGTGCTCGCGCTCGTCGCGTCCTGCGAAGGCATCGCGTTCGCTGCGCTCGATGCGTGGAACGTCCGCGCCCTCGGCACCTTCGCCGCAGACGAACCCATCACGCTCGCGCTCGTGCGGCTCATCTTGCGCACGCGCCCCTCGCACATCGTCCTCGCGGGACCACGCTCGTCACGCACACGTATTCAACCGCTCCTTCGCACGCTTGCGGAGCGTTCCGGGCTCGGTCTGCTCGTTCTCGATCGCGCCGCAGCGACGGCGCTCACAGCGCGCGCACCGTCCATGGACGAGCTCCGTCTCGCGTACCCCGAGCTCGTCGTGATGGACACGCCACACGCAGAGCCCGCCCTCATTCTCGCGGTCGCGTCACTCACGCACGCGCCGCTTCACCCTCGTCGATATGCACCAACCGTTGCTCGTTCCCATGCCTCCGCCGTGGCTCTCCCGCGCACAGGACGCCCTCACGCTGTACCGAGTCCTCGAAGATCGGCAGCTTGCCGTCCTCGTGGAGCGTCCCCTCGAAGAAGTCCGTGATGTCTTGGATCGTCTCGTGCGGGCGAAGCTGCTTGTGGCGTTGCGTCCGCTCTCGCTCGGCGTCTCGTCCACCACGGCGTATGGCTTCACCGTCAGGGGCGCGAAGCTCTACGCACGCACGACCGGTGCCCCCATGCCGCGTGCCGTGCATGCGAAGCGCTCTGCGCTCACGCTCTTGCACGAGCTCGCCGTGGCAGAGGTCGGGCTCGTGTTCCGTGCCCTGCACGCCCGCGCGATTCTCGCGCTCGAACGGTTCGATACCTCGCGCGAGCGTATCGGATTCGCGCAGGCGATCGCGGGACCGAAGCCCGAGCTCGTGCCGCTCGTCGCGGATGCGTTCCTGTCCGTCCGCGTGCAGGGGACACGTCACGCGCTCTTGGTCGAAGTGGATCGTGGAACGGTGAGCGCAGCTCGCGTCGCGAAGAAAGCAGAGGGATACCTCGCGTGGCTCCGCGCGGAAGGCCCCGAGACGCGCTTCGGCGTGCGAGCGCTTCGCGTGCTCTATGTCGTGCCGAACCGAGCACGCCTCGAACGCCTGCGCGACGCGATCCTCGACGTCGCTGGGCGTGCAGGTACGGGGCTCTTCTGGTTCGCGGAAGCGAGCAACGTCCGCATCGAGACACCAGAGCGCACCCTCGAGCCCGTGTGGTCTACTGCGCGCAAGCACGATCCGGGACACGCCGGTCTCTTCGCGGCGCCTGCGGCTCCGTCTTGAGAGATGGGGTTGGCCGCAGGCGTTCCTCTCCCGTCCGCGCGGAGGCACCACGCTCTGCGCGCGATGGCGTCCTTGGTCCCCCAAAGGATGCGTCATGTCCCTCGCGCTCGGTGACGGGCGCGGGGGCATGCGGGAGGGGTTCAGATGCCTGCTCCCTCCCAGTCGATCACGACGATGCGACGTGCGCTCTCCGTGTACCCGATGACCCGAGCCGTCACATCGAAGCGCTCGCAGAGGTCCTCGGCCTTCAGGATCTCCGCAACGGGAACGATGAGGATGAAGTCGATGTGGCGCTCGAACGCCGCATCCGCGTACGGCTTCCACTGCCGTTCGGCCTCGGCTGCGGTGACGGAGTCGCTCGTCTCAACCTCGAACACGAACGAGGGCTCGATCGAGAGGCTGCCGGTCTGCAACTCGGTGAACTCGCCGACAATCAGGTCCGGGTACAGCGTGTCCGCGAAGACAAAGCGCTTGGAGGAACCCGCGTTCGCTCCAACGTCGTATCCGCCGCCGATCAGGTTGTCTGTCGCCTCCGCGATGACGCGGTCGTGCAGGTCGCTCGCCGCTGCCGTGCGTGTCCGTCCCGTCATGGTGTTCGGCATCGCGCTATCATGGGCGGTTGTCAAACGGACGATCAGCACGAGCGTGAGCTACTGGCTCGCGATGCGATTCCAATCGAAGGAATCACATGGTGGGGTGAAGATCGAAAACGACCCGTAGAAGTTGTCGAGGAGCTGGTCGGCTTGCCGAAGCGATGGCGCCAGTGTGGCAACGTCCTTCACGCCGAGCGCTTGCGCGAGGCTCGTCGCGGCACGTCGGCTCGTCGCTCGTTGGATGAACTCTGGCGGTCCGCTCAAGTACAACACCGTCCACGGTCGCCATGCGTCGTTCCAGTTGGAGTCACGACTGACACGGCTCCGCAGATAGAGAAAGTAGTCCGCGTCCATGAACTGCTGCCACGGGACGCGTTCAGCGAGCGGCCCGGAGGAGTACCGCGCCTTCAGGATGTCGGCACGTATGGACGTTCGGTTCTGCTTGAGTCGCTCGCGTCGCACGCGATCGAGCAGCTCCGTGAACTCCGAAAGTCTGTCGAAAGTCACGGTCCGATCCGGTCTAGAACCACCTGTCACGGTGAGCGGCGTTCGAAGAAGTTCATCAACGGTGCTCCACTTCTTTTCGCGAAGCTGAGCCTCGATGAAGACAACGAATGTTTCATGCGCCACAAACCGGAACAAGTCGAAGCTGGTCTTGAAGAACGATCCTGAAAACCCACGTGGAACATCGAACCGACGAAGCATCTGCTCGAAGAACCCGAGCATCTCCTCCCGGACGGCTTCGTCGCCGAAGATCGCGACTTGCCCGGCGACGCGCGCAAACTGTTCGACAATGGGCGCAGATGCATCGATGGCCTGTACGAGCAGTTCGTCATCGTTGCCGCGCTCGGGGCGGAGCGCGTCGATGTCTGAGAGCGCACGCAGAACGTATCGACGTGTCACCGAGACGCGATCAGCACGTCCCTCGGCGAGTGCGTCGATGAGCTCGTCCGCGGGGTGACGCGGAGGTGGAGGAGCGGGCTTCGCTTGCTCGGCCACGGCAAGCGCAGCTCGTACCGCGACTTCGAGTGTCTTCTGCAGCGCGCGCCGGGGGTCGGCTTTCTGTTCGTCGGTCTCCTGCACGGCGAACGTCATGGTGCGGCGTTGGCGAATATCAAACGGAAGGTCTCCCGGCGGACCGTATGCGGTGTTCATCACGAGCACGACGCGCTCCCACCCGAGTACTTTGAGCGCATAGCCGAGCTCGACGAGCACGTTTGGATTTGGGGATGGTCGCCCCGCGGTGTCTGTCGTGACGAGTGTCACATCCGCGACGAACACCGCAGCGCGATCGATCTTCTCGAAGATCGTGGCCACGATGTCGGGTGAACCCGGAATGCCGGCGGTGTCTTTGTCGAGCCGGGGATCGACGTCGACCGTGATGTCGTTGCGGATCGCCTGGGTTGCATCCTCGAGGGCGCGCTGGATGAGGTTGCGCGTTGTGTTCCCAGGGCGGTCCGACTGCCACGCATAGAAGACGGTGGTGCTCATGCTGCCCTTCACAGAAGCAATCGCGTCGAGGCCGCGCAAGTCCTCGTCCGTGTTGACCGAATATGCTCCTTCCCTTCGCGCGCATCGATCACCGGCTCGGACGAGGCCGGATCGTTGCGATTCGCGCGACGGACGCAGCCCGGCACATCCACATCATCGGGCAGACGGGTGCCGGTAAGTCGGTGCTGATCGAAAGGCTCTTCGTCGCAGAGATGCGCGCGGGACATGGCGTCGGGCTCCTCGATCCGCACGGAGACCTGGTCGAACGACTGCTCGACTTCGTTCCGCGCGAACGCACGAACGATGTCGTGCTCGTGGACGGCAGCGAGCGAGAGGCGCCCGTCGGACTGAACCCGCTCGACATGCACGACGCACCAGCACCCGAGCTCGTTGTCTCCGGCGTCCTCTCGGTGTTCAAGAAGGTGTACGGCGACTCCTGGGGACCGCGGCTCGAACACCTCCTGCGGAACGCGCTCTTCGCGCTCGCGGACGTGCGTGATGCAACGCTGCTCGGCGTGCTGCGCATGTTGGTCGAGGAGCGCTTTCGCGCGCGTGTGCTGCGCTCGGTGCAGAACCCCATCGTGCGATTCTTCTGGGAGAGGGAGTACCCGTCGTATCCGCCTGCGTTTCGCGCAGAGATGGCGAGCCCCGTGCAGAACAAGATCGCCGCTGCACTCACGCACCCGTTGCTCCGCGGAATCGTGGGACAGGTCCGCACGACGGTCTCCGCGCGAGAGATCATGGACGAAGGACGCGTGCTGCTCGCGAGCCTCGCGAGGGGACGGATGGGCGAGGACGCGTCGATGTTCGTGGGCGCGCTCCTACTCGGACAGTTTCAGCTCGCGGCGTATGCGCGTGCGGATGAGGCCCCGCGCGAGCGCCGTCCCTTCACGCTCTACGTCGACGAGTTCCCGTCTTTCGCGACGGAGAGCTTCGGGGATCTCTTGGTGGAGGCGCGGAAGTTTGGCCTCGCACTCGTGCTCGCGCACCAGCACATGGCGCAACTCTCTCCCGCGCTCGGCCGGGCGATACTCGGGAACGCAGGGACAACCATTGTGTTTCGCGTGGGGCCCGAGGACGCTGCGCAGCTCGCGCCGTTGTATGCGCCGGAGCTTCGCGCAGAGGACCTCTCGAAGCTCGCGCGCCACCAGATCGCGCTTCGCCTCGCTGTGAACGGTACGACCTCCGCGCCATTCACAGCGGAGACGTTGCCGCCCTTCGAGGCCCGCGAACGCACAAAACAGAGCGCGCTCATCCAGCGCATCTCACGCGAGCGATACGGCACGCATCGCGCGCGCCGCGACGCCCAACTCCGCGCGCAGTTGGAGTGACGGGCATGATCGGGGCACGCTTGTCGAGGTGGTTTCAGAAAGCAATCACCGGCGACACGATGACGACGCGTGTCGCGAGGCACGCGAGGGAGGATCGGACGGCTCAGCGCATACGGCTCGCTTCGTACAACATCGAGAATTTGTTCTTGCGTCCAGTTGTGATGAACTAAAACTCCTGGGGGGATCGAAAGAACATCCTTGCGGCGCACTGCACGACCATTACAAAGGCTCTCCGGCACGCTCGATGACGACGATCACGCCGAGCGCAGCAAGCGCGCACGAAGTCAGTCGACGTTCGCGCGTTCGAACCGCTGCCGCTTGAACATCTTGATCTTGTATATCTGCCCCTCGGTCTGACAGTTGCTCCACGCAGGTGTGACCGCTGCGCATGCCGCAGCTCGCTCACGACGAAGACTCGACGCGAGCAAGACGACCACCCCTGTGACGGTCACGTTGGCGAGGCGAGCATCGTCGACCACGCGAATGTACTCGCCGTGAACGCGGCTCGATCGACGATCGCAACAGGGACGGTCCGCCGATCGCGCGGCGGACCGCAGCATCAACACCAACGCAAACTCGTCCACGGCTGCGGCGTCGAGTCGCAGCGACTTGGGGAGATCGAGCAGCAACCGCGACAGATGATCAACCGAGACGAAGGCAATCGATCGCGGCGTGTGCCATCGGTCCCCGGCGCGCCCGCGCCGTCATCGAGAGTGCGGGAGAGCCAGTTTCGCGTGGCCAGCGACAGGAGGCTTTCGTCAACCTCGTCCTCGGCCGTTGCGAAGACGCCCCGAGCGACAAAGAGGAGCGGTACATGCAAGAGCAAGCCGAACGCATCCGAGCGTGGATCGCGAGCTACCTCACCGCTTGGCGCGCGGCGTGGGACGCCGCGAGCGAATCAACCCGCGCCCACGTCCACACGTTTCGAGCAGAGGACCTGCGCGCTCCGGTGCAGTTTCGAGTCACGCTCTGCACGGACCCCAAGTATCCCTTCTGCACCACGGCTCTCACGCTCGCGCGCGACCCCAACACCCCCGACGGCGAGGTGACGATCGAGATCGAAGCCCCCGACACGCTCGCGCAGCGAAACGAGTATCGCGCCAACATGCTCGTCCAATACTTCGAGAGCATGCGCCAGAACTATGCTCCTGGTCGTGAGTTCGAGCCGCCGCTTCTGAATGCCGGCGTGAGATATCGCGCCGCCAATGGTTCGTTTTGGGTTCTCCCCGACGACGTGAGCCGCCTCCCAATCGAGGAACTGATCGCACATCACTTCCGCGAACAGACGCCGCACGTCATCCAACCACAACCCACGTTCAAGCCCCGCCATCTCTTCGATCTCCGCCAAACACGCGAAGAAGTGACCTTCGCGACGTGGCTCGAGTCGCCTACGAACGTACGCGAGTTGCTGTGGGAACTCGGCATCCGCGCGCCCTGCTGGTACGCGATCAGCTTGCCGCGCTCGATGGTTCTGCCGGGCGCAAGCGGCGACTTCGACTTCGTCGCAGGCGAGCTCGAGTTCCTCATGACGAACGATGAGTGGCGCGCTCGCCGAACTCGTATCGCTGCGACGTACCCCCTCGCAGCCCACCCCTCACGGATCGATCAGGATACCGTCGACGAAGCGGCTCGTGACGGCTGCGTCGGGTGGCCGCCCGATCCCTCGGCCACCCTCGTTGGCGTCGAGGTCAAGGTCTCGAAGTATGACGGTACAAGCGATCATCTCGGAGCGACCCACGAGAACGAGGGCGAACGCATCGTCGGTCAGCTCAAGCGACTCCGGCAGATCGGCTCCGTGCGTGCGGCCCTTCTGCACCTGATCGTGACGAACCCGCGTGGAGGGTGGGGAACAGCCGATCAAGATCTCGCTCGCGCATACAGGAAGCTCGAGTCCCTGATGCCGCTCATCAAGCACGACCACTTCGGCTACTTCTCAGCCGTACTCGCGTCCGTCGCGCACCAAGACGAGCGATTCGCGGGCTCCCAGACAAGGCTCCTCGCCGACCCCAGCCCCCCAACCCTTGAACGGACCACGGACTCCGACGAGCCACGCAAGCGCCTTGCTGAAGCCCTCGGGAAACTCCCTCGTCCACGTGACGTGATCCAACCCATCCGCGTCTGCGCCGACTGCAAGACGCTCTTTCGCGCCTTCGCCCCCAGCGCCGACCAGTGCGGCTGCACGCGTCGCGGATAGGTCACGACACGCGCCAACCGTATCCCGACGCCGTCGTGCAAGTCGGTGTCGAAGCAAGTGACACTGCGCGAGAGACTGTGGCAGCGTCATGCCAGGCGGCCGCAAGCGTGTCGCCGCGTTGCGGGGCGTTGGAATTGAGCGGCACCACGGGAGCTGCTTGGCAGCAGCACGCAGCGAACGGATCCACGCCAATCGTACCTCACTTGCTGTGCGAGCAGTGACGTCGAGCAACTCGCCAAGTTCGCTTGCGGTCAGGTGGAAGTGCGAGGCGTATGCGAGCAAAAACTCGAGCTGCATGCGTCGTCGGTTCCTTGCGATCGCCACGCGCATCGCACACAGAGCTTCCTCGAGCTGCCGCCTCTCGAGCGGTGAGAGTGCGCTCGCTTCGTCGAGTTCCCGGAGCCCCCGTGCTGCGGGAAACGATGATCATATCGAGAAGGAGAACCCTCGCGGGTTCCTTCCTAGCCAACTCGCAAGGAAAACCTGGCGTTCCATGACGATAGACGCAAACGAGGTGCCTCCAAAGAAACTGTTGGTGTTCATGTTGGAAAGAGACGCTCCTGCTGTGGCGCTCGCGCCTCCCATGCCGACTGATGGATGATAGTTCACTGCGGAGTAGGTCATTCCACCAGGCATGATGTATCCGAACGCCAGTACATCGTTGAAGCCGTCTCGGTTGATATCGCCGGCGGCCACCGGCCGACTGACAGGAAAGCTATAGGATCGTCCTGTGCTGCCGATAGCGATGCCGGGACCTGCTGCGGATCCGTCGAACAATCTCGCGGAGCTCGTCGCAGTCGTCGACTCAGCCACCCAGAGGTCCGCAAAACCATCACCGTTGACGTCGCCCAAGATTTGGAGGTTTCCTCCAGGCCTCATGGCGGTCGTGGTTGGCGACATTCCGATACCAGTGGAGGAACCATAGAACAACGCCACGGCGCCGAACGTTCCAGACCTCGTGCCCGCTGCGAGGTCTGCGAAGCCATCCCCGTTCAGATCTCCACCGGCCGACGCCGATTCGTAGCTTTCGATGAGGATCCTGCTTCCGGTCATCCCGACGCCCCCCATCGCACCGAAATACGCATTGCAACCGTTTCTGGTGGTCAGGACAAAGTCGCCGAAACCGTCGCCGTTGATGTCGCCCGCAGACAAAAGTCGATTCGGGGTAGCACCCGTAACGCCCCCAGAAGTACCACTCAGAGTAACCGCTGGAGATCCTGCGGTGCCGCTTGGACTTCCGTAGTAAACATGAACTCGCGTGGGTGAGCCTCCGAACACTCCGTCTTCGAGCACGGCGAGGTCGCCGTAGCCGTCGCCGTTCGCGTCGCCGATTGCCGTGACGACGAGACCGAACGCCGTGCCTGCGGTCCCGACCAGCGTCACCGAAGGCGCCATCGCTGCGCCCGCCGCACTTCCAAAGTAGATGTACGCCCCGCCGACCATCGCGCCCGTGCCAGGAGCGCTCACGATGAGGTCGCCGTAGCCGTCGCCGTTCACGTCTCCGGCGCTCGCAACGGACGCTCCGAATCGATCGCCCGTCATGGACGGAGTGCCGGCGTATGTTCGATGCGGGGTTGGTATTGGGCCCGCAGAACTGCCCAGGTAGACGTACGCTTGCCCTGGTACTCCGCTCGCGCTTCCGTTTCCGGGCGCGCCCACTACGACGTCCGCGTGGCCGTCGCCGTTCACGTCCGGGTAAGTGCCCCAGGAGGTGTCGATGATACGACCGAGCGATCCCGAGTCCCGTGGCGGTGCATGAAACTGCCACACGGGGCTCGTCGCGGTGCCGGTCGTCGAGCCAGATCGACCACGGAGACGCCAGTACCAGAGTCCTGCGGCGAGGTTCTCCGCGGGGGCGCCGCTCGTTCCGGACGCGACGAACGTCGAACACATCGACGTCATCGCGCGGTCGCGGCACAGCTCGACGGAGGCACCGTCGGTTCCAGCTGCGAGCGACCACCGAAACGTGGGTCGACGCGAGGTCGTGGTTGCGGTTGAGAGTGGTGCAATCGGTCGCGGTGGGGCCGCCGACCCCGTGATCGGCACGCAAGTGCTCCCAGACCGCATGAATCCACTGGCGCACACAAAGTCGCAACTCCCGCTGGTGCAGAGCGCTGTTCCGTTGGCGGGGCTCGGGCAAGCGTTGGAGCAACGACCGCAGTGCGCGGCACTACTGCTCGTGTCCACGCAGACCCCACCGCACGCGGTTGTCCCCGCAGGACACCCACCGTCAGTTCCGACCTCGACACTCGGGACGTCCATCGCGTTCGGGGCGTCCACAGAACTCGAGTCGGGAACACCACTCCCGTCGATGTCGGCGCTATCGGGCGGCGGGGTCGATGCGTCCGGGGCGCTGCTGTCCCCGCCGTCCATCGGCGTAGACGCCGGCACGCAGCGCATGTCCGCCGTGCAGGTCTCATTCGGCGCACACGCCGGGTTGCACGCGGAGACACAGCTCCCTGCGACACAGAGAAAGCCGCTGCGACAAGAAGGAACGCATACGCCGGAGTCCGTCGGGACCATCGGCGCGCTACACGCTGAAAGAGCGACGATGGCGAGAAGCGCCAATCGGGTGCACCAAAAGTTCTTCATCGCGCGATGCTACCGCGCGCAACGAACCGAGGACAACCTGCGAGCCACTGCTTCGCGCCGCGCTGACATGTCGTGCACTCGGAGGCTTCGGCCGTAGATTGGCGCCGACGCGGACCGATTGCCAATCGAAGTCATCGTTTCGGAAAACCCGCGGCACTCCGCATTGAAAGAGCGAGGTTTTTCTGCTAGCCGAGACCGCGCTGCGCACGCCGCGATGTGCGGTCGTGCGAGTTGCACTGTCATCGAATGTTTCTCGAGCGGTGCCGAAATCGTTGGCGGCCGACGTTCCCAGCGAAGCACCCCGTACCGACGTAACCTGCTACTGAGTGCCGAGGAGGCTGCACCGCGTTCGTTTCCAGATAGGCGGACGAGGCGCATCGTCGTTTTTCTTTGGGATCACTCGATGACCTCGCTTCTGAACCATGGCTCTGGAAGACAGCAAACGGTTGGCCGAGCGTTGTTCAACTGTGGCACCCATGACTTCGTCGCTCCGTGCGCGTCGACGCCGATGGGCTTTGGGGGGCCCTCACTTGGGGGCGGAGTGGAGCAGGCGCGCCTCGATTGCGGAGCGCTCATCCCAGCAAGAACGCTGCTGAAATCACTGCTACGCGCCTACCCGCACGAGGAGCAACCTCACTTCGTGCCCCGCGCCCGGGCTGTCCAACAGCACCTCGAGCCGCGGCAACGATGACGTTCGGAAGGTTCCCCATAGGCCGAACGAACCGTCGTAGGACTGAGTGAACGAGCGCGCTGATGGCGACTGGATCGCGAGGACGCCGGGCTTCCAGTACTGGTGGTCGAAGGTCAACCGCGCTGCGACGCCGCTGCCGCTCAAGTACTGCATCCCGATCACCGCATACGTTCCTGCGGCGAGTTCATCGACAGACGAGAGCTGCATCGACCACCACATGTCCTTCACGCTGACGAACGCCGAGGCAGTCATCCGCACCCAGAAGCGATCTCCTGCGGGCAGAGGCTCGAACTTTTCCTCGAGCCAGAGCAAGCCACGCGCAGCGTTCTGTCCAACCCCTGACGCCTCGAACGCAATCGGTTCGTCGCGCTGCAAGTGGATCACATCGTGCCCGAAGTACGCGACGTTGGGCGTTGATGGAATGGTGGTCCCGGTCACGATTGGATTCACGTTGATCGGATTCACGCCTCGCAAGATCGGCGACGTGACCTTGGCTATTTCAAGCGAACCGCCCATGCCAAACGCGCACACGAGGTCCATCGGGCAGGGGAGCACGATGCGATCATCGACCGAGTAGAGCTGAGTGTCCGTCGTCGGAGCCAAGCGCGCGAGCGCGCCGGGTCCCTGCGGGCCTACGAACGATGCGAGATGAAACGTCACGGCGATTCCTCCGTTGCTGCTGGGACCAATTCGTCGGACGCGCTCGCTTGTGGAGCGCGAATGAACTCGACGCTGTCGAACTTCAACCCTGAAGACCCTTCACCGGCACCAGGGCGCCGACGCCATTCGACCCACACCCGAGTCGCTCCGCTCAGCGTTCGTGTACGCACGGGCACGCGCTGAACCGTCACGCCGACGCGAGGCAGTTCTTCCTCGCGAATGTGGAGCCGCTCACCGCTGGGCGCGCGAAGGATGCAACCGTCCGGGGCGAGCGCTCGCCGAGCGCCTGTCGCGCTGTCGAGCATCGCGCCGAGCGCGTACTCCACCTGCCCCTCGCCTCCCTCGATTCGTACCGGGATGAGGGGGAACCAATACGCTGGAACGTCCGTTTGGAGCACGTACTTGATTTGTGGGCCGGTTGCTGGTGGTGCGGGCGGCGGTGGAACACCCGCAGGAAGACGCGCGGTCGCTCGTTCGTGAGAGAGCCACGGCTCGCCGAGGCCATTCGGCATCGTGTGCTCGATCGCCCACGACATGTTGGCCATCTCGTCTCGAAGAAACCGCACCTCTTCGATCGCCGCGCCGGACATTCGGCTCGGGTAGCCCGTGGGCAGCAAGAGAGTGGGCTCGACTCCACCGCTCTCCTGGTCGGTGAGCGACCACATCGTCCAACGTTCGGCTCTGCGGGCGGGGTCGACCTGATCGCCGCGTTCGACGATCGTCGTGCCTCCGAATACGTCACGAACGCGGACCTGCTCGACACGAAGCGCTGTGCCCGCTCGTTGAACGCACGGCACCATGAACCAATCGTTCGACGCGGTGAGCGCGAAGTCGATGACCACGAGCCGCGCGACGTCGCGACTATCGGCGACCACCGCGCCGAAGTCTGCTCCACCGTGCTCGAAGTCCCAGAAGCGAGGCTCGGGCATGCCGCGGAATCGGACGTGCGCTGGCATGACGATGCGCTTGGTTGTCTGCGCACCAGATCCCTCTGCGATCCGAGCGCTGACGTCGCACGAGTACCAGTCCACGTCTCCTTCGCGCGATGGCTGCACGCGCAGCGACAGCCGGCTCTCGGCCGTGCGTACGGAGAGGGTTCCTTCCGCGCGAAGTCGCTCAGGCTGCCATGCCGCGGGGCGGTCCTTTGGCAGGTGTCCGAACACTTCCCTCGCGAAGCGTTCGAGCGCCTCGAAGGCTCGCTGTAGCGGCATCTCGGTGTCGGAAGTTGCGCCGATCGCCTCCGCGATCGCCTTCCATCCGCGATCGAGCGCGAGCAACTCGAGACCGTCCGTGATCTTCTCTGCGCAAACGTGCTCGAAACGCACGGACGCTGTGTCTTCGCTTGGTGCGAGCGCCGCGATCGCAAACCGTTGCCGGACGCTCTCGACGAGCGCACGAGAGCCGCCCGCAGCGACGAGTTCGTCCTCGAAGATGCCGCCGAGCTCTGCGCGCGTTTCGAGGCTCTCGTCGAGCGCTGAGGCGCCCGCGAACAACGCTTCGAGCGGAGCATCGGCGTCGAGTCCATGCAGTGGACCACCGCGCGCGGACCATTCGCCGATGGGAGTCTCGCTCGTGTGCACCTCGATCCACGCAGGGCTCGCCGCGTCTTCGCCTTGGAACTCTCCCAGCTGCCACTGCCGCGTGAGGAGCCAAAGTGGATCGCGAATCTCTGCACGCAGCGAACGTACGATCGCGTCGGAGCGCACGATGGGTTCGAGTCGATTCCAATACGTGATGGAAGCCATGGCCAGCTCAGCTCGGTTGTTCGACGGTGATCGCGTTGGTGAGCAAGGTCGAGACGACGTCTCCTGCGACATTGGCTGTCACGTACGCGGCAGGTAGGAACTGCGCGAAATGCACGAGCGTCTCTGGCTCGGTCGCTCGGATGCGAGCGTTGTCGAGCGTCTCGTGCAGCGTCGCGACGAGGTCATCGAAGCGCCAGCCGTCGAGCCTCGTTGGCACCGCGAGTAGAACCGTTTGCGGAGCCTCGGCCCCAGGATCGTCGTAGTGCGCGGCGATGCCTGTCGTCTCGTCAGGCAGAGGGATGGTTTCGACCCATTCGTCGAGGAGCAATCCGCTCCACTCGGTCGCTCCAGTTGCGCGCGCTCCGCACCCAACGAGCGCGACAGACACTCGCCCCGAGAGCAGGAGCGTTCGCTGGCGCTCGGGGTCCGTCGCAACACGGTTCGGAAGCGCTGCCCAGTAGTCGCCGGGCTCCGTTGGGAGTTGCACGATGGAGACAGGTGCGACCGCAACACTTGTGGCGCGTGCGTAGGTCGTCACCATGCGCAGCGCACGGAGCGGTTCCCGTACGCGCGTCGCCTGTGCTTGCCACACGCGGACCTGATCGGCGGTTGCTCCAAGGGACGGGGCGTGTTCGAGCGCTGTCTCGAGCGCCGCCTTTACGGCGCCTTCTGGGCTTATGCTCGAGACGAACAAAAAGTCCGCTCCGAAGATGGCACGGGCTTTTTCGCGCGCATTCGAAGCGCTTTCCGCCTTTTCGAGGCGCGATTGCAGCTCGGTAAGCGTGCTGCGCGCGCTCGTGATCAACGACGCATAGGGCGCATCGAGGTTTGCCGCTGGGAGATCGGGCAAAGCTCCAACAACGCCGTACCTCGATGCAAGTTGCAGCTGACGATGGAGGTCTTCGGCGTGCTCGATCGACGCGGGAGGGACTCGAAGCGCGCGAACGAGGTTGCGAACGAGCGCGCCGAGCGCACGCTGCGCGTTCTCGGCGCGCTCTTTGTCACGCTCGGAGAATGTCACCGCCGCAGGCGTTGGGTTGGCGAGCGCGCTCGGCGAGAGGTCTTCGACGCGAAGCGGACGGCTTCGCCCCAGCAACGCGCTCATCGCCCGCGCGGCCTCGAGTGTTTGTCCAAACGTTCGCGCGCTCGACGATGCGCCGGCGTCGTACCGCACGCTCTCGATTGAAACTCCTGGGTAGCGAGACAGCACGAACAGCCGCACCCGGCGATCGATCTCGCTTCCTTGCTTGGGATCAGGCTGCGTCGCTGCGAGCGCGACGACATCCAGCGCTCCGAGCGCGAGGTCCGACAATCGCACGTGCAGAGACGTCGCCTCGGCATCGCCTTTCGCAAACCGCACGACGCAGCTCGTGTGGTCGGGGTCGCCGAGCTGACGACGAGCCCACGCCTCGAGAAGCGGGTCACATACGGCGCGCGGTGTCGGCGCGACTGCGCCCCACGGTCCGACTTCATCTGGCGCTTGGTCGCCGAGCACGAGCACGACGCGATGGGTGAGCGTCCTGCCAGTACGGGGGTAACGCGCGACCTCGAGCTCGGGCGGCCTCGTCGCGCGCGCGAGCGCATCGAGGCTTGCCACCGAACGTCCGGCGTTGCCTCGGATCAGCTGAAACACGGACTCGGCTGTGAGCGCGTCCGCCAGGGCGTCGGCGGTATCGTCTGCTTCGCGAGTGACCCTGAGCAACGCATCGGATTGCTCGGGCGAGAGCGGCAGCCGGAGCGAGCGCAGGAAGCTCTCCTTCGATACAGACTCATCCGCGCGGTACGCCCGAAGGAGCGCGAGGCCATCGACGACGTTTCGTGCCGCGATCTTCTCGGCGTCGAGGTCGGGGCGCGCGCGGGGATCTTTCTTGCGCGCCACCGGTGCGAATCGTTGCCTCAGCGCGGCGAATATCCTGTCGTTGGTTGGATCGATGTCGTGCAGTCCGCGCTCTACCTGGTAGCCGAGGAGCGCACCGAGGGGAATACCCGCGCGCATGTGGTCGAGGATCCACTCCGCCGTTCGTACGCGCGCGGAGGACAGATCGATCGTGTAGCGGCGCTGGGGTTCGCCTTCCCGCGTGACCCAAGCGTTCTTGAGGATGGCTCCCGCAGCCGCGTGGTCGAGCGAGGGGCCATGCACGAAACCGGCAGACCGACTTTGAATGTGCGCCGTCGTTCCGTCTGCGAGCACGCGCGTCCCGCCTGGGGGGCGACGTCGCAAGCGCTCGACCCAACCGAACGCTCCGACGTGCAAGCCCGTCGGGCGCGCGGCGCGCATCGCATCGAGCTTCGCCGTCGCAAGCGCTGTCATCCACGGATCGAGCCGGTGCGACACCGCATCGAGCGTCTCTGTGAAGAGTCGTTCGAGCTCTGCCGCCGGCAGCGCCGCGAGGCGGCCCAGCGCGTGCGCGAATCCAACGAGGTCTGCGCCGAGCGGATCGCGATCGATGAGGGTCTTCATCGTCGCTCCCTCGCCCCACATCGCGAGGTGGTCCCACACCGGCGGTCGCATCCGGCGGCCATACATGCTCGTTTGGATTAGCTCGTGCTCTTGGCGGTCCGCAGGGCTGACGCGACCCTCGCGCAGATTCACCTCGAACGTGATGCGCGCGATTTCCGAGAGTGTGCTGTGTCGAACGAGTCGCGCGAGCAGCGGCGCGTCGGTCCCGCGCAGGCTGCTCAGCGACGAGCGACGAAGCGCATCGATCGATGCATCGATCGACTGCGAAAGGTAGTTGTCCTGCGTGCTGAGCGATGCCGTTTCGTTGTGACCCGCGCGCGCGACGAGACCGTGCGAGAAGCGATAGAGGCGCGGGTCGAACATCGAACGAAGCAGGCGCGGCTCCCAGCCAGCTCGATCGATCGTGGCGAGCCCTGCCCGTTGTGCGCCGTGTGGGTCGGAGATCCAGTGCGAGTAGGGGAGCCCCGAGTAGCGCAGCAGTTGTACGACGAACTCTGGACCAACGAGCGTTCGCGCTCCGACGGCCACGCTGCTCGCTTGCAGTCCGAGCACGCGCATGAGGTCTGCGTCGGGATCCGAGCGCCCAGGTTGAATCGCTGGCGCGAGTGCGGACGCTGTTCGCCAGATCGGTCGTGCGCGTCGAACGGCATCTGCGAGCGAGCGAACGACCCACGGTGCGTCCGCGGGCACTTCGAGGGACTGCGTGCAGACAACTGGAAGCACGCCATACGGTGTGTTTCCGACGCGAAACGCGGAGAAGGGACCCCGCGCGCGCACCGTGGTCTCGAAGAGCGAACGAACGTCGAGGACCTCACTGGGGGTGAAGTACGGTGGTGTGCTTGCGTTCGATGGGTTCACGAGCTGCTCGAGGAAGTGGCCGAGCGTGATCGGAAATAGAACGCGCGCCATGGCGCCAGCCGCAGCGTGCTCTTGCCGTTCGGCGCCCGAGACGCGGTCGAGCGCACCCGCCGGCAGTCCGAGCGCACGAGCGAGCCTCGCTCCGTCACCGTTTTCAGCATGGCGTGGCGCGACTTCAACCTCGAAGCTTTGCTCTCCCGAGGGATCGTCGGGCGGGAACGCTGTGCTCTTTCCTCCGGCATTCGTTGTTGCAGTGCCTTGCGCTACGAACGAGACGCCCCGCGTGAAGCGCTGGGCCATGAGCAGTTCGTGCACTTCGCGTGCGACCGCCTCCGGGTCTCGACCCGTACGCACTCCAACGACCAGGATTCGGTCGAAGCCGATCGCGGGATCCCAGTCCTCTTCGCTCAGGTGCGGGATCGTCACTGCCATCCCGACCTGCTCGGCGCGCTCGAAGTCGATGGTCCAGAGCACGTCGCGCGACATCTCGATCGGCGCGACGCCTCGGGCTTCAGCGTCGGCGGGAACGAGCTCTCGCGCAGCGTGTTGGCTTGGGGTTTCGGTCAGGGCGAGCGGTTGAAGGACTTGCGACGAGACGGCCCTGTGCACGAGGCGAGGCTCGTATTCATCTAGGCGCACCATCTCGGTGCCGCGGTACGCGAGAACGATCCAGCGATCCGGAAGCATCGACGCGGTGACCGCGCGTGTCCACGAGGCAGACTTCACGGTTCCGATGGGAGGAAAGATGGGCTCGTCAGGTTCCGTAGCGGCGGGCGGAGGGAGTGGCGCGCTCGAGCGCAGTCGACTCAGGTCCGTCATGCGTGTGCTCGACAGCACGTCTGCGATGCCGTGAGCGCGATCGCGAAAGTTGCTCGGCTTCGTCGCTCGAATCACAAAGGCCGCGCGCGGCATCGGGACGAGCCTCAGCAGTTCCGTCCATGCTCTTCGCTGCACCTCAGCGCTTTCGTTCCAACTCGCGCGCCAGAACGTGCACCCTGCGTCGTATTCGTCTCGGGTGAGCTCGGGTTCGTGCGAGTTCGCGAAGATCTCGTCCGGGTAGATGCGGACGCGGAGAACTCTCTCGGTGGAAAACCGACCGTTAGAGCGCTCCCCGAAGCGCGTCTCGATGCGAACAGGAAGTAGAAGGAGTGGAACGTCTGGCGCAAGATCGTTGACGTCGAACTCTGGCTTCGGGTTGAGGTCTGGACGAACGGTGGTGCTCGCGTCGATGTGCAGATTCGAGAGGTCTGTGGGGAGCGTCACGATCGCACCTCCGCAAGCAATTGCTCTGCTGGGATCAGGATTCGAACGGGCTTCTGGTGGGTGATGTTCGCGAAGGCCGCGGAGGTCGCCTGTCCAGCGGGCCACGCTGGCGTGCGATCTTCGAGAACGAGCTCCGAACGAGCGCCATCGCGCTCGATGGAGCCACGGAAGTAGCTGCCCACCGCGACGCCAACCGCGGGCCAAGACAGATCGCCCCACGATCGCAGGGGAGCGGCGCTCTCATCGAGACCAAAGCGGGCTTCGATCGCAGGTTCCTCGAAGACGAAGTACCAGCCGCCAGAGAAGAGCGTGTCGACGGTGAGGTCGAAGCCGACGAACACGACGTCGGGAGGAAGCTCTCCACGAAAGAGCGGATAGTGGGGCTCTTCGCGTGTTGCTCGCTCGCGCGTGGCGTAGATGGTCGCGTTGGGGTATCGGCGCAAGATCTCGCCGCGCACGAGCAAAACGAGCCTCGTCTCTCCGACGGAGCTCGACGCGCCGCGCGGGCTGTGGCCACCAAGCGCGCTGTCTTTCTCCCAGCGATCGATCGCCGTGATGTCCTTCAACAGCTCCTTTGCGTCGGCGTCGCTCCAGCCTGGCGGCGGATCGATCTTCGCGAACGACGCGGGGTTCCAGAACTGACGAAAGTAGGTCGATCGCTGATCCGTCGGAAACTCGTGCCACAAGAGCTCTCGCGCCATCTCGTGCGAGAGCCCGACCATGTACGCCTCGACGAATGCTCGGTTGGTCTGCAGCAAGGCGACGCTGTTATTCGGGACGTGCTCCAAGCCCGGCAGGATCCAGTCTTGCGAGAGGTCACGGAGGGGGACCCACATCGGTTGCTCGAACGCCGGTGCCACGAAGAGGGGATCGAGGAGGTCCTCTGGGCTCCACTCGACGTCGGCCGAGAGCCTCAGCCGAAACCGTACGGCGCGCGTGATGGTCTCCTCGGGGTTGAGCTCGCGGCTCAATAGGCCGGCGATCTCGCCAGCGGTCGGGGCTGCAGGCAGCGACGGCGATGCGTCGAGCTGAAGCTGTACTTCGCGAAAGAAGTCACCGACGGCCTCACGAAACTCTGCGGCACCTGCCGCAGTCGCGTCTGCATCGGTTGGCACGCGACCTGCGGCGAGGTCTTCGAGCGACACGGGCACGAAGGCGCGATTGCCCGGCATCTCATCGAGTACACGGTCGACCAGCTCATCTCTCACGGTCGCGCCGCTCTTCTGCTCTTCGATGAGCCTCGACCACGCGCGCTTGCGCGGGAGCGTTGCGCTCTGCTCCCCCTCGAAAGCCGTGATGCCCACGAGAAGCGCGGTTCCGAACGCGGTCGTCGCAGCCTTCTTCTCACCGTCTTCGATGAGCGCGCGCTCGGCCGGCGTGTTCGCTGCGCGTGCTCCGCTCGTCCATGGAGTGTTGGCGTTTACGAGCAGCGGTCGACCTCCGCCTGCGCGAATCTCTCGACGATTCACGCGATCGAAGAGGTTGGGGACGCGAGGTCCCATGCGTCGATCGAGCGCTCCTCGCGCGCGTGTCAGCCTCCGCCATGCGGGGTCGATGATTCCTTCGATCCGTGTGCCAGCAGTCACCGCGGTCAACGTGCGTGTGGGCGACGCGCTCCAGAGCAGATGCCCGAACGCGGGAGCAGCGAGCTGCACGAAGAGGTCGTTCGGCGCGGGAAGAAGGTGGCGTACAAAGATCGACTTCGCCCCGTGCCTCGCGAGCTGCGCAAAGCGCATGGTGTTGTTGATGGCGGTCATTCCCTCGAACTGCCGCCAAGCTCCCGCCAGCAATTCGGTCTGATTCTTCTGTACGACCTCTGTCGCGAGTCCGGCGGCGATTCTCAGCAGAGGGTTGCGATTCAGCTCACGAAACCATCCGTCGCTTCGCGGAAGCTCGTTGGCGGCCGCGAGCCATTGGCCATACAGCGGAGGAACGACGAGGCGAGGTTCGCTCGTGCTGTGCTCGAGCTCGCGTGCCGGCAACGAGAGCAGCTCGGAGAGGACGTCATCGAACGCGGGGATGTGCTCGATGCTCGCCCACAACGGGTTGGTGCTCCCGAGCGGCTGAAGTGCGCCTGCCACGCGGAGGTCGGGCTGCTCTCCGCTGACTGCTCCAGGAACTCCGAGACCAGGAGTGCGTGCATCGACGGAGCGAGAGCCAACCTCGGGAGGAAGTGGGCGTGGTTCGATCCTGCGCACGAGCTCCTCGAAGTCGCCGGTGACGCCGGTCCCGAATCGCCATTCGAAGTACACCGGGAGCCACACGAGCGCGGCGTCGCCTCCGCCAGTTCCTCGCTGCCACGCGAATCGAAGCGCATCCACGGCGCTGTCGAGCGCTTCGCCCGTTCCCGCTCGGCGACCGCGCTCGAACGTCGGAACGAGAAACGCGGTGTAGCTCGTCTTGGGCTTGAGACGACGCGGGCACAACAACCTCGACACGAACGCATCAGGTGTCGTGCGCAGCCGCTCGCGCACCTGTGCGTCGTTCGAGGACGCGAGGTCGACCTTCCCGTGAACGTGCGCCCAGAGATACGCGTCGGTGAGTTCAGGCAGATCGCTAACCGCTGCCTGAATCGCAGCCAATGGAGCATTGCTTCCGCTCGTGCGCCTCGACTTGATTTCTTCGTCCGAGAGCACAACGAGGCACAGCCACGGAGTGAGCTGAAGATCCTGTGTGGATCCTTCGCGGCGCTTGGGCGACGCGGGGGTGTAGCGCCAAGGCAGGTCTGCGTCCTCGAACTCGATGAGCGGAAAGAAGTTCGGCTCGGCGTCGAAGACGTCGCGTGCGGGCCAATGGCGGACGATCGCATCGCTGTTGATCCCGCGGACATCTTCGGGACCGAACAGTCGGAGCGTGCTCGTGACTTCGGTCTCGTTCACCGTGAGCCCAACGGTAACCTCCGCGCGTTCTGCTGGCGCGCCCGACACAGCCTCGCCCTCGCGACGAATGATCTGCGTAGCGAGCCCCTGGCGAATCCAAGACATGAAGGTGAACGCGTCGCGGCTCATCGTCCCTCTCCTCCGGTCGCCTCGAACGCGGGTGCCACTTGAAACAGCGAGGCTCCGCCAGACTCTTCCGCGAGCAACTGCACGAGCGCGCTCGCAGCGCCCGCGGTCTCGGGGGTGGCTCGACTGGCTGGTCGAAGTGAATCGCGGCTCGTTGCCACGAAGAACTCGTCCGCGAGCACGACGCGCGGAGGGGTGCCGAGCGCGGGGGTGAATCGATCCGATCCCTGGATCCGCAATCCGCGGAGCGATGAAGCAGCGTTGCGCGATCCTGCGACAAGCTGCTCGCTCGGGAGAGACGTTGTGGTGGGCGTTTCGTCTCCACCGAGCTTGATCTGCTCATAGAGGCCAGCTCCTTGTGTCTTGGGACCGACCGAGATGGCGTCGCTCGCGACGAGCGCTCCAGCATCCATCTTTTCGAAGGAGGGGCGGCTCAGTTTTTCGGCGTCCGACATCTGCTCGAACTGCGCTGCGGCGAACATCTCGTGCATAGGGCGATGGGTCGCGGGTGCGCTACCCACGCGAGCCGCGCGAACGTCGTAGCGGCCAGGGCCACCAATTCGCCCTTCGGCGAAGCGGTCAAGCTTGCGATTGAGCGGCACGATCGTTTGCCGAACTGCAGGCACACCGACTGGGTCGAAGAGCGGGTTCTCCGAGCTCGAGGCGTCAGACAGCGATACTGGGCGGGCGACGCCGGCCACGAGTTCGCCCTTCCAGCTCGGTGCAGCACGCAAGGCTTCGAGAAGGCGATCCGTCGGGTCGACCGAGGGGAGCTCTTCGAGCGAAGGCTCGCCGCCGAACTTCACGTCGACGTCGACTGCGGCCTCGATGAAGAGCACCGACAGTCGAGCTTTGCCCGTGACGTGCCAAGGCTTCGGTCCCTTGATCGTGCCCTCGAGGTGGATCGCGAGGAGCTTTGCGCCGAAGACTGTGACGGACAGGCTTGCGAGAAAGTCGATGCGAAACGAGAACGGCGAGAAGATGACGAGTGCGTCGAACGCGAGCATCCCGTCGATCGCCGCGACCTCGACGCGGACCTGCACCTCGACCCGTGCCCCGAGCTGCAGGGTGTTCGACGTGATCGCGAAGTACGACTCGATGCGCAGGCGCACGAGGCCACCCGGAGCCGTGTACCCGAGGGTTAGCCGACGAAGGGTAGGGAAGTTGGAGGGCGCCTGAAAGTGTGGATTGAAGCCGCCAATGGAGAGCAGAAAGTACGGCTGTTCGCCCCAGCCGAGGCGGAAGGCAAGATCGCCGAAGAGTTCGAGTGGGCCGATGCGGGAGTCGTTAAGAGAGGCGTCGACTGAGACTTCCTTTTGTCCTGGGTCTACGATTCCCAAGAGCCGCATATGTAGTTCGACAACAGCCGTACTGCGGTTAGGAAGGAGCATCTCCGCTGCGCCCGCAAGAACGAACCGGAGTGGAAGAGGCAACTCAAGTACCAGCGCGACCACGATCTCAGCGATAGGAATTGCTGGCGGTCCGAAGCTGATCTGAACTATCGGTCCGACTACGTATCGTTCGTCTGATGGAGCAAACACCTGTTGGAGCGAAGCGCTCGACGACGTACTTGATGGTAGAAGGGGTGATGAGTTCGCTGCCATGAGCAGTGCGCGAAGCCTGGGCAGAACGAATGTGCGATGAATTCCCACCAACCCGCCGACGCCACTCAACGAGAATCCCATGCCGATTGGAATTCCAGGAAAGGATGCGAACAAAGACGCAACTATAGAGTAGCTGCCATTGGAGCGAACAAGCATTGACGCAGATGCCGCGATGCCAAGCTGACGGATGGTCAGCGACATTGAACCGGAGTAGCTTCCGCCGGAACCGACAGACAATTCGCCACCACCTGTTGCGATCGGCGAGTTTAACTGCAAGCCAACACTAGAGATACTCGCGAACTCGGCACTTAGATCCGAACTCCCGAGTGAGCCCCGTGAATCCATCCACTCAAGAGATGCACCAAACCCGCGAGCGGTTAAACGTGCAAATCCGACGGCGACCGACGCGTCGACACGAGCAGCGAGACTGAGTGCAGCAGGATTGCTCGCTGCGCGAGCGCTGAGCGCAATTCCGTCAATTGCCACGCCGCCGAAACGTGCACGAACTTGCAGGAAGACCTCGAGGGAGGCTGCGGCGTTCACAAGGAGTCCCGTGGTTCGGGAGTAACTCATGTTGAGGGAAGTGTTGAACGAAACCCTGCGACCAAGAAGTGCTCTTAGGAGCGGACTGCCAGATTCAGGATCGAGACTAAGTTCGACGGATGTCGCCAATTCGGCAAACGGAGAGAATGGCTGCGTGCTCAACGCCTCAAAGCCCCCTCCAACGGTTACGGACTGAACGCGGAAGTCGACACCCGGAGCCAAACGAAGGACCGGCTGTTCGCTGAGTGGCCCTTCAATGAAAATGCCGCAACGTACGCGTGACTCGAGCCCGCTGAATCGAACCTCCGGCAACAAGTGAACTACGCCAGTGGTCGACTGAGCACCGCAGCGCAGTTGGTAGTTACCAAACGGAATTACAAACTCTCCTCCACCCGCAATCTCAACAGAAGCGAAGAGCTCCGTGCCAAGGACTCGGACTCGGAATAGAGTTGATAGAGCCGCTTCCGAATTGACTGCGATACGAATGGCAGACGACAGATCGCTCGCGTCATCGTCGTACTGTACAAATGTGCTGAGGCGAGCTGATGGGAATAGAGTCGGCAGTGCCGTGCACACTCGATATAGCCACGACGCCAGCATTCGCGCCTCTGAACGGCGGTCTAGTGACATTGCGTCTGCGAGCGTGCGCCAATCCCAGTGCTGGAACTGACTGAGTGGAATTAGTCGAAAACGGAACCGAGCGGTCGATCCTGCAGCACTTTCGGGGGTACCCGCGATTGTCTCGCGACGAACAAGAGCAACTGCCCCAAGCAACCAGAGTAGGGTCCAAAGCCGTGGACTACGTGACGCAAGAGCCGTGATCAAAAGTTGTTCCAGCAACTCAAGTAGAGTGATTCGAACATACGGCAAGTCGCGCGGGTTCGCAAACAACCTCGAGACCGCTGCCAACATTGAGATTATGTTGTATAGTGTTGCTGGTTGAGTTCCCTCTTCACCTCGCCGAATGCTACTCACGACAACCTGAAGAGTTTGAATGCAGACGGTCTGTTGCTCCGATGTCAGTACTCCAAACGTCAACGAACGCTGCAGTTGAACGCGGCAACGATCGACGTTCAACTCCGTGGAGAGTAGCGGTGACAACAACGATTCGATAAAATCTTGCGCTGTGTCAGACATCTGTGGTCCTCGAGATTGTAAGGGTGGTTCACTGAGCTATCGGTGTCTGCTAGGTAGTCGTTGCATTGGGAAAATTGGATCTGCTGTGTTGAGCGCTACTTCAAACAGCGTTCGGAACTGAGCAGGCTCATTTCGACCATCTCGAATCCAGAATAGCTCATGTCGGACGACAGAGTTGCCGTTTCGCTGACTGAACGAGAGTCGTCCGACATTGTTTAGTCCAACGATGATCGTCCCATCAGTTGCACTGCGTTGGTCCTGTCGGGCGCCCCGAATCATGTCTGAACGCCACCACCAGTCATAGTAACCTTGGATTGCGTCGTCACCGGGCAGCGAAGTGCCCGGAACAAACGTCTCATCAAACACCACACACCCAGGTGAGTCGGCAGTCGGAAGTAGGAGCCGAGTATACCCTACGAAATTTTCGAGTGCGTAGACACCTAGAGTTAGTTGTAGTTGATGCAAGATACGAGACATTGCTGAGTTGATCCCAACCGTCAGGCGCGGGTGAGGGATACTCACTCGAGATTCAATCGTTGGAAACTGTGATGGCGTGTGTGTGTTTAGGAGGCCTCGACGAAAGAAGCCAAAGGGAATGTGATTGTTGTGGAGGCTGATTGTGTTGGCATCTTGCTTTAGAGCACCACTCGACACGCACTGCACAAAGAGGCACGAGTTTAGCGTTGTGGATGACGGTTCGCCTCCAACTCGGTAGTACTGAAAGAGCGCTCGGGCGGTGTAGGCAAAGTGAATATCTCCGCTCAGCAAAACCACAGGAGCATTGTCTGATCGCTGAGCAAGTCCGAGAAATAACCTATAAATACCGACATCGTCTAGTTCCCAGCCTTCCGACAAGTCATTGACGTGAATTTCCGATGGGGAAAGCAATCGCAGCCCAGTACGCTTTATCTCTACCATTGCCGGATGCGTGAGCACAGGCTGTGAGACTGCGACGATCGTTAGCGCGGTACGACCCCCGTCTCGTCGTCTCGATACTTGGGATCGCGCTGAATCAGGATCAAGAAGAGCTAGGTCAATCTCTCGTGAGGGCGTGGGCGCGCCGTCAACTCGAGCGTCGCGAAAAGTTCTTCGCGTACGACAATCCAGTCCGAGAAGTTCGTAGTTCCATTCTGGTTCGGTCACCGAAAAATGCCACTGCGAAGCAACGTCTTCACGTGCGGGCACCAGCTTCCCAGATGATGCGTAGATCGAATGGTTTGGCATACCAAGCCTTGACACCCACGCGGAACGTCCCGCAATCGGGTAACCTGCGGCTGCCCATGTTTGCACTACTTGGAGTAGCGAGCCGGCTGGGCCAGAACCAGCAAAAAGCGAGGGAACATTGCCGATGTGCTGACAGAGGAGATACGCAAGCAATGCGTTCTCGGTATAGCGTTGAGCTAGCTCACGCCGACGCGAATCTGATGACATCATCCCCCCGGCTAGCCAGGCAGAATCGATGTTCCAGTCGTCAGTCACTTCGTGGTCGTCAAACAGCATTAGTGTGGAAACGTTGGCAAGAACTCGACGTACGCGCGTCGTGGACGTCGCAAAATTCATTGCTCTGTCAATCTCGCCTTGGAACTCAGCTCGACGACGCGCTTCCCTCTCAGGACCTCCCCAAACTGGGCTCCCGTGGGCAGGCCAGGGAAATTCGTCGCGCTCAGGCCACAAGACGGGCGACCACGCCAGAATATACAGGACCAGATACTCTGTAAAGCGAAGTGCGTGTCCGCTAAGCGAGTCTGACGTGATACCACAATCACGTGCGAACTGAGCACGGCGATCGAAGCGAAAATCCTCGAAAACTACCCCGTCACGAGCGTCCCCAATGAATGGTTCGTTTGAGCCAGCAAGAATCCGTGCAACATGGTAAGCGTAGCTGCCGACTACAGGGCTGACGCTGTCGGCATAGATCTGATCGCCAGTTAGCCAGAGCAAGTGTGGTCGTTCAGACAGTAGCGAATCCCCTCTTGAGGACATCCATGAATCGAATTCTCCGAGCGCGTCAGCACCGACACCAGTCGTCGCGCGACACGAAGCGTGAATAAGGCGAAGATTGCGATAGTCTGATGGAGGAACCAAAAACGACGGCAGGGTCGAACCATTGTATCCGAGTGTTGGTAACGACGCTCCATGTGCCGCGAGGACGCCTGGTGAATTGAGTCGATGAACTACTGTATCCTCCGTGCGTAGAACAACATCGTAGTACACAAGTCCGTTTGTCGCTGCCAAGCTTGAGATATCTGTTACCGTGACCAAGCAGAGGTGTAGGTGGCGAGCAATGGCGATTGAAGCGCGCGTTCCGGTAACGGACCGACCGCTTTGACTTGCTTCGACAGTGCACTCAACAGATCGGGAAGTAATGAGCCAAATCGACGCGCTGCGGGGAGTGACCCGCCGCACGATCGGGCCAACAAGGATGAGCGGAAGCTGTGAAATTCGCGATGAGAAATCTCGAAACGTCATGTGTGGTGCTCGGATGTTGAGGAGTCGCTAAGCCATCGGAATTTTTCACGAGCTGTGACCAAGATCGTCGAACCTACAACCAACCACGCGACGAACCCGAGTACGACATTTTCGACATAGATCCACTCGATCGAATCTCCGACGATCGTTGCCGGGTGACGCGAATACGACGACGAGAGCACTAGCAGCCATTCCGCCAATGGTAGTACGATCGCAACTATTGTGGCAATCGCAATGGCGGAGCTAAGTTTGAGTTGGGTCTTGGGTTGATTCTTGCTTTTCGTGGCGCAAGCTAACCTAGAAACAAGCAGGTACACCAACGCAGCAATCTGTAGGCACAATGACCATTCTTGTGAGTAGCCATAGATTGGGCCAGTGCCGATTGTTGCTCCGCTAGGGTGCCAGTGGCTCGCCGCCTTTCTCCATTGGTATACTCCCAACATGAGCGAAGTAGCAGCAACGGAGACATCGAGCGTCATGGAGACGAGACGAAGATTTCGGCGTTGAGTGGCAACAAGATGTTCGGATGGTTTCAATGTCATCCAGACCTCCGTTTAGGCGTCTCGATATTGCTTGATTGATCAACTTAATCTTGCCCATCGCGCTTCGGTGTTGCTTCGCTGCTCACGATCCTCTATAGAGGCGAGATCGAGCCGATGCGGGCGACGCACCGTTGTTGGGTTGCGTTCGAGATCGAATTCGGCGTGGAAGTTTCGATCGAATGGAGCCGGCCGAAACTCGCGCGGAGGATATGTTCGAACAAAGGATTTGCGCACAGTAGTTTCTCGTCTAGGCAAGATCACTTTCTCGGCATACTCGTACGCTGATCTCTTCGTCGTCATCCTTGTTACTCCATCACCTCGACAACGCCGGCTGTCAGCGGTCCCGCGGCGATCGCGCTCCACGGCTTCTCCACGGCATCGCCGTGCAACTCTCGCGTGATCGTGAGGAACGCTCCTCCGGCCACGAGCACCATGCCACCGCTGATACCGACCGAGGATTCCGTGCTGACCGTGTAGGCCCCGGCAACAGGTGGGGAGAAGACAAGCGCGACGCGCTGCGTGCTGGCTCCGACCACTTGTGAGGCGGAGGTGTCAACGGCAATTGGCCTGACTCGGCTGCTTCGTTTTGGGGCGCCGCGCTCGCTCATCATCCCACCTGCGCCTTTCCGTTGTCCTTCGATCCGAGGTAGACGACCTGCAGCGCGCCTGTGAAGTTGATGATGGTCGCCGAGGTCACCGCGAACATCTCGAGTCGAGGGGGCGAATACGATTCGAATCGCCCCCACTCCCCCAACGACCCGTCGTAGAACACATCGGCGGTACGTTGTCCGGCTGCTTCTGTGCCGATTGTTCCGGGCCGCAGCACTTGATTGTCGAACGTCAGGCGGGCGGAGAGCACGCCTGCTCCTTGCAGTTCCAGCCCAATGACGGCGTATGTGCCGGCTGCCAGGGTATCCTCGAACGTAAAGGTCGCGCTCTGCCACTGGAACGGATTGGTGGCGACGCTCGCTTGGGTGCCGGAGAACCGCACCCAGTACCGCGGCCCAGTGGGGGCAGCGACGTACTTGTCCTGCAACATCAGGAACGCGTACGTGGTGAGGCCTGGTCCGGTCCCTGCGGCCTCGACCTGGATCTCTTCCTGACGTCCGAGAGTGATGTTGGAAAACACAGCGACGTTCGGGTCTGTGGGCACAACAAACGCTGGCGCAGTACCCAGGCTCAGTGCGGTCGGTACGACCTGAATGTTTGCGATCTTGCGTACCTGTGGTGTGCTGATCCGGGCCGCAACAATGGGAGTCTCCCCGATCACGAACGCACCGATGAGATCCATCGGCATCGTCGTGAGCAGGCGATTGTTCGTGATCTGCATCTGGTTCTCGTTCAGCCCAGCGGCAGAGAGATTGGCGTATGCGTTGGGGGCTCCTGCCGAGCCAGAGTATGCGCCGACGTGAAATGGCATTCGTGACCTCCCGTGAGTTTCATCAATCGTCCGCGACGGCACGACGCAAGTCAACGCACTCGGGTAGCAAACCGGCCGCGAGTCATGCCGAGTAACGTCTCGGTGTTTGGTATGATTGCCTGCAGGATCAAAGCAAAGCAGTCCGAGTTATTCCGGGGGTTGCTGCATAAGCATGGACAATGCGGATGCTGGATTGGGCACCGGAGAGCGACCGCTCATTCGTGAAAAATCGACCCGTCTCAGCGCGAAACACGAAGATTGAAGTCATGCTCGCCGCGTTGACGTGATTCGTGAATCAATTCTCGCGGCTTATCACAACGATGATGATGCTCGACACATTGTCAGGAACCTACTCGTGTGCTAGGGCCAGCCAATGATTGTTACGCTGCGGCGTTTGGCTCCGTTAGTTTGCGTGTTTGTCGGCTGCGCCTCTCCGACCCCGGTCGGCGATTCCTCTGTTGATTCCGCAGCGGTTGACGCTGCACCAGAGGATGTGAGCGCGCAGCTTCAGTTTCAGCGGAACCTGGAGCGGGGAACCTGGTCGCGCATGCACCCAACGCTCAACATCGTCTACCGCTACGAGTTTCGCGGTGGGCGCGTGAGCCGCGTGCGTGACTGGATGATGTCGGCCTGCCTCGAGCGCACCACGTTCGAGGGTCTGTATACGCTCCTCGCTAACTTGCTCACCGTGCGGTTCGAAACTGGAACGATCGAGCGTACAGGCTGCAGCATGGCCCAAGAGAACCAACCGCTCACGCCGCTGCCGGCCGAAGCGATCACGATGGCGAACCATACCGCGACCCTGCGAATCACGGGTGACACGCTCACGCTCACCCGCGACGGTATGGACGAAGTCTACACGCGCTGAGGTCTGGGCGGCCGCCGACTTCGCCGACGCTACACGATGAGTGAGCGACCTCGTCGCCCGAAGTTCTGGGACTGTTGGATCCACGACAATCTTCCCCCTGGTGCCACTGCGTTGTTGGCGGAACGAACCACGCGACGAATTTGTGTGCGCGGCATAGGATCGCGCGACGCAGCGCGTGTCGATCGATCCATGCTTTCGCTCTATTGCTCGAGCAGCACTCACCACCCTTTCCTCAACGTCTCCTCATGGGATCTGACGCTCCCGCTCGCGCCCTTCAACAACCATGACGAACGCAGAACTGAAACGCGCCATCGGCGCGCTCGCGCAGGATCTCGCAGACAAAGTGATCGCCGCCTTGATCACGCTGCCGCTTCGATCTCTCGCAAGCAACGCTGATCGCGCCACGGTCACGCCGCGGGATGCGGCAGCACCCGGCCGTCCCTCAGCCCGGCGCCGGGAAACGCGCCGCCCGACCCGCGCGACTCGCTCGAAGTCCACGAAGCGATCGGCGACACGCCCGCTCGACAAAGAAGTGCTCGCAGTGCTCCAACACAGCAAAGAGTGGATGACAGGGGAACTGATCAAGCGAGAACTCCGCGAAGCGCCCGACCGTCAGGTGCTCTCCCTCACGCTCCGAGCGATGCACAACGACGGCCTCGTCGTGAAGCGGGGAGCGACGCGCGCCACTGAATACCAAGTCACGAGGAAGGGGCTCGAAACCAGCGTGTAGCGACGGAACGACGTCTCTCGCCCGACCCAAGAGCCGAGCGCTTGGCGATCCCCGAGACGGCTGAACAGGGCGACGCGCCTTCCCACGCTCAAGTGCGACTCGAGTAACGAGCTGAGTGTCTAGCCGCAGCGCTCGCTTCTGTCGTTGCCGCAAAGGGGGTCACTCGATCACGTCGAGCGCCTCTGCCGGAATCGACGTGAACAGCGCGCTGCGCAACCGCCTCGCCCTGTCGTGCTGGTAGTCGAGTTCGTGTGCCCGAAGCTCCGCGATGATCCGAGCGAGTGCGCGCGCTGTGGGGTACGCCATCTCTTCCGGCATCGCGCGCAAGAACGACTCGACGGACTCCAAGAGATTGTAGTCGTCCCAGATATGCAGCTCGAGCATATCGACGAACACGGCGTCCCATGCGGATGCCGCGGTGAGGTCGAGGTAGGAGCGTTCGATCGAGGCGCACACCATCGCCATGTCCGAGCCCGAGTCGTCGACGTGTTCCATACACTCGAAGATCGCGGTGAGCGCGCACCGATGAAGCGCCAGGAGCTTGTAGGTGCACCGTGCGCGGCGACTTTCGCGCTCGACGACTCCTTCGATTGTGTGTGCGAGGAACGAGACCCCCGACCATTCGCACGTCTGCGCGTCGCGTATGAGCGGAGCGAAAAGCGCTTCATACCTCGCCGGGTTGACTGGAAACTGCGCCCAGTGACCACGCAGCGCTCGTTGCGCGAGCATACGCTTCGGAGGGTTCATCATCGCCTTCGTCTTGGTGTGGGGCCCATCGCGCCACACCCGCTTCATCGCCTTCCTCTTCAGCCATTCGCTCGCACGTTCTTCGCCATCGAGGACCTCCGCGGGCGTCATCGCGAGCGCGGAGAGGCGTGCCTGCAGGTCATCGATCTGCGCGATCAGCGCCTCGGCGGCGACACTCTCGTTGCGCTTCTTCGAGCGAGCGCGAAACTCTGCGCGCATGCCGGCAAGTCCGTTGTGCGTGTCTAGCGCAAGGCGCAACAGCCAGCGATCCCAGTGACAGAAGGCGACGCCGTTCATCTCGCACCACGGCTCTGCGCCCGAGCGCGGAGCGTCGTCGAGGGGCCGTTCGGTCTCGCGCGTCGCGGGGCGAGTCACGAAGGCGAACGTTATCGCACTTCGGCGCTGGATTCGCGCTCGCTCGCCACGTCGCTACTTCTGGCAAAGATGAGGGTGAGTCTTCGCTTTTCGCAACGCCACACTCCAACCATCGAACGGCGATGGCTGCGCTGCTCCCGTGGATTCGTCACGTTGGTGTCCCGGTGTGGTTGTTGGAGAGCGCGAACCGATGTTCGGTCCACGATCCCGGAGCGAGAGAGCTGCGCGCGAGATCGAGATTTCGTTCGTGGTGCGTAAGCAGCAGAATTTGGGTCGTCCGGGCGAACTCTGCGAGCACTTCGAGGCCTGCGCGTGCGCGTTCATCGTCGAAGTGGATGAAGATGTCGTCGAGCACCAACGGCATCGGTTCTTGCGCGCCGAGGTGCTGCTCGAGGCTCGCGAGGCGCAGCGAAAGGTAGAGCTGATCGAGCGTACCGTCGCTCAGGCCATGCTTGACGTCGATCATTTCACTGCCGCGCGCGCAAATCAGCTTCGCCCGATCTCCTTCGTACTCGACGTGTAGGCCTTGGTAGCGCCCGAGCGTTAGCCGCTCGAACAGCGCGCCCGCCCGGCGAAGAATCGCGCCTTCGTTCTTCTGGCGGTAGTTCTCGATCGCTTTGCGAAGCAGTGCGCTGCCGAGTCGGAGCCGTGCGTATCGCTCCGCATCCGCTCGTGCGTGCGCGAGCAACTGATGCGCCTCGCCGAGCACGACCGCCGCGTCGTCGGACCCGGAGAATCTCTTCTTTCGCTCTTCGAGTGCGCCCTGCGCCTTGTGGTGCTCGTCATGCTCGGATTCGAGCGCCTTCAAGCCTTCGTCGAGCGCGGCCATCGACGCAGAAAGCTGGTCGCTGTCTGTATCTCTCGCTGCTTCTTCGAGAGCTTCCAGCGACCAGCCTTCGCCAACGTCGGCGAGGTGCTTCTCTGCATCGACCTTGCGCGCCTCGATTTGTCTCGCTTGGTTCGTGCGACTGATCTCGACGTCGAGTTCGGCAAGGTCGCGACACCCAACGCTCTGCAGCAGCGCGTCGAGTCGCTGCCGGGCGGTATTCAACGCAAGCGCCGCGTCTTCGTGTTCTCGTGCGAGATTCACGATTTGTTCGTCGATCGTCCGTCGACGCTCGGCGTTCTTCGTGGCAGTCGTGTGAAGTCGATCGAGCGCGTCTGCGCGTTCGATCGAAGTGCCGGTAAGTGCGGGCGCGAGTTCATCTACGAGCGCCTTCACGGCAGCATCGAATTTCGCCATTTCCTTCTCGATCGCTCGGAGCCGCGCCTCCTGGCGCTCGCAGCTCGCCTCCAAGCGAAAGATCTCTGCGAGTCCGTCCATCACAACGTGCGCTTGCTCAATGAGGGCATCCTCTGGGAGCCGGAGCTTCGCCACGGCTTCGCGCCACAAGTTGCGCCACGCCGCCTGCTCGTTTTGGTACTGCACGAGCTGCTCCTCGATCTCCTCGAGCTGTCTCTGGTCGTTGCTGAGGTTGTGTTGGAGGAGCTTGCGGGACTCGTCACGCGCACTGGCCGTCTTCAGCGTCTGCTCTGCATGCACGAGTAGCGCGAGCCACGACATCGTGCCCGGTGACGCATCAGCGATGTTCAGTGCGTGCTCGATCGTGTGCGTTTGTTCTTGCATCGTCGCGCGCAGGGCCTCGAGCTTCGCGGCGCGTTCGTTGCGGCGATGCGCTTGCTCGACGATCGCCGAGTGCTCTGCGCGCCAACGGAGCATGTCGCGTGGACGCAACGGTTCGAAGCCGCACGCGAGCCAAAGTCGCCGCCACTCATCGTTGCGCTGCTGAATGCGCTCGTCGATCTCGTGCAACTCGCGCTGGCACGCGACGAGCTCCGAGGCGAGCGCTTCCTCGGTTCGTCGAAACCCGAGTAGCTCTGCAGCCCGCCGCGCATCGCGGTTGAGCTCGTCGGCGAGTTCGTCGGCGGAGCGCACGCTCGCGACGTACTCCATCTCCAGTGACTCGCCGGGATGTGTCTCGGGGTCTGGGAGCGAGGGGGCGACTCCCGACCTCCAGGCAATCAGAACGCGTCGCCATACGCGCTCGCGGAGGGATCGTGCGTTCGCAACCCGTTCTACGGACGATGGCTCGCCCGCTGCGACGACGGACGAGATGCTGGAACGAATGTCAGTCAGCTTCAGCTCGCACGCGCCGATGCGCTTGGTGATCTCGTTCCGTGAGCGTTCCTCGTGCTCGAAGGTCCGGTCGAAGTCGCGGATGACATCTTCTGGAAGGACAGGTAGCGCGAGCGCTTCGGTCAGCGCGCCACGCCACGGGGCGAGCTTGGGGAGGGCGGCGCCACAACCAGCATCGAGCTCCGCGAGCTGAGTCTCTGCCTCCCGCACGTTGTCCGCGAGCCTCTTGTCTGGTCGCAAGTACTCCCAGATCGCGCGGAGCGCTGTCGTGTCTTGGGGCTTTGCTTGCGCAGTGAGGTCATCGAGCTGCCGCGCGACAAGCGAGCGTTTCTTTCTGCCGCTCTCGAGCAACAACTGCAGACTCGACTGCCGCTTGAGTTCCTCTTGCGCGAGGGAGCGAACGCGGGCGAGCGACGCGTCGTCGATTCTCTCGTTGCCCAGGTTGCGAGTGTCGACGTCCCCCCAGCCGATTCTACGTAGGTGCTCCCGCTGCTCGTTGCGATAGGTGATGATTTCCTTCTGAACGCCGGGATAGTCCCGTTGCTCCGTCTTGTGCTTGCCGAGGTGTTCGACCAACGAACGGATGCGAATGCTCGCACCGACGATCGCTTCGTTAACCTCCAGTTCATCGCGATCTCGTGACGCTCGTTCGAGCGCTCTGCTCGTGCGGAGACAGGTCTCTTCGGCGTGTTCGACGGCGAGCTCGAGCTGGTTGCGTTGGTGCTCGATGTCTCGTGGCAGTCGTGCTTGTTCCCCCACGGCCAAGAGTTCGCGTTGTGCCGCCTCGCGGAGCCGAAGCCACGGCAACGCTCGCAGCAATCGCTCGAGACGGTGGCGTTCGGCACGGCAACGCGCCTTCTCGTCGATCAGTTGTTGCTGCTTCACGGTTGCCGCGTCGATCTCGCTCGAGATCGAGAGCCAGTCCTTCGGCGGGGCCGCGAGTGCCTTCATGCGGGCAAGCCGTTCGCGGTAGGCGACGAGCGACTTGGTGATCGACCCTGCGTTTCCGCCGGACGAAAGGAGCTTCTCTGCGTCTGCGTCGAGGCGCTGAAGCGTTCGGTGGAGCGTCGTGCCGTCGAGCGATGCGCCGAAGAGCATCTTGCCGAGGTCTGTCTTCGGATCGGCGAGCGCTGCGCCAGCGTGACGGAGTTGCTCGTGGCTGAGGCCAAACATCTGCTCGAAGTGTTTGCGATCACTGATGCTGAGCCAGGCCCTGAGTACGGCCTCGTCGACGTTTGCCTCCTTCGAGTCAAGCAACGTGGCGCGGTTGCCTTTCTTGCGGACGAACGTGCGTGTGTCCCCATTGGAGTGGAGGAGTGTTGCGCCGATACGAAGCTCGCTCATTGCGTGCAGGTGCGCGTCGCTGGTCTGCGTCTCGATTCCGTAGAAAAAGCCGGTGATCGCTCGGAGCGTTGTGCTCTTGCCGGCCTCGTTGGGGCCGTACACGATGTGAAAGTTCGGGCCGGCGGCGAGGAACTCTAGCGACCGACGCGTGAACGGGCCGTACGCGAGCAGATCAAGACGGAGAAGCTTCACGGCGTTTCTCCGCTGTCGAGCAGCATCGGGACGAGAAGTTGTTCGACCTCTGCGAGCGCATCTCGCACGGCGCTCGCCGTATCGAATGCGGGGCGATCGTCGGCGGGCACCGCAGCGAACTTCTGCTGCATGGGGGAGAGCTCGGCCACGAGCGCGTCGAGCGCCGCAGGGTCTTCACGCTGCGCAGCGATCGTACGAAGCAACTCGCCGAGTGGGGTCGGCTGTCGTCGTAGCTCCTCGATGTCGATCGGCGCTCGCGTGTCGAAGATCACTTTCTCGACCCACAGCGCTTCGAGTTCCGCCGCCCTCGCGCGGATCTCGGTTGCGTAGTGCTCGGAGCTCGCGATCAGTTCGCGGTGCGCTGGCGTTGCACCAAAGAGTCGTACGCGAACTGCGAGGGGCGTCGCCGCCTCGGTTCGGCGAAGCGCCTCGAGGCTCGCGAAGACGAGGTCGACCGCGTGCTGTGCGTTCTGCGCGTGATCGAGAGCAACCTCACGCAAGTACCACCGCATCACGTCGAGCGAGCGAGCGTCGAGGGTTGCCTGGCGATCAGCGACCGTGACGAGTGTCGCTCCTTTGGGACCGGTTTCGCGAATGTGTCTGCCCTGAAGATTGCCAGGAAAAACGACGAATGGGTCGCTTCGGAGCACTTGACGCCGGTGCACGTGTCCGAGCGCCCAGTAGTCGTAGCCTCGATCGACGAGGCCTTGGATGGCGCATGGTGCGTAGACCGCGTGTTCCTTCGCGCTTCCGTCGGCGCTCGTGTGGAGCAGGCCGATATTGAACATGCCGTTGGCTGGCGGCGGGTACTTCGACGAGAGATCGTGCTGGACGTCGGCGTTTGCGTAGCTCTGTCCGTGCAGCGCGACGCCATGCTCCGCCAAGATGATCGTCTCGGGCTTCGAAGCGGAGAACTCGCGGACGTTCGACGGTAGTTGAAGTGACTTTGTCATCGAGTTCACCGCATCGTGGTTGCCGCGCACGATGAAGACTCGAATCTCGCGCTCCTTGAGTCGAAGCATCTGCTGGTTGAAGAAGAGCCCCGTGTTGAAGTCCTTCCAGTCTCCGTCGAAGAGGTCTCCGACAATCAGCAAGAAGGCGACCTTCTCATCAATGCAGCAGTCGACGAGACGGACGAACGCCTGCCGAGTCGCGCTGCGGATCTCTGCCGATGGTGCGCCGTCGTATCGCTCGAGGCCTTTCAGCGGGCTGTCGAGGTGAATGTCGGCGGAGTGCATGAACTTGAAGGTCACGTGCTTCTCTTGCCTTTCCACTACACGAAGCGTTGCAGCGACCCTCGCGAGACGCAGGAGGAAGTCGGAAGTTGCGCACCGAATCCCCCCATGATGTCGTTGCGATCGAGCGCTGTCGGGAGCGAATAGTGTCACGAAAGCGTCCGCAGATACATCCATCCAGCGCAATCTCGTGCGCGTGGTCTGCCGCGAGGCGTCTCTTGAAATGAGCCCGTATTCCGCTCAAAGTCACATGGATTCAAGGCGCGATCTCGCACTCGATCACGATGTCGTGCACTGATCTGGCAAGCAGTGCGAACGTAGCATCTATCTGTTCGTTTTGCGCTGACGGAGCCGAGTAGCGCAGCTGCGGCAGCACGAGGCACACACAGCCAGCAGCGCGCGCGGCGCAGAGAAGCGCATCGAGGTCTCGGGTGGTCATCGGCGCGTCTCCGACCAGGAGAATCGTGGGCGGGTCGGTCTGGAGAACTGCGAGTGCTGCCGCGATCGTCGCGTAGACGTTGACTACCTTCACCCACGACTCACGCTCGAACACGGAGCAAAGCGACGTGCGCGCAACATCGCGCTGATCGAGAACTCCAATTGTATGTCGTCTGCTCTCTGGCATCACTCGTCTGTTATCGTTTCGCTGGGAGATCATACTCCTTGGTCTTGCGTCTCGTTGCGCAGCGCGCTCACACGTTCACGCAGGGGTGACCATCACAGGAGCCCCACGCGAATGCTTCATGCTCAGCGCGGGGTCGCGTTGAGTCACGCTGAACAGCCGCCGTGAAGATGGCGCCCGCACCGACCGCAGCCAGAGCAGCAGAGCACATCCTCGAGTTTGCACGATGAGCAACGCGCCGCCTTCGGCAACAACATTGGCGCGAACGCCCCCTTGCACCCCGTGTGCAGGTGTTCGCCGCACCGGCCGCATGAAGAGCAGCAGAGCACTCCGGATCGAAGATCCTCGCAGCACACGGCCTTGATCGCGTTGATCATGATTCAAACGGTATCGCGCCCTCGTGTCGGTGGGGGAGGGGCTAGCCTCGCAAACCAACGCCGGGCGACGGCGCGAGGCGGGATCGCAGTCGAAGGCGATCGCTGTCGCGGCGTCAATAGCGACCCCAGCTCTTGGCGTTGTTGCTTCCCGTGGGCTGGTTTCGCGCAGTGGTCCAGAGATTGGCAAACGAGCAACGCGCTTACGGTTCCAGGCCCCATGTCGTGGTTCCAAAGAGCCGTCCGCCGGTGTCCGTCGGTCCTCGACCGACGAACGAACGATCGGAAAGCCGCGCGACAACAACGTCGATGTGTGGCTTTTCGCTCACGAGCAGTTCAACCGTTGGTCGATAGCCGACGAGCGCGACGATCACGATCTGTTTTACGCCCAGCTTTTCAAGAGGATCGAGCAATGCGCGCAGCGACTTGCCCGTGTTGATGACTGCATCGACCACCACGACCACCCGATTGGACGCGGGCAGCACAGGCGGCGTGTCCGCGCGGCTGTCGTGGAGGACAAGTGAGCTTCGAGCGAATCGCTCCCACACTCCTTCGGCGAGAAAGAGTCCGGCGCGCAGCATGGCGAGAACGATCGGCTCTTCCCCTTCGCGAATGCGAACCCCGACCGACGTGCCGGTGACGTGTTCGATGGTGGCTTCCTCGAGCGTCACGTGCCTCGCGACGCATGACGCGAGCGCGCGACCGACCTCACGGTGAGCGTGAGCAAGCGCGGCTCCATGCGTCTCTGCGCGGCGAGTCACATCAACCAGCAGTCGGATCATTGGGTCAGCGGTGTGATCGATCAGCATGATTTTGTCCTCCTTCGAGTACCAGTTGAATCAGACGGTCAGCAGTACACCTCGGGAGTCCCTCGAACCGGCGCTCGTCGACGACGAGATGATGCACTCCGCGGACGCGATGGAGTTCTTTGCGAAGCGTTGGGCTCCCCTTTGGATCCGGAACAAACAGCGCGGCGTCTGCGCGCATAAGCATCGGCAAGTCGATGGGGCTGTCGCCCGCCGCTGCGACGCGGAGTCCATGCTCCTGCACGATCGCTACGAGCTCCGCTTTGGTTTCGGGGCACACAAGGTAGGGATCGAGCGCTTGGTTGCATCCGCCAACTACGAGCGCGTCGAAGTGCCTCGCGTCTGTGAGAATCCTGCGCCATACGTGCGGGATGCCCGCCGTGACCACGACTACGGGAACGCGTCCCCGAACCGCTTCGAGAATCGTGTCCCATGCCGCATGGATCTTGGTCGTGTCCGCGACCTCCGTGATCGCAGCGAAGTAGCGCTCGTTGTCAACGCAGCCCCAGATTGCCGCCACGCGCGAGAATGCTGCCTCGGAATATCCGTGGGTCTCGAACGCCGCACGGATCTCTTCATTGACACCCAAGATTCGACCGACGCGTCGACCTGTGTCGTCGGGCGAGAGGGTGCGGTCGGCGTCGATGACCAGACACCAGCCGCCTCGCGCGTGATCTCGCAAGTACGGGCTGAGCGTGCGCTCGAGTTCTTGTCGTGTTGGGCGGCGAAGTGGCATCACGAGAGCTGCGCATGTGTGTCGAGGAAATCCGAGAGCGCTCGGAGGCGGTCGGACAGCGTGGGGACAACCAGGACGAGAAATGGAACCCCCATCGATGCTGCAAGCCGGGCCGCTTCTTCGCGTTCTGCCGCGAGGTGCTCCTCGATCTCGGCGAGCGATTCTTGCTCACGAATTCGTGTGTCTCCGCTCCTCCATGATTCGACTAGCTCGGCGCGGGCGTCGAGCAGCAGCAGCGCGTCGTAGAAGGCGCGGTCGCCCGGAGTAAAGATCGGTTCGACGGTCCTTGTCGTTCGGTTTCTGAGGGTGAAGTGTCCATCGACGAGCAGCCGACCAGGCGTCGTTCTACGCACGTCGCGCAGCTTGGTGATCGCTGCTTCACGAACCGCCACTCGACGTGCCGCGGGCCAGCTGTCGAGTTCTCGGACGGATGAAGGAGCGATGATCGCTTTGACGATCGACGAGCCAATGAGATGACGATCACGGAGTTCGTGCCCGCGCACGTGGGCCTCGAGGAGCGATGTCTTCCCAACGCCGGGAACGCCGCCAATACAAACGGAAAAGCCGTGCTCTAGTCGCAACTTCATGAGGGTCCCTCGCGTGATGTGATGCATGGAAGAGGAGCGACTCTCTCCGTGCTCGATGAGACGAACTGAATCATCGGGCGCGGACTTCCTGTTGAGTGAGTGTTTCGCCGGACAGGGGGTGTTCCTCTCTACACGCGTGCGGAAAGCCTCCGGCACTCCTTCGCGGTGAGGTTGGAACGGCTTCGAACGGTTGTCTCGAGCGCGTCAGCGTTGTACGCAGAGCGGGGAGCAGTGCCATCCTTGTCACCATGCTCGAGGTCGCGCGTCAGCCACCGGCGAGTCGCGCCAGCGTCTCGTCGAACCACGCGAGCGCGCTGAACTGGAGGCGTTCGAGTCGATCGTCCGGTTGGACGCCCGCGCGAACGGTCGGAAGCCCCATCATCGGTGTGCAGGTCGCGCACGATGGCAGCGCGCTCGGTTGGTGGAGATACGCCTCGAGGTCCGCGAGCGTCGTTGCGTCGTCGAGCGCGAGCCCTTCATCGTCGCGGCGCAGCTTGGGGATTCGCGAACAGGCAAACAATCGCCCCCTCTCGATCGTGACGCAGTGACGACGATACCAACAGGTGTCGTAGAGTCGTTGAGCGCGCTCCGCGGAGACCCGCTGGATCGTGGACCAAGCGTCCCAACCATCGTCGTTACGGCGGACGCAAACTTCCACATGAGGAGCAACGATCGTGAGCCACAGACGCCACGAGTCGAGGAGCTGCGCTGAAAGGCCGTAGTCGCTGATCGTGAGCCGTTGGATGGCCGCAAGCGTGGCCGCGGTGACTCCGCGAGGTGTGAGGCCATTGGTTACGACCTCGATGCGATTTGCTGTGGCTGTGGCTCGAAAGGCCGTCACCGCCCGTTCGAGTAGCGGACCGTTGATTGTTGGCTCTCCCCCAAGCACGGCTAGGCTGTCGATTTTCACGCCGAGTTTGCGAAGGTGCACGAGCGCGGTTGCATGCTCCTCGACGGGGTCTCCCTGAGCAGGCATCGGCTGCTCGGGGACGAGAAACCCACACTCGGCGCACGCGAGGGTGCAGAACGGCGTGATCGAGACCTCGACCTCGCGGAGACGATGTTCAGCGAGAATTTTCAGCGGCATGCAGATTCCTCCTCACCGTCAATCGTGGGTGTGATCCAACAACGCTGCGGTCGCGGCTGTGTCTCGCGTTGGTGAGCGTCGTACGCCTCGCACGGGGAGCTGCGTCTGCTCGCTTGGGGCCCTTCGTCGGCGAACACAGTGCCGTCCTCGTCGGAAGCGCGACCGCGCGAAGGATCAGCGATTTGTGGAATGTTGTGCAGATCGAGCGATGGAGTGCGTGGGATGCACTGTGTCGGGCTCGAGGCAGTTGAGGAAAGTCGCACAGCATAGGCGCGTTGAACCTTTTTCGACGTTGTGAAGCTACGCCGCGCGCTTTGCGGACTTTGCCGGTCTCGTCGGAGTTGCAGGCGAGGGCAGCGCAGAGGCGGGGAGGTGGCCAAGCTTCACTCTGTTCGCGATGTCCGCAGCGTATGCTGCGGTCTTCGGATCTTTGACGATGCTTCGCTGATCGTTTGGGGAGGGATGGTGTTTCGACATCGCGGGGTCCTTTGGCGGAGAGCGAATCGGCGACTGATTCGCCGGTGTGCTCGCAGGGGACGATGCACCGACGATCTTGCTGACGCAACTCTGCAAATCAATGCATCGATTGCAGTTTGTTGCATCATGGAATTGCAATCGCATTGCGTGGCGCCGTACGGTCACTCCGTGGACGTCAAGAAGCGGATCGAGCGAACGGGTGCATCGAACGACGAGCTTGCGCGACGCGTGATGGAGTACGTCGCAAAGGGCCCTGGCTACGAGCATCGGGTGAGTGCGCGATCGCTCGGCGCGAAGATTGGAGAGCTCGCGAGGGGTACCGAAACGTGGTGGCGAAGCCCGAAGCAAGCGAACTACCTCGACGCGCTTGCTCGCGAGCTGGAGTGCGATAGAGACGACCTCGTCGCACCGATCGAAGCGCGGCGTCCGCAGCCTGTCATCGTTGAGTTTCCCGAGCTTGCAGTCGAAGCGCTCGCTCCACTCGCCCCGCTCTACGGCGAGCAAGCGCTCAGCGACATCGTTGCGGCACAGCTTGGAACTGGCGGCTTCTCGTGGCTGGTTGTGCCTGACGGCGGTGGAAAGAGTCTCGCCCTCGAGTTTCTACGCCGCGTACGAATCGACGTGGTGACCATGTCGGCCCACACGCTCTACGAGGTCAGCGAACGAATCGACGCCAACCGACGTACTGCGATCGACCTCGACCGCCCCGACGCTCGCACTGACAACTTGCTCGTGCGGCGACTGCGCGAAGCGAAGTCAGTGTGCGTGCTCGCGCCGTTCCCGCCTCCGACAGCGCTTGTTGGAATCGTACGTGCCTTCGCGCTGCAGCTGCAGTCCGACTGGCGGCAGCGTCTGTTCTCGTGGCTGAACGCACAGCACCCTGAAAACAAGAGACTCGACGCGAAGGAGTGGGAGATCTTCCTGGAGCACTTCGACCCCGACCTGGTGCGTGTCGTGACTCCCGCCGATCTCCTTTCGTTGCTCGGCTGCGCGTTCTCGCTCGGCATCCCAACGAGCAAGACGAAATACGGCGAGCTCGCTCGTCGCGCGGTCGCTGCGCGCGTTCAGCAGTCCGGCCCCGGCGCGCCTTGGCTGTCGCGTCACGGTGCTGCGGCGTTCGAGGCGTTGGTGCGTCAGCGCTTCGAGTCTGTCGCGTGGCGCTCGTCGCTTCCCGATGATGCGTGGGCGACGCTGCTGCGCCCAGAGCACTGCCCTGCACCCGATGGAAAGCAGCTCCGAGCGCTGAGCGAGCGCGTGAAGCTCGGCGCGAAGAGCGCGCGCGACGCTAAAACGATCGGCGACGAGATCGCGGAGCTTGCCTCACGAGCCGATTCAATGACGGCGATCGCATCACTTCGCGCAAGCGGCCTCTTCGCTCGCACGGCGGATGGATCTCTGGAGCCATCGCCTACATGGGTACGCGACGCGCTCGAGGGGGAGCGCGCCGACCTGCTCGTTGCAGAGGGATCGATCGAACAGTTGGGGCGCGTCTGTGCTGACGTTTCGCGGCGGCCGCTGATGGATGCAGCACTGCTTCGACTGCCGCCGCCGAAGCTGGTTCAGCTCATCGTTCGTGCGCTCGCCGAGGTCGAAGCCACACTCGGCGTCGTGGCTACGATCGAGGCCCTGTTCGAGGCGGCCGGGCACCGAATGCACGAAGGCTGGACGCCAACAAACGAGCAACTCCCAACGCTTCGCGCGCTCGGGCTTCGACAGTGGCAATTGCTGCGCGCGCTGCCATCCTTACCTGCGACACAGCAGCACCTGCCGTTGACGCGTCGATCCGTGCGCGAGGGCGACGGACGCAGCGCAGAGTGGCTTGCTGCTGCATGGAGGTTCACGCTCACGGTCCCGCTGGTCGAGCCCGCGACAGTCGAGTTCGACTGGCGTTTTGCCGGTTGGAAGCGGCCCCTCACGTTCGCAGACCTTGCTGAACATCTGCCGTTTCCGTACCTCGCGGTGTACGCGCCATCCCCGAACGGACACGCTTCTGTGATCCCTGGTTTCGACGCGCGGCCGCTCTCGCGAGAGGAGAGACGCCTCCATCTGCCGCTCGCAGAGCTCGGACGAGAGCTACTCGAGCGGGTCACCGACTCGTCGATCGGCGACAACATCCCGCTTGGGCTCTTCGCGCCAGCTCTTCTGGTTGCACGTACCAAGGGATGGCGCTTCGCCCGGCAGCACTTGGAGTCGCTCTTCGATTCCCGCGTGCTCGACGTCCTCTTCGCGTGGGTGCCTGAGGAGGACGACGAGTGGACGGGACTCGCCCCGTGGTTCTGGTCGATGTGGCGCGACGAGATGCCGAACGAGAAACGCACGCTCGACTACCTCTTGAAGCTCGACATGCGACTCGTGCGCGTGCTCGTTCGCAACCTTTCGTCAGCGAGCCTCGTCGATGGTTGCCCTGTCTTCCCACCTCCGCGGCTCGTCGACCTGCTGCACGACCTCGGTCGTGCGGAGGTCGTGAGGGACATCGCGCACCGCAGCCTCCGAGCGATCATCAACGCAGCATTTCCACGGCCAAGCACGGAGGAACTGTCGAAGATGATCGCGCTCGTCGGCGATGAAGACCTCGACGTGCTCGTCGAGTGCGCGACGGACGCGTACTGGTTCGGAGTGCAAGCTGCAGCGAGGGTATGGGAACTCGACGCCGACCGCGCGCTGCAAGCGCTGCAGTTGGCGCTGACTCACGCGGAGGCAACACGCGCGTACGCGTGGCTCGTTAGCGCTCCGAAGCTACAGTGGGAGCGCGTGCTCGATGCGATCGACGCTGCACCGTCAGCGGCCGGCGCCGTGCGGTGGTTGAGCGATAGTCTTTCGCAGGCGGAGGGTCTCGCTCCGCGTATGTTCGAAGCTTGGTTGCGGCTCAAGGAGTGATCTGCTCCTCAATCGGCGCTCGTGAAATGCACAACATTCGATCGTCGTGGCAGCGATCTGCCCTCCCTGTCGTTTGATTGGAACATGCCCGCCTCCACGGTGAGCCGTTGCTCTCGGTGGGCGTCGAGCCCTCCACAAAAGGAAAAGCGCACGAGGCAGGGAACGCGGTGGTGCTCGTCTGTGGAGAGCCGTGAGCTGTTCTCGTCGCTCGACTCGCGTTTGCGTTTGCTGCGTTCCGTCCGTGGTGCTCGGGGTTCGCTTATGGATCGACAGGGATACCAGAGTCGGCGGCGGCTGAATCGGCGACATCCGGCGCTGCGCCTACATCCACGGCGGAGTCATCCGCATCGGTCGGCGTCGCGTCGGGAACTGCAGCGTCCGCACCGGCGTCTCCGTCTCGAACACACATCCCGCTTGGCTGCGGTTCGTCGAGCCGCTCGCAGCGAAAGCCCGGCGCACAGCCGTTGTTCGGCAGTGAGCTGAATCGCGCAAACAAGCAATTGAACGCGGAGCAGTAGCCCGTCGCACTTCGACCTCCCCCGCGATACTCGAAGAAGAGACAACGGTAGTTCGGGCGGCACTCGGAGTCCGCGCGGCACTCCTTGAAGCACTCCCCCCAATCGCCTTCATTGGCCTGAGATTCTGCGGGAACAAGCACGCTCCCTGCGGGGCAGTTCGATCGCGGTAGCGGAATTCGTGGGCCGTAGAGCGCAGCGTCAGGCACCCGGCCGAAGCTCTCGCAATAGCCGTCGATCCAGCCCGTTGGCAGACCGTCGAACTCTTCCGTGATACACGCGCCCCGGCAGTCTCCGTCTTCTCGGCACGGAGCGCCATTTTCGCCGAGATCCGGGTCGTGCGTGAACGTTGTGCACTCGCCATAGCGCGTATAGGGATTGCACTGACGACCCGCGGTGCAGCTCGGCTCTCCTTCTGGAGGAGGTGTCGCGCACGACGGCAGACAGGCTCGGCGCTGGAGCCTGGTGCTGCTCTCGAACACGCACACGCGACTCGGCGAACACTCGCTGCCTCCGAGCGTGCAACCTGGCAAGCAGGTGCTCGCGATGCAGACGCCGCCCTCGCACTGCGAATCGTTGCTGCATGCTCGCGTACAAAGTCCGCCAGCGTATTCGAGCATGCACCGAGCGCGAGAGCCGCACTGGGCGTTGCTTGTACACTCCGAGAAGAGCGGTCGGCTTGTTGAGGCGTCTGCGACATCCGCGAGGCGAATATCGGTCGACGCGTCTTGCGCATCGACGTTTGCGTCAGCTCCGACCGCGGGTGCGCATCCAGCCACCGCGCAAGCCACGAACAAGGTGAATGACCGCCACTGCATGCACCCATGTTACCAGCCTGTGCTCGTGTTGGAGCGCTTCTGCTAGCGCGCGCGTGTTGAACATCTCTTGGTCTTCAACGCGACAGGTGCCCAACTGCAAACTGAAAGCAGGCGCGAAGAACGAAAAACCTATCGATTGCGATTGATCGATTTCGAATGTAACGTGACGCACCTCCGCAATCAGGCACACGGAATCAACTGCCACGGTCGACCGCTGCGCATGTAGAAGAACCTCGAAAGCGTAGTCGGCACGGCGTTCTTTCTGTGAGGTGGATTCCGCGAATGGCGCGCTGACTCAAGACCCTCCAGTCGACTCCGCAACCGGAGCGCTGAAGAGCGTTACGCGAGCAGCGGTCGTCGACCTTGGCGCCAGAGCCGAGCGACCTCGTCCGCGCGTTGGTACGCCTGATCGTGGTCGAAGCAGAGCTGATCGAGCTCGTCGAGCACGGGGCCGCAGCCCCCGGAGCCGCACCAGTTGCCGTGGATGTTACGCGGCAGTCCGTGCGGTGGACGGTTGCCGGAGCGGTTCTTCCCGAACCACTCGCGATCCGCGAACTCGACGCCGAGGCGAGCCTTTTCGCGAAGTTTGGGGTTCCAATGCGTCTTCGCGATGTGAACGGCGCCAGCGCGCAGGCGTTGGTCGGCCTCCCGTCGAATGCGGCGGGACTCTTCGGGTTCTGCGGTCAGGTGCAAGTACACGCCACCCACAAGCGCGCCCGCAGCAAGGATGCCAAACACGAGCGCAACCTCTGAACGAGCCATCGAACGAGGATAGTTCAGGGGGCCGAGGTGGCAATCACGACAGGACAGAATATGTCTCATGATTCGCCCCAGTGTGAATGCGCGTGACGCGCGAACGTTGCTCGCTCGGACGCCGGTGCTAGCGCGTAAAACATGGCGTCGTTCCCGGTTGTTTGCCCTGGTTGCCTGTGCGTGTATCCGAGCCCCGCGAACTGGTGCGACGCGATCGAACGCGTGATGCGCCCAGAGCAGGTGAAAGACATCTCGCGCCTGCTCACGCCGCAGGTGCATGCTGGACACGCGGCGGGAGACGTCGTCGCGAACTACGTTCGAAGCGAGCTCGCCACGAAGCGCCTTCGCTACATCGCAGACCCCGCTGGTTGCGATCTCTGGGGCCCGCCTGCGGCGACCCGCATGCGCGGTGGAGGGGACTGCGACGACCTTTCGGCGTTCGCGCTCTCGGTCCTGAACGTGATGGGTACGCCCGCCACGATGCTCGTGGGCTTCCTCTGTCGTGATCGTCGTTGCGAGGGGCACGCCTGGGTCGAGGGAGGCGATCGTCATGGATTTTTCCTGCTCGAAGCGACCTCTGGCGCGCTGTATCGACACGAGCGCCCGTCGAGGTATCGCGCGCACTACTCGCTCTTTCCAGGGCGTTGCCTCGACCTCCGGGACACAGAGATGAAGCGCGCTGGGCAGCGCGTCGTGGGCGTGTGACCCGCGCGCGCCGTTTGCGCACAGCTTGTCCACAGCCGACACGCGAATTCAAGAAATTCGTCCCCTGACGCGCCGCACGCCCGTCCGGCACGCTTGTCCTGGGAGGAGACGAGCCGTCTGCACGCTGCATCGAGCTCACGCTCGGTCGCGAAGCTCCATGCGGCCCCGTGCACTGGGGTCGTCCCGTCCCTCCTGCACGCGAACACACGCATCATGCGTGACCCCATCGCACCTTTCGTCGCGTGCAGGAGGAGACGCCCATGGACGATCCCCCTCCCACCAACATCATTCACCTGGAACGCATCCGTCCTGCCAACCGCGCCCTGCGAGCGCTGGTGGGCGTGAGCGCGCTCATGCAATCGCTCCGTGCGGACATCGAGCGCTTCGCTCCATCCACGGCCCCCGTCGTGATCGAAGGCGAGAGCGGAACGGGCAAAGAACTCGTCGCTCGCGCCCTGCACGCAGAGAGCCCGCGCCGCACGCGTCCGTTCGTCGCAGCGAACGTCGCGGCCATCGAGCCCACGCTCCTCGGCTCCGAGCTCTTCGGTCATGTGCAAGGCGCTTTCACAGGTGCCCACCGCACGCACCGCGGGCTCTTCGAGCAAGCAGACGGGGGCACGCTGTTTCTGGACGAGATCGCGGAGGCGAGTGCTGCTGCACAAGCGTCGCTCTTGCGCGTACTCGAGACCGGTGAGCTTCGTCCCGTCGGAGGAGAGGGGATGAAGCGCGTGTCCGTGCGGCTCATCGTCGCATCGCACGAGAACCTGTCGGAGCGCGTCGCGCAGAAGCGCTTCCGCAGCGACCTGCTGTATCGCCTTCGCGTGCTCGTGCTTCGGACGCCCTCACTTCGGGCGAGGCCCGAGGACATCCCGCAGATCGCGGACGCGTTCTTCGCTGCGAACCACGAGGAGCTCGGGCCTCGTACGCTCCGCGCGGACGCAGAGGCCTTGCTTCGTGCGGCGCGCTGGCCGGGCAATGTGCGGCAGTTGCAGAACGTGCTCCGTCGCGCGGCGGTGCAGAGCGACCTCGCCGAGCTCGGTGCCGCAGAGATCGCGCCCGTGCTCGCCGCAGAAGACCCGGGCAGCGTGCCTGTCGGAACGCCGCCGAGCGCCGCATTGCTTCGCGCCGTCCTCGTGGCGTGCGGCGGACGCATCGCGACGGCAGCACGGAAGCTCGGGGTTGCGCGGAGCACGCTTCGCGCACAGCTCAAACGAGCAGGCGTTGTCGTTGCCCGCGCATCGCTCGGTTCTCCAAGCGCGCGAAGCGGAAGCACGGGCCACGGTGGCTCGCCATCCGCTTCGTGCACGGAGGAGGACGGAGTCTCATGAATACAGGCACGGATCATCAAGAGGTCGCGCGCACGCGCCTGCCGCTCACGGTCGTTCCCGACGACCACGAGGGGCCGAAGCGTCCCGCGATCACCGTCAGTCGGATCAAGCAGTACCTCGCGTGTGCGCGGCAGTATGCGTTCGAGCACGAAGAGGGGATCGTCCCTGCCTTCGAGCCCGCCGCACGCACGTTCGGCCAGGTCATGCACAAGGCCCTCGAACGGGTCCACCACTATCGGTTCGTTGGTGGGTATCCGCGTGCGGATCAGGCGGCGGATGTGTTTCGGAGCAAGTGGTTCGATCGCCCCAAGAACGGGCTTCGGTACCTTTCGGGCTTCTCCGCCAAGGTGTACGAAGAGCGCGGGGCAGAACTCATGGCCCGCTACGTCGAAGCCTGCGCGGACGATGCGGTGCTCGCCGTCGAACCCGACGTGCGTGTGCCGCTCTCAGACGCCCTCGATCTCGCAGGACGGATGGACCTCGTTCGTCCCGACGATCGCATCGTCGAGTTCAAGACGGCCCATCGGCAGCCCTTCGGAACGCGCGAGCACCTGCTTCAGCTCGCCGCCTACGCGTTCGCCTACGAGCGCATGCACGGCGTCCGTCCGCACGTCTCGCTCGTCACGATGGTTGCCTCCAGCGTTCCGGAGGTCATCGTGCGCAACGTCCGTGTGAGCGACAACGACCGCGCGTTCTTCGTCGCGACGGCGCACGAGGTCGTGCGCGGGATCACTGCCAAGGTGTTTCCGCCCACACCCGGCGCGCTCTGCACGCACTGCCCGTTCGCCGCGCCCTGCGCGCAGTGGGACGGTCGCGCTGCGAACGACAACGCGAGCGCGGACTGATGCCACGCGCCACGCGCGAACTCCTCCTCTACGCGCACCTTCGTCCTCCCGGAACTACACGGATCACTCGTGAGGTTCCGGGGATTTCTTCTGGGGCTGACACCCGAGAGCCCGCACGCACGCGGACTGCTCTTCTCCCGGCCCCAGGAGGTGATCCACGATGAACCTGAACGACACAGTGTCCTTTCACGACGTGCACGAAGCCGTGCGCGAGCGCGCCTCTCGCGCGCTACCCGATACCCTTGTGCGCTACGCAGACCTTCGGTTTACGCCCGAGGGATCGCTCCGAGCCCCGAGCCTGCCCGAGCTCACGTTGAACTCGTGGTCCAAGCGGCAGCTCGCGGCGCTCCTCGGCGTCCGCTGGGAGCGTTGGTTCTCCGACGCCGTCTCGGGCACCGAGCGCGCGGAAGAGACCAATCGCCGCCTCACACGATTGCCCGGCGAAGTGAAGCTCCGCACCATCCGCGAGGAACGCGCACCCACAGGCGTCGTGCTCCGCGCGATGCTCGGGCCCAACTTCTCTCCAATCGACGACGTGCGGATCTTCGACACGATGGCCGAGACCTTCGGTCGCGCGCTCGATACGTTCCGCTTCACGCGCGTCGATCGCACGGACGCAACCACGATCTACAGCGCCGTCCACGCGGACGTGCGCAAGGTGGGGGACGATGCGCTTCTCCCCGGCTGGACGCTCAGGAACAGCGAGGTCGCGGGCGCAGCGCTCACGATCGACGACGCGTGGCTTCGCCTCGCGTGCATGAACGGGCTCATCGTGTCTGTGGGCGAAAAACGCCTGCTCTACCGCACGCATCGCAAGATCGACCCCGATCAGCTCGTGGCTGCGCTTGCGGTCGCGATGAAGAATCTGCCCTCCCGATGGGGACAGACGCTCGCGCTCATGGAGGCAGCTCGCGCGACGCTCGTGCCTCACCCGGACGCGGCCATCGAGGCGATGCTCGAGAACGCCGCGATCCCGCGCGAGCTCGTGCGCGAGGCACAGACCGTCGCGCTGAAGGACGGGGATCACTCGCGGTATGGCGTCGTGCAGGCGGTGACGTACGTCGCGCACGCGAAGAACGACGCCCCCGAACTGCGCTTCGTGCTGGAACGCTCTGCGGGTGACTACCTCATGGCCACCGAGCCCGCGAGCGCGGCGAACGACGGCAGCGGGATCGTGGTGCGGGCGGTGTCGTGACGGCGTGTCGATGGGCTCTTCCCCGCGACTTCACCGGTCGCGGGGCTTTTCTTGCTTCGTTTCACGCAGAGCGGCGGGCAGCGTTGAAGGAAGCGCGAAGTCTATGTACATCGATATCGGGGTGTCAGGTAGAGACGAACCATGCACGAGTTAGTTTCGTAAACCGAACTTCTGACTTGCGGAACTGACTTGACGCTACACGTCCGCAGATACACGAGCATATGGTACCCGTGTTCTGGCGCGGCGAGCATGTAGTTCAGCAACAACTTGTTTGAGGATCCCAAAGCGCGATGGTTGAGCCAACAACACCCAAGTCCCCTCGTTTCGAGTTCTTATGGAAAGTGCTAGGTCGCTTCGATACGTACATCGGAGCAACACTTACGCGTGCAGGGATGACCGCCGCATTCAACGCAGTGGTGCTTGGCCTCGCTGCAGGAAAGTGGTCGGAGTTCTTCGGAATGGACCACCAGCATGCAACCGCAAAGTGTGTTGTGGCGTTCGCGCTGGTGGCCTCGGCAGCATGTTCGCTATTTTCGCTCGCATGTGCGCTACTCGCAGTGGATCCACTGTTGACGACACCAACCACGCTGCCGAAGATGCATTCCACAGTATTCTTCGGAGACGTAGCTAGGTTCACAGATCCGACCAGTTACAAAAGTGCCGTGGACGCTGCCTCCGAACAGGATCTCGAGTCGGATCTTGCAACGCAAGTGTACGTGGTGGGTAAGATTGTTGACACGAAGTTCCGTTATCTGAAACGAGCATCATTCGGAATGATGCTATCGCTGGCGTTCATCGCAGTCGCAGTCAGCGCCAAATCCTGCACAACGATCGTTGATGCAGTGGGAGGAATCTGATGGTACAGCCAACTCTTCAGCGCGTTCTTGAATCAGAATTCGCGCGATATCGGACGTTTTCGAGAGAAAAAGTGGCGCTGTCCGAACGTCACCGTGATTCAGCAACGAACCCAAGTGGCCAAGTATCTCCCGCACTTGCTCCTCACTATGGGGTGCAGGAGATCGTTCGACCTATGTTCGGGAAGGGGCCAAGCAAAACCCCGTCGATCGGCGACCATCCGGACTTTCAGCACTTGAAACAGACGGACAAGCACGAGTTCTGCGCAATCACAACTCTTTTCATGGACATTGAAAGCTCTACGCGACTAGGGATCTTGTACGAACCCAAAGACGTGTTCGAGATCAAGAATGCAGTCATTCGGATGGCCATGGATATCGTGCGTTCTTTCGATGGCCACGTTCACCGAATCATGGGGGACTCCGTCATGGCATTCTTCGGTGGTCGCTCGATTGTTGCCGAGCAGGGTGCCATCGACGCGATCAACTGTGCGGCTGTACTGCGCTTGTTCTCACAGGTCGTCGTTGCACCTTACCTTGCGCAAAACGGAATCACGGATCCGGTTGGAATCCGCACAGGGATCGACTTTGGACCAAGCGAAAAGGTGCTGTGGAAGTCCTATGGCTACCCTGGCATGGAAGAGGTAACAGCGACGTCGTTCTTCGTTGACGTTGCCGCAAAACTCCAGCACTCAGCAGGCCGAAATCAGATCGCGATGGGTCAGTCTCTTCGTGAGCTTTTGGACTTTCCTGACGAACTACTGGACACCAAGACATCGATCAAAGATGGTGAACGTCAACGAGACCCATACATTCAACCCAATCACACCAACCGTGACGGCAAGCCGATCAACTATCGTATGTTTCTACTCAACTGGGAGCAATACCTTGCGTGCACAAGAATCGCACAACTCGAACAGCACTTGGTTGATTCAAAGAGGCATGGCGCTACTGGTCTTCAAGTCGAAGCGACCATCTTCCGCGAGCAAACCGATCCGCTCCCGATTTGTCCGTATCACCCCTGCGGATCACATGTAGCGAAGAATCGATCCATCCGGTTTCGGGCAAAACTTCAACACCAGCCGCACCTCCCGTTTACGGTTCGCTTCTCGGTTGAGAATCACGGCCAGGAGGCACGAACGCAAGGTGGAGAGTCGTTAGGAAACCACCATACAGACTACTCGATTACAAAGACGGGGGTCTTGCAGTTTACTCATAGCGAACCGACGGCTTTTCGCGGACTTCACTACTTGAACGTAGAGATCCTGAATTCGGGTGCACTGCAGGAAAGAGTCCGCTTCGGAGTCTATGTCGAATAGTTGTTTCGAGCGATGGTTGGTGACCGGAACGAGCGATTAGCAGGGATCCGGCGACTCACGCTGCACTTCGTATCTGCTGAGATTCCGCTGACAGATCGCGGATGCACGAGGCGATCCTAGCACCCTCCACTGCGAGCTGTTCGGCAGAGAACAATCGAGTAAGCTCCTGCTGATCCATTCGGTCGGCGCCCGACGCGCACGACTCGAAGAAGAGAGTCAGCGTATCGCCGACTCGACTCACCGTCGCGAGGCGCATCAGCACCAAGTCACGGACGCGACTGAGGTACATCGCGCGCACAAACCGACGCCCGCTCTTGGCCAGCACAAGCTGCCCGTGAGTTGTGCAGCAAGAGCAGCAGGTGCTTGCACAACAGCTCTCCCTTCGCGGCGACGCGCACTTGCCGCCGCTCGGCTGCGTTCGTTCGCTCCTGTCGTCGCACCGACTTCACACGGAGCTCGCGCACTCGCTCCTGCTTCAGATACGGGCAATATAGCGCTGCCATCCGTTCGACGAACGGCACGGACCAATGTGGTGGGGCGCTAGTGGGCCGCCAACGAACAAGGTGGATCCGCCAGATCGGCGAGACGTGGTTCAACGGGGCAGCACTCGGTGCAGCGATCGTCATGCTCGCGTCCCGAGCGCGCAAGTAGCCGCGATCCCTCACACCTGATTTCGATTCTATCGCAGGAGCTCCAGTGGATTCTTCCGGAAGACACCACCGCGTCCGAGCAGCTCAATGAGCTTGGTGTGGAGGCTCACACGTGGTGCACCCGTCCCCGCGTACGCTGTCGCTGCACGCGCCTTCATCGATGGGTCGCTCCATCCACCGCAGAATTCGCAGCCATTCACGCCTTCGTGCTCGCGCCCGCTCCGCGCACGGGCCACGAGCTGCGAAGTTGCTGCTCGCGTATCCTTGGAGGCAGTTCGGCTGGACGGCCCCACGGCGCACTGGTCCAGTTGTCGCGTTCCGTCACGCCCGTGACGTAACCCGTGACGAAACGCCTCTCCGTGGCACGTCGTGACGTAACTCCGTGACGCAGTCTCGCATCTTTTCCGCCACTTCGTGCGCGCTCGTGTTGCCCCCTTGGCATTCAAGTCCCCCTCCTCGCACTCATAAGGCCCCGAAATCGAAAGGTTTCGGGGCCTTTTCTTTGGTTCGTGACGTAACCCGTGACGTAACTCGGGCGGCGGATGCGGGTTGTTCAAGTCTGTGGCTATAGAGGTCTGATGATGGCTGGAGAGAAACTGCGAATCGCATCCCCATCAGCCAACCACACCGCACTGACCTTGGTCGCGAGCGCCTCTGGATCAACGCCGACCTCTTTTCCGCTCGAACCCGAGTGCCACCACACAGCCGGTGACCGCCCTGTGTTGTGCTGGATGAATGATTGGATCTCGGCTCCACTGTCAGTTCCGCCAGCTTGGAGAGTGCCTCGGTGGCTGATTCCGTGACGGAAGGCCCTCCAGAACGCTTTCAGTAGGTCGCGCTCAGTGAGCCCCATCATTTTCTCCATCTCGGCGTAGTCGGTGTCGTTGAGGCTGGTCGCGGTGCTGCTTGTCTTCAACCTCGCGTACGCCTCGATGAGCGAACAGGTGAGTAGCAGTGTGGCGAAGCCATTTTCGTGATTTTTCACGAGTTCCATGACAGGGTTGATGAACCAGTTCTGGAATTGCTCCCGTTGCATGTCTCCTCCTTCTCTCATGGTTACCACGCGAGGCGGTGCATCAGGGAGGGGATGAGCCCCGCGGCGTTGGCAGCACCGGAAACACCTCACCAAACCCATCTCGCACACTCTCCGCCTCGCGAATGTAGCCCTGCGTCGTGTCGAACCCCGTGTGTCCCGCAGCCCGTTGGATACGCAGCGGTTCGTCGCCACGGATTGCACGCCACGTGATGCCCGTCGCGCGTAGATCGTAGAAGGTCATGGGCTTGCGCGTCGCGTCGCTCGCGAAGAGATCGCTCCTCGTGATCCCGGCGAGGCGCAGGTGTTCGCGCAGCAATTCGGCGCTGCTCTTCGGCACGCCGTCCGGCACGACGCGCTCGTCTGGCTTCTTCCCGCGCGCCATCTCGCGCAGCAGCGGGAGCAGGTTCGCTTCGATCGAGAACCGTCGCGCTTCCTGCGTCTTCACGGGCTTCACTGCGCCCGTGTCGTAGTGAACGGCGCGATGAATGTGCACGGTTCCACGTTCGAGGTCGAGGTCCTCCCACGCGAGCGCTTCGAGTTCGCCCGGTCGGGCGTAGAGGTAGACCGCAAGCGTATAGAGCACACGGAAGCGCTCGGGCACGCGCTCAGAGCGCACGAGAGAGAGGAACTCCGCGGGCGAGATGTACTGCTTCACCTTCTTCGTCCCGCGATCGGGCGCGGCGACACCATCACATGGGTTGTCGCTCCGCACACGAAGCGTGACCGTCTTCGAGCGCGACGCATCGCGGAACATCGCCCGCGTGAGTGCCCATCCGTTCCACGACGTGCGCCACGATTGCCCGGCCCGTGTCGCGTCGTCGAGCGCGCTCACGAGCGCCTCGATGTCCGCCTTGGACACGGTCGCGATCGACTTGTCTCCGAGCACGGGCTCGACGTGCGAACGAAACCTCGAGCGATCCGTGCGCACCGTCGAGAGCCCCTTCTGCGCCCGATCGTTCAACCATCGCTCGAACCACACCCGCACTGTTTCGCTCGGAGGCTCGCTCGCACGCGTTGGAGCTGTTGATGGTACCGTGGTCCTTCGCGCAGGACGATCGATCGCAGCAGGCATCGCAGCACGTGTCGCGGGCGCAGCCTTCGTGGCGGGCAGCGCGGGCTCAGACACCGCGATCGTCTGCACCTCTTCGGGCGACCATTCACCGCGGTCGAAGCGCGCTTGTAGTTGGAGCCCCACCGCCCGCGCCCACGCAACGCCGAGCTCGATCCCTGGCGGGGGAGGAGCGATGAGCGCGACTGGGCGCACCCAGCGACGTCCATCCGGTAGGCGCACGCCCGTGTACACGACGCCGCGCTGCTTGAAGCCGATGCCACTGCGCGGCCGCGCCATCTCAACGCCCTCCAAGAAAGCGTGCGACGGCTTCGTTCGCGGCGTGTCCCAGGGGATCACGCGTGGCTTCGCCCAGACCACAGACGACGCGATCGACTTCGGCGGGCGAGACCCATTGGCGCCTTCCGTCGCGTCGGATCTCGACGCGATGACGCTGACACCATCGCCGAAAACTCCGCGTTCCTTTGAACCCTCGTCGCATCGCCTCCGCCGGCAATAGCACCCACGCGACGAGTGCGGTCGCATGCGACGCCTCGGCGATTTGGAGGCTTGCGTTGTCGCGGGACGCCCCCGCTCCGCTCGACGCGCCACGCACCATCGTCGCTTCGTCGCGTGCGGGCTTCATCGCACACCCCCGCGTGGAGTCATGGAGCGATCTGCGTGTCGCGCGGACGCACGGATACACGACACGCACGCCTCTCGTTCGAGCAAGACGAGTGACGCTCCGAACCACGTGAGCGAGCGGTGATATTCGGGCTCAGGGACCTGCATATCCGCGTGGCAATTTCCAAGGCAATCACGCGGTCGGACCGTCGCAACCGTTGCGACGGTCTGCTGCGATAGGAGTGCACGAACGCGACGCGGCTCCCGTGGCGTCAGGTCGTCGCGACACCCGGGCGCGACGCTCCGTCGCGTGGGGTCCGTGATCGTTCCGCATCGCGGAGTCATTGATGCGCCCCCGTCGCAACGAGCTCGCGCCACGGGATGTCTCCGCCGCGCGGCAGCCGCGCGAGCATGTCCATAGGCACCCACGAAGGGCCGAGGATTCCCTGGTCTCGCACGCGCTCATCGGTCGTGCCGAACCAGAGCCGAGCTCCTGCGGTCGCCTGGAGCGCGATCGCGAGGTTGCGCAGTCGCACCTCGGACGTCGTGAGCACGAGCGCGCTCCACGTAGAGATGCCCCACATCGATGCGCCTTCTGCGGCGATCTTTGCGATGGCCTCGCCCTTCGTACGCGCGAAGAACGCGCAGCTCTCCTCGGCGAGATCAACCTCGACGTTCCACCCGAAGCTCGCCCCTCGTTCCTCGATCGCGATGAGGAGGTCCGGGATATACGGCGCGCCATCTTCCCGTGCCAGATACCGTAGTTCGTGGTCCGAGTAGATCGTGAGCGTGCCCTCCGCCCTGACACCCGAGAGCGCTTGCTCGAACGCGATCCGCACGTCCCCGATGCCCAGGATATGCGCAAGCGCGCGGGCCTCGGGCGCGCGAGGTAGTGGCGGCGCAACGACATCAATCCCTTCCCGTTCGAGAAGCGTCAGTCCCTTCGTGGTCAGGGTGTAGATGTTCGGCGCGTTCTGGTGTGCGACCGTCACGCGCACGAGCCCGTGGCTCTGAAGAACCGACGTTCGCCTCGCGGTCGTCGTACGATCCGGAAACCCTCCAGCGACTTGCAGTTGGAGGAGTGTTGCCGCGCGAAGGCGCGCGAGGGTGGCGAGCGCTCCGCGCACATCGCGTGGCTGGAGTTCACCGTGCACCCGTGCGGGCGTTTCTCGCCCGCGTCGTCGACGTGCTTCCTTCATGACGACCCCCGATCCGGGCGCACGCAGGCGACTCCACACTGCGGACACGGCACGAACTGATACTCCGCGGAACAGAGCGGACAGCGCCACGCCGAGCCCTCCGTGACCGCGCGGCACGCGCTGCAACGAAACCGCCCATACACCGACACCGTCGCATTGCAGCTCGAACACCGCATGGTCGGCGCATACGCACGCGCGAGGCGGGCGAGCGAGAGGACGAACGCCGCCACGGCGAACGTGAACAGAACGATGCCCGCGACCCATCCGACCGCGACATACGCCGCGACGGCCGAGAGGCCGACGAGAGCCGCTCCCACGCGAAGGAGGGACTTCATCGCGGCCTCCGAGATGCGAGCACGTCCGGCGTCTGCCAGGCGCGTGCATCGATCCCTGCGGCAAACGCGCGGGTCTCCTGTGCTTCGGCGTGCGCGATGAGCGACGCACGATCGACGCCTGTCGCGCCTCGTTCGAGCTGCCCGAGCAGCTCCGGTGAGAGCGTACGCAGATCGAACGGTACAAAGGGCTCTGCATCGAGCCCCGTTGGACCGAAGGGCGCGCCTCGATCCGTGTAGATGAACCGCCGACTCGGCATCCGGGTCGCAAACTCGATGCGCGCAGCATCGGTCGCGCCTCGTGTCCCCGCGCCGACGCGAGACGGAAGCAGGTCGAGTTGCGCCCGCGCCTCGTCGCGGCTCGCGCGAAAGAGCAGGCGGTGGCGCGCGTTGGTCGCGAGGCTCTCTGCGAGCGCGGCGGGCAACTGGAAGAGCCCCTGGTGGCACGCCGTCACCGACACGTCGTGCGCGCGAGCCGTTTCGAGCAACGTGCAGAGCACGCGCGTCGCGACCGGCGAGAGCGCCTGTTGAAGTTCGTCGGTGACGAAGAACACCGACGCGTTGCGCTCCCGCCGCGGATCGAAGGTTTGAAACGCGATCGAGAGCAGCATGAGCGAGGCGATCGCGCGTGCACCTTCGAGCGCGAGGACCGCCCCGCTCACGTCGATGACGCTCAGCGCTCCGGGCGCAAAGCTACGCCCCAAATCGAAGCGGGTTGGTCCGGACAGCACCGCGCGAAGTGCAGGATCACGGAGCAAGAGATCGAGCTGGCTCCGTACGCCGTCGATCGTGGTGCGGCTCTCCCGCAGAAAACGCTCACGAAAGTACGCCGCGACCTCGGCGATCGGGCAACGCATGCCCAGGCGTGCGAGCTCCTCCGGGCGCGACAGATACGCCCGCAGTTCGAGCAACGTCCATCCGTTCACGATGGCGAGCGCAAGCAAGTTGGTCAGCAGGAGCTCTTGCCGTCCGCCGAAGCGCGCGCCGAGCACCTGTTCCAGCACTTCGGCCTGCGCTCCCGCCTGCACCATGGTCGCGATCGAAGGTTCGGCCGCGATCAGTTGCCAAGGCGTGAGCGCTCCGCCGCGAAAGAAGCGATGCACATGCGTGCGATCGAGCAACGCGCGTTGTCCCGCGCGGTTCTGCGTCGCGAGCTCCGCCGCCCGAAGTCCGAGCGCGATGTCGCCCAGAAATCCCTGGCAGACGAACACGATGATCGCGATGGGCATGCCATCGCGTTGCAGTCGCAGGAGATCGCGGATCAGGGACGCGACGACGAAGCTCTTCCCAGATCCACTGGCCCCCGTCACATGCAGGTGCATGCCTCTGAGCTCGCGAAGAAGGGCTCGGACGCGGGTGCGGTGTTGGGTGCGGCCGAGGACGATGCCGGGTTCCCGAGCTGTTCGACCGAGCGCATCGAGCAGCCGCGGATCATCGGCGTTCGCCGCGTCCTCTTCTGCCTGGAGTGCCTGCCGGGCGAGTGTGCGTTCACGCGAGCGTGTGAGTCCGAGCAGCGTATGACGGATGTCGCTCATGACTCCCGCTCCTCTCGCTCGGCGCGCTCGCGGCCACGCACAATGGGTGGTGTCGCGCGTCCCTGCCTCGCGACGCGACGCCGAAGCGTGACGATCGCAACGACAAGAGCTACATGCCCAAAGGCGACGAGGACGCCGAGCGCGACGACCGCAGGACGACGCGCAACGTCCTCGAGCGTGGGACCGAACGCGGGAACCTCAGGCAGCCCCGCGCGGCTCTCGTGGACCAATGCAGACACAAGCCCGCTTACGAGCGGTGCCATGGCCGCTCCGAGTACGCAGAAGATGAGCAGTCGATCGAGTGGTCCTTTCAGGGCATCGGCGCCGAGGATGGTCGCGACGCCTCGTAGCGTGAGGGTGGTGATGGCGATGCACATGACGAGATGATCGAACGCATCCATGACGGTTGCTCCGTGGGAACGAGGTGGGGGATCGCGCGAAAAAGCCCCGGAATCAGCGCGAGCCGGGAAGGGCAGTCGGGAACGTCAGTCGGTCACGCGGACCGGGTTCGTGCGGGTGATCGTCGCGACCTCGGTCGCGGTCACGACGACCGGTACGGCAGGCTCTGCCGCGCGACGGGCAGCATCACGGGCCTCTTCCGCGCGGCGCTCTGCCGCAACACGCTCGTACTCGGCGCGAAGGGCGCTCTCGGCGGCGGCGCGTTCGACGAGCGCACGATCGAGCGCCGTCGTGGACTCGACGACCACACGACGATCCCGCTCGTTTCGCCACGCCTCGTGCACGCGAAGCGCCGCGCGTGCGACTTCGATCACGAGCACTGGCTCGTTCAGCGCGAGGGCGAAGGACGCGTTCTCCATCGCACGCGCGACGACTTCGTTCACATCGCCGAAGGTCTCCACTGCGACGATGAGCACGGGAAGGGTGCGAACTCCGTCGTACGTCCCTTCGATCGGCGCACAATTCACCGGTGTTCCCGCGGCGAATTTGCCGAGCACGTCCTCCGTGTGGCGCGCGAACCACTCGCGAAACAGCGGCTCGGCGAGCTGCTGCCCGATCGGAGC
>JALHOH010000002.1:0-498880 GCA_022843095.1 Patescibacteria group bacterium
CCGACCGAGCTGGTCAGCGACGTCACACGGGGAAGACACGCGGCAACGCGACCTGTTCGCGGAAATTCGTCGCGCCGCTCCGCGAGGTCAGCGCGTTGCGGCAGAGCGATGCGGCGGGATCGGCGAGGGCCGATTCGCGATCTCTATCGCGGCTTTGCCGTTCGTTCGCAGGCTTCGACAAACCCGCACGGCGGATCCTCGTCCAGAGTCATGAGGTTGTGAAAAAAAGACGAGATGTCGGAGCGTCGCGGAGAAGAAAGCAACTCCGCTCGTGCGCTGCGCCGTTCGTTGGCATCAGGGTGGCAGAACGCATTGCAGCAGAGGAGCGTGAGTCGGTCGTGTTCGGCGTATGGCGTGTTGGAGACGCTGCTTTGTTCTACGAGCGCGCGCAATCGATCGAGGCACGCTTGAACCTGCGGGTGCTGTTCTCGGGAGGCAGAGAACCAGAGCTGCGCCTTCTCCACTCGCTCGCCGGAGTTGCCTTGGGGCTCCATTCCCTCTGATTCGCATTCGCGCAGAGATGCTTCTAACTGCATACGCCACGAACTTTCGCGGACGAGATCTTCAATCTGCGTGAGGTTTCGAGCAAACGACGCGCTTGCGACAACAACCTCTTGCCACCGTACGAGCGCCCACTTTCCGTATGAGCCGAGGCGCCGGTCTCGCTGTAGCTCGGCCAACTGGTTCCAACGGTCGCGAAGGGACAACATGAGCTCGAGGTCTGCTTCATACTCGTGACGAAACCGGTGATCGAGCGCCGCTTCGATCCCGAGCACGAGCTCAATCGCGCCTGCGAGCGGATCGACGTCCACCAGTCGTTCGCCGCGCTCTTCCGGCCGAGAGCTCGGCGGCATTGTGTCCGTATCCAGGCGAAGCTCGCAGAGTTCACGCCGTGCGCGTGCGAGCATGGCTGCGTTGTTGGGGTCCCGAGCCGCAGATTTGCGCCGAACACGGTGTGCCTCACGCGCCACGCGTGCGGCACTCAGCAGCGTGAGCTGGCGCGGCTTTGGAACACTCGCGAGTTCGTCGATCGTTGGGACCGGAAGCGGGTGTCTCTGTGTTTCGATCGGAAACGCAGGTGGCGAGGAAAGGTGGATCCATCGCCAGATTTCTTCGATTTGCGCGATCGGTTCAATTGCCACTTCGATGTCGAATCGGTCGGCCCACTGCACGCGATTCCCCTGAACTGAGATTAGGCTGTTCTGTTTTCTCGCGACCTGCCTCAACCGATTCGGTACATTGTCGATGGAGACGCTCCCATTCCAGAAACGAAGGAGTTCCACGTCCGTCGTCTCGATCGCGACGCCTCTGGAACGTCTGCTGCTCGATGCCAACTGCGCGAACGCGAGGCGCAGCAATACGACGCCAACCTGATTGGAGAATGGGGAGGATGAAGATCCGATCACGGGCGGCTCAAAGTGCCCCGAGCCGCGTCTCCCCACGGTTGGCGCAGTCATCACCAGATGGGTCGACGTGCTGTGGTCACTGACCAGCAGGTGCGTGTCTCGCTGCTCCGGTCCCGCTGCTGTGCACCAGAAGTTGAGCTGGAGGCGTTGGGTATCGCCCATGGAAGGGGAGTGTACCAGTCGGTCGGCGGAACTTCTCCGATCTCCTCCGATCTCCTCCGATCTCCTCCGAACGTGTCCGGCGAACAGAGGGGGGGTTCGTGACGAAACGCCAACTCATCCAAAACAATGAATATTGCCGCGCGATCCGAGAGTCGCACTCTCGAACCACCACAAAAAACCACGCAGAACGCGTGGTGTGGGCGGAGCCCTCGGCTGTGCAGAAGAGGGGTCTCCGCGGGTGCGGTTCGGGCGATTGGCGTCGCTCGAACTGCCGAGCACGCACGAAACGAACCATCCATCATGGAAAACACAACATGACGAACAATCGGAAATCGCACACGCGCCCCAGCGGAGCCCCAGGATCGCCCCCCTCCAACGAGCCGTCCCGGATTCCTCTGAGGTTTTCAGATGTTAGGAACAGAGACACTGAACAGCATACTGAACAGGCTGTCAAGGCCCCGCCCGACGAGGCCCTACAAGCAGCCCACGCGCTGTGCCTCTGCGTCGCGGAAGTCGCCAACCGCGTCGTTCGTGCCCGCGTTCCGCGATCCCGGGCCGAAGCGCTCGCGGAGGACGTGCGGCAGGACGCGTGCGTGCGAGTCCTCGAGCGTGCCCATTCCGGAGTCTTCTCGATTCCGCAGCTCCCCACTGCGTATGCGGTCGCGACCGTGTCCAGAACGCTCTCGAATGCACTCCGTGCTCCCGCCGAGCGGCATGCGCATGCGGAATTCGATGAAACTCACGATGCAACCGAAACCGATGTTGGCGACCTGCCGGACCACGCGCTCGACGCGCGCGAGCGAGCGAATCAGCTCGCAGCAATGATCGCTCGCCTCGACCAGTTGGCCGAGGAGCCATCTGCTCGCGGCAGTGTGGCGCGTGCGCTGCGAGCCAAGATCGCCGCTGGCCTCGACCCGACGCTTTCGACGTCGGATGCACGAACGATCGGGTGTGGCCGCACGAGGCTGTTCGCGCTGCGCGACGAGGTGTTGCGCGATCTTCGCGACCACCTCTTGCTGGCGTCGCTCGACCCCGCGAACGACAACGCGCGATAGCTCGCGCCCCGCGGCGCGCTATCTCGTCGGGATCAGCATGAGCACTTGCTCGCGGATTTCCGTGAACATCATCACGGCATAGGCCTCCGGTCGAAAGCCCCACCGCGTCCGATACGGAGACGACTCGGACCGTGTCGCCTCGTCGCGAATGCACGCGTGCCAGTCCTCGATCACCTCGTCTGGCAACGAGCGGATCGCGCTCGGGGGCAGACGCACGAGATAGAGTCCGTCCCGATGGGCGAAGCCCTCGCCCACACGGAGCGCGAGGCGCGCAATGTCCGGACGTTCGACCGAGGCCTTGCTCATCGTGAGCGCGATCATCGGCGTTTTCCCAAGAAATCCTGCGCTCGCGACGTACTTGTTCCCGACCGTGACGCTTGCGATGTAGTGCGGGTCGCTCGCAGAGATGTTCACAAAGAGTCGCGGGTCTTCTGGACCGAGCTGCGACGCGACAACTGCTTCTCGCAACACATCGAGCGTGGTTTCGATCTGCTCGCGCGTCGAGCCAAGTCGACGCAGTCGCTTTCCGATCCGAACGAGCGTCGTGTGGTCGAGCGGGCCAAGCACTGCGAGCGCGGTGCTCGACTCGTCGATCGTTGGATCGGCGCGGACACATGGCCCAGCGGCCGGGAGCTGGACACGCTCGATTACGGCGTTTAGCTCGTCGCTCGCCGCCCTCGCTTGCGCGCCGCCAAGGGCATTGGCAAGCGCTCGTGCGGCAGAGACATCCACGAAGGCAGACGATTTCCATAGTGCTTCGAACCAGGCGGCGAGCTCAGTGATCGTCGCTGCGGTGTCGATGAGCACCGCCATCTCGGTCCGGCGCCCCAAGCCCGCGTTGGTCAGGTTCGCCGATCCAACGAGCGCCTCTTCCGTGCCGATCACGACCTTGGCGTGTACCCCGCGACAGTCCTGCACCCGCTCATGGTGTGCTTCAATGAAGTCCGCCGCTCTCTGCGCCTCGTACCCCTCCGCGCGCAGCCACTCCTGCACGTCCGTCACGAGCCGCCACGAACTCGCACGCGAGGTCACCTCGAGCAATCGCTTAACCGAGAGGTAGGGGCCGACGATGTCGACCTTCCCTCCTCGCGTGATCTTCGCGATGGCTCGCGCGAACGGCGACGTTCGCGAAGGCGCATCGAGCGAGTGATACACGAGCTTCTCCGCCACACGCGGAGCATACGTCAGCGACCTGAAACAGTGCGCGTCAGCAAGCCGAGTCCTGCGTCGTCTCTGTGCCTGATCGCGTTGCTCCTGACGCTCGCATGGCGCTAGCGTTCAGGTGGTCACAGCGGGGGCCGCCATCGCCCTCGTCGAACTTGTCCCTCTCCCTGTCTGTTCACTTGGAGCTGTCCCGCATGTCCAACCTGCCGAACGACTTCGTCCTTCGATACGCCCGCCCGCCCGCGGAGAGCGGGTGTGATTGCGGTTAGTCATGCGACGACCGGGACAGCAGATTGCTCACTGTGGATGAGGAGAAGTGTGTCGATGACGAGTTGCCAGCGACCGCTGCGAGCGGCGGCGCGAAGCCGAATGAAACGGGCTGCGTTCTTGTGCTTCCACCGCGTTCCACAGCGCTTCATTCGAACCTCGACCACGGTCTTGCAGGTTGCCTCCACCGGGCCGCTCCCAACTGGGCGTCCCTCGCGCCGCGCTTTTGCGTAGTCCAAACGCCCGGCCTCTCCGTGATTTCGTAGGTACGTGATGGCGTCGTGGACGGGGCGCTCCTTGCTTCCAGGCGGCTCTTCTCGACGCCATCGCGTGATGTGATCCAGCAGGATTTTCCACGCAGAACTGTCGTTCAACAGCCGCAGCCGCCAGTACCCAATCTCGCGCGCACCGCGGTCCTTGCCCCAGCGCGAGACCATTGCGCGACCCAGCTTTTCAAGAAGGTGCCAGAAGTCCACCAGCTTCTTCACGGCGGACGCGATGTTGTCCGCAGAAAACGCACGCTCTGCGGCGTTCCAGAACTCGTGCGCCCCGTCGCACACGACGCTCACCACGAGCTCTGGACGCTGCGCCAGCGCCGCCTTGCAGTCGTCTCGAAGCGCGTCACACAGCTCATCGATCGACTCGTTGGGCATGCGGGCGTAGCGGATGGTTCCCAGTGTTTTGCCTTGTGAATCGTGCCAGCTCATGGTTGCGCAGTACGCCATCTCGAACACGCGCTCGATCGGTCGCTTCGCCGCGTTCTTCTTCGGTCGCCCTGCAGGACGCTTGCGCGGATACTCGACCGGCAGGCTCACGCGATCGATCGACAGCACGATTCCTGCGGTCTTCTCGGGCACAGAGACGGCGCGAACGCACTGCTCTTCGACGGCCTCTTGATGCTCCATGTAGAGCTTTCCGATGGCCTGCGTTTGCTTCCAGAAGGACGAAGCTGCATAGGGCAGCAGTCGCAATTGCGAGGAAATTTCCTGCGCTTCTCGCTGTGGAACATGCTCGACGAGCATGGCCATCGCAGCGCTCGTCGCAGGGAGCCAGTGCTTGATCGCGCCGCATCGAGCGCTCACGGGGTCGTAGGTCTTGGCGTTGGGCAACCCATCGGGCGCGTAAATCGAGCGGACGACGGTGATGGGTCCCGAGCGAGAGAAGAGCGTGACGGGGCGGCGGCAGCGCACGCGCAGAGTGCGTCCGTCCTGTGTTTTCAGGGGCGAAGTGCGATCACACGCGGTCACGATCGTGGTGAGGATCGCCCGCTCGAACGCAGCCGAGAGGTCGGCGACCAGCGATTCGACCGCGGGGAAGTAAAGGGGCTCGTCGCTGCGTGCGTGGCGGACCGCTTGGGCGATCAACGGAAGAACATCGGCGAGAACACCGAGAAGGGGCTCGACCTCTGAGTCGAGTTGAAGCATCGTAGGCATGGGGCATCCGTGCAGTGGTTGATGTGGTAATTGCCTGCTGCCACGGCTCTGCCCCGCTGTCGCGCACCTTCTCGCCGGCGTTTGTCAGCTCACGTCGGAGCTCCCGCACGATCTGCAATCACACCCCGGAGAGCACCGTCGCCCGAGCCGTGTCCCTCCATCAAAACGTCCGAGCCGCGCTGGGCGAAGGCTACGCGACGCTCCTCCAGGGCAGCTACAAGAACGACACGTCGCTCTGGGACATGAATGACGTCGATCTTGTCGCGGTCTCGTACGGGCTCGTGAGCAACGCGTTTGGGCGGGTCCCGTCCGGGGGCACGACCGTCTCGTGGGACGAGATCTTCGCGCGCATCGAGCGCAAGCTGCAGGCGGACAGTCGGAATGCCGGGAAGTGGCAGCGGAAGGACAAGTGCATCCAGTTGAACACGGGCGTCACGATCGACGTCGTTCCTGCGGTCTACGTCACGAGCCCCGAGAGCGACCCTGTCGCGATCTTCTCGTTTCGCGAAAGGCGGGAGCGCTGCAATTGGCCGCGCAACCACTACGAAGCAGGAGCGGAGAAGAGTCGCCGCACAGACGGCGCGTTCAAGCAGACGGTGCGTCTTTTCAAGGCGTGGCGACGTGCGGTCACGACGGACAGCAAGATGGCGCCCTCGTTCTACATCGAGTGCCTGCTCCATGCGGTGCCCGACGGATGCTTCTCGAACGTCGGTGCAGACGCCTTCGTCTCGGTCGGGCGCGAGATCGTTGCCTGGAACTACCACACGCGCCCCGTGCTTCGCCCCGGAGGAGGGGACAGCATCTTCACGAACACCGAGTGGGACGCCCCACAATTCAAGTCCTTTCAGCAGAAGCTCGGTGAGGCGCTCGTGCACGCCGACTACGCCCGACGTGCCGCGAACGAGCAGCTCGCACGGGGGGCGTGGATCCGCGCGTTCAACGGGCAGTCGCCGTCATGAGCACGGGCATTCACCCGTATGCCCACGACAAGCAGGAAGAGGCGCAGCGGTGGCTCTTCGTTCCCGCGCTCGTGCTCGCGTTCGGTTTGGGGAAGATCTTGGAGGTGGTGCATGCGCCGTGGTGGATCGACACGCCCGCGCCCTTCGGGTTCCTCGCGGGCCTTGCGTGGTTCTTCAACAAGTGGGGCTGGCATGCGTTTCGATGGCTGCACGGCATCCCCGACCTGCGCGGCACGTACGAGCTGGAAATTCTCTCGTCGAACGATCAGCACGCGAAGCCCATCCAGGGGACGCTCACGATCGCGCAGGAGTGGACCCGCATCCTCGTGACCGTGAAGACCGCGACATCGAGCTCGTCGAGCATCGGGGCGTGGCTCACGGACGATCCAACGCAGGGCGCCGTGCTCACCTACGCGTACCGCAACGAGCCAGATCCCGCGGCGAAGAACGACCTCCACGCGCATGCGGGCACGGCGAAGATCACGTTCGCCGCCGACGGTACGGCGCGAGGTCGCTACTACAACGACCGCGATCGCCAGACGTTCGGGTCGCTGGCGCTCACAAAGCGCGTCGCAGCGAGAACGTCATCACAGCCCGCAGCCACAGGCGCGACGGCGCCGGCTTCGACTCCGACCGACGCGGATGGGGCTTGAGGATGGTTGCACACGGGCAGTTCATTCTGCGTCCGCGAGGGCCGTCATGCTGACCATCGCCGAGACGACCGAAGGCGCACTCGTGCGGATCGCAGAGATCGCGGCCATCGTTCCCGCCCACGTCCGGCCTCGCGTGCGGTGCGTCCTTTGCGAGCATGCACTCGTGCCAAAGCTCGGCACAAAGCTCCGCCACCACTTCGCTCATCTCCCCGGCTCCAGCTGTCCGGCTGCTGGTGGCGAAGGTGAGGTCCATCTCGCCGCCAAGCTCCACATGACGCTTCTGCTCCGCGAGCTCATCGCCGCCCGACTGCACCTTCCGGCGCCAAGCGCGTGCGGTTTGTGCGGCGAACCGTACACGCAGGCGCTCCTCACATTCGAGAGCACGGATCAGGTTCAGATCGAACGCTCTGTCGGCAGCCGTCGTCCCGATCTCATCGTGCGTCGTGGAGATCGCGTGATCGCCGCGATCGAAATCGTCGTGAGCAACCCCTGCACCGACGAACGATGGGCAGACCTCCTCTCGACGAATGCGGTTGTCGTCGAGGTACGTGGCGAAGATGTTCTCGCATTGCCGGACACGCAAACGTGGCTGGACGACCCCATCGAATACTCGCGCGTGAGCCTCCTCCAGCAAGATCCTGCGTGCCCAAGCTGTCTCGCCGCGCTGGACGAAGAGCACCGTCGCCCACGAGCGGAAGCCATCACGCGCTGTGCACTCGACGTGCGCTTTCCAGACGGCCGTCGCACACAGGATACCTTCGAGGTGTGGCGCGAATGGGACGGAACACGTTGGGTACGCGCGTTCATCCAGAGCGCGTTGCGCGGTCGGCTTTGGGAACTCGAAGGTACCTGCGACGACATCGAGGAGCTTCGCGTCCGCGGGCGGGAAGTGTTTCGCTCGTATCGAGCAGAGCTTGTGCGCGGCGCAGCAGCGTACAGTTGCGACACGTTTGCTGAAGATGCGCTGCCGGGCACGATTCTCGCGGAGCTTGCGTCGTCGTGGTGGTGGCAACCTGCGCGCACGCGGTGGGTGCAGGTCTACTCGTTCCAGGAGGCCGCCGCGCGACTGCAGATCCGGCGAACCACGTTCGGGCGCTGGGTGAAGGAGCGACGCGTTCGAGCGATCTACGTTCGGCGCGATCGCGATGCCCAGGAAGACACGCGCTGCTTCGATGCCGAGGATATCGACGAGCGCACGCGTCGGCTCGAGAATTGGCGAAGAACCGCGCCGACACTCACGAGCCAGCAGTTTTTCGCGCTGCGCGTAAGGAACACCATGGACGCAATCCGCGCAGGAGAGGCAGTCTGGGACGAAGAGCGCTCTGGTTGATGGACAGAGACCGCTCACTCGCTGGTTCAGCGGTGTACGCCGCAGAAGCCGTAGTTTCCGGGAAGTGCGGAGTGCATACACGGTGAGCCATTCTGCAATGCGCTCTTGCACCGCGCGCCAACGCGTCCGCCACCACCGCCCGCGCGCTCGTTTCGAGGTGGAAGTCGCCCGGTCTTCCGCTCATAGCTCTCGATCAAGCGCTTCTCTTCCTTGAACGCGGCGGACTCCGAGCTGTGCACTTGGTAGTCGAAGTGTGTGAAGTGGCTGTACCCACGCGCACGAAGATACTGCTTGATCGCTTCGGGACTGCCCTCTGAAACTGTGCCTTTGCCGATGCGGACGATCCTATTCGCGCGAAACAATCGATACGACACAAACGCCATGGGTCGCTCCAGTTGATGGGGGGATGAACATTTTCCGTGTGTCGCGAGATACACAAGCGCAACCCCCCGAGTCGAAGCGGCCAGCTCATCCCGGCCTCACGCCGCTTCGCCCAAGTTCCCTTCGACGAAGCGCACGGCTCCTGTCGCCCTCGTCAACGGCCTCGCCCGCCAGGTACCCTGCGTGGTGAACCGTCGCGCATATGCGTGAACACCTCGACGACTTTCGCCGCTTTCTCTCCGCCAGAAACCACGCCCCACGAACCCAATCCACGTACGCACGGATCGTGGAGACGTTCTTCGCGTTCCGCGATCTGCCTGTGAAAACAGAGCCAAGTCTCGCAGACGTCGAAGCCTTCCTCGTACGCCCAAAGCAGACCGGCGCCGTGCGAGCCCCGCGAGCCCGAAACCTCGACCTTGCCGCATTGCGCGTGTTTTTCCGCTTCGCCGTAGAGCACGGCCTCCTCGCGCGGGACCCCACGAAAGGCATCCGGCTCTTGCGTGAGCCCGCACACGAGCCCGCTGTTCCAACGCTCGGAGAGATCCGCGCGATGTTCTCCGCGGCAGCCCAAGAGCCGGACCCCGTCGCGCGGAGCCGCAGCATCGCGCTCCTCGCGGTTTTGTCGCAGACCGCACTGCGTGTGCACGAGGTGGTTGGGCTCGACGTCTCGCAACTCGAGCCGGTCAGCGCGTCGCTCCTCGACGTGCACGGGAAAGGCGCGACCCGCCACAGCGTCGCGCTGAACCCCGATGCCCTCGCGTTGCTCACAGCGTGGGTCGAGACCCGCAGCGCGATCGCCAAAGCAGGGGAGACCGCGCTCTTCGTCGGGCTGCAGACGGGCACGCGGCTCTCGGTCCGCGCCGTGCAGCACGTGATCGCAGTCCTGCGCGCAAAGGCAGGCATCACGCGCAAAGTGAGCCCGCACAGCTTCCGTCACGCAGCCGCGACACACATGCTGACCGCCGGCGCCGACGTAGCGGTTGTCGCGGGCGCGCTCAGACACGCCTCCGTCACGACGACCATGCAGTACCTGCACCTCGTGGACACGCACCGCAGGCGCGCGATCGCGACGCTTGCCGCCGCAATTCCACCAGAGCTGCGCGCGTCATCCGCCGAAGCCTCCGTCCCACCGACGCGCGAACAGCCAGTCACTTTCCGGCCCGAACGGACTTGCGTCGAAGGGAACTTGGGCGCAACGTCGAGCGGTCCATTCGGGCTGGTTTTCCCCACGCAGATGTCGCGTTCGGCGAGGTCTGCGTGTCCCGCGATCGCCGCGCGCTGCGCCACTTCGAGCTGCGCGTAGCTGAGCGAGGAGGACCGAGCCCCTCAACCGCAGGAGTCCCTCCGTGTCGCGCTTAGCTCTGCTCGTTGTGTTGTTCGTCTTCGGCTGTACGTCGCCGCCGCCTCCTGGACCCGATGGAGGCGGCCGAGACGGTGCCGTCGCGGTGATGGATGGCGCGGTCGTGGATGGCAGCGCCGTCGGCTGCGCCTCTGCGGCGGAGTGCGACGACGGCATCGATTGCACGGTCGATCGCTGCGATCTTGGCCGCTGCGTCCACCCTGTGGTCGCGGCACGCTGCACCGGCGGCGCGTATTGTGACCCACGGCGCGGTTGTGTGATGGGGCGCGTGTGCGGAGGCGATAGCGACTGCGCCGACATGGATCCTTGCACGCGAATGGAGCGCTGTGACGCGTCCTCACGAACGTGTCGCTCCGAGCCGCTCGACGGGGACCAGGACGGATACCCGCCACTGGTTTGCGGGGGCTCGGACTGCGACGACGCTGATCCGCTCGTGCACCCGGCAGCGTCCGAACGCTGCAATGTGCGCGACGACAACTGCGACGGCCGCGTCGACGACGGCGTTCAGATGTGTGGCTCCTCGTGTCTCCCCGAGACGGGCAACGGTGGCTGCGGGCTCGGCTGTGATCGCGCGGTGCTCTGCTACGACTTCCTCGGCTACCGGAGCTCGATCAACGTGCCGAACGGCGCAGACTGCGTCGCGGGAGCTTGCCGTTGCGCCGCAGGAAGCGGGGCGCGCTGCGACACTACAATCGAGTACCTGGGCAGCAGTCAGTCCGGGGATCTCCGCATCACGGGCGTTACCGCGTGCAACGTGGACTTCATGACGAACCCGTTCTTCTGCGGGAACTGCACGACAAACTGCACGCGCATGTTCGGCCGGGACGGCGTCTGCGAAGCGGGGATGTGCCGTTGTCCAGCGGATCGCCCCACGCTGTGTGGGACGGCGATGAGTCCGATCTGCGTCAATACGCAGAACGACACCCGTAACTGCGGGCGCTGCGGAAACGCCTGCGGCGCCGGGCAGCACTGCGTTGCGGGCATGTGCTCCGACTGCATGACGGCCGGCGAGATCTACTGCCCTGGCCCTGGCTGCGTGAACCCGCAGACCAACCCGTTCAACTGCGGGCGCTGCGGAAGTGTGTGCCCGAGCGGCGTGAGCTGCGTGAGCGGGCGTTGCGCGTGCCCAGCGGGCACAGAGCTTTGCGGTGGGACGTGCATCAGCGTTTCGGACGACCCAATGAACTGCGGCGGCTGTGGGCGGCGCTGCGGCTGCGGCGAAGGCTGCGCGGCAGGCGCGTGTACGCCGTCTCCGAGCTGCTCCGGCGGAACCACGATCTGCGCTGGCGCGACGGTCTGCCCGTTCAACTCGAACCAGCACTGCGGCCGCTGCGGGAACGCGTGCGGGGTGGGTCAGTCCTGCTGCCGGGGGACGTGCGTGTGAGGTGTGAGGTTCGCGAGGACCGCGCTGCATACCCGTCGCTCGGTTCGTCGTGAGGGCCACTTCACCGCTGAAAGACCTAAGGTATTCACGGCTCCGTCCGCCTTGACGGCTGTGCTCGCAGGCGGTTCGCTGGTGTCAGAATATGACAGTATTGAACAAGAGCCAGGAGATTGTGCTTGCCTCGCTCGCGCAGCTCGCAGTCGTGCGGCGACAGGGAGGCGCTGATACGTTCGGGCCTCGCAGCCGTGAACTCTTCGAGCGTCTCGAAGCCGTGTTCCGCGGCGCGGGCGTCGACCTCGAGCCGCTCCTCGACGGCATCCTTGCCTCGCAGGAGGTGGAACCGCCCTCGCTCAGCGCCGCGCAGATCGGCGAGCTCGTCCAGGCGATCCAAGCCTCGGGGATCGCGACGAACCTGTAGCGACTCAACTTACGTCTCGGTCCCATGCGAAACAGTCGGTAAAGAGGGCGCGAACCTCGATCCATCCCGGAGCTCCAGCAGAAACACGCATGAACTGCGCAAAAAGGCAGTTATCTAGAGCCGCCGAGTTGCATGACGATATATGGCTATGGCACTATGCGAATAGTGATGTTATGCGCTTCGTCCGCTATGCGCGGTGGACAGAATCGCGTATCGTTGTGCCCTTTTCAAAGGAATCGCTGGAATCTTACATCATACTACTTGTGCTTGCTCGGTTCGTTCCTACGAATCAAGCGAACACTATCGCCCTCTAGGTTGTGACCGACTGAAGAACAAGGAGAAGCTCAAATGTCAGGTCGACCTCCTATCATTTTCAAACGCGAATCGCTGGTGAGCATGATGCAGCCGAAGCAGCCAGAAGCTGCCAAGGCCCCATCTTCGCCATGTTCACCAACTAACCCGATCGCGGCTCCGAGCAGCACGCTGGTGTCGCCAGTGATTCCATCCGCGGGAGATCCTCCTTCCGACTCGAAGTGACGTTAGCTCTTCTCAAGCTACTCCTTCGAGTTTTATTGTTGGGGGTGCATCCGTGAGCAAGAGTGGGCCAGGTCAGCGTGGGCAGCAGCGCAAGCGGTCGAAACGCAGCGAATTTCGCAAGCAAGCAAAGGGGGTGCGGGTAGACTTAAGTCGAGTGCTGAGCATTCGAACCGCAAACGAGCTCGTCGAGATGTTTCGAGCGTTCAGTTGCGCGTGTGGCTCGGCGGATGGTCTCCTCGACTCGTTTGAGCGATACCGCACGGAGTTTTTGGCGCGGCTTCGAGTTCCTCACGGAGAGCGCCAGCACAAGCTCGACGCAGACATCCTGCTTATTGACAGTTCCGGGCAGTTGCAGCAGGCAGGAACGACGCGTCCCGAGTATGACCTATATCTGCCCAATCTTCGGCTGAGGTTCACCGACGGCGTCATCGATGAGCCCCAAAACGGCGAGGGGCTCGCGCCGTACGTCGTTTGGGCGAATTCGGTACGCCGGGTCGGTGTGGGCGTCGTACGAGAAGTGAACGCGGTGGCTCGAAACGCTGAGTTTTGGAAAGAGCGTCGGAGCGAACGTGGCGAGATAGACTACGAAAGCGAGTCTGTCGGAGATCGCTATAAACCGCCCCCCAGCAATCGCACGCCGCCTTATCAGACAATTTTGAGTGCCCCCATTGCCATCCTGAAGACGAACACCGCGAACGATCCGTTGCAACGTGATGCTCTCGAGTTCGAGTGCATTGGAGTGTTGAATATTACGCACGATGAGTCTGTGCGGTTTTCTGTGTCGGACTGTCACTGGGCTCAAACCTGTGCAGGACTGCTGGGTGTCATGCACGACTTGCTGCGAATCGCGCTCGCGCGACTTGGCTCGACGGGGGACTGTAACGACCTGTTGCTTCGCCGAATGCGGAAGCCTCAATCAAGCACGACGGAATCGCGTCTCCCCTCAAGGTCCACCCCAACCATAAGGGTATCCCCAATGAAGATTCTCTTTCTGTCGGCCAATCCTATCGATGCACTTCAGCCACTGGATCTCGAACAGGAGCTTCGGCAAGTGCAAGGCGTTCTTGAGGGAGTGAGATATCGGGATCGTATCAGCGTGATCCATCAACCCGCAGCGACTTCCGACGACGTCGTGAAAGCAATGCGCGCACATGCTCCATCGGTAGTGCACTTTAGTGGGCACGGCAGTAAAAGCGGAATCGCCCTGCGTGCGGAAAATGGGAAACCGTTTCAATCCGTCAGCGCAGAGGCGCTTGCGTTTCTGTTCGAAGATCGTGGAGTGCAGCTTGTTGTCTTCAACTCTTGCTACTCTGTCGCACAGACGATGAAACTGTCGGCAGTTGTAGGGGCCACCATTGGTACAACGTCTGCGGTTGCCGACTCAGCGGCCTTGAACTTTTCGAGAGCATTCTACAGAACAATCGGCGATGGGTATTCTGTGAAGGACGCTCTACGAGATGGCCAATCTGCAGTAATACTAGGTGCCGATGCAAACGTATTCCACTCCCACGGCAATCTCGAGCAACGGTTGGTTAGCGATTCTTCCCTTGACCAGCGGCCGATCGATCTCCGCGGTGAGGTGAGAGGTCGAGAAACGCTTGAAACCACGGAAGATCTCGAGTTGCGGGATGCTCAGTCAAGGATCTCGTCAATTTCGCAAACACCCGTTCCTCCTTCACCTAGATTCAAAATTCCGGTCGGTACCGCGCTCATCGTCACTACGCCAGTCATCTTCACGCGGCAAGAAACTCTTGAAGAATACGTGCGTCGAGTGGGATTGACAAATTTCCCTCAACTGGGTGCACGAGAGATTCCGTTGACGGGTCCTCCAGCGATCGTGCGGAGGTGCGATGCGTCTCTCCTGGAGTTGGCAGTGACAACGCCGGCTGGACTGCTAACCGTTGACGTTCCTCAAGATCGAATTGACGCGTTCTCCCCAGATGCAAACCCGCGAACGCTTCGACTTAAGGGCCGCATGGTGCTATCTGCTGAGCGGGCGTTCGTCGAGTAATACTCCGCCGAAGGGGGACGGTTTTCCGTTTTGTCCGTCCGTTATCCCCGGTTCTGTACCCAATACCACACGGCGTTCAAGCGGCTCTACCAATACAAAAATCTCCCAACCGGGAGGTTTTTGTATTGGTATTTCATGAAGGAATCGAAGGGTATCGAGGCGAGCCAATGATTTGGCTGGACGAGAACCCCGGCTGCGGATGAGTGCCGAGGTAGTTGCTGATTCCCCGAGGCACGAGGGAGCAGGATTCCCCTTGGGGCTGCCATGTTGAAGACCGCGCTATTCCAGTCGAAACCATCCATCATACTCTGCTGCAACCATTGACAAATTCATCGATTTTAGGTATGTTGCTATATCGGATATCCGGTAGTCGAAGGGGGTGCTGGGGAGCGTTCGCGTGATCTCTTCCAATGGGAGGCCGCGCGAAAGCTCCCCAGGACCGCGTGAAGTTTCTCGAATGGTCGAGTAAACTGACGCTATTCCCCTAGGGCTGCGACAGGTGTTTCGATGAACGCAACTGATCGTTCGATCTACCTCGGTGACCCGTCCTCCGATCCGCCCCCTGTGTGGCGCGAGGACGCGCCTGACGCGTTCAAGTGGCCGGAAGGAGCCGTGTTCGCGGTTGTCTTCGTCCGGCCGGACCCCGTGACCTTCTGGTGGAACTCCCACTACGGCGACGTTGCGTCGTTCACAGAGTTCTTTGGCGAAGACGGTTGGCCGGTCGCGTTTCCGGCCGACAAGCGGGACCTCGCTGAACGACTCCGACGCGAACTGCAAGCGGCCATCCACGATTGGAGAGGATGGGAGCAGCACGAGTGGGAAAGCGTCCGAAATCACCCGCACTTGTGTGGACGCTTTCGGAAGCTCAAGCACGTGCTGACGGGACTCGCTGAACACACGAGTGCGCTCGCCAATGCCGCAACTCGCTAACCTACTACACTCGCAAACCAACCAACTACACCCCGTCTTCGATACTGAGGACGGGGTGTTCACTTTCACAAAGCGCAGAAACCGATGGCGCCTCCAACGCTCAAACGAGATCAGATCCGATACCTACAAGTGCGTCCTGAAGCACGTGGGAGCGAGATTCGGGCCAATCCGCATAGCGAAGAGCCTGTGCGCCCCGCGATGGTATTGAGCGACTACAAACAACACGAACTCGAGTTGTTTGTGACCGCGTTCTCAACCAGTGCGGCAACGGGCCGAGCGAACTCTCGTGCGCTACTCGAGGAGTACGACACGCGACCGGCGCGCGTGCGAGGTCATATCGATGTCCAACAATTGTGGACGTTCCCAACGTCACGGGATCGTTCGTACCATTCTACGCTACCAGTGGTGCGCAACGCGGACGTGGTTCGATCACGCGTGAAATCGTATCTTGCGAAGTCTCGACTGGCCGCTGGTAACGTGGTCTGGGTTGCGCTGCGCGCATCTGATAGGGCCCCCGTATTTCGGACACGCAACGTCACTTCTGCAGTAACACGTTCAATTTCTTGGTTTTCTCCTTCTCTTTTTCCTAAGTACTTTCTTTTTCATGTCATGGAAGTCTCGTGGTGGCATCCTCAACGCGCTGTTTATTGCATAAGCGTCATCGATTACATCAGATCCTTGCTTTACTGTTTGTTTTTCATAGCATGAACATTTTTCCGATTCGCAGCGTATTAAAACGTATTGCGACAACAATTTGCTTGACGATTCGGGTCTTGATGGTAAAAATGTAATCACCCTGACCATGTTCGCGAAAATGGCGTAATACCGCGTGATTGTTCGCGATTAATAGGGGAGCAGGGCCTTTGGGAAGGAGGTGTGTATATGTTGATCGGAGTGGATGGAGTGTTCGGCATCAGTGCAGACTGACTCCGGGCCCGCTGTCGCGTTCGTCGACACTTCTGTATCTCTACAATGCGCTCGCGCCCGTCATCTCGGTCTTGAGGTGCGGGTGCGTTTTAATTTGCGGGAATCAGGTATCTTCATCGAAAAGAGCCGTTTTTGTATAGCGCGTATCGTGAGCGTGGATGGGTGTGATCGCGATATGTATTTCCGGAATTTTCTACTCGGCGCAAGCGGCTGAAAGCTGTGAGCATCTCATTTGTTTATTGGAATAGTTACGTCTTACGGGAGATGCCTCAAACTGTTTGATGCTTGATATTGCGCGAATTTCAACAGTGCCGAGTCTTTTGCTCATTCCGGCGCAGCATTGCTGTTCCAGGCTTTGCGCATCGTTAAATTCGATCGTTCGGTGATTAGTTGCGCCAGTATTTGAGGTTTTTCCACGAATATTTGATTTTGATGAATTTTGTTCAGTACGCGTTTGTCCGGATGAAGGGCTTATTAGTCTCCACTTGTTTGAAAAACGAGGTTCTGGATGATGACCGAGGTTATCACCAGGCCCCCGAAGTGCATGCTTCAACTACATTTTAGCCAAGCAGGTGCCGAAGATATGCCTCTGGATTTGCTGTAAAACTGCTCGTGATCTTGAACGCCTCGGTCTCGCGGTACGTGGTGCGGCGGATCGTGTTGCCGTCGAAGGACAAGATGTCCGCGCCGGGGAGCGCGAGCAGGATGGGCGAGTGCGTCGCGATGATGAACTGCGTGTCGCGCGCCCGAAGCGCACGGGCAAGCAGGACGAGAAACGCGAGCTGACGTTGGGGTGAGAGCGCCGCCTCAGGTTCATCGAGCAGATAGATCCCCGCGCGATCGAAGCGGGCCTCAGCGAGCGCGAGAAACGCCTCGCCGTGCGAGCGCTTGTGTAGCGAGGTTCCCCCATATGCGAGGAGGGTTCGTGCGTCGTCGCGTTGCAGCTCGTCGAGCTTCGTCGCGACGTTGTAGAAACTCTCGGCGCGGAGGAAGAACCCGGTGTTCAGCTTCTTTTTCCAAGACAACCGAAGCGTCTCCGCGAGTCGTCCTGCAGGCGTTTCCTCGCCCACTCCGGACGACAGTCCATGAATGTTCTCGCTCCCACCCATGGCGTTGAAGCCACACGCTCGGGCGATGCCTTCGAGGAGCGTTGATTTGCCCGTGCCGTTCTCACCCACGAAGAACGTCAGGCGCGACCGCAGCTCGAGTGTGTCCAAGGTTGCGATTGTGGGGACCGTGAACGGGTAGCGATCGGGTACACGAATCCGCTCGCGAAGGATCGCGAGCGAGCGGAGCAATGGTGTGTCCTCGAGGTTCGTCTTGCGCATAATAATTATTTGGGTTTAACCCCGAATCTTTTTTATGTATCCAGAATTCAGCTATTGCGCAATAAGTCACAGTATGCGATTCTAAATTTTAGGCGCAGATCGTATTCGCATTCCAAGGAGTACATCAAATGTCGAATCGACCCCGGATTATCTTCCGACATAGTTCCTTGGTCAGTATGATGCAGCCAGCATCAGTGAAGGCGCCGAAATCCGCCGAGTCTTCTTCGGAAGGTTCGCTCACGGATTCAGGTGACGCGAAAGTCTCTCCGGATGCTCCCGCTTCAGCCGAGATCCCTTCTTCTGACTCGAAGGCGCGTTAACTTTATCTTAAGTCACAGCCTCGAGTTTTTTTGTTGAGGGTATTTCATAAAATGTTGTATGTCGAGCATGGGGGGGCGGGGGAACGAAAGAATATTGATAGCCGAACAGTAATGTTAACATTGAGTCATGTGGAAACGGGATGGATAAATACGATCGCAATCGTGTTCTCTTTGAAACTCGGAAGACTCTCTGAACCCAAAGATCAGCGTGGAATACTGGATGCGTTGGCTGAGCTTCTTCGCCGGCAAGTTCCATCCGCGAAAGACCGGTCAGTCGTGAATGTCGGTTCGTTTTGGGACGTGGATGTCACCGATGATCGTTTCCGTATCATCGCCGTCGCGCGTGATCAAGACATTGATGCGCTCATTGGTCAGTTGCATGCGATAGACTCTGGGCAATTCCCTTCCGGAGTATTGGCTGGATCCCACGTCGCGACATCGGGACTTCAGTTGCGAGACGACTATGTACTGGTCACGTCGCTCATTCGACGAGCGCTCTGGGGATACGTGTCCCAAGACACGATGGCTTTTTCGAGCGCTCAACTCGCGGAGTACTGGCGTCGCTTCAGTTCCTCGGCATCGAAAAGTCTCCTCCTCCTCGGATCACGGCAGAGTATCTCCAAGATCGAGCGCGGGTTTGGGGGTCGACAGCGGCTGACGGCTCATGGATCTCGCGTTTGGAGACCAATCGAGGCGTATACAATTGGCGGTTCGGGTTGGAATGGGTGGGGATTTCGAAGTACCGCCTGGCACCTTCTGACGGCGATGCTTGACGGAATCTATTACGAGCGTGCCGCGGCGCAGGGGATCCCATATGAGTTCATCGATTCGCGTGATTTCGTAGGATTTTTAGCGCGTGGTACGGCGCATTCGGTGTGTGACGGCTTGTTCTCCACGCCTCCGACTGAAAATGAGTTTAGGGTCGTCCAATCCTTTATAGTGAGCCGCTTCGCCGACCTCGTGTCCGGAAAATCGCGTTGCTCGCGGCTTGCTGGATTTGATGACTTTGATGGAGCGTCGTACGGACATCTGGGTGTTGATTCGATTGGCTCCGCTGAACGCTATTTTCGAGACGTTGGGCTCGATGAGCTGGTGCGTTTTTATGGTTTGGTAAGAGCGCTGCCGAGGACGTCATTGGTTCTTGGGTAAAAGGAATTCGGTTTTCTAGTGAATTTACGTTGAGTGATTCCATTCTGGATATTTCTTGCTCATTTTGCCATCCCTCCGTACCATTCCTTCCATGATCGATTCCCTTCGTGCGGAAGCGGCGGCGCATCTTCGGGATGTGGTGACGCAGGCGCTTTGCTATGCCCCGCCGGCGGATGCGGTGCTTGTGTTTGATCGTCGCTCTGCACTTGCGTCGTTGCTCACGGATGCGTACATCGACGCGGTGCCAGGCATCGAACAGGTGGATTTTGATGCGACGCCGGCGGATGCGGTGCTTGCGCGGTTTGAGACGTTGTCGCCGGGTGATTTGGTGATTCTTGTGCAAACAGAGAACTTTCGGCTGAACGAGTTTCGGTTGCGTATCGAACTGTTCAAGCGAGGGCTCAAGACCATCGAACATCATCACCTGATCCGCCAAACGCCGGAGCAGTATCAGACATTTGTGGATGCGCTTGCCTATGATGCCGCTTATTTTCGCAACACGGGCGCAGCGCTGCGGGATCGGCTGAAGGATGCCAAGTCTATTACCGTCGAAAGTCCGGCGGGTGTTTTGACCTTTGCGGGGCCATTCGAGGAACCTAAGTTGAATGTTGGGGATTACACGGGGATGGAGAATGTGGGGGGTATGTATCCCATTGGTGAAGTGTTTACGGAATGCGTGGATCTCTCGCGTGCGCAGGGAGAGGTGACGCTGTTTGCCTTTGCGGATCGGGAGTTCCAGGTGCAGATGCCGACACCTTTTTCAGTGACGATCCGCGAGGGTCTGTTGGAGGCAGGGGAGGATGCGCCCGCGGCGTTTCATGATTTGCTTGCGATGATCCGCGAAGCCGAGCCGGTGCGCGTGCGTGAGATCGGTTTTGGATTGAATCGCGCGATGCGGAAAGGGCGTTGGGTAAATGATATCGGGACGTTTGAGCGCCAATGTGGCCTCCATCTTTCGCTGGGGGAAAAACATGCGGTATACAAAAAACCGGGGTTGAATCCAAAAAATACGCGGTATCATGTGGATGTATTTGTGGATGTGACGCGGATGTTGATTGACGACGAAGTGGTGTACCAAGACGGGCGCTACACAGTGCCGGCGGCGGCGCGCACGGGGGCGTAGCTCATCCGATGGGCGGGGGAGGGCCCAAGGCGAGCAAGCGCTTCTTGATGCGCTTTGGTGCCATAGCCTTTGTGGAGAGCGAATCCATAGCCAGGAAACGCGGCATCCAGTTCGACGCAGAGTGCATCACGATGTGTTTTTGCCAGGATGGACGCGGCAGCGATGGATTTGACCCGCGCATCGCCTTTGATCAGGTTTTTGCAGGGCATCGAAAGTCCTTCCACGAAAAACGCGTCGGTGAGGACATAGTCGGGAGGGATGGCGAGTCCTTCGATGGCACGTCGCATGGCGAGGGCGCCGGCGCGACGGATATTGAGCGCGTCGATTTCTTGTACGCTTGCCTCGCCGATTGCCCAGGCGATGGCGATGGATTTGATGACCTCCGCGACCGCGATGCGCCGTTCGGCGGAAAGTTGTTTGGAATCCCGCATCCATTTGTTGCGGACGCGTTCCGGAAGGATGACGGCCGCGGCAACCACTGGCCCCGCGAGACAGCCGCACCCCGCTTCATCGACGCCGGCCACGCGCGCAAAGCCTGCACGCGCAAGGGCGCGTTCTTCGTGTTGGGTTGTGCGTGCGACGGGGGACATGGGTCGAAGTGTACGGAACGGGAAGAGGATTTGCCACCCATATGGGCTTTTCGGTATGCTAAGAAGTACCGACCTATGTCATTCAAGATTGTGCGTATTTCTACGGGAATCTTGCTGTCCTTGGCGATTGCGGGCGGGTTGCTTCCAGCATCGAACGCCTATGCGCTCGATTTGTATAATCCTCGCATTCGTTACAAGGACGAGAAAATGGTCATCGAAAACCCGGCTTCCAAGTGTAATACCAAGGCAACGCGCGCGCGGCATGTGGCCGTGCTTGCGCTTGCGGAGAAGGATGGAGAAAAATACGGGCTGAATGCGTCTTCAACGGGGGATTTGGCGGATGCATATGCGCGGTATTTGATGGGTCTGGATATCGTGTGGGACGCCATGAATGAAGAATATTGCGGATACGGAGCCTTTGGGTTGAAGGCAGCGGTAAAATCGTACGAAAAAAGCGTCACGCGATTGCGCCAGCGTTTTTTGACGGCGGCAAAAGAATTGAATGCGGTCCCGGTTGCCAAGGAATTCCCACTCAAAGCGGTAACCACGGGAACGACGGCGATCGTCAAATAAGTGTATGCGTCTCCTAGGCGTGGATTACGGCCGGGCGCGCATCGGCCTCGCGCTTGGGGATACGGACACCGGTCTTGCCGGTGTCTTTGCGGTTCTGGATGCGCACGGGACGGCGGAGGAGCGTGTGACGCGTGTGGCGGATGTAGCGACGCGCGAGGGGATTGCAACGCTTGTCGTCGGGGTTCCACGTCCGTTGGGGAGTATGGACGGCGCCTCTGCGCAGACGGAAGAGGTGCTTGGATTCATCGCCGCACTTCGCGCCCGAGGATTTGAGGTGTACGAAGAAAATGAAATGCTCTCCAGTCAGCTCGCGGCGCGGCAGGTGCAGGATCGTGGGCAAAAAGGGAAGCGCGATGATCTTGCGGCAGCGGCGATTTTGCAGACGTGGCTGGATCGGCGGTAACCGTTGCCAAATGCGCGTCCATCGCAAACACTTTGGACATGGCATACGTGCGTGATCGGGCCATCATCCTAAAAACCACTCCGTTTCGGGAGGAGGACGCGTGGATCGTTGCCTATGGCCACACGCAGGGAAAAATGGAAGCGATTGCGCGTGGGGTGCGTCGGTTGTCGGCAAAGCACGTGGGACATTTGCAGCCGTTTGCCGAAGTGGAGCTCATGATCGCGAAAGGGGCGGAGTACGACAAGGTGGCGGTGGCGCGCATGGTGCATCCACGGCCGGCGATTCGGCAGTCGCTTTCGGCGATGGGGACGCTGGGGGCGTCCGTGAGTTTGATTGAACGGTTGACGAAGCCGGGTGTGGCAGATGACCGAATTTTTTCCCTGTGTCGACAATTGGCGGATGCGCTTGTGGCGTGTGGAACGGAATTCACGGTCTCGCGCGCGCGATTGCTTCATGCGGGTTTTGCGTTGCAATGTTTGGATGCGCTTGGATTTGCGCCGGAGCTGGATCGGCTGCCGGAGGTATCGGGAGAGGCGGTCCGCGTCCTGACTTTTTTACGCGAACGCTCATTTCCAGAGGTGTTGCGATTGACCTTGGATCGGTCGGTGTTGTTGCAAGCAACGGAGGCGATTGAACGTCATGCGCTGGCAGCGGCGCTCGAAAAGGAGCCGCCTGGTTCTCGCTCGCTTTTGGGGTTGCTTTCTTGATTTTGACCGCATGCGGACCCCGTGGTCTCATGTGCGTGGCCCTGCTTAGGGCAAGCGGGATGTCCGCATCCTGCGGAGGAGTGGTGCATGAAGGTTCCTGTCTATCATGGTCCAGATGGAGTCGTCGTGGTCGTGCGGTGGCGTGGAGAGGATGCTCCGCGGTTTATCCGAGGGTTGCGCGAGGTGATCGAAGCGCGCGAGTCTGCTCTGGATGAGGCGCCGAAGAAGCCGAAAAAGGCGCATACGGTGCCGCCGGCGACGACGGCCGAAGCGGTCGCGCGGGAAGAGGTCGGGATCGTCATCCCGAACACGGTGCCGCCCCCGGCTCCGCCTTCCGTGCATCCGCCGCGTTTGAACGTGCACCCCGCGATTCCGGATCTGTCCGATCCGTACGCGTTCGAGGTGCTTCTCGACAAGGTGCCGCAGATCGTGGATCCGACGGAGGTGGTGCCGCCGGTGCCTGTGCGCGCTCGGCGTCGTGCGCCGGTCCGCCGGACGTATCCGGATCGCGATAAGATGTTGAGAGTTCGGTGGCCGCTTCTGGTCGAAGGTCGCGTCCTCGCGGATTTCATGCGCTACAAGACGGACAATCGTTCCGGGTACAGTCAGCACATGCGCAAGGAGGCGAAAGCGCTGCTTGCGCGAGAGAAGCACCGGAAGTACAAGGGGATCAATCGGTTGGTCCGCGACGAGGTGCGCGACGGACTCGTGCGCGAGATCAACAACGACTGGCTGACCCATCCGTTGGCCTTTTGGAAGGATGAGCCGACGCCGAAGGGGTATCTCATCCGCGTCGTGCCGTGTCCGAACCAGCATCGTTTCCTGTTCTTTCTGCTGGATTTCGCGAACCGAGTGATCGTCGGGGTACATACGCCGGGATCGCTGAATCGGTCGCGAGAGGGTCGTGGAGCACGACGCCGCGAGTACCTGAACGACCCCGGCTGCCGCCGTCGGTCGCGTCGCTAGACACCCGTGACTCCGGGTCACGCATTCCATCAGGGTGCGTGTTTTTTGTTGACCCTTTTCGGCATTCGCCGCATCATACCCCCATTCGTATGCAGCACTTCATTTCGCAGTTTCCTGGACTGGTCGGACAAACGGTTACGATCAAGGGATGGGCATATAACGTGCGATCCAGTGGATCGATCGCGTTTTTACAGATCCGCGATGGGTCTGGGTTCACACAAGCCGTCGTCGCCAAAACCGCCGTGGACGAGGCGTCGTGGTCCGCCGCAACGGACGCAACGATTGAATCCGCCGTGGAGATTACCGGCACCGTGAGCGCGCATCCAAAACAGGCGGGGGTCTTTGAGGTACAAGCAACGGCAGTCGTATTGATTCAAAAGGCGGAGGAATATCCGATTGGGAAAAAAGAGCATGGACCGGATTTTTTGCTGGATCAGCGTCATCTGTGGTTGCGCGCCCCAACGCAGTGGGCCATTCAAAAAGTGCGCAACGAAGTGATCTACGCGACCTACGATTGGATGCGTGACCATGGCTTTACCAAAATCGATTCGCCGATTTTTACGCCAAGCGCCTGTGAAGGAACCACGGAATTATTCGAGATCGATTATTTTGGCGAGCGCAAAGCCTACCTTTCGCAATCCGGGCAGTTGTATTTGGAGGCGGCGATTGGATCGGTGGGGCGGTGTTTTGACTTTGGTCCCGTGTTTCGTGCGGAGAAGTCGAAAACGCGTCGCCATTTGATTGAGTTCTGGATGATGGATGCGGAAGCGGCGTTTGTGGAGCACAAAGAAAACTTGGAAATCCAGGAACAATTGGTGTGTTGTATTGTGGAGCGCGTGCTCAAAAACTGCCAGGCGGAATTGAAGATTTTGGAACGCAACCAGGAGCCATTGAAGCAGGTCCAGGCACCGTTCCCGCGGTTAACGCACGCCGAAGCGATCGCGAAACTGCGGACGCTCGGCTCGGACATCGGCGAAATGGATGACCTTGGCGCAGACGATGAGACGTTGCTGACACAGCAATATGATCGTCCGATTTTCATCGAAAAGTATCCGGCCGCGGTGAAAGCGTTTTACATGAAGCGTGATCCAAACGATCCGACGCGCGTGTTGAATGCGGATTTGCTGGCGCCGGAGGGGTATGGGGAGATCATCGGCGGATCGCAACGTGAAGAGAACTACGACGCGCTGTTGGAGCGTATTCGCGAGCACAAATTGCCGGAAGAGGCGTTCAAGTGGTATCTCGATCTGCGTAAATACGGTGGCGTACCTCATTCCGGATTTGGCTATGGTCTGGAACGCATCGTGACCTGGATTTGCGGTATCCACCATGTGCGCGAAACCATTCCGTTTCCACGTTTGCTCAATCGATTGGAACCATAATGGTCCAAGCGTTCATCGCAAAACAAAAACACCCAAGAAAAGGGGTGTTTTTTGGTCTTAGGATTGACAAAAGTGCGTTTCCAGTTTAGATTTTGTCGTTCGGACTACGGTTCTGAACCTTACATTTGAAGCGCTTGTTTACGCAGAGAAACGAACGGAACGGTAAGCCCGGGGTCCCGCAATTCTGCTGGGATGAGGGGCAAGCCAAACCAACGAGGTGTGTCATGGCGAAGCGAAACGTTACCGAGATCGAGACCGGCGCAGGGTTCTTCATGGGGTTCGTAAACGCGATGATGGACGTGGTCCGTGAGAAGGCGATTCCCTTCGCGGCCGTCTACCGGCTCGCGACCGCGGGCGGCCGGAAGACGCTCGGTTCGATGATCGACCTGGCCTACGCCGACTGGCAGGCCGAGCAGCCGAAGCCCGTCGAGCAGCAGCCGCAGGACGGTCACCCGTACCAGGGCGGCGCGCAGACGAACGGTTCGCCGTTTTCGGCCCCGATCACCTACGTCCAGCCCGAGTTCGAGGAGTTGAAGCGCCGGTTCCCGGCCTACGTCAACCCCGACTACAAGGGCAAGCGGTTCGATCCGATCGAGCGCTGCAAGGCCGTCTCTAAGGAGAACCGCGTGGTCGCCTTCGAGTACGTCCACATGGACCGCGCCGCGTCGACGGACGAGGTGCTCGCCGAGATGGATAACCGCGGCCTCCGGCCCGCGCTCTACGAGGAGCTCCTCGGTTTCGCCGAGAAGTACCCCGACGAGCAGCGGAAGTATCCGATCGTCGCTCTCGGATCCGAGGCGGACGTGCACGGTAACCGCCACGTCGCGTTTCTGTGGAACGATGACCTTGGCCGGCGCCTTGGCCTGGGCTGGATTGGCCTTGGTTGGGGAGTCTACTACTGGTTCCTCGCCGTCCCGGTCGGCTCGGCGGTCGAGCGACCGCTCGTCGACGGCGAGTACCGCGTGCCGGTCAGCTACAGCATGCCGCGCGACAAGGCGACGCTCGAGAGCGAGTTCTCGAAGGACGGCGTGTCCGATCTGTTCACCGGCAACTACGAGTGGCAGCCCCACTCGTCGTGCTCCGAGATCGACCAGACGCCGGGCGAGCGCATCATGCTCGTCAAGTACTTCGGGCGCGACACGACGAGCGAGGCGAATATCGCCGAGATGGACAAGCTGGGCTACCGCCCCGCGACCCACCTCGAGGCGTACGCGTTCGCCAAGGCCAACCCCGAGCTGCAACGTCAGTTCTGGATCGTGGCTCTCGGCTCGTCCGCGATGCATGGCGATGACCGGCGCGTCGCGGTATTGGACAGCGGTTCCGACGGGCGCATACTCGGCAGCAACTGGTTCGACATCGGGTGGAGTTCCGAGGGCCGATTCCTGTTCGTGCGCAAGTAGCATTGAACCCTCTGCGCTACGGACCCTGTCCGGTGCACGAAATCCCAAAAATGGATTTTCGTGCGCTGGGCGGGGTCGTTTTTTTGATAAAATTTCCACGTTTGCTCAATCGATTGGAACCATAAGTTCAAAACGACGCGGTATCGCGTCGTTTTTGGTCGTGGCGTACAATGCGGATATGTTTGGCCATCATATTGGTTGGATGCGGACGCTCTTGCTTGCGGGGGCGCTTGGCGGGGTGGCGTATTTTGGGATTCCGGCGGTCGAGCAGGGTGGGGCATCACAGACGCCCACTTCAACGCTCCCGACCGTGGCGACAGCTCCGGCAACGGTGGGAGAGCAAGAGCGTTCGGTGCGTTTGGGGGTTCCGGTGCCTGCGATGATGCAGGATCGTGCATTTTTGCTAGCGCTTCCAAAAGGAACGATCACGGAGGCGCGTGTGCCTGCGGGGTGGCGTACGGCGGCGCTCGAACGAGAAGGCGGGACGTTGACGTCACTGCAAGATGGGGCGTTTAAGCTCACGACGACAGAGGGGTGGTCTGCGGTACTGCGTCAAAAGAATGGTGAACCGTATCGCGAGGCAAGTGTGCTGTGTCACCTGAATGAAACGCAGGTCGCCGTTCTAGCGGTTGCGGATACGCGAGTGGTGCTTTCGGTTGGGAAAACGGGGGAAGTGCGATCGCTTGGGGCGCTCACGGAATTTATGGAACCGGTCGGATGTTCCGGGGGATCTGTCTGGCTCGCCACGTTTCAGCCGGGCGAGGGACTTGAATCTCCTCCGACGGGTCCGTCAAACCTCCATCGATTGGGATTGGATGCTCAAATGGCCCCTGTCCTGTCGGATTCCGATGTGATCGTACGCGTGGTGGCGCGATCATCGACGGTGTTTGCCTATCGGATGGAATCTGGTGGCTTTGTGGCGCGCACCGCGGATGCGCGGTTTCGTGCCGAGGGCATCCCTCTTGTCTGGTTGGATGACCAGCGGTTGTTGTTTGCGCAGGGCGTGACGCTTTCGGTTGCAGATGTCCCGCGCGCGACCTCAACGCAGGTGGGAACCATGCCTCTTTCGCCAGGCGTTGCTGTGCTAGAATGAGGGTCATATGTCCACGTCTTCTGGTGCATCCGCGCCTCTCTGGTTGAAGGTATTCATCGCTCTCGGGGTGCTGGTTGCGATCTATCTCATGGCGGCGCCGTTTATGTTTCGTGAATTAGAAAAAAAGGAAGAACAACGTTTTTCTGGATGCAAGGCTGGTCAACGCGTGGATTGTGAACCGTCTTTGTTTTGGGAGCGGAATGGCTGGTCGCTGTCTCGTTAGTACGCGCGTCGGTTGACGACTTTCCTACGCACGCCGCATGATACGCGAGCAACTATGCCACGCGTCATGCATACCGACACCGTCGGAAAAGTGGGGGAAACGGTCACGATCAAGGGGTGGGTCAATACCCGTCGCGACATGGGGAAAATCACCTTCCTCGACATGCGCGATCGATCCGGGTTGGTTCAGGTCGTGTGCGTGCCACAAGAACTCTCCGAGCGCGCGCAGACCGCCGTGCCGGATCTGCGTTCCGAATATTGTCTTGCTATCACGGGAGTGGTGCAAAAACGAGGAGAAAAACAGATCAATCCGAACCTCGCGACCGGAACCGTCGAGATTCTTGCAAAAGATATTGAGGTGCTGAATACGGCAAAAACGCCGCCGTTTGAATTGGAGGATACTTCGAAGGTGAACGAAGAATTGCGTCTCAAGTATCGTTACTTGGACATGCGTTCGCCGCGGATGTTGCGGAACATGGTGTTGCGCGACAAGGTGATCGCGTTCTTCCGAAATTATCTTCGCAATCAAGGGTTCCTCGAAATTGAGACGCCGATTTTGACCAAGGGGACGCCGGAAGGGGCGCGTGAGTTTTTGGTGCCGTCTCGCATGCATCCAGGGCAATTTTACGTGTTGCCGCAATCGCCGCAGCAGTTCAAGCAGTTGCTGATGGTCGGGGGCTTGGAAAAGTATTTCCAGATCGCGCGGTGTTTCCGCGATGAAGACCAGCGTGGCGACCGTCAACCGGAATTCACCCAGCTCGACATGGAGATGTCGTTTGTCGAGCAGGAAGACGTGCTCGAGCTCATCGAAGCGATGATGATCGAGCTGGTGAAAACGGTGTCGCCAGAAAAGCGCATCCAACAGATCCCGTTCCCGCGCCTGACCTACAAAGAGGCGATGGAAAAATACAACTCGGATAAGCCGGACCTCCGCGAAGACAAGAACGATCCGAACCTGCTCGCGTTCTGCTGGGTGTTGGATTTCCCGTTCTTCGAGAAGACGGAAGAAGGGGGGTGGACGTTTAGTCACAATCCTTTTAGTGCTGCCAAGCCGGAGCATCGCGAATGGTTGATGAAGAAAGAGAACATCGGCGAGATTCTGACCACACAGTACGATATCGCCTTGAACGGGTATGAAGTTGGCGGGGGAAGTATCCGTAACCACACGCCAGAGGCGTTGAAAAAGGTGTTTGAGATCCTTGGCTTTAGCGAAGAGGAGATCCAAGCGCAGTTCGGGCACATGCTTGAGGCGTTCTCCTACGGCGCGCCTCCACACGGAGGGATTGCTCCAGGTGTGGATCGCTTGGTGATGCTCCTCGCGGGCGAACCGAACATCCGCGAAGTGATCCCGATTCCAAAAACGGGGGATGCGCGTGACCTGCTTATGGGCGCACCAAGCCCGATGCCGGCAAAGCGTTTGGATGAGGTGCACATCACGACCAAGAAATAGACACAGAACCCCCCTTTCATACGGGGGTTTTGCTTGTGAACGAGGGGAAAGCGCTTGCCAGGACTCGATTCTTCTGATTTACTTTCGCTCTTTTATGGAGCACGGAAACGTCATCGTTCGGTTCAGCGACGTCACCTTTGGGTACGACGAAGATAAGCCTCTGTTGGACGAGGTGAATTTTTCCGTCCGTGAGGGGGCGAAGGTCACCTTGATGGGGCAAAATGGTGCAGGAAAAAGCACCATCTTTAAGCTGCTCATGGGGGATTTGCATCCACAATCTGGCGCCGTCCACATGGCGCAGGGAGCAACGATCGCCATCGCAAAACAGGTGATGGCGCGCGAGTTTTTGGATCTTTCGGTGCGTGCGTTTTTTGCTCGGGCGTTTCCGGAACCGTTGTATGATTTGGATGGACGCATTCGTACGGTGTTGGAAACGGTGCAGTTAACGACCTCTCTGGAAAAACCCATCAAGGAGCACTCCGGGGGGCAGCAAGCCCGCCTGCTTCTTGCGTTTGCGTTGATCCAAGAGCCGGACGTGTTGTTGTTGGATGAGCCGACAAACAATTTGGATAAAGAGGGGATCGCGCATCTGACGTCGTTTCTCATCATGTATCCGAAGACGGTACTCGTAATCTCGCACGATGCGGATTTCTTGAACCTCTTTACCGAAGGGGTGCTACACCTCGACGTGTTTACACGGAAAATGGAGCAGTACGTTGGGAACTATTTTGATGTGGTCGAGGAGATTGCGGCACGTCTCGAGCGCGAGCGCATGCAAAACGCGCGGATGTTGAAAGAGATTCAGGATCGTAAAGACAAGATCAACTTTTTCGCGAACAAAGGGGGAAAGATGCGCAAACTCGCAAGCAAGCTGCGCGATCAGGTTGAAGAGGCGGAAGAAAATATGGTGGATGTCCGTCGTGAGGATCGTACAATTCGCGATTTTTTGATCCCGAATCAAGATCTGTTGGGACCGCTCGTGACCATCACGGAGATTTCGCTTTTGAAAGCGGGTGAGCCCATTCGTGTTCCAGTGGATATCACTATTCGAAAACGCCATCGCTTGCTGATCACCGGGCCGAATGGGATCGGAAAGACGACGCTTTTGCGTACCATTGCGGAGAATATGGATCCCGGCTCTGTGCTTGGGAAGGACGTCTCTCTCGGGTACTATCGTCAGGATTTTTCCGGGCTGGATGTGGAGGCGCTTGTGTATGATGCACTCGCCGAGGTCATGGTTGTGCCATCCAATGAAACGTTGCGCGCCGTTGCCTCGGAGTTTTTGCTGACCTCTGACTTGCTTAAAAATAAGGTAGGATCGTTATCCGAAGGGCAAAAAGGGTTGCTCTGCTTTGCGCGATTTGTGCTGCAGGCACCGGGGTTATTGATCCTGGATGAACCGACGAATCACATCAACTTTCGTCATTTGCCGGTGATTGCGCGTGCGATCGAGGCGTATAAGGGCGGGCTTATCATGGTGAGTCACGCACCGGAGTTTGTGGAGCAAATCAAATTCGACGAGACACTGGATGTAGGATTGCTTGCGTCCCGATCCTCGTAAGGGAAGCGGTTTGGTATGCGTGCTATACTCCGTGCATGGGTGTAGAACAAACGCGCGCACTTCGTCATGCAACACTCGCCATGATCGGGACGATCATTGGCGCGGGGTTGTTTGGTCTGCCGGCTATGTTTCGCGAGGTGGGGTTTTGGCCGGGGACATTGCTGTTTTGGGGGGTCGTGACCCTAGTGACGCTTACGCACGCCTTGTTTGTCGAGGTGATTTTGGCGACGCCGGAAAAAATGCGGTTGACCGGCTATGTGAAGCGGTGGGTCGGGGTCGGTGCATCGCGCGTGACGGCTGTAACCTATCCATTGCAAGTCATCGGCGTGAATCTGATTTATCTGTTGTTTGGAGGGGAGTTTTTGGCGGCGCTTGCGCGATTGATCGGCTTGCCAGATTGGTTACTTGGGTGGCAGATCCTGTTTTGGCTTGGGGGTGCGACGACCGTGTTTGTGGGGCTTAAATTGGTGGCAAAGGTGGAAGCGGCGGCAACCTGGATGCTCATGGGGACGCTTGCGTTGTCCGCGGTTCTGGTTGGCTTTCGTATCAATACCACTACGCTGTCTGAAGGGAATTGGAGCGCCTTTATGGTGCCGTACGGGGTGTTTCTTTTTAGCGTCTCCGGGATGAACGTGATCGCGGAGGTCGCGGACATGGTGCAGCGCCGACGCACGGACGTCCTACGTGCATCGCTTGTGGGAACGCTTGCGGCTGCGGTATTGTCGTGGGTCTTTGGTGTTGCAATGGCGTTTACCGCAGGCGGAACGGATCGAGCGCCTGCGACACTTGGTGCATTGCTTCCCGGAGGATTCGCCTGGCTGATTCCAACGATCGGTTTTTTGGCGGTTGCGACCAGTTACATTACGACAGCACAGGATCTCAAAGCGTCGCTTCACCTCGATTTTCGTCTTCCAAAAGTTGCGGCATGGAGCATTGCGCTTTTCGTTCCTTTGGTGCTGTTGCTATTTTTCAAGACCAACGCACTTGCGGCACTTGATGTGGTGGGAACATTGTTTACAGGGATGAATGGGATTTTTATTGCGTTAACCGCGCTTGTGGTCGCCAAGCTCGCACGCCGTCCGGCTTGGGTGACGGTCGGCGGCTATGTGGTCATCGCGGCATTCGGATTTGGGCTGATTCAACGGTATTTGCTACGCTAACGCAAAGACTATGTGGTACCTCCGCCTCGCGTTTCTTTCGATCATCCGTTGTGTGATGATTTTTGCACTGATCATTTTTTCCCAGCGTTTTGAGGTCAGTCCGTTGCCCGCATGGACACTGACTGCGTTCGTCTTTTTGATGGAAGGGGTTGCAACCTATCTGGTTGCGATGTGGGCATTTGCCCGCGTGGACGCGCTTTCGTCCAAAAATACCGCCCTGGTAGGAGCGGTATTTATCGGCACCGAATTTTTGGTTCAAACGGCATTTATGATGTGGTACGGCGAACGAACGCTCGCGGAAGTCCTTGCAGGAATGCATTGGGGCGTCTTTTTATTGATCGCGTGGTACAGCGTGGCGATTTGGGCAGCCGCCTATCGTATGCGGCGTCGTGCGGTGGTCGGGTCGCTCCCGGAAGGGATGGAATCCTAGCGCGTCGCTTGACGGGCAAGCATCACGACATTTTTGAGGAGCATGGCAACGGTCATTGGACCAACGCCCCCAGGAACCGGCGTCACCCAAACGGGGCGGTCGCCATAGGAATCAAGATCCACATCGCCGCGTACTTTTCCGTCCGCGGTTTTGTTGGTCCCAACGTCAATGATGACGGCGTCGCGTTTGGTCATGGATGGGTTTAAAAACGCGAGTCGTCCAAGGGCGGTGATCACGATGTCCGACGTGGCGAGCCATGGGCGCTCGATCGCGTCCGGCGGCATGACGCGGACGGTGGCTCCCGCTTTTTTGAGTAAATGAGCCAATGGATCTGCAAAGATGGTGGAATTCGCAAGTACCGTCACACGTGCACCATTCAAGCGGATCGGCGCCTCCGCAATCAGGCGAAGGATGCCTTCATGAACCGGTGGGATGATCGCCGCGTCTCCACGGAGCAATGCTTCGCGGTTGGTTGGATGGAATCCATCGACGTCTTTGCGCGGGTCAATCGCGCGGATCACGCGATCTTCGTCATGTCCTTCCGGAAGGGGGAGTTGTACCAAAATGGCATGGACGGAAGGATCATCGTTCCAGCGTTGAATGTGTTGGACCAGTATTTCGTCAGGGGTTTCTGCTGGGAGTCGGAGGACGTGTGTTCGAATCCCCACGTCTGCCGCGGCACGCTCTTTGAGTGCAACATACAGCACGGAAGCAGGGTCTTCGCCTACCAAAAGAACGCCTAGGGTTGGCGTTGTGGGAAGCGTCTGGAGCTCGCGAAGCAGCGTGTCGCGGAGCGATGCGGCAAGCGCGGTGCCGTTCAAGAGATGCATGCGCGCGACAATACGCCAAAAAGAAGAAGCCGACAAGCGTCGGCTTCGAGGAGCGGGTCATGGATGGCTCCCGGGGGGCGCCAGATGATGCATGGTCCGGAAGGAGATCACGCCGAGTGTAAGTTCATCATGAATGGCATCTACTTCGTAGACTTTTGCCAGGAGTCGACGTCTTCGCACGACGAGGAGATAGTCGAGCTCGCCGAAGTAGATACCCCCCGGCGGAAGCAGATCGATGATCCAGTGCGCGCGTTCCAGCTCGACCGAGCAGAACGTGACTTCGCTCGACTTGGTGACATGGAAGACGACCACTTCGTCATGGATGTTGTAGGGAATATCGCCCAGATATTCCGCAACATCCTCTTCTGGAAGGACGAACCACGAGGGGAGCGGTTGTTGATGACGCCCATCTTTTAGGGCGTTCACATAGCAGAGCGCGATGCTATCTGTGTGCGAGAGATGCGATGCATCCCTCCCGCGCGCCTCCGCCTCCTCCAGTTTGCCACGACGTCTCTGGCTGATCAGGCTGGTAAAGTCTTGGATTTCCTTGCGAACACGGGAAAAATGGCGTTCCAGGATTTCCTGTCGAATGCGCTGTCCTGCCACGGTGCACCTCCGCGGGCAACGGTGCCATGGGTTGTCCACGGAGGCAAGGGTTGAGCGGAAAAGCAATGTCAGGTACGCTCACAAGCACTGTATGACCAAGGAAGGCCTCAAGCATCTTGCGGTGATCATGGATGGCAATCGGCGCTGGGCAAAGGCGCAGGGGTTGCCGTCTTTTGAGGGGCATCGACGCGGCTATGATCGGCTGAAGGCGATTGGGGACGCGTGTCTCGCCCGTGGTGTCGAGGTGCTGACGGTGTTTGCGTTTTCTACGGAAAATTGGAAACGCACCCAAGAAGAAGTCACGTTTCTTATGGACCTGCTGGAAACGGCGCTTATCCAGGAAGCGGAGTTTTTTGTCCAAAAAGGGGTGCGTGTCCTGATCCTTGGGCGTCGTGACGGGTTGCGACCGTCGGTGTTACGCGCAATCGAATCAATCGAAACACGAACGGCCGAGAATACCGCGCTCACGCTTTGCATTTGCTTAAACTACGGCGGCAGAATCGAGTTGGTCGATGCGGTCCGCAACATCGTGGCGCAAGGGATTGAAGCGGGGCAGATTGAGGAATCCACCGTTACCTCTGCAACGTACTGGCCGGATATGCCGGAGCCGGATTTGGTGGTTCGCACGTCCGGCGAGCAGCGCCTTTCCGGATTTTTGTTGTGGCAGTGCGCATACAGCGAGTTCTATTTTACCGAAGTGCATTGGCCGGCCTTTACCGAAGCGGAGTTGGATCGCGCCTTGGACGAGTTTGGACAACGACAGCGTCGGTACGGGAAATAAACAGGTTCGGTGGTTGTCAGGATGGCCATTTTCTGGCATGACTTCACAAGGAGGTAGGGTGTCATGACACAAATGCCGAAGGAAACGCGCTCTGCATTTGACGCGATCGCGGAATACCTGATCACGAAACATGGGTTTCCGGAGTCGATTCGGGAGGCCTATGAACGCATCTTCGACCATCGGGTAGAAGCGCTGATCGGAATCTTGGTCCAGCGGTTTGATCAGGTGAAGAGCGATCCTGTGGAGATGGTGGAAAAAGGGTTTCGTCCTCCACCTGAAGCCGATCCATTGTCGGTGCTTTTCCTTCACGCTGTACCGCTCTTCCTGTACACAACGCGCCACCACCCCCTGGAACATCGTGAAGTGGGTTTCACGGTCGAATGCGACTTTGACCAGGGGAAACGGGTCATCCCGTTTCGCGTAGTAAATGGGAAGCTTGTTCCGCCCATGAACACCTCAAACTGATTCTGCCGATCTCCTTCGAGATCGGTTTTTTGTTGTGCACACCCTGCCTCGTGCCCGCCGTGTATCATGTTCGGGTATGCCAAAACGCCGCACGTATCTGTTCATCGTAGGTGGGGTGATGTCTGGGGTCGGGAAAGGGGTTGCGTCTGCGTCACTGGGGGCGTTGCTGCAGTGTCGTGGTCAGCGCGTGACGGCGGTCAAAATTGATCCGTACATCAACGTGGATGCAGGGACGATGAATCCTGTAGAACATGGCGAGGTATTTGTGACCTACGATGGGGATGAGACAGACCAAGATATCGGGAACTACGAACGGTTTTTGGACGTTGATATTGGGAAGGTGAATTATATGACGACAGGGCGAGTGTATCTGTCGGTCATCGAGCGGGAGCGTGCCCTTGGATATGGCGGGAAAACCGTCGAGGTCGTGCCACATGTGCCCCTGGAGGTCATTGGACGCATCCGGGAAGCTGCCGAACGGGCAGACGCGGACGTCACGATCGTTGAAATCGGTGGGACGGTGGGGGAGTATCAAAATGTCTTGTTTTTGGAGGCGGCTCGTATGTTGCGTCAGCAGCAGCCTGCGGATGTTCTGATTGGGCTTGTGAGTTATTTACCCATTCCTTCCGCAATCGGGGAGATGAAAAGCAAGCCGACGCAATTTGCGGTGCGTGCGATCAACGCCGTTGGGTTACAGCCGGATTTCATTATCGGACGTTCTTCAAAACCGATCGATCAGCCACGCAAAGAAAAGCTGGCGGCGCATTGCGGCGTGTTGCCGGAGGATGTGATCAGCGCGCCGGATGCCGCCTCGATTTATGATGTGCCGCTTTGGTTTGAACAGGAGGGTTTGGGGGATCGTGTGATCAAAAAGTTGCGTCTCAAGGCAAAACCGCTCCACAAGGAGAAATGGGAAGGGCTTGTCCTGAAGCGAAAAAAGGCAGTACAGCCCGTGAAGATTGGGATCGTGGGAAAGTATGTCTCCACCGGGGATTTTGTCCTTTCCGATGCGTATCTCTCGGTGCTCGAGGCGGTGAAACATGCGGCATGGGCCATTGAGCGGGATCCGCAGATTACGTGGATCAACGCGGAGGAATTGGAGAAGCCTGGGGTTCGGCTCACGGCGGTGCTGGGAGAGGTGGAGGGGATTTTGGTGCCAGGGGGGTTTGGAACGCGTGGCGTTGAAGGAAAAATGAAAGCGATCCGGTATGCTCGCGAAAAGAAGATCCCGTATCTCGGGTTATGTTATGGCTTGCAGCTCGCGACCGTAGAATTTGCGAGGAACGTGCTCGGGCTTCGTGATGCGCATACCACGGAGATCGATCCGGGAACCAAGCATCCCGTCATTCATTTGATGAACGAACAGGAGGAGCGCATGAAAAACGCCGCTTACGGCGGTACGATGCGTCTGGGGTCATATCCCTGCCTACTGGCAAAGGGGTCAAAGGCGCGCGCGTTGTACGGCGCGGATGAGATTCGAGAACGCCACCGCCATCGGTATGAATGCAATCCAGCGTATCGTGCGGCGTTGGAGGAGCGCGGTTTGATCGCCAGTGGACTGTCGCCCGATGGGACGTTGGTGGAAGTAATTGAGCTTGCGGATCATCCATTCTTTTTGGCAGCGCAATTCCACCCGGAATATCTCTCGCGCCCGTTCCGTCCCCATCCATTATTTCTTGGATTCTTGAAGGCGGCTGCCACGAATAGGTGAGGAAGGTGAGATAACAAAATCCCCTCGAGTGAGGGGATTTTTGATGCCGTTATTTCTTGGCGGCGGCGTTCACGTTGACGTAGGTCGCCATCTTGAACGCACCCGTGTAGCGGCGGACGCGGCGACGGGTGAACTTGACGATCCCGTCTGCCAAGGCAAACAAGGTGTCATCCGTCCCTTTCTTCACGTTGTCGCCCGGGCGGAATTTGGTCCCGCGCTGGCGCACCAGGATGTTCCCGGTCTTGGCGTATTCCCCCGCATACATCTTGACGCCCAGACGTTGGCCCTGGGAATCGCGACCGTAACTGGTGGAACCACCGGCTTTCTTATGTGCCATAAGGTGTGATCAATGGAAAATGATGGCAAAAGGATACGCGTGGACCGCGTGCTTGTCAAGCCAGTGGAACGGCGGTTTAATGGACATACATGGCTATGAAAACAAAGGAAGTATTGATGCAGGACGTAGAGCAGGTGCTGACCGTGCTTCGGCAGGGCCTTGCGATGCATGGAGGAAACTGCGAATTGGTGGATGCAGACCCGGAAACGGGGATCGTTCAGGTACGGATGCAGGGGGCGTGTGTCGGGTGTCCTATGTCAGAAATGACCTTGAAAGCCGGTATAGAAGACACCCTGAAAGAAATGGTTCCGGAGGTCAAAGAGGTGGTGCAGGTGGCGTAATTCTTTGTGGATCGCTTTTTGCCATGTGGTTTCGTGCGTGGGCATTCTCGGCGACGCGTGCATGGCAGCGTCCATTTTTTCGTTGGTCTTCTATTGCGACCGTGAGTTATTCCTTGGTCGCTTCCGGGTATTTCCTGTATCAGGTATTGACGCACATGCGTGACGGCGGAAACGTCATCCTGCATTATTCTGTGTATCTGGGGGTGGATGATATCCGTCCCTGGTATTGGGCGTTTTTGTGGCCTGCCCTTTGGATCATAGGCGTCATGATCGACTTTGTGATAGCCTTTGGCGTCTATCGTGTTGATCCGTTGTGTGCCAACGCCCTCGCTGTCCTTGCCGTTGCCTGGTCTGTGCCGTGGTCGATTGCGCTCTACCATCTTTCCCTTATCAATTCCTAACGCCTCGTAAGAGGTATGTATCAAGATCTCTCCCTTGCCGTTCGTCCGCTCGCCTTATTGGCCGCCGCGTTTGCCGCCTCTGCTGCCGGAATGCCTCTGCTGATTCGATTATTGCGTCGGTACAAGATGGGCAAATCCATCCGAACGGCGGCGGATGCGCCCGTGATGCATGCGCTGCATGCAAAGAAAGCGGGAACGCCTACGATGGGGGGGATGATTATTTGGATCGTGACGCTGCTCGTCGTGGGAGTGCTCGAGCTTGGGTGTTTGGCGTTTGGTGAAGGGAGCCTTGCCTGCACATGGTCGCTTTGGAATCGCGCGCAAACATGGGTACCGATTGGTCTCATGGTGGCTGCCGCGTTGGTTGGATTGGTGGATGATTATCTAAACGTCATTCATTCAGGACCAAAAGGCGGTGGTCTACGCGTACGTCATCGGTTATTGCTTTATACCGCCATCGCCGTGGTGGGAGCCTGGTGGTTTTACACAAAATTGGAATGGAGCGTGATTGGGATTCCGTTCGTGGGAAACATTGATCTTGGGTGGTGGTACGTACCGTTTTTCATCCTCGTTGTCGTTGCAACACAGCATAGCGTGAATGTGACGGATGGGTTGGATGGATTGGCGGGCGGGACGTTGTTGTCTTCCTTTGCGGCGTATGCGGCCATCGCCTGGTCGCAGGGGCGTTTTGATGCGGCAACGCTTTGCACCATCATGATCGGCGCGTTGATGGGATTCCTGTGGTACAACGTAAATCCGGCGGATGTGTTTATGGGAGACACGGGGGTCATGGCGATGGGGACGGTGCTGGCACTCATGGCAATGCTGACCAACACCCCGCTTTTGTTGATTCTGATCGGACTCCCGTTTGTCGTCGAAAGCGCCTCAGTGTTGATTCAGGTGACAAGCAAGAAACTGCGCGGGGGTAAGAAGGTGTTTATCAGTGCCCCATTGCATCACCATTTGGAGGCGTCGGGATGGAGTGAGCCGCGCATCGTCATGCGTTCTTGGATGATTTCGTTTGTGCTCGCCGGGCTTGGAACGGTGCTTGCGCTCATCGGGTAGGGGGTCGTGCGCGATTTTGGTATAGTGAACGCATGGCATTCATGGATCGCCTGCGGGCGCTGGATCCCGGCGTCGTTGCGTTGACCGCCGTGATTTTGGCGTTTGGACTCGCGATGCTCATGTCTGCGACCGGACCGATCGCTGTGCAACGTACCGGCGACAGTTTGTTTTATGTGAAGCGTCAGTTGCTTTCGGGGGTGCTGCCTGGGTTGTTTGGGTTTTTTACGCTCGCGCTCATCGATTATCGACGTTGGCGACCATTCGCATTTTTTTCTCTGGTCGCCTCGATCTTGCTCCTGCTGCTTGTCTATATCCCGGGCGTCGGATTTGAATTAGGCGGAGCGCATAGTTGGGTGTCGCTAGGCGGATTCACCTTTCAGCCTTCTGAGTTGGTGAAGCTCACGTTTCTCGTGTACGTCGCCGCGTGGCTCGCCGTCCGGGAACGGGAAGACGTCCGCTCATTCGAGCGCGGGTTTATCCCATTTTTTGGCGCGGTCGGGTTGATTGCGCTCATGCTTATCCTGCAGCCGGATACGGGGACGATGTCTGTGATCGTCGGGACGGCGCTTGTCTTGTATCTCGTGTCCGGTGCGCCCCTCCACTGGTTTGCAGGGGTGTGCGTCCTTGGGTTGACCGGGTTGTACCTTCTTATCAAGTCTTCGCCGTATCGCACGGCGCGATACATGACGTTTTTGCATCCGGAGCTTGATCCAAAGGGGATTGGGTATCACATCAACCAAGCGTTACTTGCGATTGGTTCGGGTGGGATCTGGGGGGTGGGTTTTGGGCATTCGCGGCAAAAATATTTGTATCTTCCAGAAGTCGAGTCTGACTCGATTATTGCCGTAATAGGAGAAGAGATGGGCTGGATCACGATTGTGGTATTATTGAGTTTGTACGTGGCACTCGTGTTACACGCATTTCGGATCGGTCGAGCTGCGCGCGATCCGTTCGGGATGTATCTCGCAGTTGGGATCGGGGCATGGATGGGAATTCAGGTGGTCTTGAATATTGGCTCGATGACAGGTTTGCTTCCCATGACCGGTGTCACGCTTCCGTTAATTTCTCATGGCGGGTCTTCGCTTGCGGTGAGCCTGACTGCATTGGGTTTACTGGCGGGTATTCCGCAACACGCTGGTGCACGTCCATCAACATTATGAAATTTTTGCTCGTTGGAGGGGGTTCGCTTGGACCGGTGACTCCGCTTATCGCGTTTGCCTCTGCCTTGAAGCGCCTCCATCCGGAGGCGACGTTTGCTTGGGCGGGGACGCCTGATGGCCCGGAGCGAAGTGTCGTCGAGCACGCCGGCTTTTCTTTCTCTCCCATTCCCGTTGCAAAATTGCCACGGTATCCCAGTGTCCGGTTACTTTCATTTCCGTTTGATTGGTGGCGCGCCAAGCGCGCCGCGCGTGCCTGTCTCGGCACGGAACGGCCGGATGCTGTGATTACGGCAGGTGGCTTTACCGCCGTTCCGGTCGTTTCTGCGGCTGCAGCAAAGGGGATTCCATGTTTTACGCACCAGCTGGATTTGGTCCCTGGTCTTGCGAACAAGCGCATTGCAAAGCGTTGCCGATTTGTGACCACCACATTCGAATACGAAAAACCTCCATTTGGAACGTGGGTGAGTGATGAGCCCATCCCGACCCCTATGCGGTTTGCGGATGCGGCTCTACCTTCGCGTGATGAAGCTGTGCGTGCCTTTGGACTTGATCCCACTCGTCCGGTGATCGTTGTTGTGGGAGGGGGAACGGGAGCGCATCGGCTAAATACACATCTTTGGAGAACATTGGATGCGTGGCTTGCATTTACGCAGGTGATTCATGTGACGGGCATTGGGAAGGGATCTGAAGGGGTGTCACGAAGCGGGTACGTTCAAAAACCACTGCTTGAGGCAGAAGCGATGCTTCAGGCTTATGCGGCGGCGGATCTGATGGTTGGTCGTGCAGGTATCGGATTCTTAACGGAATGCGCCGGGTTAAAGAAGGCCTGTATTTTGGTTCCGATCCCATCAAATCAGCAAGAATATAACGCACGAGCCGTCGAAGAGCGTGGTGCCGCAGTAGTGTTGGACCAAAACGTGTCTTCCTTTGATGGGGATCTGCCAGAAACGGCACGGCTCTTGCTTGGTGATGCGGAAGAGCGTGGACAGATGGGGGAGCGATTACACAAGGCGCTCCCGACCGATGACGGATCGGTATGGGCGACAAAAGTATTGCGTGAATTGGGGGTGAGAATGCCGGCCCAGGAAGGGGCCAAAAAACCGTTTACGTTGCAGGAAAAAGAACACGAGGCCCCTGCAGTTGAGACGGATGCAGAGCCGGTAAAACCGTCTGCTTCAGCAACGCGTCCTAAAAAGCGGCCAGCCGCAAAGAAGAGTGTTCGACGGAGTCGGATCGCATCTTGACGATGGACTCGTCAACGTCGCGACACTCGCGTACGCTACGGCAAATGTATGCAGCATCTCGACGCATGGCGCACGCGTTTTCATCCAATTCTTGAGGAATTGGTGGAGGAGCGTATTGCGGAATTCAGGGCAAAAACCAAGGAGTCTGTTTTGCGATCGCTTCTGGATCATGTGAAGCCGCTCGTCCTGGCGGGAGGAAAACGGATTCGACCCTACTTGGCGGCCATGGTATTTGAAGCGACCGGGCGTTCGTCCGAAGAGGTGTTGCGCGTGCTCTGTGGATTGGAGCTCTTTCATGCCTTTGCGCTTGTCCATGATGACATCATGGATCACGGGGAGATGCGCCATGGGGTCAGTACCATTCATACCTATGCGGCACAGGGGTACGTGCAGAGTCCACGTGCAGCAGAACTGGGTCGAAATCAGGCAATTTTGATTGGAGATTTGCTGTTTGCGTGGGCAGAGCGATGTTTTGGACAGATCCCATCGGTTCCGGCAGAGGCGGCGGATCAAGCAAGAGCCTATTTCTCTGTCATGTGTGAGCAGGTCGTGTTGGGGCAGATGCTGGACGTCCATGCAACGCATGAGCCATTCGCGAGCATGGAGGACGTCATTCAAAAAATGTCGTTAAAAACGGCGGGATATACGTTTGTTCATCCGTTACAGATCGGTGCAGCGCTCGGGGGTGCACCCGTGTCCTGGATGGAATGGGCGGAGGCATTCGGTCGTCCGCTTGGTCTTGCGTTTCAGCTGCAGGATGATGTGCTTGATATTTGCGGAGAGGCGGCGGTTTTAGGAAAACGCCCGTGTATGGATGTACGTGATCGTCAGCAAACGTGGGTATCAGAATGGATGCGACGGCATGCGCCTGATGCATGGAAGACGTTGCATGATACGTGGTGGGGTCGCGCGTTTTCTGTGGATGAAGAAGGGGAGGTGCGCGCGTTGTTTCAGCGTTCCGGGGTATTGGAAGCGGCGGATGAACAGGCACGACGTTGGTTGGAGGAGGCGCACATGGCCCTGACATCCGCTCCGTTTCAGGGCGCGACACGTGCCCCGTTTCAGGAACTGCTTCAGAAGCTCACCGATCGGAATACGTAATCTATGGATGCAACACTCCATGCTGCGATTCGTCACTGCCGAGCGCTCCATCGCATGCATGGCAAGAGTTATTATTTCGCAACCGCATTATTTCCAAAGGATCTCCGCGACGCGACGTATGCCTTGTATGCATTTTTTCGAGTGCCGGATAACCTGGTAGATGCGGCGCATGCGGATGTTGTGCAGGCAGAAGCGGCGTTAGATGCGTTTCAGGAGGGATGGAAGCGGGCGTACCAGGAAAAAACGTCTGACGACCCTGTTTTGCATGCGACGCAATGGGTGTTTCATCAGTATGGGATCCCGTTTGCGCTCTCCACGGATTTTTTGCAGGCCATGCGGCAAGATCTTCACAAGACGCGCTATGCGACGTATGAAGCCTTGCGGCAATACATGTGGGGATCTGCTGCCGTGGTCGGACATATGATGTGCTACGTGATCGGGATGAACGATCCGCGTGCGCTTCCGTTTGCGGAGAAGCTGGGCTACGCGATGCAGCTGACGAATTTTCTTCGCGATATTGGGGAGGATGTGGACGATCGTGGACGCATTTATCTTCCTGCGGATGAGCGCGCCGCGTTTGGTGTGACGGATGAAGTGGTGCAAGTGCATCAGATGTCTCCGGAGTTCATTTCTTTTCTTCAAGAGCAAATCGCGAGTGCCGATCGGTTATACGCTGAGGCAGAGCCTGGAATCGCGCTTCTGCATCCGCGTGGACGCTCGGCGGTTCGCGTGGCAAGTCGTCTGTATCAGCAGATTCTTCGCAAGATCGAGGCAAATCAGTATCGGGTGTTTGAAGGACGCGTCAGAACATCATTTTTGGAAAAATGTATTCTAGCTCTTCGTGCGTTATGCATCAGAAACAGGTCATCGTGATCGGGGGTGGATTTGGAGGGCTTGGCGTGTCGGCGCTGTTGGCAAAAAAAGGGTATCGCGTAACGTTGCTTGAAAAAAATGAGCAGTTGGGCGGACGGGCGAGTCGGCTTTCCGTCGACGGATTCACCTTCGACATGGGGCCGACCTGGTATCTGATGCCGGACGTGTTTGACCATTTTTTTCGGTTGCTCGGGACATTGGCGGCGAAAGAATTATCTCTTGTTCAGTTGCAGCCATCCGATCGGATTTATTTTAAAGGATCCGGAAAAACGGTGGAGCTGTTTGCCGATCGTGTACGGGACCGCGAAACGTTTGAGCGTCTTGAGCCTGGGGCGGGTGCCGCGTTTATTTCGTACTTGGATCGGTCAAAGGAGCAGTATGAAATTGCGAAGCGTTCATTTTTGTATCGCAACTATGATCATGTCTGGGATTTTTTGAATCGTCAGACCTTGGTTGATGGAACGCGGCTTTCGGTGTTCCGCCGGATGCATGGGTACGTATCCTCGTTTTTTCGGACGCCGGAAGCGCAAAAACTGATGGAGTATCAGCTGGTTTTTTTGGGAAGTTCTCCGTATCAGGCGCCGGCGCTGTACAACTTGATGAGTCACGTGGATTACGATCTGGGCGTGTTCTATCCGATGGGGGGGATCTACGAAGTCGTGCGCGCGATTGAACGCCTTGCGCGTGCGTCGGGGGTAGAGGTGCGGACACAGGCGCCGGTGGAGCGGATTCTCGTGGAACGTGGGCGCGCCGTGGGTGTTCGTTTGGAATCCGGAGAAGAGCTAACAGCGGACGCCGTGGTTTCGAACGCGGATCCACGCTGGACGGATGAGCAATTGCTGCCCGCCGGATCGCGCGACCGCTCTGCGGGGTATTGGCGTCGCCGTACGCTTGCGCCCTCGGCATTTATTCTTTTCTTGGGGGTGAAAAAGAAGTTTGAAGGGTTGCGGCACCATAGTTTGTTGTTTACGGAAGATTGGAAAAAGAATTTCATGGAGATTTTTGAACGCCCTGCGTGGCCGGAAGATCCGTCGTTGTACGTCTGTGCACCGTCTGTGACCGATCCAAGCGTTGCGCCACCTGGTCATGAAAATCTGTTCGTCTTGGTTCCGATTGCGCCCGGCCTCGCCGATCATGCGGAGGCGCGTGAGGCGTATGCGCAAAAAATCCTCCGGATGATGGAGGAACACATGGGGTTTGCAGGCTTACGCGAGAATCTCGTTCTTCAGCGATCGTTTTGCGTATCGGATTTTGCGTCGCGGTATCACGCGGATCGAGGGACGGCGCTGGGTTTGGCGCATACCCTTGCGCAGACCGCCGTGTTTCGGCCCAATAATATCAGCAAACGTGTCGGCGGATTGTATTATGTCGGCGCCGGAACCAATCCGGGGATTGGAATGCCGGTGTGTCTGGTCAGCGCCGAACTCGCGTATAAGCGGATTGTGGGAGATCGATCCATCGGACCGCTTGAGACGTTGTAGAAGCTCACGAAGTCAACCAGAGCGACCAGGCAAAAAGCAGCATGCCGGCAACCGTGTTGATAAATGGAAATGCGCGGTAGACCGCGAAGAATCGCATCGGTGCATCAAAGACGCGAAGCGCGTGAAGCATGAGTAGCACATACCCGGCGCCCAAGAATTTAAACAGGGCGAATCCGGTGGCGAGGATGGCGAGTGTCGCGGCGCAGGCGTACAGCGCAAGACAGAATAGAAGCGTTCCACGTCGTCCAAGGGTGGTGGCGATGGTAGAGAGGTGTGCGGCGCGATCGGCTTCGATATCGGGGATGGCGCTGAAGGCGTGCATGGCAGCGCACCAAAGCGCCGCGGCAAGCAGGAGCCGCGTATCGAGCACGGATCCACCGGCGAGCAGATAGCCGATGATGCCCGGAACGGCGTACAGGGCATTGCTTGTACTATCCAAAAATGGACGCGCTTTCAAGCGCAGCGGGGGGAGTGAATAACTAACGCTGAGGAATAAAAAGGCGGCGAACCACAGCCGAGTAGGGGCGAGTGGGGCCCACACAAGCCACAGTAGGAGAAATGGAAGGGTGAGACCCGCGATCGTGCGCAACAGCGCGGGCGCATCCGACGGAGAAAGGCGGGACTCATACCCGTCTTTTTTTGTATTTTGCGCGTCGGTATCCAGGTCTGCCGCATCGTTGACACCGTACAAAAATAGATTTGCCGGGAACGACCACCAAAGCATGTTCAGAAGGAGTGCGGGAAGTTGTGTCGAGGGGGGAAGACCCGGTGCTGCGGCAACACCAACAAGAAACGGTCCAAGGAGATACAGCCAAAAACGCACACGACTCGTGCGTTTCGCGACATTCCAGGGTACGATAGTCCACGCATGCATAGAATGAGTATGCCTCGCGCGCACGTTTTGGCAACCTGCGCCACCGGATGTGCCGTCCTTGTGGGGTGGATGGCTGCATCATTTACAGGGAATACGACTTGGGTCGCCATACCTGCGCTTCTTTTAATGTCTCTCCCTTCGGTCACCGCATTTGTCCGATGGGTGGGGTGGACGCGTGGGGGTGCGGCATTGATTGCGTTATCGTTGTTTGCATTTCTTGTCGAAAGCGCGGCGGTATACACGGGGTTTCCGTATGGCGCGTTTACGTACGGCACTGGCTTGGGCCCCCGGGTTTTTGGGTTGGTTCCTTGGGTTGTGCCGCTTGGGTGGATCCCGTTGATTCTTGGCGCCGTACCGCTTGCGTCACGCATGGCGAGTGGATTTGCCTGGCGCGTTGCCTGGGCGGGAATCTTTGTCATGCTCATGGACGTGGTATTGGATCCCGGAGCGGTTCGGATGGGGCTCTGGACGTTTGTGGAAGGCGGAGGTGTTCATGGCGTTCCGATTCAGAATTTTGTGGGGTGGGTGATGACGGGGGTCTTGGGGAGTGGAATCGTGCAGGCATTTTCTCGTTTCACCACAACGCCGACCCCAGCGGCGCTTTGCATCAGCGCGGCGCTGTCGATGGGATTCTGGTTTGGGTATGCGCTCGGGGCTTCGCTTTGGGTTTCAATTGTCGTCGGGTGTGTCATGCTTGCGGGGATGGGATGGATCGTGTGGAGCGAAAGAAAATAGGATCTCCATCCGGCTCTGCGCGTCATGGTATACTGCGTCCATGCAACCGATCATTGCGCCAGGGACGACCTCCGGGCCAAATCCGTACATCATTATCGCCCTGCTTGCCGGCGCAGCGATTAGTTATTTGTGGACGCGCAATCGTTGGCGTCGCGAGCATGGAAAAGATGGCGGCACGTTGCCGGCAGGGACGGTGGGGAATGTGCTTGCAAAATACACCGAAGATCTGACCGCGCGTGCCGAACGCAAAGAATTGGATGCGGTTATTGGGCGGGATGAAGAAATTCGTCGCGTGATGCATATTTTGTCCCGACGAACGAAGAATAATCCCTTGCTGCTTGGAGAGCCTGGGGTCGGGAAGACGGCAATCGTGGAAGGGATCGCACGACAAATCGTGGCAGGGGATGTTCCTGATGCGATCAAAGGTAAGCGTGTCCTTGCGCTGGATTTGGGGGCGCTGATCGGCGGAACCAAATACCGTGGAGAATTTGAAGAGCGCATGAAAAAGCTCACCGAAGAAATTCGGGCCGAAGCGCGTCGTGTGATTTTGTTTATTGATGAGGTGCACATGGTGGAGCAGGCAAAAGGGGCAGAAGGGGCAATCAACGTGTCCGATATTTTGAAGCCGGCGCTCGCGCGTGGAGAATTGCAGATGATCGGGGCGACGACGTGGCGGGAATTTGAGATGTATATCAAAACCGACGATGCGTTGAACCGACGATTGCAGCCGGTCATCGTGGGCGAGCCTTCGGTTGATGCGGCGCTCGCCATTTTGCGGGGATTAAAGCAGACCTACGAAGCGTATCATCGTGTCGTGTATGACGAGGCGGCGCTGCAGGCGGCTGTGTCACTGGCGAAAGAGAAGATTCGAGATCGGTATTTGCCGGACAAAGCGATTGACTTGATTGATGAAGCAGGCGCGCGCGCATCCATTGAGGCGTCGCATGATGGAAAGCATGCCTTGGGGCTCTTGCATGCGGCCGGGGTAGAAAAGCAAGCAAAATTACAAACCGTGGATCGTCGGATCGCCATGCTGCGCGAAGAGTTGGGGCATGTGACCAGGCTTGCCGAAGATATGCGGCATGATCCGGAGTTGGACGAAATTCGCTTGCGATTGTCGCATGTCGTCGAGGCGGCAGAACACGTTCGTCAGGAGCTCGATACCGGCGCTGGAGATCGTTTGCCGGTTGTGACCGCGACGGATATTCAGGACATTGTGGATGATTGGGTCGGAGCCGCTCCAGCAAATCCCCGGTAATTGTGCTATTCTTTTGCCATCTATGCCTCCTTCAACCATGACAAAAACCACCACCCAAACCACCACGGCCACAAAAGTGGGCGTTGCGGTGACGATCGGGTTCGTGGCGGGTCTTGCTGCATACGGTTTTGGATTTTTACCCACGTTTGATCAGGGATACACCGAAGATGTGGCGCAGGTCGATCCGTATGCGATGTGCGTGGATTCCTGCAAAGATCCCTTGGTCGGCTGTTTTGCCGCGGGTGGGGACGCGGATAGCTGTTATGAGCCGTACAATAGTTGTATTGCGAGTTGTAAACAGGTGAACGCACCGCAAACCGAAGAGATCGCCGTGCAGGATCAAACTGGGCAGTCACAACAAGGAGGGGAAAGTTGCAGTGAAATGTGTATGGTGAAGGTATCCGCCTGCTTGCAGCGCGTGGCAGATGGGAGTCAAGAAAACTGCGCAGAACAAAAAATCCTGTGCCAAATGTCCTGTGCACCGGCATCCTCGCAAACACAAGCCTGCTTTGGTCAATGTGATGCAGAGTTAAATAGTTGTCAGGGTGCGCGACGCGGAGACGATGATCGTGTGCAACAGTGTCGCTCGCAACATGAATCCTGCTACGAACGGTGCTACGACAATGAAAAGCGGGCGATTGAGAATGAACCAGCGCCTCCAACACCGCCCATTGCGCAAGATGTCCCGCCGGCACCGCCGATTCCTCCAAAGGAAGAGCCACCCGTCGAAGAACCAGCTCCGACGCCACAGGTTCCGGATGCAGATGTCTCTGGGTCCTGGATGTTGCCCACGGGGATGCTTGTCCTCGAGCAGAATGGGAAGTCGGTGAAGGGAAGCGCGATCCTGAACGTCCTTTCTTCAAAGCCTACGGATGGAGTGATTCCGGTGCTCAAGATGTATGTCCCGGTAGAAGGTACGGTGACGGGCAATACGTTCACGGGTGTATGGAAGGCGTGTTATTACTCGGAATCAAATTGCAGCAACAACCCCCTCGTTCTCACGTTTGATCCGGAAAAGCAGCAGTACAAGGGAGAAAAAGGATGGTGCGGAGCGCGTCCCGGGGTGACCTTCCCAGACGGCTGTGGGTTCTCCATGAAGGGGTGGAAGGTGAACGGGGCGATCACATGCGCGAACCCTACGATGACGTTGGAGCAGTGGGATGATCAGGTTAAAGGAACGATTTGCAACCGACCGTTTAAGGGAAGTATCGCGCCGACAACGGGCTTGAACGTCCACCTGACGGGTTTCATCGACAACAAGCCGGATACCTCGCATTCACTCAACTTCTACCTGTTTTTGGAGGAGAACGAGCCGTATGCAGGGAAGCCGTCGCAGATGCGTGGAAACTTCGCCATCAGCGAACCTCTCTGTGCCGCGGCGCCAGGAGAAGAGTTCCCAGAACCGTGTGTTCAATAAAGAAGAAACAGAAAACACCCACCGCGTTCCGGTGGGTGTTGCGTATACGAAGGAGCTACTCGGCGTCGGTGAGCGCTTCTTCCATGTGCGGCGACGGATCGGTCGGCGCGAAGAGCGAGGGGTCGCGTTCCTTGGCGCGTTTGATGGCACCTGGTAGGAACACGCCGGTCACGACCGCGCTACCGATGACGAGCGCGACGCAGACGGCGAAGACCGACTGGTCCACCGCGTGTACGGCGAGTCCGCTCGACACAATGACGAGCGCGACCTCACCACGTGGGATGGTCGCGAGGCCGAGCACGACCGGATCGACCCCCTTGCCGCCCAGTTTCCCGAGCGCGAGCTTGGTGCCGACCAGAATCGCGAGGCAGCCCGCGAAGAGCGTGATCGCCTTTGCCGTAAACAGCAGGGGCAGATCGACCTTCATCCCGACCTCCAGAAAGAAGAAGGGGACGAAGACGTAGGCGAGCGGCTTGAACAGGTACTCTGCACCATGTTCTTTGCCGTCGAAGTCCGTGAAATGGGCTTCGGTGAGAAACACGGCACCTGCATACACGCCCATGAGAGGCGAGAGGCCGATGGCGTGCGCGACGATGGCGGCCAAGAAGCAGGGCACCAGGACGAATTTGAGTCGCATGGACTCCGTTCCCGCATACCGGGACAGGATGCGCGAGCTCATCGGCGCTAGGTAATACCCGATTCCGATCGCGATCACCATGAAGAGCGATGCCTTCACGATGGGGACCAGGACGAGCGCCGGCGTCACCGTTCCGCCACCTGCCATGGTCTGGATGACCGCCATCACGACGAGGCCGATGATGTCATCGATCGCCGCGACGTTCATTGCGAGCTGCGCCGCCTTGCTGGACAGTACCCCCAGATCCTTGAGGATCTTGGCGGCGATTCCAAGCGAGGTTGGCGTCACCATCCCGCCGATGAAGAGCTTGGTCGCGAGCGGTGCGGTAGGCATGAGAACAGACACGAGCCCGAACCCGACGGCGAAGAGCGGAATGGCCACGCCAAGTGCAGCCAGTAGTCCTCCGATGCGCGCGTTCTTGATCATCTGCGGTAGATCGGTTTCGAGCGCCGCCATGATGAGCAAGATGCAGACTCCCACGTACGAAGCGTACGGGAGTCCAGGGTTCGCTTTCAGCGCATCCGTGAAGGGCAGGTGCAGGTAGTGTCCGTTACTCACGAACACGCCGAGCAGGAGCCAGCCGATCGCCTCGGTCAGCCCCGTCTTCTTTTGGAACACGGTGCCCACGAGGTGCGCCGTGAATCCCAGGAAGACAAGCGTGGCGAGCATCTTGATCGCACCACCTTCATCGAAGGCGTGTCCCGCGCCATGCGCCTCCGCCCAGGCTTGTACCGGGGTCAAAAACGCGACGATGGCCGCGACGGTCGTCATAGGAATGTACAGTCGACGCATTCCACACCTCCTTGTTGTGTTGTTGGAAAAGCGTTCGAGGGGGAAAATATAGCACGAAATAGGCGTATTGTAAAGGGATTTCCCTTAGCCTATCTGTACTCTGACCGCGTCATCGTGATCAGGTGTAAGTGGAGCATCTGCGAATTCGCGTTTCCAAGGCAATGCGGCAAGTAGTGTGAGGGGACCAAGTCTTCCGACCAGCATGGTGAGGATCATGACGATCTTTGACCCAGTGCTAAAGATGGCGGAAAGGCTGGTCACGCCACCAGGGAAGCCCATCGAGAGCCCGACCGTTCCAAACGCGGAGAAGGTTTCGAACATGACCTTGATGAAGTTGATGGTTGGATCAGGGGTGATAAGCCAGCGGCGCTCAAAAACCGTAATTATGAGGGCAGCGCCGAAGACATAGAAAATACTGAAGAAGAACAGTCGGATGGCATGTGATACGGCGAATTTACTGAGCCGTCGTCCAAACAACATGACGGGGAGTCCGGGCGCACGGAACCAATCTTTGATGTAGCCATACAGTGCGGCGATGGTTGGAATTTTTACCCCACCTGCGGTTCCCGCGGGGTTTGCCCCGATAAACATGAGGATCATGTAGAGCAGAAGTGTGCTCACGTGCAGTGCGCCAATATCGATCGTGTTAAACCCCGCGGTGCGTGTCGAGACGCTTTGAAACGCAGAGGCGAGAAGTCGTTGTGAAAACGTGTTTCCAAGTGCCGGATTTTGTTGCTCGACCAGGAGGGGAAAAAGTGTCCCGAGTGCAATCAGGGAAAGTGTTCCCCAGACCGCAATGCGCAGTTGAATCGGTGATGCCACCAGTGCTGCATCTTCGGCGAATAGTTTTTTGTCATACCCAGTACGGTGGCTCCAGCGAGACATGATCCATGCATGGAACGCGATAAACACCGGATATCCAAGACCTCCAAGGATGATCAATGCCATGATGGTTAGGTTGACCACCCAGTCGTTGGCAAAGGTAACGAGATTGGTTGGCTGTAGTCCGAATCCGGCGTTGTTGAACGCGGAAACGGAGTGAAACAACCCCCACCACCAGGGATTGAGGTGGTTATACTGTGAAGGATCGATGAAGAACGCTAAACGCGTGCCAAGGACGAGCGCGCTGATACCTTCAATTGCAAAAGTGTAAATGGCGACGTGTCGGATCATGCGGCGGACGTAGTGGTGTTCAATGTCGACAATGCCAGCAAGCATTTTTCGGAATGTCAGGTGTTCTGAGAACCCTCGAAAAACGGCGAATGCAAAAATAGAGGTGAAGACAATGATCCCAAGTCCTCCCATTTGAATAAGGATCAAGGTAATGATTTGACCAGCAAGGGAAAATTGAGAGAAATCAGTACTGGTAAGTCCAGTGACGCAGAGCGCAGAAACAGCGGTAAAGATCGCATCAATAAATGTTTCACCCTGCTGCTGACGCTCAACCGTGACCGTATGTAGTTCTCGCCGATCGTTGATAGGCTGTGCAGTCGGAAGTGCGTTGCCAACGGTTTGGATAAGAACTTCCTGATGAACGGGAACCCGAACAGTGACGGTACGATGTGCTTCCGTGAAATAGAGAAGCGTCCCGCCTATGAGCGACGCAATAAGAAACGAGAAAACGGTTAGTTCTGCGGCGGTGAATGCAGCGAGGCGTCGCAGGAGGGGTGAGAGGGGATTGGTCATATGAGCGGATGGATCGATAAGGATAGCATAGTTTTTTTCAAAGGTGTGGAAAACGAACGAGCAGAAAATATTTCGGGCGGTCAATCCAAAGCAACTTGATTTTTTTCAAAGAATCAGATCAACGGTGTGGAAAACCAAAATTTTGGCTCCCTTGACGGATATCCGGTCACGCGGGAAACTACTTGCGCCTTTTTTATGGAAGCAACGACCTTGTGGCGAATCCGCGGTGCCGTTCTGGCCGGGATTTTTGGGTCGTTGCTTTTGTTTTTGGGACTTGGATATGGAGTGGATCATCTGCTTGATACGTCCCCTAAAGGACTTCTTGTCGGACTACTCCTTTCATTCCCCGTTTCCAACATCCTCGGGATCAAGCTCGCGAAACGATTTGTCCTTCCCACATCCTCTACGTCCTAATCTATGCTCGACATTTCCGTGCCCGCAAAAGTGCTGTTTCACCTCGGTCCCGTTCCGGTGACCAATGCTGTCGTGGCAGCGTATGTCTCGACAGGCGTACTTGTGGTGATCGCGTTGCTTATTCGTCGCTCATTGTCGAGCGAACCCGGTCGTTTGCAGGCATTCATGGAACTATTGTTTGAGTACATCGATAACCAGCTCCTTCAAGCGTTTGGCGACCACACCCGTGCACGAAAGTTTTTTCCGCTGATCATGACGTTGCTTTTGTTTATTGCGATCGCGAACCAGCTTTCGGTGTTTCCGTTGATTTTCCAGGTCCTTGTTGAGGATAAGCCATTACTGCGTCTTGCGACCTCGGATTTGAGTCAGACGTTGACACTTGGTCTTGTGGTCGTGATTTTGTCCCATATCGTGGCGCTGTCCATGGCACCACTCAAACACATCGGCAACTATTTCCGCATTGGCGCCATCCTTGCCATCCGTTCTCCAAAAGATATTGGCAACGCGTTAATTGAGGTGTTCTTGGGGATCATGGATCTGATTGGAGAACTTTCAAAAATCATCTCCATTTCCTGTCGTTTGTTCGGGAACCTGTTTGCCGGGGACGTCATGGTTGCGGTGATCGTCAGCCTTTCTGCGTTCACGCAGTTTATTGTGCCGATGCCGTTCATCTTTTTGGGGATCTTCTCCGGGTTTGTGCAGGCGCTGGTGTTTTCGCTCTTGTCGATCCAGTTTATCGCCGGTCTGGTAAACACGGCGGCGGCAAACAAAGAGGCGCGATTGAACAAGGGAAAACAAGCCGCTCTCGAGCAGCCCGCCACGGCCTAACAGTCTTGGCGCGCGGGAAGAGGATCTGACAAACGTGTCGGATATTCTTCCCGCGATGACGCTCGTCATCCGATTTACTCATTTTTCTACGCATATGGAAGCAGAAGCAATGAAGTTTTTGGCCGCCGGCCTGTGCATGGGTCTTGGCGCCATCGGTCCGGCACTTGGGGAAGGGTTTGTGGCGGCAAAGGCCATGGAAGCCATGGGACGCAATCCGTCCGTCGCAGACAAAATGGTGCCGAACATGATCGTCGCCATGGCCATTTGTGAATCCACGGGTATTTACTCCCTCGTCATTTCCCTCATTTTGTTGTTCGTCGTCTAATCGACGAGCATCGCGTCTCGATATGGATGCATTACAAAAACTCGGCATCGACGGCTGGAGCATGCTGCTCTACCTGGTGAATACCGGGCTCTTGCTCGTCTTATTGACGAAGCTGCTTTACCGTCCGTTGCTTTCCATGTTGGACGAGCGTCGCGACACGATCCGTCGCAACTTGCATGAGACGGAGCTTTTGAAGCAGCGGTTTGCGGAAGAAACAAAACAGCGGGAGAAGGAAACGCGCGCTGCCATGGATCGGTTGCAGGCAGACATTGTGCTTGCAAAGGAGCAGGCGGAATCGCGTGTCAAAACGTTGCTTGCGAATGCGGAACAGGAACGAGATGCTTTGCTTGAAAAGGCGCGTATCCAGATTCAGGCCGAAAAGGGCCGCCTCTTGAAGGAGGTTGAGGTTGAATCGCGGAAGCGTATCGAGCAGACCATTCTCTTCGTCTTGAAGAATAAGATTCCCGAAGCCACCGTCCGCGCGAGCGTGGAAGAGGCGTGGAAGGAATTGCACGCGTAATCCGTATGTTCGCCTCCCTGCTTCGCGCTGCCATGAAAGACGTGCTCGGCGCGGTGACAAAACGCACCACGCTTGTATCGTCCTATCCGCATGCGCTTCGTGTCTATGCGGAGCAGACCACACTGGATGGACTCGCAGAAGATCTACGCGCGCTGCTTCCGGCATTGGCCTACGGGACATCGCTGCGCGGGATCGCGACACGGGAAGAAGGCGGGGAAGGATCGGCGAAAGGACTCAATCTTGCCGAGCGTTTTGCGCGGGAACCGATTGGGTCGCGGGCGCCCATGCCATCCATGGAATTCATGCGCGATTTGGATCAGTATCTCCAGTCGTTGGCAAAAACGCAGGCGACGCGCGTTGAAAACGGGTTTGTGAAGGCGCTCGCCATTGCCTGTCGAGAAGAGATCGCTGCAAGTCTGGATGATGCGCAGGTGTCGTTTCCGGGGACAGAGCTTGGGGCATTGCTGCAGGAGTGGCATCGCCGAACGGTGGTCACCGTTGCGGAAGAGCACATCGGCGAGGTGCTCGCGCGGGAATGCGGGGTGACGCCGGTCTTGGTCCAGTCTGCCGCTCCGGTTGCTCCATCGGTGCGTCAGGAAATGCGCGCGGCTCTTGCGCGGAACTATGGGGCGGTGTTCGTCCGATTTCGGACGGAGCCGTCGGTGTTCGGTGGATTGCGGGTGTTTGTGCGCGGTGCGTTGCAGGATCAGACCTGGATCGCCCGCGTCGGTCGCGTGTTGCAGCCTGAACAGGGTTTTTGATCCGATTTCGTATGTCTCACGATTCTCTCCAACAATTTTTCAAAGCCATCGACCTCGCGCTCGCGGAGGCGAAGCCAAGCGGCGCCATCTCCGGCGTCGGCGTGATCCGTTCGGTCAAGGACGGCATCATTGAAATCGGCGGGTTGCCGGAGGTGCGCCTCGGTGAAGTGGTGCGCGTGCTGGGTACGCCGGCGCACGCCCTCGTGATGCAAGTGGATCGCGATGCCGCGTTCGGCATCCTGCTTGAATCGTCGGAGGGGATCCGCGAAGGACTTTCCGTGCAGTCGGAAAATCGCTTCCTCGCGATCAACGTTTCTGATGCGATTTTGGGCCGCGTCGTCGATCCGCTGGGGGTGGTGCAAGATGAAGGACCGTCGCTGGAAGGGGGGAAGCCCATGATGTTGGAAGCGCAGGCGCCGTCGGTCATGGATCGTTCGCCGGTGAATACGCCGGTGCAAACGGGGATTGTGGCCATCGATGCGCTGATTCCGATTGGTCGCGGGCAACGCGAACTGATCATTGGCGATCGTCAGACCGGGAAAACAACGGTGGCGATCGACACGATTTTGAACCAAAAAGGGAAGGGGATGATCTGTATTTACGTTGCCGTTGGGCAGCGTGAATCGCGCACGGCAGAAGTTGTGACGTTGCTCAAAGAGCGCGGTGCCATGGAATACACGGTTGTCGTGTCTGCGGGGGCCTCGAGTCCGGCGATCATGCAGTTCCTTGCGCCGTACGCGGGAGCTGCGGTCGGGGAATATTTTATGCACCAGGGCAAAGATGCGCTTGTGGTGTACGACGATCTGTCCAAGCACGCCGTGGCGTATCGTGAAGTGTCGTTGCTTTTGCGCAAACCGCCGGGCCGTGAAGCCTTCCCGGGAGATGTGTTTTACATCCACTCTCGGTTGCTTGAACGCGCCGCAAAGCGCGACGAAAAAGTGGGAGGCGGGTCGTTGACCGCGCTTCCGATCGTCGAAACGCAGGCGAACGACGTTTCTGCGTACATTCCGACGAACGTCATCTCCATCACGGACGGGCAGATCTTCCTAGAGTCCTCGTTGTTCTACCAGGGGATTCGTCCGGCCATGAACGTCGGGATTTCGGTGTCACGCGTGGGTTCGGCTGCGCAGACGAAAGCGATGAAAAAAGTGTCCGGGACGGCGAAGCTGGATTTGGCGCAGTACTATGAGCTGGCTGCGTTTTCGCAGTTTGCGTCTGAATTGGATGCGTCGACCAAGCAGCAGCTGACACGTGGGGAACGCGTGGTTGAAGCGTTGAAGCAGCGCGCACATGAAATTTTGCCACTCTGGCAAGAGGTTGTGTTTTTGCGCGCCGCGTCGTCTGGTTTGTTGGATCGCCTCCCGAAGGACAAGGTCGTCTCCGCGTTGCGCGAGATGGCAAACGTGTTTGAGATGCGCCATGCCGACCTTGTGCAGGCGTTGGAAGAGACGAAGGCTTGGTCCGATGAACTGGGGCCAAAGGTGGATGCGGCGTTGAAGAGCCACTTCGAAGCGCTCGCCGTTTAACGTTCTTGCCTGTGCCATTCCTCATTGAGATCAAAAAGAAGATCGGAGCGGTGCAGAACACGCGGAAGATCACCAAAGCGATGGAGTTGGTCGCCGCGAGCCGCATGAAGGCCTTTCAAAAGAAGGCCTTGGGGACGCGTGCCTATGCTCGCGGATTGCTGCAAGCGCTTCGGGAGGCCGAGATCGGGATGCGTGACACGGCCTGGGGCGAGCAGCGTACGCACGAGCCCGTTCTGTTCGTCATCGTGACGTCAGATAAAGGGTTGTGTGGTGCCTTGAACCAAAAATTGCTGCGTACGTTATGGCAATCCCAAGAATGGAAGAAATTGCCTCCGGATGAACGACTGCTTGTCACCATCGGACGCAAGAGCGCGGATGCGGCCACCTTTGCCGGGATCCCCATCGCGGAGAAGTTTGAAGGGCTTTCTGAAAACATGTCGTCGCTGGATGCGCTCGCCATCATCGATCGCATCCTGCACTACTGGACCGAGAAGAAATGCCGAAAGATCGTCTTTATCTCGCCGCACTACGTGAACCCGTTCGTGTTTTATCCCACGGTCAAAAAATACCTGCCGTTTTCTCCGGACATGGTGGCGTCTCACTTGGACTGGAAAGAAGGCGACCTGGAACTGCCGGATCCGAATGTGGAAACGGTTGCTCACTCCGAACCAAGCTTCTTTGAACCGGGGAAGGAAGAGGTGGTCGAAAAGTTGGCACGGCAATTGGCGCAGAGTTTGTTTCTCCAGGCCTTCTACGAGCTCAAAGCGACGGAATATTCCAGCCGTATGGTGGCGATGAAGAACGCGACGGAAGTGGCGGACAAGGTGGTGAAAACGCTGACCGTGTCGTACCACAAGGCGCGACAAGGGGCGATTACGCAACAGTTGGCCGAGCTTGCAGGCGGTGCCATGGCGATCCAATAATCATGATTCGTATGTCTACTGAACAAAAGCGGCCGGAAGGCCAAATCGTGCGCGCCGTCGGCGTCGTCGTTGACGTGGCGTTCGTGGGACACATCCCGAACCGGTACTCCGCGTTGATCGTGAAGGAAACCGAGCCGATGCTGGTCCTTGAGGTGCAGTCGCACGTCGGGGATGGGGTGGTGCGTACCATCGCCATGTCGTCCGCGGATGGCGTGCGTGTGGGGCAGCCCGTCATCGACACCGAGGCGCCGATTTCGGTGCCGGTCGGCGAAGCGGCGCTTGGTCGCGTGTTTAACGTGCTGGGCCAACCGATCGACAACCAGGGTGAACCCAAGGGAAAAAAGGTGGAATATCGTTCGATCCACGCCACGCCACCGACGTTTGCGGAGCAATCCGGGAAGGTGGAGGTGTTTGAAACGGGGATCAAGGTCATCGACCTGCTCGTGCCGTTTATCAAAGGGGGAAAGATCGCGCTCTTCGGGGGTGCTGGTGTCGGCAAGACCGTCATCATGCAGGAACTCATCCACAACGTCGCCATGGCGCACGGGGGATATTCCGTGTTTGCCGGGGTGGGTGAACGTACGCGCGAAGGGAACGATTTGATCCGTGAAATGCATGAATCCGGCGTCATCGACAAAGTGGCGATGGTGTTCGGGCAGATGAACGAACCGCCGGGTGCACGTATGCGCGTCGCGTTTACGGGGCTTACCATGGCCGAACACTTTCGCGATCAGGGCAAAGACATCCTGATGTTCATCGACAACATTTTCCGCTTTACCCAGGCCGGTGCCGAAGTTTCGACGTTGCTGGGGCGCTTGCCGTCGGCGGTGGGATATCAGCCAACGCTTGCGACGGACATGGCGCAATTGCAGGAACGTATCACCTCCACCAAAAAGGGATCGATCACCTCCGTGCAGGCCGTGTACGTGCCAGCAGACGACCTTACAGACCCGGCCCCTGCGACGACGTTCTCGCACTTGGATGCAACGATCGTGTTGTCACGTAAGCAGGCGTCGATGGGGTTGTATCCGGCCGTTGATCCATTGGACTCGACCTCGACCGCGTTGCGCGAAGACGTCGTTGGCAAGGAGCACTACGAAGCGGCAACCGCGGTTCAGCGCACACTTCAGCGCTACAAGGAATTGCAGGACGTCATCGCCATTCTTGGGATGGATGAGTTGTCCGAACAGGATAAGTTGGTGGTCGCACGTGCGCGTAAAATCCAGCGTTTCTTGACGCAGAACTTCTTCGTGGCAGAACAGTTTACGGGCGTGCCGGGACAGCTCGTGGCCCGCAGCGAAACCGTGCGCGGATTCAAGGGGATTTTGAACGGAGACTACGACCACATTCCGGAATCGTTCTTCTACATGGCGGGAACGATCGACGAAGTGGTGCAGAAGTTCCAAAAAGGGTAATCCACCTGTATGAAGGTCATCGTCAACACCCCGGAGCAAGAGGTTTGGAACGGCACCGCGGATACGGTGACCGTCATGACCGAGCTTGGGATGATCCAGGTGTTTCCGGGTCATGCCAGTTTGCAGGGAACCATCGCATTCAGCGCGCTTGCGATCGATTATGGATCGTCCCGCGAAGACTTTGTGGTGCGGAACGGTTTCGTGATCGTGCAGCCAACGCAGGATGAGGTACGTATCCTCGTGCTGCAATGTGAACGCAAGGATCAGATCAGCCGCCAAACGGCCAAAGAATATCTTGCCTATTTGCTGGAGCAGATGAAGACCCGCGAAGGGCTAAGCGAGCTACAACAGCAGTATCTGGCAGATGAACAGGCGTCGATGGAGCAGGTGATCGCCGTGATGGATCGAGAAGGGATGAAATAACAAACACCCCACCAAATTGGTGGGGTGTTTTGGTTAATGCGTATTCGCCTCCGTGTGGCTGTGTGGCTCGATCTCGTGCGCAAGTGATCGAAGTCCTGCGCCCAGGGGAAGGCAGACGACCAGGAGCACGATCGCAAGACGCCACGCGAGCGGTTTTGAAACGGGAATGCGATGTTTCCAGAGATAGCCCACAAGCGATGTCGCGATTCCAATCGGGATCAGAAGCGCGGCATATCCGGGCGTGTCCGAAAAGTGTTGGATTGATCCACTCATCATCCCGATGCCAATGGAGAGCACGGCGGAGCTACCAGCGAGGTGAAGTAATCCCGCTTCCTTAAACGTTTTCTTTTTGACGATCAATTCATCGGCAAACGTTCCGGCTAAAAACAGGAGGACGCCGATGGTTCCGATAAATGCGTATCGGAGCGGATCCACGGGGAAGTGGACGATCGATCCGGCAAGAAGTCCGATACCCAGAAAGAGGCCAACGTAGGTCAGATAAGGGGTAATGATCAGTGCAGTCATAGGGAATGTGTAACGATTAGCGTGTATCGGTCACGGTAAAGTGAAGCATCATCCCGGTTTCCAAGTGCTCCGCGATGTGACAATGCATCATCCATGTGCCGGGGTTCGACAGATCGACCAAGAGATCCATCGTAGTGCCTGCAGGAATGTTGACCGTATCCTTCCATGTATCCGGCGCAACAGGAACGCCATTGACCCGTGCGACTAAAAATCGCTGGCCGTGAATGTGGAAGGGGTGTTGCATCGGATGCATGCCCGTGTTCGGGTTTTGAACGCGGAGCATGAGTTGCGTTCCTTTTGGAAAGGTCCAATCGATGGCTTCATTCGTCTTTCCTGTTTGCGTGTCTTGTAAGGTCCAGGTCAGGTGGTTGGCCATCATCCCTTGGTTCATGGCGCCCATCGTGTCTTCCCACTCCACGCCGTCTGTGTTTGCGTCACCCATATTCATGGAAGGCATGGCATGGCCACCGTGCATCATGGGTCCAGAAGGCATTTCCAGACCGATGGTGAGTGTTTTTTGCGGCGGGAGCGCGAGTGCCTCCTTGAACGGTTCGATGGAGGCCGTGACGGCTGGATAGGTGCGAAGCGTCGAGGTGGTTCCGGTGGCTGGATTGGAAGGAGGGGCGATGCGGATCGTGGCAAGATCCGTCCGGCTTCCCGTGGGAGGCGCATGTTGGATGACGAGGATCCCGGGCTGCGCAGGGAGCGTGATTTCTACGATCGCGCGTTCCGACGGGGAGAGATCCAGTGTTTCCAAGATGGACTCTTGGATCGCAGGGCCCTGATCGCTTCCGATGCGTTTCATGGTGAGGCCAGGAATGGTGATGCGAAGCGGGCGCGCATTCGCGGCGTTCAAGAGGAAGAGTCGCAGGGTTTCTCCGGCACGTCCCTCGATGGGGAAATTGGGGGTTCCATTTGTGAGGAGAAGGTTGCCATATCGGCCCATCAACGTGTGTGAAACCGTGTCTTTTGGAAACGGAACGAGCCGACCGTTTTGTACCAGAAGATCATGGAATGCGAGCGGAATTTCTTGACCCACTCGGTTCCAAGAATCACCGGTCGTGGGTTCGACGATGAAAAAACCGAATGCCCCGTGGTGCAATTGTTTTGCCGCGTTCAGATGGGGGTGGTACCAAAACACCCCGGCGTCTGGAAACGTCATTTCATGCGTGAACGATTCCCCAGGCTGAATCGGTTCCTGAGTGATGCCCGGAACGCCGTCCGCTTGCATGGAAGCGCGTACGCCATGCGGATGCAGCGTGGTGGGTTCCGCGAGGCCATTCTCGACCACGACCGAAAGGCGTGATCCTTGTTTGACGCGGATCACGGGGCCGGGGATGGATCCATTGTAGCCAACTAATTCCATCGGCAGATCCGCGATGGTGGTGGTGATCGTTTGAAGTCGCAACGCATAGCGATCTCCATCGGCCAAAGTGATGGTTTGCGTTGGCGCACGTCCGACCGGTGCCTGATGTGCAGGTGTATTTGCATCACGGATAAACAAGAACGCCGAGAAGGAGAGGACGGCGAAAAAAAGGATGGCTCCGACGGCGAGAGGGAGAGGCTTCTTCATATTATTTTCGCTTGAGTTGGTAGACCTGAAGAATTTCTTGAACAGCCTTTTCTTCGTTCCCTTCTCGGATTTGTTGAATCGCGCAATGCGAAAGATGTTGCGCGAGTAGCAGATCTTCGATGGAGGTGAGCGCCTGTTTGATGGCGGAGGATTGTGTAATGACGTCGATGCAATAGGCATGGTCCGCGATCATTTCGCGCAGACCGCGCACCTGGCCTTCGATGATTTTTAATCGACGTTCAAGAGAGGCGGGGTGTTTCATGGAGAAGAATATACCCCCAGGGGGGTATCGTGGCAAGCACGAGAAACCCCCACCGGATTGGTGGGGTTTGTGTTAGAGCCAGGCCGTGACGCCGAGTGTGACCGTCTGTTGCGTCGCGGCATTTGGGAGAAAGGGGCGCAGCGCCGAGCCATCGCCGGCCACGGTTCCGGCAAAGAAGAGCGGTCCTCCCGCGGCATCGTACCGGTATTCCAGGCGTACGGAGGCGTTTGGATGCGGTCGGACATCCACAGTCGCCGTTGCCGAGGCAAGCCATGGCACAGGCCATGAAATGGGGGACGCGCCCGTCGGCACCTGTTCGTAGAAGGCATCCGCACGGGCGCCCAGATACAGCCACGACGTGGGTTGAACCCGGGCATAGAGCGCGCCTGCCATCCAACCAGCGATGCCGAACGTATTCGGTTCGAGGCCGCCATTTGCCCAGGCCTGAAGCGAGATCCATGGACGTGGATGCCAGGTGATATACGTGTCCCAGGTGTGTCGCCACGGCTGTCCTTCTGGGGCGCCTGTCGTCCGTTCGATCCCGGTGAAGTAGATGAAACTCCAGGTGAATCGATCCGGCACGGCATAGGTTGCCTGCAGATGGAAGGACTTTCCGAGATTGTTATCGAGGAGGTTGTTCCATCCGTTCCAGATCCCCGCCGTGAGGCTCCAGCGTTCCGTGAGTTGATACGTCGCCCGTCCGCCGAGATGGTAGAAGGGGAGTCCTACAAACAGGTTGGAGCGCGACCAGTTCCAGTTGTCTTTGATCGCCATTCCTTCCGGTCCAAGTGGGGACAGGAAGAGCCCGATTTCGATCGCGAGAGGCTGGTTCCCCCGGATTGGCGGACGGAACGTGAGGAACGCCTGCTGAACGTACTTCCAAACCTGGAAGGAGAGAGCGCCCGTTCCCGCCGTTCCCGCGCCAAGCGGTTCGGAGAGGTAGTACGTCTCCGGGGTCGTTCCGATTTGAAGCGCAATCCTACCGCCGAGAATGCGATCTCGGTGCTCCGCCGTAAGATCCACCACCGCGTTCGAAAGCATGAACGTCATCGCACGATTATCGTATCCGCGATAGTGCGTGAAGTTGTTGCTGGGCAGGTTCGTGTTTACCTGGAAAAACGCTTCCAAATACCCATGCGCTTCGGTGCGGATGAGGGGAGGGGGCGTGGGGGTTTGAGCGCGCAGCGTTCGAGGGATCGTAAGGATTCCCAGGAAAAGTACGAGTTTGATGAGTGTCTGTGCGTGTTCCATCCACCGGTCCTTTCGAAAAAACCGCGGGGGAAGTTCACCCCACACGGTTTGGTTCGTCAATGCGAGACGAGGAAAAACAAGAAACCCACCTTTCGGTGGGTTCTTTGTTGGTGGGACCGGCGGGGATTTCACGCGCGAATGTATTCGCTTTGGGAAACCGGCGGTTTCCCAGCCTTCCGCAAAGCGAAAACCTCCCGGTTTCCGTCCCTTCCTCTGGGGTTCAATCCCCGGGATACGAAAAGCTCACCGCGAGGTGAGCTTTCCTTTGGTGGGACCGGCGGGGATTGAACCCGCGACCGTTGGCTTAAAAGGCCACTGCTCTACCAACTGAGCTACAGTCCCGACGAGTGAGGGCACGGGAGTACTTGTACTCACGATGCCGAGCGAGGAGAGGGCTGCATGACGCGGAACGCAGCATACAGTCCCGTCCTTCCTCTCTTCTTCGTTTTTGCGGTAAGATCATAGACGATCTCTTCCGCGAAATCAAGCATGCGTATCTTCCTCCTGGGGGCAAAGGGGATTCCGTCCTGGTCCGTGTCCGGGAGCGGGGGTGTTGAGCGTCATGTCGAGGAATTAGCCTCGCGGCTGGCAGCAAAGGGGCATCAGGTGTTTGTGTATGTCCGTGCGCATGGAACAGATCCGGCCGTGAAGACGTGGAAGGGTGTGCATCTCATTCGTTTGCCCACGGTGCACCGAAAAACCCTCGCCACCATCATGCATGTGCTGTTTGCGACGTGGCATGTCCTGTTTCAGCGTGCAGACGTCATTCATTACCACGGTGTTGGACCGGCGACCCTCGCATGGATCCCACGGTTGTTGAAATGGCGGAGTCGAGTGGTGGTGACGTTTCATAATCGTGATCAATTTGATCCGAAGTGGCGTGGATTTGGAAAATGGTATCTGGCGTTTGGTGAATGGGCAGCGGTGCGGTTTCCGCACGAAACGATCGTGGTGTCGCATGTGTTGCAGGTTTTCTGTCGCAAATTGTTTCATGCAGAAACGTGGTACATCCCGAATGGGGCGACCATCCCCACGCGCAAACCGGGAACAGATCATCTCAAGCGTTTAGGACTTGTACCTGGAGGGTATCTGCTTTCACTTGGTCGGCTTGTGGAGCGCAAGGCGTATGACGTGGCCATTGAGGCGGTTCGCAAATTAGAGGCGCCGATGCCGTATGTGATCGCCGGGGATGCGGAGTTTGCGGATCCATATGTCGAAAAACTTCAGCGACTCGCCACGAAACACGAAATTATTCGATTGGTTGGCTATCAACATGGCGCGGCCTTGGAACAACTATTGGCGCATTGTTACGCCTTCATCCACCCCGCCCGGGCCGAAGGGTTACCGGTAGCCATTTTGGAGGCGATGGCGCATGGCAAAGTGGTGGTCATGTCTGATATCCCGGAAAACCGGCAGGTGGTTGACCACAGTGGAATTACGTTCCCGGTGGATAACGTCCGGCGGTTACGTGAAACCTTAGATTGGTTGCTTGCTGACCCTGCGATGGTAGCCGCGCGAGGACATCGTGCGCGCGAGGTGGTGCATCGGTTATATTCCTGGGACGTCATTGTCGAACAGACGCTTCTCGCGTATCGTAGTGCCTAGAAATACGTATGTTTTCTTCTGACCTCGCGGCGGACATTTTGGAGCGAATGCATGCACTGGATGCGTCCCGTCGGGCGTTACAGCCCCTTGCGTCGCAGATCTTATCGGGCAGTAAGCGCGTGATCTTTGCTTGGCAGCGCGATGATGCCGAAGAGGCGGAGTCACAGCTCGAAACGGTGCGCGGGTTTGTGGATCAGGGGGTCGACATGGTGCATGCCGAGCCACGCCTTGCCGCGGAAGGATCTTGGCGTGCTGCGCTGGAAGAATATGCCGAAGCGGAATTATTTTCGCAGTACTTGCTGACAAACACGATCGCCGTTCCGGATCGGATTCACGAAGAGCCGGAACTATTTTTAGGTGCGCTTTCGGATGTGTGTGGAGAATTGGTGCGTCGCGCTCAGTTGCTTGCCGCCTCGGGAAAAACCGAGGACTTAGAGCGGATGTGGGTGGATGTCGAGCAGGCGGTCGCCCTGTTGTTGGACCTCGATTTAACCGGGGGGTTGCGCAGTAAAGTGGATCAAGCACGCAGTCATCTGCGCCGTTTAGAAGAAATCCGCTATGACCTCGCCATCCGCCGCTAACCCAAGCCATGTCGCTGCCATTGTCGCGGCCTACAATGAAGAGCCGACCATTGGTGGTGTGGTTCAGGCGCTCGTCTCGTCCGGGGTGTTTCGTGAGGTGATCGTCGTAAGCGATGGATCAACGGATCGAACGGCGGAGCTTGCGCGTGCCGCGGGTGCGACGCTTGTCCATCAGCTGCCGTGGAAACATGGGAAGGGTGCGGCCATGCAGCATGGGGTGACGCATACCGATGCCCCGATCCTCTTTTTTTGCGACGCCGATTTGTTTGGTCTTCGAAAAGAGCACCTAGTTTCATTGGTCGAACCGGTGCGTTCGGGGGAACTTGCGATGTGCGTCGGACTCCGCGATCGCGGCCGTTTTGTGATGCGTCTTACGCGTTTTTTGCCACTCATCGGCGGCGAACGGGCGGTGCAACGTCAGATTTTTGAACGCATCCCCGAACACTATCTCCAAGGATTCATGGTGGAGATTGCCATGAACGCCTACTGTAAATCGCATCGTCTCAGGGTTGGAACGCGCGAATGTCCAGGTCTCCACATCCGTCGCAAGATGCAAAAAGTCGGATGGTGGAAAGGGCTGAAAGAATATATTCGCATGTGGCGCGCCGTTTTGAAGGCGATGTGGATCACGCGACTCGCTCGATTAAAAGGGGAGCTTTAGGGGTCTAAACCCTTCTCAATCCTCCCGGTTCCGCGTAGCATGAGGCAGAACCTATGCGCGTGTTGATTTTGGGGCTTGGACAGTATCCAAAAGGGAGCGGGGTGGCGGCAGCCCTGTTTTTTGCGCGTCGTGGAGATGCGGTTACGGTATACGATTTTTATTACACGCAGGCGATGGATAAAAACATCGCTACGTTGAAGAAATTCAAGAACGTTCGCTTTGTGATGGGTGAACACCGGCTGCACGAAATCGCGGAAGCTGAACTTATCGTCAAGCACCAGCGCTTGCGCGAAACGGAGCCGGAGGTGGTGGAAGCGCGTCGTTTAAAGAAAACGATGGAAACGGAGCTTTCTCTTATTTTGAAATGGGCGCCGTGTCCGGTTATTGGGGTGACGGGGACGCGAGGCAAAAGTACGACTACGGCGCTGCTGCACGCGATGCTTGTTCGCGGTACGACGACAAAGGTGTGGCTTGGCGGGAATATTTTGGTGTCCCCGCTGACGTATCTGCATCGCATCAAAAAAACGCATCTCATGGTACTTGAGCTCTCCAGTTTTCAGTTGGAGGGTCTTGCGGATGCGAAGGTGTCTCCGCAGGTCGCCGTTTGGACGAATTTGTTGCGGGATCATTTGAACGCCTATCCTTCGATGAAGGAGTATGGATTGGCGAAGGCACAGATTTTTTTGCATCAGCGTCCGGAAGATCGTGTCTTTTTGCCGGCAGATACGGCGTTTGACGTGTGGGCGAAACGGGCGAAGGGCCACGTGTATCGCTTTGCGAAGGCGAAAAGTCCGGAGGTTGCGCTGGTACGGGCGACAAGACTGAAGCTGCTGGGCGAGCACAATCGGCGGAATGCGGAGATTGCAACCGCCGTTGCGCTTGCGCTTGGGGTTAAACAGTCCGCGATTGTTCACGCGCTGAAGACGTTCCCGGGGTTACCCAGTCGTTTGGAGGTGCTTGGAACGATGCGGGGGATCACGGTGATCAACGACACAGCAGCTACGACACCGGATGCAACGCAGGCGGCGCTTGCGGCGGTTCAGGGGAAAACGGGGGTCACGCATTTGATTTTTGGAGGCGCGGACAAAGAACTTGCCTTTGAAGAGGTGGCAAAACGGTTACGAACCAAGCGTATCCGCGTAATCTTGCTACCGGGAACGGCGCAGGAAAAAATCCTGAACGCCTTTGCAAAGGTCGGCGTGACCTACACATTGGTTGCTTCCATGCGAGAGGCGGTGGATGCGGCATTCCGTGAGGCGAAGCGGGGCGATTGTGTGTTGTTGTCGCCCGGTTGTGCCAGCTTTGGCCTGTTTAAGAACGAATACGATCGCGGGGCGAAATTTAAAGCCGCCATCAAGCGCCTAGCGCGGTAATGCGCGGTATGATTCCGGAAGTGTTTGGGATCCCCATTGAAGGCGGGGATTGGAGCGAAATCGAGCGCGAGAGAGAGGCGATGCAGAATCGTCCGTATTGGATTGTGACGGCAAATCCGGAAATTCTTTTGGAGGCGCGACGGGATGCGACCTATGCGGAAACGGTGCGGCAGGCGGATTATCGCACCGTAGATGGTGTGGGATTGTGGGCGGTGTTGCGCGTACGGGGGTATCGCACGACTCGATACACCGGTATGGCATTTGCCGAGCGGTTGATGGAACAGGCGGCGACGCGAGGGGAGCGTGTGGGGATGATGGGTGGATCGTTCGGGGTTGCGGATCGTGCCGCGACGGCAATGCGCACGCGTTATCCCTCCCTCGTGGTGCATGCGGAGGCCGGCGGTCGCGTAGACCGCGATGGATCCGATGATCTGGCCGGTGAAGAGGCGCGGCATCGTCTTGGATTATTCGCGCCCGATGTGTTGCTGGTTGCATTTGGTCATCCCAAGCAAGAGCGTTGGATCCAGCGGTATCTGCATGAATTCCCCTCTGTAAAGGTCGTGGTTGGAGTCGGTGGAACGTTGGATGTGTGGGCGGGTGCCATTTCTCGCGCTCCACGGTGGATGCAACGGGTTGGGATTGAGTGGGTGTGGCGATTGATCCAAGAGCCACGACGCATCGGCAGAATCTGGCGCGCGGTTGTTGTGTTTCCGCTACGGGCGCTGTTTTCGGACAAAAAAATCCCCTCCAAGACGAGGGGATGAAGGCGGATTATGCGCAGGGGAACGAGGCGAGGATGTCGAACCCATCCCGTTTGCGCGCGCAGAGTTGGAGCGACGTTGGTTGAAAATGAACGACGTCCAAAAGCGTCACGCGTAGATCGCGCAGGTCGGGAGACCACGGGGTCGAGCCGACGGTGATGAGAGGGAGCCACGCATTCGCCTCTTCCTCCGGCAAAAACGCGTGGAGCTTGGCGCGAATGGCCATGCGAACGAGCGGAAGGTTCGTCCGTCGATCTGTCGAACCGGTGAGTGCCAGGTATCCGATCGCTGGATTGCCGCGGCCTTGGAACACCCGCCAGGTATCCAGCACGAAGGCGGCGTGTGGCGCGGCTTCTCCGAACAGCTCTCCAAGCCGTTCGATGACGAGGGATTCCTGTTCGGCTGCGATCGTATCCAGAAACAGGAGTTGTAGACGGTAGCCCGTCGTCAGGATGGGGGAACAGGGGGCATTGTGGGGGAGAATGACCCCGTTGAACGCCTCCTTGATCTGCGTTTTCGTGTGATCGTCCAGGGCGTAGGCGAGAAAGAGCTTTCGCATCACGACCTCCGCCCGTACCCCACCAATGTTCGTGGGCTTTGTCAATTTGCGAGCCGTTCGCTAGGATGACCGAACTATGTCGTCTCTCTCGACGTCTCCGGTGCGCGTCCGATTTGCCCCAAGCCCAACGGGGTTTTTGCATATTGGTGGGCTTCGCACCGCATTTTATAACTGGCTCATGGCACGACGTCATGGCGGAACCTTCCTTCTGCGCGTTGAAGACACGGATCGCGCGCGATTGGTGGAAGGGGCGATCGAGAACCTGACGCGATCCCTCGCGGCCGTTGGCGTGCAGCCGGATGAAGGGTTTCGGTGGGAAGTGGGGCGCCTGGTCGAATCCGGACCACATGCCCCGTATTTGCAATCCGAACGGCGCGAACGCCATCGTCAGTATGCGCTGGAACTCATCGAAAAAGGGCACGCATATTATTGTTTTTGCACCAAAGAACGGTTAGAGAAAATGGCCGAAGAGCAGCGGTTGCTGAAGCAGGCGACCATGTATGATCGTGCCTGTCGTCGGTTGACCAAAGAAGAGGCAGCGGCGCGGGTCGTGGCGGGTGAAACGCATGTCATTCGCCTTGCCGTTCCGACCGAAGGGACGATCGTGATGCACGATGTTATCCGCGGTCGCATTGAATATCCGTGGGTCCAGATCGATGATCCGGTGCTCATGAAGTCTGACGGCTATCCGACCTATCATTTGGCCGCCATTTGCGACGATCATGACATGCAAATCACCCATGTCATTCGTGGAGAGGAGTGGCTTTCGTCGTTGCCGAAGCACCTGTTCTTGTTTCAGGCGATGGGTTGGGAAGCGCCGCAGTACGCCCACTTGCCACTGCTCTTGAATGCGGATCGTTCAAAGCTTTCCAAACGTCAGGGTGACGTCGCCGTAGAAGATTATTTGACGAAGGGCTATTTGCCGGAAGCGTTGTTGAATTTTGTCGCGTTGCTTGGATGGAATCCGACGGGCGATCGGGAAGTGTACACGCCGGATGAATTGGCAACCTTGTTTGATTTGGAGAAGGTGAATAAAGCGGGCGCGGTATTTAATGTGGAAAAGTTGGATTGGTTGAACAGCGTGTATTTGAAGCAAATGACGGATGGGGAGTATTTGGCCGTGTGTCGTCCGTGGATGGAGGGGGTGCATGCGGATGCGAGTTTTGTGGATCGTGCGTGCTTGCTTGTGCGTGAACGATTGGTGAAGCTCGTGGATCTCAAGGAATTGACGGCGTTTTTGTTCCCGGATGCGCTTGCGTACGAATCGTCGCTTTTGTGTTGGAAAGAACAGTCTCCAGCCTCGGCGCGTGAAAAATTGTTTGTCTTGCGCGAATTCTTGAATGAACGCCCGGAGGATCAGTTTGGAAAAGGGGATGTGGAGCGTGATGTTCGTGCGCTGATCGCAGAGAAAGGCTGGCAAAATGGAGAGGCGCTTTGGCCGTTGCGTGTGGCGCTTTCTGGATTAAAGCAATCGCCTGGGCCGTTTGAGCTCTTGGAAGCCTACGGAAAAGCACGTGCACTTGCCCGCATAGACGCCGCCATCCAAAAACTGGCATAATGGAACCCGTGGGATACCGTCCACGGGTTTTCCTTGCCTTCACGCTCATCGCCGTATGCGCGACGCTTGTGTTTCCACATGCGGGCATGGCGGCAGACGAGCATTTTGAAGGGGATGGCCACGACCATTCCAAAGAAGAAGAGTTGGAGGCAGAAATGGATCGCCAAGGAGGATCAACCAAGGAACAGGTGGATGCGCTAAACAAAGCCGTGGAAGATAAACAGCGTCGTATCAAGCAATTGGACGGGACGATTTCGACGTACAAGCAAAAAATCCAGCAACAACAGGCCGCGGCGGCATCGCTCGCCAACCAGGTGGCGTTGCTTGAGAACCGCATTCAAGAAAAAGATCTCGCGGTCGAGCGGACAAAGCAGCAAATCGAGCTGTCGAATTTGGAGATTCAGGCCGTTTCAAACCAGATCCAGCTAGAAAAACAGACCATCGCGCGTCGCCAAGCGGCGATCGGTGAGTTGATCCGTCAAATGGCGCAAGCGGACCAAGTTTCAACATTGGATGCGTTCCTTGCCCGGCCGTCGCTCTCGGAATTATTTGCGCGGTTAGATGAACTCAAGCAGGTCGAACAGGAGCTTGTTTCGGCGACGCAATCCGTGAAGTTGTCCAAGGAGACGTTTGAGATCAAAAAAGCGGAGCTGGAAACCCATCGAGTCGCTTTACAGGCAAAAACCAAAGAGTTGGAAGAGGAGCAAAAGCAATTGGAGGCGGATCGTTCTGCGAAGGTGTCCCTCGTTTCTGAAACAAGCGAACGCGAGGATGAATTCCAGCGCATTTTGTATGAACTACGTCAGCAGCAGCAAAGCGAAGCGGATGAAGTGGTAGCGCTGCGTGATAAATTGAAGGATACGTTGGATGCCGTGGATGAGGCGCTGGCACGCGGAGATATCTTGCTGGATTGGCCTTTTACAACGGTGAAGCGCGTGTCGGCCCGGTTTCATGATCCGACCTATCCGTTTCGCAAGATGTTCGAACACCCGGGGATCGACCTCCCAGCCCCGGTTGGAACTCCCATCAAGGCGGCAGCAGGCGGATACGTCGCCTGGCTGAAAACCGGTAAACAATACGGGAACTACATCATGCTTGTGCATCCGGGAGGGATTGCGACGGTCTACGCCCACCTTTCGGGATTCGCCGTGAAGCCGGATACGTATGTCGAGCGCGGGGATATCATCGGGTATTCTGGAGGGATGCCGGGGGCAAAGGGCGCGGGGCTTTCGACCGGTCCACACTTGCACTTTGAAGTCCGGTTAAATGGGATCCCGGTGAATCCAGAAAACTATCTTCCAAGTCTGTAACCTTTCATCTATGGCGATGCCAAAAAACATGCCCCCGCTCACAGGTGCGCGCGAACGGTTTCATCAAACCACTAAAATTGCGCTTGAAAAGAATATTGAGCGCGAGAAGGAAAAATGCGTGCGACAATTGGAGCTGATTAACGCCTACCTGGATGAGTTTCTGGAACGCAACGACATGGAGGCGATGGAGGCATGCACGATCGCCTTGGATCTTTTTACGAAGAAATTAAAAGACCTGTCCAAATTTCCAACGTCGGAGGGAAAGGAATCGCTGCGTGTCGAGCGTGGAGCGGATGAAGAATCGCTTGAGCTCACGGACGAGGACTTGGAAGCAGCCTAACCAAAACGACCCTGCCAGTAAGTCTGGCGGGGTCGTTTTTTTAGACGATGGTCTGGAGAATCTGATCCACTTCTTCCACGGTCGAGACGCGCACGAGTTTACTGCGCAGCTCTTTGCTTTTATGTGATTGCTTGAAATACCAGGGCAGGTGTTTGCGAAGTTTGGTGAGTCCGCCCGGTCCGTAGTGGTCGATTTGTAGGCGAACGTGCGTGCGGATGGTCTCGCGAATTTCTTCGAGCGTGGGCTCCGGAAGTACTACTCCGGTCATGAGATAGGTTTCCACGCGTTTGGCGAACCACGGGTTTCCGAGGAGTCCACGACCGATCAATACCCCATCGGCTCCAGAACGAGTCAGTGCTTCTTTTGCGAGCGCAGGCGTTGTGATATCGCCGTTCACGAGCACGGGGAGGTGGGGGATCTGGCGACGCGCCTCACCCACTCGGTCCCAGTTGGCGACCCCGCTGTATCCTTGTTCTTTGGTGCGTCCATGGATCGACACCAAATCCGCGCCGGCATCGGCAACCACCTTTACGAATTCCAAACAATCCGTGTCATGCTTCCAGCCAAGACGCGTTTTGACCGACACGGGGCAGGGAACAGCCTGCTTCATCGCACGAACAATGGCGGCGGCGCGATCCGGTTCACGAATAAGTGCTGCGCCATTAAAATTGCAGACGATGTTGTACACGGGACACCCCATGTTGATGTCGATCCCATCCGGTTGGTACCTCTCGTAAATGATGCGTGCCGCCTCTGCCATCGTGGCCGGATCGCTCCCAAAGATCTGCTGGACGAGAGGTCGTTCTCGTTGGTCAAATTCCGCCATTTTGAGCGTTTTTGGATTCTGTCGTACGATGGCTTCAGAGGACACCATCTCCCGAAACATCAATCCAACCCCCTTATCCTTGCAGATTAGGCAAAAGGGGAGATCCGTCATATCTGCCATCGGCGCAAGCGCCACGATGGGACGGGGGAGGGAGGACCAATCGATCATGCGGCGGAGAATAGAGGATTTTTCAAAAATATTCAATCGTTTACGTTATCTTGCTTCACGAGCACTTTAAATGCATGAGCTTGTTTCACGGCTCGCGCGTCTGCTGAAAAATCTGGGTGTGGTATCATAGATGTATGTACAAACATGCAAGTAAAGTCGTCGTAGGTGCAGCCATCGTGATTTTGATGATCGTCTGCTTGGCTGTCGTCGAATACGGGATGGGTACTGAGGCTCGTTTGGTTATTTTAGAGCAGCAGTATCACAGACTTTTTGGCGCACCAACGAATCCACAAGAGAGCGCATCCTTGTTGGACACGAGACAGCCCGTGCTAGCATCGCAGGATGACAGAATTGAAGAACTTGAAAATCGTGTTAATAAATTGGAGACACTAGCCTTTGCTCCGCGAGATGCGAAGGGAAGAATGGTGCTAAGTACGTCAGGCATCGCCTTACTAAGTAGCGAGGTCGGTTCGATGGATCGATTCTTTAGTAATTGGAATTCGAATTCACGAGCGTATCAAGAGTCTATTGCCATCGATGATCCTAAAATGAGACTTGTTGTCCCGTATGATACTTCTTGGGGAAATGATCTTATTGGGGTTTTGCCGTTTGAAGTAGGGGGCGGTGAGGAGCATTCTTCAAACGTTATTCTGTTCGGACCGGTAACTCTAAGCGAGATGCTGGGTACGAGTAGATGGTATGGGTTCCGTGACGTTTCTAGGCGAACCATTGAGCAAGCGTTGCAAGATTCAGGAAGCGTCACGGAAGATGAAACCGCAGAAGAAAGTGATGGATGTAGTGGACCTTCGCGAAAGGCGACCAAGGAAAAAGATATTGTAAAAATTGGTCCGAATACAGCATTGCGTTTGCGGTTTTCACATTGTGAAGGCGGGAGTATCTCGTTCGAAGTTTTTGGCGCACGCGCAAATTACCTCTTCTACTCCGATCCTTATCTGGAAGAATCAGGATTGCGCTGGACGATTGAGCGGTTTCGGGAGCGGTAGAGAGTGGCGCATGGCGCAGAACGAGAAGTTCCCGTAAGCTTTGTGCATGAACGAACGTTTTGCTCTGACGTCAAAATACGCCCCTTCCGGTGACCAGCCGGAAGCGATTCAGCAGTTAACGGAGGGGCTCGCGAAGAACTACCGTTTTCAAACGCTTCTGGGCGCGACCGGCACGGGGAAGACGTTTACGATGGCGAACGTGATCCAGAACGTCCAAAAACCGACGCTCGTGATTGCGCATAACAAAACGCTCGCCGCGCAGTTGTGTAACGAGTTCCGCCAATTTTTTCCCGAGAACGCAGTGGAATATTTTGTTTCGTATTACGATTACTATCAGCCGGAGGCGTACATTCCGCGCAGCGACACCTACATCGAAAAAGAAGCGATGATCAACGAGGAGATTGATCGGTTGCGGCATTCGGCGACGCAGGCGCTTCTGACGCGCAAGGACGTGATCATCTGTGCGTCGGTGTCGTGTATTTATGGTCTTGGGGCACCGGAGGCGTACGAAAAAATCATCTTGCATCTAAAAAAAGGGGATGACGTGGCGCGGCAGGAGGCGTTGACGCGGTTGATTGAGATGCAATTCGTGCGCACCAACGCGGATGTGATGCGCGGCCAGTTTCGGGCGCGTGGCGAGGTGTTAGAGATCATGCCAGTGAACGAAGAGGTGGTGTACCGCATCGAAGCGCCGCGCGGGATTGTCCAAGGGATTTATCGGTTGGATCCTGTGACGCGCAAGGTGACGCGCGAGCAGGAGGAGTTGTGGGTGTTTCCGGCAAAGCACTTTGTGACGCTCGGGCCGGATCGAGAACGTGCGATCAAGGAAATTCGAGAGGAGTTGAAAGAACGTCTGGCGTATTTTGAGAAACACGGAAAATTATTGGAGGCCGAACGGTTGGAGCGCAAGACGAAGTTCGATTTGGAGATGATCGAAAATCTGGGGTACTGCAACGGGATAGAAAACTATTCCCGCCCATTGTCCGGCCGACCGGCAGGGGCGCCACCGGATACGTTGTTTTCGTATTTTCCGGATGACTTTTTGTTGGTCATCGATGAATCGCATGTCACGGTACCGCAGCTTGGAGGGATGTATGAAGGCGATCGTTCGCGTAAAGAAACGTTGGTGGAATATGGATTCCGCCTGCCATCGGCGAAGGATAACCGTCCCCTCAAATTCCCGGAATTGGAGGCAAAGATGAAGGCGGTGGTGTTTGTCTCCGCGACGCCGGGTGCGTATGAATTTGCGCATTCAACGCAGGTCGTCGAACAGATCATTCGTCCGACGGGGCTTGTGGATCCGGAGGTGTTGGTGTTGCCGATTACCCCAAAACACGGCGAGAAAGGGCAGGTAGATGATCTGCTTGCGCGGATTCCGGAGGTGTTGGAGCGCAATGAACGCGTGCTTGTGACAACGCTCACCAAAAAGATGGCGGAGGATCTGTCCGAATTCATGAAAGAAAAGAAGATGAAGGTCCGCTATTTGCATAGCGACATCGACACGATCGAGCGGTTGGAGATTCTTTCCGAGTTTCGCAAAGGAACATATGACATTATCGTCGGCGTGAACCTCCTTCGCGAAGGGTTGGATTTGCCGGAGGTGTCGCTTGTGGCGATTCTCGATGCAGATAAAGAAGGGTTTTTGCGTTCCGAGACGTCACTGATCCAAACCATCGGTCGTGCGGCACGTAACGTGCGCGGACAGGTGGTGCTCTACGCCGACGAAATGACGGGATCGATGAAGAACGCCATCCGGGAAACCGAACGTCGTCGTGCAAAACAGTTGGCGTACAATGCGCTCCATGGCATCACGCCAAAAACCATCCTGAAAGCGCAGGAGGATTTGCGTGTCATGCTGGGATTATCCACGGAAGAAAAGGATGTGAAGGAGATCCTGAAACTCGAGCTCAGCGCAGAGACCCACGGACTTGAGCAGGTGAAAAAGCAAAAAGAGAAGGAGATGAAAGACGCAGCGAAGAATCTCGAGTTTGAGTTGGCCGCCATTCTCCGCGATGAACTTGCCGTGCTGGAAAAAGAATTACGCAAACGCGAAAAAGGTGCGCCCTTGCCAGATGCGGAACGAAAAAAGCTGGCGAAAAAGCGCCAGCCTCGACATGGGAGAACGCGTTAATGCGTCTCTCCGTGTGCTTCTTCGGGTTGTGCTGCCGTACGCGTTTTGACGTCGACGGTGATGGGGAATGTGTGGACGGTGCTGTCGAGATTGAATTGGGCGTACAGGGTGTAGCGTCCCGGCGTCGGAAACTCGACCGCAAACCCAAGGGATCCATCTTTTGGCGCGGCGTTATCCAGCGGATGCGTGTGAGCAAAGACGAGCGCATCAAAATGTTTGAGCGCGACCACATGGCCATAGGCGCCCAAATATGGATCAAACGCAGGCGGCGTCCCTTCGCGCGTCACGACGTATCGCACGTTGTTCCATCCCGTGACGAGTTCGGTGTTTTCCGCCGTTTCTAGGGTGACATAATACCCATCCGTTCGGACGGCGCGATCGACGTTTGGATTTGGCTCTGCGTATGTCGGCGTTCCGGCGACCTTAAAGGAATCATGAAACACCATCGGCGTTTCTTGAAGAGGCGTCACATCGACGTAGATGTAGTAGTCACCCGGTTCGGTGAACGAGACGTCCGTGACCCAAGCGCCATCCACGAATTCAGGATGGAGGTGCTGAAATTGCGTCATGTCTTTGCGGACCAGCAAAAGGTGCACCAGCTTCTCGTGAACAAGTTGTAGCTGTTCCGGATCCAGCGGGGTACGATCTTTATTGAATAGTTGGAAGGCGAGTGTTTGTTTTCCTAACGAAAATTGTTGGGTCGCCAAACGGAACCGGCTCTCAATGATCGCGCGATTATTGGTGGGAGACGTGGACGAGGTGATAGATTCAAAATCCTGAATGCGATGGCGTACGTCTTGAATCAGGGTTTCTTGAGAGGTCTTGGTTTCATGCGCTCCATCACAGCCGGCGCCAAGAAGGACAAGAAGCATCGCAGAGAGCGACAATACACGAGAGGACATATGCTAAATCTGTAACATGCAGGGGATAAACGCGTCTAGCAGACGGATTGTTTGCGCCGGTATCCCTTTCCCGTTACATTCCGGACATGGATCCGATCCAGGAGATCAAAACCCGTCTGGACGTCGCGGACGTGATCGGGGAGTATTTGCCGCTGAAAGCCGCAGGTTCGAATGCGTGGAAGGCGAACTGTCCGTTTCATCAGGAACGGACGCCGTCGTTTTATGTCTCGCGAACGCGGCAGTCGTGGCACTGTTTTGGCTGTGATACCGGCGGCGATATCATCTCCTTTGTAGAAAAAATTGAGGGGATGGAGTTTCGGGAGGCACTGGAATTGCTGGCGCAAAAAGCCGGGGTAGAATTGCCGAAGTTTGATAAGGAAAAAGCGTCACAAAAACAACGATTGGTAGAAATCAACGAACTTGCGGCGCGATTTTTTCGTTCGGTGCTTTCGACGTTGCCGCAAGCAGAGGTGGCGCGGAAGTATTTGGAGAAGCGTGGCGTGGATGATTTGACCGCCGATCTTTTTAAGATCGGGTATGCCCCGGATACCTGGACGGCGCTGACGGATGCCTTGCAAAAGCGTGGCGTCACGGCGGCGGAATTGGTGGCGGCCGGGCTGTCTTCCAAACGTGAACGGGGGGAGGGGGTGTATGATCGGTTTCGTGGACGTTTGATGTTTCCGATCATGGATGTGCATGGCCACGTCGTGGGATTCACCGGGCGCATTCTGACGGACGACAAAAAAGAGGCGAAGTACGTGAACACGCCGGAGACGCAGATCTATAAAAAATCTGCGGTGTTATATGGTCTCGACAAAGCGAAGGGGGCGATTCGGCAGCAAGATCTCGCGGTCATTGTTGAAGGAAACATGGATGTGGTGTCGTCGCATCAATTTTCGGTGGACCATGTTGTTGCGGCAAGTGGGACGGCGTTGACGGCGGATCAATTGGGATTGCTGAAGCGATTTACCAAAAACTTGGCGATTGCGTTTGATCAAGATAACGCCGGGAACGCCGCCACGTTGCGCGGGTTGGATTTGGCGCGCCAACAAGATTTCAACATCAAGATTATCACCTTGCCTCCGGAGGCGGGGAAGGATCCGGATGAGGCGGTGCGTAAAGATCCGGCACTGTGGAAGGAGGCGATTAAAGAAGCGGTGAACATCATGGATTGGGTGTATCGGAATGCGTTTCGTGGGAGAAAATCAGATCGCCCAGAAGACAAGAAATTGATCGTTCGTGACGTGTTGAACGAAGTGATCCGCATCGCCGACGCGATCGAACGCGATCACTGGATTCGCAAGTTGGCGAAAGACATCGACGCAAGCGAAATTGCCATCCGTGAGGTGTTGGATCAGGTCAAGGGACAGGCAAAGCGCGAACCGAGAGAACCTCGAACGACGACGGCCCCTGCCACGGTAGTCGCAGAGGAGGGGACGGAGCCTACACCGTCCGAACAGATCGCGGACCAGTTTGTGGCGGGGTTGATCTATCGCGAAGAATTGTGGCGTTTTGCCCACGAAACGCTCGCGCCAAAATTGGAATGGTTTGAGGAGCCGCGTCTCCAGGCGCTTTACACAACGCTTGTTTCTGCGTATCCTCTGGACAATCGCCCGCTTGTGGCGAACGGGAGCCCCTCCCACTCACTCCGCCCTCCGGACGGCCTGGCGCCGGATCTCGCGGAAACCTTGAATCGATTGGCGTTCGCTGCCGATCGAGCCTTCCAGGACATGACGCTTGATGACATCAAGCGCGAACTCAAGAACGGCGCCCGCGCCCTCCGTGACCTGTGGAAGGCTCGCGAACGGCGGCGCCTCGAAGAAGCCATGCGCGATGCAGAGCGAACGGGTGATCAACAGACGATTGCCCATCTCGCGACCGCATTCCGCGCGCTAACCGACGCATGAGTTCTCCTATGGCGCAAGCCAAGAAAGCGAAGAAGAAGTTTTTTCCCACCAAGCCGAAGGCAAAACCGAAGGTAGCAAAGCCCGCCGTCAAAAAGGCACCTGCCAAGAAACCGGTTGCCGCAAAGAAAGGAAAGGCAGGAAAGGGAGCAAAAGCCACGCCGATCAAACGCGAGCCCTACAAAAAAGCAGAAGCGCCGACCCAAGAAGCGTTGGATCGGTTGTTTGAGAAGGCGCGCGGTCGTGGATTCATCACGGAAAATGAAATCCTCTACTCGTTTAAAGAAGTAGAAGATTATTTGGATACCTACGAACAGTTCATCGACCGGCTGGATGCAGCAGGGATCAGCCAGGTCGAGCAAAAAGAGGGGATTTTGGGACGCAGCAAAGACCGCCAGACGATTCTGGAAACGTTGCACTCCGCGGATGAACGTCGCAACAAAATCGATCCGATGGATCTGACGGCCGAGTCTATCCAAATCTACCTGCGTGAAATCGGGAAGATCCCGTTGCTCACGGCAGAACAAGAGGTGGCGCTCGCCAAGCGCAAAGAAAAGGGAGAAAAAGAGGCGGAACGGTGTTTGATCGAGGCGAACTTGCGCTTGGTCGTGTCGATCGCCAAGAAGTTCACCGGAAAAAGCTTGTCGCTGCTTGACCTGATCCAAGAGGGAAACATCGGGCTTTTCCGCGCCGTGAAGAAATTCGAATACCGCAAGGGATTCAAATTCTCCACGTATGCCACCTGGTGGATCCGCCAGGCCATCACGCGTGCGCTTGCAGACCAATCTCGCACCATCCGCATCCCGGTGCACATGGTGGAAACCATCAACAAGTTTCAGCAGGTCGAACGCGAGCTCATCCAAGAGCTTGGCCGCGAACCAACACCAGAAGAAATCGCCGCGGAAATGGGACAGGAAGTCGACAAGGTGCGTCACATCATCAAAATTTCGCAGGACACGGTGTCGCTTGAGACGTCTGTCGGTGATGATGAAGATGACACGACGCTGCAGGACTTCATCGAAGACGTGAAGCATGTGACGCCGGATCGTTCTGCGGCGCTTCAGCTGCTGCGCGATTACGTCGGCGATATCATCAAAGACCTGAACCCGCGTGAACAAAAGATTCTGGAGATGCGCTTTGGGCTAAGCGATGGCGTCGGTCACACGCTCGAAGAAGTTGGGAAGGAATTCGACGTGACGCGCGAACGTATCCGCCAAATCGAGGCAAAAGCCTTAGAAAAGATCCAACAGCACCCGATGATTCGCCGCCTGGCGGATTACTAGGAAGAAGACCGCCCGGGAAACCGGGCGTTTTTCTTATTCGTTATCCACTTGTCACGGGTTTTCAGATCTTGTATCCTCCACGTGCTGATGCAAATCAAGCCCATTCCGGGGTAGCTCAGCGGTAGAGCAGTGGACTGTTAATCCATTGGTCCTGGGTTCGAATCCCAGCCCCGGAGCCATGTGCTGGCGTTCCTGGTAACCCAGGTGCGTCGCAAAAAATCCAAAACCCCATCACTGAAAAGTGGTGGGGTTTTGGATTGTAGTTATCAGTATTGTGTCGAGACCGAGTCTGCTATCAGCCGAAATTGGATACAGGGAGTATCAGTGGGGCAGCGGATTAATGTACACGACTATCATCTTTATCTTAACATTCCTTTCATATCCTAACGTGAGAATAGGAAAGGAATGTCGGCGGTCAGGTCGCCGAGAGGGGAGAGATATTCTTCACACCTGACATGAAGAAGTTATGAGGTTTACGACCACTCGGCAGCGTTTAGCAAGTCGAGATCTTTGTAGGTAACGGAAGCCGCCGGATGGGCGTATTCGATCACCTGCGCACGAATAAACCCCTTGACAAAGGTCATGCCGGGCGGAAGATCGCGTCCAAAGGACTCGTAGTAAGCCTTCCGGGCTTCTTCACCTGCTTTCTGTCCGATGCGCAGTCGACGAGGAAAGCTGCGAACGTTGACCTCTCTCGTCACGTTCTGTCCGTCTTGCCCCGTTTTATGCCAGGAATGGCGTTCTCGGACGATGGAGTTTGCGGCGATAATGCGGAAGTACGCATCGACCACCGTGTATTCGAGGAGGGCGGCGAGAGTTTCCACTTCGTCCGCGTGCTCGCCGCGTATAACGATTTCCGGATGGACCTTGAGCTCAAGGTTTCGGAGCTCGGTCCGGAAGGTGATCAACGTAGGTGTCTCTTGCCGTACCACGATATCCACTCGAGTATCGGGGAAGGTGTAGCCCTCGGGGCGGAAAACGAAGCCCCGGATCCCGGCGTTTCGGAGCGCCGTGACCCCGACCTCTACGGAATCCTCACCGTTGGGGCGCAGAGTGCGCAGCGTCTTCCCAAGAATGGCCTGGGTCCGACGATCGAACTGCTGTTCGATCTCGTGACTATTCTCTTTGAACCAGTTGATGGTGCGTTCGCCGGTCTCGCGTTTTTTAAGCATCTGTTCGCGATGACGATCACGCCACTCTCTGAATTTGGTTGCGAACGGCTCTTGGATGCGCAGGCAGGGCTGGAAAGTGTACGCGGCGCGCTCCCGAAGAACTTCCAGGTCTTTTTCAGGCAGCTCTTCCTTTGCTCGCAGGAAGCCCGGATGCGAGCACGCCTCCTCTGGATGGTCATCGTAATCATCGAACGCCTCATACCAAGGCTGATGAAGGACGAAGGCGGCGATATGCAGCAACGAAGACAGGATTTCTTCGGCTGCGTAGGATGTAGGCAACGCCTCGATGATGCGTTCAAGCCATGCCTTTTGGGCTTGCTTGAGGTTAACCACTTCTTCTCCCAATTCCCCTTCCTGAAGAAGGGGTGCTTCATTGATAGAGTCTTGCAGGAATCCAAGGGCCCCACTCATCAACTCGACACTGTGGTTGTTTTCGAGTTGATCCGGCCTAACGGGTCCATGGCGAAGGTCTCCCTCCCAGGTGGAGATGATGCTAAGAGCAAAGGAGAGTGCTTTATCGCACGAGACGCCTACCTGCCTTAGAAAAGCTTCCTGGAATTTGAAGAGCCCTCGACCCATGAGCCACACCATCTGTGACTTAAGATCGCCATCCGAATCCAATCCTTTTGTCAGGACGTCCTCTCCGCGAGACCTGCTGTAGGCGAGAAAAAAGAGCTCAGGATTCTTGTTGGAAAGAAGCTGTTCCGCGATGGTGTCATGGAGTCGGTTGACACGCTTCGCGGTCTTGGACTCTTTCACCTGCTTTACCAAGGCGGCGTACTCCTCCTCACTCATCGGGTTCCCGCGCATCTCTCGCTCCAGGCATGGAACCAGGAGCTGCATGAGAGCGAGTTCGAGTTCTATGCAGACGGTCTCGAAGCGTTTCAGGCGCACATTTGCATCTGGAATTTCAAGGAGATGCGTGAGGATGCGGTGAAGCCATTTTTCGCTTTTACTATCCGAGAGGTAGCGCTTGAGATCGTGCTTGATGTTGGTCATGGTTAGCCTTCTTTCTTTTGAGTGTTGGTTTTTTGATGGAGATGGATTCGAAGCTCGGCTTCTGTGTGGTAAGTCGCTTGGAGGTTTTTTAGGAACTCTATAAAGGTTGGCTTATCCTTTTCTGGCATGGCTCGGTACACGGTAACGAGCTTAGCCATATACCGCTTGAGGGTTTGGGGTCCGATGCCAACGCTCGGTGCAGGCTTCGAACAGAGATGCGCCACCTCCCTACATTGGAGTGAGAACTCTACGGGTCGTTCCTTGTAAGCGGCGGCCAGTTCTGGTTTTGTGCTTGCAGCCCAGCGAGCGAAGTCGTTCTTGGTGACCCCGATCAGTTCCGGGCGCAATCCGGTCCATTCCAGATATACGGCGATCAGCTCGTCCAATGAGATGGTCACGATGATTCCTCGTGTTGAGAAGGTTCGTTTTCTGGGCTAGATGCTCAGAATAGTTCCTATTCAAGGGCATTTTTTATTATTTGTCAACGGTGCTTTTATGGCAATTCGTCAGTGGGTATCGATTGACAAAACCGCATTTTTCGTCTCAAACTAGCGTCAGTCCATTGGACAACTAAACAAGCAGAAAGGCAGGTCTGTATGGCAGCCCTGAAAAATAAGGGTCATATGCTGGCCCTGATCCGCAAAAGCAAAATCCCGGAAGAGGAAAAGAGAGCGTTTCTCGCAGAGCTGGTCCGCACGGGTCAAGTCACCGAGGACGATCTCGCTCGCTCCATCCTTGAAGATGTACGAACGAACTTTGAGGACTACAAGCAGCAGTTCGCGAGCGATGAAATGTTGACATTCCTTTGGGAGCGGTTCAAAGACCATCCTGAAATGTTGGCTAGGGCACTCGTGAAAGCGCGCCCGGACATCTTCTATGTCTACGGGTTGGCGATCCGCCTTGTCCTTAAACTCCGTGCGGAACTTGGAAAGGTGCTGGTCAAGCCGAAGCTTGGGAATGGGGGCGGCGTCCGAGACATCGCGCCGTCCCCGAAGCTACCGCAGGCGGTTTCACAAGACATCATCGCCCTCGACGTGGAATGCCGATTTCGCGAATCGCTGTTCTTCTTTAGCCGGGACGTCGAGATTGGGAGGGAGTTCATCCGCGAAGAACTCGGCCGAGCCAAGGGTCCGTACGAGCGCCAGGTGTGGGAAGGTGTGCAGATGCTCGTCGCCCAGCTTCTCGATCTGCCGTATCCGGGCGTGAAAACGGAATTGAACGGCAAGATGTTTCCTGCCATGCATGTGCGTTGGTGGCACTACCTTGCCGCCGACCTGAAACGCGTCCTCAACATCGGCGACACGGGAAGCTATAAGACTTCTTTTGCCGCCATTGCGATGCGCCGGGCGGGTTGCCGTAGGACGCTTGTCCTTGCGGCTCCTCATGCGCGCGAGAATTGGCGCAGGGAACTCGGCCTCTACTTCGAGGAACGTCCGTCCGTTCAGATCGTATCCGGCGTCGAAGACGTCGATGATCTGCACCCGGAAGCGGACTTCGTCGTGATTGGATACTCGACCCTCGTTGAAAAGGGGGTCGTGGAAAAGCTGATCGCGCAAAAGTTCGACGGTCTCATCGAGGACGAGTGTCACTATACGCGTAACGTCGTGGATTCCCCGGCGAAGCGCGCGCTCGCTAGGATGCGACTCGTCCAAGAGCTGCCGCTCGATCGCTACCTCGCGCTTTCGGCGACGCCTTGGGAGAACCGTCCGGAAGAGATGGCGAGCTTGGCCTCGGCACTGCGACCCGATCTTTTTCCAACGCCCGAGGTGTTCCTGGGTAGCGGAGCGGCGAGCAGTCCGCGTCTCATGCGGGAGTTGTTCGCCGGGCAAATTCTCGACATCGAGCTGCGCGAAGTTACGGACATGCCGGAGATCACACCCAAACCCTGGGAGGACCTCTGCCCGTCCGTGACTGTTCGTCCCAATCGTCAACATCTCGCCTTTTATCGGCGGGTACTGGATGATGAAGAAGAATCCCTCGAACCGCACCAAAAAGTGCAGCGACTCCTCATGGCCGCCATCCATCCGCCACTTCTTGCGCGCAAGCTCAAGAAGTGGACGGATCCGCCTCGCGCGAACGATTGGAAGTTGTCGAGCAAGCTCGTGTGGTTAAAACAATTCGTTACGGAGCGGATTGGTACGCAGAAAATCGTCATCGCGAGCGGGCTCTATGCCTCAGGGATCACACATCCTTCCGAGATGGAGGATATGGAAACCGAGTGGGTAGGCGGAATTCTCCGCGCCTGGTTTGGCAAGGAGACCGTCGTAACCATCGACGATACGGTCGGTCTCGGCGCTCCCGAGGGTGGATTGTCGCCCCGGGACCGAGCGATCCAGCGTTGGCGAACGGATCCGAGCGCCAGGATTCTGCTCATCTCGAGCCAGTCGTGTCCGGATTCGGTCAACCTGTCGGTTGGCAAGCTGCCGGGCGTCGAGGGGCTTGCGATCACCTTCCTGTCCTTCGGATGGAAGCCGTGGAAGCAATTCCTCGGCCGCTTCTTCCGGTACGGCCAAGGAGTGCCGATCACTTTCGTCTATCCGGTCGTGGCAGGCACGATCGACGAGGACCTGCTCCGCCTGAACCGCGAGAAGTGGCAGGCGCAGCTCTTGTTCCGCGCCGGCGCGCCTCTCACGGATGATGAATGGCGGGCGTTGCAAAGCGAAAACGGCGAAGCGATTCAGCGTCTCATGCGGGACGCTTCCGATCATGTCGCCATCCTCTTCAACCAGATGCGCGGAGAAGGGGAGCGTGCCTGCCGGGAAATCCTGGACCAGGCGTACGGGGCAGTTTCTGCGGAGGAGGCGCTTGCCATGCACTTCCTCGCTGCGCAGGACTACTCCATGAGCGGGCATATCTCGCGCTTCCAGAAAACTGTGATTGAGCAATGGATCGCCTGTGGTCTCATTACTCCGACGCGGATTCTAGATGCGGGATGCGGCCCCCTTACTCTTGAACGGAGGCTCTTCCTTCCAGTATACGGTGTGGACCTCAACCGTCACATGCTCGAACTGGGATCGGGGCTCTCGTCGCACCATGGCGTCAATGCCACGGTCGGTCGGTTGTCCGAGCTTCCGTCCGAATGGAAAGGGAAGTTCGAGCTTACGGTTGCGACCATGGTCCTCGACCTGACGAGCTTGAAAGAGCCGTCCCATGGTGAACCGGAACGTGTGCGCATCTTGCAGGAGCTTGTGCGGGTCACGGATCCGCATAGCCTCGTCTGGCTTACGTGGAGCTATAATTGCCACACGCCGGAAACTTTTCAGGCGTGGGTTGAGGCGTTGGAGCAAGCGGGTTGCAAGATCCGTTCCGAGCTCACAGGCCTCGTCCAGGCAACAGACCATGAAGAACAGCCGTGTGAATTCTGGTCTTTGGCGTTTTCGCCCCATGGGAAGACGCCGACCTTCGTTCGTCCCGAACTTCTTAGGTTCGCCTTCGAGATCGAGAGGATGAAGGATCGGAAAGGAGGGGTGGCGAAACCACCGAAACCTCCAAAGACCAAGAGGCGTGTCGCGCACGAGCGCTTCGCTGTCACGACCGCGACCGGTCAGCTCACCGACGTGGATGCGGCGAAAGCGGCTGCCTTGAACGAGCTGCTGCGATGGATGAACGCGGGCGTGCAGACGCGGAAACTGCACCCGGCGACCATTGATCTGGCCGCGCATTTCGCCCGCGATTGGCGTGTTCTCCGTGCTCTCCAAGAGCAGGGACTGATCACCCTGTGAACCCAATGACGGATCCCGTTCCGCGTGGGATTCGTTTGCCTCCTTAGATCATGCCTTCGAAACGTCTCAACTTTCTAGAGGTGTCATGGCTAAAAAGGTTCAGGTAAACGATGATGGTTTCTTCCGTCGCGAGCATGACGTGCTCGCCAAAGACCTGCTTGGCCGCAAGGTCAAACTCGACGCGACGTTCTTCTACATCCTCGAAGCCGAAGGCTACCCGGCGGAGAAGAACGGCGGCCTCTACGAACCGGTCATGAAGATGTCTCCCGGAGGCATCTTCTGCCCGAAGTACCACAATCACTGCCTCCTCTTGATTGCTTGCCTTTCGAGTGGGTCGATCGGAGGATGTGTCCTTGTGCGCGCCATTGAGCGAGCCGACGGGCGTATGATCAAGCGTCCTGGTCTGGTCGCCCAGGACCTCGGCATCGAGGACCACGGTGTCACAGGTACCATGCACGAGCGCGACGGAGTGCTGGGGTTGGGTCTGAACGGGGCTAATCCGCCGACGATCGAGCCCGTGACGACCAGCGCGCCCACCGGCGTGAGCCAGGCGGAGATCCAATCTCGCATGGGTAAGATCATGAAGGTCTATCAGGAACGCCGAAAGGCGGATACGGCGCTGACCTTCGAGGTCTTCCTCAAACAGTGCTTCGCCTGCAAGACTCCGCGCGCGCTCGGCCTGATGCTGAACGAATCGGTATAATCGCGAGCGACTTCCGCTTGCGGTTCGGCAATCTGAACCCGTATCGATGGATTCTCTCTTTAGAGGGCGTCCATTCGATACGGTTTTTTCTATTTAGAAGAGTTAATTTGATAGGGGAAAATCGTGTATGATTTGTCTGATTTCCCTCGTGACCCACGTGCGTAAAATGCCGTCGTAAAAACCTCCAAGGATCCTTCCTAAACCGAGTTCACCACCCGCCCGTTGAGCCACGCGAGACCGATCGTCGCAAGACGGTCGGTTTTGCATTTTGTCTAGGTTACCGCTTCGACGGGTGTATTCATCGAAAACTTGATAAAATGGAGACATGAGAAAACTGATCATGTGGAACGTGATTTCACTCGATGGATGCTTTGAGGGTGAAGTGCCTTGGGATCTCGCCTTTCATGAACTGGTGTGGGGCAAAGAGCTTGAAGATTTTAGCCACGAACAGCTCAGGACGGCGGATATGCTCGTCTTTGGGGAGAATACGTATAAAGGGATGGCTGCGTATTGGTCGAAGGTAGAAGGGGAATCTCCAGAGGGTAAAACGGCAACGCGTATGAACGCAATCCGCAAGATTGTGTGCTCGCCGACCATGGATCGTGCTGACTGGAATAACACGACCCTCTTACGCGATGCCGTTGCCGAGATCCCCACATTGAAACAAGAGGGTGATGGAAATATGCTCGTTTTCGGGAGCGGGATTCTTTCGGAGTCACTCATGCGTGCGCACCTCTTTGACGAGTATCGACTCGTTATCGCACCGGTTTTTCTGGGGAAGGGGAGGCGTCTTTTTACGAATGAACTGGAGTACCAGCGGTTGAAGCTCCTTGAGTCGTGTCCGCTTTCAAGCGGTGGCGTTATTCTGCGATATGCTCCTGTTTCGTAAATTATGAATAGAGATATCGCCGCGTACAATCGCGAGCAGGTGAGTCCATGGAAATTAATCTGTTCGCGACTAGCGAAAGAGATTGACGCGGGACTTTCCAGTGTAGAGAGCAAGATTTGGCATGGCGCACCCGTTTGGTTTTTGGATGGGAATCCTGTCGTTGGATATGTCGTGCTGAAATCGTGTGTCCGGCTTTTATTTTGGAGTGGAGGGTCGTTTGAAGAGCCAAGTCTCACACCTGAAGGAAGTTTTAAGGCTGCAGAAGCTCGTTACACCAGCACGACGCAGATCAACAGCAGGGAACTAAAGCGTTGGCTTAAAAAGGCCAAAGCGATCCAATGGGATTATAAAAATATTGTCAAACGTAAGGGAAAGCTGGTGCGGTTGAAATAATAGGAAAAGTGGCCTACTGAGGGTCGGTATTTGATTAAGTTATTCCGGTTTTTGTTGCCTCTTTCCCACGCGTTGCGTAGGATCCCGCGGTCCTCTGGACGAAGGGAGTATCGGTATCATGAGGCATGTTGGATCGGAAGCGCTGGCGAGGCGTGCGGCAGAGGTGTTGGCCGAGCGACTGCAGATTACGGACGGCAATCGTCCGAAACTGGGGGTCGTGCTCGGGACCGGATGGGGTGGCGCGCTTCCCTGGGGGGAGGATGCGCGGCGGGTCAGCATGAAGGAGATCCCTGGATTCGACGCGGATGCACTGCATGATCTGCCCGGTCATGATCGGCAGGTGGTGTGCGGCACGCTGAACGAGAAGCGGGTGATTGCGCTGCAAGGGCGCGTGCATCTAAACGAGCATCCGTCTGGGGAGGTGATTCCGCGCATGGTGCGGTTACAGGTGGAGATGCTGTTTCAGCTCGGTGTCCAGACGCTGATTTTGACCGCTGCGGCGGGAAGTCTGCGCCCGGAGATCGAGGTCGGGGACATTGTGGTGATCGATGGGCTGGTTACGCTCTTCGCACCCAAGATGCCGCTCTTCACGGGCGAGTTCTGCTCTCCCGAAGACACGTTGCACCCGAAGCTCCGCGAGATGGCGGTGGAGGCCATTCGATCCGTTTCGTCGCGCGCGGCGGAAGGGGGGCACGTGATGGTCTGTGGTCCGTTCTTTGAGGGGAGAAAGTACGATAAACCGCTCTTGAAGCAGAGCGGGGCATCGGTTGTCGGGATGAGCATCCTTCCGGAAGCCTGTGTTGCGGCGCTCTATCCCGGGGTTCGCGTGGTGGCGCTCACGTTTATCACGAACTCGGCGACGGAAGAGCATTCGCACGAGACGAACCAGGCGCGCGCCAAAGAACGATCCCAGGACATGGGGCGCGTCCTTCTGCAGATGCTCGCGCAGATGGGATGAAGGTCTACACCGAGAACGCTCGGTGTTTTTTGTACGAATGGGTTATTGAAGGAGGATTTTTTCTTGTACGCGACCTTGATCATCAAGGTGATAGGCGAGCGGTTCACAGTGGCCGATTTCGAGCTGGATGATTTGTTCTGGTGAAAGCCGTTCCATGATCATGCAGACGGCACGGATACTGTTGCCATGGGCGACAACAAGGATGTTTTGGGTGCGTGCGGCAGGCAGGAGGCGTGTCTCCAGAAAGGGTTGAACGCGGGCAACGGTATCCGCCAAACTCTCTCCGCCGGGTGGGCGGATATCAAAGGATCGTCTCCAGCGCTGCACCTGCTCTGCGCCATGTTGGCGAGCGACTTCCTCTTTGTTTAGTCCCTGGAGCTCGCCGTAATGACGCTCATTTAGCGCCTCATGACGTTCGATGGGAAGGTGCGTGTGGTTCGTGGTTTCAAGGATGAGTTCTAGCGTGTGATGTGCGCGGATGAGGTTGGAAGTATACGCCTGATGAAAGGAGAGATGTTGGAGCTTTCGTCCTGCGCTCCGCGCTTCTTCCTGGCCATGATCCGTGATGCCAATATCGACCCAACCTGTGAAACGGTTTTCCAAATTCCAAAGAGATTGTCCGTGGCGTACGAGAATCAATGATCCGGGCATAGGTCGTCACAGTACCGAATGGAAATCCGTTTTGCCACTGAAGCTGTTTCATGATGTGATGAGGCATATCATATGAACATGTTCAAAAAGGTGAAGCCGACAAGCGTTGCGGGATATCTCGCGGCCGTTCCCCCGGAGCGGAAGGAGGCGATCGCGTTTATGCACGCGTTCATCCAAAAGGCGGCGCCTTCGCTTACGCCACATTTTGCATACAACATGCTGGGGTATGGATCGTTTCCGTACAAAAATTACAAGAAGGAACTGATCCAGTGGCCGGTTGTCGCGCTCGCGAATCAAAAACAATACATCAGCTTGTACGTCTGCGCGATCAAGGATCGGAAGTATTTGGCAGAAACATTTAAGAAGGAGTTGGGGAAGGTGAGCGTCGGAAAGAGTTGCATTCGGTTTAAAAAGATCGAAGATCTTCATTTGCCGACCGTGAAGAAGGTGCTTCAGTTGGCAGAGAAGTTCCCGGGTCTGGTAGAGGGCTAGGGATTGACAAAACGCGCTTTTTTTGGAATGCTCGATGCGTTCTTTCTTGTTGTCGATCCGCAATGCAGCGTATCGACGTGATGGACTTTTTCGAAAGAGACGCGTCATGAGTCAGCTCGCAAACAAGTACGATGCTCTGGGTGGATTCTACGATTTCTTGACCGCTTATCTGGAGGCTCGCCCGATTCGCGCATTGCGTGAGGGGATCGTCTCTCGCGCGGATGGACACACGCTCGACGCGGGATGTGGAACGGGCCGCAATTTGCTGTATGTTCCGAAGGACGCGGACGTCGTCGGAGCGGATCTCTCGCGAAAGGCGCTTGCCGTCGCGGAAACGCGAGCCAAGCGGCTGGGCGTTCCGTTTCTTCCCATGACCGCGGACCTCGCGCATCTCCCATCGACGGAAGCACAATTCGACTCGATTGTGTGCACGTTCGTGGGATGCACGCTGGACGATCCGCGCGCGGTCTATCGTGAGTTTGCTCGTGTGATCCGGCGGTCCTCCGAGGGCGCCGCATCCGGCAAAGGAGGCTTGCTCATGCTCGAGCACGTTCGTGTTGATAACAGCACCGCCTTCCGCGTGTTCAGCAAGGTGATCGCCCCCTTGTCACGACGGCTGTTGCACTGCGATCCGAATCGCAACACCATGCAGATGGTCGAAGAAGCGGGATTTCGCATCACGGACACCCAAGCCTTTCTCGGTGGGATGTTCGTGGGGTTCCGCGCCGTTCCCATCTGACCCAACACCACAGAAGTGGTGTTTTTTTATGGCTGACAAACAGAGGAGTATTCGTTACAGTGCTGGGAGTATGCAAAAAATAATCCCGCATCTGTGGTTTGATACGCAGGCAAAGGAAGCTGCGACGTTTTATACGACGGTTTTTCCAGGGGCCAAGATTCTTTCTTCTACCCTCCTGTCCGGCACGCCATCGGGGAATGTAGAGATCGTTAATTTTGAGGTGTACGGCTTGCGGTTCGGCTCCATCTCGGCGGGGCCGTTTTTTAAGATCAATCCCTCCATTTCGTTCATGATCAACTTTGATCCGTCCAAACAGGCGGATGCGGGAGAGGAGTTGGACCGCGTGTGGAAGGCGCTTTCGGAAGGGGGAACGGTACGCATGCCTATTGGGGAGTATCCGTTTAGTAAGCGGTATGGGTGGATCGAGGATCGGTTCGGGGTGAACTGGCAACTTATTTTGACCGATCCTGCGGGCGAGCCACGACCCAAGCTCATGCCCGCGCTTCTCTTTACCCAGTCTCTGGCTGGAAAAGCGGAGGAGGCGACGAACTACTATCTTTCCGTGTTCAAAGGGGGAAAACGAGGGAATCTCGCGCGGTATCCGGCGGGGATGGAACCGGACAAAGAGGGGACCATCATGTTCACGGATGTTGAGCTTGCGGGCCAATGGTTTGTGGCCATGGATAGCGCACAGAAACACGATTTTCTCTTCAATGAAGCGGTGTCGCTCATGGTAGAATGCGAGACGCAGGAGGAGATCGATTATTACTGGGAAAAATTGAGCGCCGTCCCTGAGGCGGAGCAATGCGGATGGCTGAAAGATCAGTTTGGGATTTCTTGGCAGATTGTGCCGTCGGACATGGATGCCATGATGTCCAAGGGGACGCCAGAACAGCGTGCACGGGTGACGCACGCGTTTCTGCAGATGAAAAAGTTTGACCTGGCAACGTTACGCCGGGCGTATGAAGGTGCGATGTAAGACGTATGAATAAAATGAAAATGTTGGTTTCAACGGTGATTCAGGCAACGCCGGAACGGGTCTGGCAGATCATGCTGGATGATGCGACGTATCGAGTTTGGACGTCGGCGTTTTATCCAGGGTCCTACTTCAAAGGCGAATGGAAGGCGGGAACGATCATCTATTTTTTGGGCCCCAATCCAGAGGGTACCGGGGAGGGTGGGATGGTGACTGAAGTCAAGGAAGTGCGACCGTTTGAGTTTGTTTCGCTGATGCATCTGGGCATCATGAAAGATGGGGTCGAAGATCGAGAGAGTCCGGAGGCAAAGGCATGGGCAGGATCGTATGAAAACTACACCTTCACTCCAAAAAACGGCGGAACCGAGGTGACGGTGGAAATGGATATTTTGGAAGATTTTAAAGGGGTTTTCACTTCCATGTGGGTAAAAGGGTTGGAACGCGTGAAGGCATTGGCAGAAGCAAGTGCCTAACCCTTGCTTTTTTTCCAAAAATAGGGTAGATTTCATCAACTATGCCTTACGAACGCCGTGAAACGAATGTGTGGTCCAGCCGTGGTGGGAAGAAGTTTGGGGGGAAATTTGGAGAATCGTCTCGTGAATTCGGCGGACCAAAGCGGTTTCATGGTGGTCGTGACGACCGTCGCGGCGGCTTCGAAAAGCGTGGAGGGTTTGGCGGTGGGTTTGGTGGCGGACGCGGTGGCTTCCAGGATCGCCCGATGTTTGACGCCACCTGCGTCGAATGCGGAAACGACTGCAAAGTGCCGTTTCGCCCGAATGGCTCAAAGCCGGTGTACTGCTCCAACTGCTTCCGCAAAGACGGAGCCCCTCAGGGAGACATGGCCCCGCGCGCCCCGCGTGAATCCGGATCCTCGGATCGTGGCGGTATGGAACGCGAATTGAAGGCCATGGCGGCCAAGATCGATCGGATCCTGTCCATCCTGGAAGAAGCAGCGTTCGAAGTGGATGAGGAAGAGATGGACGCAGCGGCTATGATGGACGAAGTCACGGAAGCACCGAAGGAAGAAGTGACGCCAGAGCCAGAGCCGAAAGCAGAAGCAAAACCGAAGAAGCGCGCCTCAAAGAAGAAGAGCGCGTAATCACATCCCCGGCCAAGCGCCGGGGTTTGTGTATAAAAAACGCTCCAACGAGGTGGAGCGTTGCGTCGTTATGGGACGACGGCGTATTCGACGCGGAACGCGTACCGCATGTAGCGGACGATGTCCACGGATTCTTGCGGTGAGATGTTCATGCCGGCTTCCATGTCCAGCAGGAATGCGGCGAGAGGGGCGTTTCCTTGCGCTTGGGCCGTGAGGGCAGCGCCATGGAGATTCGCCCGAACGCCCGGGAGGAATCGATCGCGGTAGTGCGCGACGACGTCATCCAGTGAGTGCGCGCTGTTGTCGTGGAAGAACGCGCCGGTCCTTGATCCTGTCCCATGCAGGGACGGGATGCGGTGGAAGACCGATGGTTGAGGCATCGCGCCGATCGCCGTCAGGATGCACGGAACGGGTGAGATGCATGGATTTGCTCCAGCAACCTGCCCGGTCGGATCTTGGACGATGAGCGCGCCTGGATCTGCCGCGGTGACACGGATCGGCGCTCCAGCAGGAGCAACGACGGTCCCCGGCGGGATCGGAAGGGGCGACCCGGGTGGCACTACGAGCGCCTGGAGCAGGCGGATTTCGTAGGTGCGTGCCGGAAGGCCGTTCGCGTTCACCTCAGAGGTGCCATTGCCTGCAAAGGCGAGGTTCGGCGGATCTCCGGGGTTGAACAGGTTGGTGCGGTTGCGCATCGGACCCGAGTGACAGGCGGCGCAGACGCCTCCGTGTTCCGGATCAGATCCGGAAATGGGTTTGTCTACGAAGAACTGTCGACCACGACGCAGCGAAGCGGCATAGTCTTCCGGAAGTCCTGATCGAACCTCTGGGAGCGGAGGCGGCTGCGAGGCATTCGCCGCGTATGCGGCTGTGCTTCGCGAGGTGAACAGGTGTGACTGGAACGCAGCCATCGCTTGTCCTTCAGCGGCTGTTGGCGCGCGACCGGCTGCATGCTGTGCCACCGCAGACCCCGCCTGATGCGCCAGATCCGATCCCTCTCTTCCGTCCCACATCAGTGCGTGCAAGGAGGAATCGAGGGAGGTTGGAACGGCGCGGAACAGGCGCGTGGAACGTGCGGTCGGTGATCCGACGATTTGCACGTTCGCGGGGAGTTGGACATCGACGGCAATCAGGCCGTGGTTGACCAACCGGGTATACGCAACCCCATCTCCCTCGTCGCTGTTCAGCGGGTTGAAGAGCGGGTGCGTTGGGTGGGTGAGCCGGAGGCGTTGGACGTCTTCAGGCCGAAGCATGAAGTCGGTGAGCGGGTTGTGGCAGTGCGCACACACCACTCCGTTGCCGCCGAACGTCTCGTGCGTGTAGAGACGGGCGCCCGCACCGAATTGTTCGGGGTTGGACGGCCGACGCACCACGACCTCAGAGACTTCTTGAGAAGAACCGGACTGCGACACGCAGCCCAGCAGAATGGACATGAGGATGACGGATAGAAACCGCAAGGCCGGTTTCATCGTTCCCTGTCTTTCTTTTGGGTTCGAAATTCAGACCAAATGTCCCCCCGAACCATTCGAGAGGACGCCGCCACTTTAACGAGCACGTGATGACGTCGTCAACAAAAATCCCGCCGGATCAGAGAGATCTGGCGGGACGGGTGTCAATGCGACGGGTTCGCGAAGGCGATGTGGCCGACGAAGTACGCCTTCATGTCGTCCATGTCGCCCTGTGTCACGTCGAACCGTGCCGCGATGTCAGGCAGGCCGGCGAACAGCAGGCGGTCGCGCGTCTGGTGGAAGAACACCAGGTAGTGCGCGAACACGTCATCGATCGTCCGAGCCGAGTTGTCGTGGAAGAAGCGGGGATTGCGCCCCGTCCCCCAGAGCGGCGGCGTCCGAATCGTCGACTGGCCCTGAGGGATGGGACCGAGGTCGCCGTCCCCATCGTCGTCGAAGTCGAACACCGGGTTCAGGATGCACACGAGGATCGAATCCCCGCAGAGCGACCCCGTGAGCATGGCGCGACCCAGGTCATGGGTGCGCACAACGCGACGGGGCGATCCGGGCGGATCGAACGGCTCTCGCACCCGAAAGGTGAACTCGGGGAGCGCGTTCGGGTTCCGCTCCGTCGTCCCGTTGTTCGAGAGGAACAGGTTGATCGCCCCGGTGAGCGGGTTGATGCTCGGGGCGAAGTTGAAGGGCGACTGCTGGTTCAGCATCGGCCCCGTGTGACAATCCGCGCAGCGACCGCGCGGACCATCGACGTAGAACTCGCGTCCGCGGATCTCCGCCGGCGTATTGCCAGGGGGGAGCGTGGGCGCCGGCCCTCCCTGCGCGAAGGTGCGCAGGGTGTGGCTCGTAAAGAGCGTCCGCTGGAACGCCGCGATGTTCGCGGCCTCCGCGGTGGTGAACTGTCGGCTCGTCGCCGACGGTTGGTTGTGCGTCGTGACGGCCCCCGGAGCCTGCGCCTCGAGGGACGGCTCGCGCGCGTCCATCATGAGGTTCGGCTCCAGCAACGCGGTGTTGCGCACCGTCGGCGAACCGCGGCGCACCCACACCTTGCACCGCCCGTCCGGGAGCAACTCGCTCGAGGGCGCAGCAGGCGTCCCGCATCCGTCCACCGAGATGTTCGGCGGCAGGATGAACGGGATGTTGAACGTCGCGGTCGTCCGCAGCTTCGTGTACGTCGTACCCCCAGGGGTATCGGCGTCCACACTACGGAAGAGCGGATCGCTCGTCCCGAAGAGGTCCCAGCGCGCCTGCACGGCGTCCACGCCGATCGAGAAGTGCTGGAGCCCCATGTGGCAGGTGTTGCACGCCCGCCCGTTCGTGCCGAAATCGTTGTTGAAGAACAATGCCGCCCCATTCAGCACGCTCGGCCCGTGCGAAAGAGCACGCGTGACCTCGGGGAGGTCACGTTGGGAAAGGCGCGCGGTCACAGGGGAAACCCCCTGGATCGCCTCCGCCGCGCGGGTCTCCGGGCGCGGAGTCGGCAGCATGCGCCGCTCCTGCTGGACCGCGCGCTCCGTCTGGCTCTGAAGGCGCAGGGCGGCCTCGCGAGGCAGGTCGGTGTTCGTGGACGCCGGCGTCTCCGGGGTCCGCGTCGTCACCTCCGAGCCCTGCAGAGCCGTGCGCTGCCAGGCGGCCTGCACGAACCGCGACAGCGGCTCCCGCTGGCCGTTCGCCCACGCCTGCCGAAGCGGCAGCGTCTGGGTCGTCACCTCCCGCACCCGACCGTCGTCCGCCCGCACCGGCATCGGCCGAGACGGGGTCTCGGAAGGCGTCGGTGCCGCGCAGGCAGAGGCCATCAGGCCAAACAGCGCCATCAAAACCAGAGGGAGTCTTCCTCGTACGTCGCGGATGGGCATCATGGTTCCCATCCCTCCTTACATGCGCCTTTGCCGCCTCACCATTGAAACGGGAAAGGCTGACGGAGCGTACGGGGTTTTTTGCTGACTGACAAGGGTGACCAGTGACTTGAGCAAGTCTACTTCTCCGCGTAGCATGCGTGCATGATGATCAAAAAACAGATTTTACAAGGCGAGCTTGCGGATTTGGCGTTGTACCAGGCGTTGCGCACGCGGGCCGGGGGAGATCTCGCCAAGGTGTTGGACGGGTTTATCGAAACGGAAACGCGACATGTGGCCTATTGGCGTCGCGCTTTGCATGATCAAGAAACACGTCTTGGGGCACTAGGTCGTCTTCGCAACGGCGTTATTCGTGCCGCGGTGTTTGTGTTTGGAGATCGTGCCGCGTTTTTGTTGTTGGAGGCGGTAGAAACGCATGGGATTCAGCAATACCTTGCGCTTTGGGAGACCACCACGGATCCGGAACTGCGTGAAGGGCTACGCACAATTTTAACCGAGGAATTGCTGCATGAAGATGAAGCTGCGACGCAAGGGGAGCGCGCCATTCGTCCAGATGCCATCCGGAACGCCTTTCTTGGATTCAATGATGGGTCGGTGGAGATTTTGGGGGCGGTAAATGGGCTCTATGCCGCGCTTCAGGATCCGTCGCTCGTCGCGGTTTCTGCGCTGACGGTTTCCGTAGCCGGAGCCGTGTCGATGGCGGCCGGTGCCTACCTAGGGGCGCACGCAGAGGCGGAACTGGCGCAAAAAGAATCGGCGAAACAGCGTTTTCTGGATCAGGATGACCGCGCGCCGATCGTTGCGTCTCCGTGGCGTGCCGCTGCATTGGTCGGGACGGCGTATTTGGTCGGGGCGTCTGTGCCGGTGTTGCCCTTTCTGGTTGGCGCAACACATCCCTGGATCTCCATTCTTTGTTCCGGCGCGCTCATCTTGTGCGTCTCGGCGCTTCTCGCGTTTTTGTCCGGGATGTCGCTTGCTCGTCGCGTCACGCTCAACATGGGGGTGATTGTCTGTTCGGTCCTCATCTCCTATGGGATTGGCCGGTTGTTAGAAGGGGTGTAATGTAGCGACCATATGCCAGGAGAAGGCTTGAGTAATATCCAGATCGACGGGGAAAAACTGCTCGCAATCCAAGACGTTCTTGGGATGGAAGCCGCGCGGACGAAGGCGCTCGAATCCAGCGGGAAAGCGTTTGGATTGCTTTCGTCGCTGCTTTCGCGCCCGAAGCAGGAGGACATGGCGATCACGTACGAAGAAAAGCGCTACGAAGCGTTTTGGCATGTGCTTGGGGTCTCGCGGTTTGAGTACAAACGCCGAAAGGCCTACAAGATTCCTGTGGAATCCATGGTCCGTGAAGTGGAGTTGCTGGGACAGGCGTTTCCTGTCGCGCCTCAAGCGAAAGCCTTTGACGTGGAGGGTATCGAGCGGTGTTTGGAGGAATATCGTGAAGAATCGTTGATCAACGCACACACCTCACAACCGGGAGACTTTGCCAAGTACCTCGCCTTGCCCGCAACGACGATTCTTTCGACGGATGAACTTACCGCGGACGGAACACCGATTGCCGCCATGGAGGCAAAGCCGGCTTTTTTAGTGCGGAAGACCGTGAACGCGCTCATCAAGCCCATCCAGGCGGATCAAATTTTGGACGAACAGATCGCGATTACGGCGCTCGCCCTGTATTTTATCCCCGTGTACACGTTTGAATTGCATTGGACCGTCAAAGACAAGCGCGTGACCATCTCGTTTGATGGAGCGACGGGGGAACAGCGGGCGCAGGCGAATCGTATCACGGATAAATTGCGCAATTCGTTCACCAGTGATGAGTTGTTTGAGTTTGGCAAAGAGGTGGCGAACTTTGTCCCAGGGGGCGGTCTCGCGATGATGGCTGGACGCAAGGCTATTCAGCTGTACGAGGGAAATAACAAGGAATAGAAAAAACACGGAACAGATGTTCCGTGTTTTGGTTAGGCCGTTGTGCGTTTTGGAGCACGGACGACCTGCCAGAGATGACCGACCAACGATCCCCCCGCGAGCACAAGCGCTAGTTTGAACGAGGTGATGGCGATCACGGGGAGTGAGAGGATCGTTCCCATGATTCCGATGGTTTGCGCCCAGGTTTTTGCGGCGCCAATTCCATTCGACTTGTTCGCGTCCGGAAGATGGCGGCCCAGACGTGCGGCGAGCCACCGCTTGAGCGGGCGTACCAGGACGAGCAAGAGTTCGCCCACGATCATTCCCCAAAGAAAGAGGGGCGCGACCTGCGTACGAAGTCCGAGCAAAAGCGTTCCCAGGATGTAGACCTTGTCCGAAACGGCGTCAAAGAACGCGCCGGACTCCGAGGTCTCTTCACGCGCCCGCGCAAGCGGTCCGTCCAGGATATCGCAGCAAGACGACGCGAGGGTCATAGCGAACGCCGCGGGAGCACAGGGGATGAATACCAGAAAGGCGATGGTCGGTAGGACCAGGACGCCTCGCATGAGCGTGAACAGGTTTGGCGACATCCATTCGGGGATGCGCCGAATCACTCCGCGCAGGAACCGATCAAACGGATTGCTTGGCACGGAAACACCTCCTGCGTAGCGAGTGCCACGCGAAGGAAAGCTCATCACGAAGTTGCGGATCGGACAAGTCAGGACACCTCGAGGATTTCGTACGTCACGGGTCCTGCAGGCGCTTCGATTACCACCTGTTCGCCCGCCGCACGTCCGAGCAGGGCTTTCCCAAGGGGAGAAACATGCGAAATGCGTCCTTTGGCAGGATCGGATTCCAGCGAGCCAAGGATTTCGTAGGTACGGCTTTTGCCGTTTGCATGCACACGAACAACGCTCCCGATCCGGGCACGGCCAGTCGTATTTTCGGTGCGTTCAATGGGGATGGCGTGTTTGATGCGCTCTTTTAATCCAAATAATCGTCCGTCGATGCGAGAGAGACGTGCCTTTGCGTCTTGGTATTCCGCGTTTTCAGAAAAATCACCCAGGGTAAGCGCATGACTTAAATCCGCCACGATTTTTGGACGTTCCTCGGTTTCTAAGCGCCGGACCGTTTGTTGCAACCGTTCGATGGCCTCCGCGGTCATGTAGCGGTCCTCCTCGCGAGGGTTGAGTCCAAGTTTTTGATGTCGACGTTGCGGGAGTTGCATAAGGCTAGGTGCGTTCGGCGAGTGTGGTACCGGCAAGGAAGCCGGTCGCCCACGAAGCTTGGAGATTGAATCCGCCGGTAAAGCCGTCGACGTCCAGGATCTCGCCGGCAAAGAAGAGATTTGGGCAAAGACGTGATTCCATGGTGGAAGGGTTGACTTCAGTGGTCGGAATTCCGCCCGCCGTGACGAATTCATCGCCGGCGCCACGCTGGATCGCCTGAAGCGGGACGGCGGTGAGCCAGGAAGCGATCGCGCGCCACATGTGCAACGAGACATCCGCCACACGATGGTCCGAGGCGATGTGCGTTTCACGGCAGGCGAGTTCCGCGAACGAGCGGGGAACATGGTGCGCAAGCAGGGTCAGGATCGAGCGCTTGGGAGCATCCGCGACTTCCGTTCGGAATAGGCGTACAAGATCTTCTGCCGTTTGGTCCGGAAAGAGATTGATCACAAGTCGCAGCGGATGTGTCGCATCATAGAGAACAAATGCGACTTTTCCAGATAAGGCAAACACGGCAGGACCGGTGACGCCCTTGTGCGTAAAGAGGATGGGTCCCGTGTGCGCAGGGGCAGTTGGCGCATCCGGCGCCTGGATCGTGACACGCGCAAACGACACGCCAGCGACCTCTTTTGGCCACGATTCTTTTGTGAAAAAAGCGTTCAAGCTGGGGGCGAGCGGAGTTAATCCATGCCCCAGGGATTGCGCAAACGCATACCCATCGCCGGTGGATCCTGTGTGCCGATACGCCTGTCCACCGGTTGTGAGAATCACTGCATCCACCAAGACGGGGGTTGGGTTGTTTTTAAGACGAATCCGAAAACGGTCGCCGTCGCGTTCCACGCCTTCCACAGACTGCTTGAGACGCACGTCCACCTGATGCGTCCGAAAGATGCGTGTAAACACCCCCACCACGTCATGCCCATCGTTGGAGACGGGAAAGACACGAAGGTCTTCTTCGATCTTGAGAGGGACGCCATGCGCTTCAAACCAGGCGTACACCTGAGCGGGGGGAAAGCGGTGCATGGCTTTTGCAAGAAACTTGCCACCGCGTGGGTAATACGTCAGAACGGTGCGAACATCTTGGATCCCGGTGGTGACGTTACAGCGTCCGCCTCCGGAAATGAGCACTTTCTTCCCGATTCCATCGTTTTTTTCAAACACCACCACGCGTGCATCCGGGCGGTGTTCCAGTAGGGTCGCGGCGGCCATGAGTCCGGCGGCTCCCGCTCCAATAATCCCAACGGTCATGCGGGTTTTGTAGCATGGCGGGGCCCAAGTAGGCTACACTTCTTGCGAGCTATGTCATCAGTTTCTCCTTCTGTTGCGACGTTTGGTGCTGGATGCTTTTGGGGTGTCGAGGAGGTGTATCGGCAGCTGCCCGGTGTCTTGTCGACCGCCGTTGGATACATGGGAGGCACCAAAGCGCATCCAACCTACGAAGACGTGTGTACAGATAAGACCGGTCATGCCGAGGTGGTACAGGTGACGTATGACCCTTCCGTCATAGCGTATGACCGCTTGCTTGAAATCTTTTGGGCAAATCATAACCCGACGCAGGTGAATCGCCAGGGACCGGATGTGGGGACTCAGTATCGGAGCGTCATCTTTTTTCACGATGAAGCGCAGCGGATCGCGGCAGAGACGTCAAAGCAAGCGCTTGCGTCTTCCGGGAAATGGAAGGCGCCCATTGCAACGCACATCGTCCCGGCAACGACTTTTTGGCCGGCGGAGGAGTATCATCAACAGTATTTGGCAAAGCGTGGGATGTCATCCTGCCACCTCTAAGAGATATGGGAAAAGCGGATATTTCCATCAGGACAGCGGAGGAGGCGCTTCGGGCGTTGCGTCGGCAGGCCGATCCTGTGCGCGCCAAGGCGACGCAACGATTTTTTAAGACCGGAAAAGGGGAGTATGGCGAAGGGGATCGGTTTTTGGGAGTCACGATGCCCCGGATTCGTGCGCTTGTGCGTGAACTGCGCGGATGTCCCGCGTCGGTGCTTACGGTCCTCGCCACCTCTCCTTGGCATGAGGCGCGCATGCTTTCGCTCTGCGTCCTTGCGGAGAAAAGTTTGCGCGCGGATGAGCAAACGCAGGAGGAGATCGCAACGATGTATCTGGACTTGGTAAAGCGAGGGTTTGTGAATAATTGGGATTTGGTGGATGTGACGGCGCATAAAATTGTGGGGCCCGTGGCGTTGCGTCGAGGTCCGTCCCTGCTTGCGCGTCTTGCTCGTTCGCGTGCGCTTTGGGAACGACGCGTGAGTATCATCGCCACATTTGCGCATATTCGGGTTCATAAATTAGATGTGCCGCTACAGATCGCCGAACTCCTTCTTCAGGATCGTGAAGATCTGATTCACAAGGCGGTAGGATGGGTATTGCGCGAGGTTGGGAAGCGGGACGGAAAGATGCTGCGACAGTTTTTATCGACACGCTACAGGACCATGCCACGAACCATGCTCCGCTACGCCATCGAACGGTTTCCAAAGGATGAATATCGAAGGTATTTGAACGGCACTCATTAAGACAGGCCGTCGCTTCTTTGATACGATGCATGCACCTATGTTCGACCCCACGCGCCCACTTCCGGAACGATCAGAGCAAGATTGGAGCCAAACACTTACGCCCGAGCAGTATCATGTGATGCGGGAACGGGGGACGGAGCCCGCGTTTACCGGGAAATATTGGAATGAACATCGTGCAGGGATGTATCGCTGTGCGGCGTGTGGAGCGGAATTGTTTTCGTCAGAAACGAAGTTTGATTCCGGGACGGGTTGGCCGAGTTTTACTGAGCCTGCAAACCGTGCACACGTTGAGCTTGTGGAAGATCGTTCGCATGGGATGGTGCGGACGGAGGTACGTTGCAAAGCGTGCGGTTCCCATTTGGGCCATGTGTTTCCAGATGGTCCAGGGCCATCTGGGACGCGTTTTTGCATCAATTCTTGCGCGTTATCGCTGGATCCTGGCAAGGCGCAGGATTGACAAAAAGGCCATTTTTTGGATAACTAACACCCGGAGGTGTTCGTGAACCATACACTCAAAATCGTGTTCGAACAGGCGACCGGGATCACGCTGGATGCGTCGGTCCTCGAGCTCTTGATCCGCAACTGCATTCGGTTGCTGGCGGATCGTGCTCAGGAGCTGGTGTTTTCGGAAGCTACGCCAGAATCGAACGAGTGCACCCTGCATCTGCAGACGCGGTTTCAGATCGGTTCCGTGCAGTATCAGCGCGGGTATAAGTTTGCCGGTCGACTCGACATTCAGGGTCGATCCGGCACGTTCCGCATCATTCTGTTGAACGCGTTGGACATGCCCCCTGGCGATCCGTTCTGGAAGGTGTTGGATTCGCGTCCGGGAGAGAAATACAAATCCAAGCAGAACTGAGCGTTGACGCCCGAACAAAACCGGGTATCATCCAAAATCTAGGGGGAGAGATCCTTTTTCACGGTAGGAGGTGAATGTGGTGGAAAAAAGTGTGTTGCAAGGTGGTCCCGGACGAAGTCCAAAGGCGGAAGACGATTCCTGGGGGGTCAGCGACGATGCGCCGGCCACGTCCGAAGTCGTTCCTCCGCGGACGAGCGGGATCCAGACGACGAGCGGAGGTGTTCTGGCTGCTGAGCCGGAGTTCCCCGATGTTCCGACGGAGATCGGGAAGATTCCTGAGGCGCTGCTTCAGGCGCGGCTCGCAAAGTCGCCGTCTGAACTGCCCGTTCCGACGGCGTTCGCTACGGATGATGGAGAGACGACGCGCGTGTACGGCCGTGGGATGGCTGCGTGGGCTTCGCCCGCGCCGTCTGAGCCGCCGCCCGCAGCTTCGAGCGAATCTCCAGAGAAACCTGCGGAAGAGGCGCCGATTACAACTCCGCCTCGTCTGCGTCCGTCCAAGGTGGACAGTACGCTCGCGTTCAAGGATCCGGACCTGCTGAAGAAGCTCCGCGAGATGGGAAAAGACCCGGAAACGCTGGGCGTGCCACGTGTTTCCACTGCCTCGAAAGAGGCGTCCGTGACGCAGACGTCCGCTTCAACGAGCCAGGAACTTGTTCCTGTCCGTTCATCGATGCCATGGTATCGCACATTCGTTCAGTGGCTCCTCCGTTTGTTCGGCCGCTGACTTCTCCACACCCCTCGATCTTTCGGGGGGTGTTTTGCATCGCCTATACTAGAAGCATGCCTACAACTTCTTTGCATCAGGTCGACGAAGGGATTATCAGCTGGTCTGCGCGTATTGCTCCGTTTGCGCAACGCGTTTCGATCGCTATCGTGTACGTGTGGTTTGGATTGCTCAAGGTGTTTGGTGTTTCACCCGCCTTTGGAATTGTCGCAATGCAGTTAAAAGCGCTGTTTCCCATGGTTCCCGCCGTTCCATTCGTGGTTGGTCTCGGGGTATTTGAAGCCTTTATTGGTGGTGCGATTTTAGTGCGTCGGTTAGATCGGCTGACGGTGGCGCTGCTTGCGTTGCATTTGGTGGCGATTTTAATCCCGGTGCTTGTCCTGCCAAACGTCACGTGGTCTGGACCGATGATCCCCACATTGGAAGGGCAATACGTACTAAAGAATGTGTTGATTGCGGCGATTGCCTTGACCGTTGCTGCACAAGTGCGTCCGCTTTCGGTATCCTCTAAGGCATAAGTCGTCTCATGCCGTGAATCTCATCCGCTATGTTTGGAAATGCGAAACCGGAATCGCCAACGATGCGTCCTTCTTCCTCGGGTGCACCGAGTGCGGTCACTGTGATTGCTCAAGGGGTGAAATTGGAGGGAGAGTTTGCGAGCCAGGGGGATGTGGTCGTGGATGGAGAAGTGCACGGAACGCTGTCTGCCGGGGGAAAATTGACGGTTGGCGCGGAGGCAAAGATCATCGCGGATGTGAGTGTCGGGGAGGCAGTGATTGCGGGGATGGTGCAGGGGAATGTCGTCGTCTCACGTCGACTGGAATTGAAGTCTACGGCGCGTATCACCGGTGATCTTTCCGCGGAATCACTTTCGGTGGAAGCGGGCGCTGTGCTTTCTGGGCGTGTTGTTTCTGGATCGAAAGCGTCTCAAGAGAGCGCTCGACCTAAATCACCTGGAGCAACGCGAACGACGGGCGCATAATTTGAATCCGTGTGAACCGATCCTTCGCCTACATCTACGACGATTTCTTGGCGGACACGCGGTTTGAGCGTCCCTTGGCGGCTGTGGAGGCGGAGCTTTCTCGTCTTGGAATCAATGGTCGGACGGTACGCATGGGGATGTTTCGTGATCCTCGTGATCTGACGTCCGATTTGGTGCGCGGGGGCGTGAACACGGTGGTTGTTATCGGAAACGATCAGACGCTTCTCCACGTCCTGTGGTTTTTGGCGCCGCTTGGGGTTTGTATTGGGTATATTCCCATGGCGCCGTCTCATGCGATCGCGGATCTGTTGCGTATTCCAAAAGGTGCTGCCGCCGTGGATGTGATAGGGGCGCGTTATATCGAGGCGTTGGACGTCGGCATGTTGGATGGTCAGGCGTTTTTGACGGAAGTCGTGATTCCGGATGGGCGTGCGCGGTTGACTATTGGGACGTATGCCTTATCGCCGGTAGATGCCGGGGGGATGGCGATCCGCAACATTGGTTCTTTGGACCAGGGGGTTTCGGAAGACGCACGTGATGGCCAACTTATCGCCGTCATTCAAAGCGAAGGAAAAAAAACCGGGAGTTGGCCGTGGGCAAAACGGGCGTATCATGAGACGCGTGTGCCGTTTACCGCGGCAACGCTGGCAGTGGAAAAAACATCGTGCGCGTATATTGATGGGAGAAAGATCCCCGGAAAAACGTATGCGTTGGAAGTGTCTCCCGGAATGTTAAAGGTGATTACGGGGCGACTACGAAAAAAATGAAGGGGAGCAAAAAAACACCTATGCAGGTGTTTTTTTGTGATGGTGGGCGGGGAGAGACTCGAACTCTCATGACCTTGCGGTCGCCAGCCCCTCAAGCTGGTGTGTCTACCAGTTCCACCACTCGCCCTTCCTTGGCCTTGCGACGCTCTGGTCGCGGCCTGCGCGTACCCCATTTGCTCCAGCGGCCTCCGCAACCGGGGGCCCCAGAAGAAATGAAAAGCAGCGGGGAAAGAATATCGGACGTGATTTGAGTTGGCAAGAGGCGGGTTTCTTGGATTGACAAATACCAAAAATTTTGAGCAGGGTATCGGCGGAGGTCATGCCATGGAAGACAGAGAAGCGGAGATTGAGGTGCTGGTTCAGTCCTGGAACGCCTTGGCGCGCATTGTCCCGGATGAACAAGGGATCGATGCCCGGATGGTGCAAGAAATTATTGATGCATCATCCGAGCACAGGAAGGAGGCGATCGCACGCATCACGGACAACGAGGAGACGCAAGCATTGCTTGCGGATGCCCCGGAGAGGGCGGTGACCCAGGAGGAAGTGGATGCGGAGTATCAGGAAGATCTTGTGTATGAAGGACGCGATCAGATCATCCAGGATTTCGTGGCGCTGGATGCGGTGGATGCGCTGATGCCTTTGATCCTTGCGGTGGAGGATGATGGTGAGCGACGTGGATATGTGCATACCCTGCTGAAAACGCTAGCGTCTTCTGGAAAGTATTCGGAGGGAAAGCGTCTCCTCCGAACTATCTTCCCTGATGATTGGATGGGCGAAATCGAGGGATGGGTCGTGTTGGCTCGTGCGCACCATGATCCGTTCGATCGCGATGAGCTCTGGAAGCACATTCAGAAGATTCCGAATGGTGAGTTCAGGATTGATCTCTCTGCGCTGGATTTGGCGTTGGGCCTTTGGCGCGTGGATCGCGCACGCACGGAGATCCTTGCCTTTGCGACCAAGCTGGCAGAGCAGTTGAGCCACCCAGAGGGAGAGGTTCATTCCCGCTATCTGCGCGCGCGAGCGCTTCGCACGATTGGCTTTGCTACGAATCTCCCGGACGCATACATTCGTGCGTATACGGTGCTCGTTGGATTCGAGGAGCCGACCGACGTGCATCGGGTGGAACTGAATACGCGAGGGGTTGCGATTGAGTACCATAAGTCTTACATCGGAATCGTGGACGAGGAAGAGCCGGATCGTCCGCCCTTGAGCACGCGAGACATCAGAACGATTCTGAAAGCCATTCGTCTCATGAATCCGCGCTGGGAAGACGCGCTGAGGCAGAAACTGAAGGAACTCATTCCGGGGATCCACATCTGACGTCTACCTCATCGATACACGATGAGGTTTTTTTGTTGTGTCATCCTCGTAAAATCAAATACCCAGGTCATTCAACCTGGGTATCCGACGTGGTGGACGCTGAGGGGATCGAACCCCCGGCCTTCTCGGTGTAAACGAGACGCTCTAACCAGCTGAGCTAAGCGTCCATCGGTGGCCGTATCTTTTCATATCGGACGCAAAGGCTCAAGGGTGCGCAGGTATGGTATACTTCCATCATCGATGCGGTTATTTTCCTGCACCCGTCGTGTTTGGCGCGTCGTCCCATTGGTTTGGGCGGTTGTTTGTACGTTTTTGATCGGATGGCGGTTGACCGGTGATTCCTACGCAGCCATGCAAAATTATTTGGTGATCGTTGGGCAAACAAAGCCAAGTGCAGCAACAAACGTTCTGTTTTCGTTTAAGCCAAATACCACGACAACCGGTGGGATGCAGGTTCGCCTTTCGTTCCATCCGAGTTTTACGCTTCCGGTCGCGGCGGCAACGTCGGATGTTGTGTTTACCATCGATTCGGTGACGCAGACCGTGGGGTTGATCCAAACGACGGCGACGCATGGTCTTGCGCGCAGTGGAAACGCGTATGTATTTACCGTGGCTTCCGGGACGACGATCGGCGCAGCATCGTCCGTCCGCATGATCGTTGGGCGCGATGGGACGCTGACAAATCCGCCCAGCGTTGGAACATACGGGGTTGGGACGCAAATCACGACCATGGGGGGTTCGACGGTAAATAGTCATGCTAGCAATATCGCGATCGTCGACGCCGTGGCATTTTCGGCATTTGTGAGCTCCACTTCGCCGTCGTATGTGATCCGCTGGGCGACGCCGGAATTGCGCGTAGGAGCAACGGAGACCAACGATGACGCGCGGTTTTTTGTGACGGCGCGTACGTCGATCGACACGGATAACGTCATCCAGTACACGGACGCGCAACTTGCGACGACCAGTAACGACGGGACCTACTACACGACCACCACCATGACGGGATTGTCCTCGGGAACCTATGATGTGGGGATCAAGACGCACCAGCATCTCACAAAATTAATCCAGGACGTGACGCTTACCGCCGGGACGACAACGGTGTTGAACTTCACGAATGAGACGAATACCTCCACAAAAGGGTCAGAACGGCTGCTCGCCGGAGATATTAGCGGGTTAGGAAACTCTACGACGACGCTTGGGGATGATGTGATCAATGCGGTGGACATCAGTATTCTGGTGAATGATCTGGACGATGATGACCTGACGGGGAATGTGCTGCGACCGAACCTGAATCAAGACGTGGTGGTGAACGCCGTGGATCTGAGTATTCTCATTAAAAATCTTGACCTCGAAGGGGAACGCTAATGCCTATGCGACGCTTTTTTGCCTGGTACGCCGTTTTGCTGGGGATCGTGGCCCCGCTTGGGTTCGCATCCGCCGGTTCTCCTTCCGGAGCGGATTGGTTTCAGTTGCTCGCGAGCCCGTTTACCGGGGGCGATAACACGGGGGACGGGGGAACGGGTCTTGCGGCGGACCTGAACTACTACTACGTGGGGCAATCGTTTACGGCGACCATGCAGATCAATGTCGGGACGCCGGCCGGATCGAATGCGGCGAACATTTGGATCGATTACGCCACGACCACGGTCAGCTCGTCCAATATTGCGACGGGGTCGTTTTTTCCCAACTGGAGCAACCAAAATATTTTGACGGACATCGGTCGCGTGCGTTCCACGGGGTATCGCACGTCGGGCTATTCGACCGGTCTTGGGACGTTTGGGACGGTGCAGTTTCAGGCGTTGCGTCCAACCGCGGCGAACTATGGGACTTCCGCGTCGACGACGTTGAATATCAACGAAGGAACAATTGGAGCGACAACGGAAAGCAATATCGCAAACGACGGGACGGATCTGCTGGACGATGAAGAGGACTTCACGATGTTTATTTGGGCAGATCGACGCAAGCCGTTCGGGGAGGCCAACACCCCACCGAATGCGGCGACGGCGGTTGTGATCGATCAGGACTTCTTGTTCCGTCTGTTTGATACGCGTGATGGGGAGGGTGGATCGACCTCGACCGCGCATACGGCGGGTGGGGTGGGTACTGGGGTCAACACGACGCGTCCGCCGGGGGCGATCACGTTTAACGATGGTGGTGGCGCGGTGAGTTATGTGGGATATGACACCTATTCGTGCAGTGGGACCTGGAGCACGAACATCTGTAACGTCACGGTGAATCCGCCAAGCCCGTCGGGGATTTCTGGTGATACGCGCAATTGGAAGTACGCGACGACCTACACCGTCACGGTGAGTGGTTTTCGTGATAACGCCTCGTCCTCGCAGGACCAGCTTGGCGATCCGAATGGACCCAACACGATGGACACCAAAATCTGGACCTTCACGACCGAGGCGGACACGGTAAAGCCACAGGTGACATTTGAATCGCCAACGCGATCTTCTTCGGGAAATGCGACCAATACGAACCTCATCATCGATGTGCAGGATCGAAAAACCTATCCAAGTGGTCCTTCGGGGTCAGGGGTTGTGACGACGACCTGTTCTTTCAATGTCTCTTCGCCTTCGTTTACGCTTGCTACGTTTACCTCTGCGTCGGCAGAAGTGACGGCGACGCCCATAGATTACGGCGTACGTTACACCATTAATCCGGCCACGAACTTTGGCCAGAATGAAACGGTCACCGTGTCGGCGTATAACTGCGCGGATGTCGCCGGGAACGTGATGGTGACGGACACCTGGACCTTTGGAACATCTGACACAAATCCGCCGTTTGTCATCAATCGATTCCCGTCTGAAGATGGAATTGCCTCGTCTACGACAAATGTGATTTTTACGATCAAAGACCTGGAAACCTCGATCGATCTTGCCAACACCGTCATCTATGTAAACGGGGTGTATTACACAAACGCAGGGGGAGCGGGTCAGGTCACCACGAATGGCACGCGGATCACGTTTACGACCAGCTCGAATTTTAATGGAGGAAACTATGGTGGAGACACCACCGCTGTCTCTGGCGCCGCGAATGAAAAAACGTTTTCACTTGATCCACAAGCGGCATTTGGCGCCGGTGAAGCGGTCGCGGTGCTGATTTACTCCCGGGATGCCTCCGGAAACCTGATGGAACGCGTGGTGTACGCGTTTGGCGTGGATGGTGCGAGTTGCAGCGGATCCTGTCCGAGCGGCGCTTCATTTTGCGGATCAAATACGACGTTCAGCGGGGGGCAATGCGTCGGAACGGGGGGAGGGTCTGGGACGGCGACCGGAGGCGGTGGTGGGGTTGCTCATACCGTGATCGCAATCAATGAACCTACCGTGAACGTGGCGCAAATCGACGAACAGTCCGTAGTCGTGACCTGGACTTCGACGGTGCCGGGGTCGGGCCGCGTCGTGTACGATGTTGTATCCCCAACCAAGATGGAAGGTCCGTATCTGGGCTATCGCTTTAGCACGGCGGAAGAAATTCGAAACGGATTAGTGCACTCGGTCGTGGTGCCACGTCTTGCACCGGGTCAATTGTATTTTTTCCGTCCGATTACGAAGGCGAACGGGATCGAGGTGTACGGTCCAGAGATCAAGATGGCGCCACGATTTAAAACAGAAGTGCTGCGAGAAGAGATCATCACGGAAAAAACACGAACGGAAACCATCACAAAAGTGGTGACCACGACGGTTCCGCTTGTGTGCCCTACACCGGCTGCATCCACCCCTCGACCGGCGCTTTCTCGTCCGACGCGTCCTGCGACTCCCGCAGCGACCGTGCCACGTCCCGTGACTCCGACCGCGCCGCCGTCACTTGTTCCAGGGGCTGTGCTTCCGGGGGGAGCGGGGGAGAATGTTCCGGTGCCGACGCGTACCGGTGGAACAGAGGCGCCTGCTTCGCGACTCCGCATTGATCGGATCCAGCGGAATGGGGATGCATTGCTTATTCGCGGACGTGGTGTGCCGGGCTCGTTAATCCGTCTAGAAGTGTTCTAATCGTTATGGCCATGCAAGACCAACTCGTCCCGACCACCGGGGGAAATACGCAAGCCCAGACCGATGGTCAGTGGCAATACGTCGTCGATCCAAAAACGCTTCCGCCCGGCTATCACACGGTACAGGCGACGGATGATCAGGGCGGAACGTATGAAGCGGGGCTCTATATTGAGCCGGCGCAACCTACCACTGATGCGCCGCCTTTGTTTGTGGTGCAGGAGTCGGTCTCTATTGTGGATCGGGTAAAAACGGTGATTCCGGAGGCGGGTGCTTGGGCCGTGCTGGCGTTATTTGTGGTGGTGTTGTGCCTTGCTGCGATCGGTGTGCGTCAGGTGTGGCGCGCACGACGTCATGCAGCCGTGGAGACCACGACTTCCTATCCGTTGAAGTGGAAATTGGCGTTTGGTGGGATTGCGGGATTGGTCGCGATCGCCATCGGGATCATCGTGTGGTCGTCACGAACCCCGAATACGTTTACGCCGATGGTGAATCGCGTCCGTTCGACGCTTGGAACGGCGGAAACTGCGCCGCGTGAGGTTGCTGTTTCTGGACGATTCGTGGATCCGCGAAATCCTGCGCAATCCGTGGTTGGGATCGACCTTGTTTCTGGCGACACGGCCATTCGTACTCAAGAAGGCGGTCGGTTTCAGTTTGAAGCGGTATCGGAAGAAACGGGGATCCGCCTCACGCATCCATCACTCATGCGCGCGTTCGTGTGGGTTCCAGTCGCGCGTGTAGAGAATAGCGAAGTCCCATTTGATCCCTCTCTTTTGAATGCGATTGTGACACGTGCTGATGCTGAAGCGCGTGGAGATCAGGCGCGTGTGCAGACGTTGTTTGTAGAAGGCGTCCAGGCACCCTCCGCGGTGTTCACGGCCGCTGATACATTGCGTCAGGAAATTGCATTCCATCGTTTATTGCGTGTTGATGCGGCCACGGATGCGACCGGAAAAGCGCAGTGGGATCAGGTGATTCGGATGGAGCTTGCGCGGCCGAATGCGGCGGCGTCTTGGGATCTTGTCTATGCCTCTGATGGCTGGCGGTTTATCCGCTAATCAACGAACCGGAGCGGCGGCGATCATTGCCGCCCTTGTGCTTTGTGTTGTGTTTTTTCTGGCGACGCGCGGAGAATCTCCGCACACACCATCCCCGGAGGCGATCGCGGATCAGGGATTTGCGCCGTCTGACCTTCCGTTGGAACAGCGGTGTCGGCCGCCGTCTCGTAAGGATGCCCGTTGGTGGGAAGATGCTGCCAAGATGGCCGCGTTTTATGGGGGCGTTCCAGAGCCAACCGTGGATTGTGACAACGACGGGGCGATTGGACTTGCGGATGTGGGCCTTTTAGCTGCCCGCAGCATTGGCGCGATTGCGAACGCACCCTCGACGGATCCGGAAGGGGAAAAAATTGAAGGGCTTCGTGGAATGGTTGATGGTGTGCCGCATGTAGATATTTTAGCGCCGCAGCTCACGGGAGGTGTCCAAGTCTATCTGCGTGTTCCAGAGGGAACGTCCATCGCATGGATGACCGAAGAGGGGAACTGGATTCAACCGCCGCGGGTGCAGAGTGGATTTTTGCATGGTGTTTGGATGCGACGTGGCCGCGAGATGCGTACGCCGCTCGTCCGGATCCGTTTGCCGGAGACATCGATGGTTGCCTTGCAACCGACACTTGGGATGCAGGGGAGTGGATTGGATGATCCACGGCGAGTCGTGGGTCTTCGGTATCTTGAACGCGTAGCGACACTGTCCCCGTTACCCACATCAAGGAAGATCGAAGCGCACATATTCGAGATTGAAACCGTGTTAGGCTCCCAGCGTGTGTGGATCGGGGACGCGGGGGGTCGCGCGGTGGATTCCGCGGGATTTCTGGTGGATGGAACGTGGGTACCGGGCACCATTCTTGCGCTCCCGCCTTTGCCGGCACGGTCTGTTGAATTTCGTCTGACGCCTTAACGTTTCATTGTTCTGGAGGCATGGTACAATCCGAGTACCATGCAGGTTGATCGTCAGCACCTCCTCCCGTTTATCGTCGTCGGTACGGCGCTTGTTGGAATGGGTCAGGGGATGCCTTCTGCGCCTGTTCGTGTGCAGGCAGATGTTCGGCAAGCGCAGCTCGGTGCATCTGAGGCGCGTATCGATGTCACGAATGATGGGTGGGCGATGACGCTGACGCTTGTGAACACCGGAGCGCTGGAAACCAGCTCAACCGTTGTGAGTATCGCGTTGCCAGATGGGTATCGCTACGGTGGTTCCTCACAAGAGGATGGGGTTGTCCGGACGGAAGGGAGGACCTATGGCACGGATGTGTTGTGGAACGTGACAACTGTTCAGCCTTCGTCGACGATGCGCGCCGTTTTTTATCTTCGTCGTACACCCGGTCAGACCAGGAGAAGTTCGATTGGTATCTCCATCGTGCCCCGATTTGGAAGAACGGTGTATGCGCGTGTGACACCACCTGCGCACCCCGCATTTCCTCCAGAATCACGAGCCTCTTGGTGGTCTCGTTGGTTCGGTTGGTAGTCGTGTCGATTTCTTATCCACACAACGTGAAGCACTCACGTTGTTTGTGTGTTATACTCTGGTCATCTAATCCTTATTTTTGCGACATTGCTCCATGAGCATATGCCAGAGCTAACGCGTGTGGCGGGGGCAGCAAAGTCCAACCGGTTTACAACCGCATTGTACTTTTTGCTGTTCGCCGCTTTGTTCGTGTTCGGTGCTTGGATGTTCCAGCGCCCGGTGAACGCCGGTGCGTTGACGAGCGTTCAGATCATTCTTTCGAAGACGGCTCCGTCTTCGACACAGACCAACATTGAATACAGTTTCTACGTCACAACGACGATGAACGGTACGGGATGTTCTTCTGCGACGTCGGAAGACTCCTGTTTCCGTCTGCGGCTTTCCTTGCCAGCCACGTCGACAGCGGGTTACGGCTACCAATCTGCATTCGCTGTGACGTCCACCATCGCGACGTCATCCAACCCAAGCGCATGTGCGGGTGCGAACTCAGATGTGTGTGTGAAAGCGGATGGGTATAACTTCGATGACTTGGTCGTGACGCAGGTCGTGACCAGCACGCAGTCTTCTGCCGCAACGGCAGATTACCCGGATCGCATTGATGTCTACCTTGGTTCCACCACGTCGGTGACGACCGGTACGCGCATCCGTGTGTTCTTCTACAATGGTGTCTTTACGACGCCAGGGTTTAAGCCGGGTCATGTGGAAGGGTATGCGGACATTCATGGGTTGGGTATCACCACCATGCGCTGTCCAAACTTTGACGGATCTCAGTGTCAGGGAACGGAAGCGACCTACGACACCGGTTCCTCCAACGTCGCCATTCAAGAAGCCACAACCTTTACCGCCACGGTCAATGAATCCATGACCTTCACGGTGAACGCCGTGGATGCAGGAACATCGATCGGGACGGGTGCTCCAATCGTGACCAACATTGGTTCCACGACGACCTCCTGCCCGTTTGGCACTCTCTCACCGTTTGTTCCAAAGATCTGCGCCCAGCGCGTGGAATGGATCACCTCCGCCGCAGGTGGAGCCGGGGTCTACGTGGTGCAAAACGGGAACATGTCCACCTCGACCTACGATATCGATCAATTCAAGGATGGAACGCGTCTTACGCCGGGAACCGCAGCAGACTGGACCTCTCCAACGGGCAACCCGGGAGATGAAAACTCATGGGGTCACCTGGGTTACACGGGAACCTCGACGGATGCGGCAGTCACCGGTGCAGGAAACTTCAGCTCTGGGGAACGGTATGCCGGTATCTTGACCCGCCCAGGGTTGCAGGCAAATCCGGATTTGATCTTCGCCAGCAACTCGAACGCGTTGATCGCCTCGACGGCTGCTGCGAACTCGACGGAAGTGCACGCCTACTCGGTCTACAAGATCGAAGTGTCCTCACTGCAGGAATCCGGAACGTACTCGAATGAAATTCAGTATCAGATTGTGGCAAGCTACTAATTCACCTTCAACAATACATCTACTATTCGGAGGAATATGTACCTGTCACAACGTCTAAAACATGCGGTCATCGGAGGCGTCGCTTCCACGGTCGCATTTACGGGGCTCGTCGCCGCACCGGCGGCGGCCCTCGCGGCGGAAGGAACAACGATCGCGCCGCTGAATACCGTCTTAAACCAGGAACCTGGAACGAACACGGCATTCAAAATTCAGGTGATGAATGGAGGATCGACGGCGCAAACCTATACGATGGAAGTGTATAGCTTCATGCCGACGAACGATGAAGGTGGAGTGGTTCACTTCCCTTCACAGAAGGATGATCTGAGTGGATGGGTGACGGTGAATCCACGTACGGTCACGGTCGAACCGGGCCGCACGGCGGATGTCACGGCACAGGTCCGCGTCCCGACAACCGCACGTCCTGGTGGTCACTACGCAACAGTGTTCGCCTCAACGCGTGGAACGAAGCCGGGAACGTCCGGAATGGCGATCGGGTACGGTGTCGGTTCCAACTTGTTGGTCAATGTGAAGGGGGATGTGGTGGAGAGCGCGCAGGTGTTGGACTTCTCCATGCCGAACGCACGTGTCGTGCCTGGAGAACCGCTCTACTTCAATGCACGCGTTCGCAACAAGGGGAACACCCACGTCATGCCAAAGGGCATGGTGGAAATCTTCCGCGGGGACATCAAGATGGATGAAATCAAGTTGAATGAAGGGGCGGGGTACATCTTGCCGGACAGCGCGCGCAAATTCATGGCGATGTCCAACAAGACCCTGACTCCGGGGCAATACACGGCAAAATTGACGCTCAGCATCGGCGAAGGAAAGTACTTGCCGGTGGATCCGATCAACTTCGTGGTGATCGGGGAAACGTCTCTTGCCGCGATCGTGGCAACGATTCTCGGGATCTTCGTCCTGATTCTCCTCGCCGCGCTCATGGTCAACCGAAAGCCAGCGGAAGCCGGAAACGGTCGCCGCTAATCGGCAAAAAAACACCTCTCAATCGAGAGGTGTTTTTTATGCTAGAATGGGTTCAAGATTTATGATCTCCTTTGCAAAACAGGTTTCCACGTTCATCTATTTCGCGGTATTCATCGCGCTGTTCATTTGTTTCGCTTGGTTATTCCAGCGTCCGGCGAATGCGGGTGCATTGACGAATGTGCAAATCATTCTGTCGAAGACGGCGCCTTCATCGACTCAGACGAATATTGAATACCTGTTCCACGTGACCTCGACGATGGACGCGACCAACTGTACGGCGACGTCCACGCAATCCTGTTTCCGGTTTCGGTTGAATTTTCCGACGACGTCTACGGCAGGGTATGGATGGGGATCCGCGTTTCGCGTGACCTCGACCATTGCGACCTCGACGAATCCGGATGCCTGTTCTGGCGCAAACTCAGACGTGTGTGTGAGTGCGTCAGGGACGGGAGGGATCGTGTTTAATTCCAATGATTTGGTGGTGGTTCGAGTGGTGACGAGTACGCAGAACGGCACGGGCGCGACACGGGACTATCCGAACCGCATGGATGTCTACGTTGGATCCGTGACCAGCGTGACCACTGGAACGCAGATTGCGATTCGTTTTTACAATGGTGTCTTTACGACGCCAGGGTTTAAGCCGGGTCATGTGGAAGGGTATGCGGACATTCACGGGCTTACGGTTTCGACTGCAAAATGTCGGCAATTTGATGTGTTTCAGAACGGCTGTTTCTTTGACAATATCGATTACGACACCGGTTCCTCCAACGTTGCCATTCAAGAAGCCACAACATTTACCGCCACGGTCAATGAATCCATGACCTTCACGGTGAACGCCGTGGATGCAGGAACATCGATCGGGACGGGTGCTCCAATCGTGACCAACATTGGTTCCACGACGACCTCCTGCCCGTTTGGCACGCTCTCTCCGTTTGTTCCAAAGATCTGCGCCCAACGTGTAGAGTGGGTGACTTCTGCGGCGGGCGGTGCAGGGGTGTATGTGGTACAGGATGGGAACATGTCCACCTCGACCTACGATATCGATCAATTCAAGGATGGATCGCGTCTTTCTCCGACCAGCGCGGTGAATTGGGCCTCTCCAACGGGCAACCCGGGAGATGAAAACACCTGGGGTCACCTGGGCTACACGGGGACCTCCACCGATGCGGCGGTGACCGGCGCGTCACTCTTCGCCTCAGGGGAAAACTACGCGGGGCTCCTGACGCGCCCGGGACTGCAAGCGAACTTGGACACGATTATTACAGGGAACTTGAACGGTCAGATCGCCTATACCTCAGCGCCTAACGCATCAGAAGTGCACGCCTACTCGGTCTACAAGATCGAAGTGTCCTCACTGCAGGAATCCGGAACGTACTCGAATGAAATTCAGTATCAGATTGTGGCAAGCTACTAAGCGCAACTTTCTTAATCGTGTATGAAGCATTCCGTATTCGAGCGGTTCACGCAGGCATTACTTGCTTGCGTGTTTCTCTTCGTCATTGGTTTTGTTTGGCATTCCGTGACAACGCCTGTGCGTGCAGGAACGCTTTCTAATGTCCAGGCAATTCTGTCGAAAACATCTCCATCGACCACGCAGACCAACATGCAGTTCATTTTTACGGTGACATCGACCATGTCGAATGCGAACTGCGACTTTAACGCGATTGGTGAAACCTGTTTTCGCATTCGATTAGCCATGCCAGTCACAAGTACGGCGGGATATGGATGGGGATCCGCCTTCCAGGTCGCGCCGATGGCAACGTCTACTAACTATCAAGATTGTAATGGATCAAACGCGGACGTGTGTGTTCATGCGAGTGGGACGGGGTATCTCATGGGGCACCTCGCCGTTCTTGCAGTCGTCACCTCCTCGAATCCTGCGAATGGATCGACGGCGGTCTATCCGGATACGCTTGATATCTATATTGGTTCAGGGACAACGGTATATGCGGGAACGCAGATCTACCTCTGGTTCTATAATGGGAAGTTTACTACCCCGGGATTTAAGCCAGGACACCAAACAGGAGAGATTGATTTTCACGGGATTGGGATCGAAACTTCAAAATGTCGAAACTGGAACGGCTCCACCTGCGTGGAAAGTGTGGACTATGACAATGCCGTTGGCGTTGTCACGATCATGGATCCGGTGACGTTTTCCGCGAGCGTTGATGAGTCCTTGCAGTTCATCGTTCGCTCTGTTGCAACAGGGACGATTATTGGAACGTATGAGCAGTTGAATCCGACGATGGGGTCTGCGACGTCATCCTGTGCATTTGGAACGCTTGCGCCGTTTGTTCCGAAAACCTGCGCGCATCGGCTGGAGTGGCTCACTTCGGCACAAGGAGGTGCGGCCGTGTATGTCGTGCAAGATGCGAACCTACGCGATGGACAGGCGGATATCGATCAATTCAATAATGGACTACGCCTCCATCCCGGAGCTGCTGTTCCTTGGGTGTCGCCCTCTGCGGATCCGAGCAGTGAATCAACGTGGGGACATTTAGGATATGCAGCAACGTCGACGGATGCGGCGGTCACGTCCTATGGCGCATTTCAAACGGGACCGAATTTTGGAGGTATTTTAGTGCGTCCGGATTTGCAGACGCGTCCCAGTGATATTTTCCCTGCGCCGAATAAAAACGCATCGATTGCGTACACAACTGGGCCGAATACCTCCCTTGTACACGCCTATGTAGTGTATCGGGTAGAGATCAGTCCGTTGCAAGAAGCAGGGGACTATCAAAACGAAATTCAGTATCAGATTGTAGCTCAGTACTGAGCCAAATCCCCTCGGAGATTCCGAGGGGATTTTGTGCTATCATGCATAGAGCGCCCATGTTATTTGGCAAACGGCGTTTATTGAAGCGTTTGGAGCGTGAGCATGCGCACATGCTCAGAGATTTGCATACCTGGATGACGAAGGAGGAAGAGCGTGCGCGTCTAGAGCCGGAACTCAAGCAACATCAGTCGAATATTACGGCGTTGTATCGGATGCTCGCGCCGCACGATTCCTTGGATTGGACGGCCTTTTTTATCCGGACGGGGTTGGCGATTTTGATTTTTTTCCTGCTCATCGCGCCACCGTATACGTTCTACGCGCAGCAGCAGTTTTTGAATCCGATTGTGCCGGTCACCGTCATGGGAAAGGAATATATGCAGGTGACGGCGTTTGTCCCGGAAACACCCGTTGTCGCGGATGACTGGGCCTCGTTTGAAGAGGCGGATCGTCCAGAGCCGGTTCGTTTGGAGTCGCTTGCGACTCATGAGGGGCGGATCGTCGGGTTTGTGCAGCAGCCGGATTATCCATATGTGGTGTTGTGGACGGCGCCGGATGCGCAGCGACACACGCTCTTTTTACGGACGTATACCAACATCGTCGAAAAAATGGGGGTCCAAACGCGTCCGCTGCTGCAAGACGCGGTCTATCAGGGGATCGCGACGATGCGCTGGAACGGAACAGAGTCGGTTTTGGCTTACGCGACGGATGAGCGAACCATTCGTTTGCAGCGCTTTGATAAACAATGGAACAAGCTTGGCGAACCGGCTGAGGTCACGCTTGCGTTCAAGGATGAATCCATCGATGGGTTTACGGTGAGCTGGGCACGCGACACGTGGATTTTGGGAACCGTGATCGATCCGCCAGGAGGGGGCTCAACGCTGGCGCACCGTGACCCCGTGTTGCGGCAGTTCGATGCATCATTGCAAAAGAAACAGGAAATGCGACTGACCACGGATAACGTCCATGGAGGAGCGTATCCTCAGGTGGTTGCGGATGAGGACGCGGCGAATCCAGGAGGATGGTTGGTGTTTCAGCCCACAAGCGATGTCTTGAAGAAAGCACGTGCAGAAATTGGGGATGCGTTGCAAGCCTGGAAAGTCGATGCGAAAGGTGAGGTTATTGCCCGTCGGCGTCTCACAACCCCGGGGATGCGTCATCACTTCATGACGTCAGACGTGGCTGTGGAAGACATGTATTATGTTTTGACGCATCAGCAGCAGGTACCGCCCTGGTATAAGGCAGACACGGGGTATGTGTCGTCTACGGGGCGTGCGATTATTCTTGCGTACGACAAAACATTGCAGCGTGCGACGGGGTTTGTGTGGGTACGAGATGTTCCGCCCGTGACAAACCCGTTGGAGCGACGGGGTGTTTCCCATGCCCGCTTTCTGAAAAAAGGAAACGTCGTGTTTACCGTCTACGACTATCTCATGGCAGAAGATCCGGAAACGGGAAAGCCGCGTCGAGACATCATGCTGGGCAAGGTCGTCACCGAGTAGGGGGACATTGACTTTTTTGCGTTTTTCGCACAGGATTTTGCATTCCTATGGACGCATTCTCCGCCGGCAAGGTTGATGCACTCGTGCAGGCGCTTGCGCCGCAGTCCCTGCCGGATGTTCCCGAGGGGATGCGACTGAATGTCCACACCACTATCAGTAAAGTGGCGGTGTTGTACGAAAAAATTCGGAATGCCATCGATTATAAAGATGATCACTTGCTGCGTAAGGCGGCAATTTTGCGTATCATCAAGCGCCAACTCACGTACACCTCTAAATCGGATGAGATCGCGCGAAACTTGGTGCGCGAGTTAATCGCGGCGCGCTATTTACCAAACAATACCTTGCCAGAATCGGTGGTGCAGGACGTGCAGGGGATTTTGGAAAAATTTTTGATGATGCGACGGGAACGGGTGGGACGCGAGCGTCATCAGACATGGCTCCTGGGGATCACGGCGGCAGAATTGGAGGAGCTCATGACGGATCATCGTCGTGAAAAAGGCTTGCTTCAATTCCTATTCGAACAACTTGGCGATAAGATCACGCTTTCTGGTGCAGAGATGGAAGAAACCGAACGTCGATTGCAGGTGTACATCGCCTGTCATCGCGCGTTGTTTAAGGCGGATGATGAGATGTTGTCGTACAAGCTCGTTCGCGCCTACTACCGGTCTTGGATGCAGCCAGAAACTTGGGGGGCGCACCATCGCGAAATGGCGTTGCAGATGGTAGGGATCCACGAAACGATCCTGCGCCAGCTCAAGCATCCCTACGCGCAAAAGTTCAGTACGGCTGTGAAACCCTGGGCGACCTCATTGCGTGTGCTTGTAGAGGCGCTAGATGAAAAGCCGGAAGATGCACGTGTGCTGCTTGGCAAGCCAGAGTCGCTGCTTGCTGCGGTGACGCGCGTTTCGGAACGCAATTATCAAGAGGCGAAGCAAAAATTGAAGCGCGGGATGGTGCGCGCCATGATCTATTTGTTTATCACAAAGACGTTGTTTGCGATCGCGATCGAGATGCCATTCGAGCAGATTGTCTATAAGCACATCGACCGGTTCGCGTTGCTGGTAAATATTCTGTTTCCGCCGATTTTAATGTGGATCGTGGCATCCCTCATCCGCGTTCCGGGAAAAGATAACACCGAACGGATTGCGCAGGGGGTAAACGAACTGCTGACGGCAGAAGGCCCTCTTGGACGCGAAATCAAAATCGTTCCAAAGCGTCGTGGATTGTCCGGATTCTTTTTCCAATTCATTTACGCCTTCACGTTCGCCTTATCCTTTGGTTTGGTCATTTGGGGGTTGTGGGCGCTCAAGTTTACGGCCGTTTCCATGGGGATTTTTCTGTTCTTTTTGTGCGTTGTGAGTTTTTTTGCCTTCCGTTTGCGCGTTTCCGCTCGTGAATATGTGATTGTGGAAAAAACAGCCTCCACCGGCGCCTTGATGGTCGATTTTTTCGCGCTTCCTATTCTACGCGCCGGACAATGGCTTTCGAACTCGATTTCTCGCATCAACGTGTTTATTTTTATCTTCGATTTTATCATCGAAGCCCCACTCAAATTGTTCCTTAATATCCTGGAAGAATGGTTCGCGTTCATGAAGGAGCGCAAGGAAGAGCTGCAATAACCGCCGTTCGTGCGGTATGCTAAGGTCATGACCTGGCCTTCTCGCGCAACGTGGCTGCGTATCATCGTCGGCGTGTTGTGGATGACGCTGATTGTGTGGACGTACGAAATCTTGCGGCATCTAGGGGTGCCGATCCGACTGTTACCGCATTTTTTGCGCACAGAACTGCAGCACGCTGGACTCTTTGCGCCGGGGATGCTGGTCGTCGCGTATGTGGCGGCGACCGTCATCCCGTTTCCGACCGCCGCGCTTGCGGTGATCGCTGGGACGGTATTTGGTCCGGTGTGGGGGAGCCTTGTCGCGCTCATCGGGCTGAATGTGGCTTCTGCGGTCAGTTTTTACATCGGGCGTTTTTTTGGTCGGCATTTCGTGAGTACGCATGAACACGGGTGGATCAAACGGCTGGATGACCTTATGGCAGAGCAAGGAGCGCTCCTGGTCCTGCTGATGCGCCTGGTGTTTATGCCGTTTGATTACGTGAGTCTTGGATCAGGCATGACGCGCATTTCTTTTCGCCAGTACATGTTGGGAACGGTGCTGGGGTCGTTGCCGAACACGATCACGTTTGTTGTGCTGGGCGATGCATTCGCCGACCCGCGGACCTGGATCTTTTTTGTCATTCTCCTTGCCGTCACATTCGTCCTGGCTGGGGTCGCGTTTCATTCCCCCTGGGCAAAATCCCATATTTTTCGTAAAACGAAGGAAAGTCCTTTTGAGCAAACCTGATCTCCATGTTTACCCTCCATTCCACTTCGTCCAAAAGCGCCGCCCGTCGTGGTGCGCTTGCGACTCCGCACGGCACCTTGCAGACGCCGTTTTTTATGCCGATCGCCACAAAAGGCGCGGTCAAAACCCTGTCGTCGTTTGATGTGGAACGGCTTGGATCACCCATTCTGCTTTCCAATACGTACCATCTTTGGTTGCGACCTGGGATGGAGGTCATGCAAGCCATGGGCGGATTGCATCGGTTGATGGAGTGGCAGGGGGCGATTTTGACCGATTCCGGCGGATTTCAGGTGTTTAGTCTGCAGGGATTGCGTAAGCTCAAGCCAGAAGGGGTGACGTTTCAGTCGCATATCGACGGCGCCAAGCTCGAACTGACCCCGGAGAAATGCATGGAGATTCAGCGCGTGATTGGGAGTGATATTTGCATGGTGCTGGATGTCTGTACGGAATTGCCGGCAACGCCAAAAAAGTTGGAAGAGGCGCTTGTTTTGACCAAGGCCTGGGCCAAGCGCAGTAAAGATCGGTTTTTGGAAACGCGCGAAGGATCGTTTAATCCGGGCGCGCAGCTGTTTGGTATCGTGCAGGGCGGAACGGATCCGGAATTACGCCGTCGAAGCGCCCAGGATCTGACGGACATCGGATTTGATGGCTACGCAATCGGGGGGCTTTCGGTCGGGGAGCCTCATGAAGAGGCGTGCAAGACGTTGGATGCGATGATGGATCGGTTGCCGACGGATCGTCCCCGGTACTTTATGGGCGGCGCACAGCCGCATGAAATCGTGGCGTATGTTCAGCGTGGCGTGGATATGTTTGATTGCGTCCTCCCGACACGCAATGCGCGTCATGGGTTGATCTATCGCTTTGTCCATGACGATCTTACGCGTCCGGATTTTTACGAGACGATCCATGTCACGAACGAAAAATGGAAAATGTCCGGAGAGCGCCTGATCACGGGCACGCACACGGCTGCGGATGACGAGCTCGCTCGGTACACCATGGGTTACCTGCGTCATCTTTTTTCTGTAGAGGAGATGCTGGGGATGCGTCTTGCAACCATGATCAACATTCGATTTTACTTGGAGCTGATGGAGCGCGTGCGCCGAGGGGTAGAGGAGGGAAGCATGTAAGTGTAGGATTGACACTGTGAAAGAGGTGTAGTACAGAGACCACGCACTGTTTTGGAAAGAAGGAGAGTTGAGATGGAGATACTTTCGATGGGGACAACGGCTCTTCCTTGGGAGGATGTGCGCACCCAGCGCATTCGACGAGAGATCAAGTATTTTGAGGAGGTGTTTGGTGAATTGAATACCGGCGGCTCTCCACCCATGGCGGCACAGCGGTACCTTGTCTTGGTCATCGGACAGAATCTTTGCACCGAAGAGGTCGCAGATTTGGACAGATCGCCCATCCGTAAATTGCTTGCGCCACGCACGAAACGAGGGGAGAAGGTCACGCACGCAACCATTCAGGAGGCGGTTGGTCTCCTAGCCGCGCTCCCGGAGGTCCCTGCGTCGCTCGAAGAAGCAGCACTTGTAGGACTCGCGAGCCGATTTTTTCCGCCACCGCATCGGCAGAAAACGGAGAATTTGAAAGAGATCGTTCCGTACCTGTGGTGCGGGAAGCGAAAGATTTTTGCGAGCGCTCAGCGCGCGCTTCTCAAGATCCCACCAAGGTTCACGAGGAAGGATCCGATTTTCCATTCTCAATGGGACGGCTATACCCGTTTTCTTCTGCGCGTAGTACGCGAGGAATGAGTTTCGATGGCCCACCAATGGTCGAGCATACGGCTCGGACTCGCGTTGGTGGGTGTTTTGATAAGAAAACTCCCCCATGAGGAGGTGGAGGAGTTAGTAGTCCGGCGGGGCGATATCGCCGCGTGCGGAGTAGTGAAGGATGCGGGCGTATTCGCTGTAGAGGCGTGCGGCAAGTGCAGGATGGGTGTGCCATCGATCCGGGTGCAGCAACGCGTCCAGCGCAGCGTATCCGCCAACGTCTGCTGCCACTTGGGCAAGGACACTGGAGGTGTTGTAGACGAGATGACCAACCTGCAGGTGGGGCGCGAGCTTCTTTACGGTCAGCCGACACCGCGCCGTATGCGCGCGATGAGAGAGGATGATCACCGAGCGCGGGGTCATCCCTTGATCATGCACGTGCAGAAGTCCATTGCGGATTTCATCCCGCGTATTATCTCCCGTCTCTTCGACGAAGAGCGCATCTTCCGGCACGCCGAGCGTGCAGAGTGCACGCATCGCCTCCCGCGCATAGCTCGTGCCGTCCTGGTAGAACGTTTCGCCTGCGCGGCCGGTGCACAGAATGCGCTTCACTCGTCGTGCATGCCAGGCGTCGGCGGCGATCGAAAAGTCGCGCGAGCGACAGCCGACCACAAGCAGCAGGTCCGCCTCGGAAAGCGTCGGATGCGCGAGAAGAAGCGCGCCAATCCGAGACAGTGCATCGGGGGAGAGATCCGCAGGCGGCGGAATCTCCCGGGGAAGTTCTCGCGTCGCAAGAAACTCCTGATAGGTGGGAGGAAGCGGCGCGGGTGCCGATTCCGCCGTTTGAGGGTCATCGTCCAAAGGTGCCTCCGTGGGTCACATCGTCCTGGAACATGATGTCTCCGTCAAGATGACAGATGTGCGCATACCCGTCACAATCTCCGCCATGGAATCTTTGCTTGAGAATCTGAACGCCGCACAGGCTGCGGCGGTGACCCATGAAACCGGGCCGCTTTTGATCGTTGCCGGTGCGGGGACGGGGAAGACCACGGTGTTGACCCGTCGGTATGCCCATTTGCTTACGCACGGCAAAACGCCGGACGGAAAGTCGCTCAAGCCGGAACATGTCCTGGCCGTGACGTTTACCGAAAAAGCCGCAGGGGAGTTGGAAGATCGTGTGCTGCAACTTTTGCCGACTGGCACCTACGACTTTTGGATTCACACGTTTCACGGGTTTTGCCAACGCGTTTTGGAGGCGCATGCGCTGGAGATCGGGTTGCCGAATGAATTTAAGCTGGTGACACCGACGGATGCGTGGCTTTTGTTGCGTCGTCATACGCACGAACTTCCGTTGAACCACTATCGCCCGCTTGGGAATCCGAATAAGTTTTTGCGTGGGCTTCTTTCGCATATTTCCAAAGCGAAGGACGAAGGGGTGACGCCCGAGCAGTATCTCGCGTTTGTGCAGAATGCTGTCCTGGACGGGGATGCCGAAGCGGCGGCCGGGGAGAAGGCGCGTCTGCAGGAAATTGCGGATCTGTATTTTTTCTATCGTAAATTGCTGTTGGAAGAATCGGCCTTGGATTTTGGGGATCTGATTTTGGAGACGCTCCGCCTGTTTCGTGAACGCCCTGCTATTTTGGCGCAGTATCGCAAGCAATTCCGGTATGTGTTGGTGGACGAGTTTCAGGACACTAACTGGGCGCAATATGAGCTGATCAAACTCTTGGCGGGGACGGAGCGGAATCTTACGGTCGTCGGTGATGATGACCAGGCGATCTACAAGTTTCGTGGGGCGTCGCTTGCCAACATTTTGCAGTTCCGTGATGACTTTCCGGATGCGCGGACCGTGGCGCTGACGCAAAACTATCGGTCGTTTCGCGAGATTTTGGATGTGGCGTACGGCTTCATTAAAAAGAACGACCCGAATCGGTTGGAAGTGCGTCTTGCGGATACAGGGCTTTCCAAACAATTAGAGGCGATGCGGGGAGAGGGGGCGCGGATCCAGGTGAAGTGGCAAAAGACGGTGGATGATGAGGCGGATGCCGTGGCAGAAGAGATCAAACGCAAAAAGCAGGAAGAACCGGAAACACGGTGGGATGCGTTTGCGGTGTTGGTGCGTTCAAACGATAGCGCTGAGCCGTTTGTCCGAGCGTTTGAACGGCATGGGATCCCGTTTCAGTTCATGGCGTTGCGTGGGTTGTATGCAAAGCCCATCGTGTTGGATTTGATTGCGATGCTCTCCCTCGCCGATGGGTATCATGAAAGCAGTGCTGTGTGGCGTGTGCTTGCGATGCCCTGTTACGCCATGGGGGCAAAGGATATGGCAGAGCTTGTGCATCATGCGAATCGCAAAGGCATTCCGTTGTGGTCGGCGGTCAAGAATGCGTCGTATCGGTTGCCGGAAACGCAGGTGTCCGAAGCAGGAATGAAGATCGCGGCAAAAATCGTGCAGGATGCGGATGGATTGGGGGAGGCGGCGCGACGCGAGCCACCGATGCGCGTGCTTCAACTCGCGTTGGATAAGTCGTTGTACTTAAAAACCGTGTTGAGTTGGGGAGAATCCGAAAAACGAGAGGCGATCCAGCATTTAAACGGGCTGGCAGATCGGATCAAGCGCTACGAACGTTCCACGCACGGGCCAACGCTGCGCGGATTCTTGGAGGAATTCCGTTTGGAGGTGGATTCCGGGGAGGAAGGGGCGTTGGATGCGGATCCGGAAGCCGGGCCGGAATTAGTGAAGATCCTGACCGTCCATGCGGCAAAAGGGTTGGAGTGGAAACATGTGTACTTGGTTTCGCTTGTGGAACAGCGGTTTCCGTCCCGGGCACGACCGGACGCCATTCCTTTGCCGGCGGGGTTGATTCAAGAGCGATTGCCTGAAGGTGATTTGCACCTGGAAGAAGAGCGCCGGTTGTTTTACGTGGCACTTACGCGGGCGCGCGATACGTTGACGCTCACGGGAGCTGTGAACTACGGCGGGACGCGTGACAAAAAGCCGTCGCCGTTTTTGGCAGAGGCGGGATTTGAGGTGCAGGTCGAAGCCGTACGGGGAGAGGATGCGCGTGGGCTTGAGCTTGCGCCACAGGTGGAAGAGGCGGATCCATTGCGACCGCATTTCGAGCTCAAACGACGGTTTAGCTTTACCCAGCTTGCCGCGTTTCGAAAATGTCCGTTGCAGTATAAATTTGCGCACCTGTATCGCATCCCGATTTTGGGGTCGTATCAAAAAAGTTTCGGGCAATCCGTCCACTTGGCGTTTCAGCGGATTTTGGAGATGCACAAATTGCGGACAAGCGCCGTGCAAGCTTCCTTGTTTGGAGGAGGGGCCGTCGAGGGAGGCTATCGGTCGCCCGGCGGGTTTACGGTGTCCGAAGAAGAGGCGGTGGAGTTGTTTGAAGACGCCTGGATTGATGAATGGTACCCAGATCGCCGGACGCATGATGAATACTGGGCCAAGGGCAAGGCGGCGCTCAAGACATTTTGGCGCGCCTGCGCGGAACGGGCCCCAGACGTCGTCGAAATCGAAAAGGATTTTACGTTGTTGCTTGGCCAGCATTCCATCAAGGGAAAGATCGACCGCGTGGATCGCGTCCCAGACGGGTCGGTCGAAGTGTTGGACTATAAAACCGGCACCGCCAAAGAAGAATTGGGAACGGAAGATAAAGAGCAGCTTTGGTTGTACCAGATTGCCCTGGAAGAGCGGGGAGTCACTGTGTCTCGATTGGCGTACTGGTACGTGATCGACGGGGAGTTTCGGGAGGTGGAGCCGCTGAAAGAAAAGAAGCGCGCGGAATTCTTGGAGAAGCTGACCGAACGCATGGACGGGATTTTGCGGAGCGAGTTCCAGCCCACACCAGAGCCGTTTACCTGTAAGTTCTGCGACTTCAAAAACATCTGCGAGTTCCGAAAGTAACGATCCTACATCATTTTGCGACGCAAGCCGATGTTTAGACAGTCCAAGGTGCAACACGTACACTCACGCGTATGTTTCAGCCCATCCGACGCATTTTGCCACAGGCCGTGCAATCCCACGGTCTTGGGGAGCAGATTACGACCACGCGGGTGCTGCAGGTGGCGCAGGAGGTGTGTCGGCGATTGTTTGGGGAGGAGAAGGCGGTGTTTTTTGAGCCGCTCTCGTTTGCGGCGGGGCAGCTAAAAATTAAAGCGCGGGGAGGCGCCGCGGCGCAGGAGTTGGTCACACGCGAAATCGCCTTCGTCAACGAGGTCAATCGCACGCTCGGCGAGCGCAAAGTGATCAAGATGCTGGTGGTATAGAAACTGGAAATCAAACACCCACCAACGCGAGTCCGAGCCGTGTGCTCGGGGCGTGGTGGGGTTGCATTCGCGCTAGCGAGTGGAAGGGTATGCGACAAATGTTCGGTTGTCGCTGGACTTGATGAGAGGGTATCGCCTCCCATCCGGGGCTTGTTCGAACCCTGCGAGGTACTCGCCTTTGGCCAGAGAAAGTGCTCCAGCGTCGTTGCAAGCGTCCTCGATCATTCGATGCGTCAGATACCCAGAAGCATCGCGGTGCGCTTGACGCTTATCTTCTCGCAATTCTGCCAAGGCTCGTGCGTACTCTTCGCTGTTTTCAGGGGACAAAAGAGATTGCTCTTGTTTCGTCATTGATCCCTCCTCCAAAAATGTACAATCGTAAATCTAGCGTATTTTGGGGATTTTGTCAAGGGGTGAGGGGCGAAGGAACGCGTTTCGTTTTCTGCGTAGAATCTTCGCGTGTGATACACTTCCTCATAGATGACCTTTGCGTTGTTTTGCGCACTCATGGGAGTGACCTCGCTCTTGGCTTGGGGCGGTTGGGCGTACGTGATTTTTCTCATTGACCCCTATGAAGCCGGTGCCCCGGGGCTTGCGCTGTTTTATATCACGTTGTTTGCGGCCCTGATCGGAACGTTTTCGTTGTTGGGGTTGCTGTATCGCATCAAGTGGCTTGGACGTTCGCAGGTGTTGCTTCGTGAAGTGATGGTCGCGGTTCGTCATGGGGTGATGTTCGCGGCGGTCAGCGTCGTGTCGCTCGCGCTTGCCTCGCAGAATCTACTGACGTGGTGGAATGTGCTTGCGCTCTTCATCGTCACGGCGGTGGTAGAATATGGGTTTTTGTTGGTGCAGGAAGGACGAAGACAATAATCCACGGGCGCGCTTTGACTTCCCCCTCCGCGGTTGTCACAGTTCCGGTTGAATTCCATCTCCCTGTATGATCGGTTCTCTTTTTCGGCATTTCACCAAACAAATCGGCATCGATTTGGGGACGTCGCACACCATCGTGTACGTCAAAGGCAAGGGAATCGTCATCAACGAGTCCTCCGTGGTCGCGATTAACCGCCGAACGGGGCAGGTGATGGCGGTCGGCGAAGAGGCACGCGGAATGCTGGGCAAAACGCCGCCGCATATCCAGGTGACCAAGCCATTGCAACGCGGGATCATCGCGGATTTTGAGGTCACCGAAAAAATGATCCGTTATTTTTTTGATAAAGTGCACGACGACCATTCCCTGGTCATTCCGCGTCCGCGGGTGGTCGTCTCTGTCCCATTGGACGTGACGGAAGTCGAGCGAAAAGCCGTGTCAGACGCAACCACCGCCGCCGGCGCGCGAGAAGTGCTGCTTGTGGAAGAGCCGATCGCCGCCGCAATTGGCGCCGGCCTTGCGATCAGCGAATCCGTTGGAAACATGGTGGTGAACATCGGTGGAGGGACGACCGAAATCGCCGTGATCTCGTTGAACGGGGTTGTCACGGCAAAAAGCATCTCCATCGCAGGGGATGAGCTCAACAAAAACATCGTCCAATACGCGCGTGACGTGTTTAATCTTTTGCTTGGAGATCGTGTCGCGGAAGAGATCAAAATCGCCATCGGATCGGCGGTCGAGCTTGAAGAGCGGATGGAAACGTCCATGCGTGGTCGTGACTTGTTGTCGGGGTTGCCACGCGAAATCATGGTGAACGATGCGCAGATTCGCGAGGCGCTTGGGCGGAGTGTCAAAGCGATCGTGGAACATGTGAAATCGATTTTGGAGACCACGCCGCCTGAATTGGTGGCGGACATCTATCAGCGCGGGATTGTGCTGACCGGTGGCGGTGCGCTCCTGCGGGGGTTGGACGCCGCGATCTCGCGTGGAACGGGGTTGCCGGTCCGTGTCGCCGATGATCCAGCAACGGCGGTGGTGCGCGGATGCGGAGCGCTGTTGGATCTGCCAAAATTGCTTGAAGACGTTGCCTATCCCGCAACCGAGCGCATGACGTAAGGTGCTTGTATGAAGCCGTATCAGCGATGGTCGCTTGTTGTTTTGGCCGTCGTGGGCGGACTTTTTGTGTTGGTCGTGGGTGTTCTGCGGCCGCTGACCTCGCGGGTGCGGCAATGGTTTGTCCCGGTGACCGGCGTCTTGGCAGAAACGGCGCAGCAGCTGAATCAGACCTACGAGGAACGCGCCGGGGTCCGAGACCATACCGTCGAAGAATTGGAGGCGCGTGTGACCGCGCTTGCCGTGGACTATGTTCGTCTGCGGGCGCTGGAAGAAGAGAATGCCAACTTGCGAGCGCAGGCGAAGTTTTTAAACGACTCTGGCTTCGAAAGCGTGGGCGCGCGCGTCATCAACCGCGATATTCGCGAAGGACGTTCGTTGCTTACGGTCGATCGTGGCACCAAAGATGGCGTCGAGGTTGGTCAGGCGGTCGTGACGCGTGAAGGGGTTTTTGTGGGGAAGATTACCGAAGTGACAGAACGCATCTCTGTGATTTTATTGCTGACAGATCCAAAATCCCGTGTCGCGGCGGCGCTTGCGGATGCGACGGGTCTCTCGGGGATCGTGGAAGGCCGGGGGAACGGAGCCGCGCAGCTTACGTATATCCCGGCGAATACGCCGATAGCGCGCGATCGGATTATTTTAACGGCAGGGACCGAAGAGAAGGTGCCGGGGAATCTGCCCTTTGCGCTTGTAAACGCCGTGGAAGGCAAACCAAACGATCCCTTTTTATCCGCGATCTTGGAACCGCTTGTCCCGCTCGAACGATTGGCGTTCGTGTCGATTCTGCGTCCGGCGGCGCTTGGTCCCATCCGGGAGTAATGGCGTATGTTACGCGTGTTTGCGTTATTGCTCGCCGCGTTCCTGCTTGCCTGTGTCGAGTGGGCATTTGTCCCATTTTTGCCACCGTTTTTGCGCGTCCATCCAGGACTTCCCGTGGTGGTGATGCTCGCCGTCACGACGCGTCGACGTTGGAGCACGGCATTCGCGCTGGCCTTCGGCGTCACGGTGGATTTGTTGTCGGTCGCGCGGCTTGAGCTTGCCACGGTGCGGATGGTTGCCATTGCGGTGTTCGTCCAACTCGTGCTTCGGTATATCCTGACCAACCGCTCTGTTTACGCGGTGGTTGCCCTGGGATTGGTCGCGCGGATTGTAGATTGGGTGCTGGTGCGTCTTGGAACCGTCATCGCGTCCGTTCTGGAAAGCACCTGGTTTGGGCCTGCTGTAGAAACCGCCTGGGTGCAGCAACTTTTGTGGGACGGATTTTTATTGATCTGGCTGTTCATTTTTTTCGCAACCTTCACGCAACGACTGACCAAAGCACGTTCTTGGACCGGATATGCCGACGACTAACCAGCGCTACTTTACCCCCGGACCGGCGCGTCCGGATTTGCGCGTGCAAGACGTGGGGTCGTTGGATGTGCGTCAGGAGGTATTGTATGAAGAGCAGCAGACGCGCATCACGCATCGGCCGTTGTATGTGGGGACGGCGTTTTCTCCTCGACGGTTTTTGATGGCCGGGATCGGATGCGCCGTGCTTTTGGTGGCGCTCATGGGTCGCGCGTTTTCGATGCAAATCCTGGACCAAGAAGCGTTTGCGGCGCTTGCGGATAACAATCGTCTGCGCACTATTCCCGAGTGGCCAAGAAGAGGCATCATCCGCGATCGCCAAGGGGCAATCCTTGCAGATAATACGACGCGCTTTCAGGTGTTGTTGACCCCGCGAGATGTGCCACAAGCGCCGGATGATCAGCAGATCATTCTGGGAAACGCCGCGCGGTTGCTTGGGATCTCGATCCGAGATTTGGATCCGCTGGTGCATGTGACGGGGACGGCGCGAGATGAACCGGTGCTCGTGGCAGACCAGGTGGGATATGCGCAGGCCATGGCGTTTGCCATTGAGGAGCCGGAATTGCCGGGCTTTCGCCTGATCGTCCGTCCGCGCCGGCGTTACCCGTTGAGCGAGCACATCCCCAGTCTTTCACACGTGCTTGGGTATGTGGGACGCATTTCGGAAGAGGAATACGGTCGGTTGCGCGCGCAGGATTATCGCCGCGCGGATGAGTTGGGAAAAACGGGGATCGAACGCGCGTATGAGTCGGCGCTACGCGGAACGATGGGAAAGGAGACGCGCGAGGTGGATGCACGCGGACGCGCAAAGGCGACCGTCGGGCGAGAACCTGCCGTGGATGGACAGGACATTGTGTTGTCCTTGGATGCTGAACTACAAGAACGTGCCGAAAAGGCGTTGCGTGCGGGACTTGTCACAGCAAAGACCACACGCGGTGCCGTGATCGCTATGGATCCGCGAGATGGGTCCGTGCTCGCCGCGGTGTCGTGGCCTGCGTACAACAACAACCAGTTTGCGGGGAGTGTGAGCTCCACGGTGTATCGCGCGTTGGTGCAGAATCCGGACCAGCCGTTGTTTCCGCGTGCCTGGGCAGGGACCTATCCGTCCGGTTCGACAGTGAAGATCGTGATGAGTGCGGCGGCGCTTGCGGAGAAGATCATTACGCCGAACACGACGGTGCATTCGACGGGAGGGATTCGGTTGGGTCCGTGGTTTTTTCCGGACTGGAAAGCGGGTGGGCACGGGGTCGTGAATGTGAAGGGCGCAATCGCGTGGTCCGTGAACACCTTCTTCTACACGATCGGCGGAGGTACGGAGGCCTTTCAGGGTCTTGGGATCGATCGGATGGAGGCGTGGCTCCGCGCGTTTGGGATGGGCGAGAAGACGGGAATCGATGTGGCGGGAGAAGGAACGGGATTCGTTCCGTCCAAGGCGTGGAAGGAGCGCGTCAAAAAGGTGAAGTGGTTTGTCGGGGATTCGTACAACCTCTCCATCGGCCAGGGAGATTTGTTGGTGACGCCGCTTCAAGTCGCGCTTTACACCTCGATGATCGCGAACGGCGGATATCGCGTGACCCCGCACGTCTCAAAACAGGGTGTGCCTCGGCCGGAACATCCTGTGGTCAGCCAAGACGTGTTACAGGTTGTCCGGGATGGGATGCGAGAAACGGTGACGGTGGGGTCTGGGCGCGCGCTTGCAACCATGGCGTTCCCGGTGTCTGGAAAAACGGGGACGGCACAGTGGAACTCAAATAAGAATACGCACGCCTGGTTTACGGCGTTTGCGCCGTCGCCGTCTCCGGAGGTGGTTGTGACCGTGCTTTTGGAAGAAGGGGGAGAAGGGTCTGCTGTCGCGGTGCCGGTTGCGCGCCAGGTGCTTGAGGCCTGGTGGTCGCTTCGGGAGGCGCGGGGAGGGAGTTTTTAGCCCGTTGACATCGTTTTGAGCGTATAGGTATTCTAGGATCAGTCGTCATTGCGCGGTCCTCCCGCGTTTTTCATTCCCTTTCTCTTTCGCATTCGTATGGCCAACGTCCAATACGTCTCCGCCGAACGGCTGGAGCTCCTCAAGCAAGAACTTAAAGAACTGAAGACGGTGAAGCGCAAGGAGCTGGTCGAGCGGATCGAGGCGGCAAAGGCGTTGGGCGATCTGTCTGAGAACGCGGAATACCATGAAGCCAAGGATGCGATGTCGCTGCTGGAAGGGCGCATCTTTGAACTGGATGAATTGTTCAAGAACGTCCAGGTGATCGAAGCGCCAGCGGCCGGGGACAAAACGGGGAACGTGCGTGTGGGTTCGACGGTGAAGGTCGAAGTGAACGGTAAAGAAAAAACGTTCCAGATTGTGGGATCGAACGAAGCGGATCCACTCACGGGCAAGATCTCCAATGAATCACCCATCGGAAGCGCGCTCTTGGGATCCAAGGCAGGAGAGGCGGTGGAGGTGACGACGCCAGGTGGCACGACCGTGTACACCATCAAACACGTGGAATAACAAAAAAGCCCCCTCTGTCATGGAGGGGTTTTGAAAATCAAATACCCCGCCGATCTACACGCACGTATTGCGTCTAGTCTCGGACGGGGCTTAGCTTCAAAGAGAGTTTACTCTTTTTCTTCCGCTTGTTCCTTCGTGGGGCGGAAGATCTCGAAAACGAGGCGATCACCAGAGAGATCAAAGCGGGCAAGGTACTCGCCCTTGCTTGTGTCAATCTCTCCTGCGTCGATGAGATCCCTCTCTGCCATCTGTTTGGCAAAAAGCGGTGCAGCCTCCGTGTTTGCTTGCAACCGTCGCCTCTGCACGCTCTTCAACCACTCCTCATGCTCTGGGTCACTCATCTCACCCTCCTCCAAAAAAGTACAATCGTAAATCTAGCGGATTTTGGGGATTTTGTCAAGGGGGAAGCGAGAAGAGGCGTAATGCGAGGGGGACGGGAATCCTGGTTGTTTGCGCCCGGGCTTCTTCGCTGGCATGATGGCGTGCATATGTTGGATGAACGTTCTGTACGGTTAGAGAAGCTCGCAGCCTTGCGCGAGACAGGGATCGAGCCCTATGCCACGGATCCACGTCGCACCGCCTTGATTCAGGAGGCGCAGGCGTCATTTGAAGCGTGGATGACCGAGGCGAAAGAGCTGACCTTTGCCGGACGCATTCGCACCATTCGCGTCCATGGCGGGATGATGTTTGCAGACTTGGAGGATGAATCCGGGAAGATGCAGTTGGCATTTAAGGTGGACGAGATCGGGGAGGAGCTATTTAACCGGTTCCGCGACCGGATGGATCCGGGAGATATCGTGGAGGCGACGGGGGTGTTGTTTTTGACCAAGCGTGGGGAGCGTTCGCTTGGGGTGAAAGGGTGGCGTCCGCTTGCGAAGGCGTTGCTGCCGTTGCCGGAAAAGTGGCATGGGCTTCAGGACGTGGAAACGCGGTCCCGAGAACGTGAGCTGGATCTATTGTCTAACCCAGAGGTGAAGCGCCGGTTTTTGGTGCGTAGCAAGATGGTGGCGGCGATGCGTGCGTTTTTGGATGCGCGTGCCTTTATCGAGGTGGAAACGCCGATGCTGCACCCGATTGCCGGAGGCGCAAACGCCAAACCATTCGTGACCCATCACAATGCGCTGGATGCCGACTTCTTTTTGCGCATTGCGCCGGAGCTCTATCTCAAGCGATTGGTGGTCGGAGGATTTGAGAAGGTGTTTGAGATCGCGCGTTGTTTTCGGAACGAAGGGATTGACTATGCGCACAACCCGGAGTTCACGCAGATCGAATTGTACTGGGCGTATGCGGACAAGGACGCGTTTTTGGGATTCTTGGAAGAGATGATGGTGCACATGATTCGCGAGGCGACGGGAGGGCTTGAGGTGATCCAGGAGGAAAAGACGCTGCACTTCCAGTTGCCGTGGCCAAAAGTGACGTTCCGCGATGCGATCCACACGGCCTGCGGGATCGACATTGATGCGCTGGCGACGCCTAGCGAGGTTGTGGCCGCCGCGACGCGCGTGGGGCTTAAAATCGATTTCTCACGGTGTATCGGGCTTGGGGAGCACCTGGATGAGCTGTACAAAAAAACGGCGCGTCCTGCGATGCGTCGTCCGACGTGGGTGCTGGACTATCCGATCGAACTCAAGCCACTCGCCAATCGGAAGCCGGGTGATCCGACCAAGGCAGCGGTGGCACAGCTGGTGGTCGAAGGCGCGGAGGTCGTGAATGCCTACTACCACGAATTGCATGATCCGCTGGATCAGCGTGAACGGTTTGAGCAACAACAGTCGTTGCGCGAACAGGGGAGCGAAGAGGCGCAGGCGATGGATGAAGGCTTTTTGCGCGCCTTGGAACATGGGATGCCACCCACCTGCGGGATGGGAATGGGGATCGACCGATTGGCGGCGCTCGTCACGGGGAGTCCAAACCTCAAAGAGGTGATCCTGTTCCCCACGTTGCGTCCAGAAGGCGCAACCAGCGAAGAAAACAAGGCCTAACCGCCTTGTTTTTTGAAAATCAAACACCCACCAACGCGAGTCCGAGCCGTGTGCTCGTGGCGTGGTGGGGTTGCGCCGTCAGGGGTTAGCCTGAGGCAGTGGGAGCTTGGTACAGGACATACGTCGCTCCGTCTTGTGTTGAAATGATGGGATAACTGCCCCCATCAGGTTTCTGTTCGTAGCCAGAGATCTCGTCTCCGGGGTTGATCGCACCTGTTGCAAAGAGACTGTCCTCCCTGGCCTGATGAACGAGATACCCTGCAGCAGTACGGTCCGCAGCGCGGTAGATGGCTCGGAGACGTGCGTTTTTTTGGACACTCATGAGAAACCCTCCTCCAAAAAAGTACAATCGTAAATCTACCGGATTTTGGGGATTTTGTCAAGGGGGAAGCGAGAAGAGGTGTAGCGCGAGGGGGACGGGAATCCTGGTTGTTTGCGCCCTTTTTGCGGCGCTGGCATGATGACCCACATCTATGCTGGACCCAAAATATATCCGCGAACATGCGGAGGAGATCAAAACGAACGTGGCGCGTCGCGGGGTTGCGGTGGATGTGGATGCGTTTCTTGCGTTGGATGCGGACCGTTTGGCGATGCTCCAGGCCGTGGAAGCGCTACGTAAAGAGCGCAACCAGGTCGCCGAGCAGATGAAATCCGCGTCGGCGGAGGCGCGTCCGGCGTTGATTGAGCAGGGCAAGCAGCTCAAAGAAACGCTCGCCTCCAAAGAAGATGGGCTTGCGCTGCTCGAGGCAGAATGGCGTGCGCGTTTGCTCACGATCCCAAACCTGACGCATCCGGACGCGCCGGTCGGGAACACCGATGCGGACAACAAAGAGGTGGCGCAGGTCGGGACCATCCGGAAGCTCGCGTCGCCAAAATCTCATGTGGAATTGGCGGCAAAACATGATCTCATCGATTTTGAACGTGGGGCAAAAGTGGCGGGCGCGAAGTTTTATTTTTTGAAGGGCAAGCTTACGCTATTGGAGCAAGCGCTCATTAACTGGGCGTTGCAGGAATTGGTGAAGGAGGGGTATCAGCCCATCTCGACGCCGGATTTGGCAAAAGATGACGTGTTGGTGGGGACGGGATTTAACCCGCGCGGTCCGGAAACGCAGATTTATTCCATCGAGAACTCGGATCTTTCGCTCATCGGGACGGCAGAGATCACGCTTGGGGGCTTGCACAAGGATGAGGTGTTGGATGAAGCGCAATTGCCACTCAAGTACGCCGGGATTTCGCACTGCTATCGCACCGAAGCCGGGACGTATGGCAAGGAATCCTACGGGCTGTATCGCGTCCACCAGTTTTCCAAGGTGGAGATGTTTGTGTATGCGGCGCCGTGGCAATCCAACGCCGTGCATGCGGAACTGCGTCGCATCGAGGAGATGTTGTTTACGAAGCTCGGCATTCCGTATCGCGTGGTCGATATTTGCACCGGAGATCTTGGCGGGCCGGCCTACCGCAAGTGGGATTTGGAAGCGTGGATGTGGGGGCGTGGCAACGGAAGCGGCGATTGGGGGGAAGTGACCAGCACGTCCAACTGCACTGACTATCAGGCGCGCCGATTGAACTGCAAGGTGCGTAAACAGGACGGTTCCATCGAATTTGTGCACACGTTGAATGGAACGGCGGTCTCGCTTGCCCGGTGTTTGATCGCTCTGCTCGAAAATCACCAGCAAGAAGACGGGAGCATCGCGGTGCCAGAATGTTTGCGTCCGTTTTGTGGGTTTGATCGCATTGGCTAACCCGGTATGCCTCGCCACAAGACCTGGGTGGAGGTCAGCAAACGCGCGCTCCTTGCAAATTACGAGGCGATGCGCGCGCTTGTCGCCCCGACACAGGTCATGGCGGTCGTGAAGGCAAACGCGTACGGCCATGGACTTGTAGAGGTCGCCTCAGCGCTGCAGGACGCGCAGGTGCCTTGGTTTGGCGTGGATTGGGCCGACGAAGCGCTGACGCTTCGGGCGAACGGGATTTCTGCCAAGATTCTGGTGCTTGGATACACCCCCGCCGAGCGGATGAAAGAATTGGTGGACGCGGAGATCTCGTTTGTCGTGTACACGCAAGCCATGTTGGAAGCTGCGAGCGCCGCCGGGAACGCGGCGGGGAAGCGGGCACGCATCCATCTGAAAGTCGAAACCGGATTGCATCGCCAAGGGATTGGGCTTACGGAATTTGAGGCGTTTGTCGATCGAGCGTTGATGCTAACGCACGTCGAAATTGAGGGGATCTCCACGCACTACGCAAACATCGAAGATACGGAAGATGCATCGTATGCCACGCAACAACTTAAGGCGTTCCAGCGTGCCAACAGTATTTTACGACGCAAGACAGAAGGGCGCCCGCTGGTTGCTCATACGGCGTGCAGTGCCGCGGCGGCGCTCTTTCCTGAAACACGGTTTGATGTGGTGCGCGAGGGGATTATGTTGTACGGACTGTGGTCCAGCGAACGCACGGAACGCGCGGCAAAACGCGCACACCTGGATCTTGCTCTGGAACCTGTTTTAACGTGGAAAACGATTGTGGCACAGGTAAAACCCGTCAAAGCAGGTGAACCGGTGAGTTACGGCCTCACAGAACGGATGGTACGGGATGGATCCATCGCGGTGCTTCCCATCGGCTATGCGGACGGATTTGATCGCGTCGGGATGTCGGGGAAGGGGACGGTGCTGATTCGTGGACAGCGATGCAAGGTGATCGGACGTGTCTGTATGAATATGTGCATGGTCGACGTGTCACACGTGGAGGGGGCAGAAGAGGGGGACGAAGTGGTACTGCTTGGGACGCAAGGAAACAACCAAATTACGGCCGAAGAGCTGGCAGCACAGTGCGAAACCATCGCCTACGAAATCGTGGCGCGCATCAATCCGTTGTTTCCGCGTACAATAATGTAAAGAACAGTATTTTACGACGCAAGTCGTGGAAAAAAACCTCAAAAACAAAGAAGTAGAAAAAGTACCCGGCAATCGGAATCCCTGATAAACTAGGGGACAAGTCTATGGCGGCACGGGAACATCCACGCGCAGTAAATTCCACCCCAAAACGAATCATCCTGGCGTTGTTTGGCGTCGGCGCGTTGATCGGTTGGTATTACGTGCTGATGATCAGTGACCTGTTTGCGGTGAAGGGGATAGAGGCGAGCGGACTCAAGACGCTGAGTCGTTATGACGTGGAAAGGGAAGTGCTGACCTACTTGGATACGCGAACGGGATGGCGGCCTTGGCACGCACGTCATCAGTGGTTCGTGGAAGGAGGGGCGTTAAAGGCGTTTCTTGAAGATCAGTTGTTTGTAGAACGCGTGGATATCGTATCCATCAAAAATATTTTACGACTCAACATCGTCGAGCGCGCAAGTAAGGTGATCTTCTACTCACATAAACAGTATTACTGGGCCGATGCGCATGGCATCGTAACAGAGGAGATGCCTCTGGAAGAACGTAAGTTGGCGCAAGCGCGCATTCTTGGTCAGCGTCAGGCGCAATCCACGGATCCGCCGCTTATCCATCAAGACCTGGATGATTTGATTGATGTTGGATATCGCATCACCGACGCCAAAACCATGCGGCGTTGGATTGAAATCGTTTCTGATCTACAGCGTGCAGGTATTTTGTACCGCGAGTTTATACCGCCACGAGGAACCAGTACGAATGCCGGGTTTATTTCGCATGACGGTCATCGTGTCGTCTTTGATCTCACATCGCCACTGACACCACAGTTCGATACGTACGTGACCTGGCGTGAATCCAAGGAAGGTCGATCGATTGAGGCGAAACAGGTCGATATACGCATCCCAGGCAAAATCTACCTCCAACCATAGGTATGCTGATACCTTGGTTTTGCTATAAACGATTTTAAAGCCTCGTCCAAAATCGGCGTTTAGGCGCTTCATGGAAGCGCACGGTCTCATTGGCATTCATCAGGAATAAAAGAGAAAGAAACAGTCATACGCAGCAACAACGCGTAATTGTAAAATCATGGTTACAAGAAGCGTAGAAGGAAAGAAAAGAAACGATTACTTACAGGTGAAACGTACGAAGAAGTGCGGAGGAGGTGAGAATACACGCAAAGGGAAAGATGGGTTAATACAGGCTTATTTCCTTTTAAAAACCCCCTATGTGTCGTAGAAGATATATTGTGCGACACATAATGGAAAACCTCTTTTTCACCTTGGAGTGATCAAATCCACTTCCCTCCTCTCTTACGGAAGTTGAATCGTACCCGTTTTTCCATTCAGCGTAATCATCCCGTCCATTGGAATCTGATCGAATCCGCGCACACCAAAGACAGCGGGAATGGTTCGCTCACGACATTGGATCGCGCCATGGCTTAACGCGCTTCCATAGCGCGCCACAATCCCTGCGATCCTACCAAACGCGCTAAACCATTCTGGAGTAAACGCCTCGACCACCAGGATCATCCCCGGCTCTCTAGGTACTTCATGTGGAGACGCTGGCATCCAAATACGTCCAGACACGATTCCAGACGACACACCGACTCCATAGATCCCCTCCTCTTCCCTCTTTGGGGTGGCGAGCGGATCCGCAAGCGTTTCTTTCGTGATCGAATCCGGCGGAATACACGTGTCCGGAAAAGGATTCCTCCATCGCGTCCGCGTTTCGTGGAGACCGATCAACCAGGGTGAGAGCAACGCTTTGACATCCTCGCGCGCAATCGCAAGCCATTGCTGATACGACCCGTGCGTCGGTGTCTCTGGGGTAAAGCGTGGCGCGGGAAAGGCTTCCAGATCAAAAGACCCCATCCGTGATGGCAATACGCTATGTGAAAGCCAATGCGTCCGCCATGCCGCCACTTCCTCCTGCCACGGGGCTTGTGCATGCATCTGTCGTGTGGCCTGAGCAAGGAGCGCAATGGTGGCGTAGATGCGCAGAACGGCAGGAGAAATCCCCTCCAGTCGCTGTGCAAACGTCCCGGTCCCCTCGCTTGCGAGAGGCGTGTCATGATACAGCGTATACAACGCCTCCCGACACAGCGCAGAAAGACGTAACGCAAATCGCCACCCTCCAAAAATCCGTGCTGCAAAGCCAAACGGATCTTCCGTCTTGTCGATGTAGACCTGCCCAAATGCCGGCACCAAAAATTGTTCCGCACGCGTGGAATCAAAGGTCATTCCCAATTGCGTCGCTGCTTGTGCAAAAGCGCCCTCTGGACGATAGAGGTGCTGGAGAACACGAAACGCATCCGGTGAGCATCCATGCGGATACGTTTCTGCGTAAAGTGTGCGATCAAGCGCAATATCCTTCTTCGCTGCACCGTATCGCATGAGACGCGCCGTCTCGCGCTCAACGGGATTCTCCGCCGGGACCGGTGTGGTGATGGGTCGCGCTTGAAGCCACCAGATTTTTCTTCCATCAAACGTCCACTCAATATCCAGCGGCGTTTGGTAGACCGTTTCAAGGGTAAACGCGAGCGCGGCCAGTCGCCATCCGGTTTCTCGTGGAAGGCACGTTTCCTCGGGGACCAGCATCGTTCCATCTTCCCAGCACAACCACCGTTCTGGCGTCGCGGTGCCACCTACAATCCCTTCCGCCGTCCCTTCGTCCGCGTCGATCACCAAGAGACGACCGTAATCGCGTGTAGGATGACGGGTAAACGCAACGCCGGAGCAGATCCCATGAACGTAGCGCTGGACGATAAACGCCATGCGATCCGTCGCAGGCGATGCCGAAATGAGTTCTCGGATCGTGTTTGGGATATCCTTTGCAGCAACGCGCAGCGCCGAACGATACATCCCGGCAAAGCTCTTGGTAGCACCGTCTTCGTTGGCTGCCGAGCTCCGAACCACGAATAAGCCATCTTCCAGGCGTTTTAGGGCTTGCGCGACCTTCGCGTCGAAGTCATGTTCCTGCCAGGCGTTTGGCGGTACGATAAACCCGTCAGGAACCGTAGCGCCCGCCTGGATCAGCCGCATTAAGCCATACGCCTTTCCGCCGTAATCCATTGACGGTACGTCCGTTAGCAAAGGAAATGAGTTCATCACCTTCTATGGTACGCGTTTTTTTCCTCCTCGTCTTGCTATGCATGCCGTTTCCCGCCCTGGCGATCCCCTCGCCGGATTTTTTGGGTCCCGTGTTGGCCTGGGTTGCGGCCATGACGGGGATTGTGACTGCGGGAATTGGTGTGGCGTTTTCGGCGGCACGACGCGCCTTTGCATCATGGAAGATTTCGCGAGCAACGTGGATCTTGGGCGGAGTGAGCGTTGCGGCGTGTGCGTTCGTGCTGGTTTTGATCGCAGGGGCATTCCGATATCAATCGTTCATGGAGGCGTATCATCGATCTGTCGCGAGCATCTGGCCAACCAATCCTCCGGTTGTAACCACCTCAAGCACTATCCCTCTTCCCAACCCATCGGCAACGATCGGGCCCATCTCTTCGCGTGTTTCTTCTACAAAATTGCTGGTACCCACCCAGATCTTGCGAGACGTCACAGCAGACCCCTCTTGGACAGATCAGGTCACCGTTTTGGATATTCGCGAACCCGAAGAACGGCTGATCGGATACATCCCCGTCACGACCACGCGCATTCGCTATGGAGATCTTGTACACGGCGCAACGTCCACCCTTCCATTGGATCGCGACATTTTGGTGATCTGCTGGACCAGTATGCGTGGCTCCGAGATTGCGACCTGGCTTAGAACGCATGGCTATTCCCGTGCCTTTGCCATTGAAGGCGGTCTTCAAGGAGATGAGTCTCACGAAATCACGGGATGGATTGATGCGGGACTGCCCTGGCAGGGAGATGATCGCTGGTCGGCGCGGTTTGTGAATTTTGAGTACCTCACGCGTGCCGAGGCAGAACAACTGCAAGATTCGGGCGCGATTATTCTGGATCTTCGTGAAGAGACGTCATTTGCCAAAGGACATCTGCGTGGCGCGGTGAGTCTGCCGATCCGGGAGCAATCTACGCAAGAAATTGAGACAACGATCGCGACGCTTACGCCCAAAAAACCGCTGCTTGTGTATTGCAGCGGGTGGGTAGACTGTTTTTATGGCCGCGTGATTGGCGAACGTTTAAAAGCGCGCGGCTGGGACTACCGTGTTCCCTATCGCGACAGGCCGGATGGAACGTGGATGCAGACGCGTCCCATGGAATCCTCTTAGTAACGCGGGACGTCGTGGCACCCTCGGCATCGCGCTTCGTAAAACTCATCCCCGCCCACCAGGATGATCGGCGCGTCATAAGGCGCAGGCTGCATTCGGATCAGACGCTGCGTCCGCGTCGCTGCCGCCCCGCATTTGACGCACACGGCCGAAAGCTTGCTGACATGGTCTGCCACGGCCAAAAGTTGTGCCATGACGGGAAATGGTTCACCACGAAAATCCGTGTCCAGACCCGCCACGATCACCTGCTTTCCGCCATGCACGAGCGCCTGGACAACATCCACGATGGCCGGATCAAAAAACTGCGCTTCCTCGATCCCCACCACCCGGTGGGTTTCTTGCACATGCTGCAAAATTTCCCCGCTATCCTTTACGGTGATGGCATCGATTTCCCGTCCATCTTTGGATTGCACCTTCATGGGAGGTGTCCGCGTGTCGATCATGGAATTAAAAACGACCACGGGGAGCCGCGCGATCGTGGCGCGACGCAACCGACGGATAAGCTCTTCGCTTTTGCCGGAAGACATGCATCCGGCGATGACGTCCAAAGATCCTGCAGGCGTTGGCATACGATTAATCAAGATGGCTGTTCAGCCAGGGAAACAACGCAATAGTGACGACGACGGCGCCGATAATGAACCCGACAGACGTCATCGAAAGAAGTAGGTCGATCAATCGGTCGACATTAATTGCCAGCATAGGTAACGGGAGGTGTTGGTTCCATGACATGAATATCCCACCATGCTTTTACGCTACTTGCCAGGTCGCGCGCCGTAAAGAACACGATGCGCTGATAGGCCTGGCGATCCGCCGGAACGCCCTGCACCCGATCCATAAAATGCCCACAAAGGTAGAGTGCGCGGCCAAGATGGAATCGCTGTGTCACAACCAACGCTTCCCCGATCGAAAATTCTTGTTTAGCACGCTTGCAGCTTTCGTAGGTGCGATAGCCGTGTCCATCTACCAAGATGTCTTCTGCCGGGACACCGGACTCTTCCGCCAGTTTTTTCATGGCCGCCACTTCGTTCGTGTGAAACTTCCCATCATCGCCGGTCATGAGCAGTTTTTTCGCCTTCCCCAGCTTGTAAAGCTCAACTCCGGTGGCAACACGATCCACAAGCGCGTCGGAGGCCGTACCATCGGTTTTGACGCTTGCGCCAAGCACGATGGCGATCGGAAACGCGTCCGCTTCCGCCGGCTTCGCGCGGATGGCGTCGGCATAGATCCATTGGACCTGAAACACCATCCCGGCGAGACCAACGCCAACGAGGAGCACGAGGAGCGTGAGGGTGCGAATCAATCGGCGCATAGGCTATTCATCCCCTTCCGGCTTATCCACGAGGCTTGGTTGGTAGGCATTCCCCTGCCCGGTGATGCGCAAAAAATCCTTGTCGATCAGGGCGTAATCCTTGGTGGCCAAGTTGTACTGATTCACGACCGTTCCCAGATGCTTGCCAACGCTATCAAAGTGCTGTTGATACTGGGCAAGATGACGCTGGAGGTCCCCAATGCGTTTTTGCAGCTGCTGCGTCTGCTCTTCGATCTGCAACGCTTTCAATCCCTGCAACACCGTCTGAAGATATGCCGCAAACGACGTTGGGGAGACGACCATGACATGATACTTGGACGCCGCGACCTGCAAGATACTCTCGGTATCCCCGGTTGCCGCCCCGATTTTGTTGATCAACAAATCGTAGTACAGCGCTTCATGCGGGATAAACATGAACGCAAACTCCAATGTCCCCTCCTCTGGACGGATGTATTTGGACGTTTCCTTGATGCGTTCTTTTAGGTCGTTGATAAACGCTTTTTCATACCGCGCGCGCTCTTCGGGCTTTTCTTCTTGTACCAGCCGGTTGTAATTTTCCAGGCTGAATTTTGAGTCCACGGGGATGATCTTGTCCTTCACAAAGACAACGGCGTCGACGATGTTGCCATCCCGAAACTTGTATTGCATTTGATACTGTTCCGGGGAGAACACGTTCCGCAAAAGCGTTTCTAGATAGTATTCCCCCAAAATGCCGCGTTGCTTTGGATTGGTCAGGATACGCTGAAGATTCTCGAGCTGACCCGAGTAGGACAAAATTTGTTTACTGGTCTCCTCTAGCCGAACGATGCGTTCCGAGACATCCCGAACGGTACTGCTTAGCTGGAAGCTGGACGTTTGCTGGTGCCGGACGGATTCCTGAGACGTTTGGCGTAGTTCGCTGGCCAGCGCTTCGACGCGTTGCTGAATCAAGACCAGCGCCTGCGGGTCAATTTGGGGAGGAGGCGTAGTTTGGCGGCTTTTCCACACCAAGACTGCCACCAGCAAAAAGCCCAAAATAACGACGATTAAGAGGACGGGATCAGACATAGAAAAGGCTTCCGTAGCGTATCAAGGACGGCTGGGCTTGCACAGGCGCGGAAACCTCGGTAGGTTGCGCCTTGCCGTGGATTTATCCACATTTCCGCGACACGCCCAGACATGGTATTGTCGCGAACAATAATTCTCCCTACGTATGATGGCCTATAATCTCAACACCTCGACCGTAGACGAGGAGCTCGAACAAGAAGGATTCAGCATCCAGGATCTTGATGCCAAGCCCTCCAAGGATGACGATGAGGATGAAGAAGAAGTGGTAAAGGAAGGGTTGGAAGATGAAGAGGTCGATGGTGCGGAAAAGAAGGAAGCGACCGTTGAAGAAGAGGACGAGGAAGACTCCGACGACGATCTAAAACGCCTCGAACGCATGGCCGAAAAGGTCGGGATCGATGAAGACATGCTGAACCTCTCGGAAGAAGAGGAAAGTATCTAAGCAAAAAACAACGCCCGTGTGGCGTTGTTTATTTATAGCCGATATACCTGAGATCCGATGGATTTCCTCTTCTTAAATCCCGTAAAGAAAAGATCACATTCGAGTAATCCATTCGAATCACGCCCTTCCCAATTTGTATCAGATGCCCCATACAACGCTCGTGAGCATCGCAGTGGAATTCCATCCGTGCACGGGTTTTAGGAAAGTTGACCAAATCTTCCCTCAGCAATATAAGCAAGGATCGTTCGGAGAAACGACCCCCTAGACTGTCAATCTTTTCTCGTAACCCGGGCGGTCCAATAATCACCCATAGACCATTCACTCCTCTGCTCATGCGAACCTCCTCTCTTTAAAGACCAGCGGGGCTGATCTGTACAGGGAGAAGCATGTGAGCGGCACATGCACCGTGGAATACATCCTCCTTACGTCTAGCCCAGCCGGCTTTTGTGTAGACCTCCTCGTAGGTCGCCTAGCTGCAAACCTGCTTCGCAGGTCGCCCACCGCCTTGAGGTCCCTTTGGGTCGGGAGGGGAAAGCAGATTGCTTAGCAGAGTCCCTTGGCAGAGTCCCTTTGGAGAGGGGGTCCCTGGGTGCTTCGCGCTGGAGATGGCCTGTAGCCACTACTCGTTGCGATCCCTTTGGCGGAGGTTATGACTAGAGTGTGAATGCAGCAGATGAAAGAATCATCAGCCCGTAAGGGGTCTCGGTGATCAAAGGCATCGTCGCGACCGAGATGTAGCCCAGCCATCAAATAGGGAGACCTGAGTCCTGTACGCGCCAGGTTCGAGATGGCACTCGGCCATTCCCCTACTCGCCAACTTCGGGGAATAGCAGCTCGAACGTGTCGAGTCATTCGTACAGCACTCTTCGGACGTTTCTTTCCGTCCGCGTGGGGTGCCTGTTGATGAGTGTTGGTGCGGACGGGTGCTACGGCACCCGTCCCCCTTCCCTCACACAGATCCCTTCCGCCCCAGAGCCAGGTCTTTGGCTTGGGCATAGCATCGAGGCGAACGGTTCGCGCCTCACCAAGGAGAGGACCCCTTAGTCAGACGCGAACCGTCGAGGGAAAAGGTTCCACGCCGCCGCTCAGCCATCCTGTGGGGATTTCCCCTCCGGAGAAGGCGGGTACAAGACAGAATGCGTGCGCACGGGGGAGAACGGAAGGATCGCCGCCCGAAAGCGTTGATCCCCTTTTCTTTCGAAAAGGCTCAAATCCCATTACAAAAAGGAGGGTCTGCAACCGGCTTCCGCCGACAACATCACCTCCTCCCTGCTGTGAAGCGTGAAGAACTTCTCCTTCGCCTCATCAACAAGAAGCAGAATACGGCAGAATAAAATGTTTGTCAAGTCTTTGTTTACATTAGTATTAAAATTATCTAATTCTACTTATTTTTTTATAAAAAACTGTCGAAATATACGGACGTTTATGAACATAGAGGAACGAAAAAACGCGCCGTCCCCTCCGGGAGCAGCGCGTCTTTGTTAGTACATAATCAGGAGGTAGCAGAGCCAGTTAAGCGACTGTGCATGCCCCTGAATCATGTGTTGGATGGTTGCCATACATGATTGGTCGTGCGGGAAGCCCGGGCGACAGTAGGAATAAAGGGGCGATGTTCTCTACCCCATCATGGGGGAGAACGGGAGAGGCTATCCCAAAATGACAGGTTTGTCAACGGGGAGACCTTATCAAATGAAAAAGGAAGGCAGAGTTGCCTTCCTTTGAGGACACGTGGGGAGAACCGAAGCTCTACCCGCGCTCCTCGAGCCTGCAGACGTGGCACGCCATCTTGAGACCGTGGTGGTCTCGGTAGACGTACGCTGACCCCGTGGGATGGCGGTGCGCCCGCTCGAAACGGGTCGCCATCGAGACCGGCGCCGCGTCGAGCAGCGTCTCCCGGATCTCTTCGTAGAGACCCAGGAGCCAGATCTGCTCGGACTTCGTGAGCTCCTTCATCTGGCGACCGCTCGCGCGATCGAACCAGAAGAACCGCTCACCGACACGGCCCGGGACGCGCGTCCCGCACCGCGCCCACGCGGCGTCGAGCAGCGCGCCGCGCTCCTCACCCGCCCGGCCGTAGGCCGTGGGGAGGAGCGACGTCGACTTCGGCTTCTCGTGGAAACGGAGGATCCCCTCCTCGTCCATGTAAAAGCCGGACACCGGGTACGACTGGAGGAACTTCGTCCCATCCAGGGCGTCCCGGCCGTGGTATCGCCGGTACCACGCGCCGACGTAGGTGTCGGCCGGGAACGCCTGGCAGAACGCGGCGTACACCACGCCCCAAGCCTTCCCGACCTGCGCGCGCATCCAGCGCCTCACCACATTGCCGCGGAAGGACACGTCCCTTCGCGCCGGCATCCGCCGCGGGTCCACCTTCCCCTCGAGGATGGTCGTCTTGATGAACGTCTCATCCTCGAGCTTCGAAGTCATGGAGACGACGCGGCATCCGCGCACCCAGGCCTTCGCCTGGTGACGCTCGCGCCGCCGCTCCTCGCGGCCGAACGCACGACCGTACCGGCTCGTGCGACCCCCCTCCAACGCCTTCTGCAATCCCATTTTACCCTTCCCTTCTCTGTGGTTTTTTACCGTTTGCGACCACTTGCGTCGCAAAATATTTTTTCTACTAATCCTGCAGGACGCTGAATGATGAATTCAACGCCCATTTGAATTCCCATCTACGTTGCCGATGGGGAGGCGAAGTGTTACTTCCAGAGACCCTGCACCATCCTTTTGAACCCCGTGATGACCAGGGCGAGGATTAATGCTGAGGCGAGTAGATGTTCCGCGATGGGAAACACCTCCTTCCAGGCGGCCTGGAATCCTCCTTCACGGTTGAATGCCGCCAAGACGACGGCAATTGCAACTGTGATAATCCCCACTTTTTGATACAGGGCGGTGTTTGAACCCCCCTTTCCCTTCTTCTGTGCTGCCATGAGACCTCCACACGACGTATCACTTCTTGCGTCGCAAAATGTTACACCGTGTGGAAGTGCCGTTCTCGTTGCTGAACGGCAAGCAGTTCCCCTTCTTCCTAGGGTGGCGCCGGAGGCTTCCCCCAGGGCGTCCAGAGAAATCTCCAGAACGCCACGAGCTTCCCCCAGATCGCTCCAAGAAGCCACAGAAGTGGCTTCCAAACCACCCAGACCAGGATGACCCCGATCAGGACCGTCCCCCACTTGAAGGGGGCTGAGAAGAGATCCCCTGCCTTGCTCGACGCACCGAACACGGCAAGGAGCACGACCACGGTGATCCACACCGCGGTCGCCAGAGCGAGGCCATTGAGAATGAGTTCGAGGAATGCCTCCATGGCATCCCCTCCTTTCTGCTGGTTGACCCAGCAACTTTTTAGAGCGATCCAACGATCCCTCTAAAAAGCCGCATGATCAATAAAAACTGGGCGGTTCTGTAAGTGGAAACAGGAATATACGAGATTATTCCTTTTTTGTCAAGCCTAAGTAGACACTATTTTCAAAAAACAAGAAGTTCAGATTTATTGGCCTTTTTTAAAAATCGTCCCGAGAGACCAAAAAATGGAGTTTTCTTAAACGTATACCAACGATTGACAATTTTGTTTATTTCTGCTAGAGTGCAGACACGCTCAAAAACCAGGTGTTCCAGGGCAGACGTCGACGATGGATCCGCATCTTCGACGCCCGGTCTGGAAATGGCCAGAACACGCGCAGATCTCTGCGTAGGGCTAGATAGGCAATCAGCCTGTGACGGCGCCCTGCAGTGGACGATGCGTATCGGGAAAGGAGGTCCGCATCGGTGGACCATGGTGAAAATCAAAAAATGGCGACGAGACCACTCGCCGTCCTCTGCACGCCCATGCCGATCGGGATATCCGGCGGCGCGAGCGTGCGGAAGTATCAAAAAAATGAGGAGGGAGTCGACACGCTCGTCTCCCCCCTTTGCATCTTGTCGCACAGTGCAGGGAGTCCTCTCCCTGCACAAAGCGATCTAGATCGGCCGAGTCTGACACCGCCGCTTCAGCGGCTTGTCCAAGACTCGGCCGAATGCGCCCACCCCTGCGTCGCGAAGTTCGCGGCCGGCCACGTGGAGGCCTAACATGTTGGGCGGCGGCACCTGATCCACCCCCGGTAGCAATACGGCTACCGGGGTTCTTTTTTTTACTTCATCCGCGCATGGCACGTCTCCATGTAGTCAAACATGGCGCGCATAGTCTCAACCAGGTCGATGCTTTCGATGATCACTGAAATTTGCTTACCTTTATACGTGGATAACGCGACACGATTACCATAAACAAAGACATGTCCAGAAAAACGCATCGTGTCCGGTAAACGAAAAACTTCCACTGTTTGTGTGACAGGTTTTATTTCTTGTTCTTTTGCGAACAAGAACGTCCTCATTTTTGGAGAAAACTTTCGTATCATATCTCCAAATGACTGAAGTGTGCTCCGTGGAATATACTTCAGCAACTCATCCAAATTTCCGAATTCATCGATGTACGGCGTTTTGGAGCGTAATACGTCTTCTTGAATCGCCTTCATCGCCTCTGGACCCTCAAACATCTTTACAACCGGTTTTTCTCCCCGCTGCACAAGCTTCAGCTCGTGGACGGATGCCTCTACTTCGCGCAACGTCGCCTCCATCTGCTTCACACGTGCATGCACGAACGAAGACAACCGTTCCGGCGATTCCGCCTGAAACAACTTCTTCTTCCCCTTCTCCACCGAACTCATGAGACCGACCCGCGTAAGCGATTCAATAACGGCGTAGGTGGTCACGCGAGAGACCTTCGCCTTCTTTGCTAGCACCTGCACCGTAGACGCCCCAAGCTCAAGCGCAGAAAGATACACCTGCGCTTCGCTTTCCGAAAACCCCATGGAACGTAATGTTTTGACCCATTGCATATACAGAGGATCATATCGCGTTCTCCCCGCAAAGGATAGTCTCCCCATTGACCAATCTTCGGTTTCTTGCTTCTCTTTCTGCAGGAGGAACCCATGGAAAACCCGCCTCGTTTCTTTCTCCATCAGAACATGGTCCCAGCCGCGCTCCGCGACGGCATCCAACGCCTGTTCGGCCTTCCGAACTTCGACCCGCTCCCCTCTATCGAGCATCCGCCGCAGTACCTCATCGTCTGCGTGAAGCTCGCCGAGCTTCCCTGCACCTACCCCCTGAACGTCCGGGGGTTCGAGGAGCGTCCGATGGGATCAAGCGACGGCCGTGCCTTCAAACGGGAGCTCCAGGATGCGCTGAAGGACGGCCTTGTGACGACGCAGGCCACGAGGGAGCACTACCGCTTCTCCGTCGTGGATCGTGGCACCGAGGCGGTCTTCGAGCTCGTGCTGGGTACCTTTGACCCGGACACGAACGTCCGGACACCCGCAACCAAGCTCGTCTCCCTTCACCTTCTCTGCAAGGGACTGGTCTCCATCCCGATGCTCTAACCAAAACCCCCGCCAACTTGCGGGGGTTTCTTTGTTTTACTCTCACTTCATTGGCACACCGCGCATTCTTCCGTCGCGATATCTCGCTTTTGCGTCTCCTGCGTGATCTTTGTTGCCTCAATAGGCGCGCTGGAACGGAGGTAGTAAAGCGACTTCATTCCCAGTTTCCATGCAAGCAGGTGCACATCATGCAGATATTTCCCCGAGATCGGCGTCTGGAAGAACAGGTTGATGGACTGCGCCTGATCGATCCACGGCTGGCGATCCGCCGCCTGCTGCACGATCTCGCGCATATTCATCTCATACGCCGTTCGGAACACTTTGCGCTCTTCCTCGGACAGCCCCGGCACATTGATGACGCTCCCCTTGTCCGCGATGATCTGCTTCCACACCTCCGGCGCATTCATCCCTTTCTTCGCAAGCAGTTGATCGAGGTACTTGTTTTTGACAAGGAAACTCCCCGACAACGTCTTCTGCAAATACGCGTTCCCCGAGATGGGCTCGACGCACGGTGTCGCCTCCCCACAGATAAACGCCGTAGACGCGGTTGGCTGGACACTCGTCACATACGTGTTGCGACGCGTGCCTCCATCCAACGGAAGTCCGCGTTCCTTCCCCAGCCGTTCGGACGCCTTCCGCGCATACGTCCCGATCCGTTCAAAGATCTGCTTGTTGATGAGCCGTGCCTGCAAACTTTCAAACGGCACCATCTTGGACATGAGATAGCCGTGGTATCCCATCACCCCAAGCCCGATGGAACGTTCGTGCTTCACGGAATTGATGGACTTTCTATATTCCACCCCATCCGCCATCTCGCAAAACGTGTCCAAGTTGTTATCCAACGCCTTCACACACAAATAGGCGATCTCCTCGACCTCATCTTTCCATTCCTCAAACGTTTCGAGGTTCAAGTTTCCCAGACAGCACACCGCCGTACGATCGTTCGTCGTGGGCAACACGATTTCGGTGCAAAGGTTGCTTTGACGCACAAACAGCCCCTTCTCCTGATGGTGCGCCGGCACCGCCTTGTTCACGGTATCGATAAACAAGAGATACGGCTCCCCGGTTTCTGCACGGATCGTCAGGATCTTGCGCCAGATGTCGAGCGCCGGAAGTTCCTTTGTGACGGTCTGATAGTGCGGATCGATCAATTGATACGTCGTCCCTTCTTCCACGGCCTTCATGAACGCATCCGTCAGCACAACGCCATGGTTGATGTTCAAGCACCGACGATCCGGGTCGCCCCCCGTCGGCTTGCGCACTTCCAAAAAGTCCTCGATGTCCGGGTGATCCACGCGAAGGTAGGCGGCCGCCGCCCCACGTCGGTGGGAATTGCGCGAGATGGCAAGCGTTTCCGAGTCCATGATCTTCAAAAACGGAATCACCCCGCTCGACTTCAATCCACTCGCCTTCAAAGGCGCATTCTGTCCACGCAGCTGCGACCAATCCGTCCCAATCCCCCCACCAAACTTCGCCAGAAAGGCGTTCTCGCGATACACGTCAAAAATCCCTTCCAACGTATCCGGGACCGTGTTCAAGAAACAGCTGATGCAAAGCCCCTTGTTCGTCCCAATGTTCATGAGCACCGGCGTTGCAGGGATAAACCAGTTCTTCGCCATGATGTCGTAGAGCTTCTGCGCAAATGCCGCATCTCCACGCGCCATCCCCGTTGCCACGCGCGCAAAAAACGTCTGCGGATTTTCACAGATCTCCCCGTTCTTATCCCGCAAGAAATAGCGATCCCGCAGGTTTTCCATCCCGAAGTAGGTGATGTGATCCATCGCCTTTGGGTTGAACACGATGGATTCCTGAATCGCGCGCTCTGCCGTGTAGTGCGGACTGTCCCAACTCCCCTTCCCTTCGGTCTTTGCGAGGATCTCTTCCAACAAAAGATCCCGCGCCGCGACAAGATCGTTGTTTGAGAGGGCGTCGATCACGCTTGCGTAGCGTGGCGCCTCCTTGGTTTGCATAGCTTGCATACGAAGAAAAAAATGAACGGGAGTAAAGATTAGGACCAATCCAGGACCACCGCACCTTTTGCGTATTCCGTCGCGCGATTCTCAAAGAAGTTCGTGTGCTCCTTGGCATTGATCATGACATCCAACCAATCCAACGGATTCGTGGCGTTATAGTGCTTATCCATCCCCAGATCGTTTAGCTTGCGATCGGCAATGTAGCGGATGTACGCCTTCACCTGCTCTGGCTGAAGACCGGGCACCGCCCCCATGGCAAAGCAGGTGTCGATGAATGCATCTTCCAAGCGCACCATGTCATCGCACGCAGCAAGCAACGTGGCGCGGAGCTTATCCGTCCACAGATGCTTATTCTCGCGCATCAGGTCGCGGAAGAGATGACAGACACCCGTCGAGTGCAAGGATTCGTCACGGATGCTCCAGGTGACGATCTGCCCGACCCCCTTCAACTTCCCAAGACGCGGGAAGTTCATCAGGATCGCAAACGAGGAAAAGAGACTTACGCCTTCCATGAATCCACCGAATACCGCGAGGTTCACGGCCAGCTCTTCCACGGAATGGATGTCGAACGTTTGGATGTACTGATACTTATTCCGCATGGATTCGTACTCCAAGAACGCGGAATACTCTTTTTCCGGCAATCCAAGCGAGTCGTTCAGGTACGAATACGCCCACACATGAATGCTCTCCATCGCGGCAAACGCGGAAAGCATCATCTTGATCTCGGGCTTTGGAAACTGCGGGATCAATCGCGTGTTGTAGTTATTGTTCACTTCAATGTCGCCCTGCGTAAAAAAACGCAGGATGTTGTTGATGAGCGACATTTCTTGCGGCGAAAGCTTAAACCGATAATCGGAGATATCCGACTCCATCGGCACTTCCGTCGGCAGCCAATGTGCCTGGTTCTGCTTCTTGAAATACTCAAAATATTGCGGATATTCGAACGGCCGGTAGAACTGCCGGTGCGTCAACATGGGGCACGCCCCCAGTAATTGGCTCATAGGAGAATCAACGCACAGGAATTAGAGAAGCGACGGGGTCGACACGCTCGCATCAAAGGCGCCTTCTTGTTTGCCTCCAGGCACCATACCGATCGCTTGGCGTTCTTCGGGGGTCAAAAACTTCAGCGCAAGATAGCGGAAGATGTAATCCATCACGGACGACGCTTCCGGGATATTCATGTTCTTGGTGGGACCGTTCGGCGCAAAGCGGGTGTCCGTAAACTTATTTGCAAGCACTTTGAGCGGAACGCCGTATTGGAGTCCGATCGAGATGGCCGTCGCAAAAGCGTCCATGAATCCAGAAAGTTCGGTTCCTTCTTTGCTCATTTTAAGAAAGATTTCGCCGGGCTGACCGTCATCGTACAACCCAACCGTCAAATACCCTTCTTGATCGCCCACCTGAAATTTATGCGTGAGCGCCTTGCGTTCTTCAGGCAACCGTCGGCGCCGCGCGGTGTACGTTTCTCCGGTGTTCGTGGTGGACATAGGCTTAGGTTCAGACGTTTCAAGAACAGGGGTACTCACAGGGGGCATCGGCGGACGAACGGGTGTTGGTGCCGCAGGAGCAGGGACGCGCTTTCCGTGATAGGCCTCCTTTACCGCCAATTCTCCCCGCTCGGTCAGCACCGCATCCACGGCTGTCGCCACATCTTCCGTGGAAGGAACGCTCGCGCCATTAAATGCCGATTGCAAGCGCGTAAAGACCTCTTCCGTCACCGTACGCGCCGTGAATTCATCCGGTTTGCCCGCCGCATCAAAGGCGCGAATGATGGAGGTTTCCAAAACCAGCAGATCGAACTCCATCTCTTCTCCACCTTGGCGACGCACGCGTTTTAGCGCCGTGACGTAATTCCACAACGCGTTTGCCGCATCTGCCGCGTGTGACGCCGCTGCTCCGATCCCCGCAGAAAGACGATCCCCCTTTTTCATACGTAGATACACTTCAAAGACCAGCATGCGACATGCCGGCACGAGAACAAAGTAAAACAAGGATGCGAAAGAAACTGGCGCGGGAGCGGCCCGACCCCGGACGGTCAGGCATTGGCGTGTGCTCCGATCCACTCTCCTTCAGACACCAGATCTTGTGGTGCACACTTTATGGTAGCACAAGATCTTGCGTCTGAAAGGCCAATGTTTTCAAGGGTTTTTGGCCGTGTGGATAACCCGTCCGCGTCAAAATCCAAGCGACAAGTTAATGGGGGGACGCGTGGTTTGGGAGGGCGGTTCAATCGGGAGTGGCAACATCTGCTTTTGCCCCTGACGATCCATGAACGCGATCTCCCCAAACTGCAACGCATGTTCATAGACGTCTCGCGTCACCTTCACGTCCTGGAGACAATAGTCCTTCAACTTTTCGATCTCCCCCTTTTTCCAGAACTCCACGGCTTGCAACCCATGCCCAGACTTCCCAACCCCAAGCGTTGCCTGTGCCACGTCATCCAACTTGATGCGAAACCCCAACCGCTTTTCGATCTCCGCAAGGAGGTCAAGCGACGGGAGACGGGAAAAATCGCCGGTGTAGTAGGACTGCAAACACGGGTAATCGAATCCGATGGTGTTGTAGCCCACGATCCGATCCGCACGCTCAAGGCGCGGCCAGAGCTTTGGCAAATCTTCTTCCAAGAACGCCTCAAATGTATCCGTTTCGTAAAAATACACCCCCACAAGCGACACCTGCAGCAGGGACGGGTTATACGCCCCCACATCCTGAAAGGTGTTGCGGGTTTCGATATCGAGGACAACTTCGCGTCGCATAGGTTCGGCGCAGAGGAACATAGCATGCGCTCCGCCCGAGAGGGAGAGGGTTGTCAAACCTCCGAAGATACGCTACACATTTTTGCGGAGGTCGCATGAACATTCCATCGAATGAGATGCAAACAAAGCTACGAGATCCTCGGATCCTGATCTTCCGCGGAGGCGACGCGGAGCGCGATCGTCCTGCGTGGGTCACGTTCTACCAGGACCTGAGTCGCATCGGTTGCGACACGACGGCGAGCAACCTCACCACGCGCACCGAACCCGGGAAAAGCCTTTCTAGGGATTGGATTGAACGCACCCTGGAAGCGCTTTGGACCTCGAACGAGGATGCACGCGTGATTCTCTGCGTCTGGGTGGATGGCTTTAGCATCAACCACCTTGCGCAATGGATCACGTCTCTGGGGGATAAACCCGGGATCGTGGGAAAAAAGCTTCTCGAACAACCCATCCTGTGCCTCGTCCGCGAAGCGGACGTCATAACCACTGGCTTCTCTTCCATCATGATGGGAAAGGGGCATCGGTTCGGGACCGGTCCAAAACAGTCTCGAGCAAAACGGGTGTACCTGTATCCCCTGCGACTGACCGGGCTTCGGGAGGAGGAAGAACGGGCGTTGCGCAACTATCTCCTGGTGCAACTCACCATGGCGCAAGCGGATGCAGAAGCCGCCTCCCACATCTCTTCGATGTCCTTTCAGGCGGTTCGTCCAAACTCCTCCGCCGACGAAACCCGACCCGTTCCCGCCATCCGCGTGGAAACGAATCCGGATCCGCCGGCAAAGAAATAGCCGGAACACACTCCACTCTGAGTGTGTTTTTTATATGAAAAAACCCTCCCGAGGAACGAGAAGGTTAGAGATCGCCTCATTCGAGACGCGTATGCGCAGGTGCAGCAACCCAGCGTGGTTGGAGAACACATTCCGGACAGAGCCGGATGCGACCGAATCGGATGGGCAGCAGACGCTCATCCAAATGGAACAGGAGAAGGGATCGCCGCGGGAGACACATGGGCATCACCTCATGGATCACCACACCGGCGCTGCGATCGCTTGCGTCGGAAAACGCAGCGGCATCCCACGACCGAACCGAATGGGTCGTCGCCACGGCGTACGGTTGCCGATGCAGGGTGTGCTCTGCCGTGAAGGCGAGCACGAGGAGCCCGAACGCGAACGCGAGGCAGACCACAGCGATCAAGAATCCGATCACCGTCGAAACACTGGTCGCCTGAGCGTCCATCGCGTTCGCTTCCATCTCCCGCTCCGACTGCAGAGCGGAATGCTGCTCCGCGAGCACACTGTAGTCCTCTTCGAGGGACGCGTACCGCGACTTCAGCTCAGCATTCTCTCGCTCGAGCATGGCGACGCGGTCACCCAGAACGTCCGCGGGCGATCGCCGAAACGGGCTCTGCGGACCCGTATGACCGGGTTTTGGAGTCAGCCGCAGATACCGCCACCAGGTCAGACCGTAGAGAGGAACGAGGACGGCGAGGATCGTCGAAAAAACGTGCATGCAACACCTCCGTGGGTGGTACGGTGCGGCGTTTTTGGCGTTCCGTCAAGGGTTGCGTAAGATAGAAGGAACGCGCTATGCCCTTCCCTCGCCTTCTCCCCTTTCTTTTTGTCCTCGCACTGGCCCTCCCCGTTTCTACCAGCGCCGCCGCACCGAATCGGAACGCCGTTGTTTTAGTGGGCTGCGATAATCGACAGGGCTCTGGAACCGTTATCCATGGCGACAAGGGGTACGTCCTGACGAATGCGCATGTGGTCAAAAACGTAACAACTGGTGTGCATGCCGCAACTTGCGTCGTCGGCTTTCTTCGCGACGCGGACGCAAAAATCGACGTGTTATATGAAGCCGTCCCGCTTGTCACCTATTTTGATGCCGACCGAAACCTCGATTTCAGCATCCTTGAGATCCGAAAGCATTTACAGGGCGAGGTCATTCAAAAACCGTTTCCCATGGCGCCATCCTATGAATTCCCTGAAACCGGCACGCCGCTTTGGCTCCTTGGATATTCTGGGACGGATGATGCGCTCGTGGAACGAGAAGGGACGATTACCGGGTTTTCAGACGGAGCGATCCAATCCACAACCAAAATCTCCCCAGGAGACTCCGGTGGTGCGGCGCTGAACGAACGCGGGGAACTCATGGGCATGCCAAGCCGTATGGTTACCCTGACCGGACGGGATGGAAGCGAGACGACGCATTATGAATTGGTGGACATCCGCGCAATCATGCAATGGCTAGATACCGGAACGGCAGGAGGGCATGACGCGTACTTTGTCCATGCCGAACCCCTGCGCTACCACCAATCCGCGATATTCATTGAATCCGCAGAGCTTGGCTGTTCCGTCCTGGCCCGCGCACCCACGGTGGACACGGTCTATTGCATCAAACCCAATCAAACGCGTTTTGTCTTTCCGAATGCGAAGACCTTTTTTAGCTGGCACCCCTCTTTTGAAAAAGTGATCACCGCCTCCCCGGCATCGCTTGCGACGTTCACCTTGCAGAAAAACGTCACGCTCAAACCTGGAACCTTGGTGAAAAGCGCAACCGCCTCCCCGGTGTATGTGGTCACCGATATCTTTGGAACGATGCGCCACATTCCATCCGAGGCAAAGGCGCGGGAACTCTGGGGCCCCAACTGGGCCGCGCAGGTCCAAGACATCCCCGATGAATTCTGGACCAACTACACCATAGGCGCACCACTCTAAACAACAAAAACGGGCCGAAGCCCGTTTTTTTATGCCCCCATCGACTGCTCGTACCGCTTGCGTTCAAATTCCTTCAGATACATTTTGCGGATGCGCAGGTTCTGTGGCGTGACTTCCAGCAGCTCATCGTCTCCCAGATATTCCAGCGCTTCTTCCAACGACATGAGGCGTGGGGAATTCAATCCTTCCGCGACCCCATCTCCCTTGGAACGCATGTTCGAGAGCTTCTTTTCCTTGCACACGTTCACCACCAAATCTTCCGGCTTGGCGTTTTGACCAACCACCATCCCTTCGTACACCTTCATCCCCGGTTGGATAAACAGCTGGCCACGTTCTTGTGCGGCGAGCATGCCGTAGGTGTTCGCTTCACCCGTTTCATGCGCGATGAGCGATCCATGCGGCGCTCCGTCGATCGCTCCGATAAACGCGCGATAGCCCAGGAACAACGTGTTCAACACCCCCTGGCCACGCGTATCCATCATGAACTCCGTGCGGAAACCGATAAGCCCACGGGTCGGAATCTCGAATTGAAGATACGCGGTGCCGTTTTCGACACGCATATCCTTCATTTCCGCCTTGCGACGTCCCATTTTTTCGATGACCGTCCCGGCAACGCCTTCCGGACATTCGATCGACACCTCTTCAAACGGTTCGGACTTTTGCCCGTCGATCTCCTTAAAAATAACCTGCGGACGGCTCACCTGGAGTTCAAACCCTTCACGACGCATCCGTTCGATCAAGATCGCGAGGTGCAATTCTCCGCGACCCGACACAATGAACGTCCCGTCGCCCGAACCCGCCTCGACGCGCAAGGCGACGTCGTTTTGCAATTCACGTTCCAACCGTTCTTTAACGTTCCGGGACGTCGTGAACTGCCCTTCCTGACCGGCAAACGGCGAGGTGTTGACACCGAACGTCATCTTCACGGTCGGCTCTTCGATCGTAATCGCCGGCAATGCTTCCGGTTTCTCGGCATCCGCAACCGTCTCTCCGATGTTCAGGTCCGCGATCCCAGCAAATGCGACGATGTCTCCGGCCTTCGCTTCCTGGACTTCCACCTTTTGCATCCCCATGAAGGAGAACACGTTGGTGATTTTTGCCGCTGCCGACACGCCATCGCGGTTGATCCACGTCACCGCCCCTGGACGGAACACGCCACGCACGACACGCCCGATCCCCATCTTCCCCTTGTAGTTATCGTACGAAATGTTTGCGACCGACACCTGAAGCGGCCCTTCCGCCACCACCTTTGGCGCCGGCACCTTCTCCACCACCGTTTGGAAGATCGCACGGATGTCCGTCATTGTATCCAAGTTAGTATCCAACCCCGCTTTGCCCTGCTTTGCGGAGGCGTAAATCACGGGAAAATCCGTCTGCTCATCCGTCGCGCCGAGCGTCACAAACAAATCAAACACCTGATCCAACACCCAATCCGGACGTGCATCCGGCTTGTCGATCTTGTTGATGACGACGATCACCCGGTGACCGGCCTGGATGGCCTTTTTCAGCACGAACCGCGTCTGCGGCATCGGCCCTTCTTTGGCGTCAACAAGCAAAAGCACACCATCCACCAGGTTCATGATGCGTTCCACTTCTCCCCCGAAGTCCGCGTGTCCTGGCGTATCCACGATGTTGATCTTGACGCCGTTGTACATGATGGCGCAGTTCTTCGCGAGAATCGTAATCCCACGCTCACGTTCGAGCGGGTTAAAGTCGAGGATGGTCTCCCCTTCGAGTCCCTTTTCCTTAAAGGTATCGGATTGTTTGAGCAGGGCGTCGGCGAGGGTCGTTTTGCCGTGGTCGACGTGCGCGATGATCGCGATGTTGCGGATATCCATAATGCAATTGAGATTTGCGGAAAATACCATGGGAAGCGGGTTCCGTCAATCGCCGGAATTGACTTTCCTCCCTTCATTGCTACGCTCCCGGGAGGAGAGAAGGAGGTTCATCCATGGAACAGCACACAACATCCGCCGTGACCCCCGATCTGTTGGAGGCACTAGCGGAAGAGAACAAGCGACTCGAGCAGGCTCTTTTTTCACGAGATCGAGAGCTCTACGAGGCCCGGTTCTTCGTTACTCTCTTGGGGCATATCGCTGCGCTCCTCGCGCTCCTCTGCTTTCTCATTGTTGCATCTGCATCGGACAAGTTCGGACGCCAGCCGCTGTCGGGCAAGGCGATCCATCAGGGATGTCTCGGGACCGTCCCAGAACCCTTGCGTACCCAGACGATGCAGAACGGTCGCGTCCGCGCCGTATTCGGCCCGCTCGATCCCGCGGATGCACGCTGTCTGGAACACCCGCTCCCACGCTGATCGTGCAACATAAATACCCCCATCCAGCTGGATGGGGGTTTCTTGTTTCGCTCAACCTCTGGTCACGCCTCTCGCTCACCGGCATCGATGAGCCACGTTGCGTAGCATTCGATGTCGCGACGATGAACCTCTTGGATCAAATCCGCGATCTCCGCGACTACCATCACCTCGTCCAACAAGGTGATCTCCATAAGCCACTTCGCCAACGCCAGAAACGCGTCCAGATAATCCAACGAATGAGGAGGCTCTTGGCGGGTCAGCGTCTCTAACGCCTCCCGACAGGACTCCCACGGATCCTCTCCCACACCCGTCCAAGCCGGAGGCGGTTCACAGAACACGGTCTTAAACCCCGTGCGCCGACGCTCGTGCATCGCCTCCAGCCAGGCGATCCGAGGAGGGTCATTACATGCGTCCTGATACCGCTTGCAGGCCGCGTGCACCACATCCACAAGCGTAAGCGTCGGATGCGAAGGATAGGCATCCGGTGGGATATCAAACGGAGACGCATCTAACGTCATCCGCGACCCATCTACCAAGAGGACGGGAAGGAATGCCTTCAAGAGCGCCCCTTCCTCTTGAAGTCGCGGAAGCTGTAAGGGAAACGTGATGATCTGTTTCTCCCCCTCCACTTCGAGGATCAATTCCCGCGCCTCCTGTGGCAACTTTCTGAACGTCCCAAAAAAACATTCCTCCTTTGATGCGGGGCGGCAATAATAGGCGCGCGCCTTCATCCCAGAACGAATGATCGGCCCCTTGTATCCACGCTTACGGATCACGTCGCATTCCATGGCGCGTTTCGGGATTCCCGCATAGCGCGGAAAGGCCAAGGCATGTTTCACCGCAATCAACATTTTCGCAGCATCCATCTGTTCCTCCATGCAGCACAAAGACCTGCTGCACCGGTATCAAAAATGGCGCGGTACGTCAATCCATCATTCCCGCTTGCGTGTCTCGAGCCAGCGCTTCATTTCTTGCCAAATCTCGGGGCGTTCCTGTTTCGTCTTCAGCCAATACCACCATTCGGCGCCCCAAAAATCTACGCGATGCATTCCCAGCCGCTCGGCATATGCCAAGTTCTCACGTACTTCCCGCATGCCAAAAAACGCCAGCTGTTCTTCAAGCGGAATGTCTCGAAGTGGTTTTGTGGCCCATGGTTCCATCTGGAATTCCGAAACATAAATCGGGGCAATCCATGGCTTCACAAGCGCAGCTTTGCGTGCGTAAAAATACGGAGGGATAAACCAATACCTCCACGGCCAAGTTCCAAAGGCCAACACCTTGCGATACACGCTTACTCCTTTCGTATCCAATTCTCGCGCATACGCAAGCCAGGTCGAAAGCTCCCCCGAATCCGCAAGCGTCACTGGGTGACGTTCTGCTTCCGGAAGCATCTGCATCTCGATATTCCGCACCTCTTGCATCTCCTGGCGAATAAATGCTGGACGCTGGTCTTTGCAGTTGCCAAAAAAGAGCAGACCCGGTTCATTTTCGACCTGCCACATTTCAATCGCGGGATGGCGTGCAAAACGACCAACGACGTCCCGCACGTGCTGTAACTGCGCCGTTTCACGTTGGACCTGTGTCAGTCCCTCGACCCATCCCGGCACCCAACATTCCGGCCACCGCGGCTGGGTTGCTCCTACCACGACGATCGCTTTCCCGTTGCGTTTTGCGAGTTCATCCAATTGCCATTGCAACTCGCGGGTATCAATAAGACCGCGCTCGCGTTCCATACGACTCCAATACGATGGAATACGCACACGCCGCATCCCAAGATCATCCAACACCGCCAAAAATCCCGCGCGCCCATCGATCCCTAATTCCTCTGCGTAGGGCATGGACCAGGTGACTCCATACACCGTGTCCGGATGCACACGGCTCACTCCCACAAAAAAATACGCAAGTGGCGGCAAGAGCACGACCGCGAGGCCGATCAAGAGAGGACGGAGGGTCATGCGTTATACGGTAACGGTTTCGGCGACGAGCGCAAGTCCGATCGCGACAAGTGCGAGTGCCGCCCCCTTTCGAAGCAGCACCGGACGTGACACCTCTTCCTTCAGAAGCGCGCGAAGACGCGATCCGCCGATCCAGGCAACCAATACAATCGCGGCATATTGCACGGCCTGAAGCGCATTCACGATGGTCGGACTCCCATCCCGCAGTCCCAGTTGGACCAACAAAAACCCGACCGCGCCAAGTGCCTGACCAACAAACAACAACGTCCCCGCTTTTTTGGGGGCATGCGCTGAATCTCGTGCTTGGAGTTCTTCCCGAATCCCGGGAACACACAAAAACAACAGGAGTCCCGAAACTCCCGCTGCCAGACGCGACCCCACAAACACCCCCAAAAACGGGGCGAGATTAAACGCGTATTTTCCCGCAACGGACGAACTGGCAAACAACGTGGCCGCAACAAGAGACATTCCAACCGCTCGCGTTGGCAGACGACCCGCTCCGGAACCACCCGCAAGCAACGCCGTCGCAACCAACAAACACCCAACGCCCGCAAGCACACGCACCGAGAATTGTTCCTGCAACAACCAGACACCCAGCACAAGCGTCGCGAGTGGGATGAGCGAGCAAACGATCGGCACCACCCGACTCGCCTCCCCCACACGCATTGCCTCAAAAAACGCCCAAAGCGCGGCCACAAACACAACCCCAAATGCGATCGTCGCGGGCCAGACATCCCAGGCGGGCCACACCTCGACCCAAGGAATCGCGACGGCGACAGCAAGCGAAAGCATCCCAATTGCTGCGGCATACGTGCCGCTTTTCTTGAACGCGGTCGTGAGCAATGACTTATCAATGATAAACGCCGCGGCGTTTGCCAGATGCCCGATGATCGTCCATGCAATCCAGGACATACCTTAGACAGTCACCGTTTCTCCCAAACGAGGGACGTCCGCACGCACGCCGGCATCCGCAGAAAGCCGCGTGGCAAGCGCGGCACTCGCCCCTTCTTCTCCATGCGTACAAAAGACTCGGCCCGGAGGATGCGCCGCTTCACGAACCCATCGCACCAATTTTTCCTGATCCGCATGGGCACTATACGCCCCAATCGACGTGATTCGTGCACGTACATCCACCCGCTCGCCCAACACATCGACGCGCTTGTCTCCGCGGTACAGCTGGCGTCCAAGCGTCCCTTCCGCTTGGTATCCGATAATCAACACCGTCGAACGCGGGTCACTTAAATACCGCACCAAGTGATGCAAAATGCGTCCGCCGTTCATCATTCCCGAACCCGCGATAATCACCTTCGGACGCGGTGACGCATTGATCTCCTTTGACTGGTCGCGCGTGTGACACACGGTCAGTCCCGCAAAATCAAACAAATCATCGCCTGTCGCGGTCAATCGCAACGCCTCTTTGTCGTAATATTGCGGAAACTGCTTGATCACCTCCGTCGCCTTGATCGCCAACGGACTGTCCAAAAACACATCCACGTGTGGGATTAATTTGTTCTCCACGAGATGATTGAGTTCGTAGAGCACCTGTTGCGTCCGTTCAATCGCAAACGCTGGAATGATCAACACCCCGTTTTGCAGAATAGTACGCTGAATCGCCTCGCGCAGCTTCACCTCGCGTGTGGACTCATCTTCGTGAATGCGGTTACCGTAGGTCGACTCCATCACCAGCACATCCGTTTCGGCGAGCTGTGCCGTCTCGCGCAAAATAGGAACGCGTGTGTTCCCCAAATCTCCGCTAAACGTAGCGCGCGCACCACCCGCTTCTTCGATCTCGATAAACGCGCTTCCAAAAATATGTCCGGCGTCCCGGAATCGAAAGGACACGCCGTCTAATTTTACGGATTTGCTGTATTCAATCCCTTTGAATTGCTTCAACGCAAAATTAATGTCTTCTTCTTGATACAAAAGTGGACGAAACTCGCGACGATGATCTTCCAACATGATCTGATACGCGTCCTCAAGGACGAGTTGTGCTAATTTCACGGTCGGACCCGTCGCGTACACCGTCCCGCGAAATCCATGCGTCACGAGCCGCGGAATACGACCCACATGATCCAAATGCGCGTGCGAGACGACAACCGCATCCACGGTGGATGGATCAAATGGGAGTGGATCAAAATTCCGCGCGTCATTCACCCGTGACCCCTGAAACATCCCGCAGTCCACCAGCAAACGCGTGCGCGCGGTCTCCACCAAGTAGCAGGACCCGGTTACTTCACGGGTCGCGCCAAAAAATGAGATGCGCATGGAAAAGCAAGTTAGGGAAACAGCAGGTACTTACGCGACAGCGCATCGCAGAACTCCAGGAATGCCGGGGATGGCGCCTGACACTGACGCGCAAAGACCAAACGGATGAGCTGTTCATCCAGTGAACCCTCCGTAAAAAACAACACGAATAATAACGTTTCGACGATCAGCAAAAGCGCGCCCGTCACGAGGGCCAACCGAAACGAAAACTCTGGGTGCTGAAAACGCGCCTGCCATTTTGGCGCAAACATCCACAATCGCCCTTCAGCCAGGACGTTCGCCAAAATAATGGTAAGCGATGACCCCATCCCAACACCGAACGCAGAGATCGGCGTCAGATCAAATCCATGCGCAATCCCACTCCCAATCGGAAACGCAAGAAAGGTCAGAAACGCCCAAAAATCACTGGTCTCCCATCGGCGTACGGATGTAGGTGGCGACGTCGGGGTAACCGAACGCGCACGTTTGATAGCACGGGGCATAGTCCTCCAGGGAGGAGTATACCACACCTACGAAACCTCCGTCTTCACCGTGTCGGCCCCAAGGATCCCTTCCAGCTCTTTTGCGATCAATTCATCGAACTTGATGCGGTAAGAAGACAAAATCTTCTGCTTCATTCCGGCGTTATCCACCGCAAAGTACACGCGGTAGTGTCCCGGATACTTATCCAGAATCGCCCGCAGTTTGTATAAGATGGATTCCGGCAACTGCGCACGCAAATACAACGTTACTGCCTGCTGGATCGCCTGCGTCGGCGCAGACGTCGAAGCTTCCGTGCCCCCCGCTTCTTCGGACACCCAGCTTGGCGCACCCCCGATATACTTCGCAATTTCATCAATATTGTCCTGATTTACCTCATACCCCGTCTCCACCAAGAACTTCAGCGATTCATCTTTTTCTTGCACGCGGCCGGACAACACCACGGACTTATTCTCCACCCACAAATCCGGCTTTTCTCGATAGACACGCGGAAACACCACCGCCTCGATGTCGCCAGAGGTATCCTCCAATTTCAAGAACACCATGGGTTCATTATTTTTGGTCAGGATTTTCTTTGCCGTCGCCGTCATCCCACCCACACGCACACTTTTGTCTTTCTTGTGATCGCCAAGCTTCGCGATCGGGACAAACAATCCACGCAACCGCTCTTCATACTCTTTAAACGGATGCGCGCTCACATACAGACCCAGCAATTCCTTTTCCCATTGCAACACCTCGGATTGGCTGGCGGGAGGCGCCGCTTTCAAAATGAGCGGCGGACGCGCCGCGGTCCCCGAAGGTACTGCGAGCGCAAACAAATTGACCTGACCCGTCTCCGCCTCGCTAGTCACGCGCCGGTGATACTCCAGAATCGTTTCAATGTTGAAGAACAACATGTTGCGCTCCCCGAATCGATCCAACGCCCCGCTCTTGATCAGTGCTTCCAGTGATTTGCGATTGAACGATTTGTGCTTCACCCGCGCCGCAACATCCGCCAGGTCTTGATAGGGGCCGTTTACCTTCCGTTCTTGGATGATGGCATCCGCGATATCCTCCCCCATCCCCTTAATCGCGAGCAACCCGAACCGCAACTTATTCGTCCCTTTGACCACCGAAAAACGCGTAAACGATTCGTTCACGTCAGGTGGCAGCACCTCAAGCCCCATGCGCCGACATTCTTCGACCTCAATCGTAATACGATCGATGTTCAAACAATCAGAATTCAGGAGCGCCGCCATGAAACATTCTGGCCAATGCGCTTTCAAATACGCCGTTTGATACGCGATCATGGCGTAGCAAGCCGCGTGGGACTTGTTGAACCCGTAGGCGGCGAATTCCTCAAACTGCGTAAAAATCGCCTCTGCCGTTTCGCGCTCGACGCCGTTCCTGACCGAACCATCAATAAACTTCACGCGCAATTCTGCCATGAGTTTCGCAATCTTCTTTCCCATGGCTTTGCGCAGCGTGTCTGCTTCGCCCGGGGTAAATCCAGCCATGTCTTTAGACACTTGCATGACCTGCTCCTGGTACACCGGGATCCCATAGGTGTTTTTGAGAGCGTTTTCGGTCAGCGGATGCATAAACACGATTTTTTCCTTGCCATGCTTTCGCGCAATAAACGAATCGATAAACTGCATCGGTCCCGGACGATACAACGCCACCATGGCGATGATATCTTCAATAACCGTTGGTTTGAGTTCACGGATGTACTTCTTCATCCCATCTGATTCCAACTGAAACACCCCCGTCGTTTCACCACGCGTGAGCAACGCAAAGGAATCTACGTCATCCAGCGGGATGGTTTCCATGTCGATCGTGACCCCATGGACCGCGCGCATGATCTCCAAACAATCACTGATGATGGACAGGTTCGACAATCCCAAAAAGTCCATCTTGAGCAACCCTGTCACTTCGGCGGAGTGCCCCGCATATTGGATGACCTGCTCCACATCTCCCCCTTGGGCCTTTTGCAACGGCGCAAATTCCGCAAGACGCGCCGGCGCAATCACGATCCCACACGCGTGCTGCGACGCATGGCGCGTCGTGCCTTCCAGTTTGATGGCAAGGTCAATACACCGCTTTACGCGCGGATCAGTGTCATACATTTCCTTCAATTCCTGCGCTTCCACCTTCGATGTTTCAAGCGGGATGTGTTTGCCCTGGACCGGGGGTGGCACGGCTTTGGCGATTTTATCCACATCCGCATACGGCAACCCAAGCACGCGTCCGACATCCCGCACCGCGGCGCGAGAAGCCATGGTTCCAAACGTGATGATCCCCGCCACACGTTCTTGCCCGTACTTTTGCGTCACGTATTCGATCACCTCTCGGCGATGCACGTCATCAAAGTCCGTATCAATATCCGGCATCGAGATACGATCCGGGTTCAAAAACCGCTCAAAGAGCAATCCGTAATGGAGCGGATCCAAGTTCGTGATTTTTAACACATACGCCACCACTGAACCGGCCGCACTCCCACGTCCCGGTCCCACGATCACGCCATGATCTTTTGCCCAGTTGATGTAATCGGCCACGATCAAAAAGTACGCCGCAAATCCCATGCGCTCGATCGTCGCCAATTCAAAATCCAACCGCTCCTTTGCCACCACCTGTTTTTCCGGTTCTGGATAGCGACGCGCCAACCCCTCTTCACACAGCTGACGCAGGTACGTCATGGTCGTGTGCCCCTCTGGCACCTCAAACGCCGGCAATAAGTTCTTGCCAAGCTCAAGCTTTACCGTGCAACGATCGGCGATCTTGCGCGTGTTCGCGATTGCTTCCGGCGTTTCCTTGAACGCCTCGACCATGACCTCCGGGGATGTCATGGACATATCCTGAAACGCCATGGAATGCCGATTCTGATCGGACAAGAGTTTGCCATCATGGATGCACAACAATACATCCTGCGCTTCGCGATCATCCTCGTGCAGATAGTGGACGTCTTTTGTGGCTACCAAGGGCGCCCCCGTTTTTTTTCCAAGCGCAATCAACCCATCGTTGATTTCAAGCTGCGTCGGCGATTCCGGGTGATGGACCAATTCCAAGAAAAAAGAATCTACGCCAAAAATATCCTGATACACACGCAATACCTCTTCCGCCTTTTCTTGGTCATGCGATTGAATCAGGCGAGGCAATTCTCCTTTCGCACATCCAGAAAGCGCGATGATCCCCTCGTGATAGGTACGCAACAACTCTTTATCGACGCGCGGGACATAATAGAACCCATCCAAAAACGCTTTTGACACGAGCGCAAGCAAATTCTTGTAGCCCGTATTCGTCTCTGCGATGAGCGTGATATGCGACACACGGTTGTCGATCGCGGGACGCTTGTCCGTGTGTTTGTGTGGGGCGACGGCAATCTCAACACCAATGATCGGCTTCACCCCAGCCTTGGTCGCCGCCTCATAAAACTCGATGGCACCGTACAACGCGTTGTGATCCGTGAGCGCGATCGCGTCATACCCAAGCTCTTTCGCTCGCGCGACCACATCCGATACATCACCCATCGCATCGGAGAGCGAATACATTGAGTGGACATGCAAGTGGACGAACGGAGACGGTGGAATCGGGGCCACGTCCTGTTTTGGCGCATCAGCCATACATCAAGCGTCCGGCTGACGGGACAAGCCCTGCCGAACGGATAAGAATGATGGCGGTATCTTACGGAAGGAGTTCGGATTTGTGAACGACCGCACGCCTACTTGACAATTATTGGATTTTCTGCTATATTTTCATCATTCACGCTCGTCATCCGCATGGATCCTTTAGATCCAAGATGGCGCTGCGTCGAAGAATGTTGCTCGTATGATGCAAGGTGTTATCAAGAAGTTGACGGATCGCGGGTTCGGCTTTATTGGCGCGGAAGGTCAGGAAAAAGACCTGTTCTTCCACAGCAAGTCCTGCGTGGACGTCCGCTATGACGATTTGCGCGAAGGGGACGCCGTGACGTTCGACATCGAACAGTCCGAAAAGGGCCCGAACGCGGTCAACGTGAAGCGCGCCGCGTAAGCGCCGCTTACAAAACCCCCGTACCGAAAGGTGCGGGGGTTTTTGTTATTAGGGCATGTCCGATAGTTCCTCATCATCCTCCTCGACCCGGCGACGGACCTTGCTTTTTGCTTTTCCGGTCGAGCGATCCTCTTTGCGATGAAGGAATCCGCTCATCGCCTTTCCCCCTTCTGCAATGAATCCAAGATACTGACTTACATTTGAAACTTTCTCGACCAGGGACACGACACCACGCTCCACGCGCTGAACGCGCTCTTTCGCCTCATCCGCCGCTTCATTGCCTTTGCGAACCAGAGACGCAATTTCATACAACGCCCAACAAAGAAAGCCCGCCACCACAACGATCACGACCGTTGCGATGGAATAATAACTATCCTGAGGAGTAGCAAACGAGAACATACGTCTTCAGTATACCACACCCCCTGACTTGCAGAAGTCGCCGAGCGCGTGGCAGGCTTTTTTGCGGAGGTGATGCATGACCATGGCATTAGCCCGGACGGACGAACGTTTTGCGCGCACCATTCGGGATTTGCGCCACCCAAGTAAAGGTCGCTTTCCCGTCACGCTGCACGCGAATCCCTCGCGCATCCTTGAAGGCAACGCGGGGATCACGATCGAAAAACTCCCATACGAATGGACGTTCCCCCTCCATTTGCACAACGCCTCGCACGCGATCAAATCGCGTACCATGGTGTTTTACGCTCCGCACGGGTATCTCACCGCCGAAGAAGTCATCAATCATTTTCGCCGGTGCAGTCTTCACCCGGCAACGCTCCTGGATCTGATCGCAGTTGCGACCGATCCATTCGTGCCGGATGACATGCTGACCGAATCTCTCGTCGCGCTCGGTGACACCCTGGAACCGAAAGGGATACCCCTCTCTGCCCCAGCTCTCTACTTTCACAGACAGCACGCGTATCGCGTACTGTATTCGACGCTTGCAACACGGCCGTTCCCCCCAAACACGCGGTTTCTGGCGCACGAATCGTTCCTACACTAACACCGCCGATCCAACAGGACCGGCGGTTTTTTCGTCCGTGACCAAACGCGAGCTACCCGCGCACCTCTGCACCAAATCGCTTCCCCAACCGCTCCGTGATCTGGGCGATAGCCACATCGACTTCGCTCGAGGCAAGCGTACGATCTGGTGTTGCAAACGTCAGATGAAATGCCACGGATTTCTTCCCTTCCGGCACCCCCTTGCCCATGAACGTATCAAACCATTCGACCTGGGTCAGCAGCGTCGAGGCTTCCTGCATCGTCGCAGCAAGTGCAGCACACGCCGCATCGCGATCAACCAGGAACGCTAGATCGCGTTTCGCCTCTGGAAAGACGGGAAGCGGAACATAACGCTTGGTCGTCGTCGCATGCGCAAAGATCTCTTCCAAGGCGAGATCAGCACAGGCAAGACGTCCTTCGATCTTAAACCGCGCGGCAATCTCCGGATGGATCTCCCCAATCGTTGCAAGTAAATGCTCTCCCTGGAACGCCTGAACCGTTCGACCGGGATGCCACAACGCCTCTTCCGTGACCGGTACCCAGCGAACCTGCTGAATCCCCCAATCCGCAAAGAGATGCTCGACAAACCCCTTGGCCTCACGCCAGGCGGAATCGCCTCCCAAAATCGCAAGCGAACAGGTCAATACCTCGTTTGGAAGCGCACGCCATCCCTCTGTTTCAGACGACGGCACATACACATGCGCCACTTCAAAGAGACGCATGGCGCGAAACCGTTCCTGGTTTTCCTGCACCACCTGCAACAACGATGGGACCAGGCTTGTGCGCATCACTTCGAATTCCGCCGACAGTGGGTTGGCAAGTGGCAGCATCTTTTGCGGGTTAAATCCCGCCTTCTTTGCCAACTCACGCGAAATAAACGAATACGTGTACGTCTCCGTAAATCCAGCGCCCTTTGCCAGCGCACGCATTCGTTCTTCCCACTGCAATTCCGGATCGGTCGGACGCGTCGGCTGACCCACAGGAAGGACGCCTGGAATCGCACCATACCCATACACGCGGGCGATTTCTTCGACCAAATCGCGTCCGTCTTCGATATCATGATCACGCCAATACGGAACGGTTGCGACAAGCTGCTTTTTTACCGCTTTCCCGGTGAGCCTAACTTCAAACCCCAACCGCTTCAAAATAGCCACCATTTCTTTTTCCGGGATGTCGACTCCAACGATCTCTTGCACACGCGCCACCGGAATCTTGTAGGTGCGCGGCTTGTAGGCTTTTGCACGCACGTCTGCAACTTTGGTCGCAACCGTTCCTCCGCACAGCGTGAGACACAACTCAACCGCACGCGCGAGAGCGACCGGCAAAAATTCCGTGGATAACCCTTTTTCAAAACGGAGCTGTGCATCCGAATACAAATTCAACGCGCGCGCCGTGCGGCGGACAGACACATCATCAAACGCCGCGGCCTCAAACACGATACTGGTCGTCGCGCTGGTGACACCGGTATGTTCTCCGCCCATCACCCCTGCCACCGCAACCGGTTTTTCCGCATCCGCAATCACAAGCATGGAATCGGTGAGCGAATACCGTTTCCCATCCAACGCCTCCAGCGTTTCCTGGAGTCGTGCGCGTCGAACATGGAGTTCTCCTCCGGACAACGTCGAGGCATCAAACGCATGCATCGGTTGACCGATTTCGAGCATCACATAGTTCGTGATATCGACGACGGTGTTGATCGGACGAATGCCCGCAGAAAGCAACCGCCGTTTTAGCCACCACGGTGAATGACCGACCGTCACCCCCTCTACACGCACCGCCATGTACCGCGGGCAAAGCGCCTTGTCTTCCACCTGAACGGATAGGGTCTGCTTACCCCCTTTTGGCAGTGACGACGGCTTCCACGTGAACGGACGGTTCAAAATCGTCGCGCATTCCCGAGCAAGACCCACCATCCCAAACGCATCTGGTCGGTTGCTGGTCACCTCGATATCCATCACCACGTCACCCACAAGGCCAAGCGCTTGTGCAAGTGGCATCCCTGGAACTAGCGATTGCCCCGCAAGCGCCTCCCCCACATCCAAAATTTCCTTTTCTCCATGCGGAAAGGCATCAAACAATCCGATCTCATTTGCGGCACAAATCATCCCCTCGCTTTTCACGCCACGAATCTCCGCCGGTTGCAACACAATCGGATCGCCTTCCCCATGCCACCGCACCGAGGCGCCCACCTGTGCAACCGCCACCCATTGCCCCACGGCCAAATTCGACCCTCCGCACACGATATGCGCCGTTTGCTGTTTACTGACCTGAACGATGGCAATGCGTAATTTATCCGCGTTCGGATGCGGGCCGACCTCCAACACCTTCCCCACGATGATCTTCTCCAACTCCACGCCCTGTGGATACAACCGCTCCACACCCGGACCGGATAACGACACGCGCGCCGCCAGTTGTTCCGGCGTTTCTTTGAGATCCACGTATTCCTTGAGCCAATCAAACGAGGCCAACAAATTCATATGTGCCAAGAATACGGGATTCGCCCTGTCCACGCAACAAAAAACGGGGGGGTTCCCGTTTATTTGTCCGTTGCCATGGGTCCGGCCACGACTTCGATCCCATCCACCTTCCCGCGCAGGTAACTCTGGTCGTTTTCCATCACCTTGAGACGTTCATCCAGACGATCGTACCGGCGCAATGCGTCATCGGATTTATCATCGACGCGGGTCAGCGCCCGGCTCGACTGCTCGTCCACCTTCTTCCCGAGATCCGCGATCTGCCGTTCGTACGAGGCGCGTAACGCCATCTGTTCGGAACGATGCCACATAACCACGCCGACCATCCCCGTGATCCAAAACAACGCAAGTACGAGCCAAATCACGATGATGTGTGTCTGCCGACGCTTGTACTGCCCCAAGTCATTGATGAGTTGGACGTACGGGTCGTTCAAAAATCCACGCGTATCTGCCGCTGGCACCGGAGCGCCAAATGAGGGTTCAGGCATAGTGATGCCCTAAATCGAACCGCCCAAGATGCGATCTGTCAAACGACCGGGCAAAAACAGGCGTGCCACAAGCGCAAGCGTCGCCGTCCGCGTCACACGATACCGTTGCCGCGGATGCTTAACGGTTGCGGCACGCACAATCGTTTCTGCGACCAGTCGCGTGGGCAAACTCCGCTTCTCGATGCCCTCTAGTTTTGCAGGTCCCGCATCATACAAACCAGCATACGCCGTCGCGTGTGGTCGATTGCGGGCAAGATTCGCATAGCCCGTGACGTTGATATTCGAAACGATCGGTCCCGGCTCAACCAGTACCACCTGAATCCCAAACGGACGCACTTCCATGCGAAGCGCATCGGTCATCCCTTCGACGGCATGTTTGGATGCGCAATAGGCGCCGTACAACGGAAACCCAACACGTCCTGCGACCGAAGAAAGATTGATGATTCTCCCCTGCTTGCGCGCACGCATCGTGGGCAATAGCGCTTGCGTCACGGCCAACATCCCAAACACATTGGTTTCAAATTGACGACGCCATCCCTCGAGCGTCAGATCTTCCACGGGAGCAAGTTCTTGATAGCCGGCATTATTCACCAAGACATCCACCCCTTCGCCTTTGGTTTCTTGCAACAGCCAGGCCATGCTGCGCTCCCGCTCTTCTTCGGACGTCACATCCATGCGGAACGCGCGTAGCGACAACCCCTGATCCAGCGCAACGCGATTGATCTCGGCAAGCAACGTCGCGTCACGACCACATCCATACACCGTCCATCCCTGTCGGGCACACAAAAACGCCGTTTCTCGACCAATTCCTCGCGTGATTCCTGAAATAAACATCGTGGGCATAAGAACGCCCACGAGTATAGCATCCTGTATCGTTGTCCGCGCTAGAACTGCTGCAAGAAACGCAGATCATTCTTGTACAGAATGCGAATGTCATCCACCTTGATCCCTTCTTTCATCATGTAGGTGCGCTCCACCCCCCATCCGAACGCAAATCCGCTGTACACGTCCGGATCAATCCCACCGGCTTTCAGCACGTTTGGGTGGACCATCCCCGCTCCGCCAAGCTCCAACCATCCACGCTTACAGACCCGGCATTTTGCCCCATCCACAAGCCCCGTGCCATCACAAATCCCGCACGAGATATCAATTTCGAAAGAGGGTTCGGTGAACCGAAAATGAAACGGGCGCAAACGCGACCGGCGCGTCGGGCCAAAAAAGGCCTGAAAAAAATGGTCCAAAATCCCGCGCAGATGCGCAATCGACACCTGCTTGTCCACAAACAACCCCTCAAACTGATGGAACATGGGCACATGCGTCGCATCGCTTTGTCGGCGATAGGTTTTCGCGATGTTAATCATCCGAATCGGCAATTCGCCGCGCAACATTTCGCGCACCTGTCCGTTGGAGGTGTGGGGGGTTAGCACCATTTTTCCATGCGTCTCCGAAACCGGCGCATCCACAAAAAACGTCTCCCACTCGTCTCGCGCCGGATGATCCTTGGGCATGTTCAGCGCCTCGAACGCAAAGTGATCCCAATCTACTTCAGGATGGCGCGTGCGCGTGAATCCGATCTTCTCAAAAATCGCACTGATTTCCCGAATAGCTTCTGAGACAAGATGCAAATGCCCTTGGGGCGGACGCATTCCCGGTTCGGTGACGTCTTCTTTTTCCCCTGCCAGCTGCGAGGCGGACGCGGCCGTGCGCAACGCCTGATCCGCAGAAGCAAACGACGCCTCAATGCGTTGCTTCATCTCATTGGCAAGCGCTCCCAACCGCGGCCGTTCTTCTGCAGTTGCCGTGGCAAGTCCCTTCAACAACTCCGCGAGCTCTCCCTTGCGCCCCAAATACGCCACACGCAATTCTTCCAGGCGTTCTAGCGTGGCGACGGTTCGGACGTCCTGTTCTGCACGAAGCGCAAGCGCTTCCAATCGAGCGGCGAGATCCATAGTGATTTGATCGTGAGGGTACTAGAACCCCAAGGCTTGAGCAACGGCCCGCAAAATCGCCCCGCCAAAGCGGCGTAAATCCTGAATCGTGACGATCGCGACCAACGTCAGCAGCAGAATGAATCCAATGCGATGCAAAGATCCTTCAAATTCAGCGCTCACCTTTTTTCGGCGCACCGCTTCGATCATCACAAACAGGATGCGCCCTCCATCCAACGCCGGGATCGGAAGGGCGTTGATGATGGCAAGATTGATGGACAAAAGCGCAGCGAACTGAAGCAGCGCCCACATCCCTTGCGAGGCGACCTGACCTGTCATGACTGCAATGCCCACGGGGCCAGACACATCCGCTGCCACGCGACGTTCCACAAAAAGATCACGCACAAGCCCCCACAATCCACCCAGGATCAGTTTCGTGTATCCCCAGGTAAGCGTCACCCCCTGCACCAAAGCCTGCCCAGGAGAAAACCGAACGATCCCCGTATTCGCAAGCGCGACCCCAAGACCCGAACGACCCATCTCTGGAATGAGCGTCGGTGTCGCCTCGATCGTCATCTGTACTTCATCCCGCTGGATACGCGTGACGATGGGACGACCACTTGAAACCGCCTCGGCAATGACCGTCTGCGCGGATTGAACCGTTCCAATCGCCTGTCCGTCTACAGAAAGCAAATAATCGCCCGGACGAATCCCCGCCTGATCTGCTCCCCCGTTCGGCAACACCTCGATCACCTGCACCTGACGCGCCTCCACGACCGCCGTTTCCGGCATCCCGTCCGTTTGCGCCGGAATCCCAACCAGGAATCCAATCGTAAAAATCGCCGCTGCCAACCACCAGTTCAAAAAGACACCGGCGAACAAAATACAGAACCGGGCACACAACCCCTTTGCCGCAAACGAGTCCGCCTCTGGACGTGCTCCGTCGTCTTCCCCTTTCATCCGGACAAATCCGCCGAGCGGCAACCAGTTCACACTCCAAATGGTCTGCTTAAACGAACGGCGGTCGCCTGGCCCGATACGCACCCATTTACCGTCGACCTTCACGAATCCCACGGCACGCGGCGGAAAACCGAACCCAAACTCCTCCGCTTTCACCCCAAAAAACCGCGCCGCAAAATAGTGGCCGAATTCATGGATCAGCACGAGCACCGACAAAACGAGCAAAAATAAAAGAAGGGCAATCATACGTGAAAGAATACACAACCCCATCCCGACCTGTCACGGAGCGTCACGTTTCCGCGATGTTCACGGACGTGATCTGAATCGGACGCCGCAACCATGCTTGTGCCACCTCCTGCGTCCGCGGAGAGGCATCCGTAAACAAAAACCGTTGCAACGGACGCTGGGTTGGCGCGAACAGGGAAGGTTCTGCCGTCTGGACCGCGCGCACAACGGCCGATGCAGAATCAATAAGTGTCACGCGGCGTTGAACGGATGCGCGAATCGCGTCGATCAACATGGGATAATGCGTACATCCTAGAATAAGCGCATCCGCTTGAGCCTGACGAATGGGCTGCAGATACGTCCGCGCAATGCGACGCGTTTCTGCGCGCTTCACCCATCCCTCTTCGGCAAGTGGCACGAATAACGGGCATGCCGCCGTGACGACGCGTATTTGGCGATTCAGCTCCGCTGCACGTGTAGCGATGGTGCGTTGATACACCTCGGTCGCAATCGTGGTCCGTGTCCCGATCACGCCGACCACACGTGCGCTTGGAAGCGCAAGGGCAAGGGCAACTGCGGGCGTAATCACTTCGTAAAACCGTGTTTCCGGAAACGTGGCCTGAAGCGCAGAAATCGCGGTCGCGGAAACGGTGTTACAGGCAATCACGATGGAGGTCGCGCCTTCCGCAATCAAGGTGCGCACGCCCTGAATCGCATACGCCCGCACAAGATCTGGACTTTTATTTCCGTACGGCACGCGCGCCGTGTCACCTACATACACAAACGAAGATTCCGGCGCCATCTGAAGCAGCGCCCGAACAACCGAGAGTCCTCCTACGCCGGAATCGAACAACCCGATCATACTCCTTGGATGATCTTGGACAGCGCCTCTTTGCGAGAACGCATCGCCTCGTCCGTACGCGCTTCCAGGTTCAACCGAAGCAACGGCTCGGTATTTGAGGCACGCACACTAAACCACCAATCCTGTTCTGGATGCGCCGGATCCCGGAACTCCATCCGAATACCATCGATGGTGATGATCTCCGTCGCGGAATCGGCATAGCGGGCATGCAGCTCCGCGATCTTCCCTTTTGGATCATGCACCTCAAAATTGATCTCCCCGCTGTGCACGTACCGACGTAATCCCTTCCAGAGCGCCGACAATGGTTTTCCGGATTCCTGTAATCGCTTAAGCAGCAAAAGCAGGGCAAAATCTCCTGATTCACAATTCCACATCTCCTGAAAATAAAAGTGCATGGAGAGCTCCCCGCCAAACACGGCGCCCGTCTCGCGCATCAAATGCTTGATTTTGGCATGACCAACCGGACAGAGCACCGGCGTTCCACCCGCCTCGCGTACGGCTTCTGCCACCGACCACGACGAACGCACGTCATACAACACCTTTCCTCCCGGATGCGCACGAAGCACCTCTTCGGCAAACAGCGCCGTCAACAAATCCCCCGGAATCGGCGTGCCCGTCTCATCCACAAAGCCTACACGATCCGCATCGCCGTCATACGCGACCCCAAGCGCACATGCATCACGCCGGACACGTGCCACGAGCGCCTCGAGCGTCTCTACATTTAATGGATTTGCCTCATGGTTCGGGAATCGTCCGTCCAATTCCCAAAACAGTGGTACCAGAGTTGCGTTTCGCACCACCTCTTTTAGGGCGGGCAGCACATGGCCATTCATGCCGTTGCCTGCATCCACGGCGACACGCCATTCCGGAAACGCCTCCGTAAGCCGTGCTGCTTGCACCACATGTGCAACATACCGTTCCAACACCTGTGCATCCTCCGACACCGTGCCACGATTCGGCGCATCCACAAACGCCTCCTCTCCCAGCATGGCGTCCCGGATCGCCTCCATCCCAGACCCCATCCCAACCGGACGAACATCTCCGCGCGTCAGTTTGAACCCATTGTATTCCGCCGGATTATGAGAAGCCGTCACCATGATCCCCAATCCGTATGCCCCGTTTGCCTCACCGACGGCAAAGTTAAACATGGGCGTCGAACACAAACCGATCCGGACCACATCCACGCCCGCGCTCGAGAGCCCATCTATCAACGCCGATTCCAATTCCGGCGACGTCGTACGCATGTCCCGACCGACCACCATGATCTTTGTGGGATACAGATGCGCCAACACCTTCCCTAATCGACGCGCAAACGCGGCATCCAGTTCACCCGGCGCTTTTCCTCGAATATCGTAGGCCTTAAACACGGTGGAAGTCATATTTTGTGGGAAATCCTAACAGTTCGTTGACCCGACCGGAAGGGTTGGGTACGCTCTAGATATCTATGAATACTACGTTCATCCTGCTGATTGTCGCCGTCGTCCTTGTGTTGTGGCTCATCAGCACCTACAACCGCTTGGTCCGTCTGAAGGTCCAAACGGATGAAGCCTGGTCTGATATCGACGTGCAGTTGAAGCGCCGGTATGACCTCATCCCGAACTTGGTGAACACGGTCAAAGGCTATGCCACGCATGAATCCGGCGTGTTCGAAAAAGTAGCACAGGCGCGTTCCGCAGCCATGGGGGCACAGAATCCGCACGATAAAGCGGTTGCTGAAGGGATGTTGACGAACACGTTGAAAACGCTGTTCGCCGTCGCGGAAGCCTATCCGGAACTCAAAGCCAACGAAAACTTCCTCAAACTGCAGGACGAACTTTCTGACACGGAAAACAAAATCCAGGCCAGCCGTCGCTTCTACAATGGCATGGTGCGTGAATTCAATTCCGCGTTGCTCGTGTTCCCGACCAACATTGTCGGCAACCTGCTTGGATTCAAGGCGCGCGAATTCTTTGAAATCGAAAACGAAGCGGAACGCAAAAACGTGGAGGTCAAATTCTAACGACGACAAAAAAGGGGTGGCTTGCCACCCCTTTCGATCCTTGAATCGTGCGCGCCGCTCTCTTCTATGTATTCCCAAATCGACTCCAATCGTCGCAAAAGCACGGTGCTTATCTCCCTGTTCATTGGGATCTTGGCGCTTGCGGGATATGCCTACGGAGAAGCCACGGGCACCGGCTCTGGCGGCCTCGTGATTGCGCTCCTCATTTCGGTTGGCATGACGTTGTTTTCTTGGTTCTTTGGGGATTCGCTGGTGCTTTGGTCTTCAGGAGCGCGACAGATCACCAAAAAAGAAGATTTTCCCTATCTCTGGAACATGGTCGAGAACCTGTGCATCACGACAGGCCTCCCCATGCCCGCGGTGTACGTCATCGATGACCCAAGTCCCAACGCGTTTGCCACGGGTCGTGATCCAAAACATGCAAGCGTCGCCGTGACGCGTGGCCTGATCGAGCTTCTGGAAAACGAAGAGCTTGAAGGGGTCCTCGCACACGAACTGTCCCACATCAAAAACTACGACATTCGCTGGATGCTTTTGGTTGCCGTTCTTGTGGGCGCACTCACCCTCATCGGTGACATGTTCTTGCGTGGTGGATTTTTGGGACGACGTTCGAGTGACCGTGACTCAGGAAACGGAATCCTGGTTCTTCTCGGGATCGCCTTTCTTGTGCTCTCCCCCATCATCGGTCAACTCATCAAGTTCGCCATCAGCCGACAGCGCGAATATCTCGCCGACGCTTCCGGTGCCCTCATGACCCGCTATCCGCAAGGACTTGCTAGCGCGCTGGCCAAAATCCGCGACCACGGCGTCCCCTTGCAAACCGCATCACGTGCAACCGCACACCTTTGGATCGCGAACCCATTCGGGGCGCATGCGATTGGATCACGTGCCGCCGAACTGTTTTCCACCCATCCGCCGATTGAAAAGCGCATTGCCGCGCTCGATAAAATGTCCCGCGCAGAATCCTAACCAAAACGTATGCTAGAACCACACCTGCTTGGTCGATTCACGACCCATCTGAAAGAGGCGCTGCACAAAGCGCTGCTGTTTGCGATCCAGCACGGACGCGACCTGGTGGAGCCGGGCGATTTAGTCGTGGGGCTGCTGCGCGAACAGGGGTCACTTGGTTCTGAAATTTTGCGGAAGGCGAATATCACGGTAGAGGCGGCTGAACGCGCGTTTCAAGGCACACCCGTGGCGCGTGAACCTGGAAGCGCAATCGCCCCGGACCTTTCCTCTGGGGTCAAACGTGCTCTAGAAAAAAGCGTGCTCACCGCGCATCAGTTTGAACATAAATACATCGGTACCGAGCATCTCCTTTCTGCGCTCTTGGAACTTGCCTTACCGGACGTTCAGGCGTTTTTTGCCGAACAGGGCATGAACCTAGAACTTGCCCGCGAACAGGTCACGAACGTGCTCAAATCCACGGGAAAGTTTCCGGATCTGCACCCGACGGAACCCATCGACAGCCACACGCATCCGCACGCCGCGGCAGGAGAAGAAGAATCCGCCACAGAGACGCCGAATCCCCTCCCCGGAAAATCTCCAGACCGAGGTCGCAAGCCGCGGGCACTCGAAGTGTTCGCGCGCGAGCTGACCGCCCCGGAACTGCTGCAAAAATTAGATCCGGTGATTGGACGCGAACAAGAGCTGGATCGCGTCATCGAAATCCTGTGCCGACGCACAAAAAATAATCCCATCCTCCTGGGCGAGCCGGGCGTTGGAAAAACCGCAATCGCGGAAGGATTGGCTCAACGCATTGCGCAAGGTGCCGTCCCGGATGCCCTGCAAAACAAACGATTATTCGCCATTGACCTGGCGCTTATTGTCGCGGGCACCATGTATCGCGGCGAATTTGAGGCGCGTCTCAAGCAATTGTTGGAAGAGGTCAAGCAAGACGCCAACGCCATTCTCTTTATCGATGAAATCCACACCATCGTCGGTGCCGGTTCTACGTCCGGCAGTTTGGACGCGGCAAATATCCTCAAACCGGCGCTTGCCCGTGGAGAAATCCGATGTATCGGCGCGACCACGTGGGCGGAGTACAAAAAACACATCGAACCGGATGCGGCGCTTGAACGGCGCTACCAACCGGTGTCGGTCGAAGAACCGTCTGCCGAACTAACACGTCGCATGTTGGACGGAATTTGTGGCGCCTACGAATCGCATCATGGCGTAAAATTCACCAAAGAAGCGTTGTCGTGTGCGGTCGCCTATGCCGAACGCTATCTCACGGATCGGCATTTTCCGGACAAAGCGATTGACCTACTCGATGAAGCGGCGGCGCATGTGGCCTCCAAACGCTCTTCCCGCGAACTCACCGAACGCACGCGAAGTCTGGATGTTGCGCTTTCTGCTATCCGGGAAGAAAAAGAACGTCTTGTAGCGGAAGACAAGCTCATCGAAGCGGCCAAGCGCATGAAAGATGAACAGCGACTCTTGAAAGAAAAAGCGTCGCTTGAAAAGAAGGGGAAACGCGATCGCGAAGCGCAACGACTGACCGTGGAAGCAGACCATATCGCCGCCGTCGTGGCACGTCATGCGCATATCCCGCTCACACAACTCCTGCAAAGCGATCGTGCCCAGCTGAACGGATTAGCAACTCGATTAGCCAAACAGGTGCACGGCCAACCGGAAGCGGTGCGGGTCGCCGCAGAAGCAGTGCGTCGTGCGCGCTTGGGACTCGGTGATCCGATGCGACCCAAAACCAGCCTTCTCTTTGTCGGCCCCTCTGGTGTTGGCAAAACGCATCTCGCCCGACTGTTGGCGCAAGAACTGTTTGGACGCGAAGACAAGCTTGTAAAGCTAGACATGTCAGAATTCTCCGAAGGGCATTCCGTCTCAAAACTCCTGGGATCCCCTGCCGGCTATGTCGGATTCCGGGAAGGGAACCGTCTTGCGGACACGCTGCGCAAGCATCCTCATGCCGTGGTGTTGTTCGATGAATTCGAGAAAGCGCATCAAGACGTACAGCATCTACTCTTGCAGGCGCTGGAAGACGGTCATCTCACGGACGCAACGGGCAAACGCATTTCCCTGCGCCATGCCTACATCGTCCTTACCTCGAACATTGGCGCCGACCTGATCCATCAAGGATCCATTGGGTTCGGTGATGGCACGACGCATGGCGCGTACACCGACCGTGTGCGAGAAGAAGTGGCCCGTCGCCTACGTCCAGAACTCCTAAACCGATTGGACGCGGTGGTCGTGTTCGAACCGCTTGCGAAGGACGCTCAACGCGCCATCTTGGCACGTGAAGTCGACACACTTCTTGAACGCGTACGGACCCAAACGACGGTTGGATTCCAGGTCGCCGAGGACGTGCATGACTGGATGCTTGCCCGCCTGACGTCTTCCGAAGAAGGGGCGCGCGGGATCCGTCGCCTGGTCGATCTCCATCTCGCAAAACTTCTGACAGACGCACTCATCACCGCACCGGAAAAGAAAAAATGGAAACTACAGATCAAGAAAAACGCCCTCGCCCTTTCGTGAGGGCGTTTTTTATCCGCTGTGGTAAAATCACGCCATGGCCGACCTCGCCTCCCCGTTTTCTCCCCCGGCAACCATTCCCGTGGGACTTCCATTGGAATTGCCCGGTCGATTCAAGGGGAATTGGACCGTGTCCGGAACGGATGTTGCAGGAAACGCGCTTCTGACAAAGGCCACCTCCTACGGGATGGAAACGTTGACCGTGGCGCCGGAAACCATCTCCCTGCTTCGCGAATGGCGTCCGAATCAAAAACGCAAACCGCTGAAGCAAAAAGTGGGAGCGCAACGCATCCCGACGCCAAACGGCTATGCGGATGTCAAAGGATTTGATGCTCACGCCAAAACCTATTTTGTCGAGCTTACGGATGATCGTGGGAACGTGTCCAAGCAATGGATCAAAGAAAGTGACGCGCTGGCGTTAAAAACAGACCCCGCCAAAACGGCCGCGCGGCTGATGGCGAAACCGCAAGAAAAAAAGGAGGAGCCCGCAGAAGAACCGACCGCTTCCAAAGAACGTCCGAGCGCAGCGACGCGTGCATTCCGCGCCGTTGCAGGGGTTCGGACCGCAAAAGAAGCTACAGAGACTCCGGTCAATGCCACCGAAGCAGAGCGCGCGAAACAGGTAAAAAAACGCGTGGTTCAAGCCCGCGCCAAAAAAACCGGCATGGACCCGGAAGATGCGGAACGCGCATTGGAAGAGGAACCCATCACCGAGGAAGAACGCGAACGCGCGCAGACGGCGATCGAATCCGGCGAAGACGAAGACACAGACGTCGTGCCCGCGCCTGCGGAACCTGCACGAAGCGCTCCCCCTTCTCCGCCGGTCACGCTCCGAGACATGCGCGTGGAAACGCTCGCGGACGCGGTCGAACGCCCTTCCACCATGGACGCGGAGACGGCCAAAACCCTGGCGCAAGATCCAACGCTTCGGGAGGAGGTCAAGCAAACGCTGCGCGCAAAACGAGAGGCGCGTAAAAATGCGTCGACAGAACCAACGGATGGACGGATAAACGAAACGGATCGCGCGCTTGCGGCACTGGAAACACCCAAGGCGTTGCTTACGCATGTCGTCGACGCCAAAACGCGTGCCATCCAAACGCCTGAGGCGACAGAGACGGCTGCAGATGCGCGCCAATCCGCAAAAGAACTCCAAGAAGTCGAGCGCGCCCTTGCAGAAGAAACAGAGGTCGAACAAATCGCCGAAACGCTCATCGAACAGCCGGCTTCTGTCTCACTGGATCAGGCGAAACGGCTGGTGGCGGACCAAGCGTTTCGTGCACGCGTGGAACTACGCATACAAGAACAGGCGACCCCTCAATCCCAAACGCCAAGCCGTGTCGAACAAGAGCGGGCGGCACGCGCCGCACGCATGGCCGGAGCGTTCCAAGACGATGATCCGGTCGCGGTGGTCAAAGCCATTGCAGAGGCACGAAAAGAACGCCGCACCACCAAAGAAGGCGCGGAAACGCCGAGTACCCCCGAAGCGAAGGAAGTTGCCGCATGGAACGCGCTTCAAACGCAGTCTGCGGATCAGATCCGCGCCACCTATACCCCACCTCCGCTTCCTTCGCTTGCGCCTACCATCCCGGCCGTGATCGCTGGGGGCATCGCCGGTGTTGGAGCAACCGTTGCGTCAGCCGTGACCGGAGGAGGCGCCATTCCCACCCCTTCCATCCCTTCTGGAACACCTCTAAAAACCCGTGCTTCCGCAGAGGTCGGTCTTGAGCTTACCCCGGGAGACGTCCAAGTCCCGGAGATTTCCGCACCACCTTCGGTGAGCCAAACCATCCGGGCGCATCTTTCGCTCATGCGAGACCAGCAGGTCGCACGTACCCAAGCCCAACCTCTCAAACCACCCCTCCCCACAGGAGGAAGCGCCGTATCCGCAACAGAAGCGGGATCAAAAACGCGTGGAGACGCGTCGTTTACGGTCCGTGTCGAAGGACTTCGGGCACGTGCCGGGAACGCCCTCCCCATCCTTCAAGCACGCATTCAACAACTCGGGGCAACGCAAGCCTCGTTTCAAGAACAGATCAAACAAGCACGCATGCCGGGGTCAGCAACCAGCGCCGAGCTCCCGGCTCTAGAAGCGGGTCTTGCAGAAGCGATCAACCAACAACGCGCGGCAGAACGCGACACCATCACCATCCAGCAATTTATCGCAAATCCTGGAGCCACCTCCGAGGCACTCGTGTCGGCGCTTGAACAACGGTTCCTAGAGCCAGATCTCGCGCCTTCCCTAGAGGAACCCCTGACGCTTCAACCCCCTCCAACCCCGGCGCGGGTCGGAACCGGGCTCCCCATCCCCCCTCCGCGACCGTCGAAAACGACGACGGCTGCCACTGGAAAAGCCATTCCGGGCATGAAGCAGGCGATTTCTCGTACCCCTCTTTCGATGGGAAGCACCGGATCCTCGGATACCCAACGACTTGCCGCATTCTCACAAGCACAACAACAGGATCGCATCACAGACACGCGATCGCAGCAGCTCTCCACCGAGGGTGGAAGCGGTGCCGGGGCGATCGAAACAATTCCACAAACCTACGGCGCCTCCTCTTCGGAACAAGAAAGCGAACGCGGCAGGCAGCGCAAAATGCAACAAACGCGTGCCCGGTTTTTAGGCACACGCACCGAAGAAGAACAACTGGGAGAAAAAGCGGGCGTTGAAGGCGTTGTAACAGAAGAAGAGGGTGCAGAGCCGGAACGACCGCGATCGGACGCAGTGACACAGGATCTGCAACGGGCCAAACAATTTGCCGTGAAGCGTCAAATTGCCGTCCAGGTCAAACAGGAAGAGGACAAACGCATTGCGGCCGCCGCAGCCGCTGCAGCCGCCGCTTCTGGAGGAAATCCGGCGGAAGAAGAGGCCCGCAAACAACTTCGCAGAACGCGCTTGCTCATGCTTACGGAACCAACCATCGGATCGACGATCGCGTATCCTTGGATCGGTATCGTGCTCTTCCTCTGGAAACAAATGGGAAATCCCCCGCGCCCTCTGCAAACAGAATGGTGGGAAGATGCGCTCGCCATCGCGATTTTGGTCGTGGAAGCATTCTTGCTGCTATCGCTCGTGTATTTCGCCTTCATGATCGTCCAGGTCATCGCGCGTGTCGGTGGATAACCTCGCCCTGCAGTCCCGTTTTCGTGTCCGATCGTGTATACTAACCGCGTATGAACCCTCGCCTTAAGCAGGCGCTGCTCGTGGTTGGCTTTCTTGCGATCGTCGCAGGCCTTGCATTCGCCTTGTATTACGTTTTTTTCCGCGAAGAACCGTCCCAAATTCTTCCTGAACCGACCCCGATCCCCGGCGCACCGCTTCCCTCAGCGGGCACTGGCCGTCCCACGACGACTGTTTCCGTGCCTGGCGCACTTCCATCTGCCCCAACGCCGGCCGCTCCTCCATCTCCTCTCGCGTTCCCCTCTCCTGAAGCGGCAGAAGCGCCTCGGACCACCGTTCTCAACGAAAACGTGTCACAGGCGATATCGCTTTCACAGTCCGGCGGCGTACGTTTGTACGACAGTTTTTCCGGACGGTTTTTCCGCATCACGGATGAAGGGCAGCGCATTCCCCTGGGCACGCAAACCTTCTTTAACGTCGCGGATGTCGCGTGGGCCAATAGTTCCGATAAGGCCGTGTTGACCTATCCCGACGGATTCAAAACGCTCTACGATTTCACCACCGGACAACAGGTGACGCTTCCCAAACACTGGGAATCCTTTCAATTTTCTCCGCAGGACGACAAGATCATCGCGAAAAGCATGGGAAACAACGAGGATAACCGGTTTCTTGTGATCGCGAACCCGGACGGAACCAACGCCGAAGCGGTGGAAGCGCTGGGAACCAATGCCGATCGCGTTCAAGTAAGCTGGTCTCCCAACAACCAAGTTGTCGCCTTTGCGCAGACCGCCGAAGGGATCGGGTTTGATCGTCAACAAATCCTACTGGTCGGCAAAAACCGGGAAAACTTTAAAGCGTTGGTTGTGGAAGGACGTGGATTTTTGCCCAGCTGGTCGCCCTCTGGAGAAAACGTGCTCTACAGCGTGTACGACGGATCCAGCGGATTCCGCCCATCCCTTTGGATCAGCGGCGCATCTGGCGATAACGTGAATGCAAACCGACGCAACATCCAACTGCAAACGTGGGCGGATAAATGTACCTGGAAAGACGAACAGACCGTATTCTGTGCCGTCCCAACCCAACTTCCGGAAGGCGCAGGCCTTCAGCGCTCTGTCGCAGATGGCATTCCTGATCAGATCTATCGCGTCGATCTTGCGACCGGACAAACGGTGAATCTTGGCCAGCCGGACGGAAATCCAACGATCAATCGCCTGCTCATTGCACCGGACGGTCGCGCCGTTTACTACAACGACCGCATCACGGGTCGCCTTGTGCGCTATGCTCTCCCCTGATCGTCCACGCGAACATCACGTCCTCCTTTTTAGCGTCTTGGGGCTCATGCTTCTTGTGCTTGGCGTGCTTGGATGGAACCTGTTTCATCAATCAAGTACGCGTTTCCGCATTGGGAATGCCCCTCCGTCACTCCAAGAGGATGCGCAGACAAAAAAACCAACGCTTCCTCCTGAATCTCCAAAAGCGCCCGTACGGGGGCCCGAAGACCCGCGGTATCCAACCGTGACCCTGTTCGCGGATTACACCTGTCTCTATTGCCGTGGCGTCGCGATGGAATTAGAACGCGTGGCCGCCGGTGGGATTGCATTTCGCTATGTGTGGCGTGATCTTCCGCACACCGAAGAGCGGCCGGACGGCATTATTGCGAGTGCCGCTGCACGGTGCGCGCAAGATCAGGGAAAGTTCTGGCAACTCCACCCATTGCTACTGACAGCCAAGTCCTTTGACCTCAAATCCCTGCAAAGTCTGGCCACGCAAGCCGGTCTGGATCTGCCACGCTTCAACGCCTGCATGGACTCGGGAGAGATGGTTCCTTCCATCCAGCAAGAAGCGGAAGTCGCTCGACAATCCAACATCACGGGGACGCCAACGCTGTTTATCGGATCAACGGTGATTGAGGGATACGTCACCGCCGAAGAACTTCGTGGCCTTATTCAACGCTCGACTCGCTGACATGTTTGCTCGACGCCTGTGTTCCGTCGTACTGGTGACGGGAGGACTCCTCGCGCCGTATTTTGGAATCGCTGCCACCAACCGCGAGGTGATTTGCGATGTCGCCCGAACGTGCGCTCGGAGCGGTCCTGGCTGCGCTCCTGGTTCCACCTGCAACACAAGTCAGGGTGTCGTAGAAGAATGTCGCATCACTGTCGCCGAACAGGGTCGGTGTGTTACCGATCAAGAACAACGGGACATGGTGGCAGATGCGCAGTATTTTACCCGCGAACGTGTCGTACCTGGACGCGTGGAACGAACCATTTGTTGTCGCTGCCGTCGCGCCGGGTCTGGTGATAAATGCGTGACCTTCACGAACGTTTCGGATTGCGGGATGAACACCATTGATCGGCATCCCTCGATGATCAGTTTGCAATCGCAAGGGGCGAATGCGCCGGTCACTTGTGATGAAGAAAAAATCCCCGATTCCCAATGCCTTACGGTTGCAAACGGCGGATCCTGCCAAAACACCCCGACGGATGCCGTCACCGCATTCACCACCCAAGCCAGCACACCATCGCTCACGGATCAGGTCAGCGATACTCTGACCCAAGCCGTACGCCCGTCCATTACCCCGAATCTCTCCGTCCCGATTCCCGGCCTCACATTCTCAAGCGCAGAGAAGGCCGGCGGAACGGTGCGCGTCAGCTTCCTTGGGCAATATATCGCCGCGGTCTATCGCTATGCCGTGTCCATCGTGGTGGTTGTCGCAACGATCATGGTGGTATATGGCGGCTTCTTATATCTCATTAGCCCCATTGCCGGAGATGCCTCCCGAGGAATGGAGATCATCAAAGACGCGCTCATGGGGACGGTCGTTTTGCTTGCCGCGTACCTGATTTTACAAACCATCAATCCACGGCTAACAGACTTGGAGTCCCTCAATTTGAATTACATCGCACGTACCGAATACGGCGAAGGTGAGGGGCAAAACGAAGCGGTCCGCGATATTTCTAGCGGCGCGTGTGCCGAGCTCCCACGTCTCGCCAGCATCCGCTCTGATCAAATGATCGCCGTCCCCCGCTATTATCAATTCGCATCTCCCTGGGGGGGCCAAGCATTTGGACGGAACCTGATCGGGCAATCGGAGCTCCCCGCCTGCACGTCCGCATCCACCCAAAGCCAGAATTGTACCGGGACCTTCGGCCAAGGGGCATGTGGGGTCACGTCGCTCGCCTCTGTGCTTGCGTATTACAACGTCCAAGGGGCAAACGGCCGAATTACACCGCTAGATACCGGAGCGTATGCCGTACGGAATGGCTTTCGTCCACACAATGCGGGTACGACGCCTGGCGCGTTTTGTTCGGATGCGTTTCGACGGGAATATCCTGGCTTTGAATGTGAGTCGCTGGGGAGCAACGTGACGCGCGCCATTCAAGCCTTGCGAAACCACCAACCCGTGATTTTTCATTGCGCACGATGCGCCGTCACGCTGAAAAACGGCCAACCGGGATTTGGCAGTCGTGGAAGCGGACACTACATGGTGCTGACGGGTGTGTCGGATGATGGGCAAACCTTTGCCATTCATGACGTCGGCCATGCGGATGGAACGGCAGCCGCCGCCATCTCCGCCGCAGTTCTGCGTACGCAATCGATGTGGCTCATCTATCCACGCGGATCCGCGCCGGGGACCTCCACAACCGGAACACGTCCTGCAACCCCTGGAACGGGAACGGTAGCCGCGGCGGGAGCCTGCGCGCCGACGGGTGGCCAGAGTGCCATTACCGCGACCTCCGGCGATCTGACCATCGCAAAATTCGCCTATCGGCCAAACGGAAACACGGGGTGGCAGCATGAGGGCTCCCCGCTTGTCTTCCCGACCCGTCTCGCGAACCAAACGGCGGATGTCCAATTGTTCATCTATTTGCATGGGCTGAATACGCATGCAAATACGTTTGAAACATCCGGCTACTGGCGAGAAATCCGCCCCGAACTCCAACGCGTCGCCGGGAGTCATAACGTCGTGTTCGTCGCGCCACATTTCCAAGCGGGCTCAAACTATTATTCTGGATTCACCTTTTCCTCGTTTTATAGCGCGGTGACCGCTGCACTGGCCGCGAATCCTGCCACACGACAACTTCGCGTCGATCGCATTGTGATTGGAGGTCACAGCGCCGCCACCTGCCAAGGAAGCCCCGTCCCACTCCGTGATGCCATGCGGAATAAACCCGCAAACACGCGAGGCGTTGTGGCGTTTGATGGATGCCTTGGAACCGAACTGAAGCAGAATAATTTTTCCGATCCTGGAGGATTCGTCTTCTTTAACCCAGACCTTTCGGGAATGGGGATTGATCGAGATACCACTCCGCCAACCAATCGCTATCTTCTGACGCGCGAAAGTTATGGACTCGTCTCACACGCCTGCCCACCGTACGTCGGTCGCGGAGTCGCCTGTTTCAAGCATCCGACAGAACAATGGTGGTCGTTTGAAACACGACTTGGACACGCCGAAAGTGTGCAAGAAATGACCAAATACCTCATCCAAGGATTCTTCCCACCGGTTTCTCCGTAATATGCGACGCGTCCTGCTTGCACTCAGTCTCATCTCTTCCGTCCTGCTTTCCGCAGGAGATGCGTGGGCACGCACCAACCGTGAAGCATTCTGCGATCCGGCGCGTCGCTGTTTTGCGAGTGAAGCCTCCACCTGCGGATCAGGTCGCACCTGCGCCATCAACACGGTCGTAGACACCGTGTGCGGGTTGACCACCGTCGGCCAAGGACGCTGTCTTGCGGCAGAAGATTTGACCTGCATGAACACGGAGTCCTGTCTTTCACGGGAAGCCGTGGAGCCCGTCCGTGTTGAGCAATCCATCTGCTGCCGATGTGGTTTGAGTACCGCACGCGATCGATGCGTCTCTTTTACAAACGTCACCACCTGCGCCGCGGACATGATCGATCGACATCCCTCGATGATCGCGTACCACAACCGATCTGGCGCAACCGCGGATAGCCCCCAGGTCCAATGCGATCCGGTACAACTCTCTGAACAGGAGTGCTTGCCCGTGGCGCAAAATGGCACCTGCCAAAATCGTGCCGCCGATGTGGTCACCGTATTCACCGCACAAGCTGACCCAAGCGCTGGCCCTGGCCTCATCGAGCGAGCAAGCGATGCGCTGACCGGTGCCGTCCGACCTCCGATCACTCCCAACCTGTCCGTTCCCATTCCCGGCCTCACCTTTGCAACACCGGAAGCCGCTGGTGGCACCGTTCGCGTGAATTTCCTGGGACAGTATATCGCCGCTGTCTATCGCTACGCCGTGTCCATTGTCGTCGTTGTTGCGACCATCATGGTGGTATATGGTGGCTTCTTGTATCTGGTAAGCCCCATCGCCGGGAAAGCCACGAAAGGAAAGGAAATCATCAAAGACGCGCTCATGGGAACGGTGGTATTACTTTCCGCATACTTGATTTTAAACACCGTGAATCCGCAGCTCACCAATTTGCGATCTCTGTCATTAGAAGAGATTCTTCCCGTCACTGACGCGATTCACGACTCCTCGGCTCGAGATGAAGAAAACAACACGGGTCCAAATGGAACCGCCCAATCAGTCCCGGCAAATACTTCCGAACTCTGCACGACCGCTCCAGCACGCGACGCCTCCCCGGCGATTCGAAGACCGTTTGCACAAGCCGCTGCCACCTGTACGGACTACCCGCCAACGACCATCCCCACGCAAATTACGGCAAGTTATTGCAGCAATTTAAACGCGACGGTCAGCGATGGAAGCATTCGAAAGCGCATGCGCGCAAAGGTCACCCTCGTCCCTCAGCTCACCGGCTCCGCCCGAGATCACCTGGCGTGGTGCGCGAATTGCGCCGATCATTTTTCTTGCAGCGCCCCGGAACGCACGGATGAACAATGCGTTCGACTTGCTGGAAGAAATGGAGAAGGGGTGCCATGCGCAGGAGGATTTGGCCTATTCTTGAGAGGCATGACGGCGAATTGTCACGGAAAACGCTTTGATCGAATGGATGGGTTGGATGGATTAACGTTTGGGATTCAAGACACAAACGCCTGGGATCTCCCAGGAATGCTCCGCGACTTTGAACAGACGGACCGAGATGCCTTCTTGCGCGTATTTGCGAACGCCGATCTCGCGGCGTGGTATCAAAATGGCTCGATTCGTGCCGATTGGTTTTGTGAACAGCAAGTGCGTCAAAATGGGCTTGCTTGTAACGCCAACTTTCGACGTGGATTGGAAGCTGCTATGCGCGAACGTGGGATGATCATTGCGCAACTTCGACGTGCGTATGCAGACTACACCCGATTTACGCGTATCGCTTCTGCGCATTTTCGAAGCGTCAAAGGACAGGCGATGTTTGCAGCGTGGTTAAATAACCCCGGACGATGCGGTGGCAGTCTCGCCCCCCTTGTACAGGCCTGCGGGAGACTTCCTGAGGAGGAAAAGTATGAATGTTTCCTGCGTGAAGCGGTGAACGTGCCTTGCCGCAATAATGCCACGGGAGCTGCAAGTCGCGCGCAATCCATTCGCACCGCATTGGCCAATATCCCCTTTTCCGTAACTGCAGGCGAAATTGAACCGCTCGACGCGCTGATCAACCGCTGCCTCCCCCGATAAAGATGACGACGAGCAACGCATCCCGTACAGTTCCTCCATGCCAAAAACGCCGGAAAAATTGTATCGCTGTCGTGATTGCGATGCCCAGTTTTTAAAGTGGGCCGGACAATGTGATACCTGTGGTCATTGGGGAACCCTAGAGCAAACCACGCTCGCCGCGTCTGCCACCCACGCAGAAAAAACAACGGCGCGCGCCGGAAAAGCAGCGCTGATTCCCTTTGCAGAAACCCCGACCAAAGAAGGCGCCGTTCCCCTTCCCACAGGACTGTCGCTTTGGGATACCCTCCTTTCTGGTGGCCTGGTGCAGGGATCGGTGACGCTCGTGGGAGGTGAACCGGGGATTGGCAAATCCACCTTGCTTGCCCAGCTCTGCCTTTCGGTTGCAGCCCTTCCCGGAAACCGTGTGTGCTATGTCACCGGTGAAGAATCCCCTGCCCAGGTCGGAGGACGTCTACGCCGACTTGCAGGCGGCACCATTTCGGACCGGCTTTTTGCCGTAAACCACACGGATGCCCCAACCATTGCTGCCACGCTTTTGGCGGAATGTCCCACGCTCACCATTATTGATTCCATTCAAACGTTACGCACCGAAGGGGTTGCTGGAGAGCCGGGAAACCCGACTCAGGTCAAAGCGTCAGCCGCGATTATTACCGAGGCGGCAAAACGTGCCGGGGTGGCGGTTGTGTTCGTCGGGCAGGTCAATAAAGATGGCGACCTGGCCGGACCCCGATTGGTCGAGCACTTGGTTGACACGGTCCTCATGATGGAGGGTGATCGGTTGCAGGCGTTTCGATGGCTCCAGGTCCTCAAACATCGTTTTGGGACGACGGATCAAGCGGCGGCGCTCCACATGACCGAACATGGATTGGAAGAAATCAAAGATCCCTCCGCCCTCCTGCTTGCCGATCGACCAACGGGCGTTGCCGGTTCGGTCGTCACCTGTCTTGCAGATGGCCATCGCCCGGTGCTCTGCGAAATACAGGCGCTTGTGACCCCTGCCGGCTATGCAAATCCAACACGACGCGCAACCGGGGTCGACCAAAATCGCGTGGGGATGATTCTTGCGGTGCTTGCGCGGCGCAGTGGTATTCCATTTGGCGATCAAGACGTGTTCGTGAATGCCGTTGGTGGCATTGACGCCAAAGATCCCTCCGCAGATCTTGCGATCGCGCTTGCCCTTGTCTCCGCCAAACACGACGTCGCCCTTCCCGCCGATGTGGTCGCCTGGGGAGAGCTGGGTCTTGCAGGAGAGATTCGCGCCGCCAAAAGCCAGGATCAACGTAAAAAAGAGGCGGAACGCCTGGGATTTCGCCCCGTCGCCGGAACCGGCAAAACCATCCGCGACCTGGTGTACGCGTACAAACTCGGGAAAGGCTGAGATTATTCCAAATGCGCCGTGCGACGAAGCGCTTCCACACGCGCCTGCCAAAGGGGAAACCGGGAAAGCGTCGGGTCTTCTTTGAGACAGGTTTCCGCGAACCCCTTTGCGCGCGTCAGCAGATCGATATCTGTGAGTCGCGCCGCCTTAAACTCCGTAGCGCCGGATTGTGCCGTTCCCATCAAATTCCCACTTCCACGCAACTGAAGATCATACTCGGCGAGCGCAAAACCGTCTTCCGTTTTTTCCAGAATCTGTAATCGTTCCAACGATGTCCCTCCCGCATCTGTCAGCAAAAAGCAGGCGCTTTTTAACGACGAACGACCAACACGCCCACGAAATTGGTGCAGTTGCGCGAGCCCAAACCGTTCGGCCCCTTCGATCAGCATCACGGTCGCATTCGGCACGTCCACACCGACCTCGATCACAGCGGTCGAGACAAGAACATCCAGCTGCTTTCCGCTAAATTGCTCCATCACTGCGTCTTTTTCTGCCGATTTTTGTCGCCCATGTAAAAGTCCCACCCGCAATCCGGCAAACGGTCCGGTCTTTAAACGCATCCATTCATCCGTTGCCGCGCGCACACCAAGATCATCCGACGCATCAATAAGCGGACACACGACAAACGCCTGCTCTCCACGCTGAACGGCGGCGCATACCGCTTGGTACGCCCGTTCCCGCGCCTCGCCGATGCATACCTGTGTGGTGATGGGAGTCCGGCCTGGGGGCTTTGAACGCAGCACCGTGACCTCCAAATCGCCGTACAACGAAAGGGCAAGCGAACGCGGAATGGGTGTGGCGGTCATGGATAAAAAATGCGGAACACGACCATCCCGACGCGACGGGATGGAAAGCGCTTCGCGCTGCTCCACGCCAAACCGATGCTGTTCATCCACAACCGCGAAGGCTAAATCCGCAGGCAATCGTCCTGGCTGCAGCAGAGCATGCGTCCCAACCACCAACAATTGCCCTCGTTCCAAGAGCGCTGGAATCTCGCTAGGCGCAAGCGGGCGGGATTCCCCCGCTTCCGTCCACAGGCGTTCTGTCCGCGTGAGCAACAGCACCGGGATGTGGTGCGGCGCGCACAATCGCCGCAAAGAAGCCGCGTGCTGCCGCGCCAAGATATCCGTCGGTGCCAGCATCGCTGCACTCCACCCATGACGTTGCACGTGCGCCATCAAAAACGCTGCGACCAGTGTTTTGCCCGCCCCCACATCGCCCTGCAAGAGACGACGCATCGGTCGCACCGTCCCTTTCCCATCCATCGCCTGCATACAGGCCCACACCGCCTTTTTTTGGTCATCCGTCAGATCGAATGGCAGGGCGCTCACAAACCGCTTGGCAAACGTGGTATCGACGGGAATTCCGGGCGCTCCATGTGCATCGGCATCGTTCCTGGCATATCCAAGCGCCAACCGGTAGGTGACACATTCATCAAACGCCAAACGCCGACGCCCGTCTTCCGCTTCACGCATGGACAACGGGGCATGAATGGCGCGATACGCCTCAGCAAGTCCCAGGATCCCCTCTTCTTGCCGCGTCGATGCGGACAATGGGTCTTCCGGGAACACCACCTGACCAAGGACTTCATGCACCAACCGTCGATATGTTTTTTGCGTGAGCGATCCCGTCAACGGATACACCGGTGCCACCTGCCCTGCCGCAACCGCGTCACGATCTCCCGGCTCCCACAACGGCTTAGCCATGGATTTTCCATAGTCAGGATGGTGCGTCACTTTGCCTGACAAAAAAATTTCCCGCCCGATGGTCAATTCCTCCAACAACCACGGCTGATTAAAAAACGTGACGGAAAGCGACCCTGTTTCATCCTTGAGCACACAACGAATCAACTGCATGCGCTTCCGAAACGTTGGAAGCTTCCGACATTGCGCAACCATCCCTTTCACCGTGACCACCATCCCCACTTCCGCCGCGTGAATGGGAACGATGGTCGAATAGTCGTCATATCGACGAGGATACGTTTGCAACAACTCGCCAATGGTTTGGATATCAAGCGCAGACCAGGCCTTGCGGACGGCCGGCGTCACCCCCTTCAAAAAACCGACAGGATCCTCCCAATGAAGCATGCACGCATTTGACCATGCGCTCCGTTCCACGGGAAGGGCAACGGGTGACGGATATGCTACACTCTACCCATGTTTTCCATTCGCCGATTCCGTCCCTACCTTGGGACGTTTGTCGTGGTTATCCTTGGCGTCTCGTTGACCATTGGATTCAGCTATAAAAATTACCAAAACAACGTCACGTTGCTCCGCCAATACACGCAACGCACCCTCGAGCGTATTTCCAAACACCTCCTTTCGGAAACCGAACTACGCACCGTCGCACTCCATGCTGTGGAAGGGTATGTCTTATCCAATGAAGGCGTCGTCTCGAGCACATCGTTTACCACATTCGCAGGATCCCTCTCTCCGCTCGTCCCGGGAAACCAAGCCATCCAATGGGTGGATGACGCACACGTCGTACGGTACGTCTATCCCCTGAACGAACAAAATATCAAAGTGGTTAACTTTGATAATAAACCGTACCCCAATCGCCTGGAACCCATCATGCGCGCGCTTGAGGAACGACGCACCATCGCCACAGAACCCCTCCAACTCATTCAGGGATTTCCGGGGATTATCTATTTTCATCCCATTTTTCAGAACAATCGACACATTGGCACCTCGGTCGTCGTTCAACGACTTTCCACCCTATTTCGCGATATCGGCGCACAAGTGAATCGGACAAACTTCAACGTCATCATTCGTACGGCGTCAAAGCGAATTAGTGATGATGGACGCATCCTTTATACACAAGACGGTCTTCGCATCATTAATCCACAGGGAGAGACGGTCGATGAATCCGTTCAAGCTCCCCCCAAAAACCAATTCAGCCTTTCGGAAACAATTGAGATTGGTGGCATGGCTTGGCACATTGATGTCATCCCAACGGATGTCCTGATCGCTCGGCAATTCAGTGAAACGGCACTCCTTGCAACCATAGGCGTCCTGGTCTTCTTCCTTATCATCATCTATCAAATCCAATTGAAACGCATTACGCTGCGGGAACGTGATTTCGTGTCACTTGTCGCCCACCAATTACGTGCCCCAGCCACGCAAATGTCCTGGCTGTTGGAAACCTTTGAAGAAAAAGTGAAGCGTCCTTCCAAGGCGCAAGCAGACCTCCTCACAGATCTAAAAGCGATCAGTGTAAGCAATAGACATTTGATCGATGACATTCTCAATGTCAGCCGTCTTGAGCGAGGCGTCTTACGTGCAGATGCGACAGAAATCCCTCTCGCTGAATTAGTCATTGAAGCCGAACGTCCACTCGCTTCCGAAATGATGCTCCAGAAAATAAAATATCGACGTGATCCTAAAATCCGCGCTTTTATCATGGCAGATCGCCAAAAAGGGGTTGAGGTGATTCGCAATGTCCTGCACAACGCCATCGTGCACACACGACCTGGCACCACCATCACCGTGACCGAAATGACCGCGTATCGTCGTAACCAAGTAACGCTCGCCATCAAAGATAACGGCCCCGGGATCCCCACGGAGATTCGACCTCAGCTCTTCACCCGGATCCATAAGCGCTCCTCCACCGGAAGCCGTGAAGACGGCACCGGACTTGGGTTGTATCTCGCCAAAGAATTCATGACCCTCATGCATGGCGATATTTCGGTTGAGACCGGAAAAAATGGAACGACCTTCTATATCTCGTTCCCAAAGCGATCGTAATGTATGGAACCTTCCTTCATCGGACTTCTCTTGCTTCTTGCAGGCTTTATCATCGGACTTGGTGCCGTCACCGTCATTGATATTCATGGCGCACTCGGACAACGCTCCGCCTATTGGACAGAAGCCACGATTCGCACGCATAAAGTCACAAAACCGCTTATTTGGATCGGGATCGCGCTCGCGTCCCTGGGCGGGGCCATCTTCTACCAAGGGCGTTTTAGCACATCCATTCCACGTCTCCTCGGCGTGATCGCAGTCCTCCTGGTTGTAAATGGGTTCTTTTTGTCGGGACGTGTGAGCCCGTTCTTGCTGCAACGCGAACGAGAAGGTCGCGCCACAGAACCTCTCCCTCCTGCATGGCAACGCTCCATTCTTGCGAGTCTACTGGTCTCCGACGTAGGGTGGTGGAGCGCATTGGTGTTGGTCGTGTGGGATCTTTCCGCGCACCTCCGATTCTAACCCCGCCATTTCATGCACACACCCATTCCCCCAGAACAAGGACCTACCACTGGGCAGGCTTTTTTTCTGTATTTCTTTCAGTTCTTTTCGGTCTTCGTTTTTCTCATCTTTCTTCCCACCGCGTTAACGGTGGATGGAACGATCGTGATGCCTGCGGATTACCTTCGTGGCTTTTCCGCAATCCTCCTTATGGGAGGTGGGGCGCTCGGGGCCGGAAGTGCGCTTTCTCGCCTCATTTCCCCATCCATTCCTGTCACTTGGTACGGTGGCGCGGAAGTCGCTCCGTATAGCACGGGGCGAGATATCCACTGGTCCGAACGCATCCATCGTCGCTATTCCCGGACACGCTGGGCATTCATCTTCGCAGGCTGTGCGCTTCTGTATCTCGCGGGACTTTCTTTGCTTATTCCATAGGAGGAAAAACCAAAGTAACTTCGGATTTCTTCAACGGTCCTCTTTTTTTCACACGCACGATAAAACCGGCTTGCGCCGGTTTTATGCATGGTGCACCCGAGACGATTCGAACGTCTGGCCTCTTCCTCCGCAGGGAAGCGCTCTATCCAGCTGAGCTACGGGTGCATGCGTCCTTTATATCCTCAACAGCCGCGCAAATATATCAGAGACATGCTCCCCCTGCAAGTCCAGGTTTTCCGGGAGATATTGGCGTAGATGTGTACGAATCGCGACTGGATCCTCGTCCTCTAATGGAATCCGCAACCGCGGCCGAACCGTGCTTCCGTGCTCTACATACAACACCTTGGAATACGGCGGCTGATACACAATGGCAAACTCGCGTAATTCCTGGAAGGGATAAAAGACGCCGCCCACCACGATCCCCTGATCCCCGATCTGCACCAGGTGCAACGTGGGTTGCTGGATCCCGGCCAAGATCAACAACACCGCAGAAAGCAAGATAAAAAACGCAAACAAAAAGTTTGAGGTGTACACCGCGTATGCCACCAAAAAGACGGCGACGAGCACCATCACCACATACCATCGTGAACTACGCTGGTACTTTGGAAACGAGGCGATCTCCCACGCAAACGCGTCCTGTGCCACCACGATGGCCTCCAAGACTTCGGGAGGATACGAAATCATATATCCGGATTATACCACATCCGCAATCGGCGCCCCTTCCGCTTTCAAACGCGTGCGTTTTTCTGCCACTCCCCGATTGTACTCCCCGATGCCCCCCGTTGCCGGAATCACCCGATGACAAGGGATCGCCGGATCAAAATTCGTCTTTAACGCCGATCCTACCGCCCGCGCCGCCCCTGGATATCCCGCCTTCGCCGCAACTTCGCCATACGTCATCGTCGACCCGGACGGGATCTGTTTCACCACTGCAAAAACCGCCTGACGAAACGGTGTCATAGTATTACGTCAACAACGCATCAAGAGAGACATCAAACGCCTTCGCAAGCGCAATCATCGTCTCGAGGGTTGGATTCGTATTTTTTCCCAACTCAAGCTTCGTGAGCGTGTGATAGGTAATTCCGGACCGCTCCGCAAGCGTCTCCCGCGTCCATTTTTTTTGAAGTCTCAACGCACCGATCCGATCCGCAAGGACTTCGGGGTGGTAGTCGACATGGACAGTGGACATAGCGGTAAAACAGGCACTTTGATAGGCTCGAAGGACAGTGATGAGCGTACGTCATCCACAAACACCTCGCAACGCGACAACTTTTCTATGAGCCAGCTTTTTCTGCAACCCAATCCAACGCTACGCGATTATCAAACATATATCGCGACCATGGTCAAAGAACGCGGGTTTGACCATGAATCCGTCGCGGAACTTTTTGTTCTCTTCCTGGAAGAATGCGGGGAATTTGCCAAGGCTGTCCGAAAAACCCAGCAAATCAAAACTGATCCGCTTTCCGACCAGTACCATATTGGACATGAAGCAGCGGATATCTTTATGTATCTCCTGGATATCTGCAACCACTTTGAAATCGATCTGGAACGGGCATTTCGAGAAAAGGAAGAGATTAACAAAAAGCGGCAGTGGAAATAATAAAGAACCGGTTGAGCCGGTTCTTTATTATGGCGGAGAGGGAGGGATTCGAACCCTCGCGGGACTCATCATCCCCTAAGAGTTTAGCAAACTCTCCCCTTCAGCCTCTTGGGTACCTCTCCACGCCGGACAAATCCTAGCAATTCAGACTCATTCAGACAAGGCACGCCATGCACATGGTTTCCATCGACAACAATCTTGCGATACGATACCCTCGCCCTGCATGGAGAGGTGGCTGAGTGGTCTAAAGCAACGGACTTGAAATCCGTCGTACGGGAAACCGTACCGTGAGTTCGAATCTCACCCTCTCCGCCATGACAGAACGCCGGCCTATTGGCCGGTGTTGTCGTCTAAGAGGCGGGAGATTCGAAGGGTGCGCAGAGAAGCCGAGTATACGAAGGTTTCGAGATCTGTGCGATGTCCATCGTGACCAATAATTAGAATAAATCGAACGATCTGATCCCGTTTCAGCCGAGCCCGAGACCGGTCCAAATCTGGCAACCATTTCCTTGATCGAAAGCCGCACCGTCCCTGCGAACCGCCTAAACGGGTGATAAAAAGGCCACGGAAAAAAATGGAAAACGGCCCATGGATACGCACCTAAACCATGCGTATTTCTTTAGTATATGAACAACGAACTTAATCGGTCGATGCCTTCCAGCACAAAAATGGTCCATGGAGTTCCATGGACCAGCGTAGACGACGTTTTCTACTCCTCCTCATTTATTAGAAGAGCTTGTTCCCCTTGCGCTGTCGGTAGATACAATCCTTCAAATCGAAAGTAATATGCCTGTTCGTCATCCGGTAGCTTGGAGACCTTGCGACAGGCTCCATCCTGAAGTACCGCCTCTTTGTCGGTAAGCCCTGCCGCGAACGTCTCTGCAAGCCCCTGTGCAAACCACTCCTCCAAAATACCCTGCTGGTCTCGCGGCACATTCAAAAATACCATGGAAACATCGATATCTGGCACCTGTTGTCCTTCCCGCAGAACGGAACACCCTTCCCCTTTCTTCGCGATGCGAAATACATCGTTGACCCTCAACCCGGATTCATGGCATTGCGTTACCAATTGATCCATTTGCGCTTCCATCGGAATTCACGATCCTTCTTTTTTGCACCCCCTACAAAAAACTATCTCTCGGTTCATCCACAGTCAAAGATGCGTATCACTTCTTGCGTCGCAAAATAATGTAGGCGATCAACCCTGCGATCCCCAATGCGACCACGGCCTTCCCGATCACCTCCAAAAAATCCATCCCCTCCTGCCACTCTCGTGCACTTTCCGTTCCAACATAGCCGATATACAGATACAACAAACTCCGCACATAACTGCCCACGACCGACGTCCAAAGATACGTGATCCGTTCAACCTTCACGATCCCCGCCACGATCGACACGACACCTCCCGGAAAAAAAGGCAACGCCCGCGCCACCACCAAAAACGCCTTTCCGCGCCAATCCTTCTGCATCCGTGATCCCACGCGCTCGATATCCTCATGGACGACGCCCACATATTTCCCATAGCGCGGGACGATCACATCCTCCAACCGATCGGCGATCCAATACAGCACCCAGGCACCCAACGTCTTCCCAACGGCGCCAACGGCGGCAAGCCAAAACAACACCTCCATCTCCGACCCCGCCGCATGCGCAATACCCCCTGCGACCGTCAGGACAAATGGCGACGGGATGGGGGCGATCACCTCTTCTAAAATCGAACCAACAAAGATAAACACATCCACCGGCACATGCATAGAAAGCGCAGCAAGCGCTCCGAGAATCACATCGATCATAGATCCTTGTTCTAGAGTTGCGCTTGAAAAAATGCGCCTACGTAACCGGCAAGTTTTCTCCCCCAAGGCCTCTGCTTCCACCATTTGTACGTCAATGGTTTTGCTCGTTTCAGGTCCTCGTTGAAGTCCGCGATTTGTCGTGCTGCAAACGCCGGATCCCACACGTTCACATTCATTTCATCGTTGATGGCAAACGACCGCTCATTGCAGTTTGCGGATCCCACACTGACCCATGCGTCATCCACGATCAATACCTTGGCGTGATGCATGGCCGGCTGATATTCAAAGATCGCAATCCCCGCTTGCAACAAACGCTTGTACGAGCGCCGCGCCACTTCACGCAGCACCCACAAATCCGTCCGATCTCCCGGCACCAAAATCTCCACATGCACGCCACGCTGCTTAGCCTGAATCAGCGCCTTCGTGATGGCAGCATCCGGGATAAAATACGCGTTCAGCAACCGAATCGAACGAGTCGCGCATCCGATAGAGAGCAAAAACAGCAATCGCATGGACTCGATCCCGTCTCCGGTGCTTGTAACCACCTGTGCCGGACTTTCTCCAGCGGGAACGAGTGGCGGAAAATACCGATCCCCTTCCAATACCGCCGCCTGACTTTTTAACCAGTTTTCACAAAACGCCGCCTGAATCCGGGCAACCACAGGCCCCACGAATCGATACTGACGCTCTGCCCATGGACAAGCTTCATTCACCGGCTCCCGCCATTCATCCGCAATCCCAATGCCACCGGTGTACGCGACCTTCCCGTCCACCACCAAAATCTTCCGGTGCGACCGGTTGTTGATACGCGGAAGGGTGTACCAATGTGGCTTCCGGTATTTCGCCACCTTCACTCCGGCAGCGCGTAACTCTCGTTCATCTTGCAAGGTCAACCCAAAACTTCCGATCCAATCTAACAGCACATGGACGGCGACCCCTTTCTTCGCTCGATCGATCATCGCATCCATGAACGCCCGACAAACCTTCCCGGAATGAAAGATGTAACTTTCCAAGCACACGGAATGTTCCGCTGTGCGAATATCTTCAAGCATCGCCTCAAAAATTTCTGCACCCCCATTGAACGTCTGGATTGCATTGCCTGGAACAAATGGCGCAAGCAACACCCCTTCCATCGTACGAAAAAACGCCGGATCGCCCACATGAAACGCCGGTCGCATGCGATACCGTCGGATGACGGCGCGTGTTCGGATATTCAAAATCACGAGCAGGATGACCCAGCTCACCAACACGATCAATCCAAGCGAAAGGAGGGAAAAAATCCACATAGATTACACGGTTCTGCCTGAGGCGATCACAAACCCATACACAGGCCGCGCGCCACTTGCACGCATAATCCGCGCCGCCTCTTGCAGGGTTGATCCTGTCGTCATGACGTCATCCACCAAAACGACCGGTCCATCCAAGGGACGCACAAGTCCAAACACCCCGTCGACGTTGGCATGGCGCAGCACATCAGACCCAAGGCGTGCTTGCGGAGGGACCTCTCGAACTCGTTCAAGCGCCGGCACAATAGGCGCCCAAGGCAACAATGTTCGCTGCACCCATTCCGCGATCCACATCGTATGATCTAACCCGCGCGCCTGTTTACGCGTTGCGTCCGATGGCAGCGGTACGATGGTAAGCGAGGACGCCCCCGCCCATGGCCAAGGCTCTGTGCGATGATCGCGCGTGATGCGCATCCATTCGGCAAGGGTGGGTCCAAGACAGGTCGCGCGATCGTATTTTATCGCTTTTATGACGCGTTGTACCAATGGATGACCGTACGGAACACACGCCGCCACGCGATCTATTCCCGGGACAGGTGGAACGTCCTGTTGCAACGAAAAGACACTACCATGGCAAGAAGGGCAGACCCATGCTCCCGACGCGTCGCACCCAACGCAAAACGGCGGGAAAAGGATATCCGCGATCCCCGTCCCGACGGCCTGCATCACACGCGTGACCTGCATGGAAAAAGCTTACTCCATGCGTTCCAAGCGTGTCACTTGCCACCCCGCACCCACCGGCGCGAGCGTCACTTCATACCGCGCAATATCCACGGGCGTGGCCAAGTTGTTTTCTTCGGTTGTGACGTGCGCCTCCACCGTCAGCAACACCTGCGCATTCCCCTTCACCGGCGCATTCGTAATGCGAGCGGCCAGGCCACGGACCGTACGAGCCCATGTTCCCGCTGTACGCGGATGAGCTTGCTGCAACGCAGTGCGCTCTGTCTCAAGAAAGGCCCGTACCGCCGTGGACGCATCCGCACTCCCCTGACGCATCGCTTCAAAATTATCGTAGTTACTGCCCGTTTGTGCCCGGGTCACAAAATCCAACGCAAACCGCTTCGCCGATTCGGCAAGCGCAAGCTCGCCCTGATCCACGGGAGCAGGTGGCGCAACCTTTGCAATCGCGGGAGCCGGCGTTTCGGGCACCTCCGGCTGAAGGGCCTGCGAGTTGATCGGCGGTGGCTGCGCGGGCGGATTCGCCGTGCGCCATAACGGTAACAGCACGAACACAATCGCAAAGATCACGGCACCGATCGCAAGCAAGATCAAAAAGATGGCAAGATAGCGTTTCATACTGGAAGATTACCCGGACTGCTGAGCTTGTTGAAATTTCTTGCGCTCTTCTTCGAGTTTCAGCAACTGTTGCGGGTTGGTCGTGACGATCTGATCCTCGGTGTAAGACGCAACGACCTGAATAGCCGCATGTTTTGCACCGGCAAAAAAGATCCCTTCACCCACCCCGGATTCCAGCAGCAAATATTTCTCCGATTGCGTCAGCAAAAACGTCCGCGCCACCAAATCAATCGCCGCCGGAGACTGCTTGAGCAACATCTGCATCGAGCTGTTCGTCACGATGGCCTGGCCATACGGCGAGGTCAAAAAGTCGTTCACGTCTTGAGTGATCGTCGTCACACCCAAGAAATACTTACGGCATCGCTTGACCAAGGCGAAGATAAACTTAGCAGAATCCTCGGATTGCATGAGCCACCACGCTTCGTCGATCACGAGAATGCGCTTTTTTCGTTCGCTGCGTACCACGTTCCAAATGTAGTTGACGATGGTATAGATCGCCATTGGACGCAATTCGTCTTCCAAATCACGAACCGAGAAAATAACCAGTTGGTTGGTCATCTGCACCGTTGTCGGTGAATTGAGCAACCCCGAAAACGTCCCTTCCGTGTACTTTTTCAATTTCACGATCAGTTCAGCCGTCCCCTCCATCCCCTCCAAGATATCCTGAAAATCTTGCAAAATCGGCGGCTCCACGCGAGTTAAATCCGAACCGGGGACGATATCCTTCTTTGCGTACGTTTCAAGCAACGCACGATCCAAAATGGAATCCTCCGTCGTCGTGATTTTTCCCAGCATGAGACGCAACAATCCCTTAATCGTGATGACGGCGCTTCGAATGATGTCTTCGACGGCATACGCCTCACCTGTCGGACGCGGCAAGTCAAACGGGTTGATCTTGGATTTCGACGACAATGAGATATTAATATACGTCCCCCCAACCGCATCGGAAAGGTGCTTATACTCCATTTCCGGATCGATAACGATCACATCCACGCCGACCATCATGGAACGAATGATCTCCAATTTCACGGTGTAGGACTTCCCTGCACCGGACGTGGCAAAAATCACCGCATTCGCATTTTGCAACGAAAACCGATCAAACAAGATGAGCGAGTTGTTGTGACGATTCACGCCGTACAAGATGCCGTTGTCGCTGGTCAGATCGGCGCTCGTGAACGGGAACGACGACGCAATCGGCGACGTGCTCATGTTAAAGGTGATCTGCAGTTCATCATTGCATACTGGCAAACACGAACTAAACCCCTGTTCCGCCTGAAAATAGGCACGGCGGGTGTAGATCAACATGGATCCGAACGTCCCTTCGACATTCGAGGAAAGCCGTTCAAGCTCTTCTTTATCCTTCGAATAAAACGTGCAATAAAAGGCGAATTGAAAAAAGTGTTCGATTCCTTGGGTCAGGTCATCTCGCAGCTGTTCGACGTCGCGAAGCGCCGTTTCCGTGATCGGATCGCGCGGCTTCCCGGATTCCGCATCCGTCGCAATCTGTGCTTCCAACACCCCCACTTTTTTCTTGAGCTGCTGCAAAATCACGTCCGCTTTGATGGGATAAAAGAACATCGCAATATCCAGCTGCGCCGAAAGGTTGATAATCGGAGACGCCCATCCGACGGTGACATAGCGCGGATACGTAATGACAAACAGCGTTCGGCAAAACACATCTCCAAGCCGCACATACGATGGCTCGATCTTCATCGACGCCGGCGCAATCAAATCCTTGATGCTTGCGACGCCGCGACGATAAATACGCTCTTCTTCAAGGGCGGTGCGCTCTTCTGCCTGCTTCTGTTTTTGCTGCAGCTTGGACGGACCACGCTGGAGCTTGACGCCGTCTTCCAAAATCTCGGAAACGCCGACAGTTTTTTGGGGCTGTGTTTCAAAGGCCATACGTCTTCGAGATTATTCTTCAAGTTGAAGTTGATTCGCATCGACCAGCCGCTGCGTATCGTACAGTTCCGGATTGTACACCGTGTAAAACAGTTCAATTAACGACTGCGTATCCAATTGAACCGCAGAAAGCGACATGCTGGAGAGCCCTTGCTGGATTTGACTCACGCGCAACCCAAGATCGAACTTCTCTTTCTTGAACCGTTCTTCTGAGACGCGAATGGCCCCGCCCGGGGTCAAAATTTCGCTCATTCGTTGAAAGAACCCTTTGCGTTCAGAGGTCGCCGGATTCAGGGGAACGACCACGAAAAACCGCTTCTGCATGATATCGCCCAGCTGCACCAGCTGTTTGATGAACGCGATGTAATCCTTGATCTGACGCTTCAACAGTTCATTTTGCGTTTCTTGATCGTGCGTCCGAACCTGCTGAAGATAGTTATCGATATTCATCTTCCGCGATTGGATGACGATTTGAATAGGAAAATCGATCCCATTCAAAAACTGCATGTACGCTTGCACGATCGCATTTTGTTCATCGATGGATTTCAAAGAAAAGTTGATCGATGACACCAGAAGGACGGCGCGAAGCGTTCCGTCCTTCATGATCACCGTGTCCTCTTTGATTTCCGCGATATCTAAATAGCGTTGGGTCGGTACCCCAGGCTTTGGTCCGGCGAGCTTCGCGCTTTGCATAGAATCACTCTTCTTCGGCATTATACACCCCTCCCGTATTTACCGTGAGCGCCAGGTCACGTAGGCGTGTGGATGAGGGGGCAATTTTCGCCGGTGGAGGTGGCGGCGGTACTTCAGCGGCACGTTGCGCCAATGCTTTTAACTCATAATCATTCAACCGCTTGTCCCAGACGCGCAACATCGGTCGGCTATATGTTTGCAAAAAATTCACGAAGAACAGATGGAATGGCTGACCGTTGATTTTGAGAAATGCGAACACCGCTGCAATCCCGACCGTCGGAAGCGCCGTCAAAATAAACGGCGCCAGGGTAAAAATGCTGTATTCGATGAACACGATGAAGGTCGCCGCAATGCAGATCAAAAACTGGCGCACGGTGATGGGCCCCAAAATCTTGTCTTCGCTGTCAATAAATTGCGGAACGATAAACTTTTCTGGCATAGGCTAGAGCTGGATACGGCTATTCAACTGAATCATCGCATTCACCTCTTCTGGCGATAAAGTCGCCGGATTACTCGCATGACGCTCTTCTACGAGTTGCGCAACGGGTTTGCCTGCTCCAAAGCTTTCAGCGACAAGACGCAGATATTCGGCTTGCATTGGGGAATTTCTCCAGGCCTGAATCCCCTCCGTCCATCGATCGAACGATTCTGATTCTAACGTCTTCAATTTTTGCCAAATGCGCTCTGCGGCATCGGCTGGGTTTTTGGCGAGCCGACGGAATTCAGCCACCGAGATTCCCGCCAATTCATCGGTGAGTCCCATTAACCGTTGAGGTGCTCGGACTGCATCCATCGCAAGCGATGACGTAGGCGCAGCTCCTGGGGTCGCGCCCTTTTGCATCCCCTGCTTCATGGCGGCAAAAATTGCCGCCGCCTGCGCTTCTGCAGATTGCGTCCCTTTCACCTTTTCCTGATACCACTTGGCATGCTCTTCACTGTCCCGCTTTCGACGATCTTCAATGATCTGTTTTTGCTGCTCGGTCACGGATTGAATGCGCTGCGTCTCTTCCGCAGTAATAAAATGCCGGTGCTCTTCGTAGGCCTTTTCTATCACATTCACGATCGTCTCCGCCTGTGCCTCGTCCAGTCCAAGACCACCCACCTTCACCTCGCGGGTTAGCATCTGCCGCACCTGAGAAGCATTACGCACATCGCGCAGCCGCGTACTTACCAACGTCTCCAAACGGCGTTGCAAAAACGGATCTGTCAGGGTTGAGGCAAGCGCTGTCATCGTTGCGTCAATCGCGGATTGCAGCGTTGCAAGTCCATGTTTTGGACCGGTCGGACGCAACACCTCTTCCTCTGATGCATTTGCCGAAACAGATTCCATGGCCGCCTCGGCCTGCGCACGCACCTGGTCTTGGTAGGTTGCATACCACTGGGCGTATTCTTGCTCGGAAAGCACGCGCACAGTTTGCAGCAATTGCTGCATGGCCCGCAAAAACGCCTCGGCCTGGTCTTGCGATAACCCAATCCCGCCATCTGATTGCCCCTTCACCAACACCTCACGAAATTGCTGCTCTGTGCGAATCCCTTTCACAAAAGACAAAAATCCGTCCCGCAAGCGCTGCGCGATCACATCCGAAAGCAAACCGATCTTCGCCTGCCCCGCAATACGACGGATCGCTGCGCCATACGACAGAGGACGCAATGAAACGCGCGGGACGGTCGCGTATTCTGCTGCCGAAACTCCCAGCTGCTGCAGACGCGCTTCCACATCCCAAAGGACTGCATCGGCAAGCGGCAAAATCAACCCCATCAACACCTTTTTTTCGACATCTTTTGGGGAACGATCTCCTGCCACGGTCGCAAACCGCGCAGAGGCATCCTCCGGAGAAATATGCGCAAACAACACCTCCCACACCACATCCATCACACGATCCCACGCATCATGTTCGTAACCCAATGATTCCTGTACGACGCGCTCGCGTTCCGCCGTTGCCGGGTCAAGCAAATACGCCTGCACCGCCTCCGGTGCCTGCTCAAATGCTCGAACCCATGCATCGCGCGTCATATGCTATTTTTCTCCGGCTCCCGTCGCCAACATTTTTAAAGCCGCAGGGATCCCTTTCCCATCACGAATGGATTTCAGAAACGCCAGCACATCCACTTCAAACGGAGATCGATCATCTTCAACTGTTTTCAGAATTCCTTTTTCCAGCAGCTTCGCCTGCTTCACCGCTTCCGGCAAAAGCATGGTTTTTTGCGAATCCGTCAACAATCGTTCATGTTCATCGGCCTTCAATTGAAGTTGGATCAATTCAATCAAATGCGATGTATGCAACACGGAAATCAATTCCGCACGATCCGTTGAAGAAAGACTTCCAAGTTGCCGAACGATCCGTTCAATAATGAGGAGATGCTCTTTAAACACTTCGCTCTTTTCGGAAGGATGTGGCCGCTCTGCGATCAGTAACGCATCCGTTAACGCTTCACGAAAAATACTTCCAAGCGCATCCGTGAACTCAATCTGCTGCACAGGATCAGGAAACAAAGATACAAGCTCATCCAATGATTTAACGAACAAAAGATTCCGCAGTGCCGGTTTGATTTGATCGTGTTTTCCATCCACCGTCAGCCCCTCACGCAACGACTTTTCCCAACCAAGAGGAGCGCTCCCCAGTGAACGCTCACCCGTCCGCAAGTCGCGCACTTCTCGTATCCCCGCTGCGTTTGGTTCTCCGAGCACCCCTTTTGATTTAAAGATACCCATAAAATGCATTACACGTTTTTGAGTTCACCGGTCTCCTTAAGTTGCTGAACACGCGCCTTCACCTGCGCCTGGAGTTTGGAATCTAAACTGGACAACGATTGTTCAAATGCCCCTGTATCCAATTCATTTACCCCCAACCGCGTGGTGATATGCGGCTCAATGAAGTAGTCGAGAACCACGGTCTGCTTCAGCGCTTCTGGGTCAAGCTTTGCCTGCGCAGCTACATCTTTCTTGATTTCACTCATCACGCGTCCGAACTCCGCGTCTGGCGCAAGATGAGGCTTCACCTTCATCGTCATTTCTACTTCTTTCACCTTTCCAGCATTTCCTTCCGTCTTCGCCTCATCGTAGGAAGCGGCGAGGTTCTTCTTCTGATCCTCAATCATGACACCCGTCTGCGCGACAGACTTTCGTGACGCATTCTCTTTTTCAACAGAACGAGATTCTGCATCTGCCACATTCTTCATCGTCACAGAAACGTCCGCTTGAGCCCTCTCGGGTGAACCCGCGTTCTTCCCCAAAGCCGCCTTAAACGCCACCTTATATTCCCGATCTGCGTTCGCATACAACGCCTTGGCATCGTCTTGCGTGATCTGGCCCGACTTCACACGAGAATCAATGTCTTTCTTTGCCTGCTCGTAGGTCGCCTTTGCGGCTTCCGCTGTTTTCGCGCCACTACCAGCCTTGTTTGCAACCGGATTATTTGACACCTCTTGCACACTACCCGGTGCTGCTGGGGCAAGAGAGGCTTCCACCTGTTTGCGAATATCTGCCGCATTTGTGACAGCCGCCGCTTTCGTCGCCTCTCGTTCCTTGGAGGCACCATCTAACTTCTGCAACCGCTCCACTTCCAGCTGCTTTTTCTCTGATTCAAGCGCGGTACCCGCTACCTTCCCATCATATTCCTTATTGATCGCGCGGACGTCCTGGGCATACTTCGCATCCGCCTGCTCTTCCACGTATTTGCGATCAGCGCGGTTCTGCGTCATCGCCCCGACCTTCTCTGCGGCATATGCACCCGGCTTCTTGGCAATTTCCAACGCCTTCGCACCAACCGCCTGCTTCGTTTCTGTCCATTTCGCCTCCTCTTCCGCCATTCGCTGCTTAAAATCAATCCCCTTTTCTTTTAGCATTGCATCAATCTTTTCCTTTGCACGTAATTCTTCAGGCTTATCACCCAATGATTTGCGATAACGGTACAAGGCCTCCGGATCATTCTTTAATCCGCGAGCATTTGCCAAATAATCCTTGGTGCGATCTGCGATGCGCGCCTGTTCCGCCCCCGCCATCTTCGCAAGCGTGCCGCCGGCGATGGAACGGACACCCGGCACAGCAAGCCCCGCCTTCCCAACCGCCGCTGTCGCCTTGGTTGTCAACCCGTACCGCTGATTCACCAAACCGGCGCCACGCTGGACGCCACGTCCTGCCAAAGCCGCTGCGCCAAGAGCAACGCCACCCGCAACCGCACCTACCTGCAACCCACGCTTTGGAAGGCTCTGCAACAACCCATTCACACGGTCAAAACCCGGCAACGCCCCCGCCGTCTTGCCGGCCGCCTGAAGCCCCATCCACATCATCGCGATCGAGACGATAAACGTGGTGATCGTATCCACATTGCCAAGCTGAGAGGCAAACGCATCAAATCCTGAGGTAGAAGGGCTGGTCATGAGACCCGTCGCTTCTCCCAATCGACCACCGTTTGCCGCAGATGCACGCTGAATCGTGGCGAGCGTAATATACAAGAAGAATGCCATCACCGGACCGCTTACCAAATACCCGCTATAGTTTCGCCAAAAATCGCTCGTAAACGCACTGACCGCATCCTGCAACTTCCCAGGAAGTGCGGTTGCAAAAAAAGCGACTGGAGAAAAAATCATGAGCATCCACAACCCCAAAATGCGCACAAGCACAAATGCGATCATGGCGAGCACCGTCATGATCATGATCCCAATACACACGATCGCCAGCAAAATCGTAATGAAAAGTTTCATTTGATCCACACTCGCCTGCGCTGCCGCTTCTGACCCCGGTCGAAACTGCATGGCACCGTTTAATCCGAACCCATTCACGAAGTTTCCCGCCGCCGCATCCTTGAATGCGTTCACAAAGGTGAGCATCACCACCTGCGAAAAATCGATGCCTAACGCCAAAATAGTACGACTGAAGTTAATAAGAACCGCCATGAGCAATAGTTTTGGCAGGACGCGGGTGTAATGGAACTCGTCACGATACCCAATGATGGTGGCAAATGCCGAAACAAGCAGCACGATGATAAAAAACATGTTGACCACGTCGCGGACGACCGTCCATCCGATTTCAACCGGAAACGCACTTCGGAATCCATTGTATTGCGCGAACTGGATAAAGATATCCAACAAGAACAACAAAATAGATCCCAAGAACTTCACGATGTGCAACAGGTAATAGTTGATACACCCGATCGCATTAAAACTCCGCAATTCGCAGGCAGGATCTGTGGATTGGGCATACGCAAGCACGGGAAATGCAAGTCCGATAACAAGCAGTGCAAGCAGGGATCGACGATGCGTAAACGCCCACGCAGAAAGAGCGCTTGCAACACGTAGAAAATGCGCGCGTAAAGATGCGAACATACAGGTCTCACGGGTAGCATACCACAATTACTCGACGCTGTGCATGAGACAAAAGCGATACTTCTCCACACGTTGCGAAAAGGAACGGACGCTGGTACCCTAAAACTATCCTCATGCTCGGGAAACCTGATTCCAATCCGACCGATCTGACGGCAAATTTCTTGCCTTCCGATCCTGGCACGAGCGCCTCCCGCCAAACCTACGTCATGGCGGGCATTTTTGCCGTGGTTGTCGCGATCGCGGCCACGCTTGGCGCCGGGGCAAGCTATCGCGCCGTGACACACGGGACAAACGTTTTCTCCGAGGTTGGGAATCTTCCGATCATCTCCGATATTCGCCGGGCCGTGCTCCCTTCCGCGGGCGAGGAAGGAACCTCCCCTATCGCGAAAGATGACAAACTGAAGATTCTCTTCCTTGGGATTGGTGGCGATGGACACGAAGGATCTCAACTCACGGATACCATCATCCTGACCTCCATCGATTTCAAAGAAAAAAAGGCCGGCATGTTATCGCTTCCACGCGATCTCGCCTATCCACTTGGTGGGGGCCGATTTGAAAAAATCAATTCCATCAACGCGTACGCCGAACTGGAACATCCAGGAGAAGGCGCCGTGCGAACGGGGCAAGCCATCTCAAAACTGCTGGATGTAGAAATCGATCACGTGGTGCGCGTGGATTTTCGTGGATTCTCAGAATTCGTGGATGCGATCGGTGGCATCGACGTCACGGTGGAACGCTCCTTTACGGATCCGCAATATCCGACCTACGACGACAAGTGGACCACCGTCAGCTTTAAAAAAGGGGTGCAGCACATGGATGGCAAAACAGCCTTGACGTTCGCGCGTTCCCGCCACGGAAACAACGGCGAGGGATCTGATTTCGCGCGAAGCAAGCGACAGCAGCTCGTGATCATGGCTATTCGCGAAAAACTCCTTTCCTTGAACACGTTGGGAAATCCAAAAAAATTGGCGGCACTGTACGCAACCGTGAGTCGAAATATCCAAACCGATCTCAGTATCTGGGATTTGGTGGAGCTCGCAAATAAGGCGAAGGACTTCTCCAAAGACCAGGTCACGACCCGCGTCTTAACGGATGCGCAAAACGGCGAACTCGTGCCATCGACCGTGAACGGGGCATTCATGCTATTCCCCCGAAAGCCCGATTGGTCCGCCATTCGCGCCATCGCGCAAAACCCTTACCAAACAGCAGAGCAAGAAGTCGCCGCCGCACGACCTGTCGAAACCATCAAAATCGAGATCAAAAACGGGACGTCACGCACCGGTTTTGCCTCACAAGCTGCTGCAAAACTCGAAAAAATGGGGTACGAAATCACCGCATTTGGGAATGCGGGCAAAAAAGGATATGAACGAAGCGTCATCTTTGATTTGACGAATGGCAAAAAGCGTGCGGAACTGTTGAAACTCAAAAACGTGCTAGATGCGGAAATTTCCCTGTCAGCCCCGGTCCCCGGCGACGCGGAAACGACGAAAATCGTGTACGGCAATGATTTGACACCGGAACGAATTCTTTCGTTTTCCAGTGATTTCTTAGTGATATTAGGAGATGGAACTGCCGCTTTCTTGGAACAGCAGACAGCGCAGGCCACTCCGTAAACGTATGCCCATCCGCCGAACCACCTCCCTTCCGATCGTTGCCCTGGCCGGACGCACCAATGTAGGCAAAAGCACACTCTGGAACCGCCTCACCTCGGAATCCAATGCGCTTGTGAGTGATGAACCGCACACCACGCGCGATCGCAACTACGGCCTCGTCACTTGGCGTGGTCAGTCCTTTTATTTGGTAGATACCGGTGGGATGGACGTCGAAAAAGACTTTATCGGTGAACAAATCAAGGCCCAAGCTGAACGCGCCGTCGCAGAGGCGGATCTGGTGCTTTTTGTTGTCGATGCCCAAACGGGGGTCGGAACCGAAGACCGCCGCATCGCAAAAATCGTGCGGTCCTTAAACAACAAACTGTGGCTGGTTGCAAACAAGGTGGACAAATCCGGACTCCTGTCCGAAGCCTTTGCCCCAGAATTATTTCAGCTTGGCCTCGGAGAAGCGCATGCCGTCAGCGCCGCGACAAGCCTTGGCATCGGCGATTTATTGGATGCCATCGTGGCAGAACTGTCACGCCTTGGCGTTCCGGCGCACCAGGCAGAAGAGAAAACCGCGCTCCGACTCTCCTTTATTGGACGTCCGAATGTGGGGAAGTCTTCGTTAGTCAACGCGATCTTGGGAGAACCGCGCGTCATCGTCTCCCCCATTGCCCACACGACCCGCGAACCGCAGGACACCGAACTGCGCTACAAGGATCAAAACATCATTCTCGTAGACACGGCAGGGATGCGCAAAAAATCCCACATCAAAACTCGGCTGGAAGAACAGGGCATTCAACGCAACCTCGACGCCATCGAAGCGTCGGATGTCGCTTTTCTCGTGTTTGATGCAACCGAAGATCCCACAAACCAAGATCGCCACCTCGCCGGATTGCTGGAGGGGCGCAGCAAGGGGTTGATCCTCGTGGCCAACAAATGGGATTTGGTGGAACAAAAAACCACGGCTTCGACAAAAGAATATGAAGGGTTGATTCGTCAGCTCTTCCCGTTCTTGGACTGGGCGCCGATGATTTTTACGAGCGCCGTCACCGGACAGCGTGCGACCAAGTTGCTGGACATGGCCTTGACGGCAGAGGCAGAACGCCATCGCCACATCGACTACAACGCCTTAAACCGCTTGCTCAAAACCTGCATCAAGGCCAAGCGACCGATCGCCGAATACGGACCCAAGTCTCCCCGCATTTACGATGTGGCTCAAATCGGAGACGCACCTCCGGAATTCCTGGTGACCGTGCTTGGAGAAAAGGAAGGGATCCATCCAAGCTGGCTTCGGTTCTTTGAACGACGTCTCCGGGAAAAATTCGGCTTCATCGGAACACCGATCGTGGTCAAGATGCGCAACGTCCCGGTTGCCAAATCCACGCGCAAACGCAACGTGCACGGACCAGGGATGGTCGCGGTTGCCGGGGCGATTAAGGAAAACCGCACAGTCAACCAAACGCGTCGCCGACAAAAAACATAAGGTATGAAGTTGCTCGTTGGACTCGGAAATCCGGGGCGTGAATACGCGACGACTCGCCACAACATCGGATGGCGTGCGTTGGATACGCTCCTTGCGGATCAAGCGTCTGCATTTGCGACCCGGGCGGACTTTCAAGCGGACATCGCCGAGTGGCGTGCGGGGGGCGAAAAAATCCTCCTCGCGAAGCCGCTGACCTATATGAACCGATCGGGCGAGGCCGTTCAACGGATTGTCGGATTCTACAAAATCCCACACGAGCACATCCTAATCGTCCACGATGAACTGGACTTTCCCCTGGGACGACTGGCGTTTCTCGCCGAAGGACGGCCAGGAGGACACAACGGTGTTGCATCCATCCAAGAACGACTAGGTACCACCGCTATCCCTCGCCTACGCATCGGCATTGGACGCCCGCAGGATCAACGTCCCGTCGATGTCCACGTCTTATCCTCGTTTACGCCAGAAGAAGAACGGACAGCGCAGGAAATCCTGAAACGCGCAGCAAACGCCATCCGTGACTGGGTTGCCGTCGGGACGACAAACGCGATGAACCAATGGAATAAGAAAGAAACAATCGGCCCTTGACGGGTCGATTGTTTTTTGGAACGTGGTGAAGTATGCCCCAGGATCACCGTACGACGCGCATCGCCATGCTCGCTGCGCCCGGTTTTACCAACCGCGAACGCCGCCATCTCCGTCGGGCGGTTCAAGGCGCGTGGGACGAGGCGTGGTCTATGCCTCCCTCTTTGCTAATGCAACGCGGATGTACCGAAACGCTTTGTCGGCATCTTGAAGCGTGGAAAACGCGCCTGGGTCATCCGGAGGCATTCCACGATCAACTGAGGCGAGCAGAGATCACCCCCCTCCTTCCAGAAGACGTCGCGTATCCGCTCGCGTTCCTGCACATGCCTGATGCGCCAGAACTCCTGTTTCTACGAGGATCACTTCCCCCGCACCCCTGCCTTTCCATCGTCGGGACGCGACGGATGACCTCCTATGGCGTCCGTGTGCTACAAGAGCTCCTTCCACCTGCGATCGCACACGGATTTGGCATTATCTCCGGACTTGCGCTCGGAATCGATGGAACCGCACATCGCATCACGCTCGACCATCACGGATACACCCTTGGCATTCTGGGGACAGGAATCGAGAACGCCTCGATCTATCCTCGTAGCCACCTGTCACTCACGACTCGAATTCTTGCAGAAGGTGGTGGTCTCCTATCGGAATTTCCTCCAGGCACAGAAGGGCTCCCCCATCACTTTCCGCTGCGTAACCGCCTCATCGCCGCTGCCGGGATGGCGACTGTCGTGATCGAAGCAGACGTCGATTCCGGCTCGCTCATCACCGCGCGCGCGGCGCTCGATCTTGGAAAAGATGTGTTTGCCGTTCCCGGCTCTATCTTCTCTTCGGCGTCACAAGGAACGCATGCATTGCTCTCACAAGGAGCCCATCCATGCGTCTCGGTCGCGGCGCTCATCGACGCGATCGCGCTGGATCGCCCTGTCCTCGCCGATGCCGTTGCCATGACCCTCCCGGACGATCCATTTGCGCGGGCGATCCTGGAAACCCTCACCGAACCGCTCACGACTGATACCTTAGCCGAGCGGCTGGATCGCCCCGTTCCGGACGTTCTTGCTGCCCTCGCCCTACTTGAACTCGATAGTCGCGTCGCCTCTCCAGATCGACTGACCTGGATCCGCCTGCGTTGACGACCTTTCAAATCCCGTGGTATTGCCAGTCCCGTTGTGACGCCCCACGTCCTGGCGTGATAGTATCCAACCGATCTCCTATGCATCTCGTCATCGTCGAGTCCCCCACCAAAGCGAAGACCATTCGCAAATTTTTGGGCAACGATTATACCGTTGTTGCCTCCATGGGGCATGTCCGCGATCTGCCAGAAACGGCGGCCGACATTCCTGCTGAATACAAAAAAACCACGGCAGGCCAGCTTGGTGTTGATGTGGATCATGATTTTCAGCCGATCTACGTCGTTTCCAAGAACAAAACCAAGGTCGTGACCGAGCTCAAAAAACTCATCAAAGACGCAGAAGACGTGTACCTGGCGACGGATGAAGACCGTGAAGGAGAAAGCATCAGCTGGCACCTGTTGCAATTACTGAAACCAAAAATCCCGGTCAAACGCATGGTGTTCCACGAAATCACCAAAGGCGCGATCGAACAGGCACTCGCGCATCCCCGCGATATCGACGAACGACTGGTGCGCGCTCAAGAAACACGTCGCGTATTGGACCGGTTGGTTGGGTATCTCATTTCACCTATTTTGTGGAAAAAAATCGCCTATGGATTGTCCGCCGGACGCGTCCAATCCGCGGCGCTCAAATCCATCGTCGATCGAGAACGTGCACGCATGGCGTTCCGCCAGGCAGCCTATTGGGATGTCCGCGCCGAGGTCCAAAAAGGACCGGACGCCTTTGAAGCACGCTTAATTGAGACAGGGGGAAACACAGTCGCCACCGGAAAAGATTTTGATGAACAAACCGGCGCTCTAAAAGAAGGGACGCACCGCATCGTCGTGGATGAGGCGCGGGCGAAATCCATTGCGGAAGCGGTCAAAACACACCCGTGGACCGTTTCGGATGTGCAAGAACGTCCGGTGACGCGTCGCCCAAGCCCGCCGTTCATCACCTCTACGTTCCAGCAGGAAGCAAACCGAAAGCTTGGATTGTCCTCTAAAGAAGCGATGCGTGCCGCACAATCGTTGTACGAAAAAGGGTTTATCACCTACATGCGTACCGATTCCGTGTCACTCTCACAGGACGCCATCGCCGGAGCACGTCGATTTATTGGACGATATTTTGGCGAATCCTACGTTCCTGCATCCCCACGGTACTACGAATCTAAGTCCAAGGGGGCGCAAGAAGCGCACGAAGCGATCCGTCCAAGTTTGAACTTTACCCCACCGGATGAAACCGGACTCGCCGGCGCAGAAAAAGACGTCTACGAGCTGATCTGGATGCGCACGCTCGCAAGCCAAATGCCGGATAGCAAAGGATTGCAGGTGACGGCAAAACTTCGCACCGGATCCCACCTCTTCCAGGCAAATGGCATGACTATTTTGGAACCTGGATTTTTGCGCGCCTATCAAGAGGCAAGCGACGAATCTGATGCCGTCGCCGAAAAAGAACGCCCGCTTCCAGCGCTTGCGGTACACGAGACGGTCATCTGCAACACCGCCGAGCCGCAGAACCACGAAACCAAGCCACCCGCACGATTCACCGAAGCCGGGTTGATTCAATTCATGGAAAAAGAAGGGATCGGCCGTCCAAGTACCTACGCAACCGTTATCTCGACCTTGCTTGATCGCGGATACGTCCGAAAACAAAGCAGCGCATTGGTTCCAACCTTCACCGGATTTGCGGTCGCGCAATTCATGGAACGACACTTCGCGAAATTCGTTGACGTCGGATTTACTTCCACCATGGAAGCGTCGCTGGATGCCATCGCGGATGGCTCAAAACTATGGCTCCCCTATCTGCGTGAGCTGTATGACGGACCAGAGGGGTTGGCCGCGCAGGTCAAAGAAAAGACGGCAAGCGCAGACGCAGAAGAGGCGCGCACCGTCATCGTCCCCACGGCGCCAAACGTTCCTGTGCGCATTGGTCGTTTTGGTCCGTACTTCGAAACCATCCATCCGCGCAGCGGTACCGAGGCAAAAGGCTCCGTTCCCGAAGAAATTGCACCAGCGGATTTTACCACCGACACCGTTCACAAATTACTCGAAAAGGTGAACCAAGGCCCGACAACACTGGGTGATGATCCAAAAACGGGACTCCCCATCTTCCTAAAAACCGGAGCATTCGGTCCGTATCTTCAGCTCGGAGAAGACCCAACCGACCCAAAGCAAAAACCAAAACGCGTCAGCATCCCCAAAGAAATCCCGCTCACCGAACTCGATTCCGCAAAGGCAATCGCGCTCGTCAGCCTTCCCCGGACACTTGGAACACATCCCGAAACCGGCGAGTCGATCACCGCAGGACTTGGACGGTTTGGCCCGTATGTGAAACATGGCAGCGACTTCCGTTCGCTCAAAAAAGAAGACAATATATTCACCATCGAACTTCCACGCGCACTTGAACTCCTTGCCATGCCAAAAGGCGGGCGTGGCGGCAAACAACTTCGTACGATCGGCGATCATCCGGACGACGGAAAACCGATCACGCTGCATGAAGGGAAATTCGGCGTGTACGTGAAACACGGCAAGACGAATGCCACCCTTCAAAAAGGGATGGACCCGGCGACGCTCACCTTGGAGCAGGCGACGGCACTCCTTGCAGAAAAAAAGACGACCAAACGCGCAAAAACAACTCGACGGAAAGCATAACCAGAAACGCCCCACGAATGGGGCGTTTCTGTTAGGTTGGCGTTCCCGGTTCTGCGGGCGCACCAAGCACCTTGTAGCGCAACTTGAGACGCCTTGCCTGGGCAAGTAAGGCCGTTTGCGAGGCGTTCATCACCACTGCCCCCTCAAGCTCCAGCTCCTCGGGCAATTCCGTCACCTGCGTCCCTGCCAGATTCAAATCCCCCTCAATCCGCTTGGGCAGCCCTCTCACATCCCGCAACTCCTCACATGCGGAGAGATCCACATCCCCCTTCACGAATTTAAGCCCCTTAGGAAACGATTCTAGATCTGGCTTCGTGACCTCAAGCCCCCCTTCGATAAACATATCTCCATCATCTTCAATCGTCACGAGAGATTTGGTTTGATCGACGGAGAATCCAAGTTTTCCGCCAAACTCCATCACCTTCTTATTTTTTTTCTCTGGATCCAGCCCTTCGCCGCCCTCTGAATATCCAGCGCCGATATAACTCATGCGCTTCTCTTCTTCTTTCAGATATTTTCTCCGCTGATCCTCGTTCATGCCCGTCATTTTTTCTCCGATCCAGTTCATGAGACGGGATTGTTTCCCTCCCGTATCCAATTTTCGTGCAAGCCAGAAGAAGAACCGAGAACCACCACTCAATGTCCCAACCGCACCCTTGGTCAACACTGATGCCGTTTCAATCGCAACGCCACCGATCCCCGCCCCTGTGGCTACCACCCCTTCCGTGAGTCCCCGTTCAAATTTGGACGGTTCGTGATAGGTAGAACGTTCCGTTTCTTTTGCGGCATACTCCTGCTCCAAACGCTGCTTTTCTGCCTGAATCGTCGTTCGCGTTTCACCAAGATGCAGAAGGTTCGATTGATGCGCCTCCAACGCCGTGCGCGCCGCCTGCGCCTTTTGTTCTGCTTGTGCGAGCTCATTCTTTAACGCTTCGTCCCCTCCCTCGATGGCAGTGACCGCGGATGCATTCAGATGCGCCGTCTCCAACGCCTGCTTTTTGGTCGCCGCCTCCTCGCTCGCCGTGCGCGCTAGAACCAGCAACTGCGCCTCTTTCTTTTGCGCTTCCGCGATCGCAAGTTCCGTCCCCACCTCTTCCTGCTCTTTCTGATTCAACAGTTTATATGCGGTAAACGCCGCAAGTGCCTTCGCATATCCTTCTTCGGTCGTAAAATCATTGCGACGAAGATTCATCACGGCGGCTTGCGCGGCTTTTCCGTTTTCGGCCACCTGCGCCGCTTCGCGTGACCACTTTTCCACATCCACCGCCTCAAGCACCGGCTTCAGGTCCGGAACGACGTCCTTTGGCGCTTCATACACCACAGGAATCGTTTCATCGACCGCTGGGGGCGGGGTCAGCCCCTCCACCAATGCCTGATGCGACGCCAACTCTTCCGACGTGGCCTTGGCAGTTACCTCCGGAACCGGCTCGTCTTCGATGATTTCGATCTCTGGTCCGTCGTCCTCCGTCGTCATTGAAGACGCTTCTGCCACGGGTGGAGCCACGGATTCAGGAGCACTCGTCACAGGAGCCGCAACGGTCGGAGCCACTTCAGCGGATGGCGGCTCTGATGTTTCCGCGGCAAGCGCTTCTAACGATTGGATCTGAGCCTGCAATTTTTTGGCATTCTCCCCCGCAGGCGAGGCCTGTTCTGCAAGCAACTTCTTTTTCCCCTCCTGAACATGCTTCAAAAACGCCTGCGGATCATCCGCGACACGCGCAAGCATGCCATATCGCGCCACTTCTGCCGGGACCTGCTGATGCGTCCCTTCCAACCGTTTTAACTCGTCCACCACGCCCTTCCGAAAATCCGGATCATGGACGACGTAATGAACCAATTCAAGCGGCATGAGTCCTGGATTTCTAAGCCCCGCGATCGCATCGGTTCGTTTTTGCTTCACCCCTGCTTCGACATCCGATTCTGTCGGTGGAACCACCTCCGTCACCCGCTTCGCCAACGATTCCGCCTTGGTCTGCAACGCCACCCGTTTTGCATTCGCATCCGATCGCACCGCTGCGACCTGGGACTGCGCCTCCGGAGATTCCCCCGCCACAATCCCCGCCGCGACCGTTCCGTACTTCTCTCCCTCTTGCGCGACCTCATTTTTGATCTCCTTCATCAAAACCTTCGCCTGCTCCATTGGTGGGATATCTTTTAACAAAGACAACATGCGTTCTGCATCCGCATCGGCTATCGGAAGATCTCGTGCAGTGGATTCTCCTTGTTCGGAATGATGGAGAGCTGTTTCCTGCGCGGAAGTCTGAGCGGTTGAGGACGTCGCTGCGTTCATAGGATGACCACATCCTACCACAAAGACGTTGCCAGCGCCTGTAAACAGGGGCACACTGCAGACATGCCTACCGTCGCCCCCGTACAAACCATTGATGGCCTCTGCGAGGCCGTTCTTGCCTTTGATCCGCAAGCAGATACGGCGCTCATTCGACGTGCCTACGCGTTTGCGGAGGAAGCCCATCGCCCACAAAAACGCGCGACCGGAGAACCCTACATCATCCATCCGCTTGCCACGGCGTTTACCCTCGCCGACATGAAGCTCCCGACGAGCATCATCGTCGCTGGGCTTTTGCATGATGTTCCAGAAGACACGGAGCGCACGCTGGAAGAAATCGAATCCGCGTTCGGCGCCGATGTCGCTGGGATGGTGGGCGGAATTACGAAACTGGGAAAAATTAAATACCGCGGCATGGAGCGGTACATGGAAAACCTCCGAAAAATGTTCTTGGCGATGGCTGCGGACGTTCGGGTGGTTTTCATCAAATTCGCGGATCGCCTGCACAATCTTCAAACACTCGAAGCCATCCCTCCGCAAAAACAATATCGCATCGCGTTGGAATCCCTAGAAATCTATGCCCCTATTGCGAACCGACTGGGCATGGGGGAAATGAAAGGACGTCTCGAAGACGCGGCGTTCAAATACGTCCTGCCGAAGGAATATCAGTGGAGCAAAGAGCTTGCGAAAAAAACACGTGAAGACAAACAGCAATACCTTGACCGCGTCCTTGTGCTTGCCGAGGAAGAGCTCAAAGAAACGGGCATTCGTTTCACTGAAGTGCATGGTCGTGCCAAGCACCTGTATTCGTTATACAAAAAATTACTCAAAAACGAACGCAATATTGCGCGGATTTATGACATCATGGCGGTACGCGTCATCGTGGAGAACGTCGCGGATTGCTATGCCGCTTTGGGCGTCATTCACGGACGATGGACGCCGCTAAAAGGTCGGATCAAGGACTACATCGCTCAGCCAAAACCCAACGGATACCGTTCGCTTCACACCACCGTCTTTTGCGAGGATGGTGAAATTGTGGAGTTTCAAATTCGAACGCTCGAGATGCATCGCGAGGCGGAATACGGGATCGCGGCACACTGGTCCTACGACGAAGAAAAAAAGAAGTACATCACCGGCAAAGACGCCTCCGTCCCAACCTGGGTCAAGGAATTGGCAGACATTCAAGAAGAATTACAGGACAAAAAACGCTATGTCGAATCGCTGGAAGAGCTCAAAATCGACATGTTTAAGGACCGTATTTTCGTCTTTACCCCAAAAGGCGACGTGATCGATCTCCCTGAAGAAAGTACCTGTGTCGATTTTGCGTACGCCATTCACACGGACATCGGGAATACCTGCAGCGGCGCAAAAGTGAATGATGCCGTGAGTCCGCTGGAACGCATCCTAAAAAATGGCGACATGGTCGAGATCATCGTGGACAAAGGACGAAAAGGGCCCAATCCCGACTGGATCAAGTTCGTAAAAACGCACCACGCTAAATCAAAAATCCGACAATACGCAAAAACGACCTTGCGGTCGTGGATTGCGGGGATGATTCCCGGGCACAAGTAGCAGCTAGTCCGATTCGCGAAGATCGCGGAGCAACGCCTGAAGTTCTTCATCGCTCCCGAATTTGATCCGGATTTCTCCGGAACCCTTTTCGTTCCGACGAATGTCCACCTTTGTTCGAAATTGTTCGCGCAACGCGTCCTGAACGGCGCGCAAATTTGGGTCTAACAATCTCCGGTTTCGTGGGGCGCGTACCTGGTCTTCGGTTTGACGCACCGTGAATTCTTGTGAGACGAGTTTCTGGAACACCTCCATCCGTTCTTTATCCGTGGAAAGCGTCAGAAGGGTGCGCGCATTGGAGGCGCTAATTTTGCCATCTACAAGCGCCTGTTGGATGACCTCTGGCAATTGGAGCAATCGAATGGTGTTCGCCACCTGAGGACGGCTTTTCCCCACTTTCCGTGCAATGTCATCCTGCGTTAGATGAAACTCTTCCTGCAGGCGGAGATACGCCTTCGCCTCTTCCACTGGATTCAGGTCTTGGCGCTGAATGTTTTCGATGAGCGCGAGTTCCAGCTTCTCTTGATCCACCGCCTCACGAATCACGACCGGAATTTCTTCTAAACCCGCAATCGTCGCAGCCCGCAATCGACGTTCCCCCGCAATGAGCTGATATCGCCCGTTGGACAACTTGGTGACGAGAATCGGCTGGATGACCCCATGTTCTTTGATACTCGCGATCAGATCCTCCATGTGCGCATGATCAAAATGCGCGCGCGGCTGATGCGGATTTCGATCAATCTGAATCACCGGAATGGACGGAATCGACGCCATGCGTTCTGCGCCCGTAGAAACCGCCTTTACGGGCTCAGGCTGCGCTTTTGCCGCAACCGGTGCCGGAGGAGGCGTGTGCGCCGGAGTCGAATCAACCGAGGCGGGTGCCGAGGGAGGAGGCGTGGCAGCTGGTTTTTGCGTCGGCACGGGTTTTGGCGGAATGATCGCGCCCAATCCCCGGCCTAACCCCGATTGTCGTTGAAGGATCATACGTGCATGATGCATCAAATAGATCGAATGCGATACCCATCAATTTCTCGTTCAATGATTTCCATCGCAAGCCGTTCATAGGCTTTCGCCCCTTTGGACCCTCCATCGAAATGCGCGATGGAACGGCCGAACGAAGGGGCTTCTGCCAAACGGACATTCCGCGGGATGACAGAACGGAAAATGTTGTTCGGAAAATACTTGTAAAGTTCGTGCAGTACGTCGTCGGATAATTTGGTTCGGCCGTCGTACATCGTGATCACCGCCCCAAGAATATCCACCTCCGGACGAATGCGCTCTTTCACCAACTGCACCGTTTCAAGCAACTGCCCAAGCCCTTCCAACGCGTAATATTCGGCCTGTACCGGGATCAAGATTTCATCTCCGGCCACTAACCCGTTTAGCGTAATCAACCCAAGCGTGGGCGGACAATCGATCAGGATAAAATCGTAGTCGTTCCGAATTTCCAAAATCGCTTCACGAAGCTTGTATTCACGGCGTTCCAAATTCACCAATTCAATGTTCAACCCTGCAAGCGCGGTCGTTGCTGGCGCGATTTTGAGCGATTCATGCGAGGTGGGCTGGACGATGTCTTTTAACGAAACATTCCCCAAAATCGCCTCATACACCCCCTGCTCCAGCGACCGATGATCCACGCCAAGCCCAGAACTCGCGTTCGCCTGCGGATCAAGGTCCACAATCAATACAAACTTCCCTAACTCCGCGAGATAGGCGCCTACGTTAATTGCGGTGGTGGTTTTCCCGACCCCGCCTTTTTGATTGACGATCGAAATCACGCGGGCCATACGGACAAAATCTTCGCCAAGTGTACGCTATCCGGGAAAGAGAGGGCAAGGCCAAGGCTAGACGCGGCACAGTCGATCATTGATGTCACACACGTGCTTATCCCGTTCTTCCCCAAATTTCGAGGGATCAAGGCCAAATTGACGAATCATGCGCGCCGCCATGTTTCCGCCAAGATAATGGGGCAAGATGACATAGGTCGCTCCCGCATCGTAAAGCGTCTTGCCCGCCTCCAGCGAATGGGCGATAAAAATGGCGATCGCATCAGTATTCTGCCCGCGGAGTTTGGTTAAGAAGAGTCGATTTGCCTCGATGTCCGGGATGGTCGAGATGACGAGCTTCAAACGCTTCATATCCAAATCCTCCAAAAACTCCGGATCGCTCATATCGCCGTACAGGGACGGCTCCTGCATCGTCTGCAGGCGCTGCATCACCTCTGGATCAAAATCGATGACGACATACGACCCGCCAATCGCACGAATAACCGGCAAAAAATCGTATCCAAGCCGATGGCACCCAAATAGCACCGTATCGTAGGAGATGAGCTCATCAATGGTTTCCTTCTTTTCGTTTCGAATAAACAGGAACTGCTTCACCCGTTCATACAACTGCTCGCTGCGGTGGATAAACGATGTCGACAGGGCAATCGTCACAAACGCCACAACGGCAAGGAGGGTCGCGACCTCCGTCGAAATATGCCCGGCGCGGAGGCCGAATAGCGCAAGCACCAACGAAAACTCGCTCATTTGCGCGATAGGAATCGCCGTCAAAAAACCCGTCCGGGGATGATATCCCAACCATCGGAGCGCCCCCTGCACAAGCAGCGGCTTTCCAATAAGCACGACGAGCGAAAGTAGGATGGCCGGCACAACTAACCCGCCGACCTGATCAAAATTGAGCTGCGCACCAAGGAGGACAAAAAATGCCACCAAAAAGAAGTCGCGCACCAGGCGAATCTTTGCGGAGATTTCTACCGCAAACCCGGAGGAAGCAAGCGTAATCCCCGCAGCAAGCGCCCCGATTTCAAGCGAAAGGCCGATCGCATGAAACAGCGCCGCCATCCCCATCCCCCACGCCACGGAAAACAAGAAGAGCAGCTCTTGCGATGCGCCCAAAAGATGCTCGACGCGAGGCAACAACGTCTTTGTCAAAAGGAACAACAATATCCCACCAGCAAGCAACGTCCCAATCGCCGTCGCCACCGCCTCGGACGCCTGCGCTCCTCCCACCGCAGCCGATAACCCAATGAGCAAAAAACAGGCGGCGAGATCTTGAACCAAGAGAATACCAACGGCCAATTTCCCATGCAGACGGCCAATTTCTTTCTTGTCTGCCAACAATTTTGTCACGACGATGGTACTCGAAAATGCAAGTGCCGCCGCAACATAGACGGACGAAATAAGTGGCAGATCAAACACCCACCCGAGACCAAACCCAATGGCCATGGTCAACAGGATTTGGCTTAACCCGGCGATAAAACTTGGTCTACCCACCTCTCCAATGACCTTGGGATTCAAGCTAAGACCAACGACATACAACAATGAGACAATCCCAAGCTCCGCAAACAAGGACACTGCGCCTTCAATGGGAAACAGTGCAAAAAGCGCTGGGCCAACCACAACCCCGGTCAGCAGATATCCCAAAAGCAGCGGCTGTTTTAATCGATGCATGAGGAACGAAATGCCACATGCAACCGAAAACATGATCGCAACATGAGAAAACGCATCCATGTGCGCATCATAGCATATTTTTACCCCACGAAGCCCGTACGGCGCCCTTCAAATCCCACCCCAAAACAAAAAACCTCCTTGCGGAGATTTTTTGTGTGGTTGCGGGGGTGGGATTTGAACCCACGACCTCCGGGTTATGGGCCCGGCGAGCTGCCGCTGCTCTACCCCGCTTCGGATGTGCCAGCACAATAATCCGACGAATGATTCTCGTCAAGCCGCATCGTGTGACCGAATCGTATCAGGAGCGATCGTTTGCTCTAACCCAATTCCCGGGGCAAGCGTCGCCTCCATTCCATATCCCGTGGACGGCGCTTTTTCCCCGCGGGCCCACGCCAAAATCTGTTCTGCGTCCATCTGCGCCAGCTCCGGAATCTGCAATCGCTTCTCCGATCCAAGCGCTGCCGCAAACCCATTCAGCGTCTTAACCGTGTTCAATCCATTCATGAGCACCACGTAATCCGACATTTCCGTTGTTTCGCCGCGTTGAATTTTTTGCAATGTTTTTTGAAACGCCTTCAAATTGATCGGCGCGTCCGGACTATCACTAATCAACGGATCCGGCATACGCAATTTCCAAGGCCCATTCGGTGTTTCTTTAGCAAATTGGATGTTATCGGCGCCAGCAAAATCCAATATCTCCCCTGATTTCGCAGAATACTCAATAAGCTGCTCCACAGAGGTTTTTGCCGTGTTTCGCAATTGATCCGCCTCTGTAGGATCTGTTTGTGCAAGTCGATCGATCGTCTCCAAGATAGGACGGATATTTCCCGCAACCTCCTTCACTGCCTCTGCCCTAGACGGATCCATAGGCCCGCCCTTCAGAAGAACATCGAACGCATTCTTGTAGCTGGCTTCAAAACGTTGCGCCTCTGGCTGATCCCGTCCTTCCATCGCCTGGTTTTTGTACTGTCGCTCTGCATACCCGGCCCCAAATGACACCTTTTCGGCCACCGGCTTTAGGCGACGCTGCACCATGATCCACACCGGCATTTTTTCACGAAAATCATCCGGCACCTGATCCGCGAATTCCGGGACAAGTGCCTGCACCATTTCTTTCGTCACCTCGATATCCGGCGTGAAGTACTTTGCTGCAGGAAAGACCTCCGGACCAAAGGCGCGCAATAATTCCCGCGTCCTCCCGAACTCCGCTTTTGTCTGTGCCAGCATCCGTTCCTTGCCGTGGTCTTCTTGCACACCGCCAAGCGACTCCATGCGTTCCAACAATTCACGCTTATGCAAACCGAGTTTTAATGCCTCTGCCAGCTTTTGATCCTCCGTCGCGCCCTCTCGTTGCATCACCTGCGATGTCATCTGATCCACCGACGCCACTGACGAAGCGAGTTGTCGCGCTTCTAAAAATCGCTTGATGTTTTCTGCCGTTTTTTGATAATTGACCTTATACACGATATTTTTTGCGACCTCGCTTTCAAAGAGAAGGACAGCGTGTTCCCCTCCTTTGAATGATTGCGGCGTATCTCCGGATTGAAACCCTTCATGAAACTGCTTCATGAAATCCGGGTGTTTGGCAAAAAATCCCTGTACCTCCTCCTGCGCTGCAGACAATGCAAACTTCTCCCCCGATTCTACCGGAGATGTGCCGCGCTCTGTTCGCTCAGTCGCCATCGCCTCCTGATGCTTTTTCTGCTCTTCCAGTGCAAGCTGCTCCGGGGTAATGGTTCGATCTGCGACGGCTCCGCCTTCAAATCCCATACCCTTCATCTTACCCTGTCCCTCACCCCATCCACAACCGGAGTGACACCACCCTTGTCGTCCTCCCAATCATTCAGTATGCTTTCCCCGCTTCCCAGCAATCTTCGGCGGAGTTTCCCCGGGGTCCCCGTTTGCGAAGGTCTGCCGAAGCAAATGGGGTACAAGCAAGCCGCGGTGGCGGAATTGGTAGACGCACGGGACTCAAAATCCCGCGATCGAAAGGTCATGAGAGTTCGATTCTCTCCCGCGGCACCACAAAAACACATCCCTTCCGGGATGTGTTTTTTTAGACCTTCTAGACAACTATGCCAACCGTGATAAAAGCGCGCTCAAAAAGACCATTTGCATCGCAAATCCGGAGGGAAACGAAAGGTCGCCGTGCCGGTGCGTCACCATGTTATGAAAGAAAAAATGGACGCGGTGCAACGGAATCAACCACTTCGTTTTCGTCACCTCATACAGTCCAACCAATAAATCCGGTAAAACGCCTCCCAAAATCCCCATCGAAATCGCTGCACGATTTTCGATCAGCCGGGTATTAAAAAGGAATAGGACGAAGACGAGCGAAATAACCCCATCGATCGTGACATAGGCGATCGCGCGCTTCACCTTACTTCCGGCCACATACCCCTTGTAGAGCTGCGAATCCCCGTGTGGGATAATATCGCTCAAAAAATGGCTAAGCAGACCCAAGCCAAACGCGAGGAGCGGCTGATCCGGCACCCATTCTGCCACGATCGCGCCAAGCGCCGCGTGGGTCGTGATAAACATATTGCGGATATAGTCTACCAGAAACCCTCTATTTTCGGAATCTTGTCAGGCGTTTTGATCTCCGGTATCCTTCCCGCGCAACCCGAATGGGATCCCCGTTTGCAAAGGAAATGGGGTATGTGCAGCAGGAAGGGGTTAGCGAACGAAGTAAGCGCGAAGGGGAAGCCCGGAACGGGTTGCCCCTCGAGCGCAGCGGTTGCGCAGACCCAAGCGAACATCGAAAGATGTGAACGGGTGGTCGGCGCAACAACGCGAGCAAGGCGGGGTAGCTCAGTTGGTTAGAGCGAGGGACTCATAAGCCCTAGGTCGCCAGTTCGATCCTGGCCCCCGCTACCATGAAAACACGCACCAGATAGGTGCGTGTTTGCGTTACATTCTTCCGTCTTCTCGGGGCACCCATGCCGCCTTCTTTGGCCATTCATAGGTTTTAAACGCCCAAAACGTCAACGCCTTCACATCGTCGTACCGCGCAAAATGGTTGTCACTCCCCAAAATCACCGCGATCACCTCGTTCCCCTCTCCATCCTTTGTCGTTTGCGCCAAGCAATATCCCGCCTCAGGCAACGAGCCCGTTTTTGCCACGACAATCCGATACGGTGCCTTGTTCAAAAATGAACCAAGCAATTGATTCGTGGATTTAATCAAATACCGTCTTCGATTCAACCGACCGCGCAACTCAATCTGTTGCAAGTCCGTAATCTCTCGAATTTCGGAATAATTTAAGGCGGCGCGCATCATTCGCGCGACGTCACGAGCGGTACCGCGATTGTCCGCATCCAATCCGGTTGGATCCGTAAACACAGCTTCTTTTAATCCAAGCTCCCCGGACTTCCGGTTCATCTGGCGAACAAACGCCTCCATCCCCCCAGGAAACGTCCGGCCAAGCGCATTCCCCGCCTCATTCACACTCCCCACAAGCAACGCCTCCAGCAATTCACGGCGCGTTAACCGTTCCCCGATCTGGAACACCATCTTTCCTTCGCTTGGGGTATCTTCCGCCGTGACCGTCACCACCTCCTCCGGATCAAGCCGCTCATCCAAAAGCACCATCGCCGTCATGAGCTTCGTAATACTGGCGATAGGATATGCCGTTGCCGCGTCTTTTTCGTACAACGTCACCCCGCTCGCAACATCCATCACGACAGCAGATCGTGCGGAAACCGCCACGCCAAACGACCCGATATCACGCTTTACAGGCGCGGGGATGGACGGTTGGACATATTTGGATACCGGTAATTCTGCGCGAGCAGACGGTACCACCGGGTGCCCCTGCAACGCCGCCGTGGCCAACACGGTAATAAGGGATTCCGCAAACATAGACGCTATCGTACGAAAAACGAATCAATTCTGCAATCACGTCAGGATATGGAGTCCGAAAGCGTCTCCCACAAGCCGACCGATCAAAAACCCCAAAACGGCCGCCGTCATCGAGACTGCGACCATCTCGAGGCCACTTCGCCAGACATTCCCAACCGTTAAGCGCGCCTTTTGTGCCCCGATCACGAACAACGCGCAGACGGTACAAATGAATCCGACGATGCTTGCTTGTCCAAGAGGAAGAAAGAAAAACGGCGCAACCGGAATCATCCCACCCACAATGTACATACTCCCCATTAACACCGCCCCCATCCTTGGCACCCCTTCCGTATCCGCATCACCATGGGTTACACCCATCACTTTCCCGCTCAATTCCTCGACCCATAATGCAGGCTTCGCCGTTACCCGCTTCATCAAAATGGCCGTTTCTTTGACGGTAAATCCGCGCGCTCGATACTGCTTTGCCAACCGCTTCTTTTCCGTCTCAGGATCTGCCACGATACGTTCACGCACCTCCTCGATCTGACGTCGCGCCATTTCTGCCTGTGATTTATTCGAAAGATACGATCCCGCCGCCATGGAAAGCGCCTCAACCGCCACCAACACCAATCCCGACAAAATGACGACGCGTCGATCACTTGAACCTGCTGCAATCCCGATGACGGCACCCAGCGTAGAAACAAGCCCGTCCTCTAATCCAAACACAAACTCACGGACGTGGGCAGAAACGCGCAAGGACGGCATACCCACGCAGTATACCGTATTCCTGGACTATGTCTGTAGTGTCGCATCCCCTGCACGTGGCGTCGGCGCTGATTCATCTAATTCCGCCAACACCTGCTGCACCACGGGATGATGATGCAACGTTTCAAAATCCGGCAATGCCTCGACCCTAGGAACCCCGACCGTCTTCAAAAACTCCCCCGTTACGCCGTATACCGGTTGCCCCATGCGTACGTCTTCTTTCATCTCGACCAATCCACGCATGACAAGATTTCGTAAAATCATAGCAGATTGCACCCCACGGATTTGCTCGAGCTCCGGACGGGTCAACGGTCCGCGGTAGGCCAAAATCGACAACGCCTCAAGCGATGGTTTGGACAATTCCCCCGTCGCATCGGCACGGATCGCTTGGCGGACCATCTCGGCATATTCCGGACGCGTCACCAATTCAACTGAACCTGCGTGACGAATCAGCTGAAGCGCGCTCCCAGAGGACGCATACCGCGCATCCAATGCATCCAATGCCTCCAGAACCTCCGAGAGCTCGACCTGAACAAGAGATGCGAGCTTTGCGAGCGGTTGACGCTCGGCGGAGGCAAATAACACAGCTTCTACGGTTGATGCGAGAGACATAAAGGGGTTACGCCAACTCCAAGTGAATATCTTCAAATAATGCGGATTGATTCACACGAACCATGCGCTGTTTTACAAGTTCCAGCAGTGCCAAAAAGGAAACCACCATTTCTTGCCGCGTTTGTGATTCCTTGAGTACACGATGAAAAGAAACACGGAGCATTTTCCCAACACGTGTACGCAGTTCTTCAATCTTCTCTTCGATCGTGAACGCACGTTCAAGTGACGCGCGTGGCAAGGCCAAAAGCGGCGTTAATTTTTTCACGATCCCACGAAACGCGGTGGCAAGCGTATCCGCGGAGACGTTGGATGGCGGATGAAACCCGTTCTCCGGGGCCAACACAAGGGGCCGTAGACGCCCAAACGAAACGCGACCGGTTTTTGCCAGCTCACCGATCGTGCGCGCCGCATCTACATATTGCTTGTACAAACGGAGCTGCGTTTCTAAATCCGGCCCTTCTTCCAGCAAAGGATCATGCAATTCCGGCAACAGCGCCTTGGATTTGAGGTAGACAAGTTTTGCCGCCACCACCAAAAAATCCGCCAATTCTTCTGGCGGGATCGCCCCGTGACGTTCGCGGACATGCGCAACAAACGGCTCTGTCACCTGCAACAGCGACACCGAGGTAATATCGAGCTCTTCCTGTTCAATCAATTGCAATAAGAGGTCCAATGGGCCCTCAAAATGCTCAATTCGAACGGTGTAGGACATCCCCGAGAGCGTATCCCAGGACGCGTCTGCTGTCACCTGGCGTCCAAAGTTATCCCCACCTCGCCCCATCTTCATCCACCCCCATGAAACCCTTCATCCCAAACCCCTCTTCCGTAGTCCCAAACCACCCCCTAAGATGACCCTACACCCCCTATGGCCCTCGAGCGTCTGACCCCCCAAAACATCGAAGCGGAACAGTCCTTTTTAGGATCGCTCCTCTTGGATAAGGACGCCATGATCCGCGTGGCCGATAACCTGTCTCCGGAGGATTTTTATCTGGATAAACATCGACGCATCTACGAGGCGATGCTTGATCTCTATCGTCGCAATGAACCGATCGACCTCTTGTCGCTTGGAAACCGCTTAAACGAACGGGGCGATTTGGAGTCTATTGGTGGACGCGCAGAACTCATCGCGCTTTCAAACACAGTGCCAACCGCCTCGCACGTGGTCCACTATGCAGAAATCGTCCAAAAAAAATCCACGTTGCGTCGGTTGCTGCAGGCAGCTGGAGAGATCACGGCGCTTGGATACGAGCAGGCGGAGGATGTCGAAAACCTGCTGGACCAAGCGGAACGCACGTTGTTTAACGTGTCGCAAAAATTCCTGAAACGTTCGTTCGCAAACATCCGCGACGTGCTTGCGGATGCGTTTGACCGCATCGATGAACTCCACCGCGAAAAAGGAAAGTTGCGTGGCGTCCCCAGCGGCTATCACGATCTAGATTCGCTGTTAGGCGGGCTACAGAAAAGCGACCTCATCGTTCTGGCGGCGCGTCCATCCTGTGGAAAAACGGCGTTTGCGTTGGACTTGGCGCGCCACGCCGCCGTCAAAGCAAAGGTGCCCGTCGGCGTCTTTTCGCTTGAAATGTCCAAAGAACAGCTGGTTGATCGTATGCTGTGCGCCGAGGCGAACGTCGATTTGTGGCGGATGCGTACCGGCAAATTAAACGACGGTCCGGGTTCGGAGGACTTTCCGCGGATCGGTCATGCCTTGGGCGTGTTGTCCGAAGCACCGATCTACATCGATGACAGTGCTAACGCGAACATCATGCAGATCCGTACCAAAGCCCGACGTCTCCAAATGGAACACGGCCTCGGCATGCTCATCATCGACTATTTGCAGCTCATGGAATCGCGTGGCGGGGGAAAAGACGAAAACCGCACCCAAGAAATCGCGGAAATCACCCGTGGTCTCAAATCCATCGCGCGTGAATTGAATGTGCCGGTCATTGCGCTCTCACAGCTTTCTCGTTCGGTGGAATTGCAAAAACCGGCTATCCCACGCTTGGCACACCTGCGTGAATCCGGATCCATTGAACAAGATGCAGACGTCGTCCTGTTCATCTACCGAAAAGCAACGGATCGCAACTATCGCCCAGAAGACCTGTCGCCCGAAGAACGAAATCAGGCGGAAATCCACATCGCCAAACACCGCAACGGTCCAACCGGCGTCGTCAAACTCTTCTTCGATGCAGAACGCGCCTGTTTCCGAAACCTCCAAAAATCCCCCCTTCCTCCCCCACCGCCGGGGTCACTGGGTAGCAACGCCCCGCCACCGCTTCCGCCCTCCGGAGCACCGGTCCCGGTCGTCGGCGCTTCCCAGCCGTTCTAGCGAAATCCTAAGCATCACGCTACACTGAACCCCGCTATGAGCATTTTCTCCAAACTGAAGCAAATCAACGACATTCGCAGCAAAGCAAAGCAGCTCCAAGAAGCGCTTGCTAAAGAATCCGTGGAAGGAACCGCCGGATGGGGCAAGGTGAAGGTCACCATCAACGGCAACCAACAAATTTTAGGTGTCTCCATCGATGAAGCCGCGATGAGCGACCGCGCCGCGCTGGAAGGGATGGTTCGGGATGCGACGAACGATGCCATCAAGAAAATCCAGCAAACCATGGCGACCAAGCTCAAAGATATCGGCGGTCTGGATTTGGCGAAAGAAATGGGCGACGTGATGAACCAGGGCTAATCCATGCGCATCCCCGATCCCCTTGAACGCGCCGCTGCGGCGTTTGACGCTCTGCCGGGGATCGGTCCTCGCGCCGCGTTGCGGTATGCCTATTGGCTTGTGACGCAACCCGCGACACAAATCCAGCAATTTGCCGCCGCTATCCAAGGACTCGTGGGGACCGTGCGAACTTGCCCTTCCTGCCACCAATGGACGGAAGGAGATCAATGCCGCGTCTGTACCGACGCCACCCGCGACGGAACCCTGCTTTGCGTCGTTAGCTCTTCGCAGGATGCACAGGCCATCGAAGACACGCGTGCGTTCAAAGGACGGTACCATGTTCTGGGTGGGACGATCGATCCGATCGAAGGACGAACGCCGGAGAAGCTCACGATCCCGCATCTTCTCGAACGCATCCGTCGCGCCACCCCTTCGATCACCGAAGTGATCCTTGCGCTGGACACAGACGTGCAAGGAGACACGACGGCGCTGTATCTGCGCAAACAACTGGTCCCTCTGGGCGTCCGTGTGTCTGCGCTTGCCCGAGGCCTTCCGAGCGGTGCCGCGCTTGAATACGCCGATCCGCACACGTTGGCAGATGCCCTCATGAACCGAAAGCCCTAGGATACAAACAAAATCCCCTCCGTGTGGAGGGGATTTTTGCTGTCTCGATTAGGCGATCTTCGTGATCTTGACCTGGGTAAACGCCTGGCGGTGTCCCACCCGGCGGGTGTAGCGCACCTTCGGCTTATACTTCACGACCTCGATTTTCTTTGCTCGGCCCTGCGCCAAGACTTCTGCGGAAACCTTCGAGGAAAGCGTCGGGGATCCGACATCTACCTTTTCCCCTTCTCCCTTCATCAGCACTTCAAAGGTGACGGTCTCGCCCGGCTGCGCCGCGAGCTTTTCCACCTTTAACGTCTCGCCTTCCTGGACGAGATACTGTTTTCCGCCGGTCTTGATGACAGCAAACATATTCAATGATGGGAAAAGAATAAAGAAAACCCGATCTTCTGTCAATACGACTTACAAAAAAACGGCTCCGAGGAGCCGTAGCGGTTAGTTCAGGGTGTTCTGCTGTGAAAAACAGCCTAAATACCGCTGAAGAACCAGTTCCCACGCGTCTAAATCTGGAAAGTCCTGTTGCTGCATCACCTCAGTCAATAGGGCAGCCCAGCGCGCATCTCGTACGTCAGGGGTAAAAGGACTTGCCTCAAGCGCCTTGGCCGCCGCAAGCAGGTACTGAGGATTAACGAGAAGAAGCCCGATGCTCGCATAGAGCACATTCTTAATCTCATCTTCCCCCTCAGGAGAAATCCTCACCGATGCACTCCTGGAAACAGGAAAGAGGCGGCGGAGGTCCAATCCCAGGCTGGAAAGTCCACACAGAAATGCACAGAACGGATTCCCGCCGACCAACCGATCGATCAGGAGGGCAATCAGCGGAACCTTGCCGGGCATTGGCGGAGTCGCTCCGGTATACCCATGCACGTCACGCACATGTCGCACCATCGCGTCATAGAAGCGACGCAATTCCTCTCCACTGATCTGCCGGCTTGGGTCATTCTCTTGCAAAATGCTGAGCTGCACTTGTGCACAATCCTCAGCACTCGCAGAGCCGTGAACACGAAGGGTCGCGAACCACACGTTTACCAATTGCTCCAATGTCATCACAACCTCCTGTTCCGGAATAGATCAAAAAAAGGGAAAAAGGTCAATATGCTTCGATATTGTTCACATCAGGAAGGATGGAACCGACACGAATCCCGTACCGTGCCGCATCTCCCGCCGGAACTTCCAGAATATGCGTCGCGGAAACCGGGGGAATCACGGTGCGCGGGATCCCATGGGTCTCGGACGGGGGCTGGACACGTTCCGCAAGAAATACCACCCGCCCATCTGCAATCCACAGGATATCGATCGGAAAATGCATATCTTTCATCCAAAACGGGTGGATCCCCCGTGCGCCCATCACAAACAGCATCCCCGTCCCGGTCGCCATTTCCGATCGTCCTCCCAAGCCACGTCTGAGCCCCTCCGGCCGCGTCACCACCTCCACGGTGATGCGTTCGGTCCCAATATCCCACGTTTCCATACGTGGCGCCTCCCAACGATCCTCCGACGACACAACCAACGTCGCGCTTTGCCCCGTAACGAATCGCCACACAAAAAATCCGAACCCTCCAAGAACAAGCCCTGCAAAGAAAAGCAAGAAAAAAACGCGTCGCATACCGTGCATCATGCTACGGTCGGCGATGACGTGCAATCCAACCTGCCCCAAAGGACAGCGCCGAGGTCAACAAACAAAGCCCCACCAAGACCAACAATTTCCCGCGCGTCTGCAACCCCAAGGCCAACAAACCGGCGCACAGGGAAAGCGACCAGATCACGATGACCGCCTGCCCCTTGGAGAGGCCGGCGTCCAACAAACGGTGATGCAAATGCGAACGATCTCCCTGAGTCAACGGCGCACGACGCCAAAGCCGTCCAAGCAATACGACGGCAGCATCTACAATCGGAACGCCAAGCACCATAAGCGCCGTCGCCACCTTTGTCCCAGAAACGATGGACAAAAACGCTAACGAAAATCCCACGATCGTACTCCCCGATTCTCCAAGAAACTGCCGCGCCGGCCAAATGTTTCGCGGAAGAAACCCCACAAACGATCCACCGACGATCGCCGCGAGGGTCGTCACGGCCGGTTGGTAAAACGTCACCGATTGCGTGAGCGCCGCGATCATACCGGCCCCGATGATTCCGAGCCCCGTGATCAACCCATCCAACCCGTCCATGAGTTTGGTCGCATACGTCACCCCAAGCAGCCAGCAAAACGTCAGCACATCTGCCGGCAACGAAAAGGCCCCTCCCCATGGAAACGGCCATTGCCACCATCCAAGTCCAAACGCCCCCGTTCCCGACCAATGCGTGACCTGGACAATCCCGGTTCCCGTCAGCATGACCGCGATGGCAGCAAGCAAAGGAAACACAATCTGGATGCGTGGCGGAAGGGTGTACCGATCATCCGCATATCCGCCAAGAAGCAACAGGAGAATACCGATGCCGAATCCAACCAATTGCACCGGACGAATCTCCCCTGCAAACGCTCCGAATCCGTACGCCACCACCCCAACCACGAGCATCGCGATCCCGATCCCCATCCCGCCGAATTCGGGCGTCGGATGCGCGTGGATATGCCGTCCGCCCAGTGGAGCCTTCACGATCCCTGTCCGCACCGCCCAACGCGCCCACACCCAAGAGAGTCCGGCGGCACAAATGGCCGAGACACAGGCATATCCGACAAACGAGAGGTCGCGCATTGACTTCCCCCCTATGGTATGGTGCGCTTTTCCTGCACGCAAGAAAGGAGGGGGCATGACGTCCCAGAAACTGCGCGTTCACATCTTCGATCATGACGAAGAGATGCGCCTGCAGATTCTGGAGGAATTGCAGCGCGCAACACCCGTACCTCCGGCGATGATCGCGCCAACTGCCTACGTCGAATGCTGGTGGCACAGCGCCGCACTTCCCGAACCGAACGACATGCTCCCCGTCCCCGTCGACATCGCCATCGTGGATCTAAGCCTGATTCCGGACGATCTCGCAGTGACGAAATTCATCACCCGGATGACGCAAGCGAACCGGTTGTATCCGGTCACGTTTTTGCTCATAGGTGATGACTGGGCCCTTCAATCCACTCGAACAAAATACGCGCCATTCGGCATCGAGCACGGATGTACGCGAGGCGACTGGAAACGCTTTCACGCCATGCTCGAAAAAATCCGGGTAAAACTCCTGGGCTAACCCCCTCTCTCTACGGAAGGGGGTCTTTTTTATCCGTGAAACGGCTCTACGCGCAGTGTCCCGCCCGCATCCAACACGATGGTGTCTTTGCGTGCCACGGCTTTCTTCAACAGAAGATCCGCCAGTTGATTTTCGATGCGATCCTGCAACACGCGCCGCAGCGGACGTGCGCCAAACAACGGATCAAACCCCGCACGTGCCAATTCCTCCACCGCGGATGCATCCGCACGGAATCCGATCCCTTTTTCTGCCAAGCGCGCCTCCATTTTGGCGAGCAGCAGGTGTGCGATTTGAACGACCGAGGAAAGTGCGAGCGGCGTAAAGACGATCACGCCATCAAAACGATTCAAGAACTCCGGACGAAAGGTCCCCTTTAATTCCTGCTCCAATAACGCCGTCTTGATCTGCTCCACCGGCGCGCCGGAACGCACACGATCCTGGATAAAGGCCGTGCCCGCATTCGACGTCGCAATGAGAACAACGTTCGTAAAATCAACCGTCCGACCAACGCCATCCGTCAGTCGCCCATCATCCATCACCTGCAAAAAGAGGGTCAGAATATCCGGATGCGCTTTTTCCAACTCATCCAGCAACACGATGGCAAACGGCCGTTTACGCACCGCTTCCGTCAATAATCCGCCTCGTGGATCACCCGCCGCACCGATCATGCGCGCGATGGACGCAGCGTCCTGATACTCGGACATATCGAGACGCACCATCGCTTGCTCACTGCCAAAATATTCTGCCGCCAGCGCCTTGGCGAGCTCGGTTTTTCCAACACCCGTTGGTCCAAGAAACAAAAAGTTGGCGATTGGACGACGCGTCTCACGCACCTCTGCACGCGCACGTCGCATCGCGGCCGCGACCGCCTGCACCGCCTCCTCCTGTCCGATGACCCGCGCATGCAAACGCTCCTCCAATGCGAGCAACTTCGCCGACTCATCCACCCCAACCGCCTCCACTGGAATCTGGGTTTTCTCTTGTACGACTTGCGCAACATCTTCCCCGGTTACAAAGGCTCCATCCCCATGCGCTTTGCGTGCCAGTACCGCCGCTTCTTTCATGAGTCCAATCGCAGACTCCGGTAACCGCACGTCGCGCAAATATTTTCCGGCAAAAAACACGGCACGTTCCAGCGCAGCGTACGAAAAAAAGACGTTTTGTTCGTATTCAATGGAACCGCTTCGCGCCATCAGGACCTGCACCGCCTCGTCTGACGGCAATTCACGCACCAGAATCTTCGCGAGCTTTCCTCCAAGCGAACGCCGCTCCAAAAACGACGTCCACGCTTCCGGGGTCGTGGTTGCAAGGACCTGCACAGAACCACGATCAAGTTCGGTCGCCAAGGTCTCCGCCAAATCCATCGGACCCATTCCGTGACCCCCCGTGAGCGCTTCAATCCCTTCCAACACCAGCACAATATTTCCGCTGATCCCCACTTCACGCAGCATGGTCAACAGGCGCTCTGGCGCCTCGGCCGGATCACCGGAAGCCAATAATTCAGGCAACTTAATGGAGACAAGTCGCTTATCAAACAGGATTTTTGGCACCGTCTCTTCGACCATGGCGCGCGCCAATTGCTCGACCAGCGCCGTTTTTCCCACCCCGGATTCTCCCACCAACACGATCCCGCTTTTCCCGCTCTCAAACGCACGAAACAGCTCTTCTCGCTCGCGATGTCTTCCCACCATTGGACCAATGTATCCTCGACGGGCCGCATGCGTCAGATCTTCGCTAAATCGATCCAATAGAGGCGTTTGGCGTGCGGTCATGGTCCGGTTCATCGCGGTATCTGGCTTCAACCGCGCAAGCAACGCGAACCGATCATGTTCTTCACGCAATTGCTCTTGGATACGCAACCATTCCGCAACGTGCTGGACATGTGCCGGCGGAAAACCCGCTGCATCAAGCGCATCCTGAACGCCTTGATCGGCGGCATAGGCGGCCAAAAAGATTTCCACGGCGCTTACATGCTTCCGACCCACGGTCCGCGCATCCAAATAGGCACGCAACAACACCTCTTTCGCTTCACGAGACAATCGCGTGGGCGTCCCCACCTGTCCCTCGCGCAATAGGGCCACCAACCGATCTTTCACCGCTTCAAACGGCATGGCGAGACGCGTCAAAAAAATCCCACCCGTCGGCGAGGTCAACGCCGCCACAAACAAATGAGCGGGCACAAGCTCGGTGCGTCCCACTTTTTTGGCAAAGCCATATGCGTCTTCGATCACCTGCCAGGCGGATGAAAGAAAATACGGCGAAACGTCATGCGCATGTGCCGGTGCTTCGTTCGGGACCTCAGATACACCGGATCGCATCCCCCAATGTGGAAGCGTTTTCACCTCTTCACGAAACACACGAAGGCGAAACACGAGGAACGATCCAAGAAACACCGCCGCCCAAAATGCCTGCACAAACCAATATCCCGACGTCCAAAAGGTGGCGGAAAGCAAGGCATCGGCATCGTCCAAACGCACCAAGCCATACACAAACAACGAAAACAGGACCACAACGACGCCTCCAAGCCCCGCATGCAACAGCACATGAATGCGGTGTTTTGTCTTCCGGAACGCCAGAGAAAAATCATCAATCGGCGCAAGCCAGACCAGCTGCCCGTCCTGAGACGGAAGCGAAAGGCCCGCCCCCTGACATTCGCGACATCCAACAGAGGCGCGCGGATCACCGCCGCAACGCGGACACATAACCGGAGAAACGTGGGCGTCAGGAGCCATACGAAGAAAAAACGGAAGTCAATGGATTCCATCCAATACCATCGGAGATGTTTACCACGAGCAAAAACAACGCAATCGGCGGCCAACCCATCCACAAAAGGACGATCAGCGCGTAGACAAGCGCCTCAATCCCGAGTGCGATCGCGCGGAAGAAGATCACCACAAACCGCATGAGAACACTGATCAGACGACCGGACCATTCGTGTTCTCCGTACATCGGCACAAAGAAATGACGCAACCAAAGTGGGATTGCATAGGCACGTGCGCGATACCTGAGTCCTTGCCACCCCCAACGCGCGACCGCAACCACGCCATCCGAATACCACCACACCGGAAAACGGACCACGCTCCCCGCAAGATCAACCACGGCAAACGAAAGAAGCGAACGCAGGGCCTGGGCCATATGGGTGCAGTATACCAAATGACGCATAAAAAAACTTCCCCGAACACGCCAATGTCGGAGAAGTCATCCACACGCGACAGAACCCGCGCGGCAACAGCGTTCCCGCGCCCGCTCTATCCGTCGTCTTATCGACGCGTAATGTGTCCTGTTGGAGGCTGAATAAACTCGACCTCTCCCACCGGGACAAACCCCTTCCCTTCGATACGCGCTTCCAACGCCTTCAACGTTTGCAGTTCTGCGACGCGGGATTCAAGCGCGGAAACCGCCTCTTCTAACCGATCCGCCTGTTTTTCAAGCGATCGCAAGGCATACGCCTTAGAAGCGGACATGTTGACCTGAAAGATATACACCCCTGCGGACAATCCGATCCCAATGGCAAAAAAGGCGAGCCAAAACAGCTTTCCGTGTTCGCCGAGTCGTCGTCCGACCGGCATCGGTAGCCCCAACGTCTCATGAGGCCGTTTCATGGCGATGGTGTAGTTCCTTGCCATACTGCATCGACTATTGCTTAATCGCCCCACGTAACTTTGCACTTCTTGCACGTGGATTCCGCAAGAGTTCCGCTTCGCTCGCGACCACCGGTTTTTTGGTGACCGCCTTCCATCCCGCCTGTTTAAACGCCTGCTTCACGATCCGATCTTCCAATGAATGGAATGAGATGATCGCAAGCCGACCACCTGGTTTTAGCACCGCGCGTGCCGCCTGGATCGCATCTTCGAGCGCCCCAAGCTCATCGTTCACAGCGATACGCAGCGCCTGAAAGGTGCGCGTCGCCGGATGGATGCGTCCACGTTCATACCCCTTGCCCACTGCCCCTGCAATCAACTCGGCAAGCTGCGTGGTCGTGACAATTTTTTCCTTGCGACGAGCCTCGATCAACCGGCGCACAATCCGATACGCCATTCGCTCTTCTCCGTAGTCGCGCAAGATCCGCAACAACTCCGCTTCAGGCCACGTTTGCACAATCTCCGCCGCCGTGAGCCCGTCTTCATTCGCCCGTATGCCGAGACGCATATCCAATGGCCCCTCGATACGAAACGAAATCCCACGAAGTGGATCCTCTAATTCATCCGACGAAAGACCGAGATCCAGCAATACGCCGTCGAGCGGCGTGATCTCAGCCTCTCGCGCGATGCGATCGAGAAACCGAAAGTTCGATTCTACCCCCTGCCACCGTTTCCCGTACACTTGAAGATTCTGACCAGCGCGCGCAAGGGCGACCGGATCAACATCTAAGGAAAGCACGCGTCCGTCCGGAGACGAACGCCGTAATAATTCCGCCGTATGCGTCGCACCGCCCAGCGTACCGTCCAGATAGCGTCCACCCGCCCGAACATCGAGGACAAGCATGGTCTCCTCGAGGAGGACGGCTTCGTGCACGCTTCCGTTCATACGCCTAAACCAGCAAGACGCTCAGCGATTTCATTCCCACGCGATTCCAGCGAACGCGTATGCGCATCCCAGAGCGTCGCATCCCACAATTCGATGCGATCGTATAATCCTGCAAAGACCACGGATTTTTGGATGGATGCATACTGGCGCAGGTACTCCGGAAGGAGCAAGCGACCTGAGGCATCCAGCGCAACATCCATCGCCCCCGCAAACATGAGACGCGTAAACGCGCGGCTTTCTTCTTGTCCTAATGGCAATGCGGCAAGTTTTTGTGCCAACAATTGCCACGAGGAAACGGGGTACAGAAACAGGGAACGATCGAGTCCACGCGTCACAATTGCCCCATCGGACAGGGACGCACGAAACTTGACCGGAACGGAGATCCGGCCTTTTTCGTCCATCGTATGGCGATATTCGCCAATGAACATAGGCGTTTCACTCCGGTGGGTGATGCGGGCCGGAAAATCCCACTCCATCCCACTATCCCCCATCCTATGACATTTCAAGGGAAAATCAAAATTTCGTTGTGGATAATAAAAAGCCCTCGACCAACCGAGGGCTCTCTCTACGTTCTTTATTTACCGCGTGGAGGTGGTAGATGTCCCCATCATTGGCATGCCCGTCGTATTCAAATCATGAATTGCGCGAGATTGTTCCGCAGATTGCTTTCTGACTTGATACAATTCATCTTCCAGCGACCGAATCTGAAGCGTGAGATCAGTCACACGCTGAAAACAGGCGGTGATCTGCGCACTTCCAACCAAAATGGATGACGTGGCGAGCACAAATAACACCGCGAATGCGACAAAGTGCCACGGCTGCCATTGCGTCGGTCGTAGCCAAGACGACGTCTGAACGGGACGTGAAACGGGTCGCTCTTTAACGGCAGACGGTCGGGCGGGGCGTTTTGGGGTGGGCATAAAAGCACTGACTAAAGCGGTTTACGAGTAGCCTGACGACACTCCGACAATTGCGCATGCAACCGGCCGTTCTCTGCATCCAATGCCTCGATCGTGCGCGTAAGTGTCGCGCGCGAAAGATGCAAATAGCCATACGTGAATGACGCAAGTAAGGACGCGGAGATGAGTCCAAACATGACGCCAATCAGTATGGCAAAAAAGAACCCGCGAGGACCGAGATCATCTTGTTCATGAGTGCGCATACGGATTGCGAACACTATACCACACCTTTCCGGAAGCACGCACAATCCCCTTCACGACGCACGTCCAAGCAAGCGCTTGCTACGCAACGTTCGGTGATACGCAATCGCAAACCGATGTGCTTCATCACGCACCGACGCCAAGAGCTCGACGTATTCTTCACACAACCGACAGAGCTCTAAATGACGCTTGCTGCACACCAATTCATTCTTCTTTCGTTCCGGACCTTTTGCGATACCGATCACCGGAATCGCTAGATCCAGCGCATGCAACACCTCTTCTGCGGCGTGCACCTGCGGCAATCCTCCGTCGATGAGCAACACATCCGGCTTCCGCCACTCTGGATGCTGAAAACGACGCATCAGCGTCTCGCGCATGCTTGCGACGTCGTTTGCGCCAACCACCGTTTTGATGCGGAATTTACGATACTCCTGCTTTGCCGGCGCTCCATTTTCGAACACCACCATGCTTGCGACTTGGGACGTCCCGGACACGTGAGAAATGTCATAGCCCTCGATCCGCCCAAAAATATTCACAGCCGTTTCACCGAGCTTCATCTTATCCACATCCGGATCTTCACGTTTCAAGATGGCGATATCCTGAATGTGCTCCAAAAATCGAATCTTATTCCGAAACTCCGCCGCAGCTTCATACCGCTTCTCTGCCGCGGCGGCTTTCATCTCTCGTTGATACTGCTTTAACAACGCATCTTTTTTTCCTTCAAAAAATTTGATCAGGTCGCGGATGGTTTTCTGGTACGTCTTCTTTTCCGCCGTATTGATGCACACGCCCGGACATTGTTTGAGATGCACATAAAAACAAGGACGCTTTTGCCCCGGAACACAGGTGGACCACGGGAATGCGCGGCGCACCAAATCCAACGCCGCGCGCAATGCGCGAGGGGATGTGTACGGACCAAATACAGCCTTGAACGCTTTTGGCGATTGCTCATCCAACTCCTGACCTCGAATCAAAAGCGGACGCGGAAAATCCTCTTTCGTGATCACCAAATACAAGAAACTTTTATTATCCTTTGCCAGGATGTTGTACTTGGGCCAGTAGTATTTGATGAGGTTCGCCTCCAAAATCAATGCCTCCAGCGCCGTGGGCTTTTCGATGTAATCGATCGCCACCACGTGCCGCGTCATCTCTTCGATATTCCCTCCATGCGGACGCTCAAAATGCTGCCGTACGCGCCGCCGCAAATTCGCCGCCTTCCCCACATAAATCACCGTCCCGGACGCATCTTTCATCAAATACACCCCGGGACTTTCCGGCAGCGTTTGATTCTTGATGGAGATGGTTGAAGGGATCATACAAGACAACACTTCTACGTTACCGTCGTTTTAACACGTCTTTCAGATACTTGCCCGTAAAACTCTTTGCGTTTTTTGCCACGTCTTCCGGCGTTCCTTGTGCCACGATTTGACCACCCTTGTCCCCTCCTTCTGGACCAAGATCGATCACCCAATCGGCGTTTTTGATGACATCCAAATTGTGCTCGATGACGCACACCGTGTTGCCGCGCGCGACCAAGCGATGGAGTACTTCCAACAACTTGCGGATATCTTCGAAATGCAAACCGGTCGTCGGTTCATCTAACAGATAAAACGTGCGTCCCGTGTCACGACGCGCAAGTTCGGTTGCGAGCTTGATGCGCTGCGCCTCTCCTCCTGACAACGTCGTCGCCGCCTGCCCAAGCGTCAGATACCCAAGACCAACCTCCAGCAGAATACGCGTTTTGTCATAAATCGGTGGGATGTCATGGAAAAATCCGTTCGCTTCTTCCACGGTCATCGAAAGCACTTCCGCGATATTCTTTTCGCGATATTTTACCTCCAGTGTTTCGCGGTTAAATCGCTTTCCTTTACACACGTCACAAGGGACGTACACCGTGGGCAAAAAGTGCATTTCGATCGCGATCTGCCCATTCCCTTCGCAATGCTCACAACGGCCGCCCGGAACGTTAAAACTAAACCGCCCGATTTTGTACCCGCGCACACGCGCCTCCGCGGTCAGCGAAAACAGATCACGCACGTGATTCCAAATCCCCGTGTATGTTGCTGGATTGGATCGCGGGGTGCGACCAATCGGAGATTGATCCACATCAACCACCTTATCCAGCCAATCTACCCCCTCGAGCGTCTGGTGCGCCCCGGGTTTGACCGTGGACAGATTCATCCGCCGGGCAAGCTCCCGGTACAACACGTCAATCATGAGCGTGGATTTCCCGGAACCAGACACCCCCGTGATTGCCACGAACCGCTTGAGCGGGATCTTGACCGTGATGTTTTTTAGATTGTTTTCCGTCGCCTTCACGATCGTCAGATGCTCTTTGCTGTCCCCACGACGTTTCGCCGGATACGCGATCCATTTGTCCCCGCGCAAATACGCGCAGGTCAACGAATCCTCGTTTTGCAGCACCGTAGGCATGGGACCGGCCGCCACCACCTCTCCTCCGTGCACCCCAGCACCCGGACCAATATCCACCAGGTAATCGCTCGCATGGATGGTATCTTCATCGTGTTCGACCACGATAATCGTGTTCCCAAGGTCGCGCAGTTTCTTGAGTGTATCGATTAATTTTGCGTTATCGCGTTGATGCAGCCCAATCGTCGGTTCATCCAGCACATACAGCGCGCCAACCAACCGCGATCCAATCTGCGAGGCAAGGCGAATGCGCTGTGCCTCTCCTCCGGAAAGCGTCCCTGCCGTTCGGTTGAGAGTGAGATATTCAAGGCCAACGTCTAACAAAAACGTGAGACGCCCCAAGATCTCCTTCATGATCGGCTCGGCGATGCGCATGTCCTGTTCATCCAACGAAACGCCGACAAAAAAATCCGCCGCCTCGCTGATAGGCATCGACGTTGCCTCAACGATGCTTTTTCCATTGATCCACACAAACAGTGCCTCGGTGCGAAGCCGCGCGCCGTGACACGCATCGCAAATTTCCTCGCTAAACAGCTCTTTTGTGCCAAGTCCGTTGCAGGTGGTACAGGCACCGTAAGGAGAATTGAACGAGAACAGACGCGGCTCGATTTCCGGAAACGCAAATCCATCATCCGGACACGAAAATCGAGCGCTCATTAACTGCTCGCTTCCGTCATCTAAAATTAACAACACCGTGTCTTCCGCACGATCCAGCGCGATTTCAATGGCTTCTGCCAATCGCGATCGCAGCTGCTTATTCCCCTCGATCGGCCACCCTAGCGGCACACGATCAATCACGACCTCAATCGTGTGGCGCGTGTTCCGTTCCATGGGCACCGGTTCGCGCAAACTATACCACTTCCCGTCCACCCGCACATCCAAAAACCCAGCTTCGTACAAATCTTGCAGCATCTGGTGATACTCCCCTTTGCGCCCTCGCACAACTGGAGCCAGTACCGCGATTTCGTTGGTAAACGTCTTCGCCCCTTTCTTTTTTCCCTTGCCAGACGGTTGTTCTGGAACCTCCTGGTGCGCGTCCGCCGTGAGCTTCATCGCCCGATCCACCATCTCGTCGATGGTCATCTTGCGGATAGGATTGCGGCACACCGGACAGTGCGGTTTGCCGATACGCGCATACAACACACGGAGATAATCGTAGATTTCCGTGATGGTCGCGACCGTAGAACGTGGGTTTGCGGAATGCGCTTTTTGATCGATCGAGATCGCCGGCGACAACCCCTCGATCTCATCCACATCCGGCTTGTCCATTTGCCCTAAAAATTGACGCGCATAGGCCGAAAGCGATTCCACGTAGCGTCGTTGTCCTTCCGCAAAAATCGTATCAAACGCCAAACTGGACTTTCCCGAACCGGAAAGTCCTGTCAGCACCACCATTTTGTTCCGCGGTAATTCCAGGGAGATGTTTTTCAAATTATGCTCCCGCGCGCCGCGAATGACGATCTTGTCTTGCATGCCACCATCATGCCATGACCTGATGCGCTTGACCAGAACAAAAAGAGAACGCCTCACGAGGAGGCGTTCTCAGGCGGCCGTGCGGACCGTGCATCTACGGTCCAGGAATCCGGCGCGTTCAAGGTAAGAATAAACGTCGCGATCGCAAGGGTCGCATCGCGGACCCCGATCGCGCCTCCCGCTGTGATCGCGATGCCGGCAAGATGCGCCCCCAGAACAAAGGCAACCGCGCGTGTGTAGACGCCCAGCAATAACGTCGCGGCGGCCACCACCTCAAACCACCCGTTCAATCGCACCAGCATCTCCCCCGGAATGGGCAAATAGCCTGTCGCTTCCGGAAGAAATCCGACCCACACGGATGGATCCTGCAGCTGCATCACCCCAAACCATCCGTACAACGCGACCAATGCAAGACGCAGCACGACCAAAGAAGCATTGGATATAAAGACTATTGAACCAACACGCCGATTTTGAGCAAAAACAATGCACTTTGCGCAGACTTGCTGCTGCCATGTTTTTTCTGAAATCCTTGCGTCCCATCTTTTCCGCACATTCGTCCGATCGGGCCAGGACCACCCGGATGACGCGACACCCAAGACGTCAGGTCATACACGCTTCCATTGATCGTGGTCCAGCAGTTTTCCGGGGTCGCATGCGCTTCCACATCTGCCATTACGTAGTCACCCACCTTTGGAGATGGCGCTTTGGCGCCCGGATCCTCTTTTGCCGTCGCCGGATTGTCCGGCGTCGTCCCCGGCTCCCCGGCCGGCGGCATGGTATCTGGTGTTTCATCCGTAGCAACCGGCGCGGGCGTGGATGGCTGCTGCGTTTGCGATGATTCTTGGGTATTCGCGATCGATGGCGGTGAAGCCGGGCGACTAACCATGACCAGATACCCGGCACCGGCGACGAACAGGGCTCCCAAAGCGAGAGCAAGTGTACGCTTCGTGTTTGTCATATGTTTGCGATCCTAGCACGTCATCCAATCTTGACCAGCCCCTCTTTCCCCGCCGCACGGATCACCCGCTCATACACACGCAAATAGCCCTGCGTCATCTTCTCTTTGCTAAACAAACGCTCGGCTCGTTCGCGCGTGGCATGGCGGCTGATCGTCCCGATCTGCTGGATCGCCTGCGTCATCCCTTCCACTGAATCCACCACAAATCCCGTGCGACCGTGTGCGATGACCTCCGGAACCGACCCATTGTTCCACCCAATCACCGGCGTCCCACACGACATCGCCTCAATCATCACCAATCCAAACGTCTCGTCGTACTGCGTTGGAAACAGAAGCGCCTTTGCCCCGCGCAATAACTCGATTTTTTGCGCGAGTCCCGCCTCCCCTACATAACGCACCGTCGTCCCGTTGATCTCCGGCTCCACAACGCGATGCCAATACCCTTCCGCCTGATAACTTCCCCCCGCAATCACGAGCGGTACGCCAGCAGCTTTTGCCGCCTGGATCGCAAAGAGCACCCCTTTTTCTTCGGTCACCCGACCAAGATACAAAAAATAGTCCTCCGGTGTGGCAGAAAACGCAAATTGCGTCGTGTCGATTCCATGATAAATCGTGGCCACCCAATTCAATTCCGGCATCTGCAATCGCTGGGCACGCGAAAACGACACATATGATAGATGCTTATACTTCTGCAATAACGGACGAATTTCGTCGCGAATCGGACTATGGACAGAAATAAGCGTCGGCGTCGCAACCAGCGGGGCGTAAAACGAACTCAACAACGTAAAGTGGGAATGGATCACATCCACGTCAGATGCGGCACGATAGCAATCCGAGATGAGCGCGGCGTTATAGTGACGCTGCATATCTCCGGGCAATTTAGCGATCTCGATGTCCGGCGATTCGACCGCGTGAATCCGTCCACGGGTACACGATCGCGCCGATCCAAACACAGACACGTCATGTCCCGCCTCAACCATCCCTTCCGTCAACGCTGCGACGTGGGAATAGATGGCTTTCGTGGAGGACAGGTCCACCGGATACAAGCTGGAAACAAGTTGTGCGATACGCATAGGACGATCAACGACAAAGCGAGCGAAAAAGACGAAGGTAGGTGCGAAACACGGCCGCAGGCGCATGTGTTTTGCGAAGATGTGCCACAAACGCATCGGTTGGCGGACGGCCGGCGCACCGCATGAGTCGATCAAGCACTCGTTCCGGATCTTCCATCCCGATAATCCAAGTTCCCATCCCCTGCGCTCGATACTCCGACACCCATCCGACGTGTGGGGCAATCAACGTCGGCGTTCCACACAGCGCCGCCTCCATCACCACGGTTGGCGAGACGTCAAAATGTGAAGGGAGTAACAGCACATCCACCGAGCGGTAGAACGCCGCCAACGCCGTACGATCCATCGGCGGGACGATCTCGATCAACCGACGGTAACGCGCCTTTACTTGCGCATGCACCGTCGTGGTCGGAATCTTGGTCACTGATCGAAACGTCAGAGGCGCGCCGCGTTTTTTTGCCGCCTGCGCAATCGCGAGCACCGCTGGATGATTCTTGATCCGATCCCACCGCGCCACACACCCCACCACAAACGCCTGTTTTTTGGGTTCCGTCGTTTTTCTCCTTCGGCGCCCTTTTGCAAACAACGGGTCGTAGGGCAACGGGATGATCACCGCCTGCGCCGTTGGCACCGGGCGCACCCATGCGGCAAACGCCCGCTTACTAAACGCGTTCAAAAAGACCTGGCGCGTGGCGAGCTCCACAACCTCGCGCTCCATCTCCGCCATCGCCTCACGCGAAGCACGAGAAAAAAGATGCGCATACTGATCCACCTCGACCGTCGCAATCCCGGCATGCTGGATCACGACGGGAATCCCCTCGCGCGCCGCAGCCTTGAGCAACAACCAGGCAAACACCGAGAACCCATTCAAAAACAACAGATCTCCCCGCTCTTCTCGCATCCAGCGTTGAATCCGTGCCAGCTCCTCGGCGAACCATGTCTCGGGCAGCTGCTTCCTGCGCATGCGCAAAAACCCACGATACCGCGCCTCCGGGATGGCAAAGCCAAATAACCGGACGGAATCCTGAAGAAATCGCGTCCGGATCGTTGGTGAGTGCGCTACGCGTCCATGTTCGTGGATCAAGCCGATCCAGGTCGCGCCAAGCTTCGTCGCATAGGTCCCAAACGATCGCGCAAAATTTGCTGGCCCGCCCGATCCGATCCCCGTTGACCCTGGCACATTCGATGCATATTCATTTGTCAGGATCCGCATGAAAAAACCCTACCAACCATTGGTGGATGACGCAATGGCAACACCTGGAATTACCTAGGCCTGCGGCACCTCTAACACGCAATTCCCCGCATCGCGGAGCTTCACTGGATCCACCTTGTACAACACCGGCGCAAAATTCGTGAGCGCAAGCGTGCTCTGCAGCCGTCGATTCTTCCCACGCGACACACGCCACAACCGATTGTATCGAAACCAGCGCGTCCCATCGTGGACGAAACAATGGTCCGTCTCCTGCACACGATACGCGTCCAGTCGAGGGTCATCCGTACGTACCTCCCCCCACAATTTCTCGTTCGTCATCCAAAGACGCACCTGGATGGGCGCGTGTGAGGTATTTTTCACCTTCAAATCCACGAAGTTATACAAAATCGTTGCTCCACTCCCAAACGGCACCGTTCGCCCGGAATCCGGAAACACATCCAATGAATGGTGATAACGCTCCACAATCTCGACTGGCGCATGCAAAAACAGCCAATGCAACAAATTTGCCAGCTGACACAACCCACCCCCCAACCCCCCGAGCACCAGGCCGCGGGAGAGCAACATCCCATCCACAAACCCCCGTTTTTTGGTGGGCTTCCCAACGAGCGTCCACAACGAAAATGTCTCTCCAGGACGGATAACGATCCCATCGATCTCCGCAATCGCCACCTTCAAATTCTGAACCTTATTCCGCTGTAACCGCATGTCTGATGCCCCCAATTTTCGGAGCAACAACGAACTGTGCTTGTGCAGACGATGTGGGAGCGACTTGGACGATTTGGTCCGCGCAATCGAACGATTGGCCGCATGTTTAAGCGTCGTGAGCGTTTGACGCGCAAACAACACCGCCGGCTTGAGTCGAGGAAATCGCAACGAAAACGGCACGCGCGAAGGTCGCTCCTCCTGATGCAATCGCGCGAGGATATCCTTCATCGCTGTCTTCGAAACCCGAGAGGTCGCCATGGCATCGATCATACCATGACGAAAACGCGGGTGTGGGAGAGGGATGACATGTTGACGCACGATCCCCGCCTTTCCATCATACGATCATGCCTCCCTCCTCCGAACTTCCGCCACTTCCGAACGACGCGCCGCGCATCGGAGACGTGTATCTCCACTATAAACACGGCGACGCGTACCGCGTGACCGGACTCGCCATCGATACGCAAACCGACACCTGGGTCGTGGTGTACGCACCGCTCTATCCATCCCCGGCCGCGCCGTTGTTCACGCGTCCCGTCCGAGACTGGAATGCGGAAGTCACGTGGAATGGATCTACGACGCGGCGTTTTTTGCCAGCATCCCCTGCAACGCCGTAAGACAGGCGGGGAGCTCGCGGAACCCCGCGCTTCCGTTCAAGTGCGCGCCGTTTTTGATGACGAGAAGCGGAGCCTGCAACACCTCCGCCAACGCCTGGCCATCCGCAAGCGGCACGATGGCATCATTGTCCCCGTGAATCACCACGATGTCGCGGACGTACTTTAGAATCCGTGCGCCATCAACGCGTTTTGGTAAAAATGCATCGATCGCCTTTCTGCCCGTGCGCGCCAGCGGGCCAGACACCAGCACCAATCCACGCACATTTTTTGGCTTCGCTTTTTCGAGATACCGCAAAATCGCCGGAACACCCAAGCTGTGCCCGACCAAATAGACCGGCTCCTTTTTTGGCAGACGCGTGACGTGACGCGCGATCTCCTGCACCCATTCGCGAACCCGAGGCCGTGACGGGGATGGCATCGCAAGCGCACACGCATACACCTCCATCTTCGCAAGCTCAGCCATGAGCCACGGCCGCCACCCGCCGTTCGGACTCCCTTCGAACCCATGGATGAGGAAGATGTGGGGCATAGGCTACAAGACAGCGGTATGTACAAAATTTAAATATAATCAATTACTCTAATTCCTTCAGCGTCTTCCCGTTCTGCGTCTTCCACTCGTTCAAACCATTCATAGAGCTGCCACGTACAATCGTGGCAGCTGCACTCGGTGACGAAAATAGATAATCCTGAGTAAAAACATAGTGACGATCGTCGGAAGAGGAAAGAATTCCGCCCTCAATCATCTGCGTGCGCCGTTTGAAGTAATTATGACCTTCGAAGGCTGGTGCATGTTTTTTTCTAGCTAAGCTCCCCTTGAGCACCAACAGACCACTCTCGCCGTACACACCCTGTGCATTCGCATCAGGGCCAATACAAGTCACTGAAACGCCCGACTGCTTCACCTCGGCTTCAACTTCATTGCTAGCACGAAGCACTGAGTAGCCTAAACTCAAAAGAACATCAGACGCGCGATCAACAAACTCCTCCATCACGTCCTGATCCTCTGACGAGATCGTTGGACTCTTGGGCGACGTACCGTTTTCTAAAGTCACCAGTCCCTCTGACGCGAGACGCTTTGTGAAAACATGTTCCAAATATCTCACCTCGGTCTTTGTAAGTTTGGGTGAAGTAAATGCAATCAATTCGATCCAATTCGGTTTCGTGATCGCATGTTGCGCAAGTCTCTGTCCAAGTGCATCCGTTTCACCTACGTAGATATTGTTTTCATCACCCAGCAAAAAATACACGGCTGGCTTTTCCGCCTCAGGAAGCTCCTTCATTTTTTTTAGCGCAGCTCTTGGTGCAATGATCGCCTTTCCGTTCCAATTCGAAAGCTCGGCAATTTTAACGCCATACGGAGTGCCGTCGAGTAAGACGACCTTGAGGGACTTGGATCGCATATTTTGGATACAACATAGCCGGCTCTGAGCATCTTGAATAGGGTTGAAATACGGTAGAAACCTATTATCAATGCAAAAATATAAAACGATTACCGCTTCATTTAAGGGCTCAACCAAGCAAAATAGTCAGTCAACTTCTAAAGACGATCCTGGGCTTGGGTTTTCGTACGCAGTTTCAGTTATTCAAGATTACGTGAATGAAGCACCAATAATGGCATTCATGCACGCAAATTTTAGGTTTTTAAGTTAATAACCTACGATTTGAGACTTGGCGTTATATCGGGATAACGATTGGAATCACCACAAGGTGCTCAATGTATCTAAATCTCTCAAATCTCCTTGGATTATTCCGCTGCAACCTCAATAGTAAAGGCATGTATTGCATCTTTATTCAGGATTTGAAGTTTTAGTTTTTGAAAAACTTTAACCACTACTTGTTGGCGTAGATATCCCTCGGGATCAGGATGCTGCTTAAGCCACGCAGGATTCTCAAGAAGAATTTTATTGCGTAGCTCGTCATCCTGATTTAGGTCTGCAACGTTGAGATAAAAGAATCCATGTCTAAATTTCTCATCTTCAGGCTTATTAATCGGTGAGTATTGAATCAATTTGAAGAACGATTTTAGATCGACCACGACGATCTTGTTTTGCAGTTCATCTTTTTGAGCAAACAAATCTATCACGGGTATATCTACCCCATTTACCCGTAGCAAACCTCGGTACTCTTTACATCCACTAAAACTGCTCTTCGCGGCACCTTCTCGAAAATGCGGGGTGAAGTTAGGATGATTGAAGATCGCATTTTCAAGTCTGTAATCAAGCGTCTCTAAAATTACTGGATTCGAAATTTTTTGCGTTTGTAGCACCGCTTCAAGCTGACTGACAAAATTTTCTTGAGTGACCTGAGTACAGGGCGATGCTTGATTGAGCATTCCCTCAAAAATAAACTGATCTTCAGAATTCGCCATTCCCTCTCCATAGGTATCGCCCCATCCGGCAAAATGAACGTACCAATTTTTTATGAAGCCGGCCTTTTGATCAAGCTGATTATAGCCCCAAGAATCGATATGTTCATCCGGCAATGCATGGGATTTATCACTAAATAATCCCATGCTCACCAGCAGAGGACGGAGCACACCATTTTCTGAAAATGTTTTTTCAATTTTAGCCTTAAACTCTTCCAGTTTTTCCGGATCTATAGCCACCGTTTTGAGCATCTCTTGTTCGTCATATTCTTGCTGTTTACGGGCCCCCTGAAAAAGCTCTTTTAAAGCATTGACCTTAGATATTGCTTGCTGATCTAGAATCGGCCATTGGGTCGGATCTGACGCAATGGCATCAAGAATTGTAATAAGTCCACGATCATTGCCTCCCCGCTCTGCTAAGAATGCGAATTCACGAGAAGTTGGGAGAGCTATGGCCTTAACCTGTTGATCATTCATGGATTTCAGTAGTAATAGAGCGACGGCACAGTAGAGCCTATCAAGCTTCCCAAGAAAGTATATTTCGTGAACGCGCCCATCCGGAATCGATTCCCAATGATCCCAATTCCAGATACGTTCAGTCTCGAATGATCGGGTAGATTGATAAAGGAGGGTAAGCTTATTTATATCTTTTGGAAGATAGCTAATGCAGGCTAAGACGAAATTCTTGATAACCGTATCGTCAGGGTTCTTTTTACAGTCATCAAAGATGAATGCCGACAAACCAAAGGTAACCTGATTGCGCCTAACCTCGACATCGCGCTCAATTTTTTCTTTGGCTTCTTGTAGCGCAAGTCTTTTTTCTATTTCAGCTCTTTGGGCTGGATCCGTGGCTTCTTGAAAGCTATATCTCAGGTTCTCCGCACGCGGGTGCTCGTGCGATGGATGAAAGTTATGAAAGACTTCGAAAAACTGAAGAAGGAATGTCTTAAAATCCTCCTCTCTACGCGCATCGAAAGCCGCTTTTAGAATACTTTGGAAAGTCACAAAGATCGGCACAAAAAAATCATTGAATTCCAGAAGCGTCTTCGGATCACCGGCTTTCTTGTCTATTTGATATCCAAGTCTATAATCAGCTGTTTCCTTTAAATAGCGCCAGGTCCTCTCAACGACTGCATCAGTAATTTTCGAGTCTCTTTCTTCAAGAACGGTGAGATACAGTAGGTATGGAAATACAATGAATTCTTGGAACAGGTACTGGTCCCCAGACTCTATAGCCCTTCCAGCGATTGCAATCGGTAAATAGGCTAGATCATAAAATGTTTTGCGGTCATTGCTTTGGATCGCTTTCGTGCAGATATCGCGTACGCTCTCAAAGAGCCAACGTATTTCATCCCAACCGCCAAAAAGAGTAGAACGCTCTTTAACGGCTTGGTCGTATGTATAGCCTCCACCATATTTTTTCATGGCAGCCAGAAAAGATTCTGCTAGATCGATGTAGATTTTTTTGAGCTCCTCTATGCGATCTGCTCTTTTTTCCCCAATAGCAATAATCAACTGCCCGTTTAGGCTTGCTAACTCGAGGCGCATCTCATCGGAAAAGCTATCTTGGGACTTTATGCTAAAAACAGAACGCGCCAGGTGCTCTGCGTCTCGTAAGGCCGAATCGCTCTTGATAGCATCTTTATCAAAGCTGAATAGAAGATTGCTATCCTCCGAAATTCTATCTTGAAACTTTTTATGAACGTATAGCTTCGCCTGTTTATAGCTGTCCCTCCGTTTTCCAACGGTAGAAGAATCACCCGCGTAGGTCAGCTCTGTTTTATTGGGATAAAAACTGTAACCATTCTTATTGGCTGCCGTTTCTAAAAATTTGGCGAGTTCGTATAAACGATCCATCTTAATATCAACAATGTAACCTCTTTTTTCAGTACGCACCTGAAAGCGCTCTCCGGATTCTTCTTGATCGAGTGAGAACGGGTAAAAATCCAATCCAGCTTTATTTTCTTCAAGACTTTTAAGGAAGATGCTATTACCAATACGTTCTTCTGCCGCCTTGTTTATACTCCTGTCGATCCTATCCTTTAAAAGCGCCGTTCTCTTGGCAGAAAACTTCGCCTTATCCAACAACACAACTAATAGACGCCAGAGCGATGCGACCGTTAAGATCGCAACAATAATAGTTGGAACAATCGCCCAGACATTTACATCACCCCAAATATAAATAAAGAAGCTGGCGATCTCTGTTACGGTGAGCGGGAAAAGGAAACTTTCACGCAATAATACACGAGCACGATCTTTTGCTTCATCGTCTCTAACGCTTTCTGCGACAAAAATGAGCAATGCAAAAATGACTGCTCCAACGCCAGCATGAATGGCTATAAGGTTTTGAAAATGTCCACTTTTTTCAAAGTCTAATGGATGCCAATGCGGCATATGTGCCAACCAATAAAAAACCGCTGTACCTCCAAGGATAATCATCAGAACCAACCAGGAAGGATAGTAGAGTTGCTCGCCCAGATTCCTAAAGCGTTCAAACTTTATGCCACCCCACGTTTTGGAGATATCCTTCCTTATTTTCGTCGTCAAAAGTTCAGATTTCTGTTTTTGTAACTTGACCCACATCCCTAGGATCAATCCGGCCAATATCAAACATCCTCCAACTATCCAGGTAACTTTAAGGAAAATAAAAAACAGCAACCAGTTGTAGACACCAAAAAGGATAGTTAGAAAATTTGTTACATTCCAGCAAACGTCACACATATGCGACTACATTTCATGCTCCTTCAGGAACTTTGTGAAAGCCTCTTTCGTTACTCGAAACTCTTTCCCAAACTTATAGGCGTCCAAGCGGCCAGCTTTAATATAGCGATAGATCGTCATTTCACTTACGCGTAGCTTTTCTGCAATCTCCGAGACAAGATAAAAGTCCGTCTTGGACGGGATTTCGACGGTCATATCATTAAGCCACCCACAAATTATCGCCGAATATACGCTTGAGGTTCCACTTGCGCGTGGAATTAACGGATCGCTCAAGACAAATGAATCGCCGCTCTTTGAATGTTTCGAGCGCTTTTATCGTCTCGTCGTGAATACTTTCATCCAGACAAACTAGCGCTGTTTTTTCACCATCTGAAACATCCAGGACTTTATTCTTCTTGAATTCCTTCATCGGCTTGGCAGTGAAATTCAAATCAAATCCATCCTTCAAAGCAATCTCAACCAGCAGTTCATCTGGTTTGAAGTCGAAAAGATGCGCTTGCTTGGATTTTTCCAAGTACGCTTCCCAAGCTTTTAACTTTTCTTCCTCCGTCATTTCCGAATCAACCTCAAACATGTTTTGAGGGAATAAAGATTTTGCAAGACGAAGTGTTTTAAATCCGGTATCCACTTCGGGTTTTTCTTCTTTAATCTTGGCACCGGCTCGCTTTACGCGTTCGATGGTGATTTGAGAAATTGTCTTATAGCCCGCTTTGAACGCTTCGCTTTTCTCATCTGTGGCTTCAGGGAGTTGAACTAGAATAAATTTACGGTTGCCATTGTCTTCTTTGTTCAGTTCCATAATTGAATGCCCAATGGTTCCTGATCCCGCAAAAAAATCTAAAATCAAATCATCACTTTTAGTACAAAACTCCACAACATCCTTTAATACTAACTCATCTTTTGGATGCTCAAAATAATCGCCGCCCATAAGCTCGCGAAGACGTTTGGTGGCTGCGCGACCATCCTGATAAAAGACACTGTAAGGAACCTGCGTTTCTCTATCCTTCAAGTAAGTTTTGATACAGGGCACCGATGTCTCATCCGGTCCGAAATGCACTCTATTATCAACGATTGCTTCGAGCATTTTGTCGGGTGAACCAAACATCCAGCCACGGGAAGGCACCTTGCATGGTTTTTTTGTAACCGGGTGGAGTACTTCATATGTTGGACCTCCACCGCCGGGCCATGAAATATCTGCCGCAAAGTAGATGCCTTTTTCATCCACATGGCTATAGTGGCTATGGTTTTTTGCAGGATCTGTATTGTCTAAACCCGCATACCAATTAGATAAACCTAGCTCAATTGATTTAAAGTCGTTCTTGAATTTCTTTTTTAATTTCTCATATGCCGAATAGATCGCTTCCAGCCCCTTCTTTCGATGTCTCCATGTAATATCATTTTCAATGAGTTCAATCGAATTCTTTACATAGCAGACTAGATATTCATGCGATATAGAAATGAATCGGGAGTCGTTTTTTCTTCCTCCGCTCCATACTAATTGCGCAATAAGGTTCTCTTCTCCAAAAATTTCGTCAGCCAGCTTCCGCAAATTGTGAACTTCGTGGTCATCGATGCTCACAAAAATAACACCATCGTCTCGCAGTAAATTTCTCGCCAATAACAACCGGCTTTGCATCATCGAAAGCCAATTCGAATGATAGCGGCCGCTTGATTCGGTATTCGTATCAACGCGCACCCCCTCCTGCATCACACCGCCTTTTTCCCAATACGCCTGTTTTGATTCTGAATAATCATCCGGATAGACAAAATCATGACCTGTGTTGTACGGCGGATCGATGTAAATCATTTTCACCTTTTTGAAGTACGAGGATTGGAGCAGCTTCAGCACTTCCAAATTCTCGCCTTCAATGATGAGATTCTGCGTCGTATCAAAATCTACGCTCCGTTCTTTGTCCGGAACGAGGCGCGCTTTACTTGGCGTGAACGCAAAGCGCTTGGAAGCTGTTTTGCCAGTCCAAGGAAACGCATAACGCTCCACCTCTGGTTTCGAGTAGTCATCGACGAGAGCCTGTAGCTCTTTAGCATTCAATGTATTTCCTTCGCCGAAAAGCGCAGGATAAATCTCGCGCATTTTCTCGATCATCTCTTTGCGAACATCCTTGCTCGTAGCAGGGATCTGGTTCAGAGAAATTCCTTCGTTCTTTTTAGTCATATGTATAGTTATTTTGACGACTTCTTCTTTCCAGAAATCCGCTTTGGCTCCGACTTGCGCGGCAGGACGCCGATCTTGCGACGTACTAAATCTTTAATGTGTTCCTCGGCCGGCAATTCTTCCGGCATCGTGCCGCCGATTTGTTCGATGGTTTTACGGACTTTGCTGCCAACGTCGTAATGCGTAGCACTTGCCGCATCTTCGCCCGTCACGCCATTCATTTTGAGCTTGGCATCCGTTTGCGTGATACGGAACAAATTCGCGGCCAGCTCCGTGGAACCTGCACGATCCAAAATGTCGTCGTGGCCGATGCCTTTCTTTTGTTTGATATCTTCGGCGGTCAATCCATACAAACCGAGATAACCAGCGTTGTTGAACTTTCCAAAATTATCAACGCCCGCCTTCTTTGCCGTATCGAATAGTTGCTTGTTATGCGAAATGACCTGCTGGCGTGTAAACAGGCGCTTCCCATCGTCGTCCAATGTCTCGTAAAGCTCCTGTTTGCGCGTCTGAACGGCAAAATAGGCTTGCGCGAAGGCAATCTCCGGCTTCCGAGGATCGCCATTCTGGGCGATCAAATAACAAGCAAAGCGGGAAAGATGGTAATTAACGACTTTTCTTGCCGTTTTTGAGCCTATTTCGACCAATTTCGGGGCGTCCCGAAAATGGTCCTGAACCGCCTGCTTCGTGCTTACACAGGTGGCTTGAGCGCGCTTAACGGCATTATGGAAGTCTTCCCAACGGGAATACCCAAGAAGAGGCATTAACTCACGCGCCTCCCAATACTCGTAGCCGTGTTCATCCATCTTTTTGATGAATTCGAAGTCCTTATGCAGGGATGTGGGGATGATGGAGGTATCCATAAATGAGATTAAAAGATTTTCGTTTCCGTCGACTCGTTCGCCTTTTCCTTGAACGTCTCAAACGAATCGATCGGGGCTAAATATTCTTTCAAACCGACCGCTTCGAAGTGCTTAACGGCGCAATCAATTTTCATGCGTTCGTCCGGCGCCAAATCTTCTTTCCGTTTCGTTCCTTTGGTTTCCACGACAAATTGATACGTGACTTCTGCACCATCTCCATCTAATGAACGCTTTTCAACCACAATCGCCCAATCCGGTTGATATTCACCGATAGGCGTTGGAACGGAATACCATTTCGGAAGCTTGAAAAAGAGTCGGATGCGATGATCGTTATCCAACTCCGCACCAAATCGACGCTCTACGTCACTATCAATTTTCTCCGCGTCATATAGTCCTTTGTTCGGAGTCGCGACAATATCGCCGAGCGTATCATCAAGCTCTTTGAATAAACCGGGCGCAAAGCTTTCACCGGTCTGTTCATAACGAACAACCGTAACAAGCTCGCGATCAATAATACGCTTCATTCGTTCGGTGGCTTCCGTCATAAAGACAATCGGATTCTTGGTGACGTGTTGCGGATTTCCAGCCTTAGATAAAATTTGGCGAACCGTATCAAAAGCGAGCCCGGTTTGATCGGAAATCTCATTCACCGGATCAATTGATGCCTTAACACCATTCGCCGAACGCGGATCCGCCGCTCCCACATATTCATTCCAAAGTTTTGGCGCATATTCACGACCAAGGGTTGTGATGCGATTCAATTCAACGTTGATTGACGGGGCTGGTACACGAATCGTTCCGACTTCTTCCGCACAACGCTTGATAATAGATTCTTCATTAAAGACGGCTGACCATGAAGTTTTGAGAGCAATGCGCTTCCACAATTCAGAGAAGTCTTTGCTTTCAAATTTCGCCTTGTTCAAACGCAACTTCTTTGATTGAGCTTTCGCGTCACGGACTTTCGGCGCTTGCGCCTCGGTTCCGTATTCCTCGGACAACTCTTGCTGATACTGTTCCGCGAATGCGTGGTAACTCTGGTTTGCGATAACGGTGAGCAAGTTTACCTCTTGGCCTTCGTGTACATCAGCCGCATCTCGAAAGCGATCTCCATTTCGATCCACGCAGATACGAAGACCGCGCCCAAGCTCTTGCCGTTTTTTTACGGAACTTTTTGTTTCGTTTAACGTACAAATATTGAAAATATTCGGATTGTCCCAACCTACGCCAAGCGCGGAGTGTGAGAAGATGAATTCTAAGGGATTTTCCAAATCCAACAGCCGTTCTTTGTCTTTCAAGATGAGCTGATACGCCTCGCTATTTTTACTCATGGAAGCCTCGTTATCCGTCCACTCACCCTTACCTGTCTGAGCAAAATATCCGTTATGGATGGCTTCGATATTTTTTGGTTCATCCTTGTATCGTTTTTGATATTCCTCACGATACATTTCAATGAACAACCGACGAATTTTTCCATCTTCGTTTACATAATTTGAGACGCGGTCAATAAAAAACAACGAAAGAACTTTGATGCCTAGTGGCACGCGAATATCCTTTTTCTCAAAGTGCTTTTTGATGGTGTGGCGAATCTGTTCACGGAATAAGTCCTCATTATCGCGGCTGCCAGCGCCCTTAACGAGCACGCTTCCGTTGGTGAATTTAATTTTATCTTGCCCATCCTCCATGTCGCGCCAAATACGTTCGATAATCAGACCTCGATACGCTGGATTGCCAGTTTCAACGGATAAATCATCGCATACCTCGACTTTCCCAGGCTTCAATGGACTTCCACATTTCAATCGATGCGTCATGAAAGTGCCGTCTGCATTTTTCTTATTCACGATCAGCCAGGTGTACGGCTGTCCATTCCCTCCCGGGAATATGATATCGTCCACCACGATATCATCGGTCGTATTATCTACGGTCGTGGATAATACCTCGACGCGCTTCACTAACGACTTCTCATACGCGTCAAACGGCGTGAGTCGGTAAACCACATTCTTTGGCTCCGTATGCGTAGCAGAGTAACGAAGCTTGAATAGCGGATTAAGCGAGCTTAACCCCTGCTCTGATTTTTTCGTTCCCATGCCGACCTGCGGCTCATCCATCACAATAATCGGGAACGTCTGTTTGATGAGATCAATCATCCGGACTCCATGCGTGCTATCGCGCTCCTGGGAAATAATTCTATCTTCCGCATTGAATGATTGAATATTCATTACCATGATCTGGAGCGTGTTCGCTTCGCAAAACGCTTTTACCTGCGCCAACTTCTTACTGTCGTACCCAAAATATTCAAATGGGATCGAATACATTTCCTTGAAGTGCGTCCGTGTCATCTCGAGTGTTTTGAGCACACCTTCACGAACCGGAATGCTTGGGACAACGATAATGAACTTCGAAAGACCGTAAGCGCGATGCAAATCAAAAATCGTTCGAAGGTATACGTAGGTTTTTCCCGTTCCCGTTTCCATCTCTATGGAAAAATCCATCTCCTCTGTTTTGTGTGCATCTTTGTCCGAGATTTTGTGTTCAGCGAGGATCACGTCTCGGTTCTGTAAGATTCGTTCAGGTGAGAGTGAGAGAACATTGGCATGGACTTCGGCGAACACGTTGTCACGCGCCTTCAAATAATCGAACGATGGAATTCACCGCATCAAGCTGGTATCCGAGATTGGCTTCAAAATGGAGCTTCATAAACGTTTGACAGTAGTTTACGTTGGCAACATCTAAGGGTCAATCGTTTTCGTCAAGCATCAGCGCACGATTTTTGAGTTGTTTTATGTTCGCCAGACATCCTTGTGGATATCTCCCGCTTCTCTAGGAGAGCTTTGGATGTCGTGCGTGACATGGCGAACGAAACGCATACGTACACCAAACTGCAGACGATGTTTGACGTAGTCTCACAGCCGCCGTTGAGTGGGGCGTGCTCAATACCATTCCGCGCTTGAATAGCAGGACGTGGATTTTCGCCAGCGTACAGTCACAGTCCACCGCGCAAATGTCGGCGGACACATTGGTACTCCGAAGAATAGACGTATTCGATAAGTGCCCCTCACGAATGAAGTCATCAATAAGCTCAAATCTCTGAACAACGAGTCCAAGCTTATCTTCCACCGCGCTGGCAAACGACTCATTTACTGGCCGTCGCTCTGTTTCCTTCAGCGAACCTGTAAACGCGCTAATATCAGTCCAATCGATGGCACACGCTTCGTCATACGTTCACATCGCATCTCGCTCCAGAATTGCTACGCGATACGATCAACTCCTTGGACGCGTCACAAACCTTGAAAGTTTGGGCAATAGGTGGTCAACGCGACGTTACCGTCACAACCAATCAACCTCGCGCCTCCTTCGCAGCCCGGGTTCCTCACGAGTGTCGCCGGCACTCGTTCGGATCCCCTTCGAATCCATTACCACTCGCATAAAATAAGACCCGCATTATAGCGGGTCTTATTTTATGGCGGAGAGGGAGGGATTCGAACCCTCGATACCTTGCGGTATGCTTGCTTTCCAAGCAAGTGCACTAGACCACTATGCGACCTCTCCATGCTCGGCCTTGCGACACTCCGCTGCGCAGGCGTCGGACGCCTGACTTCGCTACGGTCGCGGCCTGCGCGTACCCCATTGCTTCGGCGGACCTCAGCAACGGGGACCCCGCGGGAGAATACTTGAACGAAACCGGGCAAAGCATACTGAATCCGAGAAAGAAGGGCAAGACCGCGTCGGGGGTTTCTTTTTTACCACGCGTTTCCTACAATCCCGGCGGTTCTTTGACACAGGAGGTGGTAAGGTGACACTCACATTGCGCGGGGTGCCGTTCCAACGCGTTGCAAACGCCGCAGGCGCACGCAACTTCGACGGAGCCGGATACCCCTTTCATGCCCTGGTTCCAGGGCTCAACTTCGAGAATGCCACGTTTGTAGCAAAAACGACGACGCTGGAGGCGAGGCCGGGCAACATGCCCCTGAAAGACGATCACCGAACGCCGGCGCAGTTCAAGCCGGATTGCATCCGCGTGCATCCCTGGAAGGGGATCGTGCTGAATGCGGTCGGGCTGTCCGGACCGGGGGCGCAATCCGTGCTCTCGCAGCAGGCGCTTTTGCGCTGGCCGAACCCGTTTTTCGTGTCGTTCATGTCCATCAAACAGACGGCGACCGAACGGCTCACGGAACTCACCGTCTTTCGCTCGCTGCTGGGCACGTTTCTGCCGCTCTATGCCGCGAAGGTTGGGCTCGAGATCAACTTCTCGTGCCCGAACGTCGGCGTGAAGCACAAAGAGCTGTGCGCCGAAATCCAGGAAACGCTGGATCAACTCCGTACGCTCAAGATCCCGGTCGTCGTGAAGCTGAGTCCCCTGTTTCCGGTCGAGCAGGCGTGCGTGCTGGCCAAGCATCCGGCGCTGGATGCGCTCTGCATGGGAAACACCATTCCCTGGGGCGAAATGCCGGATGCGATCCCCTGGAAACGCCTGTTCGGTACGGAAGTCTCCCCGCTTGCCCATCTGGGTGGCGGCGGACTCTCGGGCGCCCCACTCAAACCCATCGTCGAAGGATGGATTCGGAATGCGCGTGTGGCGGGATTCAAGAAGCCGATCATCGCGTGTGGCGGGATTCTGCAGGAACGGGATATCGACGATCTGATCGTCGCCGGTGCGGACGCAGTTCAGCTCGGGACGGTCGCGATCGTCCGTCCGTGGCGCGTGCGACGACTGGTGCAACATGCCCTGGCGCAATTCGCGCTGGCAGAAAAAGTGGGTGAGGTGGCAGCATGAACACGATCACGATTACCTGCGATCCGCTGGTGGATGCGCACGTACATCTTCGCACAGGGCCGCTGCTTCGGACGGTGGCACCGGAAACGGCACGGTATTCGGACATGGCGCTCGTCATGCCCAACATCGCGCCCCCCGTTCGCACCGTCGATGACGCCAAGCGGTATGAGCTGGATATCAAAGGCGTTATTCGTGCGGCATCGGAGGCGATGGACGCGACCTTTCGTCCGTGGTTCGCTCTTCAGCTCTGTGCCGACACGACGCCGCAGGTCATCAAAGAGGCGGCGGCGGACGATTCCCCCGTTCTCGCGGTGAAGTACTACCCGCCAAACGTGACGCATGGAAAATCCGACGTCCGTGATCTGCAAGACATGCGTCCGACGCTGTCTGCCATGGAGGCGCTGGAAGTTCCGCTTTGCCTGCATGCGGAGGTGCCGGGCGAAGATCCGCTCCGGGCAGAAGCGGCGTTCATCCCGACGATCAACTGGCTGGTCCAGACGTTCCCGCGCCTGCGCATCGTCGTGGAACACGTCACGTCGCGAGCCATGATCGAGGCCATCAAGGGGTGGCCGAAACACGTGGGGGCGACCATCACGGCGCATCACCTGTTCCTGACCTTCGCCGATGTGATGGGGGCGCGACTGCATCCTCATCACTTCTGCAAACCGATCCCCAAAACGCCGGACGACCTGATCGCCCTCCGCGAGGCCGCGCTCGAAGCTTCGCCAAAGTTCTTCTACGGCAGCGACAGTGCGCCGCACCTGAACGCGGCCAAGCGCTCGGCAGAGGCGCCGCCTGGCGTGTATACCGCGCCGGTTGCGCCCATGCTCCTCGTGGATCTCTTCTTCCATGCAGGAAAACCGGATGCGTTTCGGCGTTTCACGCGGATGAACGCCTGCACCTTCTACAACCTGGATGAAACACCTGCGTTCAAGCTGACCGCAACCTGCGATCTGACCGCGCAAGAACCACCCACGATCTCTCAGAAAGAGGATCCGCACTGGTTCTTTGCCGGCAAACCGATGCGCTGGCAGGTGACGCGGACAACGCTCTAACGCCTTCCCCTCTCGTCACGCGCGCGAGGGGATTTTTTGATCCACATGTGATGTGCATTGTGTGGTATACTCGCGTTGAATGGAGGAAACTCGGATTGCGCACCATCGGGCAGCGGCATCGCTCACGAATGCCGTCCCGACCGCCCTCCCAACGGACACCGTCGGGAAGATTTTGACGCGCATTCAAACGCACGCCGACGTGTTCGAAACGCTCCACTACGTCTACATCCTTAATCCACGCCAACAATTGAAGGGCGTGATCTCGATGAAGGAATTGCTGCGCTCGCCAAAAGCCGTCGAAGTCCGCGGGCGGATGGAAAAGCGCCTCATCACGATCGGACCAGGAACGGATCGCATCAACGGCGCACGACTTGCGCTCAAATACGGACTCAAAGCTATCCCGGTCGTCGATACGTTTGATCGATTTCTTGGCGTGTTGACCCCGGATCAAATCCTCCACGATTTGCACACCCGCCAGCTGGAACAGGCGCTTCATTCGGCGGGGATGCGCTTCCGCGATCCGGCACACGCGCTGCTTAAAGCAACTGCGTTTCAACACATCGAAAAGCGTGCACCATGGCTTTTGGTTGGACTGGCCGGTGGGTTATTGGGGGCTGGTCTCATGGAACGGTATAGCGCGGCACTACAGACCGAGTTCCTGCTTGCGGCGTTTGTCCCGGCCATTTTGTACATCTCAAACGCGCTTGGGATGCAAACGCAGACGCTGTTCGTCCGCGCGCTCGCGCTCGAACCAAAACTCAACCTCCGCTGGTTTGTGTGGCGTGAATTCAAAATCGGGATCTACCTCTCCATCTTATTCGCCGCGATCAGCGCCATGGTGACGCTTGTCCTGTGGCAGCAACACATCATCAGCATTATCATTGGTCTCGCCTTTGCTGCAACCATGTTGGTCGGGATGACCACGGCGCTTATGCTCACCTGCCTGTTGCGCAAACTCAAGGTCGATCCCGGCGTTGCGGGTGGCCCCTTCGCGACGGTCATGTCAGATCTCTTAAGCCTTGCGACCTACGTCGGCATCAGTGTTTCCCTCATCCCCTTCCTCAAATAATGCGCAAACAAAAAACACGCCCTCGGGCGTGTTTTTTGTGAGCTTATTTCGAGGCTCCCGCGGCTACGATTTCCTGCTTCAACATTTCGTAGGGCACGGCACCGGACACAAGCTTGCCGTTCACGAAGGTGGCTGGCGTCCCTTCCACCCCGGCGGATTCTCCTTCCATCATGTCCGTCGAGACGCGCGTCTTCACGTCCTGATCCGAGTCCAGACACTTGGTGAAATCCGCTTCCTTGAGCCCCATCTCTTTCGCCAAACGGACGTAGAGATCGCGGCCAAGCGTGGTCTGGTTTTCAAACAACTTGTCGTGCATCGTCCAGAACTTGTCGTTGCCACCAAGCTTCGCCGCGCATTCTGATGCGACAGCGGCCGGCGTGGCCTGCGGGTGGAACGATAACGGGAAGTGACGATAGACCAAGCGCACATCGTTCGGGAAATCCTTCAGCGCCTGCTTGATCGCCGGAAGATGACGGCTGCAGAACGGACATTCGAAATCCGAGTATTCGATGAGCGTCACCTTCGCGTTCTTGTTGCCAAGAATGTGATCTTTGTCAGAGACCGGCTTGACCGGACCCGCGGGCGTTGGCGTTGGGGACGGAGAGGGCGATGGGGACGGCGTCGGGTTTGTAGCAACGACGTTGGTGCCACCGGCAGCCAACGACTTTCCGCTCCAAACAAGACTTACGACCGACCCAAGCGCGACAATGGACGAGATGGCGAGGCCGAGAAAGAGACCCATGTAAAACATGGTTTTCGGACTCCCGCTCCAGAATCCTTGAGGTTGCTCCATAGAATACTGTTGAACAGTTATGGTACAATGACCTTTTTTAGGCATGTACAAGTATACGGGCACCCCCCGCGATCGTCGACAGCGTGTCAAGGATTATGGCTGCGTCGAAGTGGTGAGAGGCGCGACAGGAGGCAACGCGGCTTCGATCGCGGCGGCAAATTCCTGCGCATTCCGCGGATAGATGCGACGGTTCCCCACAAAAAACGTTGGCGTCGCATTCACGCGGTTCTTCATCGCCTCGTTCACGTCTTCTTGGATGGCATTCGCATAGCGTTCTTGCGACATGCACTCCTTCCATTTGTCATGATTGTACGGCCCCTTCTCTGCCAACGACTGCGCGATCCGTTCGTACACCGGTTGCGGATCACGCGCATTCTCCCAAGAGGATTGCTGAGCGTACAACGTGTCGTGATAGGTCCAAAACCATCCCTGTTCATGCGCGCAGCGTGCGGCAAGCGCAGAAGAACGTGCATTGCGGTGCATTGGCAGCGGAAAATCCTTCCACACAAACTTCACTCCCAAATCGCGGAACCGTTCGATGGTCGGCTTCACAAACGCCTCTGCTGCACGGCAAGCCGGGCACTGAAAATCGCCGTAGATTTGGACCGTCACCTTGGCGTCTTTCTCTGGCCCCTGAAACGGATGTCCTTCATCCGTAAACACAAGCCCCTCTTCTACCCCACCCGGACCAACCGGTCCTGGATCGGCCGGCGCCTTTAGAACTGCGTAAATAAACCCCACAAACAGGAGCCCGGTCACCGCAACGATGCCGGCGATCAATTTGCCATTTTGCGTAGATTCTTGCATACCCACCCATCCTAGCCGGTTGGATGGCGGACGTGAAGAAACGCGCACGCCGCTTACTCGTGCGTCTGTAAATACTTGATGATGGAAAGCGCCGCCTTGCTCCCCTCCCCCACGGCAATGGCGATTTGCTTCTCCGCCACATCGGTCACATCTCCCGCGGCCCACACCCCCTCCACGTTGGTGGCATTATACTTATCCACAATAATCTGCCCCCATTTATCTTTGGCGACAAAAGAAATATATGCCGCCGCCGGGACAAGTCCGATCTCAATAAATACCCCGGTGCACGGCTCGATCCGTTCGACGCCCGCATGCTGCAGCTGAATCCCCGTGACCATGGTTTCCCCCAAAATGCCGGTGGTGCGCGTTTCTGCATGGACGCGAATTCGAGGATGGGTCAGCACTTTTTTTAACATGACCGCATCGCCACGCAGGTCTTTATTAACGGTCACAAGCAACACCTCGCGTGCATAAGTGGCGGCAAATAGCGCTCCATCCATCGCCGAATTCCCCCCGCCGATCACGACTACGCGCTGATCCTTAAACAGCGGCGCATCACAGGTTGCGCAGTACGTCACCCCTTTTCCATAAAACGTTTTTTCTCCAGGGACGTTCAACGTGCGATGGGTTGCACCAGAAGCCACCAACACCAAGCGCGCCTCTACCACACTTCCATCCGACAACTGCGCGCGATACCCACGCTCCAGTTTTTCCAGCATCGTGACACGAAGGCCTTCACGAAGATCCATCGCGTCGCGATAGTCCGCCAAATGTTCTTGAAACTTCTTCACCAACGAAATCCCATCTAAGAGATGAAATCCTAAATAGTTCTCCACATCCGCAGACCAAAGCGTTTGTCCGCCAATGATCTCAGCGACCATGGTCAATCGGACGCGCTGTCGAGCGAGATACACGGCCGCAGCCAGCGCGGCCGGACCGCCGCCCACGATCAACACGTCCACCATAGTCGACTAGCGGTTCACGAGGTGCGATTGCGACATGGCACGCACTTCTTGGATCAAATGCAACCGTTCTGCGCGAAGGTCTTGGAGGTCGCGAAGCGATCCAAGCAATAACACGGACAGAAGCGCGACGAGCGTGCACAGCACCGTGTGATACAGCCCATACCAACGTGGGGCTGGCAACGCATCCGAAGGCGTACGTGACATGCGAGACATAGCAGTGTTCAGCGAGAGTGTAGCACAAAACCCCGACGAATGAGGAGAACCCCGGCGAGGAAGAGTGGGATCGAAAGCCACTGTGTGGGGGTAAGCCCCGCATAGCGAACATCCACCACACGCAAGAAATCCAAGCTAAAACGCGTCGTTCCTTCGATCAACATGTACACGCCAAACCAGTACCCCTTTGCCCGAGGACGGCGATTCAATACCAAAAACGCAATCCCCGTAAGAAACCCAATGATCGAAAGATAGAGTCCTAAATCATGACGGACCTCGCCATCAGGATAACGAACACCCAACCAAAACGACGTAAGCGTTCCTGGATGATCATGGATCAAAAAACACCCGATACGTCCGACACCACATCCCCATGGCAACCCCCAAATCAACGTGTCTGCATAGGCAAGCACATCCAGCGCGTGTTTGCGGACATACCACCAAAACGCCGCACCCGCCCCCAAAAACCCGCCAAACATCGCAAACCCCGGTTTACGCGGATCAAGCGCCTCCCAAGGATGGGCCAGGTAATGCGCCGGGTCATAGAACAGCACATGGAAGATCCGCGCGCCCAAAAATGCCGCAAGAAAAATCCAAAAGGCGAGGTCGGTGATCTTCTTTGGATCCAGGCCGTACTTCACCGCACGCTGCGTCGCGATCCAGGTCCCCAATAAAAATCCGGCTGCAACAAACGTCCCCCATGTTTGAAACGGGATTCCAAGAATCGGGACAGAAGTGACGCCAAAATAGGGAATCATGCACGTCGAGACACAAACCACAGGACCTGCGCCGGCCACACGATCAACGAACATCCAAAAACGAGATACAGCGTTGTGGGAGAGATGGGCGCCCCCACAAGCGACGCAATCGTAAACAGCGATGGGAGAACCTGGTCATACGCTCCGACCCGCGTCCCCCACGGAAGACGCAGATACACCCAAGGAACAAGATACGCCCCAAGCGGTGCCAGCAAAAATGCGAACAGGAGCGCGCCTCCGTCGGCGCCGTAGTACACGCCGTATTGAAACGTCGTCATCGGCTCAAACCCGCGTGTAAGCAAAATCGTCAGCGCGTGAACGATCCCCCAAAATGCCACGTAGCCAAGCTCGGCCGTTAACACAAGCAGCAACGCACGATCTTTGGTGAGACGCATAGTCTTATTAAAGGACGCGTAAGGTACGTAAGGCGGCGCGAAAATCGTGTAACGCCTGTGACGCTGACCGCGGGGTGAGTTCAAACGCCACGTCATGCGCAAGTTGGTTGCGCAGCTTGTGCGCCGGCCACACCTGCTGCAAGGCGGGATGCTTGTATTGCGCAGTCTTGAGGCGCTCCCCCATGGTCTCGCCAGGAAATCCAAGCGATTTAAGGACAGAATCCAGCAACTTATCCGCTTCCAAAATAGCCAACTTTGCCCCCATCGTCCCCTGCTTTCCCGTCGCTTCGATCTCACCCCAAAGCGAACGGACGCGCTCGGGGGTCATTCCGCCACGCATTTCCGGCTTCCGAAGGCGCTTCCCCACCATCGCGACAAAAACCACGACCAGTAACGCAGCCACGACAAAAAATGCCCCGATCGTCGGAAACGCAACTGTTTCGCGGACCATTCCCTGATCCACGCCTGCATCCACGATCAACTGAAACATGCAGGTATCTTACCGTGCCTCGTACGCCCCGGCAATTTGCAACACACGCGCATCATCCATCGCCTTTCCAATCAACTGCATCCCGACCGGCAAGCCTTCCACATCACCACATGGAACCGAAATCGCCGGCAATCCCGCCACGTTTACCCCGACGGTAAACACATCCTCCAAATACATCGCCAACGGATCCTGTGTTTTTTCTCCAATCTTGAACGCCGTCGAAGGCGCGGTCGGTGTCAGCAACACATCCACCTGAGAAAACACCTCTGCGTACGCCCGACGAATGAGCGTCCTGACCTTTCGCGCCTGGCGGTAATACGCATCGTAATACCCCTTGGAGAGCGCATACGCTCCAAGTAATACCCGACGGCGCGTCTCAAGCCCAAGTCCGGCGCCACGCGATGCCGCATAGGTCGAAGCCAAATCCGATCCCAACACCCGCGCGCCGTACCGCATCCCATCAAACCGCGACAAATTCGCAGAGACCTCGCATGGCATGAGGACGTAATACACGGCGAGCGCTTCGTTTACATACGGCAAATCCACCTCGACGATCTGGGCACCCAGCGCCTTCATCGCTTCCACCGCCTCCAACACACGGGCGCGCACGCCATCTGTCATCCCCGCCCCCCACGCCTCACGCGGAAGACCGATACGCACGCCAGTCAGATCCTTTGTCGGCGTAAACATCATCGCCGGTCCATCGACCGTGGTTTGATCGCGATCATCTTTTCCCGCAATGACCGAGGCAAGCAACGCCGTATCTTCAACCGTTTTGGTCATTGGACCGATCTGATCCAAAGACGAGGCCATGGCGATCAACCCCGAACGAGAGACACGGCCATAACTCGGCTTGAATCCGACGATGCCGCAAAACGCCGCGGGCTGGCGAATCGACCCGCCCGTATCGCTTCCAAGCGCGGCCGGACACAGATCCGCCGCAACAGCACATGCACTCCCGCCGCTTGATCCACCCGGCACTCGATCAAGATCGCGTGGATGTTTGGTGGGCCCGTAGGCGCTATGCTCCGTCGACGAACCCATGGCGAATTCATCCATGTTGGTACGCCCAAGCAACACCATCCCCGCATCGCGCAATTTCCGAATCACGGTCGCATCTTCCGGTGCGAGATACCCCTTCAAGATCTTTGATCCGGCGGTGACCTCTTCTCCTGCAACCAACAGGTTGTCTTTGATCGCAATCGGGACGCCATCCAACGGCCCAAGCAGCGTGCCCGCCGCACGACGTGCATCGGATGCCGCCGCTTGCTCACGCGCATGCGTCTCAAACACGCCCACAAAGGCATGAAGCGCTACGTCGCGTCCTGCGATCTGTTTCAAATACGCATCCGTCAACGCGACAGAAGTGGTTTCCCCTGCCGCCAGTGCGCGCGCCGCCGATGCGATTGTGTGATTCGTCAGGTCCATACATTAGCCTTTTGGTTTATCAAACACGGCCGGGACCTTGAGCAGGTCTCCGGTGCGATCCGGAAAATCCGTCAGAATCACCTCGCGGGAAGCCGCATCCGCGCCACGAAGCACATCTTCGCGAAACCCATCGGCGCGTGCCGGGATTTCCGTTTCTGGCACATCGGTCGTGTCGACGCGCTGCAACCGTTCGACATATTCCAAGACACGGCCCAATTCGGCCTGCATCCGCGTTTCTTCTTCTGGCGAGAGCGCGATGCGCGTGAGCTGCGCCAAGCGCTGCACTTCTTCACGAGACAAATTCATACGTCCCAGAGGGTATCGTGGAAGGGCGTGAGGGACAAGGGACGGGTTACCCCTCCCCGATCCGGGCCAAAAACGCCGCTTCATCCAAAACCGGGACGCCCAAGGCCTGCGCTTTTTCCAGTTTCGAGCCCGGTTGTTCGCCTGCCACGACAAACGAGGTTTTCTTGGACACGGATTCCGCAATCGCCCCTCCCAACGCACGAATCTTGTCTTTTGCCTCGTCCCGCGAACACGACTGAAGCGTCCCGGTAATCACCCACGTCGTTCCAGATAGCGGACCGTTCACGAGTGGCGCGACCGATGGCACAACCGTTACGCGTTCCAATAACTGCTGAAAAGCGTGTTGTTCGCGTGCATCCTGTTGCCAGGCCATCAACGAATCCGCGACCACCTCCCCGATCCCAGGGATCTGCAGCAAGGCGTCTTTGGTCACGGTACGGAACCGGTCAGGCGTGACACAGGCCTGTGCCACGTCCCGTGCCGTTTCGCTCCCCACGTGGCGAATCCCGAGCGCAAGCAGCAACCGATCGAACGGAACCGTCCGATGCGCCTGAATCTCTTCGTACAATTTTTTGGAGGAAACATCCGCAAATCCTTCAAGCGTCAAAAAATCTCCCGGGGTGAGATCAAACAAATCCGCCGGCTCATGGACCAAACCCGTTTGAATCAACTGCTCGGCGATCTTGTCCCCGATCCCGCGCATATCAAACGCCGCGGCAAGATGAAGCAGACGCGCGAGCTGCTGGGCGAAACATCCACGGTTGGTGCAATACGTCGCGACCTCGCCTTCCTTGCGTGTAACCGGGGATCCACACATGGGGCACTGTGACGGCATCACGAATGCGCGCTCCTGACCGGTACGGAATTTCGGAAGAACCTCCACCACTTTCGGGATCACGTCGCCGGCTTTTTGCACAATCACCGTGTCACCGATCAAAAGCCCAAGTCGATCAATCTCATCTTGGTTGTGAAGCGACGCGTGCGTCACCGTCGTTCCCATGAGCACCACGGGCTCCATGACCGCAACTGGCGTCAGCGTCCCCGTCCGCCCGACATTCACCACAATGTCCCGCACAACCGTGGTCCCCTGTTCTGCCGGAAACTTCCACGCGATCATGGCACGCGGCGTTTTACCCACAACCCCAAGCGATCGATGCAACGCATCCGCGTTCACATTCACCACAATCCCATCGCACCAGTAATCCAATGTCTCGCGGACGGCGTACACCTCTGCATGCATCGCCTGAACCGCTTCGAGCGTCCGACAATACCGATTAAACGGATTTTGCGGGATACCAAGCAATGCAAGCAGCGCATGCGTTTGCTCATGCGTCGTGGTTCCGTAATCGCCCACCATGGCATAGCCAAAAAAGGATAACTTACGTTCTGCGACAATGGCTGGATCCAACTGACGAATGGACCCCGCCGCCGCGTTGCGCGGGTTCGCGAGCGTCGCCTCTCCCCGTGCTGCAAGCAGGGCATTTAACGCGTCTAATTGCCCCTTGCTCATGTACGCCTCTCCGCGAATTTCTATACGACCCGCATGCGAGGCACACACCTCACGCACACGCCGCTCATCCACGGATCCCTGAAACCGCTTCAAAAACGCATCTGCTTCCCGCTTTTCTGGGGTACGCAGGCGCAATGGAATGGCTTCGACCGTGCGCAAATTCTGTGTCACGTCTTCTCCGACACGGCCGTCCCCCCGCGTCGCCGCTTGAACAAATAACCCATCCTCATACACGAGCGAAACCGCGAGCCCATCCATTTTTAATTCTGCAAAAAAATCGAACGTCGCCTGAGGCGCCAACTTTTGGATGCGCACAAGCCATTCATCCGCCTCCTCACGCGAAAAGACGTCTTCGATCGAAAGCATCGGCGCAACGTGCCCCACTTTTTTGAACCCTTCCAACGCCTTCCCTCCCACGCGTTGCGTCGGTGAATCCGGCGTAATCAGGTCAGGAAACGCCTGCTCCAATTTGTAGAGCTCATGTTTCAACGCATCCAGCGCCGCCTCTGAAATCGAAAGGCGGTCCAGAACATGGTATTCGTAGCGGTAAGCGTCGATTTGTGTCCGCAAGGCCGCGATGCGCGCGGCGGCTTCCGATCTGGTCATGCCCTCCACGATACCTTACCAGATCAAGGCCTGCACATAGGCCGCGGCCCGATCACCAATCCACAGGGTAAGATACCCACCCAGGGCGAGCATCGGCACAAAGGCGATACGGCTCGAGCGTTTTACGCGTCCAAGAATCAATAACATCGCCACCGCGACACCCCCGATGATATACGCAAGATACAGCGCAACCCCAACCTTCGGCCATCCAAGTGTCGCCCCCAGCAGCGCACCAACATACACATCGCCACCCCCCAACCATTTGCCTCGGGAAAGCAAAATTTGCATCCCAAAAAACGCAATGGGAACCAAAATACCGATCAGTAATGAAATCCACGACATCCCGCCGATGATACTCATGAGCCCCAACACCACTGCGGCGCCGGTCGCGAACTCGACCGGGACCAACTGCCAGCGCACATCGAACGCCACCAAAATCACCAGAACAAACGCAAATGCGATCTCAATCATGAAGGGCACCGTCAAAATCCCGTAGATCGCCCCTGGATAGCGATACGCTGCAATCGTAAAGAGAAGCATCATCGCCCCTTCCACCAACGGATATTGAATGTGGATGGGTTTTCGGCAATAGGCGCATTTTCCCCCCAGTGCAAGCCATGACAAAATCGGAACGAGATGATGTGGGCGCAGCGTCTTACCACACGACGGACAGGCGGATCTGCCCCCAATCGACAGCTCCTGCTTCATCCGAATCACCAACACATTCGCAAACGAACCAAACACTGCTCCAAGCAGTGCCGCAAAGATCAGGAACCAGTAAGTCGTTTCAAACACACGCGTTATTTCTCTTCATCCACCTGATCGATCCCGTTTTTATGCGCGTAATACACATTGGGTTCGCCAAGCGACGTTCGGCTTTCTGTACGAAACCGAATGGAATATCCATCCAACCCCCCTTTGTAGAAAAAATATTCGTTTGCGGTTGGACCGACCGGAACCTGTTGGAGATGGATAGGGTCCCGTGCCGCTTCACGCGCCACAAACCCTTCCCCGGTAAACACATCCGTATTCGTTCCTGGCGCCGCCAGATCCACGCCATTGCTTTCTGGAAATCTGCCGTGTTGTTGCCAATACACATTCAACGCGGAACGCAGCACGCTGACGGATGACAATCGAAGTGCGTCTCGCTGTGCACGTCGTGCGCTATTCAACGAGACCACCCCTAGCGTCACCACCAATCCAAAGACGAGCAGTACGATGATCAGCTCAAGCACGGTAAATCCACGATTCCAACGCATATGCAACGAGTATAGCAAAGAATCATTCGATACGCCCAAAGCCATTCATCCGATGCACGCCCGGGAGCGGGACATCATCAGTCCCGGATTGAAGAAAAAACAGGAGCTCAAAGGCATCTAACGACAGCGGAACATCGCCCTCTGTTTGTAACGATATGGCGCAGGGCGATGAGGACATTTCCGCGCAGGGCGCACGGCCCGCATCCACCTGAAACAGCTCGGCAGGAAGATAATACGCGGTTAGATCTTCATCCGGACGACACCGATTCGACCGACATAACCGGCACGACGAAACGGCATCACCGGCACGACACCCGACAAACTGAAGCCGGTCTTCTCCTGCGCGCACCAAATTCCGACGCAACGTACGCACATTTTCGACACGCACGATGTCCGGCTCGTTTTCCGGCAATCCGGTGGATTGGAATGACATCCAAGACGACACCCCAAATACGAGCGCGCCGACAATCGCAACCCCACCAAACAGGAGCGCAAGCACGCGTGCCCGGGAGACTGTCACGACTTCGGTTCCGGCGGAGGGATCAATAAGATTCATAGGACGGGAGAGCGGCGCAGGCGGTAATCTGGGCGATCAATCCTTCTGGTGTGTGATGTTGCTTCACAAGATACCCGGTGGCACCCAACGCCAAACACCGTTGCACGTCTTCACGCGACCCCATCGCGGTCAACACAACAACGGGCGTCTCCCCGATCTCCGGATGCTCACGCAACAGACGCAACGCCTCAAATCCATCATCCGGATCAAGACAAAGTCCAAGCACAACAACATCCGGTCGTTCCCGCGAAACAACTTCTAACAATTGATCACTACGCGTGACATGGACCGCTGAATGCCCACGCTCTTGCAGGAGTCGACGCAAAATGCCGGCATACATCGCATCACGTTCTGCATGGACAATCCGCATAGATTTATGAGCAGGCACGTACCTTCCAGGAGACACCGTCACGCGTGGAGGTCGCTTCGCACACACGAATCGGCACCGCCGACCCATCCAGTCCTTCAAATCCGTCCGTGACCCCAGGGGTCACAAGCACCGTCGGATGACCCGCTAAGGCGCGATGAAACGCACGTTCTTCCTCTTCCGCCGAAGGATTTGAAAGCACCAGTGCCCGTACGCCCTGATCACGTTCTGCGTCTTGCACCAAGGGAAACTCGCCAGCCAGCGTTCGTCGCAATCGCGGAGAGGCGGCGATGACCACAAAAAGCCCTTCCGGATCGCGCACAAATGCGTTCCACGATTCAGCATGCGACGGCACCGTGTGCGCGGAGGTTGCAGGAAGCAACGTGATGCTGTGCCCAAATGAACCCGGCGCAAGCTCCGCTCGCCATCCAGGAACATGCGTTGCCACATGCGCCAAGGCGGAAATCCATCCAAGGGGGGCGAAGAAGGATGGAGGAGCAACATCTTCAGTATGAAAAATCACCTGCACCCCTTCACGATGCGGGACAAAACGAACGGCATTCGCATCCGCAAAATGCGCCACCTCCAACACGCGTCGCAAAAACGGACGCACTCCGCCTTTTGGGGACGCCGCTGTGCCCGTGCGACGCGTCTCTGAGAGAAGCACAGGGACGGTTTCGAGCGCTTTTCCTTCGGCCAACGCATGACGCCGTGCGTCTTCCAGATCCCGCTCGCTCATCTCTGGGCAGGCTAAAACCAGCCCATGACGACTGCGACGAAGAACACAGGCGTTCCGTGATGCGAGCCACCCCGTTGGAAAGGTTTCATCCTGAAGCGGTACGACTTTCGGAGGCAGACGTTCGATCGATCCTCCAAATTGCCCAGACGCCAGTGCCGCGTATTCATCCGGCGAGACGAGACGCGTCCCGATCAACGCTTGCTCGGGATGGAGTCCAAGCTCCGTCAAGGCATGCGCATGCACCGCGGCGCGCGGAGACACCAATCCCTCCGCTTGTGCGGCATCGAGCAAAACACGAAGATCAAGGGTCGGCATACGCGGGCAAAGCTAATCGATATCACGCATGGCACAGCCAATCGTGACCGAAAAACGCGGCCCCATTTCCTCTAACACCGGACGGAGCTCCGCTGGGTACACCACCCGCGCCCACGGATTTCCCAGATACGTGTTTACACTCATTTGCTGCGTCAAAAACTCAGCCAGTCGCGGGAGCAACGAAGATCCCCCCGTTAAAATAATTTTCTCGATACGCTTGGGCTGACCATCCACGTGCTGCGACTGATACTGGTTAAACGAGTAGCGAATTTCATCCAAAATCGGCTTGATGAGCACCGTTAAGATAGGCGTCAGGTCACCTGCCGGGGCGAATGCCTGCATCGACTTGATATCCCGCTTCATGGTTTCCGCCTGTTCCAACGGGATGCCAAGCGTTTTTGCGATGGTTTGCGTAATCGCATTTCCTCCTGTCGCGATCGAGCGCGTCACAAACGGAATCCCCTTTTCTACGATCAGGATGTTGGTGCGCAAGCTCCCGATATCCACAACCATGATCGTGCTACGATCTTTGCCGATGAGCGATCGGATTTCTGCAAACGCTTCGCTTTCCAATGACTTGAGCTCGAGCCCTGCCCCGCGAAAAATCTCCACGTATTTGTTGACCAGCGTCTTTGGCGCGGCGGTGACGAGCACGCGCGTACTGGCTTTCACGGTTTCCGTTTTTTCGATCTTATCCACCACCTTCATATCAAGCGCCATCTCTTCGACCGGAAGCGGAAGCAGTTTTTTTACCTGATTCATCACCAGGTCTTTCAATTCTTTATCATTCGTCGTCGGCACGCTTAAGATCGACGAAAAAATACTCGACATCGGGATCGACGTCACCGCTTGTTTTGTAGAAGTACGAGCACGCTCCATCATGCGCTTCAGCAGTTCGATGGTCCCAGGCACGTCATTCACGAGCGATTTATCCAAACTCTCCGCCGGAAGGTTGGCGTACGCATACGTCACCAGTCGGGCTCGCCCTTTTTCGTTTTTGAGTTCGACCAATTTCATGCCACCGTATCCGATGTCGATGCCAAGGTAGCTCGACTTATCCGGCGCGGGAGAAAACAATCCCATAGTGAACACGAGTGTACCACGTTTCACGCCCCGCGATCCATCGCTTCGTTCGCGAGCGCATCAGCCGCCTTGTTTTGTTCCCGCCGCACATGGCGAAACACCACGCGGTCAAACTTTGCCTGCAACCCCTTGAGCTCTCGGTACCGCGTTTGCAGATCCGGATTCTTCACCCGATACTCCCCATTTGCCTGCTTGATCAGCAATTCGCTGTCCGCAACCACCTCGACCTGCGTTGCCCCGAGTGCCACACACCGCTCCAGCCCCAAAATCACGGCCTTGTATTCCGCTTGATTATTCGTTGTTTTCCCTAAAAAGCGACTGTGCGTTTCCACCACCTCCCCGGTTTCGGCGTTCTCGATCACGACCCCGATCCCCGCCGGACCCGGGTTCCCACGCGCCCCTCCATCCGTACGAATGATGCAATGCATACGATACAAACAAGGCTACACTTCAGTGAATGATTTGCTCGCGCGCACATCTACCAACTTCAATTGCAACTCACGTCTGCCATTCCACTCGTTTTGATCCACATGGAACGCAAGATCCAATTCCCCTCCCATGGGAAGTTCCGCAAGTCGTGGCCCCATCTTAAACCCGATCGCCTTCACACGCATCCCACGTTCATTCAACACCGTGAGTCGGAGATGCTGCCGCTGTGCGCCGACCGTATCCATCACCACGACCGGTACGCGCTCGGCGACAAACACCGGACGACGGTTTCCTTCTCCAAACGGCTCCATCCGTTCGATCTGCTCCCACAGATCCAGCGACAGATCGGCCAAAGACACACGCGCATCCACAACCAATTCCGGCACCATCATTTCGTCCGTCACGCGCGACGCCGCATGCGCATAAAACCGCTCTTCCAGCACGGGGATGCCCGCATCTTCCGCCACCGAAAATCCACAGGCCTGCAGGTGACCTCCTACGCGCGACAACACCCCCTCCCCCGACGTTCGCACCGCGTCCGTGATATCAAACGGCGCATACGACCGCCCAGAACCAATCCAAGTCCCCCCATGTGCGCCGACGATCGCGACTGGACGCGAAAAGCGCTCCAACAATTTTCCCGCGATCAACCCGACCAGCGCCGGTGACCAATGCGCCGCCGCCAAAAACACGGCACGCTCTCGCTGAATCGCCTTTCCCGCCAACAGCGTCTCCGCCTCATCCATCATGCGCCGCGTGGTTTCTTGCCGTTCACGGTTGCAACGTTCGATTTTCTCCAGGTACGGCTTTGCATGCACCTCATCCGCAGCAAGCAACAAATGGAGCGCAAGCTCCGCATGATCCATCCGACCCGCGGCGTTCAAACGTGGCCCAATCATGAAGGCGATATCTTCGGAACGAATGGTGCCGGGGACAAGGCGTGCGGCTTCGATCAGCATCCGGAGCCCTGGACGACGGGTTTTATTCAATACCTTAAGCCCATACGCCAAGAGCGCCCGATTTTCGCCGACCAGCGGCACCATGTCCGTCACGGTTGCGATCGCCACCAAATCCAAAAGCCATTTTTCCGCCCCGTCCGGGATCGGTAATCCGCGCGCACGCCCTTCTTCGATCAACGCATGCGCCACCTTGTACGACACCCCAACCGCCGCAAGCGATTTAAACGGATAGGTCTCTTCCGGAACACTTGGATGAATCAACTGACCATCCGGTAACGTTGCGCCAAATTGATGATGATCCACCACGACCGTCTCCATCCCACGACGTTTGCCTTCGGCGATCTCCTCAACGCAGGCAATCCCACAATCCACCGTGATGAGCAACTTTGTGCCACGCTCTTCCAATTTCGGCACCGTTCCACGATGCAATCCATACCCCTCTTTATCACGATGCGGAATGTAGTGATCGATGGGCGCATCGGCGACGCCAAGATGCGCGGCAAGCATGCGAAGTGTCGTCAGCAACACGGTGGATCCCGTGACACCATCCGCGTCGTAATCGCCATGCACCGTAATCCGCTCCCCCGCGTTCAACGCCTGAAAGATACGATCCACGACCGCGCGCATGTGCCGAAACTGAAACGGTGCATGGATATCTCGCGTAAAATCCGGCGCCAAAAAACGATGCGCCTCGTCGGTGGTCCGAATCCCACGATTCCATAACGCCTGCGCCACCGGACGCGGCACCTCGGCAACCGTCCCAAAAAACGCTTCTGGACACGGCTCTGCCACTCGCCACCGTTTTGTCATGACGTTATCGTGGAGGGAGGTCGGACATTCGAGAAGGGTTCGTCAAGGGGGAACATGCACCGCTACCACTTTCATCCATGAGGATTCCATCCCTCCCATCCACCGGCATCTGGTTCACGGCGTTTGGCAATGAACCAGATCCTCGTGCCTGCAAAATCCTCCCGCCCCCGGCGAGATGTTTTGTCGTTCCCCCGGATCGCGCCACAGACCCCGACACGTTGCTACACACCTTTACCCAAGCGATTGGCGATGATCCCTGCTACATCCTGGTTCCGGGACAGGCGTTTGACCAAAACGGAAACCGCCGCGGGCGCGGCGGTGGGTGGTATGATCGATTCCTGTCTCGCGCTCCACGCGCGTGGCTCCGGATCGGCGTGTGTCCTTTGTCCCTCCTCCAAGAAACGCCTATGACGCCACACCCCTGGGATGAACCCATGGACGCGTTGCTTGTGCAGATGCCGAACCAGAGGTGGCACTGGATTAAAATCCGTACGGCGCCATCATCCCAAGAATCGTAATCACGGCCACGATACCGGCCATCACACGCATCACCTGTTTTCTTCGCTGTGGGGTCATCATACCTTGCGTTAAGAACGGCGTTTCAACACTTTGATGAACGTATCCGGCGGAATCTCCACCGAACCCGTCCCCTGCGACAACATACGCTCCTTCCCTGCCTTCTGCTTCTTCAGGAGCTTGGATTTTCGAGAATAGTCCCCCCCGGACATCTTTGCCAACACGTCTTTGCGGAACGGATTCACACGTTCCGACGCGATGATCTTTCCGCCCACGGCCGCCTGTAATTTGATCGCGAATTGTTCACGCGGCAGCTCTTCTTTCAAGGTCTCCACAATGTCTTTCCCCCGTCGATACGCCTCGGATTCGTGCAGGAGCGTGGCAAGCGCCTCCACCGGTTCTTCGGCGACGTAAATCACCAATTTCACCACATCAGACGGACGATACCCCTGAAACTCATAGTTCAGCGATGCATACCCGGCCGTGCACCCTTTGAGCTTATCGTAAAAATCGACGATGACGGAAGCAAGCGGAATGTCGTAGTGCAAAATCGCACGCGTCACATCCAGGTATTCCGTATTCTTGTAGATCCCCCGACGATCCTGGACAAGCGCCATGACGTTTCCGATGTATTCCTTCGGCACAACAATATCCACACTCACAAATGGCTCACGCGTTTCTTCCAACCGGGAGGGATCTGGAAAATCGCTCGGGGCTTTGATGAGTTTCTGCGTCCCATCCGTCAGTGTGACTTCGTATCCGACAGAGGGAGTCGTCACGACGATATCCATGTTGAACTCGCGCAACAGACGCTCCTGCACGATTTCCAGGTGCAGCATCCCAAGCAATCCACACCGGAATCCGAATCCAAGGGCGCTCGAATGTTCCGGCTCAAAGGCAAGGGCCGCATCGTTCAGCTTCAGCTTAAGGATGGCGTCACGGAGACGTTCGTATTCACTTCCTTCTTTTGGAAAAATTCCGGCGTACACCATCGGATGCACCTCTTTATACCCAGGAAGGGGCGCCGTTTCTGCAGCATGCGCGGCCAGCGCGATCGTGTCCCCCACGCGGACGGACGTGATGTCTTTTAAACCGGTCACCAAGTACCCAATATCCCCTGCTTCCAATGCGTTCGATTGGACCAGCTCCGGCTTCATGTATCCCGATGCGAGTGCAACCCCATCTGCCGCCGTCGCAAGAAAGCGAAGCTTATCCTGAGTTTTGACCTTGCCGTCGACACAACGAACATACGCGATCACCCCCTGATAATCGTCGTATTTGCTATCAAAAATAATGGCGCGCAAAGGCTTTGCCAGATCTCCCGACGGAGGCGGAATCTGCGACACGATACGCTCCAGAATCTGATCCACGCCTGCCCCTGTTTTACCGGATGCGCAGATAATTTCTTCTCGCTTACATCCAATAAGCTGCATGAGCTCGGCCGCGCGTCGTTCGACATCCGAGTTCGGGAGGTCGATCTTGTTCAAGACGGGAATGATCTCCAAATTTTGTTCGAGTGCCAAATACAGGTTCGCAATCGTCTGCGCCTGCACCCCTTGCGTCGAATCCACCAGAAGCACCGCCCCTTCAACAGCAGCAAGCGAACGCGACACTTCGTACGTAAAATCGACGTGTCCTGGGGTATCAATCAAATTCAACTCGTACGATTCCCCATTTTTTGCACGGTACTGCATCCGCGCCGGCTGTAGTTTGATGGTAATGCCGCGTTCACGTTCCAGATCCATCGTGTCCAACAACTGTTCTTTCATCCGTCGTTTTTCGACCGTTCCCGTCAATTCCAACAACCGATCCGCAAGCGTGGATTTACCGTGGTCAATGTGGGCAATGATGCAGAAGTTCCGTTTTCGAGACTGTTCCATAGGGATCGCATCATTGCTCATGGGAAAGGGTGAAAACGGTAGTTTTCACCTGCAGAGGAGGGATCATGGGAACCCGAAGGTTCCCATGGGAGGAGTGCTCTGCGCGACGACGGTCAATGATGCAGAAGTTCCGTTTTCGAGACTGTTCCATGTTGTCGGCAGTGTGCGGGAAAAACCCACCCCTGACAAGCACTTCGGACCTAGGTCGTATGAGATGCTTCTTCCACGGATTCGGACACCTTTGTCCCGCGCCAGAGACGTCCGCGGATGGCGGAAAGGAGTTCCGCCGCTTCTTGGGATTTGAGCAAAAGCGACACGCCCACATACGCCCCACCACCACAGACGGTCACGGCCATAAACTGTAAGAACAATTGCCAATACTGCCGCAAATCAAACGCCGTCCCGAGCGCCTGGCGCACCCCATACCCAACCACGGATAACGCAAGTGTCGCGAGAAAAATACGACCTCCTGCGAGAACCAAAGCCGTGCCCGGAAGTCCTCCACGTTTCATGCGAAGGTGTGCCCAGTGTGCGAGCGCCTCGAGAAGCGAAGAACCGGCCACGGCCCCAGCAAGACCCGCAACACCAAACGGCTCCACCAACCACCAGGCAAATCCGATATTTGCCGCCGCTGCGCCAAGACTGATCCAAAGGGGCGTCCACGTATCTTGCCGCGCAAAGGTCGCCCGGACATACAGCAACACAAGCGATTGGGTCAGCATCGAAAACGACAGGATACCCAATACATCTGCCGTTCGGATCGTATCGCTCCAGCCGAACGCGCCTGCCCCAAGCACGAGACGCACGATCTGCGCGCGCAACAACACATACAACGCCGTTGCCGGCACCAAGAAAAAGGCCATCTTGCGGGCCGCGCCCAACAGCACCGTTCCAAACTCCTCTTCTTTTCCAGCACCGTACGCACGCGCGAGTGCCGGGAATGCCGCGATCGCAAACGACACGCCGATCAACCCGACAGGCACACCGAAAAGGTTATTCGCAAACGAAAACGCGCTTAACGCCCCGGACTCCAAATGGGAGGCAAAAGAAGTCACGACGAACACATTAAACTGCGACACGCCTAACGAAAGCGTTCTGGGCCCCATGAGCGACAAAATCTTCCGGACACCGGACGGCGCAAACGTTGGCCAGGTCAGACGTGGCAATCCAAGCGAACGGACGACCGACCACTGAACAAGCCCATGCAGCATCGCCCCGATCACAACCCCATACGCAACCCCCGCCATCCCAAACATGGGAGCAAGGAGCACGGCGCCAAAAATAATCCCGGCGTTATAAAACACAGGAGCAACCGAAAACGCCAGGAAACGCCGCATCGATTGCAACACTCCCCCTAAGACGGCGGAGATCCCCAAGAAAAAGGGCGACCACGCCAAAATACGCGTGAGTTCGATGGTCAGTTCGCGTTGTGCCCCCACAAATCCCGGCGCGATGACCGGCATCGCCGCAGGCGCCGCAACCATGAGCCCGACAGACCCGATCGCAAGTGCCGCCACGCAAATCGATAGCATCTGACTGGCCAAGGCGAGCGCTTTTTCTTTCCCCCCTTTTTCGAACGTCTCGGCAAATACGGGAATAAATCCCGCGGAGAGCGTCCCAAATACAAGCAAGGTGTAGAGCGCATCCGGCAACCGAAACGCCGCATAATAGGCGTCCAGCTCAGGGCCGGCTCCAAAAGTCGCCGCAAGAACGCGGTCTCGAATCACACCGACCACGCGCGAGGCGATTGAGGCAGCGCCAATAATAAACGCGGCCGCTGCCAGGCCGTCGGTTTCTTGCGTCCACCAACGTGTCACATTACGAATCATGCAAACGGGTCATCAGGGAATTCAAGGATGGCGTAAATCTGGCCGTCCGCTTCTTCCAGCACGATCGGTTGAAGCCGCGTCCCGCGTGGCGCCTGACCTTCAATCGCTTCGCCTGTCGCCGGAGCAAAATCCGCTTCATGCCACCGACAGCGAAACGATGTCCCATCACGGGAAAGCTCAACCGGGCCACCCATATGCGTACACCGATTGACGTACGCTTTGATTACGCCCCCGTCATTATACGCGATTCCCTGATTTGTGCCGTACGCGAATAACTTTGTACGTCCAAGTAGGATTTCTCCTGTCTTCGCCACCACCACTTTTCTCTGCAAAGGCATACCAACATTATTCTTTTGGAGGCGTTGGCGCGTCGCCTCCCATTTCGTAGGTAAACGGCATTTTTTTGAACGGACCACGCGTCAACATGTGCAATTCGCTGTAAAGATACTTGGCCGTCAACAGCGCGCGCCCTTCCTTATCCAGACGCCGGACGGAAACCGGAATTTTGTGTTTACGCAAAATCCCAAATGCAAACCCCGCTTTCTTGGCGCGACGCACATAATCATGATCTTCTGCGAACACGACCTCTTCATCAAATCCACCAATGGCACGATGGGCGTCTCGTGTCGCGAACATGCAAAACCCCGCCGCATGCGGTAACACTTTTTCCGTGGCCAGCGTATACACGTTGTAGGCCTCATGCATCGCCTGGTCGATCATGCTCCCCTGGTACGCAAACACACGACAGGTCGTCACATCAAACTTCTTTGTCGCCATTTCGTGCATGCAATCCTCCACAAATGATGCGTGCGGCAAAATCACGTCTGCATCAAAAAACATAAGCACATCCCCTTCTGCCGCCTCCGCTCCCCGATTCCGTCCCGGCCCCGGCATCCCACCTTCCACCACGCGCGCTCCAAACGATGCCGCAATCTGACGCGTGGCATCGGACGATTTGGCATCTGCGACGATGATTTCGTAGTCGCGAAAGGACTGCCCTCGAATGGATCGGAGCAGATTTGGGAGATTCTTTTCCTCGTTCTTCGTCGGAATGACGATCGAGACGTTCATGGCAAAAATACTAGCAAAATTGCGTATTTTTGTCACGTTTTTTTGCTCAGGATCGCCCAACTCGCAATCCCGGCCGCCACACTCACGTTGAGCGATTCCTTGATCCCGTGCTGTGTGATTTTGACCGCGCCCGCGCACCGGGTCAGCAAGGACGGTGGGATCCCAGTCGTTTCGGTCCCAAGCAAAAGTGCACATCGATCCGGCGCATTAAACCCCGCGAGATCCACGGCATCCGGGGTAAGCTCAAGGGCAAACACCGAAATCCCCTCTGCCTGAAGCGCGGCAAATACCTCCGCAATATCCGTCTTTTGCTCCCAAGGAACCACCTTCTCCGCACCCAGCGCCACCTTGTGTATTTTATCGTCCGGCGGGGTGGGCGTGTATCCGGCAAGCCACAACTTCACAACCCCCAATGAATCACACGTTCGAAACAACGCGCCCACGTTTTCGCGGGAACGAATGTCATGAGCGATGAGGTGTAATTCACGCATGTAAAAAGCCTAGCCGGAAACTGAGAACACGACCAGAGCGCCCCGATTGACGCGCACGCCATTCCCCCGCATCCTTGGCATATGAAATTCGGCGACGTACTGACAGGACACGTAACCGGCGTGAATGACGCCGGACGGGGGACGTTCGAGTATCCCCTCCCACACACCCCGGACGAGACGCGTACCGTCGCCGTCCCCTTTGCCCTTCCCGGCGATACCATCGACGCGACCTTTGTAAAACGCGACAAAGGGAGTTGGATCGGGCGACTACATGCCGTGACCTCAAAAAGCCCGGATCGGGTGGATGCGCCCTGCCCGCACGCCGGTGTGTGTGGCGGATGCTTGTGGCAATCCCTTGCGTACCCCGCACAGCTCACGCTGAAACGCGACATGATCAATGCAGCATTTGCCAAGGCAGGTCACGACGAACGCGTGACGGAAGTCGTGGGATCGCCGACACAGTTCCACCATCGCAATCGGATGGATTTTGCCATTGGCTGGAAAGGAGAAGTTGGTCTCAAAGAATACGGCGCATGGAACCGCTACTTAGATCTCTCCACCTGCCTGTTGCTGGATGAAGAAACGCCACGCATTTTTGCCGGCGTGCGAACCATTCTTGAAACCACCGGACTTGTACCCTGGGACGCAAAACGCTACGAAGGCGATCTGCGCTATTGCATCATCCGGCGTGGCATCAACACCAACGAGCGCATGATCACGCTGCTGGTCAAAGATTTGGCGCGCGTAACCGACGCGATGCGTGAAACGATCAAAGACACCCTCTCCCCCTTCGCAACCACGCTCTATCTGGGGGAAAATCCAGAAATCACCGATCTCTCCCTGGCAAAAACACTCGTCCTTTTGCAAGGAAAACCGATGCTCGAAGAACGGGTGAACGACATTCAGTACCAGATCCATCCTAACTCCTTTTTCCAGACCAATACCTCCATGGCGGGGGTGCTTCAGGAGGCCGTGCTTAGACAATGCGGACCGCTTTCCGGCAAAAAACTTCTGGACCTGTATTGTGGACTCGGATTCTTTGGGATCGCCGCGGCCACCAAAGGGGCGGACGTCTACGGCCATGAATTAGATGCGCCGGCGATCGAACTTGCGCGCGTGAACGCCAAGGCGAATGGCGTCGCCGATCGATGCCGGTTTGGCGCAGGACCGGTCGAGGCGTTTGATTGGTCTGCAGAACGCCCGGATGTGGTGATCGTTGATCCACCTCGCGCGGGGCTACATCCAAAAGCGTTGAAGATGCTCGTGGATCAGGCGCCGAACAAAATCGTCTACGTCTCGTGCAGCTACCATCGCCTGGTCAACGAACTAAAAACACTCAAAGAAACGTACACCGTCTCGTCCCTCCACGCGTTTGATCTGTTTCCGCACACGCCACACGTCGAGGTGGTAGCGACACTGGATCGACGAGCGGAAACGCTTTGACAGAACGGCTGAACCGCGCCACGATACGTTCATTCCTATGAAATCTGGATTCGTGGTGCTCGCCGGGCGTTCGAACGTGGGGAAATCCACCCTCATGAACGAGCTGGTCGGCACAAAAGTAGCGATCGTCACACCAAAACCCCAAACCACCCGCGTGCCCGTCCGTGGGGTGTATAACGATACGCGTGGTCAGCTTGTGTTCGTGGACACGCCTGGGTTCTTTTTGGGCAAACGCGACCCCGTCTCCGAACGGTTAAACGAGTTTGTCAAAGAATCCCTGGAAGGGATCGACGCGATCGTCTACGTCATGGATCCAACGCGTGAACCCGGCGCAGAAGAAGACGCGATTCAAGACATTCTTCGCCAAACAGGCACGCCAATCATCGCGGTCGTAAACAAAAGCGATCTTGCCGAAACCGCACGCCCCGCACTCCAGGTGATGCGTCGGGTCGATGTCGGACAGATCAAAACGCTCGAAATCTCCGCCAAACGACGGCAAGATTTAAATACCCTGATCGACGCTTTGTTCGACCTCATGCCAGAAGGCGAACCGTTTTATCCGGAATTCCAGCTCACCGACCTGTCGCAAAAGCAATGGATCGAAGAATTGATCCGTGAAAAGGCGTTTTTGAATCTGGAAAAAGAATTGCCCTACACGGTGAAGGTAGAGGTCACGGAACTGGAGCAAGAAGGCGAAGACCGTCGCCGTATTGCTGCCACCATTTGGACCACCGAGGACCGCTACAAAGGGATGTTGATCGGCGCACGCGGACAGATGATCAAAGAAATCGGCATGACGGCGCGCAAAGAACTGGAGGCCGCTACGAACCTGCACATCCATCTCGAACTCACGGTCAAAGTCGACCCGAAGTGGCCACAACGGTTCGGTGTTTGATATAGTCATGAGGCATGGAAGCATCCCATCCTCACCCAGAACGACTTCCGACGCAGGCGAAGCTCTGCGCATTTTTGGCGTCCGTTGGGGCGCCGGATGCATGCAAGCATCTCGCCCCTAAAAACGAGGGACGCGAACACGACCCACGCTACCCCTGGACCGCCGAAACGGTTCTCTTGGATCAGCTCTACCGCCTTCAGGCACGTTCGCCACAGGCGATGGCGCAGATCAACGAAGTGCGTAGCCATGTCTACGCCGCTACCTGGGAAAGCGGTCCGCCGCCTAAACCCGACGCTGTGCAGGCAGCGCTCCCCGTCCTTCGCGCTCTCGTGAAGGATACGGCACGGGCGGTCGAACAGGCCGGCCCAACCGACGTAGACGCACGTCGTGATGCGGAAGAACTGCGTGACGAGCTGAATCTCGCACTGCATCGCATCGAGCAGGCCCTTCGGGATCGCCCCTGCGATGACGAGGCAGAGCCGTCAACGCGCGCCATCGAGCGACTCTACGGAATCGCCTGGCTGGATCTGACACGCACCATGCGACGCGCCAATGTCCTCTGGGACAACTGGCAGACGGCAAAAAAGCCGATGCGCGAAGAGCTGGAACGCCTCATTCGCCGCATCGAAGCGATCCGCCCCGCGCGGAATCTGCTGTACTACGATCGCGCGTACAAAACGTGGTGCCAAATCGCCCACAACTCCTAAACGCGCACGACCTCCCACGCGGGAGGTCGTTTTCTCTCATTATTGCGCCGCCTGAACTTTGAGGTTCTTGATCTCGTAACCGAACACATTTTTCAGACTTCGTTCCTGTTCATTCATCCCGGCCACGACACCATACGTTACCGGATTCACCGAGAGCTTCAGCACCAATGGATTGTGGCGGTTCTTTAGCACCAGCACCTCCCCAAACCAATTCTTGGCGCGAATGGCATGCACCTTCACGTCCTTTCCATTCACCTTGATCGTCACCTCAACCGGGTCTTTTTCTGCTTCCAGCAAGGTGATTTCTTTTTTCTTTTCTTCCACCTTTTGATTCCCCTTCAACTTCGCAAACGCATCCGCGACCTCCTTTAATCCTTTGAATAACTGATTTGCGGCATCATCCACCAACCCAAAACTCAACGCCGTTTTCCCCGTCTTATCCAGTTCTTGATAGGCATCATCCGACAACCAAAGCCCGCTCTTATCCCCATTCAAACTCACCGGACCGGGCTGCCAATAGGTCGGCGAGCCCAAAACATGTGCGCTTTGAAGATTGATCTCTGAGACGGTTCCAGAGGCTGTTACCTCTTCGTTCCCCTTCTCTGTGCGTTCGATGGCACGCAGCGCCCAGTTGAATTCCGCCAAGAAGAACGGCGCGAACCGCTTGATGGTCACCTCACGCGGCTGAGTCTTCCACTTGGTATTCTCAAGCAAGTTCGTCCCCATGCCGAACACGGTGGAGTGGACTTCAAAGGTATCCCCACCCATAAAGACGATTTTTTGCGCGGCCTCCGCTGGCGGAAGTGTTTCCAGTGCACGCGTTTCTCCCGTGGTGGGTTCCGTCCCTGGACGCCACGAAGCGAGCCGATCACGGCACCCTGCGCCTAATACCAGTAACACCGCTCCGGCAACGACCCAAGTAATCCAGCGATTCATATGGGGAAAAGAGTAGCCGATGTGCAGGCGCGTTGTGAAGATGCGACCGCCGTGGCTATACTTGACGAACGAATCAAACACCTCTTCTATGACAACTACCGAACCTGCGTCGCTTTCTGTCGATGCCCGCGCTCCTGACTTTACGTTAAACGATCAAGCAGGAAACGCCGTGACCCTTTCCGCCTTTCAAGGCAAGCATCCGGTCGTCCTCATCTTTTATCCCGGCGACATGACCCCAGGCTGCACCGTCCAGCTTTGCTCCATTCGGGATGATTGGGCGGAATTCGCTGCGCTCGGCATCAAGGTCTTTGGCGTCAATCACGCAAACGCCGCCTCGCATACCAAGTTTATCGACAAACACACGTTCCCTTTCCCGTTGCTCATAGACGAAGGAAAGCAGGTCAGCAAAACCTATGGCGCGATCAAAAAATTCTTTAAAGCCGAGGTGATCGCTCGCACGGTTGTAGGGATCGATAAAGAGGGCGTAATCCGCTACTACAAACGCGGGATGCCCAAAGACGCGGATATCTTGAAAGCCATAAAACCCTATTGCTAACTTCCTATTCTATGTCTACTGCAAAACCACTGTCCTACACGACGCTTCAAGGAATTTCGGAAAAGACGCTCACGGTGCATCACGACAAACTCTACGCAGGGTACGTCACAAAAAAGAACGAGATTGAGGCAAAACTTGAACTGCTGATGAAAGGCGGCGATGTCTCTACGGCAAACCAATCGTTTTCAGAGCTCCGCGCCCTGAAAGACGGCGAAACATTTGCCGTGAACGGTGTGTATCTGCACGAATATTATTTTGATGTGCTTGGCGGAACCGGAGACGCAACAGGCGCGCTCGTGGATGCGTTGACCGCACAGTACGGATCATTCGCCAATTTTCAGGCGTATTTCTCCGCGTGTGGGATGGCGGCACGCGGCTGGGTTGTGCTTTGCTACGATCTCCAGGATCAGGCGCTCAAGGTCTACATCGGAGATGCGCATAACCAAGGGGGCATCTGGGGATGTCTCCCGGTTCTCGTGCTCGACGTCTACGAACACGCCTATTTCATGGACTACGGCAGCGATCGCAAAGCGTACATCGCGGAATGGTGGAAAAACATCGACTGGGCAAAAGCAACCGCCCTTTACCAACGTGCGACGCGCCCGTAACCTACCGAGGTGGCCCTTCAAAGCCACCTCGATTTGTTGAACATGTCACTTTATGGAACTCCAAAAATCATTCGCACAAGTAAGCCGCCCGGCTCCGGATTTTACCCTGGAAGGGTATGCCCCAGACGGATCGTTTAAGCAATATTCCTTGAAAGATCATCGCGGCAAGTGGGTCGTCTTGTTCTTCTACCCGCTGGACTTTACGTTCATCTGCCCGACGGAAATCACCGAATTCTCTACCTTGAACGGAGACTTCGAAAAATTGAACGCCGTCGTGTTTGGCGCATCCACGGATTCCTGCCACAGCCACAAAGCGTGGTGTGAAACCAAGCTCGGCAAGCTCGCCTACCCATTACTTTCGGACATGAGCCATGCCGCCTCTTCGGCTTACGGTGTCTTGATCGAAGAAAAGGGGGTGGCGCTTCGCGGCACGTTCGTTATCGATCCAGACGGCATCCTTCGCTATGCGCTGTACCATGACATGGGCGTTGGTCGCTCGGTCAAAGAAGTCCTGCGCGTCGTGGAAGCATTGCAAACCGGCGAACTCTGCCCCGCAAGCTGGGCTCCAGGGAAGCCAACGCTTGGCAAGGCATAACAAACAAAAAAGAGGCGATCGCCTCTTTTTTTGATTTTCGTACCTTACGCCATTTGTGGCTTTTTTTCTAATACTTTCTCGATTTCTCCCTTGTTCCAACCAACGATGATCATCCCGTCGATATCCAACACCGGCACACCCATTTGGCCGGAGATTTTGACCATTTCTTTCGCAGCATCGCCGTCGGCGGCAACGTCGATATCCTGAAACGCGACCCCCTTTTCTTTCAAGAAGTCCTTTGCAAGGCGGCAATAGGGGCAGGTGGGCGTGGAATACACTTTAATCATACAAAAAAGGCAAGTGAGCTTAGTTCAGGATGGTTTCTCTAGGAGTATACCATAGAACCTTACCAAAGCTGTGGATGACCGCAAGCAAAACCCCCCTGCCGATCGGAGGGGGGTGCATTAGAGCCAGGTAAACCCGAGCGCATGGAGTCGACGCGCGAGCTCGACCCCCAGGTCGTCCGGGAGGCATTTCTGGATGCCTGGACGTTCGCACGTCGGAGTCGCCGCGACCTCGTTCGCCATGGCGCGAGCGGACAGATCAAGAGTGATCACATCCTTCCGCTCCATGACCAGTGGATAGCCTCGCCCAAACGCCTCTTTGTAGAGCGCGCGATTCGGGTTAAAGGCGAGCGGATGTCCAACGGCGTCAAAGAGATGGACATCCGACAGCGTATCCCCGATCGCGACCGACTCAGGCGTATCGAGCCCCAGACCCTCGAGGTGCTGTTCCAGCATCTTGGATTTGGGCGCGACGCCCTGCGTACGACGCTGGATCATCCCTTCTGTAATGGGCATCTCCGAACCGATCACGACGTCGAACTTCCACCGTTGGTTGAACACGTCGAGAACGAGTTGCGGGGAATGCGAGACCGCGACAGTCAGGTACCCACATGCACGCGCCGCAGCAAGCAGCTCGCGGGTGAACAGGTACACGTTGTCTCCCAGCTCTTCCTGGACACCATCGCTCACGCGCTGGATGGTCTCGACGCGGAGACCCTCCAAGAGCCCCCCTTCGTCCACCAAACGAATTAGCGCTTTTACGTAGTCATCGAACGGGCGCTTGCGACGCTTCCATTCGGTGTACAGCGCATCAACCTCCTTCAGACCGGGATGTTCGATCAAGTTCTCCTTTCGTAAGGCTTGAATCACCTGCAAAATCGCAGAATCACGGAAAAGCGTTCCATCCACATCGGACAAAACCGCCTTCCGCCGGGGCGGAACCTGATTGTTCTGGGGGGTATTCATCGAGCAATCCTCCGCTCGGGATCCTGCCCAGTTCCAGCGGAATCGTCAACGGGTGCCGGCCAACGACTCATCGATGAGCCGTTTGAGCTGTTCGTAAGAAATCGCCTGATCTACCTTGGTCCGATTCACGATCAGCGTCGGCGTATACTGAACGCCCAACGAACGTGCTTGTGCAAAGCTCTCGTCCACCACCTTCGCGATCGCCGCATCCTTGATGCACGTGTCATACGCTCCCCCATCCATCCCGACCCCAAGAGCCGTGGCACGCAAATCCCCATCTCCAAGCTTCTGCTGATCCGCATACACCGCATCGGCAAATTCCCAAAACTTCCCCTGTTCTTGGGCGCACTGCGCCGCAATGGCTGCGGGACGCGCGCGATCATGAATCTGCGTAATCGGAAAATGACGGAACGCAAACCGCACCTTGCCAGCATATTCCTTGCGAATACGCGTGAGCGTCGGATGGAATGCACCACACGCAGGGCACTGAAAATCCGCAAATTCCACCACCAGCACCTTGGAAAGCAACGAACCGGTCACGGGGGTTTTTGGAAGTAGCAGCAAGGACGAAACCGTTGCCGATGCATCCTCGTTCTCTTCCGGTGCAGGATTGATGGATTCACCTTCCGGCGTACCCTGCGCTTTACTTTGGACAAGTCCCACGAACCCAAAGAATGCGATCGGGAGGAACACGAGCAATGCGACAAAGTAGGCGCGCAATTCTCGTGCCACCGCCACATGCCGCGTCTCCTCCAGATGATCAAACCAGGCCGCCCCCGCAATTACCGTCGCAGCCGCCGCAGAAAGCAAACACCAAAAACAAAATGCCTTTAGATCCAACCATTGGATCAAAAACAAGAATCCGGACTCAATAAACCCAACGACCGCGGCAACCATGGTCAAACGGTACAACAAGCGTGGCCGCCAACTAGTCGCAACGCGCGCCACCAGGAGTCCAAACAACGCCGTATAAAACAACATGCCAAGCAACGGTCGCGGCACCCCCATCGTGGTCGCCCAGGACGAGCTGCGCACAACATCACATCCGGAAACAATGCCGCAGGCGATCGGCGCCCCCGTCACATAGGTGTAAAACAAATATGCCGAGGCGAACAAGCCAACCAAGGACGCAATCGCCATGGTCAAACGCGCGGCAAATGGAGAGGGTTTATGCATAGCAAAAGCCTACCGAATCACCTTCGACCTGTCACCTGGTACTACGTTTCATTCCCCCTATTTCTGCCCGGCGCATGCTGAGGGGTTCCAAAGCCCTCTCCCCGCCGCTTTTGCCTCCGCCTCCAAGGCACGAAGCGCGGATTTATAAGCCGAAGTCATCGGAAAGGACACATACGCATAGGCGTAGCCTTCTTGGACCAAGACTCGGTTCAATTCACGTCCATCTCGGAGCACGACAATGCGAAGCAACCGTCCATATTTGTCCACGTTATCCGCCTGCGGATCTTCTTTGAGGAACACGCGCGCTTGCTGCAACGTCGATTTGGTAAAGGCGGATGCCTCTTTCCCAAAGCATTCGACCGGCCGTCGCGGATCTACCGTCTCCGGCGTATTCACCCCAAGCAACCGCACCTTTTCGTCATTCTTTTCCCCATCTCGACGCACCGTGATGGTATCACCATCCGCTACATGCACCACCACGGCGTTTGTTGTGGTGGTTTGCAGGTGTACCGTCGAGGATGTGGACGACGGACGTGCTTCTGTTACGGGCGGAGTGGGAACGGGCGACTCTGGCGCGGGACGGGCAATTCTCCCCTCTTCATACGCCGCAAGAAACAACACCAACGCCGCGATCACCAACGTCACCACTTTTTTCTGGAGACGCGAACTCATACCTGTTTCACCCAGCCAACCCACACCTGCCCATCCTCCACTTTTGTTTCATAACAGGTGATTTGGTGCCCATTTGGCGACTTCCCCGTCTTGACATCAAAGGCCCAATCATGCCAAGGACAGGTCACGTGGCCATCGCGCACCGCCCCGCAGGAAAGCGGGCCGCCCATGTGCGGACAGATGCTGTTTACAGCAAAAAAGGCGTCGGCGATGCGAACCACGGTCATCGGCTTCTTATGCACCTTCACCTCCCGCGCCTGTCCGGGAGCCCAGTCGTCGATACGGCCGACCGAGACAAACGGCGCGCTCGAGGCTTCTGCAAACGGATGTGACATGGTGCTAGTATACGCAAGAAGGAGGAGCATCGCTATGCCAAAACCCTGGAAACTCCACCGACCCCCAAAAATCGCGGAAGACATCGCTTCCGAGGCATCGTCAGGCACGCCGCCGTTCGACGAGGCGCGCGTGTCGCTTCTGGAGGCGCAGGTCGGTACCGTCCCCGAACTCGACCTTCACGGAATGGCAAAAGGCGAGGCAAAACAGGAACTCGAATCGTTCCTGAACCGGGAATATCGACGCGGAACGACCGCCGTCCGCGTCATCACGGGACGTGGCGATCAAATCCTGTTTCATATGGCGAAACAGGTGCTCCAGGACTACGCCACACGTCACTTTGTCCAGGCATTCGAAAACCACCCGTTGCCCGGCCAATCCAACGCCGTCCTCTTGGTCGCGCTCGTCCCACGCTCCCGCGCACGGACCCGCGCCTCCCCATAATCAAAACCCCCGCATGTGCGGGGGTTCTTTTCTTACCGGCTCTGTGGCAACAGCGTCCGGACGTCGATCACCGGCGTCGGCGTTTCTCCGCCAAGATACATCGGCAATTTTCCATCCCACTTTTCCAAACCACGCAACTGCAGCACCTGCGGATTTTCTTTCAGCGCCGCGGATTCGATACGCAACGCCTCTGCCTTCCCGCGCGCCTCCGCAATCTGTTGCTCAGCTTCAAATTTGATTTGTTCCAGCTTGTTCTTTGCTGCCAGCGCCGCCTGCTCCGCCGTCACTTTGCGTTCAATCGCATCGTTAAACGATTCGGAAAACTGGAAGTCGACGATGTTAAAATCTTCGATGATAATGCCACGCTTTTCTAACTTTTCAACCAAGTGCCCCTTCACTTCATCCCGCACCTGCTCACGCTTGGTGATCAGTTCTTCCGCCGTATATTTTGCCGTCGACGCCTTCACCGATTCCTGCAACGCCGGATCGATCAGCCGTGTCGAGTAATCCTCCCCGATTTCCTGATACACCGTCGCCACTTTTTGCGGATCCACACGGAAGTTGACCGCAACGGTCGCATTCACGTTTTGCAAATCTTTGGACGCCGCCGTTGCAAGCACCTGCTCTTTCAGGATCTTCACATCCATGATCACGACGCGATCTACAACCGGGATGCGGAAATACAACCCTTCACCCAACACGTTTCCCGTCACCGCACCAAAACGAAGCAAAACACCGCGTTCACCCGCCCCCACCGTCCCAAACGGAACCAGCACGAGCACGGCGATAAGCGCAATCATCGCCAATCCAATGGACTTCAAGAACGTTTTCATATGCGCCCAGTTGACCCCGTGCACCAAAAACCGTCAAGACGAATAACGCCGAATGTACGCCTCGACATCAAACCGTTTTTCACACCCAGAACGTGCCATGTACCGCACGGTCCCAAAAATCGGACGCGGAAACCAGGCACGATCATGCACACCGCCTATGGACCAGGCGATGCCGGCATATCCATTAGGGTCGCGTCCATCCAATTCGTAGGCATCATTCAACGCAATGGCGGTCGCAAGCGCCTCTTCGGGAGACGGCGACCATTCCAACAGCTTTTTGGCCCAATACATGCGGAGATACCCGTGCATTTTGCCGGTTTGCAGCAGTTCTCGTTGTGCGGCATTCCATAAATCGTCATGGGTTGCCGCCGCTTCAAATTGTGCCGGGCTATACACGTAAGGACGCGTATCCTGACGATGCGCGTGCAGTGTCTCCTGTGCCCATGCCGGGAATCCCTCTACACGATCGTATGCCGGTTGATACAAACAAAAATTCTCCGCAAGCTCGCGCCGCACGATCAACTCCTCCAAAAACGCCGCGGCTTGATCAATGAGCGTCAGATGCGCCCCTGTTGCCGGTGCCGCCGCATTTTTTACCCGAGGTAATACGACCTCGAGCGATCGACCGACACATTCCAAAACCGCAAGTGCGACACGAGCCGGCGCAATCTGCCCAAAATGAAGATAGGGGGACAGGTTGGATTGCCCGAATGCAAGCGGATCATTCCGGTCTTCGGCATACCGCGACAATCCCTGATCAAGAAACGTCTGCAGCATGCGATGCGCCGCCGCTTCACCCGGGACCGCCCAAGGAGCCACGGGAGGAGTCATCGGAATTGCCGGGTCTGCAAGAAGCGCATCCCAATCGATTGTCTGCCGCCGTCCCGAGTACGCGACCGGATGACGGGTGATGGGCGGAACCGGAACAAGCCACTCCGGCGCCAAACGATGCACTTTTGGTCGCAGCGTATACGCAGCAAATTCCTGATGGTCCGAAAGCACCCACGCCGGAACAAGATTATGCGCATCCACTTCGATCAGCGGGACATCAATGGAAGACGCAACATCCGCCTTGCAAGCACGCGCGCCCCGCAATGGAGAAAAATCCGTGATCACCTCCCCGATCTTGTGCTCGCCGATCCATTGGACAAGCTGGGAGGCGGCAGAAGCCTCGGGACGCTCCACAATCAAGAAAAACGGGATATGGAACGCCTCAAGATCGCGCGCCACCTCTTGCAATGCACGCACCTTGAACTCCCACTGCCTACGGCCTCCGCCCAGATAATTCGGGATGAGGTGATACACGACCACAAGCGGAACGCTGCGTGTCCGCGCCGTCGCTTGTGCCTGATAAAGCGCCCAGTTATCCCGCACGCGCATATCCCGATCCATCCAATACGCGACGGGTCCCACACCCGCTTTCCCCGAACGCAACGAACGAGCACGCAACAATTCCTGTTTCATACCTCCACTATACTGGATGAAGCCACCGTCCTTCCATAACGCAAAAACCGGCATGCGCCGGCTTTTCTGCGTTGGCTCCGGGACTTGGATTCGAACCAAGATAAACGGCTCCAAAGGCCGCTGTCCTACCATTAGACGATCCCGGAATGTGCGCCCAGATAGTACGGTTGCGCGCGCTTCGCGTCAACCGCATCATACCCCCATGGAACTTCGTCACCCCGACCTTCCCGAACCCATCTTCTTGCGTCGACGGCGGAATCTGCGACGCCTCACGCTTTCCGTCGGATCGCGTATCTCCGTCACCGCTCCAACCCATACCCCGCTACACACGCTCCGCGCATTCATCGCGTCGCATCTTTCTTGGATCCACCATGCGCTCGAAAAACGGCGATTACGCACGACGCATGCCATTCAAGGAACCCCCGAAGACTATCGGGCACGAAAGCATCTGGCACGACAATTCGTGGAACAACGCCTCCCTCTCTTAAACGCCTCCTACGGATTTGCCGTTCAGCGTCTCTCCATCCGAAATACACGGTCGCGCTGGGGAAGTTGCAGTGCGCGCGGCACCCTCACCTTTCACTACCGCATTCTAGATTTATCCCCAGACCTTCAGGATTATCTGATCATCCATGAACTGTGCCATCTTCGCGAGCCAAATCATGGCCCAGGATTTTGGGCATTGGTTGCAAAAGCCGTTCCACAGTTTAAACACCTCCGACGCGTGCTTCGCGCCGGGATCCCGCCCCACCACTATTCTCCGACGAGCAATCGCATGTAGCGCGCACGCGCACGGTTGAACGCTTGGAGCTCTGCGTCCTGTGGACGTGACGGGAGACGCGATTCGAACGCCTGCATACCTTGATGGATCACGGCATGCAGCCGATCCAACGAACTATCTCGACGAAGGGTGTAATCATGCAAAGTGTCCACCATCTGTTTCCACTCTTGAAACGCCGGAGCAAGCAACGATGGAATGTGTGAGGTGACTTCTGCAAGCGCATCCGAACTCACCTCCCGCGCAGCAAGATTCGGGCGCAACAGGGGTGAAAGAAGCAGCCGTTCTCCCTGGTTACGTATTCCTTCGACCGCACCACGCAGCGCCTGCGCACGATGTTCGGTGCGCATCTGCTCCACAATCTGATCAAAGCGCCGCACCTGTGTCTGGATCTCAAATCCCGGATCGGTCATCCGCACATACTCGAGATACAACTGCACGTCGCGATGCGGGTTTGCCATATTGATCCCACGCGCATCATACCGAGGAAATTCAAAACGTAACCGCTCTACCAATCCGCCCACAAACTGCTCTTCCGAAAGACCCGTCTCACGCGGAGCGAACTGATAAATAATGCGTCCTAACTCAGCAAAATATTCTTTTGTCTTTGTCATTCGAACCTGCTCCGTCTCTTCGCCAGAGATCGCCTCCACATACGGAATCCGCATGCGATCCGGCGCGGTCAAACGCGCCTCCATCCTGCGCTGCATGCGTTCACGCTGCTCCGGGACAAGCGCCCCAACGGTCATGGGGTCATTCGCGTGATGCACCTCATGGATAAAGGTCCCGACAAATGCCCGGGTCGATTCCACCCATTCCGGACGGCTATACCGGAACTCACGACTACTCACTAATCGGTTGGCCGTGGCAAAATCCATCACTTGCGCTGCGCGTTGCAACTGAGGTGCGCGCTCCTCGGGACGATCCGAGGAAAGTACGATATGTCGTGCACGCAACTCTGATACGATCTCGCGCTCGGTTGGAGAAGGAACTTCTGCTCCACGATACATTTCAATACGCGAGGGATCATGCCCATGCCCTCCAAAATGCGATCCAGAAACCTCCTGTTCCGAAGTCATCCCCATCTCCCCCTCTTCAAGATGCTCTGCGCGATTAAGCGCCAATATTTCTTGGATGTTCGCGCGACTCCCCCACCCGGCTGGCAGCGTCGACAGCAATTGACGCATCGATTCCTGGGAATAGCCGTACTGCTCAATCCCACGAATCGCCGGCGCTTCGCGCAATCCAACGCGATACCGCGTTTCCGCCCGCGCCTCTTCCTGGGTGATGCGCGGAGATGAGCTCATGACCCCCGCCGCCCCCTGAAACGTCATCAAAATCAACGCCGCACGCATCCGAAGCGCTTGCTGCTTGGCTTTTGCAAACCCCTCCAGGATCGTTTTTGCGACCGGACTCGTTGGCGCATACAACGCTTCCAACTCTGCGCGCTCCTCCGCAGAAATCGAAATCTCTAATCCTTCCAGTGGATCTGGAGACGATGTCTCTGGGGATACGTGGGTGCGAGACGCTCGTTCTGGCGCAGGAGTGCGCGCGGAAATCTGTTCACGGCGAGGCATACGATTAGGTCGTTCCCTTCACAAACGGTGATTTCTTTTTGAGCGCTTTATGCAAAGGTGTTGCCGCCGCATCCGGCGCTTGCACGGCAACCCGTTGCGCTTCTTCCAACGGTCGATCCCACTGGGACAGTTCTTCTGGTGCCGTTTCACGCAACAGCCACAAAAAAGCGAGTCGTTCGGGAGGGGTAAACGGCAACCGCATCAACCGTGGCCAATACGCCGCATACACCTCCGGCATCTCCATCACATGAAACGCCTGCCACGAGGCCCACAGCTGCATCGCTTCCAAAAATTGCGCCGTTCGTGGCGACACGCGATCGACGTACACCTGATGCCCTTCGCCATGCGGGATATCACGATGCACAGGAACACCGCGCACCTGCCAGGCCTCCACATGATCCGCAATCACCTCTTGTCCCTCACGGGTCAAAATGATGCGCGAAAGCGCCCCGCGTTGGGTAAACACCTCTGCCAAAAACGATTGGCGATCATCAAAGAGAAGATGCAGCATATGTTAGCGGCGAAGATAACGACCGACCGCAACCCACGACACCACCACCACAAGAAACAGCATGGCGCCCAGTTCGAGCCCCCCAATCAAAAGCGCGTGGTCCAAAAAGAATGCGATGATCCCCGGATCTGCCCCATCAAACAACGGCCGCAACACCGGTTCTGCCCACACCAAGGCAACGCCATACAACGAAGCCGCCATGGCGAATGCGAACAAAGAAATCCAGACCCCCTCTAACACAAACGGGGCACGAATATAAAACGAGGACGCCCCCACAAGTCGCATGATCGCAATTTCTTCACGGTGGGTATAAATCGCGACACGAATGGCATTGAACGCGGTAAGTAACCCAAACAAGGCAAAGATGGCGACCAGGAGCGCACCCGCAAACCGAACCTGTTCTCCAACCTCCCGAATTTTCGTCATCGCCGCCTTATGGTCGTCGTAGGTCTGCGATTGGATGTACGTCTGATACTGCGGACTTTGGATGGCTTGGAGCAAAAAATTGTAGTCGTCCGGCGATTTTGCCTTCACGACGATCTGCGCCCCCAGCGGATTGCGATCGATCTCAGACAATGCCGCTAACACCTTATTGTCTCGTTCATGGCGCTTGCGAAACTGCGCCAATACCTCGTCCGCGGGGATGAGTTGAACGGTCCGCACCTGATCCAACGTCGTCAGATAAAATCGCGCTTGCGTCAGCACCTGTTCTGGCGTTTCGGGCTTAAACGTCACCGTGATATCCACCTTATCTTCCAGCACCGTCACAACCCGATCCATGACCACGTTCACACCTAGCAGGACATTGACGGACAGCAAGGCCATCATGAACACAAAGATCGTCGCGACCGCGAGCCATGCGTTCCGCGCAAAATGTTTCCACGACGCGGTAAAGATCCTCCAAGCGGTGATCATAAAGAGCTACCCCGTAAGAACGTATTTTCCATGCGCCTGATCCGAAACGATCCGTCCATCTTTGAGCGTAATCACCCGTCGACGTAACGCATTCACGATTTCCCGGTTGTGGGTCACAAGCACAACCGTCGTGCCAAACGCGTTGATCTTGAGCAGCAAATCCATGATGTCCTGCGTGTTCAGCGTATCCAAGTTTCCCGTGGGCTCGTCCGCCAAAATCATTTTTGGACGATGGACCAACGCCCGGGCAATCACGACGCGCTGCTGCTCTCCACCGGACATTTGTCGAGGAAACCGCTCGGCTTTGGAATCAAGACTCACGATTTTGAGTACCTGCGGCACAATTTCACGAATCCGACTGCGCGACGCCCCTGCGACTTCGAGCGCGAACGAGACATTCTCGAACACCGTTTTATTCGGCAGTAATTTGTAGTCCTGAAAAATCACCCCGATCTGCCGGCGCAATTGAGGGATCTCCCATCCACGAATGTTCGTGATATCCCAGCCACCCAAAATAATGCGACCTTGCGAGGGACGCTCGTCCGCGATCAGCATCTTTGCCAACGTCGTTTTGCCGGCGCCGGATTGGCCCACGATACTCACGAATTCTCCTGGCTCCACTTTTAACGAAACGTCGTGCAACCCCACGATGTTGGGCGGATAGTGTTTGGAGACATGCTCCAGGTGGATCATATCTCCAGTATACCACACGGAAAATTAGACGGCGTTCGCGACCGCTTCATGCAATCCTTCATCAAACAAGGTGGGAATGATCCGCTCTGCCGTTGGTGCGGGGATAAATCCTGCAATGGCCTTTGCCGCACGAATCTTGATGGCATCGTCGACCTGTCGGACCCCTTTATCCAACATCCCGCGGAACAATCCCGGGTAGCACAACGCATTATTCACTTGGTTCGGATAATCACTTCGGCCCGTGGCAACCACGGCAACCCCCGCCGCCTTTGCCTCCTCTGGGGTGATTTCTGGAATCGGATTTGCAAGTGCAAACACCATGCTCCCCGACGCAAGCGTGGAAACGATCTCCTTGGTAAAGATTCCCGGACCACTCACCCCAATTAACACGTCCGCGCCACGCGCCATCTCGGCAAGCGTTCCTGTTCGTTTTTCCGGATTCGTGAACGAGGCCAACACCCGCTTTTCTTCATTCAGACCGTCACGACCCGTAAAAATCGCCCCCTGACGATCGCAGGCGATAATCTCCTTCACCCCCACTGCGTGCAGCAGCTTCGCGATCGCAACGCCGGCTGCCCCCGCACCGCTCATGACGACACGGAGCGACGCCAGTTCTTTTCCAACGACCTTGGTGGCGTTCAAAAGCCCCGCAAGCATCACAATCGCCGTTCCGTGCTGATCGTCGTGCATGACGGGAATCGACAATCGCTCCTGCAACGTTCGTTCGATCTGAAAACAACGTGGCGCCGAAATATCCTCCAATTGGATCGCTCCAAACGAAGGAGCAATTGCCTGCACCGTCGCAATCACCGCATCCGGATCCTGCGTATCCAGTACGATCGGCACCGCGTCAATTCCGGCAAATTGCTTAAAGATGGCGCATTTCCCCTCCATGACCGGCAACGCCGCGGCGGGTCCAATATTTCCAAGCCCAAGCACCGCCGATCCATCTGACACGACAGCCACCGTGTTCTTGCGCCACGTCAATACATCCGCCTCTTCCGGATGCTCCGCAATCCGCGACGAAACCGCACCCACACCCGGCGTATACACAAGTGCCAGCGCTTCCCGATCCGGAATCGCTACCTTTGCACGCATCTCGATCTTTCCTCGATGGGTTCGATGAAGTTCAATAGCTCGTTCTCCGTAGTTGTGTGACATAGTTCCAGATTTGCATCCTACCCAACCACCCATCCTAGGACAACATTGCTTGATCCACGCCAATTCCGTAGGGTGGCGCGCATGGAAGACGCACCTTTAACCCCCTCGATCACGCAAACGCTCAAAATCGGCGTTGGCATCCTCGTCGTACAAGACGGCAACCTTCTGCTCGGCAAACGCCTGGGAACCCTTGGATATGGGACCTGGGCTCCTCCCGGTGGGCATCTTGAACCCGGCGAAACACCGAACGAGACCGCCGCACGCGAACTTGCTGAGGAGACAGGGATCGTGATCCCAGCGTATGCGTTTGCACCAACCGTTTTCGTTCAGGACAACGGAAGGGAGACGCAGAATACCTACCTGACCCTCTTCGTCGTCGCACAAACGCGACAGGCGACTCCGGTGATCAAGGAACCGAAAAAATGTGCGGAATGGCGCTGGTGCTCGTTCAACCAGCTCCCGACGCCATTCTTTTCCCCGTTCGAAGCATTGCACACGCTGATCACCCAGCGAGCTGGTCCGTTCAAAGAAACGGCGTGGAAACGATTTTTGAACGAGCGCCTACCTCCTGCGGTTGGCGACATCCTCCTCATCCCGTTCATCGATCCCGAGACCGGCGAACTCCTCTATAAACGCGAACAATTTTAACCCCTTCCCGACTGGAAGGGGTTTTTGCGGCAACCAGCATTCCCTGCTACGCTGAAACTATATGAACGAATTACAGCAATTCGTAAAAGAATCCCTGGAAAAAGGCCAGTCCAAGGGCGCTATTCAAACGGCGCTGGAGCAGGCCCATTGGCCCAAGGAAGACGTCCAAAACGCCTTGGATGCCTACGCGGATGTCGCGTTTCCGGTCGCCGTTCCGCGTCGACGCCCCTATCTTTCGGCGCGCGAGGCGTTTTTGTACCTCGTGCTGTTCATGACGCTCTACATCAGCGCCATCTCGCTTGGCACGATCCTGTTCCAACTAGTGAACTACCTCCTTCCAGAAACCACGGCGTACGTCTACGGGTCAAACACCTACTATTCCGTCGAGGCCGTCCGCTCGGCCACCGCATCGCTCATCATCGCATTTCCCGTGTTTCTTGGGGTGAGCACGCTCCTACGACGCGCCATCGCCCGTGACCCAGAAAAACGCGGATCCAAAATCCGTAAATGGCTGACTTATATCACGCTCTTCATCGCCGCGGGGGTCATCATCGTGGATCTCATTACGCTGGTAAATGCACTCCTTTCCGGCGATCTCGTACTGCGTTTCTTCCTGAAAGTCCTGATCGTCCTCGTCATCGCCGCCACGATTTTTGGGTATTACCTTTGGGATTTGCGCAAAGAAGAATCACAACCCGCATAACGTATGAACCCGCTCCGCGCATTCGTGTTTCTCGTCTCCGCCGTTGTTCTGCTGACGGCCGGGGCGGGACTCTATCTCTCCGGCTCCCCGACCGTAAACCGCCGTCTCGCGTTGGATACGCAGCGCCTGAACGACCTGCAATCCATCACGTACGCCATGGATCAATTCTGGAATCTGCGCGAACGTCTGCCGGATACACTCGAAACACTCCAACAGACGCGCGAAGTGTACGTCCAAAACATCGTGGATCCAGCCACAAAAACGCCCTATGCGTTTCGCCGCACCGACGCGGATTCCTACGAATTGTGTGCGACGTTTGATCTCCCCTCGCCCGATCTAGAAAAAAGCGACGGACGCTACGTCTCCTATCCCGCGGGGCCGGGAAACCTGTTTTGGCAGCATCCCGCCGGAGAAAAATGTTTTTCCCTGGACGTGAACAAACCGGTAAAACCAGTGACACCCGAACCAACCCGCCTTCCCAACCCGTAATCGCGTATGGATACCACGAAAATCGCCATTCTTCAGCTCCCGTTCCACGACCTGCAAGAACTGCACCGGGCGTTGCTTGGGCGTTTTCTCATGGAAGAGGCCGTGCGTCAGGAACGGGGACTTGAACAGCCGGAATATCCTCCACTCCTCAAGCGACTGGAGTATCATCTAGGATTGTCCGAGGAGGCTGCGCACGAACTCTATCACCGCGTGGAGGATGAACTGTGGGAATACGCCTGGTACACCTACACCGATGAATGGGCCTTGCATCGCGCACGTCGAGACGTCGAAAAAGACCTGGGTAAACAAAAAGCGGCGTTGCGACCGGAAGAATTGGAAGCGATGGTTGACCGTCGATACCAAGAAAAATTCGAACAATACGTCCAAGAAATTGACATGCACGAAGAAACGACGCGCAAGGCGGTCCGCAAAAACAAAACGATCAAATAATCCTGCACGACTCGCTTCCGGCGAGTCGTCTGCGTTATGGTATACTTCTTCCATGGCGCCTTCGCACAAACATCGGAATGCTTGGATCGTTTCGGTGAACATGGGATATGGCCACGAACGGGCGGCATTTGGATTGGAAGATTTGGCACATGGCGGGATTTTGACCGCAAATGACTACCCCGGCATTCCCGAAGAAGATAAGCGTTTGTGGGCACAAACACGCGGGTTATACGAAACGATCTCTCGACTTCGTCCGGTTCCGGGCGTTGGACCGCTTTTGTTTGGAGCCATGGATCACTTCCAACAAATCCCCGCCTTTTATCCGCGGCGTGACTTGTCGCACCCGAACCTCCAATTACGCCAGATCTACCGACTGATCGAGCAAAAAGGACTTGGACGCCATCTGGTGGAAACCCTTGCTGCAAAAAAACACCTTCCGTTCATCTCCACGTTTTTTATCCCCGCATTTGCGGCAGAGGTCCATGGATATCCAGGAGAGATCTTTCTTGTCTGCTGCGACGCGGATGTCTCTCGAACGTGGGCGCCACGCGATCCCAAAAAAAGCCGCATCAACTACTTTGCCCCGAACGGCCGCGTGGTCGAACGGTTAAAACTCTACGGCGTTCCTTCTGAACGCATCTTTTTAACGGGGTTCCCCCTTCCGAAAGCGATGATCGGCGGCCCAGAATCGACGATCGTCAAAAAGGACCTGGCGTCGCGGATCTGCAACCTGGATCCGCAAGGAATTTTTATCTCAAAGTATCACGAAACACTTACCCAAACACTGGGTCCTACGCTGTGTAAATTCAAACCAACCCACCCGTTGACCCTTACGTTTACCGTCGGTGGCGCGGGTGCGCAAAAAGAACTTGGCATCACCGCGATGCGGAGTTTAAAAAAGCGCATTCTCTCCGGACAATTGCGGATGCAATTCGAAGCAGGCACACGTCGAGAAGTCGCAATCGATTTTTTGGACGCAGCCAATCGATTCGGCCTCAAGCGCGCCCTCGGTAAAACGCTGAACGTCAACGTGTATCGCTCCCGTGCTGAGTACTTTCGCAGCTTTGCCAAAACCCTCCGCACCACGGATGTGCTGTGGACCAAGCCCAGCGAACTTTCGTTTTACACCGGTCTCGGGATCCCCATTATCATCGCGCCACCAATCGGATCACAGGAAGAATTTAACAAGCTGTGGCTCATGACCGTGAACGGAGGGATTCCGCAAAACGATCCGGAATACACGGACGAATGGCTGTTTGATTATATCGCCTCCGGTGGATTGGCTCGGTTTGCCTGGAATGGCTTTATCGAAGCGCCGACACACGGCACCTATCGCATCGAACACCTCATGACCGGCGAACCAACGCCGCTCGCAGAACTCCCCCTTATCGTCTAGCGCTATGCCCTCCCCTCGCCGCCTGATTGACCCGCTTTTCCTTGCTGCTGCCAAGGGAAACGCGTCAGATGTCCACCTGATCGCCGGATTGCGTCCCACCATGCGCGTGGACGGCGAACTCATCCCATTCGGTCAGACAAAGCCCCTCAAAGGTGAGGACATCGAAGCCCTGATCGAAGGGATGTTGCTGAAAGAAGCGTTTGCGGAATTTTTGGACGTCCACGAAAAAGATTTGGGCTATCAAACTCCGGACGGCACGCGGTTCCGTGTAAACCTGTATTGGGAAAAAGGGGCGCCCGCGCTTGCAGCACGTCTCATTCCCGCCGAGATCCCCACCATGGAAGCGCTGGGCAGTCCAGAAGTCCTCTTTCAATTCACCGAGCTGTCTCAGGGACTCGTGCTCGTGACTGGACCAACGGGTTGTGGAAAATCCACGACGCTCGCCGCCATGATCCAGCACATCAATCAAACACGAAGCGAGAATATCATTACCTTGGAAGATCCGATCGAATTTTTGTACACCCCGGATAAATCCCTGATCTCGCAACGGCAATTAGGGACGGACATGCACACGTTCGCCGCCGGGATGAAACACATCCTGCGCCAAGATCCAAACGTGATTCTGGTCGGCGAAATGCGCGATCCCGAGACTATTGCAACTACGATCACGCTCGCAGAAACCGGACACTTGGTGTTTGCGACACTGCACACGAACAGCGCCGCACAAACGATCGATCGTATCATCGACGTATTTCCCCCGCACCAGCAAAGCCAAATTCGCCTGCAGCTCTCCCTTGTTTTGCAGGGCGTGGTGTCGCAACTTCTCCTTCCAAAAGTCGGCGGTGGACGCATTGCGGCACGTGAAATCCTGGTCCAAACAACCGCGATTGCAAACCTCATCCGCGAGGCAAAAACGGCGCAAGTAGGCGCTTATCTCCAAACCAACAAAGCGTTTGGGATGCAGACGCTGGATCAGGACTTGCAACGGTTGCTGCAAGAGGGATTGATCGATCAAGAAACGGCGTCCTTCTACGCACGCAACCCAAAAATGTTCGCCTAAAACCCCGTATCCACAACGGAAATGTGGGTCAACTGATCCACGATGCTGGCAATGTTTGCCGGACGATCATACGTGGGGGAAAACATCCAAATCCCGACCGCCGCAAGGGCGTAGAGCACAAAAAAACCTCCAACTACTCGGTATAACACCTTTTCATCCTCGAGCATGTCTTTGTAGACGGAATTCAAAACATACGCGGCCAAAAGCACCACGAAGGCAATCAGGATCTCCCAGGGAAATGACATGCTGACAGTGAAACGGATTTTGCCGGAGCTGACAAGGAGGAAAATCAAATACCCAGGCTATTGACCTGGGTATTTATGTGGTGGACGTTGGTGGGCTCGAACCACCGACCTCACGGATGTGAACCGTGCGCTCTAACCAGCTGAGCTAAACGTCCAAGCGGGAAAATCCTACCCCACACGCCCAGCGGTTGGCAAGATCCCAATCCGCTACGGTACGATAGGGATATGAACACGCGCCCCACGATCAAATACCTGTTACAAGATGCCGCAAAAACGCTGGCCCGTGTCGCCACGCTTCCCGGGCAAGCCTGGGTAGAGGCGGAGTTACTGGTGGCGCATGCCTGCAAAAAAGACCGAGCCTTTGTGCTTGCGCATGGGGATGACCCCCTTCCGGTCACGCAAACTCGGACGCTTCGGACGCTGGTTGCACGCCGTCTTGCGCAGGAGCCGATGGCCTATGTACTGCAGCGCGCTGAATTCCTGGGACGTTCTTTTTTTGTGGACAAACGAGTACTGATCCCGCGTCCGGAAACAGAACTTCTGGTTCGTGCCACCCTGGACCTTGCCAGCCAGAAACGCGCGCCGCGTACGGTGCTCGAAATTGGAACGGGATCCGGGGCGATCGCTATCACGCTCAAAGCACGGTTTCCAAAAGACGCGGTTCTCGCGACCGACCTGTCACCTACCGCACTTACGGTCGCCAAAAAGAACGCGCGCGCCCTCCTCCCAAACACTCCGCCCGCTTTTTTGCGCGCGCATCTTCTGGATGCGACCGTCTTGCGTGCCCTCAACAAATACCCGCATCCGCTGGTTGTCGTGGCGAACCTTCCCTATCTCCCCTTTTCCGATAAAAAACGCCTCGAAAAAAGCGTCACCCAATTTGAACCCTCCACGGCGTTATTCGCAAAAAAAGAAGGGCTCGCGCTAAACGAAGCCCTTCTCGCCCAATGCGCCACCCTTCGCGCGACCGGTCACCCGCTCCACGCCATCGCCTTGGAATATGATCCGCCGCAAACATCCACCTTGCGCGCCTACGCGCAACGCCTGTTTCCAGATGCGGCGATCAAAATCCTTCAAGATGACTGCGGACGAGATCGCGTGCTGACCCTTACAATCCCGCAAACGTCTTATCGTCGGTCGTGATGTGAATCCACGTCTTGCCCGGAATAGGCAAGAACTCAACACCGTCTGATCCCTCAAAACGGATGGGCTCATTCGCCCCACGACGCCAGCGAAGAATGTGTTTTTGCCCCAAGCGATATCCTACTACTTCCCCGCTTCCGGTGGTCCGAATCTTCAGGCGACCGATATCATCCAACACCTGCTGTTCCGTCTTGAGCACAAATACATTTTCAGCCACCACCTGAGACCCATCCTTGTCCTTCTGCAATTTTCCGGCCTGACTACGCACGTAGCGGCCGGCGGACGCATCATATGCCCAGGACACGTTATACGAGCCTCCATACGTCACCCGGAAGGTGGAGGTCGCCGTACTCGTGGTGTAATGCTCCAAGACATGCCACGCAACGGGCGCTGTCCCGGAAACACGCGCAAGATCCGACACCGCAAGCTGCATGCGCTCTTGATCGGTGTAGGTGTTGTGCGGTGCACCACGGGAGGTGGAGCGCCAAAAATACTGCCCACGCCCCATTTCATCAACATTGATAAACGACGCACCGGCACCCCCAATCTTCGCCAAGGCCTCTGGACTTCCACCGACGTGGAAATAGGCCGCACGCCACCCTAGCGCCCAGTCCACATAGTACGGACGCGCGCTACGAATCGGCCCCACTTCTTCGACCGATGTCATCGGATCAAAGAGCAGCATAAACCGGGTAATCCCCCCTTCGACGGGCGCTTCAATCACGACGTTCGCTTTGGATACGCCGGACAACGGGCGCGCTTCCGGATGGTTTTCGACCATCACGGCAAACGGTGCAAGCGCAGACTGCGCCTCCGGTACGAGCACGCCATCCAACCGACGCGGCACGCGGGAAACGGGTTCCGTCGAGGTCGTCTGCGACACCGGTTCTTGTGGGAGCGGTGTGTCACGACGCGCCTTCCCGCTGATAATCCAGAAAAAAATCGCGCCACACACCGCTAACACAAAAACCGCCCCAATCGCATATGGCAACCAAGGCAGTTTTCGGATCTCCATAGAGAGATGTAGTCGTTGTTATTTGGAAGCTTCTTTGGCCGCTTCCTCTTCTGCCGCCTTCGCAGCTTCGGCCGCCTTCTTTTCTTCGCCTTCCGTCTTCACCTGGCTCACGTCGCCGAGACTGGATTCTTCCAACTTCTTCAGTTCTTCTTCCGTCAGCGGACGTGCAACGGTCGCGATGATGTTCTCCAAGTCCCCTTCTGCCGAGACACCTTCCGGAAGCTTCAGGCTTCCAACCGTGATCGCGTCTTCGAAGGTGTTCAACACCGACAGATCGACGACGATTTCCGGCGGCAAGTTTGCCGGGAGACAACGGATTTCCAATTCGTCCATGCTCTTCACGAGCGTCCCGCCATCCTGCTTCATCGCCTTGGATTCCCCCGTAAAGACGAGCGGGATCTTGGCCGTCATCTCCTTGTCCATGCGGATCTGGTGCAAATCGATGTGCATCGGTTCCATGGACAGGTGATCTGCCTGCACTTCTTTAATAACCACCTTCACCGGCGAGGCGCCGTCGACCGCAAGATCAATAAGACTCGAGAAACCTGCCTTGCGAAACACGCGCACAAATTCGCCGCGCGGGATGGAAACCGCCTTCGGTTCCGCACCCTGCCCGTACACAATCGCCGGGATTTTGTCCGCGGCGCGTTCTTTCTTGGCCTGACGGCCTTTGTTTTCGCGCATTTGCGCGGTCATCGCGTAGGTCATACGTAGGAAAAAGCTACCCGAGCTTACGGAAACGGGAAGGATCCGTCAAGGTCGAAGGACGGCTTGGCACAAGGCGAAGCTACGTTCTTCTAAATCCCCATGGGCCGCGATGCAAAAATCCGGGCCGATTGGGGGCATTTCTCGAAAACGCTCTGCGTCCGCCGCCGACTGATCCGTCACCATCCCTACCGAGCTCACCATCCCAGATGCCTCCAGAACGACGGCTAACATAGCATTCCCACACGAAGCGCACGCGCAATGAAACAGCCGAGATGTCCCCAGGTCTTCGATGAGCCGAATATCCGTATCCCCATATTTCTCGGAACACAGGGGGCATTGGGTCAAAATCCGTGAAGAGGCGTCGTGCATAGTTCTATCGTAAACCTGCTACGGCAAGAGGAGCAAGCGGACCACCTCCGCACTCCAGGGATGGATCAAATAGATAAACACCATCGCCAACATCCCCCAGACACCCACATGATACAGATCCGTGTACCCCGCGAGCCATCCCTGTTCATTCCCGTAGGACCACAGTCGTTTTTTAAACAAGAATGTGGACAGATGACCGCTCGCCCATTCAAACCCGGCAAGGAGCAGTCCAAACGCCAATGCTTGGGCCAACATCCCGTATTCCGCAAACAACGGCGCAATCCCCAAAATTAAAAACGCTCCAAACGCGTACACCGGCGAAAACGGAATCGGCTTCAACGCATTCCCCATGGTAAAAAATCCGGAGGTAATGGAACGATAGCCGGAATCGATCCCCCATCCCAGTACGCCATACAACACAAACAACAAAAGCGTCTCCATACCCGTATCATACCAAAAACCGGCGTTCGATGGGCGCCGGTTTTTGTTCTTCGTTTAGATATCCAACTCTTTGACGTTTTTGGCGTTCGTTTGGATGAACTTCTTACGTGGCGCGACGTCAGCGCCCATCAACACCTCAAACACTTCATCCGCCTTGGCTGCATCCTCGACCGTCACCACCTTCATGGTACGTGTGGCCGGATCCATCGTGGTCTCCCACAACTGCTCTGCATTCATTTCTCCAAGACCTTTGTAGCGCTGAATGTTGATGCCTGCCACCTTTCCCGCGCCTTCCGTCACTTCTTCGGCGGCGCCTTCCGCCGGAGTCTCATCATCCTCTTCTGCCGCTTTCGCCTTTTTGCCCTTCGCGCGCTCCTCTTTTTTCTTGCGCAACTCCTCGATGTAGCGATCGCGTTCTTCGTCGCTGAAGGCGTAGCGAATCTCCTTTCCAAGCTGCAGGCGGAACAGTGGCGGTTGCGCGATGTAGATATGCCCCTGACGAATGAGTTCTGGGAAGTATCGGTAGAACAAGGTCAGGAGAAGCGTGCGGATGTGCGCCCCGTCCACGTCGGCGTCGGTCATGATAACCACACGCGCATACCGCAGCTTCGAGATGTCGAACATTTCACCGATGTTTGTGCCAAGCGCAATGACAAGCGATTTGATTTCGTTGTTCGCCAACATCTTGTCCAAGCGCGCGCGTTCCACGTTCAAGATCTTCCCACGCAACGGCAAGATCGCCTGAAAATCACGGTTACGCCCCTGCTTCGCAGAACCACCGGCCGAATCTCCCTCGACGATATAGAGCTCGGAGTTGGAAGGATCTTTGCTGGAACAGTCTGCGAGTTTGCCCGGAAGGGTCAGCCCTTCCAACACCCCTTTACGAAGCACCGTGTCACGCGCTGCACGCGCGGCGGCACGCGCCCGTTGCGCCAACACACACTTCCCGATAATCGCCTCCGCATCCTTCGGATGCTCTTCCAAAAACTCCGCAAACGCCTCGCCCATCACCGCCTCTACCGCACTTCGAACTTCGGCCTGCCCAAGTTTCGCCTTGGTCTGCCCTTCGAATTGCGGTTCGGGATACCGAATGGAAATGACGCAAGTCAGTCCTTCGCGCACATCTTCCCCGGACAAGTTGTCATCTTTTTCCTTCAAGAATCCCTTGGAGCGCGCGTAGCCATTCAAGACACGGGTCAATGCCGCACGGAACCCCTGCACGTGGGTCCCCCCTTCTGGGTTAATGATGTTGTTCGTGAACGCGTACAACGTTTCACTGTAGTCATCCGTGTACTGCACGCCGATTTCCACACCCGCTTTTTCCACCTGCTTCTCCACGAAAAAGACACTATCGTGCTTGGGTTGTTTTTTATGGTTGAGGGCGCGAACATACGACGCCACCCCGCCATCAAAATAGAAACTATGTACCTTGCGCGGCGTCACGCGTTCGTCGATTGCCGTCAGTCGAATCCCTCGCGTCAAATAACACTGCTGACGAAAGTGATCTAACACGCGCTGATAATCAAACGTGATGCCTTGCGTAAAGATCGTGGCATCCGGCTGAAAAATCACCGTGGTTCCATGGCGGCGAGAATCGCCCACCTTTTTTGCGGGCGCCTGCGGAATCCCACGCTTGTACTGCTGATAATATTTTCCTCCATCGCGTTCGACATACACATCCAATACATCCGACAACGCGTTCACCACCGACACACCCACCCCGTGCAACCCACCAGAAATCTTGTAGCCACTATCATCTCCACCGAATTTGCCACCCGCGTGGAGCTTGGTCATCACCAATTCCAATGCCGAGACACCAAACTGCTTGTGCTTCTCGACCGGAATCCCGCGACCATTGTCTGACACGGAAACACGATCTTCCGGCAACAACGTAATCGTAATTTCATCCGCGTGCCCGGCCATGGCTTCGTCAAACGAGTTGTCCGCCACTTCACGCAGCATGTGGAACAACCCATCCGGTCCCGTGGACCCGATGTACATGCCTGGACGCTTGCGTACCGGCTCTAGCCCTTCTAGCACGGTAATCTGCTCTGCGCCGTACCCGCCTTTCTTTTTCTCGTCAGCCATAAGGTGTGGATGGAGTAAATGCGGGGCTATGGTATCAAAGCGCACGCCTGGCGCAAAGCGAGAACGTCAAGGGGAAAACATCCTTCGCATGTGGTATACTTCCCGCACATGCCAGATTATGTGATCGGCTCCGGTCTCACGGAGAATCAGCTGAAAGCGGCGTCGTTTTGGGTTCGGCACCGCATCGGTCTTCGCCGATTGGGGTACGCGTCGCTCATCACGCTCACAAGTGGGCTTTGGCTGTTTAATCTCTGGCATCTGCTGGATGCCTACGCGATTTCCTATCCCAGAGAATCACGCATTCCTGCGCTCATTTTGCAGAATCAGCTCACCATGGCGAGTTTTGAGTCGGCCATGCCACAACCGGTCATTCCCTCGAACGTCTCTATTTTTGCGAACACGGATGGTCGGCAGGATTTTTTAACGGAACTCGTCAATCCAAACGCCGATTGGTGGGCGGAATTTACCTACGCATTTGATACTGGCACTGGAAAAACACCCGGTCGCAACGGCTTCATCCTCCCCGATGGTCGCGCTGTGTTGACGCAGCTCGGCTGGAAAGGCGATGCCCCGGCAACCGCCGCAACGCTCAGCATCGATCAGGTTCGCTGGCACCGCGTGGATCCGCTCGCCGTCGATCGGAGTTATCCGCAGTTTCAGCAAACGCGATTAAACATGGAGATCAAAGACGTCACCTACCGCACCGACGTTCAAATTGATTCCAAACCGATCGGCCAAACGCAGTTTACCCTGACCAATCACAGCGGCTACGGGTTCTGGAATCTGGATCTCGCCGTCATCCTGTATCGCGCCGAAACGCCGGTGGCCACAACGCGCATCACGCTCGCCGAAGTACGCCCTGGCGAAACGCGTCCCGTCACCGTGAACTGGCCCGATCAGCCCAGTGGCATCTCGCGCACCGAAATTGTCCCACAGGTCAACATCCTCGATCCAAAAACGTTCTTGCCGTCATCGCGCCTCACGCCGTAACTGGAACATGTTGCGACCTGCATGCTAGCGTTCCTGCATGCGATGGCTTGCTAAACTCTTTGAGCGATTTGATTGGACGCTGCTGACCGCTGCATTGACGCTCACGGCGGTTGGACTCGTCACGATCTACGGCATTGCGATCTCACAAGAACCGGCCGATCTCTTTTTATTTCAAAAACAGTTCATCGCAAGCGCACTGGGCGTTGCGGTTGCATTCGTCATCATGCTGGTGGATTACCGGCATTTTCGCAGCTTCGGACTCCTGATCTATCTCTTTGGCGCCGCACTCCTTGTTTCCGTCTTGTTGTTTGGAGAATCCATCCGTGGAACCACGGGGTGGTTTCGAATCGCCGGACTCTCCTTCCAGCCGGTGGAAATCGCGAAAATGACGCTCGTTATCTATCTCGCCGGATTGTACGTCCGATATGAACACGGCGGCAGCTCCTGGCGCACCTTTGGGATGGGCGCGCTTGCGGCCGGCGTCTACACCGGACTGGTGTTGCTGCAACCGGACTTTGGATCCGCGATGGTCCTGCTTGGAACCTGGCTGTTACTGACCTTGTTTGCCGGATGGCCACGCCGCGCCTGGTTCATTCTTCCAACTCTCGCGCTCATCGGAGCGGTAGGACTGTGGTTTTTTGGCCTCAAAGACTACCAACGCGAACGCCTTCTGACCTTCGTCAATCAAGAACAGGACCTGCGCGGCTCTGGTTACAACGCCGCCCAAGCGCGTATCGCCATTGGATCCGGCGGGTGGTTTGGAAAAGGGATCAGTGAGGGAACCCAAGCACGTCTCCGGTTCTTACCAGAAGCATCAACGGACTTTTTGTTTGCCGTGATCGGAGAAGAGCTGGGTTTTGTTGGCGTTGTTGTCGTGCTAGGCCTGTTTTTGCTCATCATCTATCGCTACCTCCGGATCGGCATGGAGGCGGAAGACGATTATGCCACACTGCTCTTGGTGGGACTTGGAGCGACGTTGCTCATCCATGTCGTCGAAAACGCAGGGATGAACATGGGTGTCCTACCCATCACGGGGATTCCGATGCCGTATCTTTCCGCCGCCGCATCTTCCCTTGTCGCCACCTTCATGACCCTTGGCCTCGCAGAAAGCGTCGCCATCCGACGACGTCACATTGGCGAGGCGTGACCTAAAAAAATACCCATCGTTTGATGGGTATTTTTGTGGAGCCAGTTCCGGGATTTGAACCCGGGACCTCTGCTTTACGAAAGCATTGCTCTACCAGCTGAGCTAAACTGGCCTACACCCCCGGTGTTTGACGCCGGAGATGTTCGTGTTGTTGCCCACCTCTGTTCGTGTTCCGAACGTTGGTGGATGAGTGCCTTATTTAGGCAGAACCATCAAGCAAAGCAAGATGGAGCGGGTAGCGGGAATCGAACCCGCCTCTAGTGCTTGGGAAGCACTCATAATAGCCACTATACGATACCCGCAGAACCGCCCACTCCAATGACTTTTCAAAAGGCGGAAAAATATTAGCAATAGTTCCTTTGTCGGGCAAGTATCCTGTCAAGACGGCCCCATTTCCTACTTAAACGTCAGATACCGTCGCACCTGATCTCCTGCCAAATACACCTCCAATTCCTTCTCAAAGGCTTCGGCGTCTTTTGTGGCATCAAACGCCTTTTTCTTCAGTAAATCCTCTAAAAGTGCCGGCCGAACCACGTACTGTTTGAACTCACGCACCCCCCAGCCAAATGCCTGCCCTAAATACGATTCCACATCCGCCTGCGTCGAAGAGGCCCCCATTCCCTCGCGAACGCTTTCAAAGGCTCGATCCACATCGATGGGAGTCACGACAATGTCTCGCTCTGCGGCAAACTTCTCGACCGCCGCGATGCGCACCAACCGCTCAAGCGCCTGCGCTTTGACCTCCGGCGTCACCGTCGCCTCGATCCCGACAGAAGCGGCGGCAGGCCCATTCACAAAGACACGCACCGCTTCCATCTGTGTCACGAATTCTGCATACGGAACACGCACATCTCCGACGCGAGCAGCTGGAAAACCAAGCACGCGGCTAATGGACCGGACGGCGGGCGATTCCGAATGACGGAAGTAAACCGCGTACGCCGCCACCGTAGTTGCCATCAGTGACAGGGCAAGCACAACCAATACTCCAAGGATGATGCGACGTTTCGAGACAGGAGACATACGTTCAACGATCAAGGATGAAAGAAATAGCGCACCCAACGTGCGGGATTCGAGGCGGGCAAAAGCGGCGCAGACGAAGTCGACTGTTCCACGACATCCGGTACAGGCGCCCCTTCGATCCCGCGCACCACAATCACACGCTCGCCCGGCTTCCGCAAGCCAAGTCGTTGTCGCGCATCGCGATCCGCGACTTCCGGCGATTGCACCGTCTCAATTAACTCCGTCAGATTCACTTTTTTTCCCTCGAGTCGTTCGATCTCCGCTTTCATCCGGTCAATTTCTTGATCCACCTTCCATTCACGATAGGTTTCACGCACGCTGGAGACGCCGATCAGGACAAACAGCCCGCCGGCAACGGCAACAAGAAGCGACCAGCGCGCCGCAGGAGAAACACGGCTTTGTAATCCTTCGCTCATAATCGAATGGCGCGCTCACGCGCGGTCAAAATCAACTCGCGCACCGCCTCCGGCTTGCGCAATAAACACACACGAATCTCCGGCGCCGGACTGGTACAGGAAACGGTGAGCACCCCAACACGCAACGCAACATCCCCCATCCCACGCCGTTCGGTACGCACATCTACGACCGACTGCATCGGCACCTCGCGCACCATCCGCGCCCAAATCCCGCGTTGATCCACATGGATCAGGCGATGCGTCGTCACGATCAACACCCCCGCGTCCCACATACGAAGCGTGCGCCAGGCTAAAAACAGCCCTGTCAGAAGCGATATAGCAATGACGCCCCATCCAAACACCCCCCAGGTGGTCAAGATAAACAAAAACAAAAATGGCAACACGATCAATAGCGCCGCGCCAACCAATTTGGACGCAATGGACACCCCATGCGGACGCAACACCGCAAGCACGCGTTCTTGCGCCTTTGGCTGCATCACGTCCGACGGACGAAACATACGTCCCCAGTGTACCTCAACGACCCCGCGCCGTCATGATCGCCCGCCATTTAGTACCCTGCGAATCGCCCCCTCAGCCGTCGCAACCTCGTTCCAGGGCGTCTTTGACCCGTTCGGTCCGCAGATCCATGGCTCGTGTCCTTTTCCCGTGAGCAAAATAACGTCCTTGGGCTGCGCGAGCTCCATTGCACACTGAATCGCCGCCGCGCGATCCTCGATGATAAACAAATTCTCCCCTTCCCGTTTGCCAACCTCTCGCGCACCGGACGCGACCTGCGCCATGATTTCTCGCGGGTCATCATCATACGGATCTTCGTTCGTCACAATCACCACGTCTGCGGTAGAGCCCGCCATGCGTCCAAGCACCGGACGACGCGCCACGTCGCGGCCGCCACCGCACGAACCCAACACGTGGATTAATCGTGCATGCGGAATAAACGACAGCGTATCGTACATTTTCTGCAACGAAACCGGTTCTGGCGCATAGTCCACGATCACCTCCCACGGCTGACCGGCTTCGACGCGCTGCATACGTCCAGGGACAACGCGAATTTCGCCCAGTTTTTTGGCCGCTGCGACAAGATCTACGCCAAGCGCCTGGCACACCTGGAGCGCCGCCATCGCGTTTGAAACATTATGGATTCCGGGAATCTGCAACGTCACGGGAATCTCCCCCGCCAAAAACGATGACCCTGTTTCGGTCAGTCGCACCTGATGCGCCTGCAGTCCTCGCAACGCGGCCACCGAAAACCAATGGATCGGCACCCCCTTCATGGCCTCCGCATAAAACTCCGCATGCGGATCATCCGCGTTCAACACCCCGGCTCTCACCACATCTCGCCCACCGATTCGCTTTGGCGACTGTGCAGCGACATGAGAAAACAACAAGCGCTTTGCACGTTTGTAGTTCTCAAATCCTCCATGCGCCTCGATGTGCTCGGGGGTCAGATTCGTAAACACCGCCACGTCATAGGCAATCCCTTCATGCCGATGTTGCACCAACCCCTGCGACGAGGTCTCTACCACGGCGTACCGGCACCCTGCCTGCACCATCTCTTTCAACATTCGCTGAAGATAAAACCGTCCCGGCATGGTCATCTTGGTCCGATTCACCCATTCACGATCCGCGATTTTCATGATGGCCGTCGTCGTACACCCCGTCGGACTCCCGGACGCCTCCAACGCTTTCGCCAAAAAATACGCGGTCGTGGTTTTCCCATTCGTCCCCGTAACCCCGATCACCACCATCTTCCGTGAAGGATGCCCATAATAGACATCCGCAAGCCGTGCCAGCACGCGATGATATCCAGAAACCATGGGCGCCGGAACAAGCGCTTTCAAGCGATGAAGCATAGATCTTGGTTCATGCTAGCCCCCCATGCGTTCGCCTACAAGCCGTAAGTCAAAAGCGATACGACTGCAAACACCAGTGCAAGCGACAGCGTCCCCATGGCAAACGGCACCGCAAGTTCAAATCCGGCAAGCTTCGCCACCAAAAGGAGAGACACGCCCAAGACCTGCAGGATCATCTTAATTTTTCCGTAGTCATTGGCCGAACTGTATTTTCCTTCACGTCGTTTTAAAATCGCCCCAAACACGATCATGAGCTCGAGCGTCACAATCACGAGCGCAAATTCAATGCCGATTTCGCGCGCGACAAACAACAAAACGGACAACCCGATCAACAATTTATCCGCCACCGGATCCGCATACGTCCCCCACAGGGTGATTTGCTTCCGAACACGCGCAAGCGAACCATCCATCGCATCTGTAAACGCCGTTCCCAAAAAAAGCGGCAAGGCGATGCTCCATTGTTCGGTCACAAAAAAATACAACACGAACGGGATCAAGATAAAACGAAGGATGGTGAGATGGTTTGGCGTCACCCAGGACGGAACCAGACGCAATACCGTTCGTTCCATCAAGCGATCATGCGGATAAAACCGAATGGTCTCATTCGTCATGAACATATAGCCGGAGTATAGCACATCACTCGACGCTCCCTCCGTAAACCCGTACGATAACCCCATGCGTCATGCGTTTCTTCTCGTCCTTCCATTCCTGCTTGGATTGGCGGGGTTTGCGCTCTTTGCTCCACACTCCCCCCTGGTTCCCGCCCTCATCGTCGGGATCCTCTGTTACACCGGGGGGACCCTTGGCGCGGAATGGTTTCGACGCAGGCCCTCGCTCTTAAGCGGGATCACGGTCTCTCTCACCATCCTTGCCGGAACAAGCATCCTGCTCACCGGATGGTATTACCTGGATGGTCGCCTCCATGCAGCATCCATGATTTCCGCCTTCGTGGGCTCGGTGCTCACGACGTGGCTCGTTGCCCTGTTCTGGCGCATCCCCCCTCCTACGAACGCGGAATCAACCGAAAGCAATGAAACACGCTTTCATCCGATCGACCTGTTTTTCCTGCTTGCCTCCTGTTTAAGCGCAGGACTTGTGCTCTACACCGCGTGGCGTTCTGGCACCACCGAAAGTATTCGTACGCCCTGGCCACTTCTCCCAGCGGGCACGATTGCGGCAGGAACGCTGGCTATGCTTGCCGCATGGGGCGCATCGCTCCGCGGACACCGCCTCACGATCGCCATGACCGTTGCCGGAGCGACCATCGCAATCACCGGCATCGCACCGCTCGTGTATCAACTCGGATATGGATTTGACGGGTTCCTCCATCGTGCCAGCGAACAGGTACTTCTTTCCACAGGCACCCTCACCCCAAAACCGCCGTATTACCTGGGGCAATACACATTCGTCACCTGGATCGTGACGCTTTTTTCCCTGCCGTTGCGTTGGGTGGATTTAGCCCTTGTCCCCGTCATGACCGGCATTGTGATAGGAATCCTCGCAGCGCTTCTTCCGCGCGAGCGCCTGTCCGCGGTCCCCGCGCTCCTTGCGCTCCTTCCGTTTCACGCCTTCATCGCCACCACCCCGCAATCACTTGCCTACGTCCTTGGATTTTTGGCGCTCATGCTGGCCTCGTCTGCGCGGGATGAACACACACATCCCGCACCCGCGCTCGCCGCCGTAGGATGGTCACTCGCCACCCATCCGCTTGCCGGACTCCCATTTGCGTTGCTCACCGGCGCGCTTCTTCTGGGCCCAAAACGCATCCTCTCATGGATCGCCGTGTTCGCCGCTGCATTAGCCGTCCCGATCGCATTTTATGCGTTAAGCAAAACCTCCGGACTCGCGATCGAGTGGCAATCTGGCGCCCACGTGTTTGAAGGGCTTTGGACCACGCTGCGTGAAACCCTGACACCCCCTGCTACCCGCGTCGCGCTGTGGGCCGATGCCGCCGCCTTTGTGGCGTGGATGACCCCTCTCGCAATCGTCCTCCTTGCCGGCTACCGCCTGTTCCATGATCGAGCACACCGTGGAACCACGGGAATTCTCATTTCCGGCGGCACACTCCTTATGCTTGCAGGGGCCGTATTTGGGACGATCGGAACGTTCACCTTTCTCATCTCGTATGAACGTGGGGATTATGCGGCGCGTCTCATCACGATCGGACTGCTCTTGCTCGCTATCCCGTCGTCTCAGGTTTTTGGCGAACGCGTAAAAACCGTCCTCCAAGGATCTGCGGCAGCCGCGGTGGTCCTGGTACTTTTTCTGACCGGATGGCATGCCTCACGGATGTACCTTGCACTTCCCCGCCATGATGCCACGGCCGCAAGTCACGGCTGGAGCGTCGGTCGTGCGGACCTCGAAGCCATCCGCGCCATCGACCGCGATGCGCAAGACGCACCGTACACCGTTCTCGCAAACCAAACCGTCAGCGCCGCGGCTGTGGAATTACTTGGGTTCAAGCGTTACGTGCACGATCCAGCTAGCGGTCAGGATATTTTTTTCTATCCCATCCCAACCGGCGGTCCGTTGTATGACGTGTTTTTGCGTGCGACCGGCAAAGATCCTTCGCGTGACACCATCAAAGAAGCGGCGACCTTGGGACAAAGCGACCGCGTGTTCGTCGTCTTGAATCGGTATTGGTGGGATGCAGAACGCGTCGGCGAAGCGCTCGCCTCCACCACAAAACGCGAATTCACCTTTGGTGATGGCGCGGTGCGGGTCTTTTCTTACGATTTCAGCACCTCGACCAACGCCGCCAAATGACGCGCCGGATGATAACGTGACGACAACGCACGCATCCGCTCGACACGTTCCGTGTACACGTCATCCGACACATCCAATAGCGCTTCCAACTCTGCGCGCAATCGCGTCACCGCCTGGGCAAATGGTTCGCCCAATGCGACCACGTCCTCTCCGCAGGTCTCGGGGATCCCTCCCACGCGCGTCGTCAGCACCGGCAATCCCACAGACATCGCTTCAAGCAACACCGTGGGTTGATTTTCACACACGACGGAACACATAACCAACACATCTTGCATACGCATCACCTCGCGCACCCGTTCCGGATCGACCGATCCATAAAACGTCGCCTGCGGAAATGTGCGTTCAAGGAATGCGCGATCCGGTCCATCGCCGACAAACGTAAGCGCCACGCGCTCGTTCATCCCCTCTAACAGGGAAACCAGCAGGCGCGTCCCCTTTTCTTCGGATAAACGTCCAACAAAAGCCACACGAAGCGGGGTATGACGGATGCGTGGAGCGCGTGCATCCGGCGTTGGCCCTGGGTTCGGCACAATCGCTGCAGGTGACGCACCCAACATTCCACGACGGCGATGTGCCAGAAGCAACCAACGCGTGGGCGAGACCACCTGATCCGGCGTCCCGAACGCCCGGCGACGAAGCGCGCTCCACAGCCGTTGCCAACACGTCACGCGCGCATCCGAACGCAGCAACCCGCTCGGCTCAAACAACTGCACGTCATGTAACACGTGCACCCAACGAATCCCACGGGATTGAATGTGTCGCGGCGTCGCAAATCCTACTCCGGTTAAATTATGCGAAAGCAATACGTCCGGCTTCCATGCGCCGATCTCCTGAACGACCGATGCCTGTGGCCACAGATCGCGAAGATGATGAAAAAGTCGCACGATCGGCGCGACGTGAGATCGTCGCCATGCCGCTGCAGAATGCCACACACGGACCTCGTGTCCCGCTTCTCGCAACAAACCCACCTGGATCTCCGCGATGCGTCCCGCACCCCCTTCGGCGTTGGGCGGATACGCGTTTGTCAGCACGGCGATCTTCATACGCGTTTCACCACCTGCTCATAAACCTGCACCAGCGCATCCACATGACGTTCCCACGAAAATCGCGCGCCCACGCGCACACGTGCCGCCTCCCCCATCGCGCGGCGTTCAACATCCTGAAACAGCAACGTCTGAAGCGCGCCAAGTAACGCATGTGCATCTCCGGGCGGGACCAACATCCCCGTTATTCCATGCTCAATAACGGTACGTACACCGGGCCACGAAGACGCAACCGCCGGGACCCCCACCGCCGCCGCTTCCAACACCACAAGCCCAAACGCCTCCGCCGCACTCGTCGAGGGAAACGCGAACACGTCCGCACTACGATAGGCTCGGACAAGCGTCGGCGTATCCACGCGTCCTAAAAAGTGCGTTCTACCACGAATGCCTAGCGAGGTCGCGAGCTCTTCAAATCCAGCGCGCAATTCTCCATCGCCCACCAATAACACGTGCACCTGTTCCGGTAATTTTGCGATGACCTGCAATAACTCCGGCACCCCCTTGAACGCATGAGCCGCATCCATGCCCCCCACGGACAACACGGTTTTCGCCGTCGGTGGGATGCCGAGCCGAACGCGCTCATCCGGCCCTGGTGAAAATACATCCGTATCCACCCCAAATGGCACTTCCAACACACGTTCCGGCGCGCGCGCAAACCAACGCGCAAGCGAGGAATGACGCGCGTAATCAAACGATGACACCAGCAGGCGTTTGGCACGTGGCAACAAAAACGGCTGAAGCATCCACCGATGCAACGCCACCACCAACCGCTTCCATCCCTGTGTTTTTGCGTCCATGTGAAAGGTCATCACAATGGGCGGAAGCTGACGTGCACGCAGAAGCAGCGGCTCTGCAGCACCAAAAAACGGATAATGCAGGTGAATCACATCGTAGCCTTGCGCGAGTTCAATCAATCCAGGCAACACGGCGCCGTTCCCAAATCGCAGGCGCGGTGGCAAATACTCGATGTAACTACGTTCCATTTGCCCCGGAATCACGGGCGTTGGCGCCACGAGTCGCGCATCAATCCCGCGTGCACGAAGCCCGCGCACCTCACGCGCTGCGGCAGCACCAATCCCACCGACATCTGGCGGCGCGACACAGGCCACATGCAGCACACGCATAGATTACGAGCGATCAACATCCTTTAGCGCATCATGCCGTACGAGTTCCGTGAATTCACGCGAGAGCTTGTCGTGCGCGACATGAAGATGCAGGACAAGCACCGTTAGCACCGTCACGGCAATGTACAACACAAAATCCGATCCGCGTCCGATGCCGACCAAGTTCGCAAGTCGCGTCGTCACATTTGGCCACCACACCGCGACCCCGGCCGCAAGCCAAAGCGCGCTCCACACAAACGCCTCTAGCCGACGAAGCGCCTGCTGACGAAAGCGTCGCCACGTCCACACGAGCGCCCCCAAAAACACGGCGCTTAATGCAAATTGGATGATCATACTCAAGAAATACTCCGCACCAACAACTGCCAGACAATTTTTAGCGCATCCGTGGCTTTTTGGCCTTTTGCAAGCGAATCCGCCGTGTACCGGATCTGGACTGGGACCTCGGTCCATGCAAGTGAGGATTGCGAGACCATCCGCAAGATCTCGGAACAGTGCGCCATGCGATCTTGTGTCCAACGCAATTGCATCGCCGCATCGCGAGAAAGCGCGCGCATCCCCGACTGCGGATCCGTCATGCGGCGAGAGATCCCCAGCACGAGTCCAGAAAACTGCCGCGCTGCAAACAACAACACGCGCCGCGCAAACGGCATCCCTTCAGAGCGCACACCAAGAAACCGCGATCCAAACACGATGGCCGCTTCGCCACGCTGAATAGGCGCGATGAGCGCCGGCAAAAACGACGGGTCATGCTGCCCATCTGCATCCACATGCACGATGATCGTCGCCCCACGCTTCAGCGCCGCATCCGTTCCCGTTCGAAGCGCCGCCCCTTGTCCGCGATTCACCGCATGACGCAACACTCGCGCTCCCGCCTCCCGCGCCACCTCTGCCGTGTCATCTCGCGATCCATCGTCCACCACAATCACCTCGTCCACACAGACACGGACATGAGAAACCGCCGTCCCAATCCGGGCGGCTTCGTGATACGCGGGCATTACCGCCACGATCTTCATGTTTTCAGCGTAACCTAGCCAAACAAAGGAGACAACCCTCTAACGAAAACGCGAGCAATAACAAACCATCCAAATGCTCATGAAGAAGACTTGCGGAGGACGATAAACCGGCTAAGGCCACAACTAACGTCGTAGAGCCAATTCAAGCCGAGGCGCCGGGTGCCATGATTGCGCCACAGGTTCGGGACGCGGCGATTCTCGTCAACGTCGAACGCGGAACCGAACGATGCAACGTAGGGAGTCTCCGTCTCATCCCACCCAAACGCTGCCACAGCAAGGTGGTGATCGATGGAAGCTGGAATATATTTGAAGCGCTTCCCTTTTCCTTCTGTCATGAGTTCGAGCGCTTCGGATGAAGTAAACAAAGACTTCTTCTGCGCTTCCAACGTTTCCTTAATATCGAATACTGCGCAGAACGGAAAGCGTTCTTGGTGGGATGCCCGTAGATCCGCGAGAAAAGAAAACTGCTTCTCTTTTGGATACTTGATCGAGTCCAAATCCTTCGATGTCAATTCAAAGTCTTCTCGACGACGAGGCTCGCCTTGTGGAAAATACCCAACTTCCACGTATGCTATCCGATACCCTCCTTTTGGATCTTGTAGCGTCTCAAGAGGTGGAATTTGTTTGATGGGAATCCAGGGCAAAATGAACTCCTCGCGAATAATCTTGGTTTTGCCTTGGCTATCTTTCCCCTCCTTCGTTTCAAGCTCCTGAACATGCAGCAGGCCCGCATGAAGCATACGCGTGAGCATGCTCTGCGTTTTATGGAAGCCTGGCTTAAAGAATGCGTCTGCGATTTCAAAACGATGCTCTTCGCTTGTGGATCTATCGACCTGGTTGAGCTGTTCAAAGATGGGGTCCGGTTCTTGATCTTTCTTCGTGATCTGTTCATTCACTAATCCCTTCATGAATCCTGCCACAATCTGACCCGTGAGGGTGCGGAGCCAAAGCGGATCAGGGTTTTCTTCTCGCATGCGCATGGCATCCAGAATCTCGTATGCCACCCGTTCCTCGTTGCCGAGCAGTCTTCCTTCGACAATGGCGAGGTAGATATGGGAGAAGGCTTCGATAAAGCCTTCACGATCGAGTTTTTCACTGAATCGCTGTTCGAGCTTTTGGACTTCACCGGAAAAATCACTGCCCTCGAGGAGATCCGCGAGGTCTTCGCGGACTTCTTTTGCTTTCTGCTCGACGAACGAGGGCTTGATGGCTTCAGGGGAAGAGGGGCGTTCGGGGGGCATAGCCTTCTGTATCGTTATGCTCGGAATCCCAGAAGCGATTTGTTGGAAATGGTGTAATCGATGGCCTGCTTCAACCCGTTTTCCAGCGTGACCAGCGGGATCCATCCCAGTTTTTCTTTGATCTTGGTCAGATCTGGCAACCCAAGCTGAGACATGAACAAAAGCGACGGCTTGAAGGTGATTTTTGACGAACTTCCCGTCAATTCGATGATACGCCGGGCCACGTCCGTCAGATTCAAATCCAAATCGCTTCCGATGTTCACCGGCCCAAGTCCAGGCGGCGCGGCCATGAGTTTCATCATCGCTTCCACCACGTCCATCACGTAACAAAGCGACGTCTTGAAGGTCTCATCGCCGTAAATCTCCAAATCCTTCCCATCCAACGCGTTGGTGATGAAATCCGGGATCATCTGACCGTCAAACAACGGCATGCGCGGACCATACGTCCGAAAAATGCGCGCAATGCGGACATCCACGCCATAGACCTGCGCGTAGGTGTTCGCGAACGTCTCCGCGAATCGCTTTCCTTCGTCGTAGCAGGCGCGCGGCGAAAGCACGTCTTGCGCCCCCCATTCTTCTTCCTTGAACAAGTGTCCATCCGGCGGACGCGACCCGTACACAACCGACGTAGACGCATGCAAGAACTTGGATTTATACCGCACCGCCACATCCAACGCGTTTTTCATCCCCAAGGAATTCGCGTAGAGCGTTTGGATTTTGTACTGATCAAATTTTTTTGGACTGGTTGGACAGGCTAAGTGGTACACCTCTTGGATCCCCTGAAACTTGATTTTGAAACGCGTGAGTTCTGGAAACGCCTCCGGATCAAACGGCGTATTCAAATCATGACGAATGAATTCAAAATCCTGATTCGCCAACATCCCATTGATGTTGAGCTCGGTGCTGGTCACAAAGTTGTCCACGCAAATGACGCGCGCGGTGCCGGTTTTCAAAATCGCTTCGCACAGATGCGACCCAATAAACCCCGCGCCACCGGTCACGAGGACATTCTTTTTCTCAAAAATAACGTCTGCCATATGGGCAGATCATAGCACACGCTACAAAAGATGACGCTTGCTGCGCGTATAATCGATCATCTTGCGCAACCCATCATCCAGACGCGTGAGCGGTACCCAGCCAAGCACCGACCGGGCTTTACTGATGTCCGGCAAAGGTGCCTCAAAAAACGCCGGCGATGGATCAAATCGCACACGCGACCCTTCAGCGTTCACAAGCTGGATAATTTTTTGCGCGACCACCGCCATGCGTTCATCCTGATCCGACCCGATATTCATGAGCATGGATCCGACCGGTGAACGCATGTGCTTCAACAGACCATCCACCACATCCCCCACATAGCATAACCCGACACGCGCATCATCCGGCCCTTTTAATTCCACGTCTTTGCCATCAAGCGCGGCCAAAATCATGTCCGGGATCAAGTTCCCATCAAAAATCTTCATGCGCGGACCGTATGTCCGAAAAATACGACTAATTTTGACGTCTAATTTGTAGACATCTGCGTACGTATACAGAATGGATTCGCTGAACCGCTTTCCTTCGTCGTATGCCCCATACGGAGTCAGGTGATCCACGAAACACGGCGTGGTCTCGCTTGCGCGATCGAGATCCGGTCGGCGCGGTCCATACAAGACCGAGCTCGAGGCATACAGCATCTTTGCCTTGTATTTCACGGCAAGATCCAAGATGTGTTTGATCCCCACCGAATTCGTCAAAATAGTGGCGATCCGGAACTCATCAAACTGTCGTTTGGAGATGGGGCATGCCAGGTGATAAATCTCCTGCACCCCTTGAATCCGAATACGGAACCGCTCCAATTCCGGATACCGCTCTAACTCCAACGGCTGCGTAATGTCGTGATTGATGAACTCGAAATGGGGATGCTGCAACAACCCATCGATATTGGAGACGTGACTTGTGGAAAAGTTGTCCACGCAAATCACGTTATGGGTCGCCACCAATGCTTCGCACAAATGCGAACCAATAAACCCCGCCCCACCCGTCACGAGGACGGTTTTTCGGTCAATGACCGGAAACGCAGAAGACATGCCCCTATGATACCACGACTTCTGGGGACGAACGGAACGTGAACCACCGGTGCAACCCGTAGGTGTACAGCGGGATACAGGCGCCAACGACAAAAATCACCAAAAAATCATGCACTTTGAAGATGGCGTGACCCAGCCAAAACAAAAAGGTTTGCAGCCCCATCGCCGTCACCATGACAAACAAATACCGCGGAAGTTGATCGCGCTTGCGTCCGTTTGAACGAAACGTGTACGAACGATGCGCAAAAAAATTGAAGATGGATGCGATCGTGACCGAAATCGCATTCGCAAGGGTGTGATTCCCACCCTTCCAAAGGAGGCGCGTGATGCCCGCGTAGGTAACGGCGTTGATGGCAAACGACGTTCCGCCGATCAACAAGAACCGGCCAAGCTTCGCCCATTCATCACCCATTTTTTGCCGCACTGTCTGCCAGGTACTGGTCATAGTTGCTCTAATCGATTGTGTTGCAAGCGCAATCGTCGCACCATTCCACCCCCACGCACTTCAATCGCCCCATCCGACCGTCGAGTGATACGCCACGTCGCCGACTTCGTTCCCACGGGAAATCCGCTCCACTGCACACGTCCTTCGGTGTCGAGCACCATCGCATGCCCACCTCCGCGTGTAGGCCAAGCCAGCGTTCGCTGATCATTCAAAGGGACCAATTGAATCCCCCCGCGATACGCTGCGCCGTACAACGCACGCGTCGAGGTGGATCCGGTCGCTGGATTCACAATCGTTAACACCGGCGAAGTGCGAGAGGCGATCAACCGTGGCTTCTCCTGCGCTCGCAGAGCGGATGTCGCGCTCGCCCCCAACGCACGCCCCGCGTTCAATCGCCCCACGCCAAGCAGCGCCGTTCGCCAGCCGTCCCCAGATCCCTGAATGGGATCCGCGGTCGTTAAAATGCGCTCGCGGATTTGCGCCGCCGTCCACTCTGGATGTTGCGCTTTGAGCAACGCCGCGACCCCGCTCACAAGTGGCGCCGCCAAACTGGTCCCGGTGTACCCGCCGTAATAGCCCGGCACGGTCGAGGTCGCGCGCCCTTTGTGGTGCGGATAACTTGGTCGCGCTCCAAAAATCTCGTGCGCCGGAGCGGCGATGTCGGTGCAGGTAATTCCCGTGTTCGCAAATGGTGCGCGCTGATCCAATGCATCCGTCCCCGTCACCCCAATCACGATATTCGACGCCCCTTCGCTACAGGCCGGATAAGCTGGCACCTGATCGATGTTTACCCCTTGCTTGCCCGCGCTGTTTCCGGTTGCCGCCACCAAGACAACCCCCGCATCGGCTGCACGACGCATAAGTTCCGTTAAGGTAGGGGTTTCTTCGTATCCGACCAGCGAAAAGTTGATCACGTCCGCGCCTTGACTCACGGCGTAGCGCACGGCTTCTTCTAGCTCCGTCACGTCGCCTTCTCCATCCGCATCCAAAATCACAAGCGGAAGGAGTCGCACATTCCACGCCACCCCGGATACACCGATCCCATTCCCTCCACGCGCACCAATGAGTGACGCAACCAGCGTGCCATGCGTCCAGGCGTCTTCCGTTTGGATCTCGCGATACACCGGGCGAACGTCTCCCGTTTGGGAAACAAAATTCCATCCATGAACGTCATCGATGTACCCATTTTGATCGTTATCGATCCCGTCTCCCGGAATTTCGCGTAGATTGGTCCAGATATTTTCCCGCAAATCCTCGTGCTGAATATCGACACCCGTATCAATCAACGCAACAATCACGTCCCGGCTTCCGGTCGAAACGGTCCAGGCAGCAGGCGCATCGATCTGACGCAGATGCCATTGCTTGGAAAAAAACGTGTCTGGGGCCGCGGCAGCCATTTCCGGGAACACCCAACACGCCACACACGCAATCGCTCCGAATACCTGCAACATTCCGCGGTTTCTAGACAGTGTCATGAAGCAAAGCATACACTGCCGGTAGCTATGATCCAAGCCGGTTCTCATCTCAAAAAAGCGCTGCTTGCACTCGGAGACGCCACCGCCTTCCAGCTCGCGCTCGCGCTCACCCTCTTTATCCGATACGGCGCGCTTGATGCCTGGCATTGGTCGCTCCATGCCCTGCCGTTCGGGATTTTAACGATCCTCTGGATCATGGGATTCTACGTCGCCGGCCTCTACGACCTGACCTTGATTCGCGAACCGCTCAAATTGTTTCGCACATATCTGGAAGCCATGATCGCGAACCTCGGGCTCGCCATCGGGCTCTTCTATCTCATCCCGGCGTTTGGCATTGCGCCACGCACGAACCTGTTTCTCCACTTCGCTTTCGCACTCCTTCTTGGATATGGATGGCGCGTGGTTTATACCCGCGGATTATTTGCGCGCTTTAGCCCCGGTCGGGTGCTTTACCTTGGGAGCGCGGAAGATGCGGCCGCAGTTCAGGCGCTCCTGCAACGGTCATCGCTGGGCTTTGAACTTGCTGTCGCCATTCCAACCGAGGGAACACCGCATCAAAAACTCCCTATCATCTGGGAGAAAGACGTGACCGCGCTCGATACGATCGTCCGTCATCACGCCATCACGGCCGTGGTGGTTGGAAGCCAAGCCGATGCCAAAGAAGACGTAAAAAACGCGCTCTATCGCACCCTCTTTACCAACGTCGCCATTTTAGACCGTGCGGAATTAGAAGAGGTCACAACGGGACGGATTCCGCTCACACACGTGTCGGAAACGTGGTTTTTGCACCATCTCCGCGAAGCAGAAAAAGCGTGGTATGACGGGATCAAGCGGCTGGTGGATCTTCTCCTTGCATTGCCCTTCGGTGTGCTCACCCTCGCGCTCTATCCGATAGTCGCGCTCGGAATCAAACTCTCTTCCCCGGGACCCGTGCTCTACAGCCAGGTCCGCGTCGGGAAGGGTGGCCTCCCCTTCCGTATCTGGAAGTTCCGCACCATGCACACCGATGCAGAAAAAGCCGGAGCGCAGTTCACGAAAGATGCAAAAACCGATCCACGCCTGTTTGCCGTCGGTCGCTTTTTGCGCCAAACCCGCATCGATGAATTGCCGCAAATCTGGAACGTCCTCCACGGCGATCTTTCGTTCATTGGTCCGCGCCCGGAACGACCGGAATTCGTCGAACCTCTCATCGAGCGCATGCCGTACTACGCACTGCGCCATCTGGCTCGCCCGGGGCTGACCGGTTGGGCGCAGGTCATGTTCCTTACCCCGACCGCATCCTTGGATGATAACCTCAAAAAACTGCAGTACGATCTGTACTACATCAAGCACCGCTCCCCGCTCCTGGACCTCGCCATTCTGCTCAAAACGATTGGCATCGTCTTGCGCAGACAGGGAACATAACGGCGATACAAAAACGGGCTCGAGGCCCGTTTTTGCTAGCTTGCCGGTTCGATCCCATTCTCGCGAAGAAGCGTTCGCAACCCCTCTCCAAATTTGATCTGCGGTTCCCATCCAATCAGCTCTTTGGTCAAGGTGAGATCGGCCCAGGTCAATGCTGGATCCCCTTTTCGCGGCTCCCGATACGCAACCGGTCCACCGATAATGTCGGCGATGTCTTTCACGCTGTGCGGTTTTTCTCCCCCACCAATGTTAATCACCTCGCCATGCCCCGCCTTTTCGGACGTCATCGCCAAATAATTCGCGCGCGCCACGTCATGGACATGGGTAAAGTCACGCGCCTGTGAGCCGTCTCCATCGATCGTCAGCGGTTCGCCCGCCTTCTTTTGACGCATAAAGATGGCGATCACCGTCACGTACGCCCCTTCATTCGCCATGCGCGGCCCGTAGACATTGAAATAGCGCAATGACACCGTGGGAAGATTAAACAGCTTAAAAAACTGCGTCGCGTACAACTCGCCCACGTATTTTTGAATGGCGTACGGGTTCAACGGATTCGGCTTCATATCCGGGGTATACGGGGCGCGCGGCTGGTTTCCGTATGCCGAAGACGATGCGCTGTACACCACGCGCTTTACCTTTGCATCCCGGGCCGCGACAAACACATTCAACGTTCCCGTCACGTTATTTTCGTTGGTTTCGATGGGAAACTGGATGGAATACGGGACGCGCGGCATGGCCGCCAAATGAAACACCCCATCAATCCCCTCAAACGCCGGACGAATCTCCTCGAGGTGCCGCATGTCTCCATGGAACAATTCCGCGCCCTTGGGAATATTCTCATGTTTGCCCGTAGAAAAATTATCCAATACACGCACCCGATGCCCCTCCTTCAACAAGAGTTCGGTAACGTGCGATCCAATGAATCCGGCGCCGCCGGTAACAAGATAGTGTGCCATACGCGAAGAGTGTGACAGATGTGCAACAAGATGAGAACGCGTTACGTGGATTTTTTGGGACTCCCCTCCGGCCACTGGACGTCCAACCCTTGAGCGTGCGTCAGCGCGGTATTGTACGCCTCTGCCGCATGCAAGAGAGACAAATCGACGCCGGCGTCTTTGGCAAGATGCGCGATCGCGCGCGTATCCTTGGGAAGACATTTTCCTCCATACCCACGATAGCCTTTGTGAAAAATCTCCCAGTGATGTGTCCCCATCCACGGTTCTGCCTTGGCGCACTCTTTGACCTGTTCGTAATCAATGCCCATGGTTTGGCACAGATCATACATCTGGTTGGCGTACGCGACTTTGAGCGCATAAAACGCGTTCCCAAAATACTTCACCATTTCCGCCGCTTTTGCCGGGACGATGGCTTCATGCGGCGCGCGTGGCAGAAGTCCCAACGCAAGTTCCGCATCCCGTCGTGATGCGGGCGTATACCCAATGATCTGCCGATTCGGTTCGCGCATGTCTTTGTCTGCGGTGGTTTCGGTCAAAAACTCGGGATTAAACAAAAAGCGGTGTTGTGGATACAGCGCCTGAAACCGATCGGTCGTGCCCGGCAAAATCGTGGATTTCAACACAATCGTTTTTCCTGGCACCGGGATCGCCTCGATCGCGGCACGCAGATACGAATCATCAAATCCGGTCCCATCCAAATAGTACGGCGTCGGCACCGCGACAAAAATCACCTCCGCCGCCTCGAGCACGGACGGATCGTTCAATCCTTTTGGCGGATCATACAAACCCGCGCGCACTTGCTGGGATTCGAAAAACCGGTTCAGAGCACCGCCGACCATGCCGGTGCCGATAATGGCGATGGGGGTCATAGGCTTTCACTGTACCTACGACGCATCCGCATGCCTAGACGCGCCCACTTGCTCTTTTTGTCCACCGTGACGGATACTGCACACATCTATGCTGTCCTTCCTCTTTCGCACCTGCGTGCTTCCTCTCTTGCAGCACCCTACCTGGCGCTTTCGCATTCTGCCGTCGCTCTGGCAATACACCAGCATGAATCGCAAAGAATTCGTGCTTTCCCAAGCCATGGAACTTGCCGCATTCTCGAATATCGGAGGGGATTATCTGGAATTCGGTGTATGGAAAGGTGGAAGCATGATGACGGCGTTTCATATGGCCCGTCGATCCGGCGGACTCAAAGGGATGCGTTTTTTCGGATTTGATTCCTACGAAGGGTTGCCCGAAAAAACGGGGCTCGATACCACTTCCGCGCAATTCGCAAAGGGTGAATACGCCTGCTCTCTGGAACAGGTCACTGCGAACCTCAAAAAAAATAAGGTGGATCTCGCTCGGGTCCGATTGGTCAAAGGCTGGTACGACAAAACCCTGAACGAGGCGACACGGACGCAAGAATCGTTGCATCGCGCGGCCGTGGTCTACATCGACTGCGATCTCTATGAATCCACGGTTCCGGTCCTCCAGTTCCTGACGCCGATCGTGGCAGACGGCACCATCATCATCTTCGATGACTGGAACTGCTTTAACGCCCGTCCAGACATGGGCGAACGGCGGGCATTTCAGGAATGGCTGAACGCGAATCCCCACATCACCGCGCAAGATTTTCATCGGTTCGGGTGGTCCGGGCATTCCTTCATTTTGAACGTGTCCCCCAGCAAAACGTAGAAAACCCACAATTGACGCCCCTATCCCGGAAGCGTACAACTGCTGGCATGAAACGCATTGTTGTCGTGGGTTTTGGCTGGGTTGGTCAGGCAAATGCCTTGGCACTCGCCCAGATGGGATATGACGTCGCGCGGTATGACATCGGACAGCCGACGCATCATTATGCGCAGCGCTTTTCGACGATCTATCCGCGCATCACGATCCTGAATCAAGTGCTCGCCTGGGACGCACCCGACGTCACCTATCTTGTCTGTGTCGGCGACCGCGTGTCAGAGGAGGGGGTCCAAGACGTGTCGCTCATTCGCTCCGCGCTCGACAGCCTGCAGTCCGCAAAAGGGACCATCGTTTTGCGTTCCACGATTTTGCCAAGCCATCTCAAAACGCTGTCGTTTGATTTTTACGTCCCGGAATTCCTCCACGAAAAATACGCTGTGGAAGAATGCATGGATCCTCCCTACTTTGTGATTGGATCCGGAACACGTCGCCAGAACATCCCCGTTCCACCGGTCCTCCAAGAATGGAACGCGCGAGCCGGGAAATCCTATGAGGGGGATTTTCATTACGCCGCGCACATCAAATATCTCTCCAATATTTGGAACGCGCTTCGCATCGCGTTTGTAAACGAGTTTGGCGATTTAATGATGGACGAACGCCCAACGCCGGAAAAGCAAAACGAAGTGAATCGGATTTTTTCCTTTTTGTTTGAAGGGAAGAGCTATCTCCGTTATGGACGTGCGTACGGCGGGCATTGTCTCCCAAAAGATACGCGTGCCTTTTTAGGCATGCATACCGAAGCCAAGAACACGCATATTTTGCGCGGCGTTCATCTTTCAAACAAAGCGCATGCCGAATTGGAGGCGCAATCCGCCTTTTTGCCTGAATGGTTTTCGGCGTGGGATCAGCTCCCCGCAAACGGGACCACTGCGCGCACCCAAACGCGCTCCGAGCGCTTGTGGAATACCTCCGCCATCCGATTTCTTCGGCGTACCCTGAAGCCACTCGCGCACGGCGTGTCGCGCATGCTCGTCTCCCCGACTCTCGAAAAAACGCGTCGAGCATGGGAACAACATGCGCAGGAGAATGCCCGGTATTGGTCGCACCCAAAAACACCAAGCGGACGCAATGTGGATGACGCCGAACTCACAAAAACCGGCGAAGCGGATGTGGAACGGCACATTGTGCGCAACACCGCCATCCAATCACGCTTAGGCGACCTTGGAACACGCTCCGTCCTGGATCTTGGATGTGGCGTCGGACGCATGACCCTCCCGCTTGCACACCACGTTCGACAGGTCTCTGCCGTGGATCTTGCGCCAACCATGGTGGAACAGGCCATCAAGCGTGCGCAAGGGACAAAGAACATCGCCTTCACAACGACGGATGGGCGAACGCTTCCGTTCAAGGATGGATCCTTTGACCTTGTTTTCTCCCAGGAAACGCTTCACCATGTCCCAACAGACGCGGATCTCTCCAGCATTTTACGTGAAATTCGACGCGTTCTGACACCAACCGGCATCGCGCACCTCCAATTTCGGACGGGCGCCACACCGTTCCGCTGGAACTGGACCTACGGCGTCGCCCTGTCCCCCGAACGCGCCGCCTCTCTGCTTGCATCGCACGGCCTCACACAAACCGAAGCGCGTGTGGACGGAAAACATTTGTGGATCACCGCGATTCCCGCAACCTAACCCCTATGACCTCCATTCTGATCACCGGTGGCGCCGGCTTCATTGGAAGCCACCTCACCCGTCACCTCCTTCAGACCCGGGAAGCAATTCGCATCACCCTGGTCGATAACATGCAACGCGCCCGCATGGACCAGGATCTGCAAACACTTCTCGCTGATCCGCGCGTGACGCTCAAACAACTTGATCTCACCGACTGGGCGAGTTACGTCGCGCTTGGAGGCCCCTATGACGAGATCTACCACCTCGCGGCCGTAAACGGGACCGATCTTTTTTATAAAATTCCTCACGAAGTCCTACGGATCAACACGCTTTCCATCCACTTCATTTTGGATTGGATGCGTCAGTACAGCCCGAACGGAAAACTGTGCTTCACCTCCTCAAATGAAGCCTACGCCGGCGCACTGGAATCGTTTGGACAACTCCCGATTCCAACGCCAGAAGCCGTGCCGCTTGTGATCTCGGATCCATACAACCCCCGCTGGACATACGCGGCATCAAAACTCATCGGCGAACTGTTTTGCATCCACTACGCGGCGTCGCATAACCTGCGCGCGTTCATCGTGCGTCCGCACAACTTCTACGGCCCACGCGCAGGGTATAACCACGTCATTCCGCAATTTTCCGAACGCATCCACAAGCGCGTGGAACCGTTTGCTATTTTTGGCTCCGAGGAAACGCGCACGTTCTGCTACATCGACGACGCGGTACGTGCGATGGCGCTTCTCATGGCGTCAGACGCGACGGATACGCGCCCGATCCGCACGTTCCATATTGGCGATGAAGAAGAGATCACGATGTTGGATCTGGCCAAACGAATGTGCGCGATCGAAGGCTGGACCCCCGCGACCTTCGATGTAAAGGAAGCCCCCTCTGGAAGCGTCAAACGTCGCCGAGCCGCAATCGACGCCATCAAAGAAGCCGTTGGCTGGACCCCGACCACCTCGCTGGATGACGGCCTGCGCAAAACGATGGAATGGTATCGCGCCTTTCCTAAACTATGAACACCCGTCACATCGGTTACGTGACCACTTCCATCTCGACACATGCGGGATGGGATACGCTCTCAAAGGGGATCGTGAACGCCGTCGCAAAGCAGCACAAGACCACGGTTCTCACGGCGAAAGATGCGGAAAACGACACGACGTCGTATCCGATCCATGCCGTCCTCCCAACGGGCATCAGCTTTTCCTTGTGGACGCAGGCGCGCATTTTTGTGCAGTGCCTGCGTTTTTTGCGTCACGTGGATGCGATCCACGCCCTTGTCGAACCCTACGCCCCGGGTGCGGCACTTGCTGCCTGGGTCTTGCGCAAGCCGTTTCTTATCACCTTGGCTGGCACCTACTGCGTCATCCCGACCGGATCGCGACTACGGGATCGCATCAAACGACGGATGATGGTCGCGATGTATCGCTCTGCCTCGTTTATTGCCACTGGTTCGCTAAAAAATATCGAGCTCATCGAACAGGTCGTGCCCCTCGAACAACGCTGGAAGTTTGTCCCGTTTGGCATCGATCTGACCGCCTTTCAACCCACAACAGACACCCGAACGGATACCCCCTTTGTACTGACGGTAGGCGGACTCAAACCTCGCAAAGGGACGGATATGGTGGTGCGCGCGCTTTCGCTGCTCAAAGACAAGCATCCCAACCTGAAATACAAAATCGCTGGTGGATTTAAGCCAAACACCCCGTTTCTGGATCACCTGAAACGCGTCATTCAAGAAACCGGGATGGAAGGGCGCGTCGAAATTCTCGGACGGGTCAGCGATCAAGAACTCCGCTCGCTCTACACCCATTGTTCTGCCATGGTGTTGGCGGCCCAAACGGTGAACGGATCGTTTGAAGGGTTCCCCATGGTATTCTACGAAGCACAGGCCTGCGGCGCACCCGTCATCGGAACCACGGGATACGGCTCGGATTACATCATTCATCCTGGAGAAAATGGATTCTTGATCCCCCAAGGGGTCGTGGAGCCCATCGCGGAAGCAATTGATGCGATTGTCGGCGATCCAGCCCTCCGCGCTTCGATGTCCACACGCGCCATAGAAGAAGCCGCTCGCCACACCTGGGATCACATCAGCGTTCACTATTTAGCCGCGTACGATCGTGTATGCTCGACTCCTCCGGCGTCCAAACCTACTGGAAAGAACAGTTAGAAAAGGGAGATAACCCCTGTCATTACCACAATAAATGGCAGGATTCGTACGCATTCCGTGTCCGATCCCGTGCATTCCGCAAAACGGATTTCGACGGAGCGCGGCATATTGTTGACCTCGGATGCGGGGTTGGCGAGTACACCAAACACATCGGGACGCTGACCTCTGCCGATATTTGGGGATTTGATTTTCCGTTCCTCACCGAAAAAGCCGCGGAAACCTTTCGCGAGACCCCACGCTTTCACTTTGAAGGCGCCTCGTTGCCGAATCCGCGCGTCATGGATCGCATCGCTGCGGCGGACGTTGTCTACACCACCACGGTGTACGTCCACCTGGCCCCGGATGCACGCGCGGCGTTTTTTGCGGCAATCGAGCGGATGCGTCCAGGTGCACGCGTCCTCCTTTTGGAATACGCACCAGATGTCGTCCCCGCATTCCAACAAGGACTTCCCCACAAAGAGGTCGAAACAGCGCGCCAAATTCAAGAAAAATTCGAACGCGCCGGATGGAAGCTGGAGGAAATCCGCCCCGTCAACTACATCGACAGCTTTCTCTTTTTCCATCTCGGAAAACACGCGCTCACCTACGCGATCACACTCGGTCTCGACACGCTCCTTGCTTGGCTCCGCCTCCCCCGGTCCAAATATAAACTGCTTCGCTTCGTCAAACGCTAATCTCCTATGAATATCCCCTTCATCAAACCCGCCATCGAACAGGAAGACCTGGACCGCATGCGCGATTCCGTTGCGTCGGGATGGCTTGCTGGTGGACCGTACATGAAGCAATTCGAAACGGCGTTCGCATCCTATCTGGGTGCCCCGGATGCGGTTATGGTGAACTCCTGCGCCTCTGCCCTGCATCTCGCCGTCCATCTGGCCGGGATCGGTCCGGGCGATGAGGTCATCACAACCCCGATGTCGTATGTCGCGACCTCAAACGCGGTGCTCCTTGCCGGCGGGACACCGGTATTTGTCGATATCGATCCTACCACCGGCCTTATCGATCTGAATCTCATTGAGGCTGCGATCACCCCGCGCACCAAAGCCATCCTCCCCGTGCATTTAAACGGTCTCATGGTGGATATGCAGGCATTGGAGGCCCTCGCAAAAAAACACAACCTCCTGATCATCGAGGATGCGGCACATGCCGTGGAATCCAAACGCGATGGCATCGTTCCGGGAGAAAAAAGCTTTGCCGCCTGTTTTAGCTTCCATGCCGCAAAAAATCTGTCCTGCGGACAAGGAGGCGCCGTGGTTTCGCGAGATCCTGCCGTGAATGCCCGCGGCAAAGTCTTGCGTCGGAACGGGGTCGTGACGACCGAAACGGGGCGACAGATGGTCGACTTTGGATTCAAGTACGATTCGACAGATTTTCAAGCTGCGTTGCTGATTGGCCAGCTAGCACGCATCACCAAAACACATGCCGCACGCTGGGAACGATTCCAGCGTTACGCTGAGGCCTTTCAACACCTCCCCAATGCCGTCCAGGCAGTTCCGCCAAACGTGGTCCATGCAGCGCACATGTTTACCCTCTGGACCGACGAAACGCGTCGTGACGGCTTGCGAAAACATCTTCAGGACGCCGGTATCGAAACCTCCGTCCACTACGAAGCCATTCCACAGGAGCCGTACTACGTAAAACGGTTCGGATTTACCCCCGGACAGTTCCCCCACGCCGAACGGATGGGCAAACGCGTGGTCACCCTTCCGTTGTACCCATCACTTACGAAGGATGAGCAGGACTACATCATCAAAACCGTTCTGGCCTACTAATACAAACCCCCCGCCTGTGCGGGGGGTTTGTGATCCGTCCCTCTAGTATTCTGCCACGTCGCGACCAGAGACAAAGTCCACGGCTTGAATGCCTGGTACCTTGCGAACGGCATCCAAAAATTGATGGTAGGACTCCGGATGCTTCAGGCGCACTTTGTAGTAGTACACGCGATCTTGTTCGACGCCGGACTTCACCTGCAGCAGTGTTGCCCCCTCCACCCGTTCGCGGATCACCTTTTCCAGCTCCTCCGCATTCAAGGCGTCCGTCCCGGTAAACGTCAGCAAGAACGCATTTCCCACGTAAGCGCCAAATCCAACGCGATCAAGGAGAAGAAGCAATGCCGACAATACGATCGTGGAAACGATGGCGATGCTGTAGTTATTCGTCCCGATCGCCATCCCGATCGACAACGCGAAAAACAGAAACGTTGCGTCTTTTGTGTCCTTCACGATGGTGCGGAACCGGATCAAGGTAAACACCCCAAGCACCCCGAGGGCGCGGGTCAGGTTGTTCCCAAGAATCATCATAGCGGTCGCAGCGAGCACCGACATCATCACGAGCGAATACAGATACGATCGCGAGTAGGAGATGCTTTTATGCGTTTTGGTGTACACCCATGCGATCGCAAGGCTCATGAGCGCCGTGAGCAGCAGGTTTGCCAAAATCACGGCAACACTCATTTCTGTAAGCGACGAACGGGCAGCGTTGAGAAGTTGATCCATAGAAATCATTAGTGAGCGATCGGTTCAAAGGCGCGCACCGCATCCGCACACAGCGTGTATTTGGAGTGTGTGATACGTTCCAGCTGATAGGCTCGAATAAACTGCGCGACCTGTTCGGGCAACAACGTGCGAAACTTCACCTCGACCAGCACCTGCTGCGGCCTCACAGAGAGACAGGGACGCGTGTTGTGCAAATCCGCCGATTCCGTGGTTTCGAGGTCATAGTCGAAGGTGATGCGACACTGATCCATCCGATCCAGATATGCGCGGCGCTTGTACCGGACCAAGAGCCAGGGGCGTAACGGGCGCTCGTACAAGGACCGTCGAACATCCTCGGGAAACTGCTCGACCCCGGTTCTTCCATCGCGGAGAAAGGCACGCGCCTGATCGCGGGTCAGGATGGCACGCGTCTTCCCGGTCAAGGTATCCGTTTTATGCTTTACCTCTAGCCACAATCGATCACATTCGGCGAGATTCGGTCGATATCCTCGGAGTCGCACCTTTTTTCGATGCAAGAGTCCGCCCATTTTTTCGTGGTAACACGCGAGGTCTAACGTATCGAAGTACAAACTGGTCACGGGATAAGACGTTTCCCCGGCGGGCGTACTCGGATCCCGTTCGAGGCCGATTTGCCGGACCAAATGTTCCAGCATCATCGCTTGATGGACGGTGAGCGGATACTTGAATTCATGTCGGTACCGAATGTTCATAGCGGAGGCAACTTACGTACGTCTCCCCATGAAGGATCGAGCTCTAGTCCTGCGGGTAGATCTTGCGTCACCCCTTCCCCGCGAAACCCGGCCTGTGCACGCGAGTTCTGCAAGGTGACCGTCCCCCCATCCCGAATGTCCGAAGCATGGACGTTTGCGCCGATCGTCATCCCTTCCCCCACAAAATCCCCTCCGCGGACAAACTCCTGCTTTTTTTGATAGCTACTGATTCCAAGCTTGTTCCCCAAAATCCGCGTATTTTTGAATTGGATCCGTGCACGATCCTTCACCTCAACCCCTTTCGAGCACCCAAAAATCTCGGAGTCTTCCACGACAATATTGCGTGACTGCTCACCAACGCTCATCCCCTTATCCCCGAAGTGGGCGATGCGGACACGTTCCACCTTCACCCCGTCCACACCCGAAAAATCCACGCCATCTCCATTACTCCCACGTGCCTTCTCATTCACGAACAGGGAATCACGTAGCACGCTATCCTGCACATAGTCCAAATCCAACGCATCCGAACTGTTGTTCACAAATTGGAGATGCGCGAGCTCCGTGGTCCCGGCAGCCACATGCATTCCATCATCCCCGTAGGCATCGGCAAACAAGGAATGCTCGACGTTGGATCGAATCCCGCGCAAATCAAACTGCGACGTGATAAACATCCCCTGCCACGGCCGATTCTTTCCGCCACGTACCTCGAGATAGGCAAACTGACTTGGTGCTTCGGTCGCATCAATGACGGTAAACACCCCCCATGGTTCGCCCGGTTTTGATCCATCCCCCATCAATCGAATCCGCGACGCAGAAGTTCCGCGCGCATCCACGGGGCTATACGAAATCAAACTGATCGCCGGGGCGAATTTGAGCGTCACACCCGGTTCGATCGTGACACGCAATCCCTGCGGAATGATGACGTCCTGCGCGATGCGATATTCCCCGGCGCGCAACACGACACCCACGGTTCCGGACGCGGCAAAAAACGGATACCGCGCCAAAAACGCCTCGCGCGTGGCAAATCGAGACGCGTATTCTTTAAACGTCTCTGGGTAGACGATCGGTCGCTCAAGACGCGCCGGCGCCGTAATCTGCGAAGATTCCAGCCCATCGATCGTCGCGGCGAGCGTCTCAAAGTTACGCTTCAGCAGCTCACGATTCCGAGCGACACGCGCATCAAACTGCGCATCGCTTTCGATCTTTGCCTGGTCACGATAAAAATCTTCACGATAGCGCTTGACCATCGCATCGTACTCCGCCAAGTCCGCATCAAGCCGGGTCGGATCTTGCACATAAGACCTAACGACAGCCTTGAATTCCTCCAAAAACGCAGGATGACGCAAAATGCGTTTGACCAGCGCGTTGTGCTGATTCCAAAGGTCGGCCTGGGTCGCAGGCGGTTCAAACAATTCGACATCCCAAGGCAGAAGCTCGAATTTTCCGGTTTCGACCTGGAAAAACAACACCGTGTTCCCCGCATCTCCCGCGTGCGCCGAACCGGCAAGCGCATGCACCAGCATCCAGCGATAGGCTTTTTGCAAATCCACAAGCCCAGGAATGAGCTTTGCGAACTCCGCATCGTTCGTTCGTGTGACTAGTTGATGCAGTAGATCCATCTCCGGGAAGGGACCGATCGGATTTGCAGCCGTGTAGCTCTGCCATTCAGAAAGCCCCTTCACTGGATCAAATCCGTTCACCGTTTCACCAATGGATGGATCACGCAGACTCAAAATATTCCCGCTATCAAATCGATCCGCACGCGCCAAAAATTCCGGCGACCAAACGTCCGCCCCCAAATACACCCCAAAATCACGTTTATTAACAGAGAGCTTCACGAATTCAAACTGTGGCGTGAGTAGCCCAAGATCCGCCGCACGCATCGCGTTCAACGGTTCGACGAAATATTGACGATCTTCCGGCAAAAACAGGTTGTACCCCGCCATCCCACGGTAATAATGATCATGCGGGAATTTAAATCGATACCCCTTTTTTTCGTGCGTCCAGTTGGAATCAACCAGCCCCCGATACCGCGTCTCCACGGCCGAAATGTAGCCGTCGCGTTCATCATAAAAATAAGCGTCGCTGTACTTCTTCCGATCATCCGTCATGTTATCGAACCCTCCGGTACGCGGATCGAACGGCAAAGAGGCGATCATTTCTTCGACATCCGTCGCATCAATCGCCAAACGAATTTCCCGAATATCACTTGTTCCAAACCAGCTGCCGATATTTTTCAGGTTTCCAATTTTTTTTATTGAGTGCCACGCCGTAAAAAAATGACGTACGCGTGGATCGGTCACGACAGAAGATTGGATGGATCCACGAAATGCAACCCCGATCCCGATGAGCACGATTCCAAGGACGGCCGCGAGCAGCACAAGCCGACGACGGAGCCGCGCCTGACTCTCCCCTCCCCCAAAATACAGCGGCAACTGGGTACGCATAAAGCGGGAACATCTTAGAAGGGAGGGTTTTTATCGTCAAACAGCCGTATTTTTTGTAATCCAGTCAAGAACCGCCTGTGCGCGATGCGTCCACGTGTACGTTCCGGCCGCCAATTCCTGTGCACGAGCGCCGTACGCGGCATACGCCGCCGGATCCTGAAGGACGTGTAGCAACACCTGCACCAATGCTGCGCGATCATCCGCCGGATAAAATACGGCAAGGTCCTCGTTCAGCACATCACGCACGGATGGAAGATCCGACGTGACAATCGGCGTCCCACTTGCCATGTATTCGAACATTTTGAGCGGCGACATTTCATACGCATAGTGGGGCGTGTTCGGAAATGGCATCACCAGGGCATCGGCGGCGCGGTAGTACAGCGCCAATTCGGTTCGAGGACGGTTGGAGATGCAGCGGGTCGCATCCCCAGGAGCGCGTCCTTCCATCTTCAAAAAATCCTGCTCTGATCCACCCACGAGATACAATCGCGCGTCCGGAATGCGCGTCGCGATCTCCTGCATGGCGAGATCCAGCATCCCAAGCCCCTTGCCCGCCCCCATCGTGGAAAACCGCCCTCCATACACCACCACACGCGCCTCGGGCGGGATCCCAAGCGCGGCACGCGCCTCGGCCTTGGTTTGTAACGGATGAAACACCGCCATCTCCACGGCATCTGGAATCACGGTACAGGGTGTCTCCGGCAACGTCTCCCGCACTCGATCCGTGAGCGCTCGCGTCATGCACACGATACCCGTGACCTTCTCGAGCTTTTTCAGAACCTTGGTGGGAGGCAGTGCGTGAATCTCATAAAACACCCGTCCCACACGCGACAGCGCTTCGGCCATGCGTGCATCGCGGGTATACAACACCGCATCCGGATGGGCTTTCGCAAAACGCACCGCCTGACGCACAAACGTGGCGCGTTCGAGCACAAATGCCGGGGCAAACAGCCACGACGGCAGATAGGGAAACAAATCGATCACCGGGAGCTCTCGCACCGAAAACGAAGGGGTCACGCCATAATGCGTAAACGGATCGCCCTGAAGCGACCCACGACGGTTGGTCACCCCAAGCGTCACCTGTGCGTTTGCGAGACAAAGCGCTTCGCAGGTCTTCATGATTTGGTATCCATGCGCCTTTTCGGTCGGGAGGCGGATATTTTCGAGATAGACGACATGCATACGACTTTGGCAAAGCATACGCGTCTCCCCAAAACCGAGCAACGCCCTCTGTTCGAGAACCCCGGGATTGTCTATGCTCGTTTTATGATTGCTCGCACAAAAGTGGCTGCCCATCGTACCCTCACCCGCCTCGGTGCCCGCATCGGGACGGATCTGGTCTACCTGGCAAAAGGCGGTTTTTGGATCAATATCCGCCAATTTTTAGCCATGGCGTTTAGTTTACTGACCGCGCTTCTTTTTGGACGCTACGTCTCGCAAGAAGTCTACGGAGAATACAAATACCTCGTTTCCATCTTTAGCTTGCTTACAACGCTCACCCTCACCGGGCTCGGTTCGGGCGTCATGCAAGCGATCGCGCGCGGCAATGAGGGGACGCTTCCAAAGGCCTTTTGGCTAAACCTGCGCTGGAGCGTCTTTGCCTGTGCAGGCGCCATCGGATACGCCGGGTATCAATTGGCGCAGGGAAACACAACGCAAGGTATTGCGCTCCTCCTGATTGCCGTCACCTTCCCGTTCATTCGGAGTTTTCAATTGGCAGAATCGTTTTATACCGGGACACGTCAGTTCCAAAAAAACGCCCTCCTCAAAGGAACGGCGGATACGCTGCTTTTTTTGGCGGTCGCGATCGTCGCCATCTGGACCAACAACGTGCTGCTTATTTTGTGCGCGTTTTTGTTTACCAGCCTCATCTCCGAAGGGACGATTTACCTCTACACGCGTTCTCGAATCACGCATCTGGAACGAGTGGAATACGACGTCTTTTCGTTCAGCAAACATCTCAGCGTGACCGGGATCGTCTCGAGCATCGCAGGGCAAGCCGATAAACTCCTCGTCTACCATGTCCTTGGCGCGGTACCGCTTGCCGTGTACACTTTCGCGCTCGCCATTCCAAAACAGTTCCGGACGGCGGTGAGCTTTGTCGCACCTCTCGCCAAACCAAAATATGCCGTGATGGAAGAACACCAGGTCCGCACCTCTGTCTTTCACAAGTTCGTGTTGTCGCAAGCCATCTTGATCCCGGCGACGATCGTGTATTGGCTCGCAGCCCCCTGGATCTACCAAACGTTTTTCCCGCAGTACGTGGAATCCGTAACCGCATCTCGCCTGTACGCGCTCATCTTTCCGCTCTTTGGAAACTTCAGCTTTATCGCCTTTGAAACCCAAAAGAAAACCCGAGAAACCTACCTCTCCACCCTCATTCCGAGCGTCATCCAAATCGCCCTCATGGTTGCCTGTATTTTCCCATTTGGGATCAACGGCGTGATCCTCGCGACGCTCATCGCGAAATACGGAAGCACCCTTTATTCGCTGCTCCTTGTTTCTCGCATGCGAACATCCAATACTTAAAAGCCGTATGATGAAATTCATTGTCGCCATCCTTCTTGGCATTGTCGGACACGGGACCTTTGTTCAGGCGCAACAGACGCCGATCGATATCCGAGCGTTTGAAAACGTCCGCATCGAACAGGAGGATAAAATCTTGGTTCCCGAGGGGAAGGCGGATGAAGTCTGGAAGTACATCACGGAACGATATTTGAATCAGGAACATGTAAAAACCCTGGATCCGGAATTTTCGACGTACCACCACGACGAACAGTTTGAAGACCGTTATTTTGATACACCCGACCTGTTCATGCTGGGAAAGAAAAGTGGTATTCGACATCGCAAGCGCGAAAACCTGACCGATCCCACCGACCGAAAGGATGGACGCGAGCTTGTTCAGATCAAACTAAACAACATCAGCGACAACCCGCTTGAACGCGCAGAAATCAAGTTTGACGTCGAATACCCTCTCTATCGCGAGGGAAAAGAAAATACGCATCCTTTGATCGGCGTCATCAAAGAATCCGATCGACGCGCGTTTTTCACAGAAACGGCAAAACTTGGAATTGACCCGTTTTCGCTCCGCCCGGTTGTGACGCTCCACAACCTCCGTCGGCGCGTCTACTTCAAAAAAGGCGATCAGCCGTTCATGTCCATTTCGTTTGACTACGTGAACAGCAACGTGTGGTGGGCAAAGGCGAATTTTGTCGAAATTGAACCGGAATTAAACGAAGAACAGTTCACCGCCGCCTCCCCAGAAACACGGCGTTACATGGAAGAAAAGCTGCACCTCCTCATGACGGATTTAAAAACCAAATTTCCATACCTACAAACCAATCTCACCCCAAAGTACAACAAAACGTTTGAACGGATCGAGCACGCTTTGCCTTTTTTTCGTTTCTTGGTGCAAATCTACTTCCATACCGTGGAAGGGATGCTGCTTGTGATTGCCGGGATCCTGGCGCTGATCGGAGGCGTGGGATACGCGATCCGCGCCCGCATCCTTGCCGCCCGCACAAAAAAACACGAGGCAGAACTTGCCTCGTGACGGGTGCCGCGATTAGACGCGGCGCAGTTTCTTCATCGTTGCGATCTCGCCGTCGAGGACGCGCTTGACCCCATCGCCGCAGATCTTCTGGAGATCCTCGGCGGACGCCCAGTCCGTGATCTTGGCGGTACCGGCTTCCAGCGCACGGATCTTCGTGACGAGCTCCGCCATCTGTGCCGGCGCGAGCGACGCCTTCTGATCCGACCCGGGCATCTTCTTATCGAGGGTGATGTGCCGCTCGATCACGCAGGCGCCCATCGAAGCCGCGACGAGCGAGGGGAGGATTCCCTCCTCGTGGCCGGAGTATCCGACCGGCACGTCCGGAAACGCGCGACGCAGGAGGTTCATCACCTCCAGGTTTGCGTCTTCGTCACGCGCCGGGTAGGTGCTGACGCAGTGCAAGAGCACCAGATCTTGGGTGCCGAGCACCTCAACGGCGTGCGTAATCTGCTCGAGCGTCGACCCACCCGTCGAGAGGATCACCGGCTTCCGGTTCGATCGCACCCGACGCAGCAGGTCATCGTGGGTCAGGCATGGCGATGCGATCTTGTGCCACGCCACATCGAAGCCGTTCATGAAGTGGGCGCTGAGCCCATCCCAGGAAGAGGCGGCGAAGTGAATCCCGCGGCTCTTGCAGTGCCGCTCGATCTCGTCGAACTCGGCGAGGCCGAACTCGAGGGACCACTTGAGGTCCCCGTTCGTCGTGCGCTCGGGCTCGATGAAGAGCCGCGCGCACGCCTCGTCCGGCAGGACCATCCGACGCTTCCCGCCCAGCATCGCGCGCTCGCGTGCATGTGCGATGAAGCTCGGGTCAAACGCGCGTGGCGTCGCGAGCTCCTCGGCGGTGTACACGGTCGGCACATCGCGCTTCTGGAACTTCACCGCGTCGCACCCGGCCTCGACCGCGACGTCGATCAGCCGCTTCGCGATCGCGAGACTGCCGTTGTGGTTGATGCCGATTTCGGCAATAACATAGCACGGATTCCCGGGGCCGATCTTTCGATCGGCGAAACACACCGCCTTCATGTGAACTCCTTCTTTCTGACTCGCAATGTGCGAACTCGGGTCAAAGAAAAACACACCCGTATCAGGCCGTCAATAAAACCCCCCTCACGAGCGAGGGGGGTCACTTATGGATAGAGAAGGGCGCTACAGGCTTCTCGCAGGGTATTTGCGAAGCACTCCTCTGGAATGCCTCGGTCGAACCCCTCTCGACGACGCGCTTCCGTATCAGGAACGATCCGACATTGGATTCCCGCACCGTTCGCGGAAGCGTATCCCTTCCACTCATTCTCGACCGCGAGGCAGATGCTCGGATCGAACGCGACACGATGGAGCGCGAGGTGATAAACCGCGGAATCCGGCTTACTCGCCCCAGCCTCATGCGTACTCACGAACGCATGAAACCAGGCACGCCATCCCATGATCTCCGAGGTCCGACGAATGAGATTGGGTGACATCCCAGAGACAATCGCCATGCGATACCCGCGAGCCAAAAGTTGCTCCAGGACATCGGACACATCCTCCTGAGTCGGCTTCAGGTGCAGGGCGTAATAGGCGCACATCGCCTCCTCACGACTCGCCTTGATCTCTGAGACCTGCGTGGAGAGACCGTGCGTTTCTATGCATTCCTGGAAAATATGGTCCAGGAGAACACCTGCGTCACGACGGGCGCGCCAGACCGGTTTCCAAGCCTCCCAATTCGTTGCTCCGAGAAGCGATGAGAAAAACGCCTCATCGATCCGTGGCCAGTGACGCTCGCTTTGAACGAGCGTCCCGTCCAGATCGAACAGGACACCAGCGATCTCGCTCACGGCGCCTCCGGAACACACACCCGCTCGATCACCTCGCACCAGGCGTGGATGATGAGGATGTGCCCTTCTTGAATGCGCGGCGTGGCCGCGGACGGAACGATGAGCGCGTGGTCCACAAGGGACGCCGCCTGACCTCCGTCACGCCCCAACAGTCCGACCGTCACCATGCCGCGCGCGCGTCCCGTCTGAAACGCAGCGAGAAGATTCTTGGATCCCCCGCTGGTCGAGATGCCAATAAAGGCATCCCTTTCCGTTCCATGCGCTTCGAGCTGACGGCTAAAGACCGTGTCGTACCCCACGTCATTCGCCCATGCGGTCAGCATGGACGTGTCGGTGGTAAGCGCGACCGCACGGATCGGGGGACGATCTCGGAGATATCGTCCCACAAGCTCCGCGGCAAAATGCTGCGCATCCGCCGCACTCCCGCCGTTGCCGGCGATGTAGAGCGTTCCGCCCTTGCGCACGCACTGCGCGAGCACGGCGCCGATCGCAGAGAAGTTCCGGACGAATGCCTCATCCGCTTGCATGCGCGAAAGAAGCGCCTGCTGTTCTTTGAGCGCATCACGGAACGTCGTTCCGAACGCACCCTCTTCGTCTGAAAGGTCCATGGACGAAGAACTACCCGCAAAATGGAACCTCGTCAAGCGTTTTCGTTCCAATGTGTCGCAAAAAATGCACGATGCTGACGCGCCGTTTCGCGCTCGGATGATCCACGCGTCGTTTCAAAGGTATACGCACCGGCATACCCCACCTCTTTGCAGGCACGCGCAACCGCCGAAAAAGGGACCTGTCCCGTTCCTAGGATCACGTTTTTTCCGGCCGCATCCTTATCCTTAATATGAACATGCACGATCCGTTCGCCAAGCAGACGAATTTCTGCAGGGACATCATATCCAAACGCCGAACGATTCCCCGTGTCATAACACACCCCCACACGATCGCCACACGAGCCAAGAAGAGTCAGCTGCTCGTCCACCGTCGCATCCGTTTCGATGGCATACCGCAGCGTTGCGGGAGATGAATTCCGCAGCCGCCGGATGATCGTCGCGGCACGCGAGACGCGCTCCGGCTGATCACGCAAACTCGACCCCTCAAGCCAAGGAAGCACCACCAACGAGATGCCAATAGCCGCCGCGCGCTGGAACACCGTCATCGCCTCTTGTAACGCCTCCTCACAAGCATCGGAATCCTCAAACCATGGCCGTGCCATGAGCGGATCGTACGTCATGGAATACGCCGGTGTTCCGGCCTTCTCCATCGCAACACGCGCGTCCTCCAACCCCTCCCCCGTCCACAACGGATTCGCCGGATTCGGCTCGCGATCGGTAATCCATTCCAAATAATCAAATCCATCCTCACGAGCAATCGCAAACTCTTCTCGCCACGCGGTGTTTGGAAACTGCTGGATCACCCCACCCGACGGGGTGAGCCGTCCTTGTGTCATGCCGATCATCATAGCGTTGGGTCACGACCTTACCACACGCTCCGCCCTCCATCGATGACGACGTTTTGGCCCGTCATATACGCGCTCGCATCCGAGCACAAAAAGACGAGCGTGCGCGTCACGTCTTCGGGCGTCGCCATGCGTCCAAGCGGAATCAACTGCGTCAACCGTTTTACAAACGCCGGGTCCACCGTCGGTTGCCAAATGCCCCCAGGAGAAATCGCATTCACGCGCACCCCTTCGTCGGCCCAATAGGTCGCCAAGTATTTGGTCAGTCCCACAAGCGCGTGCTTGACCACCGAATAACTCGCCGGCTTTTTTGGCGCCTGATTGGGATCCATCCCATCCGCCACGTAAATACGATGATCTGGCGCAATCACCGAGAGATCGCTCGCAATATTTACGATCACCCCCGAACGCTGGGCGGCAAACAGCGGGCCGATCACTTTGCACATCAAAAACGCCGCAGTGACCCCGACTTCCAAATCTTTTTCCCAAAGCGCCAATGGAAACGTCTCCACACGACCATTGTGTGCAAGCGCCCCTTCTCCGCCAGTTTTGGGATTATTCGCGGCATTGTTCACCAAAATATCCAGACGTCCAAATGCCTCCTGCACCGACTGAACCGCCGCACGAATCGCCTCTTCGTTTGTGATGTCGACCGTCCATCCACGAATAGCACCCGATGGATCAAGCGTCGCCGCGATCGACGCCGTGTCTGGATGAATATCAAACAGAGCGACGCGTGCGCCCGCCTCGCGCAGCGCTGTTGCGTGCGCCCGTCCCAAAAACCCAACCCCGCCGGTCACGATGGCGACGCGGCCGTCCAATACCGTTGCAGAAAATGGCGTAGTCATAACATCCATCAAGAAAACGAAGTTGTTTGTCCACCGTCTACCACGAACGCGCTTCCGGTCACAAACGCGGCCTCTGGACGACTAACATATTCCACCAATGACGCCACTTCTTCGGGCGTACCAAACCGTTGCTGAGGGACGCTCGCCTGGAGCATCGCGTGGATTCGGTCGGGATCTGCCGCGCGTTTTTGCTCCCATCGTCCTCCCGGAACCAATATATTCCCCGGATGGATCACGTTCACGCGAATGCCGTCCGTGGCAAGAGAGAAAGAAAGTTCTTTTGCGTAGGTGTGCAGCGCCGACTTTGCCACCGCGTACGGCACCGGTGCCCCCAGATGCTGTAGCCCCGCGATCGAACCGATGAGACAAATGCTACTAGGTGATCCGGCGCGTAAAAGCGGCAAACAGGCATCCACCGTACGGACATGGCACCAAAAATTCTGCGCAAACGCCCCTTCCCACTCAGACCAGGGAACAGGATAGCCGGTCGCCCATGCGCCATTCCCAACGCACGAAATCAGCGCATCCAAACGCGGGGCAACGGCCCGACATCCATCCGCAAACGCCTGCGCGCCCGCCTCTGTGGTGACATCGGCGCACACGCCATACACCTGCGCCGTTTCCGGAAACGCCGCTTTTGCCTCCGCAATCCCCTGTTCGGTCCGGCCGTTCACAATCACCGTCGCCCCGGCACGAGCAAATGCCTGCGCACAAGCAAGACCGATCCCACGCGTGGAACCGGTTAGTGCAATGACGCGTGGCGTCGAGGAAGAATGCATAAAATCCCTTGCTTTTTTGCGTAATTCGTTGGTAGAGTCAAGTCGGGATCGTCCCTTCTACCCTAACGGAGAACGCTCTGATCCGCAATCCAAAGGAGGATTCGTGAACGCACTACCCGTCATCCAGCACGCAACCGCGTCGAACGAGGCGCCCCGGCTGCAAGGCCTCCGCGCCGTGTTCATCAACATGCCGCTCCGAGAATCGGCGCGGCCCAACACCCCGCCCGAAGGCCCGGCGCTCTTGGCTGCACGTCTTCGTGAAGCAGGCGCCGACGTCTCCATCATCGATCTGAACGCCTACCGGATTCAGGACGAAGACGCGGCGACGCGCGGACTCCCCTACGGCCGTCATCTGACGCAAGCCGAAGCGGAGGCGCTCATCCAGCGCCACTTCCAGAAGCACGGTGCGCCGCGTCTCATCGCCCTCTCTGGGATGATTACGACGTTGCGCTGGCAAGAACGCATCGCAACCTTCTGCCGTCGCATGGTCCCGGACGCGAAGATCCTCTCCGGGGGCGGTCTGGCGACGGAACTGAAGGGCGCGCTTTTGCGCTGGATTCCGGCGCTCGACGCCATCGGTCACTCCGAAGGAGATGACATCATCCTCGCCATCGGCCGCGACGTGCTCGCAGGGACCCTGCAACCGGTCTACGCCGGCGACCGACCGGTCGCGCTGGATCGCCTGCCGCTTCCGGCGTGGGATCTGCTGCACACCGACGTGGATGGCAATCCGCTTATCGAGTGGTACATCCAGACGCCGGTGTGGGGCGGCGCGGCGGGCAATAGCTCCGCCACAAGCTTCACGATGACGCGCAGCCTCACCACAGTGAGCTCGCGTGGCTGTCCGTACGCCTGCTCCTTCTGCTACCGCGGGGCGCAGGGCGAACGTAACTGGGGGATGCGTTCCGCGGAGGCGCTCATGCATCAAGCGGCGTTGTACAAGGAAATGTACGGGATCGATTTCCTGGGCTTTCCGGACGACAACTTCGCCATCGATCGCAAGCGCATCGCGCACCTCCCCGAGACGCTCGGCAAGGTCGGGATCCGTTGGGGCACGCACACGCGCCTGGACGAAGCCGATGATCGGCTGGAACCCATGGCGAAATCCGGGTGTGTCTACATCGGATTCGGCGCAGAAAGCGCCAGCAAACCGGTGCTGACGCGCATGAAGAAGGGCGGATTCATCCTGAAGCGTGGGATGGTACGCCCGGAAGGGGCGGATCGCGCATTCCCGAAGACCATGGTCGATGGGATCGAGAACTGCCTCCGCGTGGGTATCCACGCGAACTGCACCTGGATCATGGCCTACCCCGGCGAAACGCTGGAAGACCTGCAAACCAGCATCTCCTTCATCCTCTGGCAACAAGAACGCGTGACTCGCGGGCTCGTGGCCGGAACGGAGGCGCATCAGATCGCGCTCGCCTCCATCAATCGACGCATGTTCACCGCCACGGCCTATCCGGGCACGGACATGTTTACCGATCCGGATGTGAAGCCGCTGCTCGGCAAACACTTCGGCATCCGCTTCGACGACACCGGCGAGCCGGTCGCAGACGAGGCGCTTCGTCGATACATCGAAGAGCTGGACGATGCGACCAAGGTGCTGCACGGCACCGACGGTCAACCGCTGAACGCCTCCCGCATGTCCATGGACACCTTCCTCACGGCACGCGCCCTCGTGGACGCCGGCAACCTGGAAGCGGTTCTGGACTTGAAGGAATAACCCTGTCCCCGATCGACATTACGATCGGGGATTTTTTGTAGGCCGAATCAGCAACAAACTTGGCTCTTTTGGCAGCGCATTCACCTCTGCGGCGTAGACATACGGCGCGCACTCCAAATGGTTCACCTCCTGCAAACGACGCGTCCCCAAAAGACGTCGTTGTACACCAAACGGCAACCGACTAAACGCCCATTTCATCCAACGGACAGGTGCATGGCGACTGACCGTTTTCGCGACATGGAGATGCGTTACCGCGAGCCCCGCGCCTTCCGCCAACCGTTGCCAATCCTTCAAGCGAAATTCACGTTCCCCGTTCATACGGCGCGTCAGTCGGACGGCGGGGTCAACCCCCATCTTTTTCTTCGCCTCCTCGGTATATTCAACGTCGAGGAGCGCATCCAATGCGGCGTCATCCAACCGATTGGCGCGCGCTTTATCCAAACACACGATCACGCCATCCGGACGCAATACGCGTCGAAATTCCTGAAACACCGCCCCGAGATCCGGAGCATGATGCAGGGAATAAAAATCAAAGATCGCATCCACCGATTCATCAGGCAGTCCGATCCGCGCAAACTCCCCCACGCATCCGGTCACAGGCGCATCCGACGGACGCCGCAACGCCTCCACGACGCGTGACATGAGCAGCTCCACCTGGTTTGCGCAGGCATCCATGGCATACACCTCTGCAACCCCAGGAATCCCAGAAAGCAGCGTGCTAAAAAACCCGCATCCGGCCCCGGCTTCCAGCACGACGCCACGAAACGGACGTCCGGATTCACGCTGGATACGCTGAAGCAACGCGCGCATTCCGGCGATCGTCACCTCTGGCGCATCCCCGTCGAAGGTCACCGCTTGCGCGATGGTGAGCGGATCCTTGCCGGCAAGCGCACGCGCAAACTCCGTGCGGTAATGACGGGCTAATTCCGCCTCGAGCGTCGGATCAATGGGCCATCGTACCATCTCCATATGGCTTGAACGGTACCAACCTTCCTGCTAAAAACAAAGTCATGCGTATCCTTGGAGTCATTCCGGCGCGTGGCGGGTCAAAACGCGTCTACAAAAAAAATATCCGCCCGTTGCTTGAGAAACCCCTCATCGCCTGGACGATCGAGGCGGCGTGTCTTGGGCTTCCCGGTCGCACCATCGTTTCCACGGATGATCCAGAAATCGCCGAGATCGCGAAAGCGGCGGGTGGAGAGGTTCCCTTCATTCGTCCTGAACAACTCGCAACCGACACCTCTGGCATCGAAGGGGTGTTGCGTCATGCGTATGAATGGATGCGCGACCACGCACAGTACGAAGCGGACGCGATCGCGCTCTTGCTTCCGACCAATCCCACGCGCCAGCCGTTTCATCTACGCGAAGCCGTGGAACGGATGGCGAACACCGGCGCCGATAGCGTCGTTGCTGTCGTCCCCGCACTCGCCAACATGAATCCCGCCTGGATTCTGAAGCGTGATACCGACGGACGCGTCTGCCTGCATGACGGCGAACCTCTCACAAAGATATTGACGCGAAGCCAAGACCTGCCGCCACGTTTTTCGCGCAACGACTTGGTGTATCTGCTCAAACCCGCGAACCTGTATCAGGCCACGCCGAATTTATACGGCGATCACGTAGAACTCCTGGAAACCGATGATTTTTTTACCGCGGATATCAACACCGAAAACGACTGGTTCATGACCGAACAGAAGATGCGTCTCCTTCGGGACGGGAAGGTGCCTGGCGGATCGCTGCCGCAATAAACGCCCCGATCCGTTCGCCCGCGTGGCCATCGCACTGGTACAACTGCTGCGCGCGCATCCGATCACGCCCCTCTTTGTCCAACGAGGGGTTTTGCAAATACGCATTGATCGCCTCGATCAATTCCTTCGCAGACTTCACGATGCGAACGCCCCCGCACGCGATCATTTTTTTCATGTGATCTTCGTCGTGGTACCGCTGCACACTTTGCAAATACGGCAACGTCTTTGTGCCATCAAAATCCAAAATAATTTGCGGTTTGTCGTACACGAGCGAATCCACACCAAGCGTCGTCGCCACGTACAACACCACATCTGCGTGGTACAGCGTGTCCGCAAGGTGACGAATGTCATCCTGAGACAATTCCTGCGCTTTTGAACGTCCTCCAAACGAAATACCGGGATGCTCCGACGTTAAATGCGGACGCGAAACCAACATTGGCATTGGATGGTTCGGATGATTGCGGACATGGAGATGCACGGGCGAGACAAACGCCCCCGTATCCATCGCCTGAACAAACACATCCAGAAGTTCATGATCCGTTTGTGAAAGCAACTGTCCCGCCGGGGCAAACAGGAGTAGTTTTCGCGAGGGATCAGTTGCGCCAATTTTTTCAAAAAACGCCTCACGCGAAAGCCGCGTCCCCCGCACGGATTCATCATACTGCGGCGTGCCACCGACAAACACGCGATCTGCAGGGACGTCATGCATCTGGGTCACCTCCTCTTTGATGGTCGTATTATTCGTGATGACCTGATCCGGAATCACGGGCAACACCCCTTTGCTCCAACAATTATCCCATGAGCGTACCATCCCGATGACCGGGACCCCGTTCCGACGCGCCGTCGCATTCAAAAGCGCATCCGTGCCATCAAAAATATCCGTCGAAAACACCGCATCCGGCTTTACGGCGTCAAACAACTGCTCCATTTCTGGCGCAAAGGAATAGCGCTGATACAGGCGCCGAAACAATCGACGAACAACCCGTCGTTCCGCGATGAGCTTGATGATGAGCGTCTCGAGTCCATGACGCAGATATTTGAGAGGCGATCGGCGGGCACGCAACCGCTCGTGCCGCTTGTACCACAGGTAATGCGTGTCCTGACACAACACCGCAAGCGTATGGAGCCATTGTTGCGAACGCGTCGCAGCAATCGCCGGAACCGGAATTCCGCGTACTTCTACGCCAAGCGGAGCCAGAACCTCTGCAAAATACCCCACTTTGATCTCGGGTACCGCCACGACCACGCGAAGGTCCGGTTCCTGTACAAGCGTCTTCAAAACGTCCGATCCCAGGATATTTTTTCCGATGTACCCATGAAACGCTCCCAGCAAAAGTGTACGCATAGACATTACGCGAAAGTCACCTCGTAACACACCTGATGGCCAAACAGATTAGGAAAGCGACGCATCCACCATCCGCCAAATCCATTGGATGCCTCGACACGACGCACCGTCCCGCCCTGCGCGCGGAGCCAATCTAAAAAGTCCAGATGCGACCAAAAACGCAGGTGCTCTGACGGATGCGACACCCATTGCGTAAAAAATCGTCCGCCAAAAAGAAGTCCGAACCGGTACCGATAATACGCGCTATTCGGCACAGAAAGCAGGAACGTTGTGCCAAATGGCTTGAGCGCATGCAGCGCATTTTCCGGATAACGCAGATGCTCGAGCACCTCGGATAACACGATCACGTCATACCGTTGATCCAGTGCGATCGCTTCCGGACGCTCCAAATCCACCACGCGCGTCTCGATTGACTGGTTCGCGAATCCTTCCAACACCATGGGGCTCACATCCGCCACGGTCACGGGATTTCCACGATCGCGCAGCACAACCGGCAATCGCGAGGTTCCGCACCCAATATCCAACACCCGCGCCGTTGCCGGAATCCAGGACGCGAACACCGCCTCCCGAGGCTTGAGCTTGGGATTGATCGCAAACCCGCGTCCGCGCCAGTACGCGTCGTAATCCTGCACACCGGGACCCGGAAACACGGGAACGCGCGTCCCCGTAAACGCAAAGCGACGCCGGAGCGAGGCGAAGATCCCCATACCTAGAACAGCCGATCCTTCCACGTGCGCGGAATCGCGTCCGTCACGATTTCAAGCGGAAGGTGGTAGGTGAACGGTTTTACGCCACGGGTTTTGATGTACTCGATCATTTCCTGGAGACCTTGTTCCAAGGTGTACTGTGTTTTATATCCAAGCAACGTCCGTGCTTTTTGTGCGCTGCACGTCGCTTTCTTCACCTCGCGTGGACGATCCGGCATGTAGATCGGCTTACACTCGACGTTCAAGAGCCGTCCAATCGTTTGCGCAAGTTGGTTAATGGTGACGCTTTCTTCGTCCGGACCGACGTTGATCACCTGACCCACGACATCCGCGCGATGCATCAATTTTTCGAGCGGGTCAATGACGTCCTGAACAAAGCTAAAACAGCGCACCTGTTCCCCGTCTCCGTAAATCACCGGCTGACGTCCCTGCAGCATCAGGTTAATCATGATGGAGGCGACGTTTCGATACGGGTCATCGTATTTTTGCCGCGGTCCGATGATGTTGTGCGGCACGGCGATCACATACTCCATCCCATGCGTTTCGCACAGTTCGCGGATCGCAAGCTCTGCCGCATATTTGGCGATCCCATACGGATCTTGCGGGCGCGGGGTCATGTCCTCCGTAAACGGGAGCGTATCCTGAGTCCCATACCGCGCCATGCTGGAACAAAACACAAACCGTTTGACCTTGTTGGCCACAGACGCAGAAAGCAAAGAAATCGTGTTGCCAAAGGTGTTTTGCGTCACGATATGCGGAGAAAACACCGATAAGCCTTCGTAGGCGGTGCAGGCACAGTGGTAAACCACGTCTACGCCCTCGGTCAGGCGCTGCATGGCCGCATGATCCAAACAATCCACCTGATGAAACTCCGCCCCTTTGGGGACGTTATCCAAATAGCCGCCAACAAGCGTATCCACCCCGATGACCGTATGCCCTTCGGCAAGCAGCCGATCGGCCAAATGACTCCCCAAAAACCCGGCGATTCCCGAAATAAAAATACGCATACAGAATGGGACGATTGTACTCGCCGAAATCTAGGATCGCAACCTCGACTCCATCGTATCTCGCAAGAGCTTCCCCAGCTGTTCCGTCGAAAAATGCTCCACAAAAACCGCTCGCGCCGCCTCACCAAGCGCCGATCGTCGCGCCGGATCACGCAGGGCACGCACCGCGTTTGCGAGCGCTTCCGGATCTCCGGGAGGAACGCGGAGCAGGGCGCGATCGTCCGTAAACCATTCTCGAAGGGCGGGAGAATCTGCCGTGATCACCGGTTTTCCCGAAGCAATCCCTTCGTACACCTTGTTCGGAATGACGAGCCGCGTTTTTACGGTCACTCCAAAAATCCCAAGGACAACGTCCGCCTCGCGCACATACGCCGCCACATGTTTTGCATCCGGCGTCGGCTCATACGGCACGCGACCCAGCCAGGTGATGTTGGTACAGGCGTGTTCTTGCGCCAAGGCCTGCATCCGCGCATATTCCTGACCCGTCCCAATAAACGTAAACGCGACAGAAGGATCATCTTTCAACAGCGCGGCAGCGCGCACGATGGTCTCAACCCCTTGCAACGGAATAAAACTTCCATGAAACAATACCTGCAACGGTGGATCGGTGCGCAGTGGCGCGGTGGAGGGAAAAAAGAGCCCGTCCTCCGCTCCGATCGGAATCCGCACGCACCGACGCGGATCCACCCCAAACACCCGTTCAAAATAGGCGATATGCGCATCCGTATCGAGCAAGATCACGGGTGCAACGTGAACCGTAATCCAATCCAGCACCCAATCCTTCCAGGCAAAACGCGAGCGCGCGCCATACCGTCCACGGTCTTCGACATTTGAATTGTAGAGCGATACAAACACGTCCACTAGCACGCGTCGTCCGCAGCAGAGCCGGGCAAGCCACGCCACAGAATGCGCCGGAAACCCGACCACGACGGCGTCCGGATGTGTCCGACGCATCTGCCACGCCAGACGCACCAGCGTTTTCCACCGAGCAATCCCTTTTACCTGACGCGGATCCACACGATATTCGTCCACCTGTATCCCAAGGGCGCGCATCCCCTGAAGCAGAATACGATTTCTTGAATATCCGGGATCATACATCCCAAACCATGCCACGCGACGGATGCTCATAGCGAAGAAAAAATCGACCGAAGTCTCCGGATCTGCTGCGCTAGACCATGCGTTTCCCGTGCCCAGACAGCAAGCGCGTCCCCGATCTGCTGACGCTCTTCAGGACGCATCCGCACGAGACGCTGGATCGCCTCCTGGATCTCCTGTTCGGTCGTTCCCTGCAGCCAGCGCAACCCATCCGGCAATCCTTCCGCAAATCCCGGCGTCGTCGCACACACGACACACCCGGACGCGGCCGCCTCGATGATGGTTTTATCCAACGATCCCGGCGTTGCATTCAAAACAATGTCCGCATTCGCATACAGCGCAGGCGTCTCACGCTCCGCCATCGCATGCGCCTCCCATGTCATTCCCGGAATCAACGCCTCATGCACCGCGGCAGTCGTCCCGGCATCCGACGACGCGCCAACGATCCGGACGGTCACCTCTCCACGCTCTACAAACGGACGCAGCAACGCGACCATCCAAGGGACGCGTTTTACGGGAGACACGCGCCCAAAAATCAACACAGACACTGGCTTCTTTCCCTGCGGACGCGTTCCAGAAAATCGCGTCGCATCAATATGGTGGCCAATGACGATCGCGCGGCGCAACGGATTCGAGGCGCGCACCGCCGTCACATGCGCATGAGGCCAAATCGATCCAAGCCAAAACCAGGGCGAAGGTGCCGCATAATGGGTGTACCAAAACACCAACCGCTTTTGAAGCAAACGCCACAACCACCCCGCAAACACCAGGTACTGCGCATCCCCTCGCACAAACACCCCGTCATAGATTGCACGATGAGTCCAGGACATCTGAAGCAGGGTTTTGATCACCGCGATACGCGAGCGCGACCCTTTCGGCCGTAGCGGAATCACCTGGACGGATGCCGGGAGATGGTGCGCGCCAACTCGAAGGGCGAGCACCGTGAGCCCAATCCCCTGTTTCGCCGCTTCCGCAAGCCAATGCACAAAAAATCCAAAAAGCGGGTCTGCTTCATCGACTGCCTGACACACCACAAGCAGACGCGTTGGACGAGGTTCTGCCGCGCGCGCAAAGGCCTCCCTGACCCCCGCGACACCGGGATGACGCGCCACAAATGCACGCGCCGCATCGCGCGCACGCGCACCGATTTGCAGACGTTCTTCCGCTGGAAGCTGTAGCATCTGGACCAGCGCATTCGCGAGCGCAGACACGTTTCCCGGAGGCACCACCCGCCCATGGACCCGATCCAAAATAACCTCCCCGGCGCAACCAACGTCCGTCATGACAACAGGAACGCCCGCCGCCGCCGCTTCGAGAACCGCCATCCCCCACCCTTCAAACCGAGACGGCTGAACGTAGCAAGACGCCCGTTCAAGCGCTTGGGCAAGTTGCTCCACCGACGTACTCCGCCCTCGCCACACGATCGCATCGGCCACCTGCGACTCCCCGGCAAGTCGTTCTAACCCTGGACGCGCCGATCCATCACCAATGATCTCCAGCGTTGCATCTGCCACCTGTTTTTTTACCTGTGCGAACGCACGAAGCAACCCATCCACGCCTTTTTCCGGCTCAAGACGGGCCACGCACACCATGCGCCCGGACACGGGGCGTGGAACCGCGGAAAAAAAGGGGGTGAGATCTTCGAGAATCGGCACCGTGTCGATTCGATCAGAACCGATGCGAAGCGCTGCAAGTCCACGCGCCCCCCGCGCACTCACCGTCCGGATGCGCTGCGCCTGACGCGCAAGCCAACGCGAAACCGGACGCAACACGCGCTCAACCCGTCCAAACGGCGCACGGGCAAACAAACCGCTATGATCCTGCAAGTGAAATGTCGTTTTTCCACGACGCGCGGCCCAATACCCCAGCATGCCACACCACAACGGGTCCTGTGCCGACACTGCGTCCCAATAGCCATCACGGAGAAGCTGCGCTAATTCTCGTCTCGCGCGAAAAAACGCTGCGACGCGAGTCGCGCCCCCCGGTCGCACCACACGCAACCGCTCGCCAAGCATCACCTCTGCGCGTTCGCCCGTGCCAAGCAATACGATCGTCACATCCCAGCCGGCAAAATACGCCCGCTGCCGTTCGGCGGCGCGCGCATGCGGATCAAGCAACGATCCATCCAACCCAATCACGAGTAAGCGCATATCACGGAAGCAGTTGCAGCGATGCAAGAACGGCCTGCGCAAACGTCTGTGCCGCGTCCGAAGGGGGGCGTACCTGTGCCGCAAAGGCCTTCATCGCATCATCATGCGTCGCGAGCCGTGCCAGCGCGACCGTCCACGCTTCGGCGTCCGTCGGAGGTAGTTCCAACATCCCGAGCACCCCCTCCGGCAACCCATGCTCCGCCGTCATGACCACCGGAATCCCAAGCGCATGCGCCTCCGCCACCACATTCGGACACACATCCGTCAGTGACGGAAGCAGCAACACATCCGCATCCGCAAGTCGTTCAAGCACCCGCGCACGCGCTGACGCACCCACAAAAGCGACCTGATCCACCCCCTGAAGCAGGCGTTCCGTTTCGGCGCGCGTCTCCCCTTCTCCCACAAACGTCATCTGAAACGGCACGCCACGCGCCGCGAGCGCACGCAAAACGGTTGCAAGAAACGGAACGTTCTTTACGCGGGCAAACCGACCTACATACAAAAAACGACGCGGATGGTGCGGACGCGCGACTTCCGCCACACGCGTAGCAAGCGCTGAAGGAATCATCGGAGCCGGATTTGGCACGATCGTCCACGGCGTACGTGGAGCGCACTTTCCCAGTACCGCATGCAACAACCGAGAGGTCGCAAACACGCGTTCCGCACGCCCAAGGATCCATCGATACAATTGCTCTTCAAACAGCCGCCGCATCCCCCCAGGGCGCTGCCAATACGCACGCAGGGTTCCTGCAAAACGCCCGCGCTCCACCGCAGTCTCCCACGCCCATTCGCCCCCTAATCGTACAAAAAATCGGTTTCGCCGCCCCATCACCGCAGCGCGCGCCGGAATCCCCACAGAAAACACGTCTGTCGTAAGCACGATCGTATCCGCCGTGCTGAGCCGTCGGATGGTGCGCAACATGCGCAGATAGCGCGCGACCACCGTCCCGCTTCGAGAAACCCGCACCACGCCAGCATCAGCAGAAGGGTCACCGTAGGTCACGACCAAAATCTCGTGTCCGCTTGCGCGTAACTCCTTGGCCGCCTCCGCCATCGCCGAAGCAACCCCACCGATCTCCGGAGGAAAAATGCCTGTGACGAGGAGGATACGCATGCAAACGCACTCCCTGGTGACTCACCCCTGTTTGGCGGGAACGTGTCCTTTTTCGAAGTATTCTTTCTCAGAACCGACGGCTTCGATATCACGACGCTTCCCATCCGCGATGCTTTTTGCCGCCAAAATCCCCATCTCCAGCGAATGATCCTGGTTGGTGTACTTAAACCGCCCAGGCCGTCCGATGTAATACAGGTTGGTGAATTGATCCAGGTACTTCTTTACGGTGGCGAGATTTTCCTCGTACGTCAAATCGTAGATCGGATAGTCTTTCCCCCCTGGTAGGCGATAGATGTGACGCACATCCGCCCGCGTAAAAAACCCCATTTTTTCGATATGCGGCATCGCCTGCTCGAACAGCTCTTCCGCCGTCATCTTGGCGATCGGATCCTCCGGGTGGCAAAAGAACTCCATGAACCAGGAGGTCTTTCCTTCTGGACACAGCTTCTTGCTGAAGTTTTTCATTTCACTCGCCCGCGCGAACGGCACTTTGTCGTCCGGGAAATAAATCCATTGGTCATCCGAAATCTTGTCTTTATTCAAGGTGACAAACAGGTGAACCTGCGAGCGGTATCGCAACTTCTTTGCCGCATCCAACACGGCCTGGGGCGGAAGCGGATCCAGGAGCGTCAAAAAGTCCGTGATATGAATGGACTCCACCAAGTGATCAAACGTGATCTCACGAGCCCCCTCCGGCGTTTGCAGTGTCGCTGAATGCACGCGCGTCCCGTCGTGGCGAATCTTCGAAGGCGCGACACCCGTCACAACAGGATGCCCCTGGGCCATCAACTTCTGCTGAATCGTCTCATAGATCATCCCGGTTCCATCTTCGGGATAATAAAACGAATCAACCAAGCTCTTTGCCGTGGCAGCCGAGTTTGGCGCGACCAGTTTGAGCACCATGTTTTTTGCAAGCGACCAGACGTTTAATCCGCTGATGCGCTGCTTTGCCCAATCCGGGTGCAATTGCTTGGTATCCACCCCCCAAATCTTCTCCGTGTAGTTCAAGATGTTGAATGACGCCAGCGGATAGCCAAAACTTGCCACCGCATAATCGTAAAAGTTCCGTAGCGGCTTTTTCAAAAAGCCATACCGAAACCGCGCCCACGCATATCCAACCAAAATGCGGATCACGTTCCAGATCCCCACATTTTTTACCACCTGACCAAACTTTACCGGATAATCAAAGAACGTCCCGTTGATGTACTGCCGTGTCAGACGATTCACGACAAGCCAGCGTTCATCAATCACATTCCCGATGAAGTCGTACAGGTATTTGTTTTTCGAAAAAAAGCGGTGCGGACCGTTATCTGTCTTAAACACGAGCCCGTCCGGTTCGGTGATGGTGTACGTCTTCGCCAGACCACCAACCTGTGGTGCTTTTTCGACAACGGCAAACGATTTGCCAGCCCAACCAAGCTCCATCGCGGTCGCCATCCCCGCAGGTCCGGCGCCGATAATCAAGGTGTCTACGCGTTCAGGAAGTGAGGGAGTCATACTGTGAATACCACGCCGCAGCCCGTGCAAGGCCTTCGGCAAAGGAGGTCTTCGGCGCGAATCCTAGCACGTCCCGCGCCCGTTGAATATCCGCTACAAAGCGAAGGACCTCGCCCGGCCGATTTGGCTCTTCCGCCACCTCGACCGTGCGCCCGATCGCGCGTTGGATCTCGTGCGCAATGGCGCGGAGCGTCGTCCCCTCCCCTGCCCCCAGGTTAAATCGCCCGCCACGCGCATCCGAAAATCGATCCAAAAGCCGCACCACCCCGTCCACGGCATCATCCAAGAAGATCAGATCCATGACCTTGTCGGGCGCAAACAACTGAAGCGGCGAACCACGGCGTACCAGCCGCAAAAATCGCGGGATCACGCGATCGGAGAGGTCGTAGCGTCCGTACACATTCGAAAAACGGACGAGCGCGGCCTCTAGCCCATAATTATTCGCATACGCCCAAACAAACGCCTCCCCCGCCCCTTTGCTCGCACTGTACGCATTTTCGGCTTTATGCGCATGTACCGGTTCTTCACGCACCGGAATCTCCTCGGACGTTCCATACACCTCGCGCGAAGACGCAAACACAAAACGGGGAATCCCCTTTTCTCGACACACCTCCAGCGCATGCGCCGTGGTCACCACATTTTCGACGGCAAGCAACGGTTGATGCACCAGGTCATACACCCGCGCCCACGCCGCCAAATGGACGCACGCATCCAATCCCGATGGGATCAATCGCCGACAAAGATCCAGATTCCGCAAATCCGCGAGAATCGTGCGGTCGCGCATCGCATCGGCCCAGCGCGGCGGCACGCGATCCACCCCCACCACCTCATGCCCTTCGGCAAGCAACCGCTCGGACAGCGCCGTCCCGATCATTCCACTCGATCCCGTGACAAGAATCCGCATACCGTATTTTACCGAGGATGACACACCTGCAGTCGATCCATCAACGTACACGACAATGATGCATGCACGTCACGATCCCGCGCATCCAACGATGCTTCATCCCACACGATCACAAGATCTATCGCCTCTTGCGCCTTCGGATCCGTCGGCCATCGTCGCGGCAACGTCAAGAGATGAAACGGAACATCATACGGAAACGTCCCCAACACGGCCACCGTTTTTCCCTGGACCCGGGCTTGAAGCGCTGCGCCGTGACGCACAAAGAAATCCCGATCCGGTGGCACCAAATGCGTCAGATGCCATCCAAGCGTGACACACGCAGCAACCGCGAGGACCGGACGAAGCACAAGCGGCCATGCGCGCAACAGCCAAATCAGTGGGAACAGGACGAACCACATCCCATAGGGGCCGTAATAGATTGCGGGATTTTTTCCCAGATACAACAAAAGCGGAACGGTCGAAATGCCCCAGAAGAGCCATTCCGCACGTGGAGCGCGCCGATAGCCAACGATGCCTCCGAAGAGAAGCAGCGGAAGCCACCACGCCCACGGAAGCAGCATCTGCAGACGATCATGAAACGCAATCCCCCGTCCGCCCACGGAAACAAGATCCGCGATGGCGAGCGGATTTGTCAGCATCCCAAGAACGACCAGCCCCGCTTGGACGCCGGCAATACCATACAGCGCAGCAAGCCACCCATCCTGGCGGAGCGCATCCCGATGCCGCCACGCCATCCATACAACAACCGGAACGACTAACATCCCTTGCAACTGCGTCCACACTCCCAACACGGCGCCGAGCAGAAAAAGCGCATGCCCCTGCACGCGTGATGGTGCGGCCTCGATCTGCCGAAATCCGGCCGCCATCACCATCCATGTCGCCACAAGTGCGATGGGTAAATATCCATCTCGCGTCCAGGCGATCGTTGTAGGCACAAACGCAAGCACAAGTGCCAGCGCAAACGCCGTCGACCGCGAAACTCCCCGCGCAAGCGCCTCTCGCACGACCCCAGCCGACGCCATTCCAAGCAAAACCACGAGCGGAAAACGGACCGCCGCATTCCAGGGCCCCACCCAACGATACATCCAGGCCATGACGCTCGTGACGAGCGTTGGATGCGGAAACTCAATCCCAAGCGCAAACTTCGCCACATCCCCGCTTACATCCCAGGCGTTCAACCAAACGCTCGCAAGCACCACGACCACACCAAACACGCACACGGACACAAGGCTATGGGGCAGGGATCTCATATTCGAGCACCACACGTTCTCCATCTAACCGCGAAAGATCGACACGACACCGATCCGCCGCGCACCGCAAACGATCAAGCCGAACATACGTGAGTCCAATGCCGGATTCCCTGCGATACTGCTCGAGTGTTTTTTGGGTCGCGTGTCGGACGAGGCCTTGTGTATACAACGGATGGATCGCCACCACCCGCGCACCAAGCGCACACAGCATCCATCCCGTCACAAGTCCGGCGAGGACGACTGCAAGTATCTTCCCTGTTGGTGGTGGAGGCATGGCCGTTCTCGCTCGCGTCGCCTGATCCAACATCTGCTGCACGCGCTTCGCGATTCCGTCCCACTGATACCGCGCACGCACCAACGCCTGTCCCTGTTTGATCAGCCGCGCACGCAGCGATGGCGTTTCTTGAATCCGACGAACGGCCGCGGCGATCGACGCTGGATCATTGGGTGCTGCAAACACGCCCGTCTCTCCATCGGTCAAAAACTCCGGAATCCCCCCGACCGGCGTTCCCACAATCGGAACCCCTGCGGCAAGCGCCTCCAAAAAAGAAATGCCCAACCCTTCGGAACGCGAGGCGCGAACAAATACATCCGCCGCGTGCAAAACCGACGGGAGATCGGCTTGCGATACTTCTCCCAGCCAAATCACGCGCGACGCGACACCGAGTTCCTTCGCAAGCGCCTCCAACATCGGACGATCATCCCCCGATCCTGCCACGACTGCGCGGTACCGTTCCGGTAATACGGCAAGCGCACGAATCAGGTCATCCACGGCGTTTTTTGTCACCAACCGCGACACGGTGCACACCGCAATCTCATCATCCTTCACCCCCCACGAGGCGCGCATCGCCTGACGATCGACTTCCGCCATCGGCTTCGCAAACCGTTCCACGTCGACGCCATTTGGCACTACGTCAGACACCCCACAAAACCCCATGCGCGTTGCCCAGCCTTCCAAAAAACGGCTGATCGGCAACAACACATCCGCGCGACGAAACACGCGACGCTGCAAGAATCCAAGCATCCCCAACCGTTTAGCGTAGTGCTCCAGCGGATCGCCTTCTTGGATAGACAGCACAAACGGCAGGCGCGGAAACCGTCGCAAAAAAAACAGCGCCGCAAACCCTGCGTAACTCGCCAACATGGACCACACCACCCGCACCGGACGTGCGCGTGCGATGCGCCACCCCTTCCATGCTCCCAAAAATGGAAAAAGGTACTTATCCCACGATCGTCCGAGCCCCACACGATGCACCATCACGTTTCCGATGCGTTCAGTGTCCGACAATCCCGGACGCAACCGCGCGCAAATCAACTCCACCTCCCATCCCTGCAGACGATCCGTGATTTCCCGTATCGCAACCTCTGCCCCGCCGACAAGCGGTGCATACGCCACGGAAAACACGAGCACGCGCTTCATACCGCCAGTGTGTGCTTGAAGTAGGCGATGGTTTTTTCAAGCCCCTGCCGAAGCGGAACGGTTGGCTCCCAGGCAAGTTCTTGCTTGGCGAGTGTGATGTCTGCCTGACGTTGCTTGGGATCATGCGCAACGGGCGGCAAATGAACGATTTTAGACGATGATCCCGTCATTTCGATCACGATCTTCGCCAGTTCTCCAATCGTAAACTCCCCAGGATTCCCGATATTTACCGGGCCCGTAAACCCCTCTTTCTGCATCATTCGCATCATCCCTTCCACCAAGTCATCCACGTACTGAAACGAACGCGTGTACGAACCGTCCCCATACACCGTCAGATCCTCCCCTTTCAGCGCCTGCAAAATAAAATTGGATACCACACGCCCATCATCCGGCGCCATCCGCGGGCCATAGGTATTGAAGATACGGATCACGCGCACATCCACCCCGTATTCACGATGGTAATCAAAACACAGCGTCTCAGCGCAGCGCTTGCCCTCATCGTAACAAGCGCGACGCGACGTCGGATCCACGTTACCCCAATACGTTTCTTTTTGCGGATGTTCCAGCGGATCGCCGTAGACTTCCGACGTCGAGGCCTGAAAAATCCGGGCACCCGTTGCCTTCGCGAGCTCAAGCATGTGGATCATCCCCATCACATTTGTCCGCACCGTCGCAACCGGATCATGTTGGTAATGTTTTGGAGACGCCGGACAGGCAAGGTTAAAAATCCAATCCACGGGCATGAAAAACGGCTCTTGCACATCGCGGATGAGAAGCGAAAACCGCGGATGCGCCTTCAAGTGCTCCACGTTTGAGACGGATCCCGTAAACAGATTATCCAACACCGTCACGGTGTGCCCTTCCGCAAGCAACCGATCACAGAGATGCGACCCCACAAATCCCGCTCCGCCGGTCACAAGAACGCGTTTTGATGCAGACATACGTTACGACAAATCAGTAAGCCACGTGGCCAAAGCATACAGCATCCACAACCGGTTGCCATGGTCTTCCCCGCGATCGTTTCTGGCCAAATACCCCTGCACCCCCTCCTTGCGGCACACGCGCGCAAGCGGACTCGATGCCGAAAGGCACCGCGCCACAAACGCCTCGCGCAGCGGCCCGCGAAACCACGTCGCAAGCGGCACCTGAAACCCGCGCTTTGGCCGCGAAAACACCGCATCCGGCACACAACCCCGCATCGCATCGCGCAACAGCGGCTTCACGGAATGCCCGTCGAACACCATCGACGCCGGCAATCGCGCGACAAATCGCAACACCTCCTGATCCAGAAACGGCGCGCGTGCCTCAAGTCCGTGCGCCATGGTGGCACGATCCATCTTTACATTCAGATCATCTGGAAGATAGGAGTCTCGATCAAACAACCACGCACCCTTCACCCCTTCTTGTTCGGCATACCGCTCGACAATGAACTCGGTCGGTGTCGAGGTGATTTCGGCCAAAAACTCCGGCGTACACAACGCGGCCTGTTCCGCAGCCGAAAAATAGGATCCCTGAAATAACGCGGCGTATCCCTCTGCCGTCGAACGCCGAATGCCAGAAAGCGTCTCTGCCATGCGTCCAAAACGCGGATCCCGAAGCACAGCCCCACCTAATCGCGCGACCGGCGCAGCCATTCCGGCAATCGACTTCCATGCAAGCGCCTGCGCAAAATGACGATAGCGGCGATATCCCGCAAACGCCTCATCTCCCCCATCCCCGGTCAGAACCGCTTTGACATGCTTTTTCGTGTGCTGTGCCAGCAACCAACTCGGCAACGCAGAAGAATCCGCGTACGGCGCGTCGTAGTGCCGGATGACCGTGTCCGCGATCCCAAGAATCTGTTCCGGCGTCACCAAAAACGCGTGGTGCGTCGTCCCAAATTGCTTCGCAAGCGCCGCTGCTTCCGCACGTTCATCAAACCGCGGATCCGCAAATCCGATGGTAAAGGTCTGAAGATGCGAGACGGATTGCGCGGCCAGGGCGACCACGCTCGCGGAATCCACGCCTCCGGACAAGAATGCGCCGACCGGCACATCCGCAATCAACCGCAACTGGACCGCCTCTTCCAACAATCGCCGAACTTCACGCACCGCCTCTTCTCGGGATCCAGAAAAAACCGGCGTTGTTCCAAAGGTATCGTACGATTCAATCGTCAGCGTTCCGTTCTGCAAGAAGGCGCAATGCGCCGGAGGCAACGTCCGAATCCCCTGAAACCCCGTCCACGGAGCCGGGACATACTGAAGCCCCAAAAAAAGGCGGACCGCTTCAAAGTCCGGCGATGCGGGCGCATCCTGAATTAACGCCTTCAGTTCTGACGCAAAGGTAAACACCCCACGCGCTTCACGATAATACAACGGCTTCTTTCCGATTCGATCGCGCGCAAAAAACACAGCACCCGTCTCACGATCATGAATAGCGAAGGCAAACATCCCGCGCAAACGCGGGAGCATCGCTTTTCCTTCCCGCGCAAACAGCTGCAGCAACACTTCCGTATCCGACGTCGAACGAAACGTCGCCCCTTGATTCGCAAGCTCCGTACGTAACGCCTGATAGTTGTAGATCTCTCCGTTGAAGGTGATGGTATACCGACCCGAAGGATCTTGCATCGGCTGCGCGCCACTTGGATGAAGATCAACTAACGCCAGCCGGCGATGCGCAAACCCCACGTTCGCGTGACACCAAATCCCTGCGCCTTCCGGTCCACGATGCGCAAGCGCGTCAGCCATGCGACGCAACCGGTCTTCGCGGACCGGGACCCCTTCTTTCTGCAAAATCCCTGCAATCCCGCACATATCAAGAGGCGCCTATAGACGCCGTATCCGCTCCATCCTATCCTTTCCCCATGGAATCCGCAAAAAAACACGTGGTTTTGGCCGTGACGCTTGCCGAACCCGGAGGTGTCCAGTCATTTTTGCTTGCCTTCGCGGAATGGCTGCGGACGAAGGGGCATGACGTCACGATCGTCGCTGGTGACGGGATGTGGCTCTACGCCCAATGCCGTGTGCGCGGGATTCGCACAGTGCAACTTCGCCACCTCAAACGAAACATCTCTCCCCTGGAAGATCTGCGTGCCATCCGCGAATGCGCACGCGTGTTTGCGGAGCTCAAACCCGACGCCATCCATCTTAACAGCAGCAAAATGGGGGCGATTGGGGCCCTCGCCACCGCCCGCATCCATCCAAAACCCCGCACTGTGTACCGCATTGGCGGCTGGGTCTTTTTGGAACCACTATCTGCCTGGAAACGCTGGCTCTACACCTGGATCGAACGAAAAACGGCGTCCAAGAAAGATGCGATCATCTGCGTTCATCCCGGCGATGCACAGGCGGCCGCGCAGAGAGGGATCACCCCACGTGAATCCATCGAGGTCGTCCCTAATGGGATTGATCTTCCTACCTTTCGGAGCCAACTGCTGGATCGCGAAACAGCGCGAGCAACGCTCGGAGTACCGGCGGATGCGCGCGTATTTGGCACGATTGCGCATTTCTACCCACCCAAAGATCTTCCGCGCTACATGGAGGCTTGCAGCATCGTGGCACGCGCCATCCCAACAGCACGATTTGTGCTCGTCGGAGACGGGATGGAACGGCCAGCCATCGAAGCAGCGGCGCGCACGCACCAGGTGGATCGTCAGGTCCTGTTTGCCGGGGCACGCGATCATGCATCGCGTCTCCTTCGCGCGTTTGACACCTTTGTCCTCCCAAGCGCCAAAGAAGGGATGCCTTGGTCGGTCCTGGAAGCCATGGCTGCCGAAATTCCCTGCGTCGTGACCGACGTCGGCGCAAACCGCTGGATGCTAGAAGATGGCGCCGCTGGATGGATCGTGCTGCCACAGCACCCCGTCGCGCTTGCAAACGCCATGCAAGAGGCGCTGAACAATGCAGACGCGAGAGCAGAAAAAACGCGCCGGGCGATGCAGATCATCCAGACGCGTTTTCCTTTGGAGCGCACGTTCCAAGAGAACGCGCGCATACTACTTGGTCGCCGTTAACGACGCGGACCGCGAGAAGGGGTCGTGGTCGCAACCGGCTTGGTCGTGGACGGAGCCGGTGGAGTCGCAACCGGAATGGTCGTTGTCGCGGCCCCCGTTTCCTTGAACAGACTGTACGCGCGATGCACATCCGGACGACGGACCGCAGCGAGTTCGAGTACTTTGTCGCGTACCTCCGGCATGCCGCTTTGCTCAAAGCGTGATGCCGCTTTGACGAAGAAGGCGTCGTCTTCTCCCGCGATTTCTTTGGAGAAGGTTTTCTCGATCGCCTTCATCGCCTCCTCCTTTGGACGCACGACCGCAGCTTCAACCAGCAAACCAGCCTCTTGCGTGTTTCGCAGTTGGTACGGATACGCGACCGTGACCGCCCGCAGCACCTCTGGCGCACCGTCTGCCGGACGCTGCAAATCCGCAAACAAGATCGCCCCCTTAATCCAAATCGGTTCGCCAAGCTCCGGATCAAGTGCAATGACCTTGTCGTAAAGATTCATCGCCTCCTCTACCTTGCCAAACCGGAGATACAAGCTCGCCAAGCCGTAGAACACCTGCTGACGTTCCGGTGACGATTGCATGGCGCGCAGATATTCCTGCTCGGATTGCGCGGCATATTCTGGCTTCACGCGAGACAATTCCTGCAAAAACCGCGCATACAAGAATCGTGCGTGCGTATCGTTTGGATGGCGTGCAAAGTGTTCCGCATTCAAGGCGAGCGTCAGGTCCACCCAGCGCTGCGGCTGATACAATTTTTCGTACACGCCGGTCGATAACGCCTGCACCAAATTGCGGGAGTTCAAGAAGGTTTGCTCGTCCAGATAGGGCGTCCACCGCTTATTCGCCTCCTCTGCCCACGCGAGTCCCTGCTGCGTGCCATATGCCGCATTCGACATGAGCGCAAACTGCGAGGCACGGAACGGGATCACACTCGTGCGCCAGACCAGAACAAGTGCGGCGACGTAAAGCAGGGTGGCGAAGGTGAGCGGAAACCCGTGACGTTCCCCCTCGGTCGCGGGCGGGGTATTTTTCATGAACCCCTCCGTCGTCGCCGCGATCACCAACGCAAACAGCAGGTAACTCATGGAAAACCCTGCCGGGTGATCGAACACAAACAGGTTCTGCACAAAATACGCGAGTGGAAGCGCAGCCAAAACCGCCGCAAACCGGACATCCAACCACCCGGCACGAAACGCCCGCCACAGCGAATGATACAGAACGGCAAACACGGCGATGAAGGTGATGAGCCCAAACAGTCCGGTCATCGAAAGGACGTCCATCACCGTGTTGTGTGCTCGATCAAACCACGTTTCATAGGCACCAAACCGCAAGGTCTCCGCAGGATACTTGAGGTTGAAAAGAATGTGGTAGTTATCAAACCCCCACCCCGTTAGTGGACGTTCTTTGAACCCTTCCCAGGCAATATTCCAGGCGTTTAAACGCGTCGCCACCGTCGCCTTCACATCGACGAAACGCGCAAGCACCGACCGCGTCTCGATGAGATAATCGCGCATCGCAAAGAGCGTGCCGTATCCCGCAACAAGCGCAAGCAGCGCTCCTGCCGTCGCAAACCGCACCTTCTTTTGTTTGCTGAATATACCGACAAACAGGAAAAACGTGATGATCCCAATCGTCAGTCCCACCAATGCCCCACGGGACTGGGCGTTGATAAATGCCCCGATATCGACAATGGCGATCATCCCGTACCAGAGCCACAATCGGCGTGACTTTGTATGAAGTGCAAGAAGCGCCAAGAAAAACAGGTTAAAGATCTGATACGCTCCCATGTAAATCGGGTTGTCCAGCAACCCCCCAACGCGCGGACCCTGCACTTCAAACAGCAACAGATTTGGAATGGCGCGCTGCAAAATCGCAACAATCGCCATGAATCCGGACAAGACGACCTGATAATTCAACAAGCGCTTCCAATCATCCCATGTCTTTAAAAGCGATGTGGTCATCGTCAACCACGCGAAAAAATGGAGCAATGTAAACAACCCGTTCATGCGCTCTTGGTTTCCCCACCAGGCTCGATAGGGATCTACGGCAAAGGCAACAGAGGTCGCGATCGCCACAAAATATGCAAAGATCGCAAAATACAACCGGTGACCGCGCGGACGCATCTCTGGCTCCATCCACGCAAGCAGGAGATATGCCGGGAACGTTACCCCAATCAACACCTGAAAGGCGATGAGCTTGGAAAAGACGAACGGAAAAATGACCGTCGGAATAAACACGAGTGGCATGAGCAGACCGCCGTACACCCCGACATACGTCAGTGCGCGTAGCACCTGGACACTGGTAGAACGATTCATAGATCTGCGTCGAAGGGTAACACGCGACCACGGCTGAGACAAAACAAAACAGCCCCGGAGGGCTGTTTTGCTGTTTCCGCGCCGGATTACGGCGTGGTCACCTGGCTCTGCGCAAGGTCCGTCAAGAGGACGTCATCCGTCCAGTCCTGGTTGCCTTGGCTTGCGCTGCCCGTGTCGGACAGATCAGACCAGACAAACGTACCTGCGACATCCGCCGTGCTGCACGGAGCAGCCGAGGACGTACAGATGTGAGGACCCGCAAGCGCCAACCCACTGACCGTGGTCGTGGAAGCGCCGTACGTCGTGAAGTAGCCACGCGAGGTGATCGTCGTGTTCGGGTTGGTCAAGAGTTTGACCGACACCGAGTCACCCGACACCCAGCCGGAGGCGTTCGCGCGGAGCGTGTAGGTCGTACCCGAGCCGGAGATCTGTTCCGGGTTCGTGAATTCGACCACCACGTAACCGGTCGACGAAGCCGTGGACCAGGAACCCGCTTCAAGGTCTGCGCCGACACCCGTCACAATGCGGACGTCTGCGAGATCCATGACCTGGGAACCCTTCATCACACGGAAGCTCGAGAGCGAAAGGTTCGAGCTCGTCGTCGTGCTCTTGTCGAGCTGGAACGACATCTTCTTCACAGCAACCGGGCCCTGGGCATCAGCCGTGACCTGGAACTTGAAGAGGTCCGTCGTACCACCGAACTTGCCGGAGGTCGCCTGGTACGCCACCGTCGGGCGCGACTTGCGCAAAACGAAGGTGTTGCCAACCAATCCGCCCGTCATGTTCGTGGACGTCGCAAGGATGCGATCCCCGGACGCCGCACCGACCGTCTTGATGTTGAACTTGTCGTTGTACGTGCTGTCGTATTCGCCGGACGTGACGCCCTGCGCAATGCCGAGCTTCACCTGGGAACCCGTGCGAGCAAAGCCCGTCGTGGCACCAGAAGCCGTGGAAGAAGACTGCACGCCTGCAAACTTCGCCCAGAGTTCGAAGGTGACGGAGCCATCCTTCGGAACCGTGATCGGGGAAGAAAGCGAGATGTCCTTGAACTGTGCGTTCCCAGCGGAGAGGGTTTCCTGACCGCGGATGGAACCGCCCTGTGCGATCGCGACAGCCGAGAAGACTGCTGCATCGCCCGTCGACGTCACTGCAACGCGTTCAAGCGTCACGTTTTCGTACTGCGCGGAGGCGTTGAATTCGGACATCTTGACCCAGGAACCCGTGTTCCCGACACCGATCGTGGATTGCGGCATGTTCCCAGCAGCAACCGTGAGGGTCGCGCCGTTCTTCACCGTCACCACAACGGCCGTCGGCGTCGCACCGGCGTTGGACGTCACCGTCCCGCCAAGCGTGATCGCGCTCGAACCGAGCGTGTTGGAGTCCTGATCCTGCGCCGTGATGTCGGCTGCAGCTGCGATACCGATGGCATACGAGTCACCAGCGGCCTGATCGACGACGGAGTCCGCCGTGCACTTCACGAGAAGCGTCTTGGACGTCCCCTTCGTGATGTTCAGGTTCATGTTGGTGATGTTCATGAAGCCACCCGTCGCATCTGGGGTCTGAGCAACGCCGACCGCGGTCGCGCCGTCGAACAAACCACACTGCGTCACCACATCATCGAGCTTCGCCAAGTCATACGACCCGGCGTTGTTGCCGCGACCGGTGAGCTTGAGGGCCGTGATCAACACGTCGCTCTGTTCACCTGCCGTGAGCACGAGACCAACGGATTCAACGTTCTGCTGCTTCTTCACGATCGTCATGGACGTCGGGTTAGAAGCGAGCGCAACGCCGAGCGTGGCCTGCTTGACCGTCTGGTTGTTTCCGTTGATCGCCGTGTTCGGGACGATCTTCGTTGCAGCCAAGAATTCACCCGTGGACACCACGCGGACGTCCGTCGTGTTGAAGAGCTGTTCCCCAGCGGATGCCGTGGAGTCTCCGAGCACGACGCGGTACGTGGAGGTACCGGCCAAGAAGTCATCACCGGAGTCCGCCGCGTTCGCGATGTCCGCCGTGATGGCAAGGTTCAAGACCTGACCTGCGTTGATGTTGTACGAGTTGTTGATCGTGAGCTGCTGGGAGAAGTTCCCGGAAGCAGAGGCGGACGCGACCGAGCCCAAGTTGATCGGGCCAGCCATCGTCGCACCCGTGTCCAAGTTCTTCACCTTGATGTCACGGAAGTAGTCCGTGCCACTGGAGCCCTTGATGCGCGACTGTGCACCGCTCACCGTGATCCCTTCAAGCTTGAAGCGCGTGTTGCGGAGTTCAAGCGTGTTGTCCGGGGACGCGAGCGAGAATTTGAAGAGCGGGATATCCTGTCCACCCTTCATCACGTTCGACGTTGCAGGACCGTTGAAGGTCACCGTCAACTGACCACCCTGGGTCGTGACTTCGATGTAGTTCGTGGAAGAACCGTCGAAGGAACCCTGAGAAGCCGCGGAGCAACCACCCGTCGCCGTGGAGGCGATACAGACGGACGCACCGGAGTTGTAGACCTTATCAACCGCATAGACGTCCGTCGTATATTCGACGTAGGTCTTGATCGTGCGCGCAGCGCGACCACCGACGCGGGCCTTCAAGGAGAAGGTCTTCGTGGTGCCGTTCGCGAGCAAGTACGGCGGGTTGAAGTTCAAGACGATCTGGTTGTTCATCACACCAGCCGCCTGCGCCACCAAGGTCGTGCCCTGGTAGAGCTTAAGGTCCGTCAGGTCCGTGTTCGTGATGGAACCGGCCTGGTAAAGCGTGACACGGCGGATTTCGACGTCGTTCGTGCCAGCCTGAAGCTTGAAGTTGGAGATTTCCGCTTCCGTCGCCCCGATGTTCGGGTTCGTCGGCTGCGTCCCCTTCGTCACCGTCAACTGCGAAGCAGAGGCCGTCCCAACCGTGAACACGTTGCCGCGCACCGGGTAGGAACCGCTGATCGTCACGTTGCCAGACACGACCGTGGAGGCCGCATCAGAGATTTCGAACGAGTGCTGACCACCCGTCGAACCGGACGCAACGCTGAAGTCACCGACCACGACGACGGAGTACATTCCGTTCGCCGGGACCGAGATGTTGAGGGAGTTGAATTCGACCAAGTTCGTCACCGAGTTGACCGTGCGGCCCGTCGTCAAACGGTTGCCCGCCATGTCATACAGGTAGACGTTCGTGAGGTCCGAAGAGGAACCCACGCCGACGCGCTTGAGCTTAAGACCCGTGACGCTAACGGAAGAACCGCCAGCAACGAGGTTAAACTTCGCCATCTGGACCGCGGACGCATTGCGCGTGACCGTGGCGCCAGCCGGCGTGTCGGAAGCCAAGGAGACCGTGAGGCCGCCCGAGACCGGCGCGCCACCTGCACAGACCGCATCCGCCAAGTTGGCTTCGCGACCCGTGACGGCTGCACCGTCCGTGTAGTTAACCGACGTCGTCAAGACGTTGAGCGCGTTGAAACCGTTCGCCGCGAAGGACGCATCGGTCAATGCACGCTTCTGGCCATCCCAGACAACGTAGCGCATGGCCGGGTTGGCCGCGTAGTTGATGAGGGAGCCATTCGGGTGGACCGCCGAGCTGATCGACGAGCCAACCGTGTAGTTCACGAAGAAGCCATCCGGTACGTCGACCACTTTCGAGGCCCACGCTGCACCGAACAACGCCGTCGCGACTGCTTCGGACTCAACCCAGTGAAGGACACCGCAGCGCGTAACCGCGTAGACCTTCGGGTCGGTCGTGATTTTGACAAGCTTCGTGCCCGGGCGAATGGTGACGTTACCGCCGATCGCGATCGCCGCGAGTTCTGCGTCCGTGATGGTCTTCACGGTCGAGAAATCGTTGAACCACGAGAAGTACGTCTTTTCGTTCGGGAACACGTAGCGCTTCTGATCGTTGCCGTAGTAATAAACGGCCGGACCGCTCGCCTTGATGAGGTCGCCGGAGGCAAGTGTGGCCGCGGACACCGCCGTTGGCAGTGCAAACGTACCGACACCGACCGTCGACAGGACCGTCGTCATCGAGACGAATCCAGAAACGACTTTCTTAAAGAGATTATCCATAGTGAACCGTTCGGTTCTTTGTTGCCCTAGAAGATCCTTTTGGGATCGGATCTAAAGCGAGATTGCAGATGAATAACCGGGACTATTGGCACATCGCGTTTCCGCGACGCTCGACCTTGAGCAGCCGTCCCGAGAGGCAACAACACGAGCGGGCAGATAGCCCTTCCCGTTCGGAAAGGTTCCCCACCCGACAGGGCGACCATGCAGGCATCGTCGCCCTGCTCCCTGGGGAACCATCCTAGCGCGTTGTTGTCGTTGCATCCGTTACAGAAGTATTCGTTGATGTGGATCCGGAGGTAGATGTAGATCCTTCAACCGGCAAAATACTAGTAGATGTCGTCGCGGATGCGGCTACGCTTGCCGTCGTACTTGCCACCACCATCGATTTCGCCACGGTATCCACACTCACGACCGTCTTCACCGTACTAGAAAGCGCGTCCTTCACCTCGACGAGACGATTTTCTTCAAGTAATTGCTCTGTTTTCTGAAGAACCGTCTCTGCTTGCTGGATCCGAGAGAATGTGGAGCTTACCGATTCTTTGTTCAGCACATCCGGCGTGGTCGAGGTCGGGAGCAACGAGGCGGTGGAGGTTGAAATACCCGCGTCCGCCAACTTCCCCGCAGTTTCCGCGATCCCTTCTTTCAACCCTTCGACCTTGTTTTTTAAGCTCTCCTTCAGCTCTACCGCGGTAAACAGCGTCGACAACCGATCCGGATCAACCTCGATGATCACCTCGATCGCCTTCACCCCCGTGTCAACCGCCGCAACCTGCGCTTCCATCACCTTCTGCTTTGTTTCCTGATCTTCTCCTACCGCCGCTTTGATCGTTTTTAATTCAGTTGCAATGGCTGCCGTTGTTTGATCGACCGCCTTGGCCGCTTCGACCGCGCGCGTCTCTTGCTTCACCTCTTGCAACTGCGCATTCACGGTGTTCAGATCACGTTTCAAGATCTCCGTAGCCTCTTTGATCCGCGCCTGTTTTTTTGGAACATCGGAGGTAGCAAGGGTTTTGAGCTCAACCACACGACGCGTCACGAATTCTGATTTGAGCTTCAATCGATCCGTTTTGTCTTTGGTAAAGACCAATCGCGTTTGTTCAGCCGCCAATTTTACGGGATAGAGCCAATCACCGGGAAGTGCGGTTTCTGCTGCCGAAACGCTTGCGATGGAACCGCCCAAGATAACCGCGATCGTAGAAAGACTTGCGATGACCGAACCTCCTACTGCCCGCACTGCTCGGGATGGGCTAAAGAGGCGAAGCCATTCTGCCCAGGGACGCTCAGGCGCTAGATTGGCGAATGGCATTTCTTTTTCTACCTTCTTCAAGAACTCCGTCCGTGCACGCGAAAACCACGCGGGATCCGGCTGGATCTCGCGTGTCAGGCGGCGCACATCGCGCCGAGTGAAGCGTGCATCTGACATGAAGAATGTGGTTATCCCCCCTCCGATACCCCTTCCAATGCCTTCACCGCTCGATGATAGATGACGCGGACATGGCCTGGTGTTTTTTGCAGAACCGATCCAATTTCGTCGTAACTCAGCCCTTCGATGAGCCGAAGATGCAACACGTCTTGAAAGTCCTCCTTTAGCGCGGCAATGCGACGGATCAGCAGACTTAATTCTGCCTGCGCTTCCGTCTGCGTCGCTCCACGCCCCCGATCCGTAAACACCGTTTCAGTATCAGTAGACGGAAGATCAGGGGAAAATGTTACAACTTCTGAAACCGCCAGAACCGTTTGCGCGTGTTCTCGATAATAATCTGCAATCAAATGACGTAGCGTTTGATATAAAAATGCCCGAAGATGCTGGATCGGTTTACGGGCTTTCAAATGCTCCCATGTACGCAAAAATACCTCAGACGCGATCTCTTCGGCCTGTTCTTTTGCCGGCACTTTCAAATAGGCGTAGCGATACATCGCTACCGCATACCGGTCATAGATACGACCAAAAGCCGCCGCATCCCGCTTTACGCGGATTCGGTATAAGTAATACGAATCAACAAAGGAAAACATTTGTCATGCCTCCCCGCAAACAACAACACGTTCATTGAACCCTACCAAATGAAGCCATTTTTCGCAAGTATTGCTCTATATTTAAACAAAAAATGCCTCATCTTGTGCAAGACGAAGCATTTTTCAATTCATCGTGACGGTGTCCTTACTAAGCCGCTTCGAGAAGATCCAGAAACAATCCAATCAGGTCCCCAATACGTCCATCGTAAGAATAATGCGTAGACACGTGCGTTTTTACCCCCTTCGAAATCTCTTCACGACGCGACAGAGGCGCGTTCGCAAGCGAGCCAAGGGCAGTCGCAAGCGCTTCAACGTCCCCAACAGGCACCTGAATCGGCGCCGTACCAAGCGCTTCGATATTGTTGGGAAGATCCGTCATGATCACGGGTGCACCAAGTGCCCCGGCCTCCAACATGCTAAACGCCAATCCTTCGCTTGCGGTTGGAAAGACATATCCGCGAGGAAACGCCTGAAGGGCACGCAATGTCTCGCCGGTCTGCTCCCCAACCATCATGACGCCCGGAATCTGTGCCGCACGCGCTTTCAGTTGCGCCACATACCCATCGGTAAACGAACCATCACCAACAATCACGAGCGGCATATCACGCATGGAAGTAAAGCGTTCACACGCGCGCGCATAGGCCTCTAACAGGACGTGCACGTTCTTGTGCGGGATCAACCGAGAAACTGAGACAAAATATTGATCCTTTGTAAGCCCAAATTCCGCCAAAGCGTCTGCCGCGGGGCGTTCCATTTCTGGCATCGGATGCGTCACATAGAGCGCTTGGCAGCCGTAGGTTTTTTGACAATATGCCGCCAACTCCTGAGCCACCGTAATGGTTCGATGCGCAAAACGACAGGTCATCCATTCCGCAATGCGTAGCACCAACCGAGCAAGCGGATTCCACTTAGCATGCTCACGGTCCAAACAATGAAAGGTGATCACGAGCTTAGCCGATGGCACCAACAGTCGGGCAAGCGGAGCAATGATTCCGATACTCGGCCCCTGCAAATGCACGATATCCGGACGCAACTGACGCGCATCCCAAAGCGCTGTGATCCCATGGGTCACCGCATCCAGGTGCTTAGTATGAATTCCACGGGTAAATCGCTGTTGAACCCCGTTCGGCAAAGCGGTTTCTTGGGTATACCAACGGCGTCCATACACGATGACCTCATGACCGGCGCGCGCCAAACCAGCCGACACAAAGTCGACATGGCGTTCGATCCCACCAGAGCGAGCTGGCAGGCCTTTTTGACCAATCATGGCAATACGCATACGGCGAAAACGTCCGTATTGCTTACCAGAAAATGGCCATTTTGTCAATGGTTTTCCCCTATTCCCCGATCCGTGGAATCCATCGATACGTTACGGTTCCATCCGATGCCTCCTCAATCGCGAACGCATCCAATTGAACGCTACCCAAATACCCCGTTCGCAGCAGATATACCTCCACCGCTCGCTGAAAATGCACCATTTTTTGCCTGGTTACCGCTTCTTCCGGGAACCCGTACGCCCGAGAACGACGCATTTTAACCTCAACAAAATGCCTCACCCCGTCTTTTTCCACGATGACATCAATCTCCCCTCCCCGTGTCCGCCAATTTCGTTCTAGTATCCGAAATCCCTGAGACTCAAAAAACGCCGTGGCGATTGTTTCGCCGCGGCGTCCTGTGCGCTGTCGATGCGCATCCCGGGGCATACCCCAGAAGCGTACCCTATTTTTTGGGCTTTGGCAGCCATTTCTCGTACGCGGCGCGTTCCAACGCCTCCCGGCGCTGCAACGGAATTTCGATCTTCACTCGGCGATAGAGGCGATACCCCCAATAGCCAAACCCGATCACCCAGACAACAAAGAAGATGCGCATGCTCAGCACCGGGATGCGCTGCCACGTCACTCCATACAGATACAACCCCGAGATACCTGCAAGCCCAAGCACCGTCGCAAGCGACCGCTGCGTCTGACGCGCGGTTTTATCCTGGACCGCCTGTTGGGCGTACACCCAGATTCCAATGCCAGACAACGTAAGTCCCAGCATGAAAATAAGGATCACCTTGTCCAACACCGGGGTAAACGGAAGCGCGGTCACGCTGAACCAAAAATTCAGGGTAAACAATGGCGCAATGACATTCCACATACGGCCGGCACTCTACGACTTAGGCTTTCCCGTGTAAAGCAAGGTCGTCCGGATGCGGCGTCGAATGTGCCAGCACCTGCGCATGGTGGCGATCCCCTTTTTTCCGAAACACGATGGCATCATGATGATCTCCCGCCGAAAACTCCCCATCATATTCCCACCCGGGTACCCGCATCACTTCTGTTCGAATCGCGGTGGTCGACATGCGACGTTCCGGTGGAGGTCCAAGTGGAGACGGTTCCGGCGTCCACTCAATCACAAGAAGCGATCCCCACGGCTTGAGCAGTCGCAGCGCCTCGCGCACAACACCTTCTCGATGTTGCGCAAGGTAAAAATTATTCGCGACGATGACCAAATCCAATGATGCGTCCTGAATCCGCGCTGCACCAACGACCTCGATGTCCGACCACACGGCGTGCACATTCCAGATTTGCGCATGTTTCGCCTTACGTTCGATCGCACGCACGACATCCTTATCCAAATCCACAGCGTATACAGCGCCGTTTCCTCCGACCAACTGGGCAGCAGGAAACACAAAATGCCCAAGCGCCCCGCATCCAAGATCCGCAACCTGAAACCCCTGCTGGATTTTGGCAGACTCCAGCACCTTGAACGGATTAATGAGTTCGGTACCGCTTACGAGCATACGCATCGCGAACTACTATTCCTCCACCTGTTGCACGCGTCGCGGCGGTTCGGGAAACAAACGACCGATCGTCCCCTGAAGCAGGGCATCCCACATGTTCGTGGCCACAACAAAACCGATCAGCGTCACCAATATTCCCAAGAATTTATAAAAGAGACTCGTTCCGCCCCCACCAAGATTACGGTCCGCCCAATCCACATTTCCAAACATGTCGATGATGGTCCGGGTGCGGATGGTGAAAAAAATGCCCACCGCCGCAAGACCAAACCCAATCAGGATGCGTGTCAAAATACCCATAGTTTGAAGTGAAGAGCGTTCTCCCGTAGTGTACCACACATGAAGCCTCCTCGTCAGAACCGTTTTCGCCCACGCCAAGCTGCTGCAAAAAGCAGTTGGGAAGGCGTAGCCGATTGGTACGCCTCCTACCTAGCAAAGCCGGGCACCGTTCAGGCAAACATCGTGTTCCCAGGCGCCGCCCGCCTCCTCGCCCCGCAATCACGTGGACGCTATTTGGATATCGCTTGCGGAGAAGGACGTTTTGCCCATCAAATCGCACGCAACGCAAAAGAGGTGGTCGGCGTGGACGCAGCCCCGTCACTCATCGCCCGGGCAAAACAGGGGCCTTCAAAAAATACGCGGTTCATCGTGGCAGATGCGCAGGCCTTTGCGCGAACGGTACACGGCCCGTCGTTTGACGGAGCAAGCTGTATCCTGGCCATCCAAAACATTCCCAACATGCGCGCCGTCTTTGAGCAGGCCGCGGCCGTCCTTGCCCCGGATGCCCCGCTTGTCATCGTGATGAACCATCCGGCATTTCGTCAGCCGCGACAATCTGGATGGGGATGGGATGAGCAACGCAAACTCCAATATCGACGCATCGATAGGTATCAAACCCCGTACGAACAACCGATCATCGCGCATCCAGGCGCAAATCCGGACGTCCGAACCTCCAGTTTCCACCGTCCGCTCGCAGAATATATCAACGCCCTTGCAGACACGGGCTTTGTCATCGATGCCATGGAAGAGTGGGTGTCTGACAAGCAAAGTGATTCTGGGCCACGGGCCAAAGCCGAAAATGTGGCACGCGCCGAAATCCCCCTGTTTCTTGCACTTCGTGCACGACGTCGCACATAACACACCCCTCCGATTGGAGGGGTGTTTATTTAATCATCATGTTCATCGTCATCATCACCGTCGTCGTCATCGGCGTCCGAACAATGCGCAGGACCCGACCCACCCGTATTGTACTGTTCAAAGGTAGAAGCCCATCCCGTCACTTGAGTCTTGGTCGCGCTTGGTAGTGACGACCAATCCTGCCAGTTCTTGGTCACAAGGAACGCGTCTGCGGCCGCCATGGTCGCGGCGATGCTGGAACCATCCGCTCCCCGCGCAATATTGAGCTTTGCCGCAAGCAACTGTGCATACACCTTCGTAATACCGTTTGAAGGAGAACCGTAGGTCGACTGTCCGAGCACATTTTTCGCTTGATCTTTGGTCGTCACGACAAGTGTTTTTCCACCGCCACTTCCCAACGAAATCGGAAGGTATTGCGGGATGTATTCGTCATGATTCTTCCAATATCCCATACTTGATACACAGGATCCGCCCGTACAAGGAACCGTCACACTGACGGACCAAGAATGCATGAGCGGTGTCCCCCCCGTGGGCGAAACAACCACCGTGTTCATGATTGTGCGCGGACCACAGGTCGTAAAAGGGCCGATCGCGGCAACAAGCGGAACGGTGAGCGCTCCATTCACCAATTGATCGGTGCAATACGTTCCTCGGGCACCCCCCGCCGTATCCATGATGCTGACACACGACCCTTGAGACGCGACCACCGCCTGTCCAAAATCAACCGGTGCGGAAGACGAAAACGCCGTTGTCACCGATGGAACCGAGGACGCAGGCGCCGTGTAGGTGTAATTTTGCAGCGTCACGGTTGCGGCGGACGTGACATTACTCGCATTGGTCAACGACCGGGTATAGGTACAGGTGAGCGTCTGATCCGCCGGAAGGGTGTAGGGAAAGGTCACGCCACACTGAACCGTGGCCGATGCCGCGCCGACTAAATCCGTCACACTCGCGATCGTCGCTCCCATCGGTGCCGGATTCGTGATCTGGATCGTCCCGGATGCCATCCAGCCCGATACCGTCGTCGTGCCCGTTAATCCGATCGAAAACGGTACAGATCCGCCCTGTCCTGCAGTTAACGTCAGCGTAGACGTACTTGGGGCACTTGCCGCGGTCCAAGAAGTTGTTTGCGCATAGGACGACTGCGCTGTCGAACTCACCTGCAACGCATAGCATTGAATCGCCGTGGATGCACTGGCCGTTTCGCCCGTCCCCTGCACCGTTGCGGTTACCGTCTGCGTCCCCGCATCGGCATCACAAGTGGACGTTTGCGTAAAGGTGGTTTGCGTCGTAGTCGAGAACGTCCAGGTGTGACCCAGCGTATCCGAAACCTGCGCCGTTCCGCCGGTCACGGTGGGCGTGGCCGGCATCGTCACCGCCTGTACCGGCGAGACACCAAACGGACACACGGAAGGCCCCGCGCAAAACGCACTCCCGGGAATACTGTTTAGGTGGTTCGTGATCGTCACGTCCGACGCGACACGATACTGAGCGCCCGGTGTACGAGGAAATGAAATCGAATAGGGGTAACACGAGGATCCACCCGCCGCGATCATCGGCGCCGAAGCAACGCTGACCGAAGCGGTAGCTACCGATTGAAACGGTCCTGTGCCCTGCTGTTCTTGAACATGTGCCACGATGGCGAGTCCGGCGGTCGGCATCCCTCCGGTATTTGTGACACACACCGTACCGCTCGCCACGGTCTGATCGCTCCCCATCGTCTTCGTCGCTCCAAGCGTGTATGTCGTCGCCACCGAATCGCCCCGAAACGCATTCCAAGAGGTCGGTGATGCCTGCAGGGAAAGCTGCCAATCATGCGATTGCGTCCACGTGACCGATCCGGTCAACGAGGCATCAATGAACGTGAACCCGATGGCGGTCAACGCTTGCGATTCTCCAGGCGCGACCAATCGAACAAAGGCTGCAGTCCCAATTAACGCCACAGAGACGGCGAGCGTCCCAAGCGCGATCGCCCAAGGCGCGCGTGTGGACTTCTTCTTTTTTTTGAACGGCATAGGATTGCCAAGACTTTACCACACTTTTTCTTGAGACAAAAAAAGACACGACCGAGATGCCGTGTCAGAAACTATCCACGCATCGCCAACCGCTCCAACCACCGCGTCTGATTCACCTCCCGTTCACGACTCCATTGGATGACGAAGCCGGATGCTTCCAACAGCGCATCCAACTCCGGTCCATCAAACGAGGAGAAAAAGCGCGTGTACGGGGTGCCGTAATCCCGCTCTTCCACCAACGTCTCACCATCGGTTCCAGGTCGCGTTGCTTTCACGCACAGAGACAACACTCCCGTGGGGGTCAAGAGCCCCCGGAGTGCAATCAGCACTCTCGGAATTTCCTGCTTTGGGATATGGAGCAGAGACGCCATCGCGTAAATCCCATCGAAGGTACGATGGAAAAGGTCGTATCGCGCCTGAACCAAATCCAATTCGTAGAACGTCGCCCGATCCATCCCAACACGCGCGCGTGCAAGCCGGATCATTTCGGACGAGCTATCGATGCCGCACACGCGGTATCCACGCTGGACAAATACCTGGGATTTCATCCCCGGCCCGCACCCCAGATCCAGGATCAACCCGTTTGGCGGGAGCGCGGCCAAAAACAAATCCGCCCCTTCGCGCCACCAATCATCGTTTGCATGATCCCGTTCCCAGTCTTCGGCGATGACGTCGTACGTTTCGCGTGTCAGACGTCGAAGCGCCTCTGGCGCCGTGAGACCCACAGGAAAAAACCGTTTTTCGTCCCCGTTCATGAATCTACCTCCCATAAAAAGAGCGTCGCCACTTTGACATGACGACGCTCGCTCGACCAGCCTCTACGCTCCGTGGCACTTCTTGAACTTTTTACCACTTCCGCACGGACATGGATCATTCCGATCCGTATGGGCGAGTTCTTCCGCGGTAGGCTCACGCATCGTTGCATGCATCGCAGACGGTTCGTTTTCGGATTTTTCCGGCCCCGCAGTCGGGGTCGGCTCTGCGGCTTGGCGCGAGATCTGAACGCGGAACAAGGTATGCGCAACACGCGTCGAAATCGCCGCGAGCAATGCATGGAACATGCGATACGCCTCTTTCTTGTATTCCACCAGCGGATCGCGCTGGCCATAGCCCTGCAATCCAATCCCATGGCGGAGATAATCCATGTTCTCCAGGTGCTCCACCCACAAATCATCCGTGGCACGGAGCAGCACCACCTTTTCGACTTCTGCCACAATCCCCGGGTCTGCAACCGCCGTCTCAAACTTGGCGTATGTTTCATCCACCATGCCGGACAACGTTTCCAATAATTCCGTTCGGATCTTTACCAAATCCTCCTTTGATTCTGCGGCAGTGACACGTGTTTTGAGGGTCGTTGCCACTTGCGGGATGACGGGCAGCATCTGCTCGATCATCTCGCCGACTTTGTCCAACTCCCATTCCGACGGATCTTCACTCGTCGTATGAAGCGCGATCATGCGTTCACATTCTTCCATGAACGCCTGTTTCACGAGCGCTTGAAGCGGACGGACCCCTTCAACCGTTGGCTTCGAAGCCACATCCAACAGCTCGCGACGTCGGCGGTAAATCGCCATGCGATGCTTGTTCAACACGTCATCGTATTCCAGCAAATGCTTGCGAATATCGAAGTTGTGTCCTTCCACTTTTTTCTGCGCCGCCTCAATGGATTTGGTCAGCAACCCATTTTCAATCGCTTCATCATCCGGAAGTCCCAGGCGATCCATCATCCCCTTCATGCGATCGCTTCCAAAAATACGCATCAAATCATCCTCCATCGAGACGTAGAACTGCGTTTCTCCCGGATCACCCTGACGGCCCGAACGACCGCGTAGCTGGTTATCAATGCGACGTGATTCATGACGTTCCGTCCCGATCACGAACAACCCACCCAACGCACGCACTGCTTCGGCTTCGGTTGCGTCCGGCGGATTCCCGCCAAGCAAAATGTCGACCCCACGCCCTGCCATGTTGGTCGCGACCGTGACCGCACCGCGCCGACCGGCCTGCGCGATAATCTCAGCTTCCCCTGCGTGGTTTTTGGCATTCAAGATGTTGTGCGGAATCCCCTCCATCTTCAACATCTCCGAAAGCAACTCGTTTTTCTCGATCGACACCGTCCCAACCAGCACTGGCTGGCCTTTTTCATGTCGCTGCTTGATTTCACGCACCACCGCCTTGAACTTTCCTAATTCATTCTTGTACACGCGGTCACCATGATCGGTGCGCTTGTTCACTCGATTCGTCGGGATCGTCAACACCTCCAATTTGTAGATCTTGCTGAATTCCTCCGCCTCCGTCGCCGCCGTTCCCGTCATCCCAGACAACTTTTCGTACAACCGGAAATAGTTCTGGAACGTGATCGTTGCCATGGTCACCGATTCTTTTTGCACCTTCACCCCCTCTTTCGCCTCAATCGCCTGGTGCAACCCCTCGGAATAACGACGACCCTGCATCAACCGACCGGTAAATTCATCCACGATGATAATTTCCCCATCCTTCACCACGTAATCACGGTCGAGCTTAAACAACACCTGCGCACGCAACGCCTGTTCCAGGTGGTGCACCAGCTTCATTCCACCCTGCACGTACAGATTCTCCATCCCGAGCATCTGCTCTACCTTCGTGATCCCTTCATCGGTCAACGTGGCCGCACGCTGTTTTTCGTCCACCTTGTAGTCGCTTGGTGTCAGCTGCTTCGCGATCTGAGCAAACTTTCCGTACAAATCTTCCGCCTCACGTGCTGGCGCAGAAATGATAAGTGGCGTCCGCGCTTCATCAACCAAAATCGAGTCGACTTCGTCGATGATCGTAAAATGCAACGTGCGCTGCACCGTGTCCTCGATGCGTTGCGCCATGTTGTCGCGCAAAAAATCAAACCCGAATTCATTGTTGGTACCGTAGGTAATGTCTGCCGCGTATGCCTCACGCCGAGACACCGGGCGCAAATAATCCATGTCAACCCGGAAACTCCCGATCTCATCGCGATTTTCATCGTGCTGCGGTTCGGTTTTGAACGTCGGATCGTACTGAAAACTCGCCGCATGCTGAATACAGGAAACCGAAAGCCCAAGCGCATGATAAATCTGCCCCATCCACACGGCGTCACGACGCGCCAGGTAATCGTTCACCGTGATGACATGCACGCCTTTGCCCGTGAGCGCATTCAAATACACCGGAGCTGTTGCGGTCAGCGTCTTTCCTTCTCCGGTGCGCATTTCCGCAATCATCCCTTTGTGCAACGCCGCGCCACCGATCAACTGCACGTCAAAATGCCGTTGACCAAGCGTCCGACGCGCCGCTTCACGCACGGCGGCAAAAGCCTCCGGAAGCAATTGATCCAACGTCGCGCCCTTTTCCAAACGCGCCTTAAAATCCGCGGTCTTTCCACGCAATCCCTCTTCCGAAAGCGCGGTAAATTCAGGCTCAAGTGCCGTTGCACGATCCACAAGTACCCGCAGCTTCGCCACTTCGCGGGCATTCGGGTCGCCAAATAGCTTGGTCAGGAAAGACATCATAGGTGGAGGGATGGTACCGGACACACCGGAGAACGTCTAGAAAACCCCGGTTTCCCGGGGCTTTTCTGTAAACCGTTACTTTGCCTCCCAACATGCCTTGCGCGCCGCGACAAACGATTCCCAGGCGGCCATGCGCGCCTTTGCCCGAACACCCCAGTGATCTTGGGTCGCCTTCAGATACGCCGTATGCGCTTCTGCACGCGTTTTCCAGGCAGTCTCGACCGCCGTCACGCGTGTCTTCCAAGCCGCTTCAAGCGCCGTCACGCGCGCACTCCATGCCGCCTTTTGGCAGGCAGAGAGATCCGCTCCTGTTTTCCCTTCACACGCCTTCATGGCAGCACGGTAGGATTCTTTTGTCGCTTTCACACTGGTTTCATACGCCTCCACGGCGCCATCATGCGCTTTTCGGTAGGCCTCTTTCGCCGCTTTCCACGTTGCCACCGCCGATGCATGAGCCGTCTTATACGCCTCCTGCGTCGATTCATTTGCCTTCGCGCGCGCTTCCTGCGCCACCTTCACGCATGCGGCGCGGTCTGCCTTTTTCGGCATGGCGATCTGTGTATCTTGCGCGAATGCCGGTGACACCAGAAGCAACGAAGCGACGGACAATACTACTGCGGAAACAACGTGTTTCATATGAAGAAGAATGAAAAGAATAGTGCTTCGCCGAACGTACCCTACCCGCGTCCCTGCGCCGCTTCCCGCTCGCGCTTGTTCAATTCCGCTAATTCAACACGGAGGTGATCGCGTACTTTATCGATCGCTTTGTACAGATCTTCCGCCTCGCGTTCCAACGGCATCGGTTCGCCACCCGTGTGGACCACGACTTTGCAGAAAAAGATATTTCCTTTGTTGTGATGCCCGTTCGCGAGCCCAACATCGACATCCAGGTGCCGAATCCCTTCGTAATATTTATCCAACGACAGCATCTTTTCTTCCACATACGACCGGATGGCCGGCGTAAGTTCAAGCCCCCGGTGCACAATCGAAATGGTCATAGTGGTCGGTTAAGACTTACACCTCTAGTGTACCCCCAATGCCATTAAAAACCCAAATATTGCACCTCGTCTTGCAACTCGATCCCCAAACGATCCCTGACCGCCATCTTGACGCGACTCATAAGCGCAATCACGTCCTGCGCGCGCGAGGGCCCTGTGATCACGAAAAAATTTCCGTGCTTTTTACTCACCTCAACCCCGCCCATCCGTTCTCCCAGCATCCCCGCATGATCAATCAACCAACCGGCGGAGATCATCCGGTTCTTGCGCATCGTCTCCGGAATCTCCACCTCACGCGCGAGCAGATCCAACGCGGATGGATCCTCATACGTAAAATTCTTGAACACGCATCCGCAGCTAGATTGATCGAGTGGCTGTTTTTCTTTTCGCATCCGCATGATCTCCTCCATGCGCTGCTTACTGGCAGCCGGATCCGGAGAAGGCGCAAGCACAAGCGTACATCCAAGGATCACATGTGGATCGTGTTTAAACCGACTTTCACGATACCCAAACCCACATTCCTCTCGAGAAAGCACGACTCGCGTTCCATCGTGGACACGATAAGCCTCCACGGATTCAATCGCGTCTTTCATCTCGCCGCCATAACACCCGGCATTGCCAAAAATCGCGCCGCCGATCGTCCCCGGCACTCCGATTGCCCACTCAAACCCGGTGAGTCCACGCTCGACCGATTGTCGCGCGACCATCCCTGTGATCACGCCGGCTTCTGCTCGGACACGTGTGCCTTCAAATTCCAATCCACGGAGCGCCATCTGAATCACGACGCCTTCGTAGCCTTCATCTGCGACCAGCAAATTGGAACCACCGCCATACACCACCCACGGAATCTCCAAGCGCGTAGCCGCCGCGAGCGCCTGCTGCAACGCGTCTGCCGTCGCAACAACCACATACAATCGCGCCGCCCCGCCCAACCGAAAACTGGTGTGCTTTGCCATGGGCTCCCGTTCCGTCGCGGAAGGGATGCGCGCGCGATACTGCGCGACCTGTGCGTCCGTGAGTGCCGTCATACGTTACGCCAAAATCTCTGGCGCAATGAGATACACATCGCCCGCCCCCATCACGATGATCACATCCCCGGGTTTTTTCCAGCGCTTGAGAAGCTCACGCGCATCCGCCGGCGTTGCCGCATATTGCAATGGACGCGTCACGGCGCGATCGGCGTCATGATGCAAAATCGCCTCTTCCAAATCCCGCGAAGAAATATCCTGATCCGCGGAATCATCGCGTCCGGCCACGTCGTAGATCTCGCACAAAAGCAATGCGTCCGCGAGATCGAAACTCGGCACAAATTCTAGAAACAAATGCTTGGTGCGGTTGCGATGGTGAGGCTGAAAACACAGCACGATGCGACGCCCTGGATAAAATCCTTTTGCCGCGGCAAGCGTTTCGCGCACCGCCGTTGGATGATGGCCGTAATCCGACAGGATCGTGATTTTTTGTCCGGCGTCCTCTGCGATTTTCTCAAACCGTCGCCAAATGCCCGTGAACTCCGCGAGAACAGAACGGATCGCCTCTGCCGGAGCGGCAAGCAACGTCGCAAGCGTCGCAGCGCCGGCCGCATTGGAGACGTTCATTTTTCCGGGAACGCCAAGTGTAAATCGTGCGATGTATCCGTGTTCATTCCGCAATCCAAACGCCTGCTCCGCAGGACGCACGGCATAATCAACCACCTGCACATCCGCATGTGCCCCAAATCCAAAGGTCTTTACCCGAATCCCCCGTGCTTCCAGCGCCCGACGCTCCTCCCCGATCAGCGAACTCACATTTGCATCATCCGCATTTGCGATCACCATTCCGCGATCCTGCACGCGCGCAAGCAAGGCCCGAAACGCATCGATCATGGTCGGGAGATCCGGAAACACGTCGGTATGATCGAGCTCGATATTATTGATCAGCACCGCTTTTGGACGAAACTCCAAAAAATGACGGGCGTATTCATCTCCTTCAATGACCCACAAATCCTGCGTGCCCAGACGCAAGTTCCCCTCTTCAAACTTGGGCACCTTGCTTCCCACCACCACGGTCGGATTCTTCCCCGCCTGGGTCAGCATAAGACCAACCAAGGAGGTCGTCGTACTTTTCCCATGTGTCCCCGTCACGAGCACGGTATACGCCGACGCGGTCCATGCGCCCAAAAACTCAAAATTCGTCATCTCGCGAATTCCTTTTGCACGCGCCGCGATGCGTTCTGGGTTTTGCTCGGGAACGGCGCTCGAATAGATCACCGCATCACACGCCTCTGGCAGATTCATGGGAGAATGGCCGATGTGAACGGTGATGCCACGGCCCACAAGGGCGCGCGTCTCTTCGGAGTCTTTTGCATCAGATCCGGACACCGTGACCCCTGCGTCCACCAATAGTTTTGCCACGGCGGACATGTTGATGCCACCGATCCCAATCAAGTGGGCCCGCGTGATGGATTGCACGTCAAACATAGATAGTTCAAGCGTACGTGGTAGAAGGCTCGTCGTAAAGAAAAACCCCCGTGAGACCACAGGGGGATGCTATTCCGCTGCACGATCCACCGAATCGCCGGTCGTTGCGGGAGACTGATCCGAATCCTCGGTCGTGGCACGCACAGGACGTCCCGTTGGATCAAACCGGTAATCCGGCACTGGGGGATATTCCGGGATCGGCGTCCCATCGGGTACCCGTGTCCGAATTGCGTGAAGCCACTCCTCTTCGGTGACGCCGCATTCTTTGCCAAGCTCGACAAGAAGCAAGAAGGGCCGATCTACCATGCCGTACCCATGATCGCGATAGGTCTTGGCCACCATGGTGTACATGGTCAAGACCGAGCAATACATCTGCCGCTGGATAAAGAACTCCAACATCTTCGCGGCAGTCAACGGTTCCCGTGTCATCATTCCACCTCCACGACGCAAGTGTGGACGACCGTTTTGCCGACTGTCAAGCGTCCTTGCTACGCTCCGGCTATGACCCCACACCTCTCCCACGTCGACCCTGAACTCGGCGCACTCATTGATGCGGAAACCGACCGTCAACGCACGGAACTCGAATGCATCGCCTCGGAGAATTACGTCTCCCCAGCCGTGATGGAAGCGCTTGGTTCACCGCTTACCAACAAGTATTCCGAAGGATATCCCGGTAAGCGCTACTACGGCGGTAACCAGATTATTGATCAGGTCGAAACGCTGGCGATCGAACGCGCAAAGCGTTTGTTTGGCGCAGAGCATGCGAATGTCCAACCGCATGCCGGGGCGCAGGCGAATTTCGCCGTGTATCTCGCCTTGTGTAACCCAGGAGACACCGTGCTTGCGATGAATCTGTCTCATGGCGGCCATTTAACCCACGGATCCCCCGTGAACTTCAGCGGGAAGTGGTTTAACATCATCCCCTACGGCGTGCGTGCCGATGACCACCGCGTCGACATGGACGAACTCCGCACCCTCGCACGAACACACAAGCCAAAGCTCATCATCGCTGGATTTTCGGCCTATCCGCGCACACTAGACTACGCTGCATTCCGTTCGATCGCTGACGAAGTCGGAGCGTATTTACTGGTCGACATGGCGCATATCGCCGGACTTGTTGCAGCAAAATGCTCTCCGGATCCAATCCCGTTCGCTGACGTCGTCACAACCACGACGCATAAAACCCTCCGCGGCCCGCGTGGCGCCATGATCTTGTGCAAAACACAGGATCGGTTGGATTCGGACGGAAAAAAGACCTTGGCACAAAAAATCGACAGCGGGGTGTTTCCGGGTTCCCAAGGCGGTCCGCTGGAACATGTGATCGCGGCAAAGGCGGTGGCGCTTCAGGAAGCACTCCATCCATCGTTTGCCGTGTACCAGCGCCAAGTCCTTGCAAATGCGCAGGCGATGGCTGAGGTCTTTTTGGCGCGTGGCGGACGGCTGGTCAGCGGCGGCACCGACAACCATCTTCTCTTGCTAGACATCTCTCCGCTTGGGGTAAACGGAAAAGAAATGGAAACGCGTCTGTCCGAGGCAGGCATTTCCGTCAGTCGAAGCACCATCCCGTTCGACACGCGCAAACCCATGGATCCTTCAGGGTTGCGCTTTGGAACGCCGGCGATCACGACCCGCGGATTTACGGCAGATGCCACGCGTGAACTCGCTGCGATTATCATGGATCTGCTACACTCGGAAGGAAACGCGGACATCGCTGCAAACGCAAAATCACGCGTTGCCGAACTGGCCCACGCCTACCCACTTCCCTACTGATCCCTATGTCCGAACGCATCCCTTCTCGCCGTGACGCGCCTTTGGCCATGCCGGGCAAACCACGAAAACGCGTGGATGACCCCGCTGCACGCATGGTGCGCGCCGCATCCATGGCCGCAGAGCTAGAAGAAGCGCGTCGCGCCAATCAGCCAGGTTCTACGTATGAAACCATCAAACGTCCGGCGATCGTCGGCGAGGTGACGGAAGACGAGCGGGAACGGATGGAGTTCCGCCGCAAACGAGAAATGTTTACGCGCGGTATCCAATCCCTGACCCTGTTTTATCTCCGTCGAGATGCGGCAGACATGCAAGAACGCAGCCTAGCCGACACCTCGCTCCACACCGTCACCGAACAGGCACTTACTGATGCCGCAACCGCCACTGGAACCATCGAAACTCCTGATGAAGCGGAGATCAATCGTATTCAAAACGGCGTTCGCGCATTCGTGACTCGAGACGTTCCAAACGCCGAAGACCTGGATGCCGTGGCCACACGCTATATTCAATTGGTTGAGCAAGAAATTCCACGCCTCCAAACGGTGGATCGTACAACGCAACAACAAAAAACCGCGCGGACGAAGCGCGCGGCATGATCTGCGAGGGGTCAATTACGGGAACGGGCATCCGCTCCACCCCACCGCGTAGACGAAGGCGGTTGCCTGGATCTCCCAATGGAGATCCAGGTTTTTTTGGAGCAACGACTGGACGGACGGCGTGTGCAACGGATTCCATCCGTGGGCCAGCTTGATTCCTGCCAACCCGCGCACGAGAACACCCGCACGCGCCTGCTTCGACGCGTCATGAAACTGCTCACGAAGTCCCTGATCCTTGTGGATCTGCCGGAGCACCGTCTCGAACGGCTTCTGCCTGGGCGCGCTTGCGACCACGTGGACGAGGATCGCCCCCAACCGTGTGACGATCCGCTCGGGAATCTGCTCGACCATCCCATCCCGGACAATACATTCCGGGCATGCGTACGCGATGAGTGGCTCGAAACGAACTGGCGATTCCCGCAGGCGAATGAGATCGCCGAGCGGAATCACCTCTGCTGTTGCGCTATCCTTCGCCATGTAAGGACCTCCGTTCGAAGCACATCAAAAAACACCAGTCTTGTCAACGGTTGACGGATCCCCCATCCCTCGCCACGATACGAATAGGAGGTACGCCATGAAGCGCGCAGGACCTTTGACGGTGAATGCCTTAAATGCCCTCGTTCTCGAAGAATTGGGCAGAATCAAGGTCAGCGCCATCATGGCGCTCCCAACCGAACGATCCCACCCAGACGAAGCGCCGACGCACCATGTCGGTGTTCTCACGCTAGGAAAGGGCCATTTGCTGACCTTCATCCGTCTGGATGATGCGTATCAGGTGCGTGGCATCGGTTATAGCGACCACGAGGCACCACATCGACCACCAACGCTCACACGCATCGAACGTACGCGTTCCACGTTTCTCGCCAAGCATCCGGAGCTCCAAATGTGGATCGCCACCGATCTGGATGCGCTTGCCCGTTTCGTGGAGGAATCCAAGAAAAAATGGGGCGCGGAAGAGATATATGACTCGGTCTACAGCCTGAGTCTCAAACATCTCCTCACCGGACGCGTGTCCGCCATCCTCTTCACCTAACGCACGCACTCATTCAACGGGTGCGTATTTTTGTTCATGCACGGGCACAAAAATTTCGTTGAGCGCCACAATTTTGCCGTGTACCCGGCGCATGTGGAAGGGACGGTTCGAAAAGCGCTCTGGGGACACGGCAAGCTCGGAATGCAAGACAGACCAGGGCGCCTCGACATGCGACACGATGTGCACACCATCCCCTTCCACCATCTCCACCTCCGCGGACGGGGTGACGGGAATCAGTTCCGAAGGGGTGCGAAGGGTACGGACATACACCTCCTGAACCGCCGGACAGGATTCGGTCATGGCTTCAAGCACCGAACATTTTCCATCCAAATACGCGGCATGATAGGCCATCTCCCCAATCGCGCGCTGGCCATGTCGGACGCGCACGTAGGGAAAGCCCTGCACATCGGTCACACCTTCCAAAAACACCACGGGTTCAAGCGGAGGACGTGGCCGCGCCAAAAACGCGGAAAGCGCCTCGACATGCACGAGCTCTGGAGGCGCTTGTGCACGCGATGGGATGAGCTCAAATCGCGCATCCGCACGCGTCCATGATCCTGGTTGCAGCCGAATCGTGGAAGGGAGGCGCACATACCCTTTTGGACGACCATCGCGCAAAAAAACCAGCAACCAGCCATCCATCGTCTCTTGCCGTGGCGCACGACCGGCGTACGGCCCGATCCGTTCTCGCGCCGTTCGCGCAGAAGCATACGGTTCCAAAATCGCAACCGCGTCCCACGCATCATCCTGCACCAACGCATCCAATGAAACTCCCGTCGCAGACGGTGTTTGATAAAACGCTTCAATCGAACGCATAAGCGCTGCCTGTGCTTGCGGCCAGGGACGCGCCCACAACGACCAATACGCGACGCAAGCAAAAAGAATGACCAGCAGACAGGTCATGAAACCAAACAGGCGTCGCGATCGCGCTTCCACCATAGGCCTAGTATAGCAAATATTCCGCGTACGCTATCATACCTGCATGGCAACCCACTCACTTCTCACCCGGAATAATTTACTCGCCCTGGTTCGCGGCTCCGTCGGCTCAACCGCCTTCCGTCACGCATACGCGATCAAACACAAGAAAACCGTGGATCTCCTTCGTGGGGGGCGCTTGAGTTGTGCGTTTTTTGTGAGCACCATTCTCTCGGCATTTCGATTGATCGACACACAACATTTAACCGTAGATGGCACCGTCCGCGATCTAGAACAACAGGGATGGCAAGACACGGATACGCCGGAACCGGGAACGATCCTCATCTGGGAAGCCACACGCGATCATGTAGCGGATGAACCGCATCGCCATATCGGCTTCTATCTGGGAAACCATCGCGCGATCAGCAACAGCAGCAAAAAACGCACACCCTCCATACATCATTGGACCTTTGGAAAAAAGGGTGCGCATCCAAAACGTCGCATTGAACGGATGCTTCGCCATCCTTCGTTATAAAAAACACCATCCCCGGATTGGGATGGTGAGCGGCACACATTACGTGTGCGTAGAGTCCGCCGCCTGGGCACGGAGTCGATCGAGCTCCGAAGCAAGCCAGGCATGCGTACGATAGTCTTCGTTCGGCGAGACAAGACGCGCCGCGATCGTGAGCGTGCGCCCGTACACCTGATAGGCATGGAGCGCAGTGCGCCCCCCTTCCATGGGCGGATCCCAGAACAACCCGACCGACAGGATCCGATGCGTCGGCATTGCATCTAGCAATGTCCAAAACCCACCGGTTTTGACCTGCTTCCCCCCACGCGTCCCCTGATAGAAAAGGGCGATACTCGCGCCATCGACCCGCGCCCGCTCTCCGGCCGCACGCACCCGAGCAAGATCTTCTGGGTCACCGGTGCGCTGGACGTATGCGCATCCCGTCATCATGGTCATCCATCCAACGATCGGAAACGCGCGCGCCTGGATCTTTGCAATCCACCGAAGCTCTGGAATTCCCAGTCGCAGTGCGAGCGCGATGAGCTCCGGGACATCCAGCGTGGACTCATGGTTCGCGAGGACCAAACAGGGCGGCGCCTGAATCGGTGGGATGATCCACCGGATCCGAATCCCCAGCAACGCATGGGTCAACGTGCAGATTTTGGCGCCCCACCACAGATGCCACGCATTCGCGAACCGCGTGCGTTCCGGCAACCGGGTCGCGCCACGATAGCGCATCCACGCATACAGATGCATGGGAAGAATGCAGCCAAGAATCAGGCACCACGCGAGTACGAATGCCAGGAAAAAACAGAGCCACGCCTTGAAACGAGCCACCATGGTCACCTCCACGGCGGACGCTACCAAAACCCAGGCATTTATTCAATCCTTCCCATGCAAAACACGCCCGAAGGCGTGTGTTACTAATTCGATCGCTTCCGCTTGGAAGGCGATTCTTCGTCCCGCTTCACGAAAAATGGGGAAGAAGAAACCGGGGTCCACTTTGGCGTAAAGGAGAGATCGCGCTTTGGTCGTCCGCTTCGCATCCCGCTGTGTCGACTTCCGGAGCTAGACGCATGACGACCGCGGTCCTGATGGTCTCGACCACGCGCGCCACCGAATCCACCCCGACCGCCACGCGCACCACCCGATTCACGCATCGCTCGTTCGCGATACCGTGCGCGCGGACTGTCGTCACGATCTTCCACCTCCCCTGCCGCAGACATGCGCGCAGCCGGGAGTTCCGGCAACTTCGCCACCGGCAACTGCGTGCGAAGGAGGCGTTCAATGTCACGAACATCGCGCTGCTGATCCGGTGTTGCGAAACTAATCGCGTGCCCGGCGCGTCCAGCGCGTCCCGTTCGGCCAATACGATGGACGTAATCTTCACTCTGATCCGGCAGATCAAAGTTCACCACCAACTCAATACCGGTGACGTCGATGCCACGTGCCGCAATGTCCGTCGCGACAAGCACGCGATACGTCCCGCGCTTAAATCCTTCCAATGCCGCCTTGCGCTGTGCAAGCGAACGATCCGAATGCAGTTCTGCGGAGGTGTGCCCCATGCCACGGACGGCGCGTGCGATTTTTTTGGCGCCATACTTTGTCCGAGAGAACACAAGCACCGTGCCGGTATGTTCATCCAAAATCTTCTGAAGCAACCGCGTTTTTTCTTCCTTGCCGACGAAAATCACCTCTTGCGTCACGCGTTCGGCCGCCGTCCCTGCTGGCGCGATTTCAACGCGCACCGGCATCTTCATGTATTTCGAGGCGATCGCGACGATCTCCTTTGGCATGGTCGCGGAAAACAACAACGTCTGCCGATCCTTTGGCACGTGCTGCAAAATCCGCTTGATCTGCGGCTCAAACCCCATGTCGAGCATGCGATCCGCTTCATCCAGTACGAGGACGGAAACGCGATCCAAGGCGACCGTGCGCTGATCCAGGTGATCAATCATGCGTCCTGGCGTCACAATCAACACATGCGGTTTCTTTTTTAACGCATCCATCTGCAACTTCATCGAGGCGCCTCCGATCAATACCGCCGTGCGCAAGCCAATGGGCGTTCCGATTTTCTTCAACGTTTCATCCACCTGGAGCGCAAGTTCGCGCGTTGGAAGCACCACAAGGCCAATCCCTTTGGTTTGAGCGAGGCGTTGGATCAAAGGAATGCCAAACGCAAGCGTTTTACCGGTTCCCGTTTGCGCAATCCCCATTACATCCTTTTCCTGCAATGCAACCGGAATCGATTGCATCTGAATCGGCGTCGGTACCGTGTATCCGACCTGATCCAAAATCTGAAGCAGCTTCGGCGCAATGCCGAGGCCGTAAAAACTGGGCGTGTTCGTAGACATGAGAATAATCGAAGCCTACCCTTCCTTGCGTATTTTTACAAGCCTGCCAAGGTAGAGAAGAGAACGGATGGCACAAAATCGAGTGTTTTTGCGTAGTACTTCATGGAAACCATGCTTTCTTTTCCTCCGGAGGCACCGGATGCAGCGCTCGTACGCGCATCGCTTGCGCAAAAAGAAGCGTTCGCTGCGCTCATCCGACGCTATCAAGAACGGCTGGATCGCTACCTGCGTCGGCTGGGTGTCTTTCGCGTAGAAGATCGCGAAGATGTGCTTCAAAACGTTTTTCTAAAAACGTATCGGAATTTGAATGAGTTTGACGAAGGACTTGCCTTTTCGTCCTGGATTTATCGCATCGCGCACAATGAAACGATGAGCTTCTTTCGTGCGCGCCAAGTTCGTCCGGATGGGCACACGGACCCGGATGGGGCGGATCTGCTGGAACAGGTTCCCGGCGTCACCCACCTCGAAACCGAGCTCGACCGGTCTCTGACCGCGCAAACGTTGCGTGCCGCGCTCCTCAAACTGGATCCCAAATATCGCGAGGCGCTCGTGCTCCGCTATTTTGAAGAACGTGAATACACCGAAATCTCCGATATCATGCAGATCCCCGTTGGCTCGGTTGGCACGCTCATCGCACGCGCCAAAAAACGTCTCCTTCCATTGCTCTCCCCCTCCGTATGACCTCCCCTTTTTCCTTGGATCCCTCCCCAAACGACCTTGCTTCCAAGGTCTTGGATCAGATTGAGGAAACCCGGGTCACTCCACGACCGGCGTGGCAGTTTACATGGAAAAACCGTCTGCTGTGGGTCGTCTGTGTGTTCGGCGTTGCCCTCGGCGCCGCCATCGCATCCGTACTCGTGTTCTCCGTGCAAGAAATGGACTGGGATCTCTACGAGATCGCCGGCTCTTCCCGCATGTTCTTCTTTCGGGATGCCATCCCCGCCGTTTGGGCCGTCGGAATTCTGCTGGCCGGATTCGCGGTGTGGTACGCCATTCGTCGCACGCGCGCCGGGTATCGGTATCCCGTGTCCGCCATCATCGCGATCGCGCTCTCCGGCTTCTTGATAGGTGGATCGCTTCTTGCCGCAAACGATGTGGGACGCGCACTCGATGAAACCCTCGGCGCACAACTTCCCCTCCATACCCCCATCCGTCTCAAAAAACTCTCTCTATGGATGAATCCGGCGCGCGGCCTGATTGTCGGAGAGGTGAGCGCCGTTGATCTTGAGAAAAACGCTTTCACCTTGGTACTGCCGGACGGAAACCTGATCGAGCTGAATAGCACGCTCTTAAGCCCCCAAAGCAAAGCGACCTTGGCGCACGCATCCGCCGTTCGCATCATTGGATACGCCGAACGCGATGCCACAACCGGAACAGCACGATTCATCCCCTGTGCAGTGCTTCCCTGGAAAGGAAAGGAATACCCTCCAATAAAAAAAGGGAAGGCGCTTCCCGTCGATACGCCTGGACCGGTGTCACAATTTCCGGATGCCGTGCGTAGTACTGGGTGCAAGGACCTGCAGCCCTATGCGATTCTTCAACGGATCCGCCCGAATCACTAATCTTCTTGTATGACCAACAAACGCTTTTTTCTCGCATCCGCATTGATCGTTCCTGCGCTCGCGCTTTCCGTCGCCGCTTCTCAGGTTTCTGCCGCAACATCGTCAGAAACAAACGCAGGCGCCACACCGACACAGCAGGAAGGAAAGCCGTTTTTCGCCAAATTCCGTGGGATGCACGGAAAGGGAGATCACGGAAAAATGAAGATGGGTCGCCACATGGGCGGAAAGAACATGCAAGCCGTCCACGACGCCTTGGAAAAAAATGATTTCAACGCGTTCAAGGAAGCAACAAAGGACCACCCAAAGATGAAAGAAATCGATGAAGCGAAGTTTGCAAAACTGGTACGCGCCCACCAACTCATGAAAGAAGCGCACACGCTCATGCAAGAAGTACACGGCGAAGTGAAGAACTAAAAAACATCCCCTCCGGGGGATGTTTTTTACTCCTCATCTCCACACCTCGATCACTTCTCCTAATTCCGGGGTACAGGCGTAGACATTGATGCGATTATTCCCCGTTTTACGAACGGCGTAGTACGTCCGGAGACCCGTTCCATTCAATGGATCTTCCGGCTTGGATGCGTAATATAACGGCTCGAGCATCGGCAAATCGAGACACGCCTCCGCACTTTCTTCGCTGGACTTTTGAAACTGGAATTCATTCAAGTGAAAGAAAAATCCAGCGCCTTGGTTAATGGCACGGAACCGCACCCGAGCCTGGGATACGTTCCCCGCGGTAAATGAAACCTCCTGCCACGCCTGATTCGGAAACGTCCCTTCAAACACATTTACCCATTCTCCATCGCGATACACATCGACATCTGCAAGGTCGACTTCCGACCCGGCGCGACCATAGAATCGCACTTTATTCGTTTCTAACGCCGTGAAGGTCAGATAAAGAAAGGAGCTCCAAACCGGCGCATTAATCGCATGATAACTTCGCGCATAGGTCGCCGGATTCAGGTCTGTTGCGGAGGATTCAAATTCCCATGCCGTATCCGGATCACTCGTCCCAGACGGAGAAATCCATCCAACCGCAGGCGGTTTGGTTGTGAACGTGAGCTGCCCACAATTCGTCGTGGTCACGCTATTTCGCACCTGCGCCTCAAAATAATAGGTCGTCTGCGGTGAAAGGTTGGTCAAGAAGGACTCAAAATTTTCTCCCGTCGCAATTCCCGGAACCCAGGCGGTACTTGATCCATACGAAGGAGTTGTGCCGTACAAGAAACGCACTTCACTGAGCTCCCCGCCGTCGCTTGTAATCGTCCCGTGCACGGTGGCGGCAACGTCTTGAATAAAATCCGCCGCCTGCGTTGCACAGGTGGGCGCGCTGTACGTGGAGGTCGTTTCGTAAAACTGAAACTCATACATCCAGTAGATGAACCCGCCGACGGCATAATTGTACCGAAATCGAGCGCTGGTCACGTAGCTCGGCGTGAAAGGAACAACCACGTATTTATTATTCCACATCGCCTCACTTCCCGTTGCGTAGACGTTGGTCCAAACGTTGTTGATCAAGACATCGACCTCCACATTTGCGATGTGCGCATCTAAATAATCCGTATTGATACGCAACCGATCCATGTAGGTTGAGGTTGCAATACTGAAATAGATGTATTGCCCGTACCCTGTTCCACCATACACGTTCGATGAATACGTCGTGATATCTCCATCGCGCGCATTTACCTCATTATTCCACTGGTTATTCGGATCTGTGTGGGCCGTAGGACTGATCCAGCCACTTGGCGGCGGATCCACCCACGGAATATCCACCGTGACACGCTCTCCTTGCCGGTTCATGACCGTGACGGTCGAGACATATTTCCGCTCTTCCGTTCCATGAACTCCCCACGCCACCTCCCAAGTGCCGTGCGTATCCGTCCCCTGGATGCGATGGAGGCTCACCGTTTCAATCCCCCCCATGTCCGCCGTGACCAACGCAATCCCTTTTGGATCCTCCAACGTCACGGTGAGCGTGAGCGTATCCCCTGGGAGCACCTTGGCGGGATACGCCGTCGCATTTAGCACCTTCGTTGCCGTGCGTTCGGTGGACGATGTGATCGGTTCTGCGGCATGCGCGACAAACGAACGCTCCCACCACGATGCGTGCGCGAGCGACTGATTTTGCAACACATTTCCCTGGGCGAGCTGAATGCCGCACGCGATGCTACATCCAGAGGTCGCCGTTCCGACCATGCGCACCACCTCATCAATCCCGGTTGGCGCCTGGCCTCGATTATCAATCATGTACTGAGAAATCGCATTCAGGATGGTATTCACATCCGATCGCCGTGCCGCATTCCGCGCCTGAGAAAATTGACGCGCCGGATTGATCGCCACAAGGACGATCCCGGCCAAAGCGACCGCGATCGAAATGCTCAACAAGGTTTGAACCAGGGTAAACCCTGTTTTGCACCCTAATCGATACACATGATGAGAGTATACCAAATTTGAAGGAAGCACATCGCTCGTTCAGCGCTGTTCTCGGGCCACAAGCAGTTGCATTATTGCTGGTAGTCCGGTCCGAGGATCACCAATACATCCCCCTTCATCGGCGCTTCCCCAACAGGCAACTCGGCCACAATTTCGCCGCCCACTAATTGTTGAAGCTTTTGCGTGGCAACCGGAAACGCTCCCTGCGTCTTGACCACGATGAATGTTTTTTCTGCCGGGCGCGCCGTGGAGACGGCTGTCATAGAAAAATCCGCTTGCTTCAACATGTCCGACACGCGTTGCGCGAGCCCCGTGGTTCGGGTGCCATTCCGCACTTCAACCGTCGGCGTCCCCTCTTCCGTCACGGAAGCGGTGGTCGAGGTGGTGGCAACAGCGGTCGTTGAAGTGGTAGGTGTCGAGACCACAGCCGCTGCCGTGGTGGGACGGATCGGAACGACGGCCAGCAATTTATCCAACGAGGCTGAATACAACACCGCCTTATCGGACCAAACCACCAAATGATCGCCTGCCTTTGCATAGGCAAAGAGATCTGGATACGTCGTCTGGAGCGTATCCGGGTTTTCGACGACGGCAACCGTTGGCTGCTCATTCGTCTTCGTCACAATGTGATTCTGAATACGCGCAACTAATTCTGCGGTCGGAACGGTTACTTCTTCCCCCGTTTCTACAGCAGTTGCCGTCGATGCGGGAGCGGCATCTTCGGTCCGTCGATAAAAAATAAACGCGACAAGCACGATCACCAATACTCCAAGCGTCACCGCGAGGATGATCGTACGCGCCTTGCTTTCTTGGGGGGCGGGAGGTGCGGGAGGACGTAAAGAAACAGGGGCCGGAGCTGGCGTTGCGAGCCCGGAAGGAACCTTCGATCCCGGGACGGTTCGAATGGGTGGTTTGCGAAGCATACAACAATCATTCCAAGAATATCACATCAATGGATTTTTGTGACGCGCACGAACGATCCACAATCCCACCGCCCCGAACAGACAGACTCCTCCGATACCAAGTGCGATCCAGGGAAGAGCCGGCGACGGGAGCGGGATCGCACGTACCTCCGATGGCGGGAGAATCCGTACGCCATTTCCCTGTGACACCATGTGCTGAATTTCTTGCGCGGTGAGAAAGGGTTTTTCGTACGGAACCGACGCGGGCGTGGGTGTGGGTGTGGGTGTGGGTGGCGGCACAACCGGCGCGGAGACGTTGCTTGGCGGAACAAACAGCGGGGCGGAAATCGGGGTCGCCTTCGTCGATGTCGAAATGACCATGACCTCTGCAGAAGAGGTGGTATGCACGGTTGTCGTAGCAGAAAAAGGCTCAATCGCGTGTGCGAATGCAGGAAGGAGCGAGAGAGCCGCAATTCCAAGAACGGCACGCCAGGTCATGGCGTCATCATAGCACAATTCACGTATTACGGTTGAAGCAGTCCGACTCGTTTTTTTGCTCGTAAAATCCGTTCCAACGCCGCATCAACGGTCGCCGCAGGAAGACGCCCTTCTTGTTGCGCCTGACGCAAGCGAGCCAGCGCTGCGCGTTGAAGTGCCGGGGAATGCGCTACCATCGCCAGATCAACGCCGGATAAAATCGCCTCTTCCGCCGCCTGATCTGCAGGGACACCTGCGGAAACCATCTCCAAATCATCCGTTACCAACACCCCCTTTGCCCCAAGCGCGCGCACCTGTGCGACCTGCTTTGGGGACCGCGTCGCCGGAAGGGCGTCTACCTCGGGAATGATGATGTGAGCCAGCATGAGAGGCGCGTCCGGATCCGCGTCAATCACGCGCCGAAACGGGAGAAGCGCCGCATCACGCGTGGCGGTGGTCGCGCGCAAAATCACCTCCTTCTGATGCGGATCAAGGGCGATATCGCCATAACTTGGATAATGCTTTGCCACCGAAAGCACCCCCGCCTGGCCCGAGGCGCGCACAAGCGCCGCACCTAATTCCCCCGTTTTCTCTGGACCAACCAATCCAAAGGTTCGCGGATACAGGTACGAGGTTTTTTTCGTGACCACATCCAACACCGGCGAAAAATTCATCGTGATCCCAAGCGCACGGAGCTCTTTTGCGCGAGCCTCGCCGACACGTGTCGCTTCCTCCACGGTGTTGATCGCCGATTGAGGAGCCGTTTGCTTCAAGAAGGGCAACCGCGTTACTTGCCCGCCCTCCTGATCGACGGCGATGAAGAGCGGCGTCTGCACCGAAGCCTGGAGCGCATCAATCAACGCCTTCACCTGTGTTGGAGAGGTGATATTCCGCTTAAACAAGATCACGCCACCCGGCTGGATCTCCTCGAGCAACGCACGGGTTCCGGAATTCACCGTCGTTCCCGGAATCCCAATCATCAAAAGCTGCCCTAGCATTTCATCCGAAGTACGGGGAAGACTGCCTTCCCCACGCACCGTTCCGGTTGGGGCCTGAACATCGAGCGCTGTGGGCGCTGTCACGTCAGGTGCGGGCCAGGCGACCCATCCAAGTACGCCGATGACCACACCGGCCACGGCCGTTGCTATCCATTTAATCATATCGCAAGCCTACCATGCCGGTTTTCCCCCTAAAACACCCCCTTGACCTTGACGTAACGTCATCCTCTACGCTTGGATCACGGAAGACAGGAGTATGCGTCGCTATACCGTTCAAGCCCTTGCCGCACTTGCGGGCGTCACCCCACGAACGCTCCGCTTTTACGATCGCATCGGACTCCTCTCCCCTGTGGAGCGGACTAAGAACGGAGAACGGCGCTACGGGGAAGCAGAACTACTTCGCCTCCAACACATCCTTTTTTACCGTGAACTTGAGTTTCCCCTCTCGGAAATCAAGCGCTTACTTACACACCCATCGTTTGATGCGCGCGCATCGCTTGTCTCGCAAGCGGAACTGATCCGCCAAAAACAAGCGCGCCTGCGACGCCTGCAACAGACGATTCAACGCACCATCCATGCTATGGATACGCACGAACCACTTGATGACAAAACGCTCTACGCCGGATTAACGGATGAGCAAATCTCCTCGTACAAAAACGAGGCGAAGGAACGCTGGGGTCACACCGATGCGTACAAACAATCCCAAGCGCGCGTTGCCGCGTTCACGAAGCGCGATTGGGAACAGATGCAGGCCGAAACAACCGCGAACCTCCATGCGTTGGTCGCGCTTCAAAAAGAAGGGGTCGAGGCGACCTCCCCGCGCGCGCAGCAAGAAATCGCCAAGCACTTTCAGGGAATTTGCCGATTCTACGACTGCACGCCTGAAATCTATCACGGTCTCGCAGACATGTATCTCGCAGACGATCGGTTCCGGGCGCATTACACACAGGTGGATGAAGCGCTCCCAGAATATCTCGCAAACGGGATGCATGCCTACGCGAATACCCTTGGACGCACGCGCTAAACGATCCACAAGAACAACGTCAAACTCACCAGTCCAACCGCACGCAGCACCACATGAGGGTGCTGTTTGCGTAATTCAAACACCAGAGAACATCCCAGCAGTGGGACCCACGCTACTTGCCTTTGTCTGCAGCGCGAAACCCAGACTCGAAAGAACCAACACCCCCACCAAAAAAATGGACGTACGACGCATAGATGCAAAAACCCTACGCGATGAGCAGCGGAAGAACAAGGGAAGTACGGGGACAACTACACCTTCCCCTGAGCTTAAACCGATGCAGAAAGTGGCACCTCCAACAAAACGGCTGTCAGATCTTCCAGCACCTCCATCGCTTCCATCTCCTCCCCCGGCATCACGGTGAGCGCATCCCCTCCCTCCAATCGTCTAGATCCAACCTGCAACGCTCCCGAAACAATTTGGAGATATCGCCCGTTTTCCGGACGCTCAGATGGAATCGGAAGCGTCGTTTCCGCCGAAAACCGCCCCATGCGGATCCATGCATCTTGCTCGATCTGCACCCAATCTGACCCCGCCTCCGGCGATGCGACCACACACCAGGTATCCCGGACGTCTTTCCATGGAGACCGCGTTTGCGCATACCGGGGCGCACGATCACGGACTCGCGGAAGAATCCAAATCTGAAGCAAATGCAAGATATCTTCAGACGATGCATTGTGTTCGCTATGCATCACCCCTGTCCCCGCGGACATCGCCTGCACCTCCCCCGCTCCAATCACAGAACCCGTCCCCATGCTGTCTCCATGCCGCACCGCGCCTTCCAATGGAATGGTGACGATTTCCATGTTGTCATGAAAATGCTCCGCAAACCCCTGCCCTCCCTGGATCCAATCCTCATTCAAGACACGGAGCGCGCCAAATCCCATCCGATCGGGGTTCCAATAACGCCCAAAGCTAAAACTGTGCGCTGAACGCAGCCACCCAAAATCTACGTGCCCGCGCGCACGATTGGGAACGATCTCACCCATACGTTAGACGCTCGCCTTCCAGTAGTGCTTGGAAGACACGTACGAAACGGTGGTGACAACCAACACGAACAGCGCCGGCCCCATCGTGGCGCCCACCCCATCCACGACGGCATGAGAAACTGCCGCCGCGATCAGATCAAAGAAGAACCCGGCATAAGCCCATTCCCGCAAAAATGGCACCTTGTTCTGCACAACCGCGATGGCGCCCAAAATTTTTGCCACGCCAAGAATAGTCAAAAAATATAGCGGGTATCCCAAATGGGTAAACAATTCTACCGCCGTAGGATTGCGTCCGATCTCCGTGATCCCGCCCATCACTCCCGAAAACACAACAAACGCCGTCGACAGATAAAAAACCCAAGGGGATTTGATCATAAATGAAAGAAAGAGTGATCTACGAGAAGCCTACCATCCGCGCTAAAAAACGTCTTCTCAAACGCCGTCACTGCATCGCGATACGCATGAACGGATTCATCCAACGCATCCGAAGAAAACTGCCAATTCCAACACCAGGCCTCTTGCACAGAAAATCCATAAAATCCAAGAACTTGGCGCTGGGTTTCCAATACCTCCTTCCCATGCCAATTCTGCCCCGTGATCACAATCCCCGCCTGAATCTTGGCCAATACATTCGATTCGCCCAGGGTGGAATGCCGATTTTCAAGCCAGGTCAACCGCTCGATCAGCTTCTGGTAGACGCTGTTCATCTGCCCCCAGCGAATGGATCCAAAAAAGACCACGGCCTCTGCAGCAAGAAGCGCTTTGCTGATTTTCCATAACTCATCGTCCGGATGGTTGATGCTCGCCCAGCACCGATGGCACCCCGAGGGATTTTTTTCGGGATCATTCAGCTGCGCCTTCGCCAAACCACACGTATTTCCACGCGCGGTAGACACATTTCCCTCGCAGGAATAAATCTTCAGTCGCGGAACCTCGATCACCTGAACCCGATCGCGCCCAATCGCATCCGCCATGGCATACGCCAATCGCGTGCTTTTAGACTGCTCCCCTTCTTGCTCCCCAATCCACCGGGTGGACGTGGTCAAAAATACGATACGCTGATGCGGCCTCAGGGTCCGAATCATCTGCGCCAACTGTGCGCGATGCGGAACGGGATCGTACGCCATACCACACCACCATAGCCGACTTCCGGCGATTCTGGAAAGATACTGGCATCACTCTTCCACCCACCTCTATGTCTCACGACACCCCCATCACAGTGAAGGCAACTGTTCAGGCACCGCTCGAGGCCGTTTGGAATGCCTGGACAACGCCGGAAGATATCACGCATTGGAACGCCGCGTCCGATGATTGGCACACCACCCGCGCAACCGCGGATCTTCGTGTCGGAGGCACCTTCACGGCAAGAATGGAGGCCAAAGACGGCAGCGCGGGATTTGATTTTTCTGGAACCTACAGCGCAGTCATCCCAGAAGCGCGGCTTGCGTATTCCATGGAAGATGGACGCAAGGTAGAAGTCACATTCGAGCAAACACCTGACGGAGTGCTCGTTACGGAAACCTTTGATCCAGAGCACGAAAACTCCCGCGAACTGCAGAAAACAGGATGGCAAGCCATTCTCGACCGTTTCAAAACCTACGTTGAACAAAAATAACAAAAACCGGAGGAACCCCTCCGGTTTTTGGATGCGATGGTTACATCGATGAAAGGACGAACGCGGCCGTCATAAAATTTACCAATGATGCGCCCGACATCACCAAAATCTTGCGCGTCACCCACTTGTTTTCCGTCCCTCCAAAAATCACAGAGGCGACCTGGGTCGGAGCCACAAACCCAAGCCACAGCCATCCCGCCGCGCCATACGCGTGCCACGTGGACGGCAGTTCTGCAAAGAAAAGCGCGAGCACCGTGGTCGTGACAAACGTCATCAACATTTGTACGGCAAGCAACGGGAACATCTCTTTTTGCATGCTTTCCTGTTCTTTTTTGGATTTGCGGTCAAATCCATGGATCTTCCCCCACAGGTCTCCAAAGAGAAAGGTGTACCAGATAAAGGACAGAATAAACTGCGCGAGCGTCGCCACGAAAATGGACGTGAAGTTAGAGAACATAGAGATACACAGAGTGTATCACACCTTGTGCGTTTTCACCGTATTCTCGATCAACGCAAGCATTTCTCCACGGCCAAGACCGGTCACATTGGAATGGAGAATGATGGGAACCGTGGGAAAATCCGTGCGCATGGCTCGTTCGCGTCCATGCGCTTCCGCGGTGGAGACCTTGTCCATTTTGTTGACGATGAGCGCAAATGGAACACGTTCTGCTTGAAGAAACGTGATCATCCCGCGATCAAGCGCCGTTGGCCCGTGTCGACCATCGATAATAACAAACACGAGACGCAGATTGGGCGCATTCTCCATGTAATCGCGGATGATTTGGCTCAGCCCTTCTCGATGGGTTTTTGACCCATGCGCAAATCCATACCCCGGCAAATCCACCAAATGATACCGTTTATTCACCTCAAACACGTTCAAGTGCTGGGTTCGCCCCGGTGTCGCACTTTCACGCGCAAGCCCCTTTTGCCCGGTCAAATGGTTCAATAACGACGATTTGCCCACATTTGAACGCCCAACAAAGGCGACTTGCGGCAACTCGCTTTCTGGCAACTCCTGAACCGACGTGGCACTTTTCAAGAAAATGGCTGGCATAGGGCACACCTCATCCTTACCAAGAAACGCCCCGTTCGCCAACTTTCCTTGTTCTGGAGGAATACATGCAAAAAACGCCGGAAGGCTCCCGCGTTTCAGGCAACTATTTCGAAGAATCGATACCGATATCTAACGGGCCAAATGCGTGTGGCAAAAGGTCGCGAACGCGTCCGGTTCGAACCTCGCCCTTGCCGGCATCATGACCCAGAAGAATCACGGGATCCGCCTTCCCAAAACCAGCGAACTCAAAGAGCTTTTGTCGACATTTCCCGCAGGGCATCGTGAGAACAGGCGCCTCGATATCTTGGAGCCCACCGATCACGACAATCGCTTCATAGGAACGCGATCCTCCGAGAATCATCTGTGCGAGCGCCGCCTCCTCCGCATGCGTCCCATCATAGTCAGCACACTCTACGTTGCAACCAACATAGATCGTGTCGCCGCATAAAAGCGCTGCGCCTACATAAAACTTTGAGTAGGGCGCATACGCGCATGCACGCGCCTCCTTCGCACGAAGAATCAGCCGCTCCCAGCGTTCCACTGAAATATCCAAACCGACGTGTGCCATCGAGTACCTCCAAATCTTCCCTAAAAACCTTAGCCCATACCACCCTTGATCCGCAAGCAAATCATGCGCTATAGTGCGCACACGATCCAATCGAAGGGGCGTCGTATAATGGTAGTACAACGGTCTCCAAAACCGTTAGCGTGGGTTCGATTCCCCCCGCCCCTGCCAGGAAGAAATCACGGAAGCAAAAGCCGTGGTTTTTTCGTTTTGGTTTCATATTCGCCCGAACACACCCACCATGGTAGGGTATTTTTATGAACAAGCTCTGGGTCGCCGTACTCTCACTGATGCTCTTTGGTGGCGGTTGCGTGCGCCAGCAAATTACGACATCTTCAACGATGCTTGATTTGAGCAATCGAGGCCTCACCGCCATCCCCATGGAGGTCTTTACACAAACACAACTCACCTCGCTCGATCTTTCTCAGAACCGCCTGACGCAGGCTCCCCCATCCGAAATTGGGAAACTCGAACAGCTTGTGACGCTGGATCTAAGCAACAACCAACTTACCGGCTTGCCGGCAGAACTGGGACGCCTCAAAAAGCTCCACACACTGGACGTCTCTCAGAATGCACTGACCGGCCTCCCGATGGAATTGGGACAGCTGACGCAATTGCGTGTCCTCGACCTCACTGGAAACCCCTATTCCGAACAGGATCTACGCGCAATCGAGGCAAAACTCCCAAACACAGACATCCGAAAATAATGCTACGCATCGTGTCATCCGCACAGAATCTCGTCGTTTACGCAGATATCCTCCACATTCTATGAACCCTTTTATCGCAAAGCTTGGGGCGTTCCATGCCCTACTCACGGCGGCGTACATCGCCTGCGTCTCCGCCCTCATGTTCTATGGGTTTCGTCTGTTTGGAACGAACACGGAAGACACGATTTTTGCCCCGATCGCGATGCTTCTGCTGTTTGTGACGTCTGCGGCGATCACGGGGTCGCTTGTCCTTGGACGCCCCATTCTTTGGTACCTCGATGGCAAGAAAAAAGAGGCCGTCCTTTTGCTCGGCGCAACGCTTGCCGCGCTCTTTTGTCTGACCGTACTCGCTTTTGCGGTGAATCTCCTGCTCTCCTATTCCTAACCTCACCTTCACGGGTCGTATTTGGCTCTATCCGGGGACGCAAGCGGCCTGGCATTTTTTAACGGTCCCGAAAGAACATTCGATGGATATTAAATCTGCCTCCTCTGGCACGAAAAAAAGAGGATGGGGATCGATTCGCGTCCAAGCCACCATCAATGCTATTTCATGGAAAACTTCCATTTTTCCAGATAAACAACGTGGTGCATACATTCTTCCCATAAAAGCTGACGTACGGAAAAAAGCCCAAATCGGACAGGGAGATGCCGTAACCTGTACGCTTGTTATTCAACACTAGCCTGTAGACGTAATCCCTAAATACGCGAGATACGCCTGCTCATTTGCCGGGCGTCCCAAAAATCGCTCGATGAGCACGGATTCGTCGTCGCTCCCTCCCGCTTCCAAGATCGCGGCTCGATAGGCCTGTGCCGTTTCGGCACGCATGAGCCCTTCTTTTTTGAACCGCGTGTGCACATCAAACGCGAGCGACAACGCCCACTGATAGCCATAATACGCGGCGTCGTAGCCCATTAAATGGCCAAAGGTCGCTTCAAAACAGGTGTCTGGCACGCGCGCAAACGGACTGTATTCCGCATGCAATTCCTCGACGACCGCGGAGGGATCAAATCCCGACGGCCGCGTGTGATATTCCTGATCCAATCGCGCCAAAAACAGCTGGCGATCCGTAAACAACGCCTCGCCGAACGTCCGGGAAGCAACCAAGGGCTGAAACAACGATTCGGGCAGACGCTCACCCGTTTGATGGTGTCGCGCAAAGACATCCAATGTTTCGCGCGTCCAGGCCCATTCTTCAAACAATTGCGATGGCACCTCCACAAAATCCCGCGCGACCCGCGTCCCCGCCTGACTGTTTAGCGCGGCGCGACTAAGCAAATCATGAAGCAAATGCCCAAATTCATGAAAAAACGTGGTGACCTGATCATGGTCCAAAAGCGCCGGCGCGACACCTGGTTTCGGAAAATTACACACGAGCGCCGCCGCCGGAACCACACGCGACCCGTCGTCCTGGGTGAAGGTATTTCTAAGCGTAAACATCGCCGCGTGCTTGAACTTCCCTTCACGCGGAAACAGATCCAAATACGCACGGCCAAGCAACTCGCCCGTTCGCGTATCCGTGAGATCAAAGGCCTCGACATCCGCGTGCCACGTAGGCACCTCCAATCGAGTACACGTGATTCCATACAAGGCGGAGGCGATATCCATGATCCCCGCTTGCACCGCCCGAATCTCAAAATACGCAGATAATGCCTGCGAATCCAAGGCGAAACGCGACTGACGAATGCGCGTATCCAGAAAAAGCGCGTCCGCCACAGAAACACGGCCATCCGGAAGCACACACCCGACCCGAGCGGCCTCTTCGGCAAACAGCGCCGCCTCTATAGCCCGTCGTGGGGCTAGGCCCGTATGCAATCGGTCCAAAAACGCGCGTACATTCCCGGGATGTTTTGCCATTCGTGTTTCAAGCACGAACGCCGCCCACGTCGGATATCCAAGGAGTTTGGCCTTTTCTTCACGTAATCGCAGAACGCGTTCCAAGATCGCCTTGTTCGCCTCGCGCGCCCGCGTATGCGCAAGCCGATACAGCTCTCGCGCTGCCGCCCGATCTTCTGCATACCGCAAAAAAGGGGTGTAATCCGGAGGATCTGTCGTGAGACGCACCATTCCATTCGGTTGAACCGGATGGTTTGCCACATATTCCGGCGGTAATCCTGCAAGCGAAGACGGAGGGATCTCCATCGCAAGCGTCGATTCTGCCAAGTTTTTCTCAAAGTCCTGCGCTTCTTTGGTTAACGCTTCATTCAACACCAAAAGCCGCGCGCGTTGTTCTTGCGACAACGACAGACCGTTTCGTCGATAATCTCGCAGCACTTCTTCTACGAATTTTTGCTGTGCCGTCGAACGCGTACCCAGCACCTTCGCCGCACCCGTAAGCGTCTGCGCAACAGCTTCATCCAAATACAACGCCGAAACAAACGCATCCACGCGAGGCTCGCACGCCATCGCCGCCTCACGCACCTGCGGATCCGGGTGGACCAAGGTAAACAATCCTGGGACAGATGCCGCCTCTTGGAGCGCGACGCTGATACGATCAAACGCCCCAAAAGTCGCTTCCCACGTAAGCGCCTCTTCCTTCGCCTCGGCAAGAGACGCGATGGTCGATCGGAGACGTTCGGCTTCGGCCAATCCTTCATCACATAATCCGGTGACCCCCTGGACGGTCATCCCGCGTTCGACCGACGTTCCCGGATGTTGGTACGAAAACATATGGTGGCAGCGTAGCGAACATGCATCAAAACAAAAAGCCCAAACGCAGAGATGCGTTTGGGCGCGTACGTCGTGTCAACCGACCACGACGACGCCACACATCAACAGGCTCCCCTCGAGGATCGTACAAACCGATGCAGGAGGGGCCCATTCAACCGCCATACAGGCAGTTGGCCACCGGGCGCAAAAACCAGTTCCGGGATGAGACATGGACTGACAACGTCATTCCCTTATGGAACACATTATCCATCGCAATCCTCTCGGAAAACGGGCACCATTGCCCACCGTTACGCTCTCAAACAGACCCCGTGGAACACACGCCCAATTGCTCGGCAACCCCATGTCGCAGGAGCAACCAAGGTACATCAACGCACGAGGCCTACTACTCGTCGCGTCCCCACGCGCCGCGTCGCTAAGGAGATGGCCATCTCCTTCCTCTTCCCAAATGCCAAGAGCACGACGATCTGCCTCCTAGGTAGGACGAGATATCTCAAGGCACCGACCATCCTCTGTCGCTTGTGCGCGAAAAACCGTACGGATGGGATTTTCTCTCCGGAAGGCCTGGAAGCCTCCTCGCGATCGCGAAAAAAGTGTAGCACTGATGCAAAAAACACAAAACCCCGGTTGCCCGGGGTCTGGATTGACCTCAGAATAGTGACCAGTAAAACGCGAGTCTGAATGTCATGACGTGATTGATGGTCCTTCGAGGAATCCACCAATTCGTTTCATCACATGTCGTCTCGCAAATGAATGCGAGAGATCGACCTAAGGTATTGATGGCACCTAAGTGCGCATCGATATTCTCCCTAGAAAGGAGGTGATCCATCCACAGCTTCCGCTACGGATGCCTTGTTACGACTTCGTCCCTATTATCGGCTCTACCTTCGTCCCCTCAACGGGGCCTTCGGGTATTTCCGACTCTCTTGACGTGACGGGCGGTGAGTACAAGACCCGAGAACGTATTCAACGCACCGAGGCTGATATGCGTTTACTAGCAAATCCGGCTTCATGAGGGCGAATTGCAGCCCTCAATCTGAACTGAGGCTAAGTTTGTTGCGATTAGCTCCACCTTGCGGTTTGGCAACGCATTGTCTTAGCCATTGTAGCACGTGTGTAGCCCTGGACGTAAGGGCCATGCTGATTTGGCGTCATCCCCACCTTCCTCCCCGTTATCCGAGGCGGTCTCCCGTGACATAATAACACGGGACAGGGGTTGCGCTCGTTACCCGACTTAACGGTACATCTCACGACACGAGCTGACGACAACCATGCAGCACCTATACAGCACCCTCGAAGGCTTCCACTGTTTCCAGCGGCGTGCAGCTGTATTTCGAGCCCAGGTAAGGTTCCTCGCTTATCGTCGAATTAAACCACATGCTCCTCTGCTTGTGCGGGTCCCCGTCTATTCCTTTGAGTTTTAGCCTTGCGGCCGTACTCCCCAGGTGTGGTGCTTAATGCGTTAGCTATTTTAACCGACACTGGCGGGGTCGATACCGCCAATATCTAGCACCAATCGTTTAGGGCGTGGACTACAGGGGTATCTAATCCCTTTCGCTCCCCACGCTTTCGTCCCTGAGCGTCAGCAATGTTCCAGTGTGCTGTCTTCACATTTGGCGTTCTGGCGGATATTAACGCATTTTACTACTACACCCGCCATTCCACACACCTCTCCCATGCTCTAGCTCCGCCGTATCCCGCGCAGTGACAGGGTTGAGCCCTGACATTTGACGCGAGACGCGCAAAGCCGCCTGCGGACCCTTTACACCCAATAAATCCGGTTAACGCTTGAGGTCTCTGTATTACCGCTGCTGCTGGCACAGAGTTAGCAACCTCTTATTCATCAGGTACCGTCAGTGTTCGTCCCTGATAAAAGGTGTTTACGAGCCGAAGCCCTTCATCCACCACGCGGCGTCGCTCCTTCAGACTTTCGTCCATTGAGGAATATTCTCGACTGCAGCCACCCGTAGGTGTCTGGGCAGTGTCTCAGTCCCAGTGAGGGGGATCATGCTCTCACATCCCCTACCCGTCATAGCCTTGGTGCGCCATTACCACACCAACTAGCTGATAGGACATAGGCCCCTCTCCAAGCGTCTTGCGACTTTACATGAGAATGACTTGCGTCCCCTCATGTCCATCGTGGAATTAGCGAACCTTTCGGTTCGTTGTGCCCGACTTGGAGGCAGGTTACCAATGTGTTACGCACCCGTTTGCCACTAACCATTCTCTGTATTGCTACAAAAAATGATCCGTTCGACTTGCATGCCTTAGACACGCCGCCAGCGTTCAACCTGAGCCAGGATCAAACTCTCATAAGAACCCACGGCTTCTCCTGGTAGAGAGCCGGGATCAAGTAATAGACTCGGTTTTTCTGGTCACTCTTCTGTTGTCAATTTCCGTCGTTGGGGAGGTCCCGTTTCCGTTCGCCTTCTCAACGTTGTGCCCGCAGTTTAGTGGGGGACGCATTCCCTGTCAAGAGCGTTTCCTCACAGGTCTATCCACAGCCACCTCTCCTTCCTTCATCCATCGCGCTAGTCCGGCCCATTCTTGCAACGAAAGTGTTTCAGAACGGGCCTTTTCTGGGATCTGCAGCGCGGTGAGCACGCCTTCAGGAAGCCCGAGATTTGATCGAAGAAGTTTGCGAGGATGCGCGAATCCGCGCTTCGCCACCTCCATGATGCGATCGGGATGAATGCCAAAGGTCGCCTCGCGTTCCTTCCACGACGTCGGCACAATCCGCAGCACCGCTGACTCTACCTTTGGTGGTGGAAAAAACGCCCCGGCCGGCACACGCCGCACCATCCGCGTCTCGGCACTCCCCAGCGCCACCATGAGCGAAAGCAAACTTCCATCCCCATCCTTTGCGATCGCCCGCTCTGCCACCTCGCGCTGGATTAACACAACAACACATGCCGGAGGCAAGGGCGCCCACACCGCCTTGCGCAACGCGAGTGACGTGATGCTGTACGGAAGATTGGACACCAACTTCCACGTCCCGTCCCCGATCGCCTCATGCCAATGCAATGAGGCGGCATCGCCATGAATCACACGCAACGTCCCGTCTGCAACCGCTGCTTTTCCCCATGCCGCGTGCGTCGTCAAATACTCCACCATGCGCCGATCTTGTTCGATAGCGATCACCTGTGCGCCTTTGGCGAGTAATGTGCGCGTCAGCACCCCCAGTCCGGGCCCGATTTCAAGCACCCGATCACCCGGCTTCACGTCCGCCGCCTCCACGATCGCTGCTAGCGTTGTTGTATCAATTAAAAAATGTTGACCGAGGCGCTTGTTTGCCTGGCCACCAACCAGTGCGAGCGCTTCGCGAATTTCTGTAGGGGTCATACCCGCATGGTACGCAGGATGGATAAAAAGCAAAAGCCGCGCAGAAGAAATCTTTGCGCGGCGTGCACCTTCGTGGAGTGGTGCGCTCCTTCAACCTCACACTTCTTCGACCAGATCCTCAACCCCGAGACGTGCGAGCGCTGCCTTGAGTCCGCGCACCAGTGCGCGTTTCTCGGCAAGATCCTTGCGGATCGCTTCGAGTTCGCGTGCCTCCTTGCTCGCCTGATCGTAGTGCACCCCGACGACCAGTGGAACCTTGAGATCCAACTGCCGCCAGGTATAGGCCCCCTGCGCTTCCATGCGGACGAGGTAGTCGAGGTCCTCCTGTCCGCCATGCTCATCGCACGTCATGGAGAAGGACCCGACCTTTGCGTATGTCGCCAATCGGTGCAGCGCGATGGTGTTACGCGGGTGCACGTAGGACTTCCCGAGTTCAACGATGTTCCCGTTCTTCCGAGCGGAAACCGTTGACCCGACCAGCCCCAACGTCTCGTCCTCCATCGCCTCACGCATCGCCGCCACGTGATCCGCCGTGTAGAGGACCTCGTTCGACACGGTGAACACATATTCGTGTCCGCCCTCGCCCCGTGCGAGCGCCTCTTCACGAAGCACGTCGCGGACAAAGTCGAACCCCGCGTTCAGCGGTGCCGACCAAAAGCGACCCAGATACCCACTCTTCATCTCACGGATGTGGATCCGTCCGGGATTCGCCTCGACCTGACCCTTCAGCCAAGCGCGCGTGTTCCCCATGTCCGGCATCCCGTTCACCATCACGACGATGTCGTCGATCCCAGCTTTCAGAGCCCGGACGACGGCCCCCTCAATGTGAGGGTTGCTGTAGGTCCGAAGCAAACATGCAATTTTCGGCGTCTTTTCCATGTTCCCCTCCTGCCTCTTGGGCAGTAAGAGCATTGTTTTCAAAGACCCAGGACGTCCTTTTTGGCCGCCTAGACCATTTCCCACACCTGTAGGAAACAGCTAATTATTGCACAAAATGCACTTTTTGTCAATCCGCGGTACACTACTTCTATGTTTAATGGCTTTTTTGATCGCGTGGGTCTTACCAAGCATAACCATTCCGTCGATCGCCTTGCCGAAGCCAACGCGCTACTCAATGGGATTGCGTTGTACCCATTGCTTTTTAAGATCATCCGCACCGGAAACGTATCCGGATTGGAACCCACCACGTTTCTTATGCTGTTCATCGCGAACTGCATCTGGATCGCCTACGGACTCCACCGCCGCGCCCTCCCCGTTTTGATCTCCAGCTCCCTTGTTCTTGTGTCTTCCGGGACGCTATTTGCCCTGTCCATCTTTTGGGAGTGAAGACGATTTTGACAGCAATGCCATAGGCGTGATCCGTTCTGGCAGTGGCTCAAATAACGTCGCCCAGCGGGCATCTAATCCAAGCGCCACCGCCGAAGGAAGAAATTCCGGGATCTGCTGGACAACCCCTTCTCGCACCGGAAACAACTCCTCCAGGCGTCGCACTTCGGTCACCCGAAGAAAGGTATAGAATCCCAACACTTTTTCGCGCACCACGGCTCCATGAGGCGTTGTTTTTGGAAGCAACGCGCCGAACACAAAGAGAGCGACGCTGGATAGCAGGGTAGAAACGATAGCAAGTGGACTCGTAAAGAACCCCGCGAGAACCAGAAGCGTCAATGCCCCCAAGAGAAACATCCATGAAATCTTTGTACTCATGGGCTCGAATAGATGTCGCGCCGCCAATTCTTGATACATCGATTCACTTGTTTTCACGGAAAGGGAAAACCCTGACATCAAACGCGCATTGATCGTCTCACCTTGTGCAAACGCCCCCTCCATCAGCACACGTTCAAACGGAAGCGCCGTGTCGGGCAACGAACGTTTCTTGGTCACCTCGGCATACCAATACCTCCCCGCTTGCTTTGGATGCACCGCCGTTTTTACCACAATCTCCACAATCCCCTGTCGGGCCCACTGTAAAAACGTAGCCCCCATAAACCGATCTTGGGTGGCCTTGTGCGGTTTGTAGATCAACGCAAGCAACGCCGGCGGAAGCTGATGAGGCTCTTCAAACTCCGTGACCACGAGTCCACGTCCTTTTGGATCACGTCCAAGAAACCACCAAATCACAAACGCCCCGATCGTAATCATGACCGGGAACCACAACACCAGAATCACCTGTACCCACCATTCCAGCGACGACGAAACAACGCCTTCCGAAGCCGTGGCCGCCTGATACGAAATCTCAAACGAATTCCCTTGATTTGTGATGCTCCAGCCCATAACAAAACCTTATCATGACGGCGTTTACTGGTACATCTTCGCCTGCAGCGTAAACAGCGCGGCGTAGCGCCCCTTTTTTGCCAGCAATTCCTCGTGCGTGCCGTCTTCAATCAACCGTCCATGCTCGAGCACCAAGATACGCTCTGCACGGCGCAGTGTTGAGAATCGATGCGACACGAATAGTACCGCCTGTCCCTGCAGGGCGCTTGGCAGCTGCTCAAAAAAGCGCTCCTCTTTTTCTGCATCTACCGCAGAGGTCGGTTCATCAAAAATATAAACCCGTGCGTTTCGATACAGGGTGCGCGCGATCGCCAAAATCTGATTTTGTCCGCCCGACAATTCAATCGCTTCATCCTCTTCCATTGCGTAGTATTTTCCAGCGTGTGTTTCGACGCCCCGTGAAAACTCCTTGGCAATCCCCGCCATCCCACTCACCGCAAGTGCCTGCTTGAGGCGTCGCGGGTCTTCTTTGCGATCGTAGTCGCCATATTTGATCTGTTCCCGAATCGCATCATCAAACGCCTCGTTTTGCTGCGTCATGACCGCAAGCGCTTCCCGCCAGGCTGCCGGTTTGACCGCTTGGAGATCCACGCCGTTCACCAAAATCTTTCCACGCGTCGGCTCGTACACGCCAAGCAACAATTTCAGCAGCGTTGATTTGCCCGCCCCATTCAACCCAACGAGCGCCAAGTGATCCCCTTCGTTGAACGTAAATGTGACGTCACGAAGTACGTCATCTCCAGAGCCAGGATACCGGAACCACACATGATCAAACGTAATCGAAAGCGGTTGCTTTGGAAGCAGCTTTCCCGTTTCCCGTTCATGCGGAAGGTCGTAGAACTGCTTAAAGAGCACAAAGAAAGGCGCTTCTTTTTGGAACCAGCTCGCATTCCGGACCAATCGACCCAGCGCCATGCCAATCGAGTGGTAGGACGACAAGAACATCACAATCACCCCAAGGGCGACGGTGCTCCCCAAATACCCCTGCACCAACACCCATAACCCGTACACAAACCCAATCGCACGAATCGCCCCAGACCACCCCACAGCACGCGCCATCGTTCCCGTCACACGCAACCGCTCTTCCAGCAAACGCGTAGAAATCGTCGACCAGCGCCGAAGAAAGGCGCGTGTAAGTCCAAGTGGTTGCATCACCTGCAGTTTCGCCAAGCTATTCACGCTTTGCGCATAATAACTCGCCCGCCGTCCAACACGGGTCTCCATGGAAAGCAGCGACCACTGGTAATCACCTGCTTTTTGCCCAAGATACAATGCCACGACCTGTGAGGCGAGCAGCGCTATCGTCGCCTGCCAGGGCAAAAACACGACTGCAGCAAGCGCCCCCAGCGCCATGGCGAGATCGCGCACAAATCCTAAGACTTCGTTCGCAAACGAAAGCACGAGCCACCCTTTTTGATCCAATGCGTGCTGTAGCGCACGAAAGGAGGGATGTTCAAGCACCCAGTACGGAAGACGCTGGATGTGCGCAAATTGACGCTGTTTGATCGCGAGCTCGGTGCGATAGCGCAACCGATCGCTAAAATACTCCGCCACGTAGTCCGAAAGCACATCGCACACCTCAAACAACGCGATCAATCCAACGGCCATCCAAATACGCGCCGGATCACGCGCTTCGAGGGCGGTGGTCACAACCCCCATCATCACCACCCACCCGCTGTACGCGGTAAACACAAGCGCCGCGCCAAACGCCTGCCAGAGCACGCTTGCGCGATCCGCCGCCCAAATCATCCGCCAAACAAATGGCAACGAAGCCAACACCTCCCGCGAAGTGGGCTTTTCGTTGACCGCCGGAATCTTCCGCGGGTCTACGGACATGGCACCAGTGTACCACGTCTCACCTTATGTCTCTGCATTCAATTCCGCACGGATATCTCGATCCTTTGCCGCCAATCGCAAATAGCCTTCCACAAACCGATCGAGATCGCCATCAAGAACCCCTTGCGTATCGCTCGTTTCTACGTCCGTGCGATGATCTTTGACCATCTGATACGGATGCAACACGTACGAACGAATTTGGTTCCCCCATTCCGCACTTTTGAATTCGCCGCGCAACTTTTGCTTTTCTTTCTGCCGCTCTTCTTCGCGGCGTTGCAGCAAACGCGATTTCAGAATCCGCATCGCCATCTCGCGATTCTGCGTTTGTGATCGTTCATTCTGGCACGAAACTGTAATCCCCGTCGGCAAGTGCACGAAACGCACCGCAGAATAGGTAGTATTCACCGATTGTCCGCCTTTTCCCCCTGACGTAAACGTGTCGATACGCAGGTCCTCGGGTTTGATTTCGATCTCGTCCGCCTCCTCCCCGATCTCCGGGATCACTTCTGCCAACGCAAAACTGGTTTGTCGAAGCGCATCCGCATTAAACGGCGACTGACGCACCAACCGATGCACGCCGTGCTCAGCCTTAAAATGCCCGTAGGCATACCGTCCTTGCACCAAAAACGTCGCAGACTTAATCCCCGCCTCCCCACCACGGGATTCATCCAGGAGCTGCACCGTCCATCCTTTGCGTTCGGCATACCGAAAAAACATGCGAAGGAGCATTTCGGCCCAATCCTGTGCATCCGTACCACCAGCGCCGGCATGAAGCGCCACGATCGCATTATTCGGATCGTAGTCACCGGAAAACAACAACTGAAACTCCATGTCCACGTAACGTTTTTCCATCGCCGCAAGGGATGTCGCAAGCTCCTGCTCCATCGAGGCGTCTTTTTCTTCGGCGACTACGCGCAACAATTCCTCCGCTTCCAGCAATTCCGCGCGCAACCCCGCCCAGGCATCATATTCCTTCTTCAAATCCGCGAGTTTTTGCGATTCTTTTCTTGCGCGATCCGGATCACTCCAAAAATCCGGCGCGCTTGTTTCGGTCTCGAGCGCCGCGATTTCTTGCTTCACCGTATCCAACGCCAAAATCTCCCACGCTTCCGCAATTTTTCCGCGTAGGGCGTCCATCCGCGCAAGCAGTTCGTCATGCATACCAAACAGCATAAAGAAACCCCCGCCAGTTGGCGAGGGTTTCTTGTTTCCTAGTACTGCATCATCCCAGGCCCCGCCCCCGCGACGCCCATCCCCGCCAACAGCGCGAACGCGGCAATCTGGAGGATAATCGATCCAATGAACAGGAGCACTCCCAAAATGAAGAAGAAAATCCCCCACAATTTCCATGGCTTCTGATAGGCGTGAAATTCTTCTACCGATTTCCATGGCATTGCTTTCCAGGCCCATTCATTTCCCATCATCCCCATCACGATCCACCAAATCATGTTCACAAACGGCACAAACACGAGGAGCGACCAAAACACCCGGTGATACAACCCCCATGGAAGGGAGATGAATGCAGCGCCCCAACTCCACCCTTTAATTTCCTGCGGAACAACAGATTGTTCACCCTTCCCGGAACGGGCATCAAATTCAGACCAAGGTCGCTGCTCGGTTCGACGCAACATGAGGATCACGCCGGGAATCCACAAGAAAAATGAAGCGAAGCCCAAGAACCCAAGAATCCCGTTGAGCATTTGCCCCGTGGCTTGACCGGTCATCATGGAACGAAACGTCATTGCCACGACCACCCACGCAATCAGAACGAGCGGAAACGCAATAAACGTCCCAAAAAACAAGAGGAGTCCAAGGCGACGGTTCTTCTGGGGAACAACAGACACCATCCCCTCTTGCGCAGGTGCTTGTCCCATCGTTTGCATCTGATCCATAAAGTAAAGAGGAAAAACAAAACGAGCGGCTCTGGAGCCGCCCGCATTGGGATTAAACGTTGACTTTGGAGCGGAACTGGCCAATCACCGGGATCTCCCAAAGCTTGCCATTCCAGGCGTTGTACATAGCGTACAACGACACACACAACACCAACAAACCCCACAAGAATCCAAGCGGAATCGTGATGATCCAAAGGAACGGAATGGCGGAAATCACCCACCACGCCACTTCGACGATGAAAAGCACCGTACCCTGCTTGGCATGTTCCTGCGCGTATTTGGAGTCTTTCTTGGTAAACAACACGACCAAAGAAAGCACACTCACGTAGGCGAGCGAGGCCCAAAGCTTGTTGTCTTCAATGTCTTTCGCATCAAACGACATCACCGGCTTCGCCTCCACCGGGTTTTGCCCCATGGAGGAGTTGGTTTGTTGATCCATATGTAAGATAGGATAGCAAAAGAAGGGAAAAACGCCAAGATACAGAAAAACACCGTCCTCATAGTAAAGACGGTGTTACGAAATCAGGTCGCCACAGCACGCTGGTTCGCCTTGAAAGCGACCCAGGCATTTTCGATGCGCTGGTGCACCCATGCTTGAAACTGTGAAAAGGTGATCTCCTTTTCCCAGTACCGCTTCTTTTCGATGGCAGTCTCCGCATCCGAAAGAATGCGATTGGCAAGCTCTGCGTAGACAAGACGATCCTCCGGATCATCCGCAAGTGCGTTCGAAGGGACGATCTGTACGCCCACGGAGGCCAGGGCGGAAGCAATCCCAGTCATAAGCCCTCCTTTGTGACGGGATACGGAAGAGGTAGCCATACAAATACGGAAATGTCAAGGGTTATTTCTTCCAGTCAAGAATGATCTGCCGATGCCCAAGCCGTGCCACTGGAGTTCGATTCTGGGAAGCATAAATATTTGATCGACTTGTGACGCGCAAACGATCGCTTAGCACGATGGTTTCTGTAGGAAGTGACTGGGGAATCGCACCAAGTGAACGCATGATTCTTCCGCGCTGCTCTTCCTCCGTGACTTCCTGAAACGCATGCAACGCACGTTCAATGCGTCGACGAAGTTTTGATTCCTCTTCGACATTCGTTGAAGCCTGAACGATAATTTCTGGTATTGTTTGCCCTGAAAAGACCGGATCCATAAGCACCTGTAACAGCATAGCACGCTTCAGCTTTGTCTCCTGTTCTAGCCGATTCAACCACCCCGGCACGTCCGCCTGAACCGTCACATCCTCATCTAGGAGTACCACTATTTCCGCAAGATCCGCATATCGAATCGACTGCCGGGCCAATTCCTGAGCATACTTACGATCCCCCGCTTCACGCTGTTCAAGCACCTGTTTTTTCGTTAAATACTCCTGCTGCAAAACCCCCATCGCCGCGGGCTCCGTCATCAGCCGATCCAAAAAATCACGATGCGCGTCCACCACGTAGGGCTCTGCTTTTGCATTATCTGTTTTATTATAATGCTTCACCTGCGAAAGCGTGAGATCTACTTTCCCGTCGGGGTACTCATCGATGATCACCGCATCAATTTTATTCATCGCATCCAATTCATCGCAGGTCCCGATAAACCGCTTGATCTTTCTAGCTTCCAACATTTTTCCCTCTTCTTGCGCATTCTTTAGCTCAAGTTCCATACCAATGATGCCAGAAAGCGTGGCCATCAACTTCTCCATCAAATCTTCCGCCTTCAACGTCCGCATCAAACGAGGAATATCATCGCGTAGATTCAATCGCCCCATGTTTCTTGAGGTGACGATGCGTGCTGCGCGATTATTCAACGCCGCTTCCCGAAACGCAGGTCCTTTCGGACGCGGCATGCGCTCTAAGTCAACCCACGCACGAATCCATTCCTCAAGCTCGCGCTGAATGTCTTTTTGATCGCGAAACTCCTTGTGAACCAATTCGTTCACCTGCAGCGCACGTGCGGGATCCCTGGGCGTTTTCTCCAAAAACAGCGGTCGTGGCTGAGCCATAAACGTATACTTCACGATAACATACCTAGAAAAACAAAAAAACAACGGCGCCATGCCGTTGTTTTTTACCCCCTTAAAACCCCATCCCACCACCCCCATGTCCGTGGTCACCGCCAGCCGGTTCTTCCTTCTTCGGCTTTTCGGTGATCACACATTCCGTCGTGAGGAACAGCGCAGCAACGGACGTGGCGTTCTGCAACGCCGAACGCGTCACCTTCGCCGGATCGATGATCCCCGCCTTGATCAGATCTTCATAGCGATCCGCCTCGGCGTTGTACCCCATCGCTCCCGCTTCCCGCTTGACCGCCTCAACAACCACGCTGCCATCCTTCCCGCCATTTGCCGCAATCGTGCGAAGCGGCGCTTCCATGGCCTGCATCAAGATACGCGCACCGATCGCCTCTTCTCCTTCCAGCCCAAGTTTTGCGATCACCGCCTGCGCGCGAAGAAGTGCAACGCCACCTCCCGGCACAATCCCTTCTTCCACCGCCGCTTTCGTTGCCGCGATCGCGTCTTCAATGCGGTGCTTCTTTTCCTTCATCTCAACCTCGGTTGCCGCACCGACCTTGATGACCCCCACACCCCCCATGAGCTTGGCATGGCGTTCGGTCAGCTTCTCGCGATCAAACTGCGATTCCGTCTTTTCCAACACCGCCTTGATCGCTGCCGCGCGCGCTTCGATCGCTGCCTTATCGCCCTTTCCATCCACAAACGTCGTGTAATCCTTGGTCGCCACCACTTTGTGAGCCGTCCCAAGATCTTCCAATTCCACGGAGTCGAGCTTGCGTCCGATCTCTTCCGAGATGAACGTCGCACCTGTCACGACGGCCAAGTCTTGCAACATCTCCTTGCGGCGATCGCCAAAGCCCGGCGCCTTGATGGCAAGGCCGTTAAAGATTCCGCGAAGCTTGTTCACAACAAGCGTCGTGAGCGCCTCGGAATCCACATCGTCTGCCACGATCACCAACTCCTTGCGACCGGCCTTGAGCACTTTTTCGAGCAACGGCAACAGGTCCTGAATCGAGGAAATCTTTTTGTCCGTGACCAAAATCCACGGATCCGTGTATTCGGCTTCCATGCGATCCTGGTTCGTGATCATGTACGGCGCAAGGTATCCCTTGTCGATGCGCATTCCTTTGACCACGTCTTTTTCGATCCCAAAAGATTGCCCTTCTTCGACCGTGATCACCCCATCTTGCCCCATCTCCTTCACGATATCCGCGATGATCTTCCCGATTTCTTTATCGTTCGCCGAAATCGAGGCCACCGCTTCGATCATGTCGCCTTTCACCGGCTGTGCCACGTTCTCGCGCAGTTCCTTCACGACCGCCTCCAGCGCCTTTTCCATGCCGCGCTTCACCGCAAGCGGATTCGCTCCGGCCGTGATGTTCTTCAGCCCCTCGCCCACCATCGCTTGTGCAAGAACCGTCGCCGTCGTGGTCCCATCACCGGCGACATCGTTCGTCTTGGACGCCACCTCCTTCACGAGCTCTGCGCCCAAGTTTTCCATCTTATCTTCCAATTCAACCTCTTTGGCGACCGTGACACCGTCTTTCGTGATGGTCGGCGCGCCATAGCCACGTTCAATGACGACGTTGCGGCCCTTTGGCCCAAGCGTCACCTTCACCGCGTTCGCAAGCTTATCCACGCCGCGCTTCAATGCTGCGCGCGCCTCTTCGTTGAAAACAATGACTTTGGACATACATTATTCAACAATCGCCATGATGTCGGACTCAGAAAGCACCAAATATTCCACGCCATCGATCTTAAATTCGTCCGGCGCGTACTTCTTGAATAGCACCTTTTCCCCCACCTTGACCGCAAGCGCCTGGCGCGTGCCGTTTTCCAACAGCTTCCCAGGACCAACCTCGATCACTTCCCCCTGTTCCGGGCGTTCTTCCTTGGCCGTATCCGGCAAGATCAGCCCGCTTTTTGTGACTTCTTCTTTTGCGACCGGCTTCACGATCAACCGGTCACCCAATGGTCGTAGTTTCATACAGAAACAGAGAAGAATAAGCGGCGGAATTAGCACTCACGTTTTTAGAATGCTAATCCGCATCGACCATAAAGTGCCATCCACCGAACGGGGTGTCAAGACGGAAAAAATCCTGTATCCTAGGGAACGATATGCAAGACCTTCAACAGATCCTCCAACGCATGCGGGAAAAGAAAAAAGAAAAGCGGAATCTCGCCGCCGCGCTCCGCGATGCCCTCGCGCATTCCAAGCAATATCAAGATATTCTTGAACAGCTAAAAACGCTCAAAGCAAAAAAGCTGCAATACGAACGCAGCGCGCACGAAGAATTCCGCAAAGAACTCGAGCAATCCGAGCGCTTAAAGGAAGATTTGAAATCGGATGCGCAGGTGTTAAGCGACATGGCGCTCACGAAATACATCAAAGGCGAATCGATTCAGGTCAAAGATGAAAACGATGTGACCTACGATCCGGTGTTTAAAGTGACGTTCAAAAAATCCAACACTGTCTAAAAAATCCCTCGACAGAACCGAGGGATCAAGAGGCGCCGTTCAGGGCTTTCCAAACAGGCAGAACGGTGTTTTTGTTTTCTTTGACTGATACATCGCCTGATCGGCGCATTTCAGTAGCTGGTCCGCCTCCACGATCAGCGTGCCCCGGAATGACACGCCTCCGATGGCCGCCGTGAGCGTCACATGATCCGCGCTCGTTCCATCCAACCGATCCAGGATCAGCGAGATGGAGAGCTCCTGCGCGTACCGTGCAGCGACGCGCTCGATCAGCTCTTCCGTCATGTCGGGCAACAGCACGGCGAACTCATCGCCCCCCATCCGCCCAACGACGTCTTCCGCTCGCGCCGTCTCACGCAACCGACTCACAAACTGTCGGATCACGCGATCTCCCGCATCATGACCGTAGGTGTCATTGATGGGCTTAAACCCGTTCGGGTCGATGTAGAGCAATCCGAGCCACGCATTCCGACGCCGTGCACCCGAGACTTCCCACGCCACCCGCTCCAGAAACGCCCGACGATTGAACACCCCCGTCATTTCATCGTAGTCCGCGAGCTCCTTCAGCTTCCGATTCGCCCGTTCGAGCTCCTCCTTCTTGCCAAGCAACTCCGTATTCGCGCGCTCCAGCTGCTCGTTCAGGCGTTCGAGCTCGGTTTGATCACGCAACACCGCCACCATCCGGACGATCACCCCTTCGCGAACGATCGCCGAAAGCGAAAGGATGGCGTGCCCGGTCGGCGTCGCTCCTCGACCGATGACGACCGGCAGACGACGAATGGATTCTCCACGACGCAGTTTTCGCTCGATCCAGGGCTGAAGCGGGGCGGAAAGACCCTCTTTCTCCCGCAAATACCGGAGCAGCGAATCCTCCTTCGCGTGACGACCATGAATCCCGAGCAGACGCTTTGCCGCCGGATTCAGGTAGGTCATGTGAAACGCGTAATCCATGGCGATCACGCCGTCCTGCATGCCATCCAACACCGCTTCGTGCAGTTCAAGTTGCGTTTCTTTATACGCAAGCAGGTTTTGCACATCGCCGTCCGGAGGCGGCGTCGTGGGATACCGCCTGCGGATCAGCTCTTGTTCCGCAGAAGGGGGCGTCACCGAGTCCTTTGTTTTCTTACCTTGAGTCACGTAACGATCCTCCTTTTTTGGTCGTAAACCGGGAAAAAAGAACGAAAATCCACCCTAGCAGACTATTCTACTTCGTCAAGCGGGAGAAGGGCGAAAAGTATTGCGATGGCAACAAGCGCCTTGCCGGGCCAGAACGACCAAAGATAGTGGTCAAACAATGACAAAACCGCCACAGCGGAAAGCGGCGTGAGCGCAAGCAAGCGCGGATAGCCCTCCCGACGCCAGCGTGCAAACCAGCCGGGTGCAAGTAGGCCGTATCCCAAAAGTATCATACCCACCATCCCAAGCACCCCCACTTCAGCCCAGATGAGCACAGGCAGCACATGTGGTGGCGCTGATTGCGGTGACCCGGTTTCCTGTGATCGCACCACGACAAAGGTTCCAGGACCCGTCCCAAGCAACGGATGGTCCATGATCGCCTGCGCGCCCGTTTTCACCGACTGCGTCCGCTCTTCGATACTCCAGCGCTCCAGACGCTGTGAAGCAGGCTGCAAGCGCGTCGACACCAGATCCGCCATCCCAACGGTCACAATCCCGGCAATGAAGGCGAAGGTAAACAGCACCGCGACCCCCCACGGCTTCACCGCGCGACGATACACCGTTGCAGATGCAAGAATGAACGCAAGAAACGCCGCGATCCATCCCGCCCGAGAAAACGAAAACACCAGGGATGCGGCCAACGCCGCACCCCCAACCATCCAGATCATCGCTTCTGCGAGACGCCCTCGATCCGCCCGCCACGCCACGAGCGGAAGAACAACCGCAAGCCAACCGCCCAAAATATTTGGGTGCGGAAACCCACCGTACGCCCGCAAAAATCGTAACTCCGTCGTTTCCACGACACTCACTCCGGACCAACGCGGATCCTGCGCCGCCATCCCAAGCCATTTGGTCCCCCACACCATCTGCGTTTGCACCTGCCGAAGCGCAAACAATGCATGCGGCAACAGACTGAGCGCCACATATCCCGCCACCTCGCGCGCCGGAACCCGCACACGCCACAGCGTTCCCACAAACGCCGCAAGCATCAGGACCTCCGCCCACCACTGTGCCGTCGCCCGGATATACACACTGACGATACTTACCAAAAGCAGCAATGAAAAACCGATCTGACGTGCGTGTCGCTTGCGCGGATCCGTGGGAACAACCGGATGTCCAAGACGCCAACCGGTCAGAATGGTCAAAAGCATCGGGATCCACGACGCATACAGTGACCAACGCGTCGCTTCTACCGGCAAAATCCCTACCGCCTCCGGTTGCCAAAACATCCGCGTTTGCCAAGGCAGACACAGAAGGGCGAGAGGCCACATCACACGAAACACGTGTTCACGGGTCCAGGTCATAGGATCGACAAAACCGCGCATACGCATCCCGTGCGGCCGCGCGGCCATCCTGCACATGCGCTTTAAACATCGACGGGGTCGCCCGAACCCGCGAATCCACGTTCATGAGATCGCGTAATGCCTTGGGGAAACAGGCCTGCTCCATCCGCATCGCCAATCCATCTAGGCCGGAAAACAACGGAAGTCGGACGCGTGGACGCGACGGTTCGTTTACAGAAATCCAGGGCGGTGCCAGCGGGTGCCGCGTACGAAGCGTGGCGTTGGCCCGCCAAAAATCTGCACCCACGCCGTCATCGACAAGTGGGAGCAACGACAAAAACCAATAGCGAAGATACGGATCATCTTGCTCGAATGCAATCGTCGACAGATCCAGCGCCGTTTCATCCACAAAAAACGAAAAGCAGACCGCATCCGGCACCTCTTCCCCGGCAACCGGACGCCGTCCAAGCAACGCAAACGGCGTCATGGCAAATCCACGTGTCTGCCACACCGTCCCCGCCCGCGTGATCAGAAAAAAATCCAAATCCGACTCGTCGCGCGCATGCGCGAGCGCCGTCGTATTACAAAGCGCGACAAACCGGACACTCGAAATCCGCAAAAGGTAGCGCGCAATGCGTTGCGCGCGTCGCCATTTTCGAGGAAACCACCCCGCGCGCGCCTCGTGGATGGAAAACGCCTCTGGAACGGACGCGAGCGTGACACGACCACCGCGCTCCAATAGAAGGCTACGGTCGATGAGACACTGGATCGCATCCGCAACCTCGTGCTGTGTGAGGAGCCCGCTCTCCGCGCCCGTATCCGCATACGCGATGACCTCCGCGCGCGTGGGTGGGTAACGCGTTTCCGCAAAAAAACAGACAACGCGCAACGCGGCGGCCTCAAAACGGGTCATACTACCCCTCCTTCATGAGCGTTGGCGTCGCACGCGCGACCCCTGAGACGGCGACCGCAACCCGCGACGAAATCGTAGCATCAGCGATCACGACTCGCTCCTCGGAGAACGACACGATCGCATTCCAAGAAACCGCGAGCTCATCCTCAAGCAACCCGGAAATGCCACGCGTTTTGACCCAAAGAGTGTGCAATCGACCCGTGTCCGCATCCAAATCGATGCTCGCCACTTTGCCCACGGCGTCACCGGTTTTTGTTTCTACGCGGGTTCCGACCACGCGCTTGGTATTCACGATCATACGGCTGACAGCGTAACCTTCACGCAGATGGATGGCTAGCGGATTGACATTCATGGCCGACTTGGCACAGTGCCTGCAGGAGGGATCGCATGGGAATATCCAAAGACGCCGACGACGATCGGCCCACAGATCGCCCAGAAACGGGTTCACGCCCACCGCATTTGGTGAGCATCCTGGGATGGAGTGCCGGATACGGCGTCCCCGCGCGCGTGTCCGAGCTGCATACCGTCCCAACGATTGTGTTGCTGCGCCACCTGACGGAACTCACCTTTTACGCCGGATCGATCATGGATGCGCAAGGACGTATGCCTTCGACGGAAGTCCTCGCAAAAAAACTGGCGAATGCCGCCTGGCATCGCTTGTGCTACGTCTTGGATCCACTAGGAAACGACATGGATCTGATGCGGAGCGAAGTCGGCGGGCAAGTGCTCCGTTACCCTTGTCTCGGAGTCGGTATCGCAAAAACTCATGGATTCCAACGGGACCAAGGAACCGTCGTCCATGTCGCGTTGCGTGGTGACACGGATGCGCATCACATCACCATCCGCTTTGATCCGTCGGTTCAGGAAACCAACACCATCGAACACCTGGCCGGCGAAATCGTCGTCCGCGCGATGCAAGCGTTTCCGAACGCACTCCCCCTTGCGGAGGAGCTTCCGCAAGAAATTCAAAGCATCGAATCCCGCCGGGGCGGATTCAACACCTCCTGACCCACAAAAGACGCGATGCCTCGCGTCTTGTTTTATTCCACGACACTACCGCCAAACGCCTTGAGCACATTGGTCACCATATCCGCCGCCGGTGCTGCCGTTTGTGTTTGCGTATCCTCTCCGACAATCCCTTCTAATTGAAGCACAGAAACGCCCAACGTTTCTTTGAGAGCGTCTTCTACGATGCGCCGGTGTTTCATGTCCACAAGCACCTTATCGCGATGAAACGCATACTGAAACCGAATGGTCAGCGTCGTGCCCTGCACCGCGTACGGCTGGCTGATCTTCAAAATAAACGGTAGGGAGTGGTTTTTTTCATCCACGTTGCGGATAAACGCCGCCCATTTTGTACGCACTTCCGGCAAGGTAAACGAGGTTCCTGATGCAGAAGCTGCAGGCGCAGCATCCATCGCTGTTGGCGTCGCCTCTACCGGTCCTGCCTGCGGGATCTGAATCTCCGCAGAAGCCACCTCTTTTTCTGCCGGCGGCGAAACCGTCTCCACAGGCTTGGGTGGAGGTGTGCGCGTTGGGATAGGGGTTGGAGTTGGAGTTGGAGTTGGAGTTGGAGTTGGGCGAGGAGGCTCCGGCTCAGTTCGATGCGATGTCGTCGGTGCATGACGCAACAATCCACAGGTCACAGCCGTGCCTGCTAATTGCAACGCAAACAACGGATCGACCCCGGACTTCACATCTTTGCGACGTTCCATGAGCAGCAACGAAAGATCCACGATCTCTCCTGGCGTAAACCGCCCCTGCAACCCCGCAACCGCACGCGATTCCTCTGACCCATCTTCCATGATGGACTCCGCAGTCATTCCGGAGGTTGCAAGCGTGCGCTGCAGCAAAAAAATCAGATCATCAAACAACGGAATGGCCGGAATCCCCATCTCCATCAACCGCGCCGCCTCTGCAAGCGCTCGCGCATGATCATGATCCGCCCACGTCGCAAGTACCCCTGCTGCATGCGCCACATGACGCTCAGGAATCACTAACCGCGCGACCTCCATGGTCACACGATCCCCGGCAAGGGATCCCAATTGTCCAAGCAAGGTCTCGGCATCACGCACACATCCATCCGCGCGAGTAACGATGAGCGAGACCACCTCCGGGTCAATCGCCCAACCTTCTTTGGCCGCGACCTCCCGAACGCGATCGGCGAGTAACGCCGGCGGAATACGCAAAAACTCAAATCGCTGGCACCGCGAAATGATCGTCGCCGGAACTTTATGCCATTCCGTCGTCGCAAGGATAAAAAACGCATACGTCGGAGGTTCTTCGAGCGTCTTCAGTAACGCGTTCCACGAGGACGTAGACAGCATGTGCGCTTCGTCCAACACATACACCTTCCGCTTGCCTTGTGTTGGCGCAAAACGCGCATGTTCGATGATCGCCTCGCGGACGGTTTCGACCCCTGTGTGCGTCGCCGCGTCGAGCTCGATCAGATCAAGGAGTCGCCCTTCGTTTGCCGCCGTGCAGTTCGCGCAGGCATTACATGGCTCCCCGTCCTCCGGTTGCACACAATTCAACGCCTTCGCAAAAATACGCGCCGCCGTGGTTTTGCCCACGCCGCGCGGCCCGGAAAACAGATACGCGTGACCCAATTGGCCGGTCGCCACTTCTTTTCGCAAGGTTTCGGTGATGTGTTGCTGCCCCGTCACATCAGCGAACCGACGCGGGCGATGGATCTGCGAAAGGGAGGGCATAGGATGACGCGGTTGTACCATACAAAAACACGCCGGCCAACCGGCATGTTTTTCCACATGATTTCTTGCTAATTCGTGGCTCGAAACGCGTCCAAATCGCGCTTAATGATGTTCTCCACCGCCGCCCATTTAGAGGGCGCGCCTTCCGGGGTCAAAATCACCGCCTCATCCCCGCTCGCGCCACGATAAAACGTGACCGACGCCGTAAGCACACGGTAGGTCTGGCCATTTGCCATCACCTTCCAATCATTCGTGCGATCATCCTGCACCAACGTCCCAATCATGCGATGACGCTCCACCGGACCGCGCTGTTTAAACAAAAACTTGCCGTTGCCCAAAATCGTGAGACGCAACAGATCGCCTTCGACGAGTTTTGACTTCGAGGCGTAGTTTGGCGGGACCAAATACCGCTGACCGTCTTCGCCCACCATACTTTCGCCATCAAACACCCCTTCCACGATGCGCGCATCCCCTCCCTGGACCAGCAGCTCTCCATCCGGACGCTGCATGCGCCGCACCATCTGATCCACTTCCCCCGCGTCCACGTCGTTATTCAGCAAGCGCTCTAGGTGATCCAACTGCTGACGCATCGCCGCAATCACACGCTTTGCTACGGCAAATTTGCTTTCCACCCCCGTCAGCGCTGTTTTTTCCGTCTGCACTTCTTGCATGTGTGTGTCTGTATTCATATTTGTTTATTCTTTTGAATTATACCGATTTTAGATAAAATCATCCAACCCACCACCCCCATCGGACGCGCTAAATTTGGTCTCACGTCGTTCTTGCAATTCGGCCTCGATCAGCTCGCGTTTCCGACCATATTTGTACCGCGAAAGCTCCTTCATCATCTGCGCAAGCTCCTTGCTTTCTGGACGCTTTGGCATGATCGGCTTCATGTTGAATGGCCTGGACGCCGTGTTATCGATCAGAAGCTTCATGTTGCAAGTAAACGCCTCCACATTGACCAAGTCATACGCCGTAAACACCGGCGCATATTCTTTTTCCAAGAACTCGGCATCCTCAACACCGACACGGAAGCTCACCATGCTTCCCACGTTTCCAAAAATGGAATCGCGGATCTTGGTGTCCCCGCCCGAACCCACCAATTGCCCGATAAACTGGTGCGCAATAATGAGGTTCAGCCCGTACTTACGCGCTTCCGACAAAATCGCGTTGATCGAATCGGTCAAAAAGTTCTGGAATTCGTCGATATACAGGTAAAAATCCTTTCGATCTTCCGGACGCATGTCCCCGCGCTTGAGCGCACCATCCAAAATCTTTCCGACCATGATCATCCCAAGCAAATACGCGTTCATGTCCCCAATCTTCCCCTTGGAAAGCTTAAGCAAGATGATCTTCTGCGAATTCATGGCGTCATACACGTTAAACGCGCTCTTTTGCTGACCGATAATCGGACGCATGTAGTCGTTGTAAATGAACGACGCGAGCTTGGACGTGATATACGGCACCATGTTGGCAAGCGACGATTCTCCGCCCGCCTTGAGCGCCTCCTTGGTCCAAAAATCACTGACTTCTTGCGATTTGACGTGTTTCAACTTCAAATTGCGATAGTCCTCGTCCGCCAACACACGCGGAATATCCATGAGCGTACAACCGGACTCCGTGTGATCCATGAGCAACAAAATGGCGTTGCGCATGTACGTTTCGAACATCGGTCCACCCGTTGCTTTCAGGTCGTACAATTTATCAAAAATCTTCAACATTTCGTTGATCACGAACGTCCGCAAATGCGGATAGCGCGGATCAAACTCCAACATGTTCATCCCAATCGGGCGTTCAAAATCCGCCGGATCAAACAAAATCACATCTTCCGCTCGCTCCTTGGGCACGTACTCCAAACATTCATCCACCAAATCTCCGTGCGGATCAATGACACACACCCCGCGTCCGGCTTCGATATCCTGTTTGATGAGGGAAGCCTGAAACACGGATTTACCGGAACCGGATTTCCCGATTACATACATGTGCCGACGTCGATCCTGCTGCTTCATGCGGACGTCGTACTTGGTCCCACGATACTCAGAAATCCCAAGCAAAATCCCTTCTTTTGGCAGATTTGACGGAGGCAATGCTTTGCGGGAAAGCAGCCAGTTGATCTTCGGCGTTTCGGTGGAGGGCAACGGAAAATGAAAGAGCGTCGCCATTTCTTCCGCGTTCAAAATGGTCGTGTAGCGCTCGTCGAAGAGACGATAAATAAAATCGCGAATGATGCGCTTCTGAAAGCGCGGCATGGATTTCACCCATTTGTTGCCGTATTCAAACACGTTAAATTGCCCGAACGCATTGATAATGTCGTTCAGATACCGCTGCGCTCGCTCTGGCGTTTTAGCCCCCACCATCACGCGCACGTTCACATCCACGCCAGCCTTGGAGGCCTTTTCTTCAAGCCCTTTCACCATTTCTTCCTCCAGTGGAGAAAGTCGGTAGCTGTCTTCCGGCTTATTTGGGTCCTTGGATCCGGCCGCAAACTTCTTGAACTCCTTTCCAAGCCCACCAAACATCCCTTTTGATTGCACGTCCGACAGCTTCTTTCCCTGCTGCATCGCCTTTGCAATACGCAAACCTTCTGCACGCCATCCCGGACGTGCACTGCGCAACACGAATTGAATCGCCGCCCCTTCGCCTTGCTCAATCTTCGCCAGTGCATTCGTGACTGCATTCAGCGAATCCGATTCCATCTTTTTGTAGGTTTTGATCGGAAAATAGCCGGGCCGCTGAAACGTCAGATAACTCCCCAAAATCACCCCGCGCGCGCTAAAAATGTTGTAGTCGGACACCTCTTCGATTTGCGCGTTCGGATACTGGGCGTGAATTTGCTCTTCGACAAACGCTTGCCATTTGGACGGCACCGCCACGTAAAACGAAATCTTGTCTCGATGGATCACCATCTCAAACGACAGATACTCCCGCCGTCCCAAAAACCACGTCTGCAACCCTTTTTCGGATTTTAGAGACCCAATCGTTTGAAACAACGTTTCCGCATGGCCAATCAGCTCCTGAATTTGCTGCTGCGATTTTTCCGTGGCGTTATCGTCTTTTTTGAGCTCTTTCGGCACCTTCACGAGCAATACCTTCTGATCAAATGCAAGACGCGTCCGGACGCGACGCTGAACCAACGCACGGATCACGAGCAGAGTGATCCACACCCCAACAAAAAACCCGAGAAGCGCAAGCACCAAGAGCACGATCGGATCTCCAAGCATGCTCCGCACCGCCGGAACAATTTCAAGCGCCTGCGATACCTCTGGCGTCGCAACGTCGAATTGGAACAAAAAGAAGGGGGTCATGCGGTTACACGGCGTTTTCTTTGGACTGCCGATAGTCCTTGGCGTACGACAGGACGCTATCCGTTTTGATCTTCGCCTCTTGCTCTAAAAAGTACTTGTTCACCCCGGGAATGGTAAGAAACCAGGATCGAACGAGTTCAAGTACCAACTTCACCTTCACCTTGAACCCTTTGACCATCACCCCAATTTCTTCGGCAACTTCTTCCCCTTTTTTCTGAAAACGCGCCCGCGCTTCGGGCGGCATATCCTGAAACACCTCCTTCATCCCCTCCTCGAGCAGCGTTTCAATTTTTTTCGTCACTTCGTCTTTATCCTGCACCGCCGCCTGAACCACCGGAGCGGCAGCAGGCTGCGCTTCTGCCTGCGTTTGCACCTGCACATCCGGAGTCTCTGCCGCACGAGTTCCTAAAAAATGTTCCTGTGCCTCCTGTTGCTGAATCGCTTCAAAGGCACGCTTATCCTGGGTGATCTGCGAGCTATCTTCTTGTCCCAACGCCAAAGACGGCGCCGGCTGCTCTGGCGCGGGGGGTGTCGACGGAGACAACGACACCTCTTCGACCGACGGCAAGAAACCCATGGGACGTCTCGCCGTCAGTATATCACATTGGCGTCAAAGAAAATCCCCCATCCTTCCGATCTTCCACCTTCCATCCTTTTTCCGCGATGGCATCCCGCAACCGATCTGACGCTGCCCAGTCCTTTGCTTGGCGGACAACCACACGTTCTTCCGCCAGCGCCACAACCTCTGCCGGGGCACCGAACGGAACGCCGATCAATTCGGCAACACCCAACCCCAGCACCTGATCCATCTCGCGCAGCAACGCCGCTTTTACCACGGGATCCGCCTCTGATTTCAAGCACTCCCAAACAACGGCAAGTACCGCCGGCGTATTCACGTCGTCCTCCAGCGCTTGGATAAAGCGTGTCCGCCAAGCCGAAACCGCTTCTGGATTCGGTTCGCCTGAAGACGGCAACGCACGCGCGAGTTGTCGCAGGTGCTGCAACGCGGATTCCGCTCCAGCAACCCCTTCCCACGTAAAATTCAGCTTCGACCGATAGTGCGCATTCAAGCAGAGGTAGCGGAACGCGAGCGGATCATGCCCACGCGCCATCAGATCATCCAACGTGTAGGCGTTTCCCTCGGATTTCCCCATGCGTCGACCATCCACCGTCAAAAACTCGTTATGCATCCAATAGCGCGCCAAAGGTGTCCCTTGAATCGCCTCGGATTGCGCAATTTCGTTTTCATGGTGCACCGGGATCAAATCCATGCCACCTGCATGGATATCAAACGGCTGCCCCAAATACTTCACGGACATGGCAGAGCATTCGATGTGCCACCCAGGAAACCCGATGCCCCAGGGACTTTCCCACTCCATCTGCCGCTTGGTTCCATCGGTTGGACTAAATTTCCACAGCGCAAAATCCGTGGGATTCCGCTTATCCTCGCGAATCGCGACACGCGCTCCTTCTGCCTTTTCCTCCAATTTTTGCCCGGAAAGCGATCCATAGGCTGGGAACTTGGCCGTGTCAAAATAGATTCCATCCGCGGCACGATACGTAAATCCGGCCGCTTCCAGCGCCTGGACGAGTGCGATTTGTTCGGCCACATGCTCGGTTGCGCGGGGCAGCACATCCGGCGGAAGAATATTCAACCGCGCCTCATCCGCAAGCGCGCGCGCTTCGTACATCCGAGCAATGTCCCACGCCGTCTGCCCTTGGCGTTTCGCCTCACGTTCCATCTTGTCTTCGCCCACGTCGCCGTCGCCGACCAAATGACCGACGTCCGTGATGTTCATCACGTGGCGCACCTCATATCCCAACACCTGCAACGTCCGCTTTAGGACGTCGACAAAGGTATAGGCACGCAAATTCCCGATCGTCACCGGGTTATAAACGGTCGGGCCGCAGTTATACAGCCCAACCTTTCCCGGCGTAACCGAGGCAAATTCCTCCAAGGCGCGGTGGCGCGTGTTCCAAATACGTAACATGGTTCCGCCATGGTACCGACCCATATTCCGGCTGTCTAACCTGAAACAGCCATCACCCCTCCCCGCTGTCATCCAAATCGATCGTCATTCCCGCATCACGACCAAACAAGACAAACCCAACGATCGGCATCAAAAACCAAAAGGATCGACCAATCGGATCGGCAAAAATGTTCTTCGTCAACGGACCAATGCCTGCGGTGTAGGCTGGCGGAAGAAGCACGATCGCCATGACCACCAATAACCCAGCGCACAACAATCCATTCAACGCGCGTTCAAAAAGCGGCCCCTTGGATGGCATAAATGCCTGCGCCACGGGACTCCGCAATAACAACACCATGACGAGCGCAAAAAATCCGCCGAACCAACCGATCCGAAGGGCTGGCGATCCATCCGCTCCTGCGTATTGCGCGACAATTCCAAGGAGCGGTGTCGACGTCACAACGGCGTAGGCGACGTAGGAGGTAAGCGACATAAGCGCCATCCGATCGCGCCCGACCGCCAAGCCAACGCCGGTTCCAAGCAAACACACGAATGATAAAAACAGCCCGTCCCAACTGACCGGGATCCCTTGCGCAGACAACCACGCGAGCAAGGTGTTCACCCGATCAGTGTAGCACGAGCTGTTTTTGTATTCATCCGCCACCGATTGGTTACATCCCCTGTTCTTTGAGCGATTGCAGAAGCTCTCGTTGTTCGCGTGAGAGCTTTTTTGGCATCTCCGCCGTGATCGTCAGATAGTGATTTCCGCGTCCGCCACGGCCGTACAAAATCCCCTTCCCACGAAGCGTCATCACGGTTCCGGGCTGTGTCGCCTCCCCAATCCCGATCGTTTCTTTTCCATCCAGCGTTTCGACCACCACCGTTCCGCCAAGGGCAAGCAACGAAAACGGCACGGTCACGGTGGATCGAATGTCATGACCATCACGCGTGAGATACGGATCCGGTTTCACGCGCACCCGCAAGATCAAGTTCCCGGGACGCCCTCCATGCGGCGCCGCCTCTCCCGCCCCTTCAACCTCAAGCCCCTGGCCGCTTTCCATCCCGGCAGGAATCCGAACACGCAACGTCTCTTCCCGTCGCTCAACCCCATTTCCTTTGCAGGTATGACAGGGCTTTTCTGGAATCTTCCCGGTCCCGTGACAGGTCCCACAGGTGGTCGCCACTTGAATCGTCCCAAACATGGTGCGCTGCGCCTGCTGCACACGACCTTGGCCGTGGCATACCCGACAGGTTCCAAGCGAAGATCCAGGTTCTGCGCCATTTCCCTTACAGGTGTTACAAGTGGAAGGCTTGTATAACTTTACCTCTTTCTCCACCCCAAACGCCGCCTCCTTGAACGTGAGTTCGACGTCCATCTCAATACTTTGGCCGCGCGCCTGCTTGCCACGTCCGCTTCCGCCTCCGCCAAATCCGAACATCTCGCCCAGCATGTCGCCCAAATCCTCAAAGCCGGCGCCTTGAAACCCTTGGCTAAAATCAAATCCAAACCCCCCGCCACCAAACCCCCCGAATCCACCCGGACCGCCGCCCATTCCGCCCTGCTCAAATGCCGCAGAGCCGAATTGATCGTACATCTTGCGCTTTTCCGGATCGCCCAACACCTGATACGCCTCGTTGACATCCTTAAATTTAGCCGGGTCGCCGCCTTTATCCGGGTGATGTTCGTGCGCTAATCGCCGAAACGCTTTCTTCAATTCATCCGCGGATGCGCCCTTCTGGACGCCGAGGATGGCGTAATAGTCTTTGGGCATGGAATGGCGTTATCCCAACATCTTTGGCTCGCTCGCTTCTTGGATCGTGCCGTGCTGCTGTTCGTAACGTGCGATGTTTTCGCCGAGCGCGCGAAAAATACGTTTCATGTGGCGCGGACTCACGATCAATCGCGACACAAGCTCCCCGCCCGGGGGAAACGCGGACATGAAGTCCAACACAAACTCTTCCGAGGTGTGCGTGACCTGCATCATGTTCGCGTATTTCCCCGCGAGCGCGCCTTCCGGCGCCTTGATATCGATGGTGGACATGACGTTCGGTTAGTTCGTCGAGGCTCCCGGTTCTCCCTCCGGCTTCTGCGCATCCCCATTCATTTCGGCTTCTGGACGATCCTGGTAGAGCGTCGCGCCCACGCGCTGTGCTTCGGTCGCGAGCTCGTCTCCGGCCTTCTTGATCGCCTCCAAATCATCGCCGTCTTTGATCTTCTTCAACGCCTCGATTTTGGCGTCGATCGCCGCCTTGTCTTCCGGCTTCACCTTCGCCTCGTTTTCTTTCAGCATCTTTTCGGTGGTGTAGATCATGGTTTCCGCCATGTTCTTGACCTCCACGGATTCACGACGCTTCTTGTCTTCCTCGGCGTGCGCTTCCGCATCCTTGCGCATCCGTTCCACCTCGTCCTTGGACAGGTTCGTCGAGGCCGTGATCGTGATCTGCTGCTCTTTACCAGAGGCCTTATCTTTTGCCTTCACATTCAAGATCCCGTTCGCATCGATATCGAACGTCACCTCGACCTGCGGCACGCCGCGCGGAGCCGGCGGAATCCCGGACAACGTGAACTTCCCAAGCGAACGGTTATCGCCCGCCATGTCGCGCTCCCCTTGCAGGACATGAATCTCCACAGACGTCTGGCCATCTGCTGCCGTCGAGAAAATCTGCGACTTGGACGTAGGCACCGTGGTGTTGCGTTCGATAAGCTTGGTCATGACGCTTCCCAGCGTTTCCAAACCCAACGAAAGCGGCGTCACATCCAACAACAGCAATTCACCCTTAATGTCGCCCTGCAAGTTTCCGGCCTGAATGGCCGCACCAACCGCGACCACTTCGTCTGGGTTCACGCTCGCATTCGGCTTTTTGCCAAAAAACTTTTCCACCGTCTGGATGACGAGCGGCATGCGCGTCATCCCACCCACCATGATCACCTCATGGATGTCGTTCACCGTGAGCTTCGCGTCCGCAAGCGCCTTCTTGCACGGTTCAAGCGTTTTCTCGACCAAACCCCCCACCAACTGCTCCAATTTTGCGCGAGACAGTTTCATCTGGAGGTGCTTGGGCCCGTTCGCATCCGCCGTGATAAACATCTGGCTGATTTCCGTTTCAACGGCGCTGGAAAGTTCGATCTTCGCCTTTTCCGCCGATTCCTTGATGCGCTGGAGTGCGAGCGGATCCTTGCTCAAATCCATCCCTTCCGCCTTTTTGAACTCCTCGATGATCCATTGGATGATCGTCTGGTCAAAGTCGTCGCCACCCAAGTGCGTATCCCCGTTCGTCGCGCGCACTTCGATCGTATTCTGCTCCGTGGCTGCATCGTACGCGACCTCAAGAACGGAGACGTCAAACGTCCCACCTCCCAAGTCATACACCACGATTTTTTCGTCCTTCTTGCGATCAAAGCCGTATGCAAGCGCGGCAGCCGTCGGTTCATTGATGATGCGGCGCACGTTCAACCCCGCGATTTCTCCGGCGATCTTGGTCGCCTGGCGTTGTGAGTCATCAAAATACGCCGGCACCGTGATCACCGCTTCGGTCACCGTTTCACCCAAGCGCGCTTCCGCATCCGCCTTGAGTTTCTGCAACACCATGGCCGAGATTTCTTCCGGCGCATAATCTTTTCCACCCATGGCAATACGGATCCCCTCCCCCTTTTGCGAGGTTTGATACGGAAGCCACTTCCGATCGCGTTGCACCTCGGCGTCATCAAATCGGCGCCCAATCAAACGCTTGGCGCTAAAAATCGTGTTTTCCGGATTCACGACGGACTGGCGCTTTGCCACCTGTCCCGTCAATCGTTCACCCGCCTTTGTCACCGCGACAACCGATGGCGTCGTGCGTGCCCCTTCGGCGTTTTCCAACACCTTCGGCTGCCCACCTTCCACCACCGCCACACACGAGTTGGTCGTTCCCAAGTCAATTCCGAGAATCTTTGGCATAAAGTTATTTCTTCTTCACCTCCACTTTAATGGGTTTCTTTGGTTCCACCTTTGGCATCAGGATCTTCAAGATCCCATTGTCACAGCTTGCTTCCGCCTTCCCCTCTTCGACACGCGCCGGAAGGGCCACCTGGCGAAAAATCGAGCCGGAACGCATCTCTTTGCGATAATAATTCTTGTCCTCCACTTCGGTCTTGCGCTCCATCGTTCCTTTGATGGTCAACATCCCATTTTCGATCGAGATCTCCACCTTCGACGGATCAACTCCGGCAAGCGGCGTTTCCACCACCACTGCGTCTTTGGTTTCGTACATGTCGATCGGTGGCACGATATTCCCCTGTCCGCGCGGCATGAGCGCATTCATTTCTTCAAAGGTTTTTTCCATGCCATCGAACGGTTCAAAGAAAAACGGAGACCATTTGATGAGTGACATATCTTCGTTGAAAAGAATGAGTAGGTGTTATTTTGCGACCACAACTTTCGCCGGACGAAGCACCTTTTCGTGCAGCTTCCATCCGTCCTGGATCACGCGAAGAATCGTACCCGAGGCCATGCCATCCGCCGCTTCTTCACTGACCGCCTCATGCTCTGCCGGATTGAACGCCCCCTCTGCCGTGACGCGTTGCAACCCGACCTGCTTTGCCGCCTGTTCCCAGAGCATGCCGACCCCCCGAACCCCCACCAACCAGTTGTCCCAAATCTTACGCACATCATCGGGAAGGGTCGCGACCTCTGGGACGTGCTTTAACGCAAGCGCGTATTGATCGATGGCGGGAAGCAATTCTTCTAACAACCGCTGGTTCGCGTAGCGCGTGTATTCCGAGCGATCGCGGTCCATTTCCCGTCGAAGGTTTTGATAGTCCGCTTGCGCGCGCTTCCATCCCTCCAGATACTCCGGGCATTTGGCACATGCGGTCGTCGCATCGACGTGTGATGTGTCTGCGTCCGTTACTGGATCATGCGTGTGTTCATCCATAGGAAATTGGTTACGAAAGAAGTTCATGAGCCGCCGTGAGCAATTGATACGCGTATCCGTAGTCCATCCGCATTGGCGCCAACATCCCGACCAGTCCACCCGAAGGTGGCGCGATCAGAACCGCACTGCACCCGCTTCCAAACGGACAGGCGGACCCGATCAAGATCCGAACGCCGGGTTCTCGCGCGTGACGCAACCGATTCAAGACGTCATCCATCCGATCCAGCACCTCGGTAAGCGAGACGACGCGTTGCCAGTCGCGGAACTCTGGGTTTCCAAACAGCTGCGAAAGGCCCGTATAAAAGGTGTCTGCCTCGTTGGTCCCGGCAAATGCGGAGGTTCCGGCAAATTCGGAAAGCACTTTTGCCAAGGCCTTGAGCCGCTTTCCGTCCTCGGTTGGAAGGCTGGCCGCCTGTGCCAGTAGCTCTCGTTCTCGTTTCGCGAGGGGTTTTTGCGGAAGAAAATGGTCGATGTAGGTGCGATATCCCGCCTCGGTTGGCACGCGCCCGCCGGAGGTATGGGGCTGGATAATCAATCCGGCAGCATCAAGCTCCGCAAACCAATTGCGTACGGTCGCTGGGCTTACCTCCAGCTTGTACCGTTCGACAAGCGTTTGCGATCCGACCGGCTCAGCGGTCGCCACATGCTCATCTACCACGATACGCAGGAGTTGTAACAAACGCGGTTCCATGGCATTGGCACTCGCCTAAATTGAGTGCTAATTCCAATATAGGATGGTGGATCCGCTTCGTCAAGACAACGGTTTTCGATACAAAAACGCCGCGCCCCGTTCCGCATCCGGCACACGATTTGGCAACGGAAACGCCACCGTCACAAGCCGCGATCCCGGACGCCCTTCCCGCTCCCATTGCAGCGCGATCCCGGGCATCATACCGGTCAGCTGAAACGAAAAAATGACGCTAGGGGCATCCAGAAACCCCGTCCGAAAATCCTGACGCACAACCCGCGCCCGATCTCCAAATCGTCGAAGTCGATAACGCGAAATCCACACTAATATCGGGTTCAGCTCGTACCCGATCACACGCGCACCCCGCGCCGCAGCCGCGACCAGTACCTTTCCGTCCCCGGACCCTAAATCCACAACCACGTCTTCCGGGCCGATTTCTGCGAGCACAAGCGCATCCGCTAAATCCCGCGTTCGCACCGGAAGATACGGTGCCCCAATTCCAACCCCCACAAAATACCGCGCAAATAGTCCCAGCGCGCCAAGAATCACCAACAATTGGAGCAAATCAATCCACATACTTACGACGGTCGCGTATACACGCGTACCTGCCCTTTGGATCCGATCTCTCGCCAACGCGGGGCACGAAACACAAACGAAACGAAGGTCACATGCTTTTGTGTCGTGACATCCAACAGATCCACGATCTTCGGCATGATCGTCCCAAGCGCAAACGCCGTCACGATCGTCGCCTCTTGCAAATTTGCATCAAAAAAATTGCGTCGATAGACCACGGCGCGATCCCCGAACCGTCGCAACCGCCATCGCGCAATCCCCGCCAAAATGGGATTTACTTCATACCCAACAACTCGCGCGCCCCGTTCTGCCGCGGCACACAGCACGCGTCCATCTCCGCATCCCATATCCACGACCACATCCGCCTCCCCTACGGGAACCAACGATAAAAAATCCCGGATGTCCTTCTGCCGAACCGGCAAAAACGGCGCGCCCTTCCCACCTCCCATGAACCAAAACGCAAGCACGCCTAAAACACTCCACAAAACCACTAACACCAAGACACCAACCCAAGAGGCCATGTACGTCGTTAGTTAAACACCTCTGACCACAGAGAAAAGTCTTTCTGGAACTCCGCCACCGTAGCTCGATAGGCCGGCACCTCCATGAGCGTTCCCCACACATATTCACGAAACCAAGGATCTGCCTTAAAACGGAGGAAAAGTGGGATCAGATCCACAACACGCTTTTCTTGAAGTAACCCTTCCGCAAGCGGCAGAAGGGTGAAATCAAAAGAACCGAGCGCCTCTCTCGTTCCTGGATCTGGATCTACGCATGTTAGAAGAATATCAAGCGCGAGGGTAAAATCTCGCCCTTGAAGCGCTCTTGTAAACGCATTATTGATCCGATGATCCTCGTCTGCCTCAATAAATTCGCCACTTATTCGCGCACGATCTCCTCCAAAAAAAAGGCGTATTGTCCGAAGCGCTTCGGCAACCTTTTGGGAGGAGAGGAGTTGCTGAATGGCGTACGCCCCTTCGGATTCGAGCTGTTCCGCACTCTGTCCAGAAAGTACGCCAAAATGAAACGCGCCCAATGGATCCTCCTCCTCGAGAAGCAAACGCTCCATCTCCGCTGAAGCGAGGGCGGTCAGCTCCTCGTCCCGTACAGAATAACGCTCGCGAAGCTTCGATGCGCTCGTTATCCATCCCTCGCGTAGCTCCCTTTTTATCGCCTCGATCACCGCAGCATGAAACTCCGCCTCCGTGAAAGAAAAATACTCGCGGAATTCCTTGGCTCTCTCAAACTGAAGACTTCGAAGTAAGGTCACCGCCCCTTCGGAAGCAGCCTGTTTCAGCGCATCCTCAGGCACCTCATAGTCATCGCGTATTCGAATTGCGCCACGTAATGCCCCAACACGAATTGACTGTTGCGCGCCCGTTTTTGCCTCCTGCCTCAACGCCCGGTAAGGAATGCTATAGACTTCGCTCATTGCTTCCGCATCCGACACTCGTCCTGCACGCATTGCCGCGCACGCCCCTTCTTCTGCTAATGCTGCGAATTCTGCCTCAGGGATCCGAAATCGCGCTTGAAGGACTTGAGCGTTCTCCCAATCCCCTTTTTTCATCGCTGACCGAACAGCCTCCTGACCCGCCATCATATACACCTCCTCTGAAACACTGAATTCCTGTCGGATTCGATCCGCAAATTGGATAGCTCCATCCTTTAACGCCGCACGCACCCCTTCTTCCGCAAACGGCGCTAGGAATACATTTGAAAAACCAAATGCATCTCGTAGTGGGAATACGCCATAGATACGCCCCTCCTGCAGCATTTTCTTTGCACAACGAAGTGCCTCCGGGACAAGTGCCTCTTTTGGAATCCCATACGCTTGGCCAAGCTCTTGAGCAGCAGGAGCACCCCAGATGACATACAACCTCGCGTACACATTCTCTTTCACGACTTCCTGGATGACAGAATCCTGCTTCGCTTCTGGAGAAGCTTTTTCTAGATTCGTTAACGCTTCACGCCACAGATCCGCTCGATCACGCTCTTGTCGCTCTGGCACCTTCGATGCCGTTTCGCGGGACATATCTTCTTCAGAATACCATATTCGGGAACCCATTACTCATACCGGAGCGCCTCGATCGGGTTCAGGCGTGCGGCTTTGCGCGCAGGAAAAAATCCAAAGACAATCCCAATCGCGGCAGAAACACCAAACGCGACCATCATCCCGTTCCACGGCATCACAAACGACCATCCATCTTGAAACCGCGAGATAATTTGAATCGCAAGTGCAGAACAGGCCACACCGAACAGAATCCCAAGAATCCCGCCGACGACCGTAAGCACGACCGCCTCGGCAAGAAACTGCCCCAACACGTCCCGTTGCCGCGCGCCGATAGATTTACGCAAACCGATTTCCGACGTGCGTTCGGTCACCGTCACATACATGATGTTCATGATTCCGATCCCCCCAACAACAAGCGAAATAGCCGCGACAGACCCGAGCAAAATCTGCAAAATCTGTCCGATCGTATTCGCATTTCGGGCTGCATCTTCTTGCGAATTCACCTGAAAATCGTCCTTTGCCAGATCCCCGGTCGGATTATCCAGCCGATGCGTGTCGCGCAGCACCAATCGAATCTCCTCTTTGGCACGAGCGGGCGAAATCCCTTCCGGAAGCACGGAGATGAAATTCAATCGGTTGCGATTATACTGCCGCATCGCTGTCGTAAATGGGACGTACAGCACGTCATCCAACTTCGTAAAAAACCGGGTCCCGGCTTTCTGCATGACCCCTACCACGCGATAATTTTGCCGCTTTATTTTGATCAATTTTCCCACCGCCTCATCAGGATCACCAAACAAGCGCCGCGCCACCTCAAGTCCCAGCACCACGACACGAGACTCCGCGTCGATATCCTCTTCTAACAGAAATCTTCCGTGCAGAACGCCTGACGGAAAAATAGCGATTTCATCCGGCGTCGACCCGTAAATCTGTCCGAACAACGTCTCCGATTCGTAGGTCACGATATCCGACAAAATAACGGTCGCATTCGCGTGACGCACCCAAGGCTTGCGATGCAATTCGCGATAATCGCGCTCGGTCAGCGACTGTTTTTGCAGTAAATTCGGCGGACCCCGCTGTTCATCCGCCCCGCTTCCATTCGCCACAAACAACACATCCGGTCCAAACGATGCCACCTGGGACAACAAATACTTTTCCGCAGCCTCGCCGATCGCCACCATCAAAATCACCGAAGCGATCCCAATCACAATCCCGAGCGTGGTGAGCAACGCTCGTCCGCGCGTGCGGAGAATGTTTCCTAGAGAAACATGAAGTAAATCCCGGAAACGCATATTACTCGCGACGAAGTGCCTCAATGGGATTAAGCAGGGCGGCACGACGTGCAGGGAAATACCCGAACACAAGCCCGATCACGGCGGAAACGACAAGCCCAAGCACGACGCCGCGCGTAGAAACCTGAAACGTCCAGCCCGTTTGGACGGTCGAAATCCCTTGAATCGCAAGCCAGGTAAAGAACACGCCAAGCGTGATCCCAACAACGCCACCGATGGAGGTCAGCGTCATCGCCTCCACGATGAACTGCCCGCGAATGTCATTGTTGGTGGCCCCGATGGATTTTCTGAGTCCAATCTCACGCGTCCGTTCTGTCACCGTGACGTACATGATGTTCATGATCCCAATCCCTCCCACCAAAAGCGAGATCGCGGCGATAGAGGTCAGCAAAATCTGAAGAATATTGGTAATTTCGGAGGCGCTTTTAACGAAATCCTCTTGGGTTTGGACATTAAAATCATCTTCATCCCCAAGAGAAATGTTGTGTAAATCACGCAATTCATCCCGGACGCGCCAAATCGCCTCTCCAACAGGGATAGCGGACTTAAAAGTCATCGCCATCAAATACTTTCGATTGTAGAGATCCTGCGCCGAACTAACGGGGATGTAGACGTTCTTGTCGATGTTCTCAAACCCGCGCGTCCCCGAACGTGGCATCACCCCGACCACCCGAAAGTTCTGCCGGTTAATGCGGACCACCTGACCCAATGGATCCGTCTGTCCAAATAACGTCACCGCCACTTCATATCCAAGCACAGCGACCTTCGATCGTTCATCCACGTCTTCCCACTGCAAGAACACCCCGCGTTCCGGCTCCAGTTCATAAAACACGATCTCATCCGGGGTCGTTCCCGTCACTTTTACTCGCGTAATCTGACCATTCGCCTGCACCTCATCGTTTTGCTCAACCGCCCCGATGATGGCACGCACCCATTCCTTGGTACGAAGCGCCTTCAAATCACGAATCGTCAGCGATTCTGTGGTAAACGCAGACGGGACCCCATCCCCTTGCGGCGGCCCGTTAAGGATGATGACCAGATCCGACCCAAACGACTGAATCTGCCCCAAAATAAACCTCTGCGCAGACTCCCCGATCGACAACACCAAGATCACCGACATGATCCCGATGATGATGCCGAGCATGGTGAGCGCACTTCTCCCCTTCGTTCGCCGAAGACTCTGAAGAGCGCTCGAAACAAGGTCGCGCAATCGCATGTTATTTGAGCTCTTTTCCGTTTGCCGTTGCCCGACGATGCGGCATCGGTTCATCCGCAACCAATAAACCGTCCTTCAAACGCAACACGCGTTCAGAATATTCCGCAGTGTACGTTTCGTGCGTCACCAAGATGATGGTGTGGCCGTAATCATGGTTCAACGTCCACAACGTATCCATCACGATCGCTCCGGATTTGGAATCCAAGTTCCCCGTTGGTTCATCGGCAAAAATGACGGGTGGCTTCCGGACAAGCGCACGCGCAATCGCCACACGTTGACGTTCTCCACCGGAAAGCTGGTTGGAAAGATTGTTCATGCGATGTCCAAGCCCTACGATCTCGATCGCCTCTTTCGCCATCGCATCACGTTTTGATGCGGGAACATTGGAGTACAGCAACGGCAACTTCACGTTTTCCAGCACAGACGTCTTTGGAAGCAGGTTAAACGCCTGAAAGATAAACCCCACGCTTTCGCCACGGGTACGTGCCAATTCATCCTCCGAAAGAGATGAAACGTTGCGGCCGTTAAACAAATACTCTCCACCGGAAAGCGCATCCAAAAACCCAAGAATGTGCATGAGGGTCGACTTTCCCGATCCGGATGGCCCCATGATCGATACAAACTGCCCTTCCGGAATCGTAAACGAAAGCCCATGGAGCACCGGGGTTTCCACCCCTTCGTTCACATAGGCTTTCGTCAGATTTTTCACCTCAATCATCGCCTTTTTCATGAGACCAAACGGTTACGGCGTTGCTGACTCTCCGGTAATCACAAGCTGACCTTCATTCACCCCCTTCGTGACCTCGACACGCCCTTCATCTCCGCGGAGCCCTACTTCGATCTGAATCTCAATGGCTCGATCCCCCTCCAAGACACGGATCGCGCGCGTGCCGTTCCTTCCACGGATGGCGCGGCTCGGGATGTAGAGCGCGTTTTCTTTACGCCCCGTCTCCACGGTCAGGTTCGCCGTCATCCCAGGCTTCACGTCGCGCCCAGACGGATCAATGGTGACATACGTCTTGTAGTAGATCGCATCCTGCACCTTGGTTTGGTCTGGATTTTCGGCGATCACCTTCCCCGTAAATTTCACGTCATCCCCATACGCATCCAACGTCACCTGAACGGGCTGACCCGGCTCGACACGGGCGATGTCCGCCTCAGGCACAAGCGCTTCCACCGTGTACTGATCCGCGTTCACAAGCACAACCGCCATGGCGTTGGGTGCGACCTGTTCGCCCAATTCCGGTCCGATGTCCGCCACAATGCCATCCACGGGGGCAAAAATACGTGCATCGTTGATGCGATCCTGCGCCTGCGCAAATGCCACTTCCGCATCCTGCACCTGCGCACGCAGCGAAGCGACGTCCACCGAACGCGGTGGCGCGATCTTGAGCGCGAGGGAAGCCTCCGCAGACGAAAGCGCGGCACGCTGAATCGCCAAATTCGTTTCCGCGGTTTTAACCTTCGTCGTCCGATTGGCGTTCGCGATCTGAAGGTTTTGTTCTGCGGTCTTCACGGCATTTTCTAGCGTCGAAAGATCGCTTGAATCTTTCAATTGCGCCGTCGTGAGCGCCTGGATCCCTGCCGTGACGTTCGCAACCTGCGCCCCCATGTTCGTGCGATGCCCCTCGAGGGTTGTTTTTCGGCTCGCCTGCTCGTTCAAGGTCAACACGCTATTGTTCACGGACGCTGCGAGCACACGCAACGCCTGCTCCACAGACTGCTGGTTCTTGGCAAGCGATGCCTGCACCGTCGCCCCTACGGAACGCAACGTCTCAACTGTCGGCGCCGAACCAAGCGACTTCACCGCCGCATCTGCCGTCACACGCGCCGCTTTTGCCTCGCCGTACAACGTTTTTGCTTGCAGGAGCGCCCCGGTATCCGTAATGCCAAGCACCGCCTCAAATCCATCGTTTGCAGGACCGTTATCCACCCCAAGCAACAGGTCCGTATCAAACAAGGCGTTCTGCATCGCGCCGACGGCTGTCACAAGCGTGTTCTTGAGAGATTCTTGCGCATCCTTCACCCCTTTCCCCGTGGACAGCTGCCCATTCTGAAGATTCAGCCGCGCCGTTCCAAGGGCGATTTCCGCAACGCGGTATTCATCCTCCACCGTCTGCTTCGTGATATCCAGATCGGTTTCCGCCTTCTCCACATTCGCCTTTGCCTGATCCACGGACGCCTGCGTGATAGCCACGGATTCCTTGGTCTCTCCCGCTAACCGTGCTGCCAAATTCGCACGCGCAATGGCAAGCGCCGCCTCCGCACGACGCGCCTGGAACCCCAAATCTCCCGCATCCAGTTCTGCAAGCAAATCCCCCTTTTTCACGCGATCGCCAACTTTCGCCTGGACCCGTTCCAGCGTCCCGGCCGTTTGAAACGCCAGCGTAATGCGCGCATCCGGCTTCATTTCTCCTGTCACCTCGACGGTCTGAATCACGTCGCCGCGCTTCACCGCCTCGGTTTCATAGGTGACAGGCGTCTCGCCTCCTCGGCCAAACACCAAGTACCCGCCGACCGCAAGGACGACCGCTCCGATCACCCATTTATTCTTCAGCCAATTGAGTTTCATGGAAAAAATCTTTACCCTAGTCAGACCATTCTGGCAATCCGTATGGACACCTCTGCATTTGACTATTATCTCCCAACCGAGCGCATTGCGCAAAATCCTGCAAATCCACGAGAATCTGCTCGGCTTTTGGTTATGAATCGCAAGACGGATGTCCTGCAAGACCGTACCATCGCAGATCTTCCAGACCTTTTGTCGCCGGGCGATTTGCTGGTTTTTAATGATAGCAAGGTGTTTAAGGCCCGTCTCCACGCGACCCGCGAAACCACAACGTTCGAGGTGTTTCTCTTGCGACCCGTCGAACACACGACGCAGTGGATCGCGTTGCTGCAACCCGCACGAAAACTCTCACCCGAAGACACCCTCGTCTTGGCAGACGGAACGACGGTCACCCTTCACGAAAAACGATCCGACGGAACCTGTGTGCTTGAGACGCATCGCTCTGCAGACGCGATGTTCGCGGTATGTGACACCTATGGCGAGGTCCCGACCCCGCCCTACGTCGAGCAAGGGACCGATCTGAACGCCTACCAAACAGCCTACGCAAAAACAACAGGAAGCGTGGCAGCCCCAACGGCGGGGCTGCATTTTACCCCTGCGCTCTTGGATACCCTAGAAAAACGCGGCGTCCAGCGCGTGTTTGTGACGTTGCACGTAGGACTTGGCACCTTCCGCCCCATGAAAACAGACACACTGGAAGCGCACGTGATGCACGAAGAATGGGCGCACGTTTCACAAGAAACATTGGATGCGATCACCGCAACGCGGGCACGAGGCGGACGCGTCATCGCGGTCGGAACGACCACGGTACGCGCGCTGGAAAGCGCCTGTGGAACCCCGTTTTCGGGATACACACGGCTCTTCATTACCCCTGGACACACTTTCACTTCCTTTGATGCGCTCATCACTAATTTCCACCTCCCAAAATCCACCCTCCTCGTGCTCGTGTCCGCATTTGCCGGCCGTGAACGCACCCTAAACACCTACCAACACGCGATCGATCAGGGATACCGCTTTTACAGTTTTGGCGATGCGATGTTGATTACGTCGTAACATGATACGCCTCCAGGACTGTTCGGAGATGCGCCTCCCAGGTATGGCGTTCGTGAATCCGTGCGCGTCCTTCGCGCCCCATCGCATCACGCACCTCTTTGGGCGCAGCTAAAAACCGGCGCAGGTTGCGCACCCAATCATCAACATCACCAGGCGTCACCAAATACCCGTTCTCGCCATCTGTCACAAGCTCCGGATTCCCTCCAATCCGTGTGGCAAGACAAGGGATCCCGTCCGCCATCGCCTCAAGGAGAGATCCGCTGCAGTTTTCGTACATGAGCGTTGGCAGGAGCACCGCCTCGGCACGCGCACGCACGCGAGCTAATTCCGCCGGCGGAAGAAATCCCACAAACTCAAGATTCGTGGCGCCTAATTGGTCCGCAAGTGTGCGTAATGCAGATTCTTCCGGTCCACGTCCAACGAACTTTACCGGCAATTCTGGAATCCGCGCCGCCGCTTCCACAAACGATCGAAGTCCTTTTTCGGCAGACAATCGTCCGGCATACAGCACATACCCCCCTCCGCGTGGCGCAGGAGCCGCAGGAAACGCCGTAGGATTTGGCGCATAGGTGAGTTTTCCCGGCGGCTGTCCCCAATCCTCCATCTTTTCACGCATGAACTTTGAAGGACACAAAAACGTCTGCACCGTTTTTTCATAGGAAAGACGCGTTTTTGCGAGCCCCATCTCCAACGCAGCAAGGACATTTGGCAGAAGCGCTTCGTTTACGCACCGATACCGCACGACATTGCGATAATCTCCCGTTTTACACCGTTCACAGGGTGCACCTTGCGTGTACATTTTGTAGTTCGCGCATCCGACCACTTTATAATCATGCAACGTCTGGACGCAGCGGATCCCTCGTTTTCGAATGGGCGCCAAAACCGAGGTCGAAAGATGGTTGTAGATATTGTGCAAATGCACCACGTCCGGCTTGATGCGATCCAAGAGCTCCGCCATCGCGCGACGCGCCTCCAAATTCCAAAGGTAATTCGCAGCAATCACGGCATCCGTACCGAGCCCATGGCGCTTGCCCAAATCATATCGCGTCACAAATGCACCGGCATCCGCGCTTGCCAGATTCTTTTCTGAAGTCGTGGAAAACGCATGGACTTCATGTCCTGCTTCACGTTGTTTCTGCATGAGCTCGTGCATGTACACCTCTGCACCGCCATGGAGATCAAAAAACTTGTTTACGTGGAGGATTCGCATACTTCGCCGTACACACGCGCATACGCCTGCGCCATGGTCCCAAGAGAAAACCGCTCGCGCACAATCCGCTGCGCCCGCTTTGCCTTCTCTATTGCCCGTGCCGGGTCATCCAGAGACTGTGCAATCGCGGCCGACCATCCCGCCACATCGTCCGGCGCGACAAAGGTGGTTGAATCTTCGGTAAACGTCTCGTGCAACACCGGAAGATCCGAAGCGATCGTTGGAACACCCGAGGCCATCCCTTCGAGCAATACGAGCCCCTGGCCCTCTTCACGCGACGGAAACAGGAGCAGATCGACATCGGGAAGGAGCGGTGCGATATCCGGTACCGCTCCAACAAATCGGACGCGCGGCAAGATACCCAACGTCTGCGCAAGCGCCCGCAAACGGTCCTCCTCGGGCCCCTCCCCGATCACGGTGAGCGTCCAGGGACGTTTCACCTGGGCACACGCGCGAAAGACCGTCGCAAAGTTCTTACTGGGAACCAATCGGCCGATCACGGCACAACGCGGGATATCCCGGCGCCCCTGCGGACGCGATGCGATAAATCGGGAAAGATCGATGCCTAAGCGCACAACCCCCGTCTGCGCCTCAGTCAACCCATACCGCTTGATTGCGAGCGTGCGCAATTCTTCCGAAATTGCGAGGACCCGATGTGCGCGTCGATAACATCTCCCACGAAGATATGAACGGATTACCCCGTCTTCCGGCATATGGCTATGAATCGTCGAAATCCAGGGATAACGCCGGTCCCGCAGCGCCGCGATCCCTCCCCAAACATCCATGCCAAGATGTGTGTGCAACACCTCAGCGCGTGTTCGGCGCATGTGCTCGGAAATCCAACCGGATAACGCAAGCCGTCGGTACGATCCGCCGATCGAAGGCGCCACCGCAACCGAGACACCCGTCGCACGAAACGCCGCCTCCAATTCTCCGCCCACCGCCGCGGCGACGGAAGGGATCACGCCAAACGTCGGAAGCGTCCGACAAAGATCCAAGAGCATCCGCTCGGCGCCCCCCAAACCCAGCGACCACGTCGTGAGCAAAACGCGTTTAGACGTCATAGGAGGTCAAAAAATCCGGATCGCGTTGGACTTGCTTAGCAAAGAAAAACTGTCCGGCCGCCAGCGCGATCCCGACCGGCAACCACCAACGAGCTGTCCAATATGTTGTATCAAACACCTGATACACCGACATCGCGATCACGCCAGCAAGTAAATAGGCAAACGCCGTCCGTTCGGGGGTCCCAACGATCATCCGCCGCCACTGCTTCCAAAACAACCAGAACCCATTTGCAACAACACCAAGCAAGGCAAGGAGTCCCACGATTCCGGTCTCGGCTCCCACCTTTTGCAGAACACCATGCGCATCAATCGGCGCTCCAAATTCGATGGTGTACGCATACGTCGAAGCCACATGCGACAGGAATGTTCCCGCCCCGACCCCGATCCATGGACTTTGTTGAAACACATGCCAGGCGATTTCGTTCACCATCTGCCGCGTGTCTGTGGATCCGCGCACACCGGGAGTAAAAAACGATTGCACCAAAAGGAACGCGAACGGCGCAAGCAAAAACGCTGCGTACACCAACAGATCCGTTCGGGAACGGAGATAGGCGCGCCAGATGGTTGCCATCAAAAACACGCATCCGATCCCCAGCGCGAGCCATGCACTGCGCGCAAGAGTCAAAAGCGCAACCACGGCCATAAATGCCGCCCCAACATACGCCACGGCACGGGCACGTTCGACGCGCACGAGCGATGCAAACGCCATCGCTGCAGCTGCAGCAAAAATCAACACTTCCGCCAACGCATTATGATTCCCTCCCAATAAATTCACCCCACCCAACACGAGAGGACGCGCTCGGTGGATCGTAAAGAGTCCCCCTTCAAACACAAACAGAGACGCGAATCCGTTCATGGCAAAATACGCCCCAATGACGGCAATCACGCCAAGCACGACCAATAGTCGTTTCCGCGCATGAATAAAGTTTACCGGGATGAGCACGCAGGTCAGGTACACCAATAACACGGGACGAAACGCATATTTGATGACAGCCGCTGCAGAGGGCTCGGTTGCAGATAAAAGCGACAACACATGCGCAGCAACGAGTCCCACCACGGAAAACAGCAGCGGCGCTTCCGGTTTCCAGTGCCAATCACGTCTGCCACGCCAAAGCGTCAACATGCGAATCCCCCACGCGACAAGCAACATGGCCGCCAACGCCTCGGAAACCTGAATATCAATGGAACCCCGCACAATATCCGACACAAACAGGAACTGACCGGCGGGAATAGACACCTGCCAACCCAGCAAAAGCGATGTTCCCACAAATGCGTACAACGCCGCATACGGAAAACGCAACACCAAGCCAAACACAATCGCGCCGATCACGGTCACAATCAGCGGCGCGCCTGCTCCAAACGCAGCGGCAAACGACGTTCCGATCACGACAAGCAACGCCCCCCACCAAATACGCGGGAGCGATGCCATCCAACCAACGCGAGTCGCCAGTGCCTCCACAAAAGAAGTGTACCACAGCCCAAGTGCGTGCAAGCGTTTTCGCAACGATATTCCACAAGGCACACCCGGCGCACAATTTGATGGGATCCATGATCAGACAAGCGACGTTGAACTCGTCCTCATCTACCGGACAAACTAAAAACGCAGGCAACAGAAAACCCCCGCACCAGTTGGTGCGGGGGTGTTGTTTTGAACGATTACGGCGTGATACGCGTGCCGTCCGGGCACTGGCCACGGTACCAGCGCTCGATCGGCACCGCGAGCCGGATGAACTGCGGGTTCATCCGCGTCGGGTCCGAGTAGATGTCACGGCAGACCCCGGTCTGCATCGTGATGTCCTCCATCCCCATGGTGACGGAAGAAATGCCCGCCGTCGTCGCGCTGCGGTGCAGGAACGGCGACCAATCGCGCTTCCCGGCACCGCAGTACGCGTCGACGATGAGCCATCCCGTCCACCAGGGCTGGACCGCGAGGTTGAGCGCGCCGCCCGGAGGAGCGTTGCGCTCGATCCCGCCACTCCCCGCGACGGGCTCCCAGGCACGAAGCGTCCACCCGCTGGGGCAGGCGCCGAAGAGCGCGACGTTCGGAACGATCCGGAGGTCGTTGCACCCGACCGCGCCATCGCAGAACGACCCAGAAACGGGCACGTCCACGACCGCCGCATCCGCCATGGCGTCCGAGACGACGTCCGCAGACGCATCCATGGACGCCATCGCGTCTACGACATCGGCGGTCACGTCCGGAGACGCGTCCGCCATCGCATCCGCGGTGGCATCGACTCCGGCTTCCCGCACGTCAGCGACGTCTGCCGCGACGTCGGGCGCCGCATCCGGCATCACGTCCGCGACCGCGTCCATCCCGGCGTCTGCCACGACATCCGCCATCGCATCCGCTCCTGCCTCGCGCACGTCCGCCACGACGTCCGGCTGCACATCCGCTGCCACGTCGGGCTGGACATCGGGCGAGGCATCCACCGCTGCTTCCGCCGCGGCATCCGTCCCCGCCTCGCGCACGTCCGGCGCATCCGCCTGGACATCCGACGTAGCGTCCGTCGCCATCATCCCGTCTGCCGGCGTCATCGCATCCACGACACCCGCGTCTCCGATCGGCGCCATGCACGCCAGAACCGCGAAGCAGAGCGTCGAACCCGCGCAGTAATCCGCGCAGGTCATGAGCCCGACGTTGTTGCAGCGATCCAGGCAGAGCAACGGCTGCGTCGGCAGCACGCACGGGCATCCGGAACGCGCCGCATCCGTCGTGGGAATGACGACGTCCGGAGGTACGACGACGTCGGCCGCCATCATGGCGTCCGCACCCGCATCCATCGGCATCGCCGCGTCCGCAGGCACCACCACGTCCATCGCCGGAGCGCTGTCCATCATGGCAACGTCCGCGCCGACATCCGCCATGGCATCCGCCGGGGTCATCGCGTCCGAAGATGCGTCCGCGACCGGCATCCCCGCATCTCCGCATCCGAGCGAGATCGGCTGGCACGAAGACCAGACGTTCATGCCCGGAAGGCAGATCTGCGCGACGACACAGGTCGCCGTGCTCGCCGCGCACGTCCGCGGTCCATCGACCGCCGCGTTGCAGGGCGAACCGGCCGGGACCTCCATCGGCATGCATGCCGAGGCGGCGCGCACATCCGTAGGCAGACAGCGCGACCACCCGAACGATCCGGTCGACGGATCGCGCAAGCAGACGCTGACGCCCTCGGTGTTGCAGGCGGCCACGCAGGTGGTGGTCCGCCCCTCGTTCGCCATCCCGCACATCCCAGCATCAGCCGGCGGCGGGGTGGTGATCCCCCCATCCGGCGAACCGGACGGGAAGGGAAAAATGCAGCCGCTCATCCCCATGATGAGCGCGCAGACCAGAACCCAGTACGCGTGTCGCATTGGTTCCTCCTTGTGCGACGGGTTGGTGAGGCAACGTGCCTCGTTTTCGTTCGTCCTTCTGTGAATGAACGTGCGCTGACCGTAGGCAAAAATGGCAAAAAAGTCAAGGGTCCCCTGCCAATTTTTACGCTCAGACAATAAGAAAACCGGCGCACCCCCCTGTTTGTGACAGGCGGATACGCCGGCAAGCGATTGATTCTTCGTAGAATCAGCGGATTTTCGTGGAGATTCCGCACACTCCGAGATAGTTCAGGGGCAGCGGCCGCGGAACGTGGCGTCGAGCGGTGCAAGTGGACGATTGAATCCGCCCCACGTGCACACCCGACCCGCATCACTACGCAGCTCTTCGCCTTCCCAGGTCATAGAAGCGATGCCGGCCTCCGAAACTGGACGCCCCTGGAGCGAAGCGGGCCAGGTCACCCAACGCGCAGATCCAAGATCGGACCCGCAGCGGACGGCGACCGCAGCCACGCCACGCCACGACTCGGGAAGGACCTCCCGGAAGGGCTGCCCCGCGACCGAATCCCGACGCTCACCGCCAGGACCGAAGACGGAAGTGATCCAGCCCGAGGCACACACACCACAGTTGGTGCAGTTCCCCGGGACATTGAACCACGCGACGTCCGATGCGATGCGCAGCTCTCGGGCGACGCCCACCGGCGTTCCGCCCGAGCACCCTTCGTCGATGCTCCCGTCGCAGTCGTCGTCGATACCGTTGCCGCACACCTCTGCGACCGGCGTTCCCGTCGTGCAGACGTTGAGGGCACCGGCGACGCATCGATCCACGACCCGACGGCAGGCGCCAACGCCGCACTCGGTGGTGCCGAGCAGTTCGTCGGTCATTCCGTCACAGTCGTCGTCGCGACCGTTGCAGGTCTCTGCCACAGGCGTGCAGGTCGGCGTGGTAGCCGGGCAGGTCGCGACGATCCCGTCGCAGTTCTCGTCCACGGCATTGCCGCAGACTTCCGCCCCCGTGGGGACGCACGGCGCGGGGCACCCTTCGTCGATGCTCCCGTCGCAGTCGTCGTCCTGCCCGTTCGAGCAGATCTCCGCGACCGGGGTTCCGGCTACACAGATGTTCGGACCACCCGAAACACACATAGAGACCGTTCGGATACAGCGGCCAACGCCACAGGTGACATTCCCTTCATCGGTCTGGCCGTCGCAGTCGTCATCGCGACCGTTACACACCTCCGCGGCCGGGATGCACGCGGGCATCACCGGACACATCGTGGCAACGCCGTCGCAGTTCTCGTCCACGGCATTGCCGCAGACTTCGGGCGACGAAGGACCGGGAACACACGTCACCGTCCCCTCGCACCCCTCGACCTGGCGCTGGCATGCGCCGACGCCGCAAGTAATGCGGACACGGGCGCACACAGCGTCGGTCGGGATGATGACGTCCGTTACCGGAGCGACGTCAGAGCCATCCGCCGCATCGGTCACAACATCCGCTGACGCGTCCGCTGCACCGCTGCAGGCGCCGGCGACGCAGGTCTGACCCGCGTTGCAGGCGCGCCGACACGCACCGCAGTGCGCGACATCCGTCTGCGTGTTCACGCAGGCGCCGCCGCAGGTCGTTTGCCCCTCGGCGCAGGCGCCGGGGACAGATGCCTCCGTCGGAATCGCGTCCGTTTCCACGGACGCCTCGCGCACCGGAACCGGCGTCACCGCCGTGTCCGGGATCGCATCCCCCACCGCGCCCTCACGGGCAACGGCGGCATCGGAGAGACGAGCCGCGTCCGTGGAATCGATCAACGACTCCACGTGGCAGCCCGCCAGAACGAGAACCATCGCGGCCAACAGGCCGCACATCCACTGCTTCATCGAACTCTCCTCCCGGGCTATGCCCGGATTGTTGAAAAATGAACCGAATTCACGAGAAAATCCGTGGTTACGGCTTTCGATCGTGACAAGAGAATATAGCAGCTTTTTCCGATTTTGTCAAGCGTCGCTAGACAAAAAAACCGCTTCCAGGACAGAAGCGGGTGCGTCGAATCAGACGCGGAAACTTCAGGGGCAACGCCCCTCGTTGGTGGTGACGAGCCCGACCAGCGGACGGACCACGGTTCCCCAGGCCGGAGGCGCCCAGGGGTCCACGCAGAAGCGCGTGACGCCGGTCGTGTCGCGACCGCGGAATCGGACGCTGACGCCGCCATCTCCGGCCGTGCGCCCCAGCATCCCCTGGCCCCAACGGTGCCAGTCCGTCCCGCACCGCGCGCCAACCGCAGCGTACCCACGCCATCCCTCGTCCGTCTCCAGGCGGACGGTGCCGGAACGCTGGCTAAGCTCGACCCCACCCGGGCCGAACACGACCGCCTCCCATCCCCCAGCGCACGGGGGAAGGGCGCCCAAATTGAGCGAAACGACGAGGGTATTCGGGCCCTCGGTGGCCACCGGCTGCATGGCCGGCGGGGTGTTCAGGGACTCGACATGGCAGCCCAGCATGAGCGCCACGCAGACAAAAAAGGTGCGTCGCATCGAAACCTCCTACGCCGTGGAGTACCGCATTTCCTGGATTTGGTCAACCCCTCCCTTGACAGCTCCCTCGCTTTCTGATGTTCTGACACGTCCGACACAACGGACCCGGCTGCGCACTCGCGCGTGCCCGGACGGTTCGTTTCTACACAAGAAACAAGGCGAGGCGTCCGGAAGGCGCGCGGGGTGAGCTCGGCCGGTCATCACTGACCCCGAGGAGGCTCTCATGCATACTCGTTTGCATCGTAGCGACGATATGAACCCGCAGGCCGCGCACTCCGTGGCTTGCCTTCCGCAACCCACGCTCGAGCTGCTCACGCCGCACGGTTCCATGCCGGACACGCGCTTGAACACTCTGACCAAGCTCATCTGCGGCTACCAAGGCTGCAGCCACAACGCCCCGCCAATCCCCTTCCGCGCCCCCTCGCGTCTCCGGACGCGCTGGACGCTGAACTGACGCGCACGCCGACCATCTCTGGTCGGCGTTTTTCGTTATCCGCGTTGTTTTCCCCATCCTGGCGGTGGTTCCCAAGGACGTGCGCCCGTCCACGCCAATTGAAACAACGCTTTCATGAGCTCCGCGATCTCGACACTTTCGATAACAAGCCCAATGCCAATCGACTTCAGACTCATCGCGTACACACGCTTGTCCGTGATCGCCAAATTCCCCGAAAACGGGAACGACTGATACGGAACGACGCGCACATCCACGACCGATGTATCAAAATACCGTGGCTGCAACCCCGGCTTAATTGCCATGAGTGCGCGCCCCCGCATGCGACTGGTCAACTGAATACGCTCGTCTTCACGCACGGCGGCGAGTTCAAGCATCGGCTCATCCACGGCAAAAAACTCCCACAATTCCCCCGGCGTTCCGGCAATTTCCCGTCGAATTTCCCCGATTGCGGCTTCCCCTTCAAAAAACCGCACCTTCGGCTTGTCCGATGCGTTGTTGTAGATCGCAAGAAGTCTAGGCAACGCAAGTTCGAGTCGTGCTTTTTTTGCATCCACCTTGGACAGCTCGCGCGTGATGATTGAAAGGAGACGTTGTGGCGTTTCCGCGGCGAATAACGTCTTTTTTCCCTTTTCAAACGTCGTCACAAGCCCATGTCTGGACAGTGCCTCGATCATCACATAGCAGGTGGTACGATTCACGCCCGATTTTTTACCAATCTCCTGGATGCTCGTCGGCCCAAGCTCAAGCATCGCCATGTACACGTCGATTTCTTTCCCGGATAACCCAAGCTCCGTCAAACTGGTTTTGATGTCATCGATCATAAAAAATCACCATTGCGTCAAAAGCGGCAAGGTCTCCCGCGCTGTCCGTTCCCAGGTATACTGCTTCGCCCACGCGATCCCCGCCTCGCGACGCTCCAGCGCCCCGGCCGGATCATCTACGGCACGCGTGATCTGCTGCACCAGCGAATCGATGTCACGCGGATCAAACCAAAGAGCATGCGGTTCCCCCACGACCTCCGGGAGGGAGGCGATCCAGGAACAAATGACCTGCGTTCCACAGGCTAATGCCTCCAAAGGCGGGATCCCAAACCCCTCATACCATGCCGGATGCACAAGCGCTGTCGCACGATTCAAGAGCGCCGCCTTGTCGTCTTCGTTCACATACCCAAGCAGACGAATCTGCGATTTGGCCGGCGACGCCGCAATCGCGGCCTCGATCTCCTCGAACCCAACGCCGGTAAGTCCCGCAAGCGCCAAATGCAACGGATCTCCTTCGCCACGTAACTGCTTAAACCGCGTAAATGCCTCCACGATCATCTTCACGTTTTTCTTGCGTTCCAACCGACCGACGAACAAGAGGTACGGCTCTGGCAACCGGTACCTGTCCACGATCGGCGTCGCATCCGCTTTTGCGATGGGGCGATAGCGCGCATGATCGATCCCGTTTGGCGTCACAAAAATCTTGTCCGGATGCGCTCCATAAAATTCGATGATCTCGCGCTTCGAAAACTCGGACACGGTCAAAATCCGTGATGCCCGCTTTACGATATCCTTGGTCGCCCAATCGTGATACCAGCGCTGAATCGGCTTGTAGAGTTCGGGTAATCGCGCAAACCCGACGTCATGAATCGTCACGACAGAACGTGCTGGGATGGCGCGCGGCAAAACATGCGCCGGCACATACAACACATCCGGCGGACTGCGATACATTTCCCAAGACAGGCGCGTCTGCGTCCACAAATATTTCGGCGGCCAAGCAAGTCGCATCTCATGCCAATTCTTCGGCCCTTTTTCGAGCCCCATCATGAGCGGCTCGTTGGAATACAACAACCACGAATGCGCGTCTGATTCGGCAAACTGCTTGAGTTGCTGAATCACATGCCACGCATACCACTCAACCCCCGTCTTTTCACGGCGGTTGGCGCGGGAAGCCTCAATCCCGATAAGCATCGTCTGTCATGATAGCAGACGCACGGGAACCGCGGAACGACTGATTAGCTCGAAAACACGCTCCGCTTGTACGCTTCCAGGTTTTCGAGTGCGATCCCCGTCCCCTTGGCAACGCACAGCTGCGCGTTATCCGCAGTAAATGCCGGAACGCCGGTCGCTTCTGCAAACAACCGGTCGAGGTTACGCAATTGCGATGACCCTCCGGACAACACCATCCCTTTTTGCATGACATCTGCGGACAATTCCGGCGGAGTTTGACGGAGCACCTCCTTGATCGCTTCCACAATCCCCTGCAATTCATGCTGAATCGCATCGGTCACGTCGTCGCTTGTGACGGTGATCGTGCGCGGCAACCCAGAAATCATGTCGCGTCCTTTCACCTCCATCTCGAGCTTGTCCTCCAAATACAACGCCGATCCGATCCGAATCTTCACCTCTTCCGCCGTACGCTCACCGACGGCGAGGCTGTATTTTCGGCGGATGTGTTCTTGAATGGCGGCATCCAATTTGTTTCCTCCAATGCGCACGGACGCCGATGACACGATCCCACCAAGGGAGATCACCGCAATTTCTGAGGTCCCGCCACCGATATCGATGATCATGTGCCCGGCCGGCGAACCAATCGGAATATCCGCCCCAATCGCCGCCACCACCGGCTCTTTGATGATGTACGCGGTCTTGGCCCCGGCAGAAATCGTTGCGTCAATCACGGCGCGTCGTTCCGTCGAGGTGATCCCGCCTGGCACTGCAACCATGACCTCCGGACGAAACAGACGCACGCCGCCTAAGGCTTTGTTGATAAAATAGCGCAGCATCGCCTCGGTGGTGCGATAATCCGCGATCACCCCATCCTTCAGCGGACGTTTGGCAATGATGGAATCCGGCGTGCGCCCCACCATCTCTTTTGCTGCATTCCCCACGGCCAGCACCTTTTTATCCGCGACCGAAATGGCGACGACAGACGGTTCGTTAATGATAATCCCCCGCTTCGGGATGTAGACAAGGACGGTCGTTGTCCCAAGATCAATACCGATTTTTTTCCCGAACATAAGAGAAATAAAAAATAGTCGTCGCACGTTAAGCGTCACGCAAAAACACGCCACCTAAAATCGAATGAGCATTGGGCGGTCCGTTTGAAGCTCCCCACTCCACTCGTACAGCGCGTCTCCAAAGTCCGAAGGGTCTTCACCTGGTTCGGCGAATGACACCTTCTTATCGAACGCACCGCGCACCGTCAAACGCGCACGCGCCCCCGGCTGCTTTTGCGCATAGAACCGATACGTCCCCGCACGAATCTGATCACCGATCGCCATGGGCAAGCGATACTGAAAGGTCATTTGCTTGGTCGTGTTGGGCTCGATCGTCCAAAACGCGCCAAACACCGTCTTTCCAAATTCCCGGTACACCTCCACGCGTTGTTCTGAACCGGCAGACGTCACAAGCTCGCTCCCTTCTGGCACGTAGATGCGGACATAATCGCGATACCGTGAAAAACGCCAGTTATCCGCCGTATTCGAACGAACATGCGTGTTGCGATACACAAGCGTCACCTTCGCGATCGGCGCCCCCGGGCCGGTCGCATCGATCTCGTACCGAATCTCTTTATCCATCGCCCCATCGGTTTTTAGCGCACCCATGTTCGCGTCCACGACCCACACATAATCCCCGGATGGCGATTGCACACGCCCCGTCCAATGCTTCGCATCCAATTTTTTGAGAAACGCCGGATCGCGATCGTAGATCATGATGTCCTTTCGTGCGAGCGAACGCGTCACGACCTCCAATAACTTCGGCCAATCACGCGCAGGCAGAGAAAACAGCCGATCCGTCAGCTGATCTCCCAACCGCTTCACCAAATCCTTGCGTCGATCCCATGGAATCCCCAATTCATTGAACTCAACCTCTACCGCATACTGAATCTCATCAAAAAAGTTTTCCGCGTGAAACGTTTTTCCGTCCGTCTCAAGCGGCCCAACTAAGAGCAACAATTCCCGAAATAACCCAGGATTAAACGCGATCACGCCATTAAACTCGGTTGGCACGGCCCCCGCCTGAAGATGCTGTCGGTTGTATAAATCAAGCAACTTTTCCGCTGTCGTCGGAAAATCCGGAGACCAGTTCCCATCGCGGAAATACCACGCGTCCAACTGCATGTAGCGCTTGATCGGCTCAGGCAACGGCTCGCGCCATCGATTGATCACCAGTCGATCGATGTCATAGACGTCCTGAAAATCCTTTCGAACCAATTCCCCTTGATCGACAACGATCGTCCCGATATTCCCAATGAATCCACCGGTTGGACGCAATTCATTGGCGTTTTGTAGCAATGCCAAATAGGTTTTTCGCTCGGGATACCCAGTTAATGGCAATAACGTATCCGCGAGCGCCACCGTCCCTTCCATGGTCCGTTGGTACTCCTCCAGCGCCTGCGTCACCGGGGCGAGAGCGCGTTGAATCGGACCCGCTAAATCCGACTGTGGGATGCGATTCCAGGATTCCAGCGCAATCCGCGCTTTTTCATCCGCCACCTTTAAGCGCGGGATTTCTCCAGCGATCCGCGCGACAATGGCTCGCTTTTCTTCGCGTGAAAGATCTTTAAAGGCCCGTGTGTCTGAGACGCCCGGGGCTAAATTCGAAAACCCGACGCCGACGCTCGCGAATGCGGATTGAATTTCACCGGCGGCCTGCAGAATCTCCTCGACACTGCCAAGTGCCGCAATCCCCGCCTCTCCCGCATCTTCCGCGGCGCGCAAATGCGTCCCGACATAAGGCACATTGCGCCAAAAGAGCGTCGCCTCTACTCCATCACGAATACGTCCCGCTTCCGCTTTTGCCGTGGCAACGGATTCTTGGATCAACGCCACGTCCCGCGTCTCCGCAGCCGTACGCGCCGCCCGCAGCGCCTGCTCCGCCCGACGCGCTGCGAGCCCCGCCTGCACCCCGCCGTACACAAGCGGTCCAAGTGCGATCAAGCATCCCAAAAACACCGTGGTCCAAATCCATCCCCACGGTAACCGCACACGTTCCGGCTCACCTTCCGGCAGATCTGCTGCGACGGTCTCCGGAAACGTCGGCGTTGGCACCAGAACCGGCGCATCCGGTTCAACAAACGACGGCTCCGGCACCTGTTCTGGAAGGGACGCAGGGGCAGGCAACTCCGGAACGGCCGGGCACGTTAAAAAATTGGTGGAAAAGTCCGATGCATCCGTGATTCCAGAGGATGGCTCCTCCTGATCGTGCATGTCTTGCATGGCTCTATCATACGTCCTTTCCGCTAGACCATCCAACGACGCATAGCAGCCGGAGGGATCGTACGTTCCGCGGCAAGCGCGCGACGCGCACGCCAAACTTGTGGAATGTATGCGCACATCTGAAGAATGCGCAGATAACTCACCGGATCAAAAAGGTATCCGACCCATCGCTTCATGAAGACAAAGAGGATCCATGGCGCATGCGCAAGTCGATTTGCGAGCGCATCGTGTTTGATACTCAGGAGGCCGGTTCGCCGCTGAATACGTGCCGCACGTGACTCTTCGGACCAAAATCGCCGCCACCAGGCGCTCGGGTACACCGATTCATGTCCGTGGTGCCACGCGATCGCCTCTTCCACGATCCGAATACCACCTCCGCGAGCACGTAGACGCCATACAACATCGACGATGCTTTGTGCCTCCCCAAGCGGTTCATCCAGCAATGATCCCGGCGTTCCCAACGCAAACAACGCGGATGCACGAAAAACGGCGCAGGCTTCAGAGGGCGAAAAGACGCGTGCGGGATCTGCCACGGTATTTTTTTGCAGTTCGCGTCCGCGTGTCATCACATATCCAATCCGATCGATCTGCTCGTCGCGCTCCACCTCTCGAAACTCAATATCTTCGGCCAACGAAAAACGCGCCCGTCGAAGCACCGGAACGCCGACCATCATCGTTGGATCGGCATCAAACGCCGCACAGATTGCTTCCACAAACCGAGTATCAAACACCACGTCCGGATGCGCGATCACAATCAGATGCGATGCAAGCGCCTCTTTCGAAAGACGCGCGGCCGAAAACGCAAGCGCAGCATTGTGGGCACGCACAAACGATGGCTGGTGAAATTGCCGAAGCGTCATGACATCATGCAGCACCCCTAACCGATCCGGAACATGGGCGTCCCCCACAACCAACGTCTGAACCTCACGGACGGTCTGCGCATCTAGGGATGACAAAAAATCAGGCAGATAAGCTCGTGCCTGCCACGCCGCTACGTGGACGATGACGCGGGTCGCCTCCTTCATGGCTTGGATAGTGTAGGCGAATTGGAACGCTTTGGGGAGACGTTAAACCCAAGCGGTCGCCCAAACATCAACCGCGTCTGCGCATCGATCGCGGGAAGTGCGCCAAAAATGATGAACGTGACCGGCAAAAGCATCCACTGCGCGATCGCATACAAATACGCATGATGGCGTTTCAGATGTGCCGGCGGCGGAGGCAGGAGCGTCATCGAGAGACCCGCAGACACGAACAACCCGATCATCGCAAGACGCATCAACCACTGCAGCGTGAACGGGGTATTCTGAAACAATGCATAACTCCGATACGGCTCCGGTGCGACCCAAAACGGCAAATATCCCAAGACAAAAATGAGAAACGGCGCCGTTGCCCACGTGTACATCCCCTCCAATTGTTTAAACAACCAGATCAATTTTATCCGCCATGGCATCTTGCGATCCGCAAAAAACGCCTCGGCCATGTACGGAAAGTTTTCTGCCCCCCACGCCCAACGCCGCAACTGCTTGTACAATGCGACCAACGCCTTCCCATAGTGCCCCGTCATCACCGTATCCATGGATACGGGCAAGTGAATCGGCGTAACCCGATACCGTCCGTGATACGCAATCAACCCCTGCAAAAAAATCCGTGAATCCTCTGAGACAATATCCTTTTCCCAATACCCGACGTCCATCAACATGCGCAAACTCATGGAATGTGAACTAAACGTCATCATCCCCTCCGGACGTGCGAGCTCAGTCATGAGCCAAAACGTCGTTCCAAACATCGCGACGCGCACCGCCGCCGGCGATTCCCACAAATTGTTGTTATAGAGCGCAACCGGCTGATACGAGCTTCGCGTTGGCTCAGGAACGGTGGCGTACAAATACGTTAAACACGAAAAATACTGCGGATGAACGATCGTATCCACATCAAACGAAGACACGATCACATCATCCGGATTGATCCCGGTTGCAAGCAATTGTGGAACCACCTGACGGGCAGCATACTGCAAATTCGACCCTTTCCCCGGGATTTCATCCGGTAATCCCTTCGGGTGAACGGTTGCATAAAACCCCGCAAACTGCGGGCCGTACATGGGCTCAAGGGCGGCCAATGTTTTTCGAAAATTTTCGGCGTCACGCTCTTCCCCGGCGAGCACCACATACAACCGATCCGGCGGCGTCGAACAACGCGTCAGATGTCGCAACGTTTCTTCAACGACTTCGCGCGATTCTTTGTAGGTCGGCAAGAAAATCAAATGACGAAGCGCCGGATAGCGTTCGGTGGATTCCGCTTTCTTTTGCCAATCCGTTTTGAGTGCGACGCGATAGCGCCACCAAGACGTCAGCAAAAACGGAAGGAAATAACAGATCCGAAGCAACCAGTACAAATCAAACAGGATGATGAAATACACCATCCACATGGGCTGTACAAAAGACAGGACGACGGAGGCGATGAGCGTCGTCCAGGTCAATATTCCAGGGATGATCTCGTAGATCCGTTTATAGCGACGATACATACGCGCATCCTACCCGACCGACGCAGACTTGGGGATGGTAATATTCGGCTCCGCATCATAGATCGGCGCGACATAGGACGATTCCGGGATCTCCCCCGCATCCAAACGCCCCACCAATGCACGCAAATCCGTGGTTTCGGTGACGTGAATTCCGTACAAAGGAAGCCGCAACAGTCGTGCAAGGAGATTCGCATCCAGTACCCCCGTCCGAACGGATGAAAAACTCCCCGGACCCGCCACCACCACGATTCCGTCTAACGCTGAGACTTCGACGGTTCCAAGCACGCGGGCAAGTTTTGGGAGCATCCCCGTTGCACGACCTGCATACCGCTGCAGGCGCGCGGACGTTGCTTTGATGACTCCCACCGCATACCCATCCCGCGCATGCGTATCCACAAAAAGATACATAGTCTTTGCGCCTATGCCTTTTCCCGAGAAGAAAGGGTGTCCACCACCACGTTCTTGGGCGCTTCCAAAATGGCGTACAAAAATTTGTCCGTCATATCCTTGCGATAGGCGTATTCTTCCATGGACATCACGCAAAAGTTCACCTCACACGCCATGTCGCGTTCGATCTCTTGAATCAACGAAGACAATTTTTCTCGATCCACGTCGCCGATAACAAACACATCGACCGGGGCGCGCGATTTGCCGGTGAACACACCAAGAAACGCCAAATACTTCACGTCCCCCATCCGCACGATTTCTTGGTCGAGCCGGCGTTCCAGCAATACCTGTGCTTTTGTAAACAAACTCGTAATCTCCCCGATCAATGGAAACGTCGGGTTGATTTTATAATATTTCTTTTTGAGTCCCGCCTGTTTTTTACCGGCCTCTTTTGGCTCCTCCTCGACGCATTCGATAACCAGTCCGAAGCTCACCAGGTTTGCCAATTCACGGCGCACGGCGTTGATCTGTGTATCAATGAGCCGCGTCATTTCTCGCACAAAATGCGCTTGATCCGGCTGGCGTAAAAACAATCCAAGCAGTTTTACGCGGGTCCGTGAACCAAACAGGTGCTCAAGCATATTCTACGCGTATCGTGACCGATCCCGGCGCCCTTGACAAGAGCATGTGACGATACTGCATCGATCCCGGTATACTGGTGGATGATGCCGATCGGAGGGCTCGACACGTAAGCCGCCCAACTCTTCGCGTGTGGGCGCCTTGCGTTTCGTGCGGCACGCGCTATTTTCGTATGCCAGACTCCCTCCAGTACCGCCTTGCAGAAATAGAGGTCACCGCCTCTATCGCTGATGAAAAAATCATCGGCCTCTTTCGATACGATGCGGGCGATAAATCAAAGCTCGCCGGAAAAAAAGCCCCGACCCTCGTCATTATCGCGGAGATCGCTTCAACGCTGTATCTCTACGAACAGCTGTTAGACACGATCAACGAAACGGCAGAACAGGTGCGTCTGCTCACGACCGGTGTGGACACCGATCCCATGACCCGGTTTGAAAAACTGGTCACCCGCTTGAATGAAGCGGTCCAGCGGTTTTCGGAAAAAGAACCCACGCCGATCGCTTGGAACCGCGTAAACATCTTTGTTCTGGAGCTCTCTGAAGGCGGCCAGCTTTGCCTTTCCGGCATCGGACGCCTGTGCAATATCTTTTTGCAAAAACAGGCGGATGGCACGACAAAAATGTTCGATTTGTTTGGTTCGCTGGAACAGCCCGCAGAGCCAGATCCAAAAAAGCCGTTCTCCTCGTTTATTTGCGGAGACATGAAAGAAGGTGATCTTTTGTTTGCTGGGACCATGAACTTTGAGCGGTACCGGAACGAACTCGCCATCGCAAATACCCTCAAAAGCACCCCTCCCGTTGCCGCCGCACAAGAGATCTCCAAAGAACTTGAACGAAAAGGCGTGCAAGATGATTTTGCCGGGATCATCATTTCCTGTACCGCCGCCCAAGCGATCCCTGCCCCGACCGTCATCGCAACAGAACCGGAAACGCTTTCGGTCAAAAAAAGCACGGCATCCGTAGAAAAACTCTACGAAGAAGAGCGCGCCGCAGAAACCATGCTGGGCCCCGCCCTTTCGCCCACCGCAGTTCATCCTGCAGGAAAACCTCTGGCCTCGCTCACAGAACGCGCAAAAACATGGGTGCAAGACCTTAAAGCCCAACGCGCGATGCAGCAGTCGCGGCCGGCAACCAAAGGCCGAGCAGACGACATCGCCATCAACAGCATGCGCGGGATGCATGCAGGCGCAGGATTTGCCCTGACTCTCAAACACAAACTCCTGATTGGCGTGGGTGTAGTGGTTGTTGTCGCAGCCCTTGGCGGGACGTGGTGGTATCGATCCGCACAAAAAGCGGCAGAAGCACAGGCAGCGTGGAATGTAATTTTTGATCAAGCACAGGACAAAAAGAACCGTTCCGATGCGAGTGCTGTGTATGGGAACGAAGATCAGGCACGCAAACTCCTCCAAGAAGCCGAATCGCTGCTAAACGGGCTGGACGGCTCCACTCCTGATCGCGCAACCTCCAAGCAAACGCTCTTGGGAGAAATCGCAGAAATGAAGACAAAATTGCGCCGCGAGGTGCGCATTGAGGCACCAGAACAGCTGGTTGCGCTCCCCATGAATGCGCCTGCCGGGTCACTGCAGCAGCTCGCGCTCTTCAAAGGAAACCTCTACGCCGTGGATGGGCCGGGACTCTCGGTAATGCAAGTAAACCCCACGACCAAGGAACAGAAAAAATTCTCGCTGTCCCCGGAACAGGTCCCTGCCGTTGGACTTGCCGCTGGAACTGATTCGCTCATTCTCGCAACCGCGGGGAACACCTGGGCCTCCATTTCACCCAGTGGGAATACCGTAAAACCACTTACCATTTCCGCAGCGAAATCCTCTGGTACACGCGGGATCGCCATCTATAACCGGCGACCTTACACCCTGGATCCAGACGCAAATCAAGTCTGGCGTTGGACAGCGGCAAGCGGTGGCTACGGAGGGGAAACGGGGTACATTAAACAGCTCAGCACTTCTCTTGGTAACGCGGTTGGCATCGCCATCGACGCCAACATTTACGTCGCATTGCAAGATGGTCGCGTTATCCGCTACTACCAAGGCAATGAAGACCCATGGTCCCTTGGCGCAGCAGATCCGCCGGTAACCAACATTCACGATGTCTGGACCGCGGCCGATCTCGATCGAGTCGTCGTCACCGATCAAGCCGGTAAGCGCATCCTCGTGTATCGCAAACAGGATGGACGCCTGGTCGCACAACTCACCTCCCCTGTCCTCGAAGGACCAACACGCGTCACGGGCGACGCCACGACCAAAAAACTCTACGTGATCGACGGCAACAAAATCCTGGGATTCGATCTTCCATAAGGCACCCGATAAACCGGATACCATGCGTATCCGGTTTATGATATCGTTACGTCATCTATGTCCCCCCAACGTCAATCCAACGCCCTTGGCTGGTCCGTGTTCGCAATGATTACCATCATCTGTGCGGCCATTGTCGTAAACGCCTGGGTGGATACAAAGCTCACAAAACTCCTGAGTCGCATCGAAAACGATCGCGGGATCGCCGACACCCAGCTCGTTGATCTGCAAGAGCGTGTCAAAAGTGACAACGAACAAGAAACTCAAAAACAACAAAAACCACCCGTAACTCTGATCCCCAAAGGCTTGCCGCGTATTCTCCTCACGGATGCCTGGCTCGAGCATGCCGGCAGCGCCTTTTCGCAAGACACGATCGACCGACTCCCTCGTGCGAACGTCACTACTACGGTGGCGCAACGTGACTGGGGGATCTCGTTCGATATCCCATTTCATCTGGATTGGAAAACCGAGCAATTTGAGTTCCTTCCGTACAATGGGATCAATGGAAGCATGGAACGAGGCATTACGTTTGGACACCCCTCTCTCTATTGCATGAATACCTGCATGATCCGACGTGCGCTTTCCTTAGAAGTTGCCGCTCCGACCACCGCTTCGGCCCGCATGAAGTCCCTCCAATCCGATCCGCTCAACCTGAATCCAACGACCTCGCGGATCCCGGGCGGAACCCTCATTCGTTACAATGCGCCCGGCATGTGCGACGATATCGCCGCAGAAATCATCACCACGAAGCAGCGCTTCACATTCGCTACTGTCTGCGGAACGGATCAAGACAAGAAAGATCTCGAGGCCGTCATCAAAAGCATTCGCCTAGAATAACAAAACACCCCCGCCATCGGGGGTGTTTTTGGATGCATCCTGGTTACTTCAAGTTCACCTTCGCACCCGCTTCTTCGAGCTTCTTCTTCATGTCTTCGGCTTCGGCCTTGGCAACGCCTTCCTTCACGACCTTCGGCGCGGCGTCGACAATGTCCTTAGCTTCCTTCAAGCCCAACCCCGTGATTTCGCGGACCACCTTGATCACCGCGATCTTGTTTCCACCGGCTTCGGCGATTTCGACGTTGAACGAGGACTTTTCTTCCGCGGCAGCGGCAGGACCCGCGGCCATCATGACCGGCGCGGCAGCGCTCACCCCGTACTTCTCTTCCAACAATTTCACCACTTCGGCGAGTTCGACGACCGTGAGCTTATCGATGGCCGCCACGAGATCCGCGTACTTTGCCGGGATCTCCACGTTGTTCACTTCGGACATAGCAATGCAATAAACAATGGAATTACGCTGTAGTCGCGCCTTCGGCCTTTTCGCGCTTTGCATTCAGCAAGCGTGCGAGAGCCGCGGTCGGACCATTCATCACGGACAAAAGCTGCCCCAGGAGTTCGTTCTTCGACGGGAGCTTCGAGAGCGCCACCGCATAGGCCGCATCCACGACCTTGCCGTCAAAAATCCCTCCCACGAGCTTGATCGGCTGATTCTTTCCAGCATCACCGATCATCTTCACGCCGGCCATCTCCTCTTCCATGGCGAAGGCGACACCGACCATCCCAGGAAACTCCTTGAAGTTCACGTCGAGGCCAGCTTCCTTCGCGGCGAGCGAGAGCAACGTCTTTTTCGCCACGATGTACTGCACCTTCCCACCCGTGAGCTTCTTGCGAAGATCCGTCAGGCCGGACACCTTCATCCCCTGGTAGTCGGAAAATGTGACCGACTTCGCGCCCTTAAACGCCTGGGAAATCTCCGCAAGCGCTTCGGACTTTTGGGAACGTGTCTTAGGCATAGATAATTGAGAACAAAAACCGCAGGAGTGCGTCCTGCGGATTTCTCGCGTCTCGCCAAGAAGGCGACGACGTAGATTTCCTCGGCAAGGCGGGCTTACAAAAGCCACGTTTGAGCGGTTGCCCTTGCTGTCTCAGGACCCATGCGTTTTGTTCGCCGAGTACCTTACGAAACAAAGGCGGTGACGTCAAGTCTGACCTCTCATCCTATGATAATGGTGCCCGTAAACGACTGCCCGGCGATCGCTCGACGCATCGCCTCGAGATCCTTGCCGCTCACCATGCGCACCTCTATTCCATGGCGATGCGCGTATTTAGCCGCGACCGGATCAAACGGGACATTTGCTCCCGGATCCCACACTTCCCCCACAATCTCGCGGAATTGGCGCCAAGACATCCGCGTGAACGGAACGGCGTCCGCATGGGTGTGCGGATCACGATCAAAGACCTGCGCCACGTTCGACACGTTAATCACGGTCTGTGCCTGAACCTTTTTTGCCATCCGTACCGCGATATCATCCGTTGAACGACCGGGCCGCCAACCCGCCGCCAACAACACCGGCTCCTTCCAAGCGCGAATGGCACGCATCGGATTCTTCACGACGACCGGATGCGCCACGTCCCGAAACACCGTTCGCAGCAGATGCGCGTTCAGTCGCGTCGCGTGAATCCCCAACCAATCTCGATCGTCATCCGTGACGTCCAACACCCGTGCGGCGGCCCGCATATACTGGCGCGCCGTCATCCCACCTCCAACCGTCAGCACAAATCGACGCCCGCGCTTGATCTCCTGAAGCAGGATCTTACGAAAATCCGCAAGGAAATTGGTATCAATCCCCTGTTCCGTGACAATCAATGACCCGCCGACGGAAATGACACATGGCTGCATACAAAAAAGAACGGATCACTTGATCCGTTCTGCGAGTAATGCGTTAGAAGCCCACGACACGATCCAGAACACGAGCGCCCCCCAAAATGCCGCGGAAAAACCGCGCACCTCAAACCCCGGCACAAGCCAGGCGGCGAGCCAAAACATGAGGGCATTGATCACGAGGGTAAAAAATCCGAGCGTAAGGATCGTGATGGGAAGCGAAAGAAGTTCGAGCAATGGTCGAACCAACGCATTCACAAACCCAAGGACGATCGCTGCGACAAACGCCATGGGAAAGCTCGCGACGCTTACCCCTGGAACCAATTTCGTGACGATAATCACGGCAAGCGCATTCAAAAAAAGACGAAATAAGAGATGCATCATAGTGATGTTGATTCACGACCGCGGATCTCGCGGACCGTATTTTCTGCCTCGACCAGGCGCTCCTTCAAGGCGGAAGAAAGCTCCATCGCGCGTTCAAACTTGGCAAGCCCGGCATCCAAATCCGGGTCGCCTTTTTCAAACCAGGCCGCGATCTCTTCGAGCTCGGCGAACGCCTTCCCCACATCCATCTCCTTCTTTTTTGCCATAAAGAAACAATACCGCGAAGAACGCATTACAACAACCGCGCCTGTTCGGCCGGGGTCGATCCCCCGAGCACCGCAGCATCCACCTGCCCATCCTGGAACTCCACGACAAGTCCGGACCCTGGTTTTAGCCCCGCAGCGTGCGTAATCGGTGTTCCATACGGGGAACGCACCAGCGCATATCCGCGCCGCAGCACCGCCCGCGGATCCACGCTCGCAAGCAGTCGCTCCACCCCTTCTACCCGAAGTCGCAACGTCTCAAGCCAACGCGTTCCTGACGTCTGAACACGCGAGGTATTCGTCTGGACCGTCATGCGTACCGCGTTGATCCAATAGTCTGCCCCAACCAACGCGCGATCCATCTGACGTCGCATCCGTTCCACCATGACGGAAAGCGCATCCGCAATCCCATCCGAGGTGGATGCGACCTGAAACAGCACCTCACGACGATCTGGTACCAAACGACGAGCACAATCGGTCGGCGTCGATCCACGGACATCCGCAACCTCTTCCGCGAGCGTCACATCTCGTTCATGCCCGATCCCCACCAGTGTTGGGGTTTTGCAAGCAAAAATCGCGCGCACCACCGATTCGTCATTAAACGCCATCAGTTCCTCCATAGACCCCCCTCCGCGCGTCACCACGACCACGTCATATCCAGGCGTCTGGTTGATGCGGTCCAGGGCGGAAACGATCGCGCGAGGCGCATCTGCCCCCTGAACCGCGACGTGGTACACATCGATATCTAAGCCACCCCAACGTTCACCCAAGATGCGTAAAAAATCTCCGTAGGCCGCGCTTTCTTTGGAGGCAACCAAGGCGATCCGTCCGGGAAACAAAGGCAGTGCACGCTTCCGCGCCGCATCAAACATCCCTTCCGCTTCCAATTTGGCACGCAACATCGCCAACGCTTTTTTGAGCGCCCCCTCCCCAACCAATTCCACCCGGTCGGCGGAAAACGAAAATTTCCCAAACTTAGGATACACCCGCGGCGTCCCGTACAAACGCACGCGGACGCCATCCGCAAGCGGGAGCCCGGCGACCTTTTGCGCCACCATAAACACCGACACTAACGCCCCTTCATCTTTTACATCAAAATTTACCCACTGCCCTTGGGAAATACGAAAACTCGTGATCTCTCCTTCCAGACACGCCGCCGCCGGATCCCAGATCGCTTTGAACGTGTCGTTCAGATACGCAACGAATTGCGTGACATTCAGCACGTGCATGGTGGTCACCCTATCACGTCATGGCGCTCGAGAAAACACGATCCGCCCCAAGGACACCGCCTCTCGCAGATCCGCATCACTCCGTTCCGCCAAGACCTGCAAACGCTGCAACCGTGAGGTGCCAAGATGCAACCGCGGCTGACTCGCCTCGATGCGCACAGGAAACAACTCAAACGCGGTAGAAGAGGCAAAAAACGACACGGCCACCCCAAGCCCCTCTTTGGTTTCGTCCGACCAATCCTGATCAAAAACAAAATTCCCCAGAGACCAGGCGACCGGAACCCCTTGAATCCGTGAGATCCCCTGCGCCCAATGCGGATGTGCACCGATGATGGCGTCCACGCGCTGGGCCGCAAACCATGTCGCCAATTCACGCATCGCTACACTTGGTAGCGGTTGATATTCCTCCCCCCAATGCAGAAAGACCATCACCCGATCAGCAGAACGCTTGGCGCGCGTAACCATTCGCGCCGCCTCTTCGCGATCCAGCGGATTGTCCGTCACGTTGAAGCCAAGAAACGCAATGGTCATGCCCCGGACCGTTGTCGTCGCAAGCGCCACCTCGCCATCCCGCACCTGATCGCCAAAGGCCAAAAGTCCCGCCTCTCGCAACCGGGCCATCCCACGATCCGCCTCTTCGCGCCCCTGATCCAAACTATGGTTGTTCGCTTGCGAAACCGCATCTACACCAAGCGTACGCAAACGCGTTCCCCACGTCGGTTCAAACGCGAAGTCGATTTCTTTGTGCGGCGGAAGTCGCACATCCGAGAGCGGGCCTTCCAGATTCGCCACGGCTATATCAAAGGAATCAAACCAGCCGTCCGGCAATCGAGCAAATGGATACACCGGATTTCCAGAGGCACGCGTCCGATCTGCAACCAATCGATCCAGCATCACATCCCCCACGAACAACACCCTCGGCGGCTCCGGCGACACGATGCGCGTCTCCATCCCTTTCCCGGTCCAGCGCTGCAATACATTGGCGAGAAACGCGCGACGCTCCCCCAGATTCGCCTTCACCAAATACGTTTCGCCGCGAAATGTCTGCGTCCCAACCACCAACGCCCCCACGAGCGAAACGCCAAGCAAACACCCGACCAACACGGCTCGGGTCATGCGCGTCGAAAACGCCATGCGCCACATGGGACGAGTGTACCACGTAAATCACCTACGGCTGGAGCGTTTCTTCGGGCGTCTTTCCTTCCACCTGAATCATCACCGATTTTACACTTGGAAATTGCTTCAACGTCGCTTCAATTTGGGCCCGAATCGCCCCAACGCGGCAGGATCCCGCAATACCATTGTCTAGCTCGGAAGAAAACACGGCCTTCGCAACGCCATCCTTCAACGCAAAGGAGATCAATCGCACGCGCTCGGGTAATTGTGTTTGGACGGTATCTGAATCAATTTCAGAAGCATGCATTTCCAGCAAACGACGGAGCGACCCCTCGATCACGAGCGCGGTCTTTTGCATCTTTGTCGTCACCTTCACCGTTTTGGTGCAATCACCCGTTTTTGCCGCTTCCACATCAGAAAGAAAGACCGACGTATTCACCTGTTCTTGCGGAAGGGAGACGGGAAGCGAGACATGATGGATCGCCGAACCATCCTTTGCGGAATATTCAAAGAACTGCAATGTCCCTTGCTTGGGAAGTGGGCCTTGCAGATTGGGAAGGAATGCTCGAAGGGTAAAATCCCCCGGCTTCCCAACATCTGGTGCATTCGTCGTGAGAAACCCACTCGCAAGTGTGGCGCTTTGTTCTGGCGCCCCCAGCAACTGCCACTGAATCGTATTCTCAAACGCAATCGCCGACCCCTTCACCGTAAATGGATTGCCGAGCGTAGCGTTCTTTGCTGCTTCATCCACGCAGATGAAGTTCTGCGCATCGCAGATCATCCCGGCAGGTGTTGGTCGAACGGGCGTTGCGGACACGGGCGGAGAGGCGACCGGCGCGTCTGGATTGGTGGATCCGCCGCCACACACGCCAACGCCTTTCGCATCTTTTGAACCACAGGTCAGCCCCTTTGGACAGGTCCATGCAGACGCCCCTCCGCACAAACACTGCGGAACACACATCAAGATACAGGCCGTTCCCTCGGGCGCCCCATGACACGCGCTGCCACATTCCTCCCATTTCCCGCCCGCTGCCGTACACGCGCGCTCCAACGCTGCGTTATTCGGAACCGCGGGCTCACTCGTGCCACCCCCAATGGGCGCAACGCCGGACCCATCAGACCCGCCAACGCTCCCGCTCCCTCCCCCGCCGACCGGCGGAAGCGGCATAGGTTCTGGCGAAGGCGAGGGTTGCAACGGACCCGGTGGCGGTGGAGGTAAATTTGGTCCCTGCGGAACATCGTTTCGAAGACGAAACAAAAAGACTAACCCCGCCACGGTCGCGAACACGGTCGCAAGCAGGAGTGCGATAGATAATACTCGCGTTTGACCACTGCTCTGTTCGCGAGAAGACACGGAAGGAGTACGAGGCATACGGGTTAACGAGACTTTGGAAGCACGACAATCATGAGTTTTTTTCCGCTGGTGACATTCCCGGCCACATAATCATGCGCAGCATCCGCGAGCGTCGCTTTTGTGTAGATGTAATCCGCCCCTTTGCGCGTCCCTGGATCGTGCGTAATCCAACGACCGTCTTTGAGATACCCCTTAATCACGAGCATGTGATAAGGTGGCCCACCATTCCGAAAGTTTGGGTTTTTAAGCTCACGACCGGACGCCGGCAGAATAACGGGATACCCAAGTGCAAGCGATTGCTTGATCACGGATTCATCATACGGTCGTACTTCCACGCGATCATAGCCAAGATAGTCCTTTACGAACTGTGCCACTTCAGCCGCGGTTGTATCTTCGTAGTACCCAAAGACTTTTTTCTGATAGGCAACGAGATTATCGATCATCGTCTTCCCCTTATTCACGTCGTACTTGCCACGCATCCCTTGATAATACCCATCCACCATCGAAACGGACGCCTCTTCGCACGCTTCCTGGTACGGGTAATTCCAATCCTGAAGAGGAGCTTGGCTCAAAAATGGCACGTCCAAGTTGATCTCATCCGGCAATTTGCCTTCAAACGCGAGCGGATCCGCCGGACGCACATCCACCTTGGATTCGGTGATGCGATACGTTTGAGATGCCATCGGCGTATCGATGATCACCTCTGGTTCCGAAGGACGACGCTGACCCGCCGCATCCGGAAACGCACGCGCCGACGGAATTGAGGGACGATTCCTGATCTCCCACCAATCGCGAAGTGGCGCACGGTACGCATACGCCCCGCCGCCCAAGACGAGCACGATCAATACAACAATGGTCGCAAAACGTTTCATAAAAACAGTATACTAAACATCGAAGCGTTGGGCACGCCACGCACCAAAAAACGCGGGAGCTCCGCGTTTTCTTGGTTATTCTTCAATCGTGACTTCCAACATCTTCACCTCACTCACTGGACGGTCGCCAGGCATGGTTTCCACCTTTGCAATCGCATCCGCAATCGCCTGTCCTTCGACCACCTTCCCAAAGACGGAGTAGTCCGGAGGCAGTGGATAGTCCGCCACCATGATGAAGAACTGCGAACCATTGGTATCACGGCCGGCGTTCGCCATGGCGATCCACCCTTTTTCATAGGACGGCATCTGGCGCCCAATTTGCGGGATCATCTTGTTCACGAGCGCCACCTTGTCGTTCGCAAACTGGTACCCCGGACCCCCTGCACCGGTCCCCGTCGGATCTCCCCCCTGAATCATGAATCCGTCGATAACGCGATGGAAAATCGTTCCGTTATAAAACCCCTGTTTCACCAGATACACGAAGTTCGAGGCGGCATTTGGCCCCATGTCGCGGCTCACCTGAACCACGATATCCCCCTTATTCGTCTTGATGCGGACTTTTTTGTTCACCTGTTCTGCGGGCAATACTCCAGGAAACGCAAGATTGTTCATAGTAGATGAGGGCGTTACCGAGTCTCCATTTGGCTTGGTCGGCGTAGTCACAGCGTTCTCGGATTCCGAAACCGGCGGGACCGTACGCGACTGCTGCGCGGATTCGGATGCATTTCCGCACCCGGCCCCAAGCAACACCAAGGCAACGCAAGGAATAAGGACAAAGAAACGTGAAGCGAACATAGTTGGGTCATCCTAACAGATCCAGACCCTCCCAGGGAAGCGTGACCTGATCATCAAACGGTGCGCGCAACATCCCCTGCAATGCATCCGGATTTTTGATCCCCTCCGGCAGCCGCGCCAGATCAAACCGATCGATCGCGAACCGGTCGCCCAAATCTTCTCCCCGCTCATTTTTGGCACGCACCCCGACGGGTCGCGTTTCAAGCGGAAGCCAGGAAAGATGGACCATCGCGGCTTTGGCTAACCCATGACGCACAAGGGAGGTCGCAGCGGCACGCGCAAGCCAAATGCCCGCGACCGAAGGGTGTGCAATGTGCGATCCCGGGAAGAATGCCTGAATGGGCAACATCGCGCCAAAGCCATCCACCGACAGAGCCGACGACGAACGACCTACCCGCGATTGCAACCCGGAAAGCGCTTCCACTCCCGCCGCGTTCACACGAAGATCCATCCCTTGCGCCACCTGTCGCACCCCCTCAAACACCGCTTCACGCACGGCATTTACCCCGATTCCCTCGACATGCTGTACGCGAATGTGGCACACCGTTTGTCCTCCGCGACGTTCCATCGTGACATCGTAGTCCGGACCCATCCAATACCATTCCGCATCGCCGATCCGTTTACGCTCAAGTGCCTGCGCAATGCGACGAGCTTGTGCAACCGGGAGTGGCAAGCGCTCTTCTGTTTCGGCGGTCGCATATCCAAACGCGACCATGGGATCACGGGCACCCGCCACCGGAAACAACGACGGTGCCACCGATTCCATCATGACAAACGGTTCTGTTTCCGCAGCAACGCCTGACGTACCAAGCGCAGCTTTTGCGACAGACGCCACATCAAAATCCGCCGTCGAGCACACGTCCCCGGTGACAAACAACGCGCCATGACCGCCCTGTACATGCACTGCAAGACGCGCCGTCGGATCACGGCGCACATATTCCTGAGCGACCGCGGCGGCCACAAGGTCACACGCGCGATCGGGATGTCCCGGCCCCAGCACCCGGGCAAGTACCATAATGGTTCATGGCGAACCTTACGAAGGGGGCAGAGGGGCGTCAACGGATGCCCGGTTCACTCTGTATTCCAACGAACCTTCCAACCAAGAACGCCAACATTTTCCCCGTAACAGCCCACCCCCTTCTTCCGCGTCATCCCAACCAACGCGGTAAGGATCCCTCCACTCCGCCGCCGCTCCGGTCGGGATGAAGAAAAATAAGGTCATCGTGATGTGATGAAAATGAAAAACAGACCCAAGCATGGGTCTGTTACGTTTTCCAGGAAGTGGGGTTGCAAGTCTCAACCCTCACCCTCATGAACTTCTTTCTTACCTACCGAAAACAACGGATCGCAACTATCCTGTCCCAATCCCCCCCCTCATGAACTCGTCTATCACACCCGCCACGATCACCTGCTTTCCGCCATGGAGTCCCAACCCTCACCCTCATAACCTTCTCTCTCACCAGACGAATTCCGCGAGATTCAGAGGATCGCTCCTCAGAAACTTGCGTTTTTGCTGGGAGCGACGAGGGAAGGAGAGGGATCTTTCGGCTTCGTCGTCGCTACGGGGCCTTGTGGGCCATTTTTGAGAGAGAAAGTACACGAGGTGTTCCTGGCTCAGCCAGGAGCGAATGCGGTATTCCTACCGCAATCGAGGATTTTCCCCCCGGATTGGAGCCAGATGTCTTCATCTTGCGATGAAACCATCACTCCCAGGAGGGGCAGCCAGGGACGAATCCCAGCAGATACTGGTGGCTGCAGATACGAGCTGTTTTTGAGGCATCTCGTTCTTGAAGAGATGTGTAGGGGAAAATGGGGAATGTGTCAAGGGTGATTCCCCAAGTCCTCGATGTTGCTCAAAAAACTCCCTGGTATTCGCTTTGTCGCCGATCCTGCATCTGACTTCCACGCCGTTTTGGTTCCGGATCCGCGTCCTGGAAGTCCCGGTTTCCCTGAAATACCATAGTCGATCGTCGGTTCACTCCATCCGTCCCCGTCGCTGTCCCAGGACCAATCGTCTCGTTTCGCCGCTGTGGCACCACCAGATCGTCCCCGACCTCCCCACCCCGCCTCGCGGACTTCAATCCGCTCAAACAACCGAGGCGACACCTCGTCGATAAACGTGGATGGCTGATTAAACAAAAGCGCGTCATACCCCATCGTCATCGGATAGGACAAAAACAACCGACGTCGCGCACGCGTCACCGCAACATAAAACAACCGGCGCTCTTCCTCCATCCCCGACTCCCCTTCCCCCAAAGCGCGCTTGCTTGGAAAACTCCCTTCCGCGACGTGGATCACAAACACCGTGTCCCATTCAAGCCCCTTCGCCTGGTGAATCGTCGAAAGCACCATCCGCTCACGATCCGCTGAAGTCGTCCCGCGATCCCGTCCGGCCACGATCTCGTCATACAAAGAGATATCCGCCAAAAACGGCTCAAGCTCGGTGTAGGTTTCTGCGAATAATGCGAGCTGTTCCAAATCCTCTAACCGATCGCGCCAATTTGGATACTCCCGCTCCAAATAATCCTGGTAGGTGGATCCAGCCACGGCGCGGATCATCTCCGACGGACTTCCCGCCTCGTCCATCGTTCGCGCCATGCGCACAAACTCCTCAAACCCGGTGCGCGCACGGCCTGGCACCGCGTAGTCCTGCAACAACACCTGCGTAAACACACGCGTTTCTCCCGCAGCACTGACGCGCTCCAACTGACGCCGGATCTCCGCAACCAGAGTAGATGCCGTGGCCGCCCCAATCCCCTGCTGCAACCCGAGCACACGCAACCACGCCACCTCGTCACGTGGATTTTGGGCAATCCGCAAACACGACACCACATCTTTGATGTGCGCCCGCTCAAAAAACTTTTGCCCACCACGATACTCATACGGAATATCGCGTTTCATGAGTTCAAATTCCAACGCCTGTGAATGCGAACTCGAACGGAACAGCACGGCGATCGCGTGTAGCCCCACCCCTTGTTCGCGTAACTGCAAGATCTGTTCGGCGACAAACTGCACCTCCTGTGACGCCGACGCGCAGGGCACATACTTTGGCTTTTCTCCGTGATCGCAAACGGCCTGCAATTCTTTCTTAAATTGATGCGCGTTGTGCTGAAGCGATTCGTTCGCGAGTTCCAAAATCTCCGGCGTCGAACGGTAGTTGGTCAGCAATTTCAAAATCTTTGCGCCAGGCCATTGTTTTGGAAACGCCAAGATATTTTGAACGTCCGCGCCTCGGAATGCATAAATACTTTGCGCATCATCTCCGACGACGAGGACGTTTTTGTGCGCAGCAGCAAATCCACGGACGATCCGCGCCTGAAGCGCGTTCGTGTCCTGATATTCATCCACCAACACAAACTGAAACCGATCCGCAATCGACCCACCAACCACCGGATCATCCAATAAAATCACTAAATTCGTGAGAAGATCATCAAAATCCATCACGTTCCCCGCCTTTTTTCGTGCCTGATACTGCCGCGCAATTTCCCCGATCTCCTCTAAAAACGGTTCAAAATGTGGATACTTGAGCCGCACGACGTCGAGGAGTTCTGTTTGCGTATTCCGCGCAAACGAAACGATATCCTGGACAACCGACGCCGAAGGAAACCGCCGTGCCTTTGGGTCGATCTGCATCTCTTTCATCACCGCCTTAAACAAATCGCCCGCGTCCTCCTGATCTAAAATAGAAAACCGCGACGTATGGCCGACGTGCTCGGCAAAGGCGCGCAAAATCCGATTCGCGACGGAATGGAACGTCCCACCCCAAATCCGTCCGGCATCTGTCCCAACCAACTGCCCCACGCGCGACAACATCTCCTTCGCCGCCTTATTCGTGAACGTGAGCAACAAAATCGACGCAGGATCCACCCCGCGCTCCAGCAATGCCGCCACGCGATACGTGAGCGTCCGCGTCTTCCCCGATCCCGCCCCGGCAAGGACCAGGCATGCACCATCGCCGTTTACGACAACGTCCAGCTGTTCCTGGTTTAATTCCCGCGCGTAGTCAATACGACGGGTAGGCGCGTAGGGCGTTCCTTGCAACACGAATTCAGACATGCGGCTAGGGTACCTTGCGCAACACAAATGGAAAAGAAAAAACCGACCCGGGGAGGATGCTCCCTAGGTCGGTCGTGTGCGATGGCTAGCGCGCTATCGCACAGAGTCTGACAAGGCGGGTCTCGGTCGAAACCGGAAACCTGCCGGCGTACCGCTCGTCGGACAGCAGCGTGAACTGCGTCCAGAACAGAAGTAGTTCGATCTCGTCCGTCAGGATGCCCTCCTGACTTGCCCAGGAAACAGGCTCGAGCAACCGCGTCCGCTGATTCAGAAGACGCACGATCTCCTGCGCATCTGAAGGATGAATCGCCCCAGAACGGAACGGGTTCCGGCGCAGATCTGCGGCAGAGGCGAACCGTCCAAGCGCCCCATCATCCGCCGTTGTCGCGAGCAGTTCCGCAAGCTGATTCGCCGTCGCGCGGATCTGTTCTTCCACCCGCGACTGGCGGTAGACACGGCGTGGGAGAAGATACGGTCGCACCTCCTCCATGGCCGCCTGCCCCAACCGCCACATCCGCCCGCTCTCCTGAAAGATGGTATAGGGCCCAACTCCGTCTGGGCCGTACCGATAGAACCCCGCACGCGCCTGCACCAGTGCCGCGCGATGCTCGAGCTCCATCCCCGCGTCCGTCTCCTCGACGAACAGAAGTCGGATCAGATGATCCGTTGGCGAGGCGATGGCTCGTTGCTGCGTCGCCCAGTCCATCGCGCGAAACTGCGCGATCGCCAGGACCTGGATCAGGGTGATGAGGAGTCGTGCACGAAAGTGCTTCCGCTCCTCGTACGTCGACGATGGATCGCCGAGGCCGTCGATTCGATAGATTCCGCTTTCATGGGTGGAGCCATGCATGTGGCCCATCCTTTCTGTTTTTGTGTATCCGCAAAAAACTTCCCCATCTCCTCCGAAATGGGAACAAGGGAGTAGACCAGAAAATTGCCATTTTGTCAATCCCCCGACCCGGACAGAGAATCAGGCTTCTCCACCAAAAAGTGGCAGATGTTATGACAAACTCACCTAATACCCCGCTTTGCGACGATTCTCGACATGCCCCTCCAGGGTGGAGGCGTAGTACACCTTCCCCGCTTCATCCGTCAGAAAATAACGATCCTGCCCCAAGATCGGATTCAAGACTGCATCTATCGCGGTCGCTCCGGGATTTCCGATGGGTCCTGGCGGCAACCCCTTGAATTTATAGGAGTTGTAAGGAGAGTCTAGCTTCAGGTCGTTCGCATTTGCCCGTGCGCGCTTGCTGCCCGTCAAATAGGACAACGTCGCATCACTTTGCAACGGCATCCCTTCTTTTAATCGGCGCAAAAACACCCCCGCAACACGCCGACGATCTTCTGCCCCCGGCACCTCTTTTTCCACAATCGAGGCCAGGGTCACGACCTCAAACAACGAGGTAAGTGGCGCAGATTGCGGCCCTACCGCGGCAGAACCGTATCGTTTTTCGAATTCTGCAAGCTGTTTTTGGATCAGCCCGTCCGGCAACGTGTCTTCATACACGCGATAGGTATTGGGGAACAAATACCCCTCCAACGACCGACCGGGCGGAATCGACGCCAAAAATCCGTAGTTCAAGCGAAGGGATGGATCAAACGCGGACTCATTTCTTCGCGCCCCAGCAACCTCCCGAAACGCCTCCGCGCCGATTAGAAAATCTCGCACCAAGAGCGATTCGACTTCAGAGAGCGTCCATCCTTCGATGATGCGCACTTCGACCTCGTTTCGTTCCGGTCCTCGAGCAAAGCGAGCGGCAAGCGCCTGTAGACTCGATCCCGGCACCACCTCATACACCCCCGCGCGAGGTTTTTTGGCGCGGGCATCTAGAAGCGCATAGGCCCGATACCACCACGCGCCGCGAATCACCCCTTGCGCGGCAAGACGTTCAGAAACCAAGTCCGCCGTTGCCTGCTCCGGAATTTCCATTTTGATACGCGCCCCGGCTTTTGGGGTTCCGATGTACGCCTCACGCACAAACAGGCCGCCTCCAACAAGCAGCGCAACGAACGTGCACAAAAAAAGAAGTTTCTTCATGATTAAAACGCGGGAGGGGGATCCTGCGGACGCACACGCAGATCTTTTGCGCGCAACGATCGATGGAGCGCGCGAACGATCGCAAACGCAAAAAGTCCCACAAACACGCCGGCAATCACATCAGATGGATAATGAACGCCCGCCGCCACCCGACCAAACGCAACAAGCCCGGCAAGCAAAAACGCCGTCAATCCAAGGGACGGGCTGCCATACGCAAGAGCAAAGGCTATCGCAAATGCCACAGACGCGTGCCCGGAAGGGAGCGAAAACTCGGACATGGGCGGCGGGACACGCAGTATCACCTCTTCCGCAGCGGCACGAAACGGACGTGTCCGCTCGATCAAGAGTCCAAGGCCCATCGCCAACATAAACGCGAGCAATGCCGCCCATGCCGCCTCGTACGCGGCATGCATCAGCGCTTTATCGCGCTTGCGCCAACTGGTCAGTGCAGCAAGTGGAACAAATAAAAACACGGCCCAACGCGCACAAAATACCGAAAACCAAACCCCCCAGGGTCCGCCAAACACGTCCTGGATTCCTTGCATGATCAGCACTTCTCCGCTCGCCATAATCAAACGATATCATGTCGCATCCTACACACGCCATCACATGAGCGAGCTCCCCGTCATCTCGGGCGGCTGTGGAATCTCCAAGAGCTTGAGCACGGTGGGCGCGACATCCGCAAGCATTCCGACGGGCGGCGTCATCGAAAGATCCCCGCCCACCACATCCCCCGTCGGCGCCTTGATCCCCTCCAAGTGCTTCGCCACGATCAAAAACGGGACGGGATTGGTGGAATGTTCTTTATCCATGTCGCCAGTCGCCAGATTTTTGACCTCCTCCGCGTTCCCGTGGTCTGCCGTGATCACCACCGCGCCTCCAACCGCAAGTGCCGCATCAGTAATCTGACCGATCGCCTTATCCACCGCTTCGCACGCGAGAATCGTTGCCGGTTCATTTCCGGTATGCCCCACCATATCCGGATTGGCAAAATTCAAGGCGATAAAATCGTACTGCCCAGCCGCAATTTCTTTGACCACGCGTTCTGCGATCTGTGGCGCGGACATCTCTGGTTGCTGGTCATAACTCGACACGCGCGGACTTGGGATAATCACGCGGTCTTCTCCGGGAAACTCCTGTTCCACCATCCCATTCAAGAAAAACGTAACGTGCGCATATTTTTCCGTTTCTGCGATATGCAACTGCCGCATCCCCGCATCTGACACCGCTTTCGCAAGACAGTTCTCGATCAGCTGCGGCGGGTAGGCGACCTCGACAGGCAAATCTTTTTCGTACTCCGTCATGGTCACAAACAACACATCGCGGATGTACGCTCGCGGAAACTTCTCAAAATTTGGCAGGACAAACGCCTTCGTCAGTTCGCGTGCGCGATCCGGACGAAAGTTGAAGAAAAGGATCGCATCACCCGGCTTCACGGTCGCAATCGGCGCCCCCTGATCCGTGAGCACGGTCGGCGGAAATTGTTCATCATACACCTTCTCTGCATACGCCGCCTGAATCGCCTCGGTCGCCGAAGTCGCCATCGCTCCTTTGCCCAGCGCAATCGCCTCGTACGCCTGCTGGATCCGGTCCCAGCGGTTATCGCGATCCATCGCAAAATAGCGTCCGGCAAGCGTCGCGATACGACCCACCCCGATCTCCGCCATCTTTTTTTCCGTCTCTTGGATAAACCCAAGCCCAGAATCGTACTTCGCATCACGTCCGTCCAAAAACGCATGAACTGCGACAGTGGTCATGCGTTGTTCTTTACAAAAATCCAGTAACGCATGCAGGTGTTCCTGCGATGCATGCACCCCACCCGCCGACACGAGTCCCATCAGGTGGAGCGTTCCTCCTCGTTCTTTCGCATGGGTAATTGCCTGAAAAAGAACGGCGTTTTCAAAAAACGCACGCGTCTCAATCGCGAGGGTGATGCGCGGCAAACTTTGATAAAAAATACGTCCCGCGCCGATCGTCAGGTGACCGACCTCGGAGTTCCCCATCTCTCCCCACGAGAGCCCAACCGCGGCCCCATTCGCCTGAACCGTCATCGCCGGATAGGTCGAAACCAAATGCTTAAAATAGGGCATTTTCGCCTTTGCCACCGCATTTCCGTCCGCATCTGGGGCAAGGCCGAATCCATCGATGATCATCAATACTACGGGCTTTGGTCGCATAGCGTCCCCCTACCTTAGCGCAAGAGATTGCGTCCCGTCATCTGCTCGGGTTTTTGGACGCCGAGCAAGGCAAGAATCGTTGGCGCCACATCCGCCAATGTTCCACGCGTAAGACGGCGACCGCGCGCGACCGACCCCGCCACCAAAAATGGAACCGGGTGCGGATTGTGTTCCGTGTCGACCCCGCCGTGAATATTCCGCAATTGCTCGATATTTCCATGATCTGATGTCAGGACAAGCGTGCCGTTCAATCGCTCCACCGCATGCCACAACTTCCCCAGACACCGATCTAGCGTCTCGCAGGCCTTCACTGACGCTTCAAAGGACCCGGAGTGCGCCACCATATCCGCATTCGCGAAATTGACCAACACAAAATCATGGTCACGCAATTCGGCAAGCGTCTTTTTGGTCAACACGTCTGCCGACATCTCGGGGCGTTCATCGTATTTCACGAGCGGCAAGGACGGGACACGAAAACGCTCTTCTCCAAATCGCGGACGGTCAAACCCTCCATTCAAAAAATAGGTCACCTGCGAAAACTTCTCGGACTCGGCCCCATACGTCTGCCTCTGATAGCGCAACGCCTCGACCAACGTATTTTGAACCTGTCGATGCGGGAACGCCGGAATCGCATGATCCAAATCCGTCCCGAATTCCGTGAGCGTCACGACAAATAGGCGCTTTAATTGAACTGGTCGCAAAAAGGAGTCCGGTTCGCGCGTCTCAAAATCCGTCATGACAAACGGCTTCAAAAACTGACGCGCTCGATCGGACCGGAGATTAAAAAAGATCATCGCATCACGACTTTTTACACGACCAACGCATACGCCGTTTCGACACAGCACCGTCGGCAACACAAATTCATCGGATTCTCCGCGTGCATACGCCTCGGTCAACGCTTTTGCCGGATCATCCATCACAACCCCTTCCCCTCCGGCAATCAACCGATACGCGAGCTCGGTGCGACGCCAAAATCGATTGCGATCCATCCCATAAAACCGCCCAATCAACGAGGCGATCGCAAACCGCTTGGGAAGGATACGCTGCACCTCTTCAAGCAACGGGAGTGCCTGAAACGGATGCGTATCCCGCCCATCGGTAAATAAATGCAGCGCGACGTGCGGCAAGCGTAATTCATCCGCAAAACGGATCAACGCTTTTAGGTGCTTCATGGACGCATGGCCACTGCGATGGTTGGTGAGCAAACCAACCAAGTGAAGCGTCGACTGCTCCCGCATGACATGGGCAGCAGCCTGAAGGAGTGCCGGGTTATCAAAAAATGAGCCGTCATCAATCGCGCGATTGATGCGCAGCAAATCCGAGGCGAGCGGTCGCCCTGCCCCGATCACCGCATGCCCCGCTTCGGAGTTTCCGACCTGCCCTTCCGGTAATCCGACCGCCTCTCCGTCAGCGCGCAATAGGGTATTTGGAAAGCGCTTTTCCAGGTGCTCCAACACGGGCATCCGCGCATGGGGAATGGGGTTATCTGGGGCAGGCGGACGAATGCCAAACCCATCCCAGATCACGGCAAGCACCGGACCCTTGGAACGGCGTCGAGGCGGACGCGGAGGCATACTTGTACTATACCGCAGGACCGAAAGGGGCGGGAGTGCCTGAAAAACGGGCATTTTTTAGGAAAAACCAAGTTCATTTTGACGGATTGACAAAACCCCAGCTTTTTGCTAGGTTTAGACGTTCCAAATGGCAGACCAAGGACAACGGGACCGGCCATAAGGTCGCGTTCTTCGACAATCAAACCAAATTTCGCCCCTTTTGTTGGGGCTGGAGGAATCATGAAGCAAAGACCGAAAATTGGCGGGGGGAAAATCCAACCCCCTTCCGCCACTCCCCCGCCGCCGAGCAAGCCTGTCCCTCCTCCGAAGCCGGAGGAGTCGATGGACGAAAACGGCGACATGAGCGAGCTCTTGAAGCGCGCTCAGGACGCCGAACTCAGGTCCGAGGAGCTGGAGAACCGGCTCGAGGATCTGGAGAAAGAGAAGCGGCGCGCCGAAGAGGACGCCGCGCTGGCGCAGCGCAAGGCACAGGATCTCGAAGACGAGCTCAAGGGGTTGCGTGAGAACGCCGATCCTTCGAAGGAGCTCGCCGTTAAGGCAGCTCGTATCGAGGAGCTCGAGCGGCTGCTCCGAAGCGCGAAGGACGAGATCAAGTCCGACGGCGACTCCCTCGAAAAGGCGCGGCAAAAAATCGCGACCCTCGGCACGGAGAAATCTGTGCTCGAGGGAGAGAAGAAGGCGCTGAAAGAAGAGAAAGAGGATCTTCTCAAAGTTCACGCTGAAACCCTGCTCGACAAACAGACGGAGTTCGAGCGCGCCCTCGCAGCCGTGAAGCTCGAGGTCACGAAGGTGACCGGCGAGCGCGATGCCGCGGTCACCGAAAAGGGCGCTGCCGTGGCGAAGGCGAAAGCCTCCGAAGCGGCGCGCACCGAGTTCGAGCGTCTCTACCAAGAGGCGCAGAAAGTGGCTGGCGATGCACCGAAGCGGATCGCGGACCTGGAGCAGAAGCTCAAGGACGCGGAAACCGCACGGGCAACGCTGGAACAAGAGCGTGACACCGCCACGAACCAAGCCGCCGCTGCAGAAGCGGCGCGCCTGGCGCTCGAAGGCGAGCGTGACGCCGCGCGACGCGAAGCAGCCGCAGAAACGCAGCGAGCGGACACGCTCGCCAAAGCGATGGCGGCGAACGCCAAGCAACTGGCCGATGCAGCCATCGCGGTCGCAGAGAACACAACTCTGCGCACAAACCTCGCGGCCTACCAGGCCAACGAGGAAGCGCTTCGCGCACAGCTGCAACGGGCGACAACGCCCGCGACAGCGCCTCAGACGACGGTCGTTCGCGGCGTGCCCGTGTGGCTCGCCTCCGTCATCGCCATCGCAGCACTTCTGCTCGGTGGCCTCATGGGTATCTTCGCGTAACAATCACCTCTCACCTCGTCCACGAAGGACGAAGAAGGAAATGTCATGACCATGCCTCCGCCTCCCTCGGGTCCCGGAATGCCTCCGGCGCCCCCTGCCCCGGGAACCCCGACCGCAGCGCCGACGCTGCCGGACGGAACCCCGGCTCCGCCCGTCGCGGCGGAGCTCGACCCCGCCAACCGGCCCCGCGCCGGTGGCGACCTGTCTCGCGACGACGCGGACGACGACGCGCCGAAGCCGTCGCCGTGGGGGCGCCGCCTCCGGATCCTGGGCATCCTGCTCGGGATCGCGATCCTCGGATTCCTGGTCTTCAAGGGAATCCAGTTCGCCAAGCGCAAGGTGCGCGGTGGCGAGCTCGCGAACAACGTCGCGCAGACCGCCCGGACGGATGCGGGCGCGGCGGCGACGGACGCGAGTGCTGCGCCCCGTGGCAACACGCCGGCGCAGAACAGCGGCGCGAGCGCAACCACGCCCACGCCACAGACCCCTGCGGCGCAGCCCACTGCGCCGACGACGCCCGTCCCGCAGCCGACGCCGACCCCGGCCGCTGCGCAGGCAGCAATCCTGGGCCCGGTGACCGCCGGCCTCACCTGCCACCAGGCAGGTGCGACGGTGACACCGGCGCTCCCCGACCCGGGGCGCGTCGACATCGCGCAGGTGCAAATCCTCCCGACGTTCGGGAACGATCTGCGGCGTGCAGGCTGGTCCTGCCGCTCGCAGGACGAGCTCATCCGCGTAGGCACGACCCCTCGCTGGGTCGACCTGCGCGGAAGCAACTGCTACTACTGCCGCTGAGCCCCGAAGGGCTCGCAGCACCCCCCGCAACATACGTGTCGCGGGGGTTTTTGTTTTCCTCTTGCCTCCTCGGGCTTTTTCCTGCTACATTCCTGTCGCTTCTGAGAGACATCGAGCTATCACACAGTTGGTAGCGCGTATCGTGAGGGAGTTGAACCGAGCATGAGCAGGTTCAACGAGGCCGTAAACACAGAAGCACCATTTTCAATCGGGCTATAGCGCAGTTGGTAGCGCGCTTCGTTCGGGACGAAGAGGCCGTGGGTTCGAGTCCCACTAGCCCGACCATCAAAATACCGGCTCCAGGCCGGTGTTTTGTTTGTCGGATACGGGATCGCGAGCACCCATGGACTCCTCGCCGAACAGGCGCGCGACCAACAGAGAAGGCGCTTCGTGA
>JALHOH010000002.1:498890-525788 GCA_022843095.1 Patescibacteria group bacterium
AGCCCGACCATCAAAATACCGGCTCCAGGCCGGTGTTTTGTTTGTCGGATACGGGATCGCGAGCACCCATGGACTCCTCGCCGAACAGGCGCGCGACCAACAGAGAAGGCGCTTCGTGAGGGAGTTGAACCGAGTATGCGTAGGTTCAACGAGGCCGTGGGTTCGAGTCCCAACTCAGCCCGACCATCAAAATACTGGCTTAATGCCGGTGTCCATGCCCATGATCCCCTCTTTCCTCCTCCTGCGGACGGACGAGCCCAATATTCTTGATCGCCCATGCCGCCAATATCGCCGTAATGGGCACCGTAAAGATCAATCCAATCGTCCCGGCAAGCGAGCGCACGATTTCATCTACGACCACATCAAAATTGATGAACTTCAGCCACGATTCGCCGTACTGCGTGAACAAAAGCAAGGTCGACAGCGATCCCCCGACGTACGCGTAGACAAGCGTATTCGCGAGTGCGCTCATGTGGTCGCGCCCCACGATCATGCCGGATAAAAACAGTTGCCGCACCGATAACCGATGGTTTGCCTTCCACACCTCCGAAATCCCAGAAACAATCGAAACCGCGACGTCTTCGACCACCCCGGCCGAGGCGATAATGATTCCGGCAAACAGCAATCCCCGCGGATCCAGGTGCGGGTTTTTATCAAAGAACAGACGATCATCTTCCGTAGATAACCCAGAAAGATGCGCCCAATCCGCAAACAACTGCGCAATGAGATACGCCGTGAGCGCGCCTCCCATCGTCCCGATCGAGGTGACAATCGCCTTCCGATTCCATCCCGTCCCCATCCCTGTCGAAAGAAGCGTAAACACCCCCGCAAGCACGATCGCGATCGGTACAGGATTCAATCCACGCAAAAACAGCGGGATTAGCACATATCCGATCAGCGCAATCGAAATCAAGATGGATAACGCCGTCTTGAATCCCTGCCACCCAGACAACACCACAAGCATCACCACAAACAACGCAACGAGCGCATACATGGCATGACGACGATCGTACCCATCCACAAAGAGTTGCCACCCGCCGTCATCTGCCTGCTGCATGTACACGACGATGCGATTTCCGGGGCGCAATTCCAACCGATACGGATTCGATCCGACATCGCTTGTAATCTCGCGTACCTGTCCTGTAAGCGGCCCGGATACAAACGTGACTCGATATGACTCCAATTGTTGTGCATGACGATCATCTTTCTGCTGAATCGTCTTCACCTCTTCCACAATGGCACGCTCGTAAATCCCCTGCGCATGCGCACGAACAGACTCGGCCGACGGTTCGTGTGTCGTTCCCTCCTGCACAGTCGTCGACGAGACCCCCATCTCCGTCGTTGTTGCATGCACCTCCGTGGTGGTAGCAAGTGCTGCATACGAAACAAGCGGAGCCTGGACAACGCCAGCCAACGTCAGAACTCCAAGCATCCACGCACGAAAAGGGATTCCCATATCCTTTGCATCATGCCGGAATACCACCAACGTCCGCAACTATCCCTTGTTCCATGGATACGGCTCGCGATAGACGGTCTCTTCCGTGGCGTAGCGCGAAAGCCAGTCCGAGAGTACCGCTGTCGCACGAACATCTTCTTCGTTGTACTGCAAAATCCCATCCAACACCGACCGTTGCTTGGTGGCGAGCCATTTATCGTATTCGCTTACGGACTGTCCGCCGCTCGTCACCTCCCCCGTCCAGGCATATCCCAAAAACTTCCCAATCTGTTTGAGGCTATAAAAATGCAACGGGAATACCACGTGATCACGCGTCAATTCCTTCAAGTCCACCATGCGTCGTTGAAACTTTTGCAGCCAGGGATTCTGCGTATCTCGATAGCGCTCCGCAAGCTGTGTCAGGCGCTGAACCTCGTAATTCGCGTAATGATACACCGTGTACTCCCCAGGTAACGTAGGGAGCCACGCTAAAAACGCCCGCCACATAGTTTCTTCCTCCTCCGGCCGTTCTGCCACAAACGATTGATAGTGCCCTGCCCCTTCACGGATATAAAACCCATACAGATAATCCGTGTCCGTGGGCGGATGACTCTCGATGTCAAAATGGATTTCTACCCCTTTTGTGACAAGCGCGAGCGGTCGCTTGATTATCACAAGCCGATCGCGAAGCGATTGCGCCTGCCGTTTCGCCGCAACCAACGCACGCAGCGTAAGCCCGGGTGATTGTCCCTCCAACTGCTCGGGACGCATCTCCGCCGCGTCATCGACCGTCCGGATCCCAACGCTTCGAAGCGCCTTCAATTTACGCACGTCCACGTTAAACAGAAGCGCGATGTCATTGGTCCGTGTCGCCAACCGCTCACACGCCTTCCCCCACGGCGAGGTATCATGACACGCCTTCCGATACACCGGGTCCGGCATCTCCCCGGCACGAATGCGCTCGAGCGTCTCCGTTACCTCTCGATATTCTTCCGCAATTTCCGACGGATCAAACGTAATCCGCTCTCCATCTCCGTTGATAATCGCCGCGTGTGCCGGGTATTTTTCCTGAATTTTCTCTAAGAGCTCACTATAAAACGCCAACTGGAACTTGTGTTCCTTTTTGAGCTCATGCGCCCGTTTGATATCAAGCGGGGCATAATACCAATCACCAAACACACTCTTTCCACGCCGACGCTCCAACACATCCGGCCTCCCAACCCGATCTTCAAACACAAGCCACCCTTGATAAATCGCCGGAACACCCTGCTTCATGAGCGCGAGCGTCTTCTCCATCCCATCTTCTGCATCCATTACCTTCACCTCGCGCAGATCTTGAAAGGCTTCTCGCACGATCTTTTTTTCGTGCTCTAACCCATCCGCCATCCGCTGTTCTTCGGCCTCGGTCAACGGTCGACGATCCGTTGGCTTTCCAAACCGCTCCCAATACGGCCAATGTGGACATTGGACATAACGATAGTAGTCGGTCGCGGTCAGTCGATCCTGCGCAAAAGGCATACGCGTCTCAATACGCATCCATAAAAATCGGCGCCAAATATCGATCGGTTGGCACAAAGTTATCGGTCAGCGCCGGTGAATCATGACCCGCCAAAAACGTTTCCACCTGTTCGTCGGACAGGAGCTGAATCGCATGCGCATGATCTTCCCCGTCTTCCGGAGCCGCGCCGTCCGGAAAGGTCACGCGTCCCCACGCATCCCGATCGATCGGAACGTCTGTCGCAAGCAACACGTAGGTGTTTCTGCCGCCACGAATTTCATCGCTGAGCGACGAAACGTATACATGCGTCCACACACTCCGAAGCGTCCGGACCATGGCCGCCAAAAACTGCCCATACCGCGCATCATCAATAATATTCATCGCATACACCCCGTCCGGCGTCAGATGTGCTTTGACCCGTTCATGAAATTCCACCGTCGTCAGGTGATATGGAACGCTAAAATCATTGAACGCGTCGCCAAACGCAAACGAAAAACGATGTTCGGTGTCCTGGCGTAGATACGCTCGCGCGTCCATGTTCACCGTTTGGATCTTGGTGTCGCGCGGCAATTGAAGCAACGCATGATTCGCCTCGGTTACGCCCGGATCAATCTCGATGACGACATTCGTGGAGGACGGATAAAAGCGATCCAGATACCGCGGCATCGCATATCCACCGCCGCCAATAAACAGGTTCGAAAACGTCTCTCCAGCCCCGTGCCGGCTCGCCACGAGGTTTGCGTAGACCTGTTCATATTTGTACCCCAATTTCGATGGTTCTTCCGGACGCACATACGAATGCACCAGATGGTCTAGCTTCAGGACATACGCGCCGTCTGCCTGCGCCTCCACGCGAATGCAAAAGTACTGCGTTTCCATCTGACACAACCGTGGGACAAACAGATCGCCGACCAAGAGCACCGCCGCAAGCGCCGCATACCGCTTTGGCCACAGCCACGAAGGCGCGACCAGACAAAAGCCAATAGCAAACAACAGGGCGGAGATGACGGAAAGGACGGGCTTTGTTCCAAATACGCCGATCAATACCACCCCTGCAAGCAACGTGCCGATGAGACTTCCGATTGCGTTCGCCGCACCCAAACTCCCCCATCGACGGCCGGTTTGGGCCAACGTCTCCAAATCCATCTTCATTGCAACCGGCTGGACGCACGACAACAAAAACGACATGGGAAGCATCGCATACAACGAAAACACGATCACTTTCATGGTGAGGGGCACGTTCCACGACCCCATCGCATTCCCAAGGATCGGCACCGTGTAATTCAGCACAAGCGTCGCGACGCCGGTGAGCGCAAACATCTTTGCTAAGGCCAAACGATGACTCGTCCGATCCGCGATCACACCCCCTGCATAACTCCCGACCGACATCCCGACCAACACGGACCCGATCACCGCGGTCCACGTGAACACCGATACGCCCAAATAGGGCGCCAGCATGCGCGCAAACACCAATTCGATGATCATGAGGGAGGCGGATGCGATCCCAACCAGAATCGGACCACGCGCAAGCCACCCGGAAATACGCGAAAGGATCATACAGAGGGTGTCGAACGTGAAGACGGCAGAAAGGCGATGGCGATTCCGACCAGCAACAGCGAACACGCAAGCGCAATCAACAATTCGCGCGTCCCAACATACATAAGAAACACAAATCCCGAGAGAAACGTCCCCGCGATACTCCCGGCCGCGCCGGACGCACCGATCGCCCCGGCTTCCACTCCTGCACGATCAAGCGTATCCACTGCAACCTTCACCACCTGTGGAGACACGGTCGACAAAAAGAACGCCGTGGGAAAAAACACGGTGAGGCAAAACAGAACGGTGGCAAACCAGACCGGCCACTGCGCCGAGGCAAGCACCGGGCCGACCGCCTGAGACAATGGGATGGCAACAAGCGCCATGATCCCCGCGCATCCAAACGACAGCCCCAGCGTTTTGCGCGTGACGCCCCGATCTGCGACCTGCCCACCAAACCAATTCCCTAGAGAAACACCGATCAAAATGACGGCGATGATCGACGTCCACGTGTACAGCGATGCGCCAAGATGGGGCGCAAGGACACGGGAGGCCACCATTTCGATGGTCATGAGCGTAAAACTTCCATAAAACACAATCGCCCGCGCAAACGGAAGTTGCGGGGCGAGTGTCGGGGCGGAACCTGGTTCCATACCCCATCAACCTACGCTACTTGGTTTCCTTGTGCAACGCATGCCCTTTGCACGCCTTGCAGAACTTGGAAAGCTCGAGCCGGTTCTTGATTTTCTTGTTCTTCTTCGAGTGATAATTCACCTTTTTGCACTGGGTGCACTCGAACTTGATGAGGGATTCCTGGGACATACGCGTGGAAATGATGGGGCAATCCTGCCGGAAAGGGCGAGAACTGTCAAGTAGGATGATCGACGGGAATCCGGCCAGTTTTGGCCGTTTTCTCGATGGAGCCACCTCGCGGATTTGAACCGCGGACCTGCTGTTTACAAAACAGCTGCTCTAACCAGCTGAGCTAAGGTGGCGCGGGAGGCAGGATAACGGATCGCGGACGGATTGTCATCTTGAGTGGTTATTTTATCCCGCCCATGCAAAAATGGCATTCTATGCGCCCCGTTATCCTTCTGGCTCTGCTCGCCCTTCTGGGCGTAGGTTGCAATCCCAAGGCTCCGCTCTCCAACACCCCGCCCCCTTCCGAATCCCCCGCTCCCCAACCCCCGAAGACCGATGCCCCACCGGCTCCGCTTGGATCTGGGCTCGAAATCCGTGTTGCAACAACAACCAAAACGCTGACGCTCGGACCAAAGGCGAGCTGCACCTTCACCCTTGAGCTCCCACAGTTTTTTGCGACCGGCGACGGAGATACGCGTGTCGGGACGATGAATCGCGCGATCCATGGCGAACTGCTCCGCGCACGCGTGGAAGGCGCGGGAAAGCCAGGAGAACTCTATCGCCCCGAGGAGGTTCAGGAACAATTCCTGGCGCTGTGTAAACAAGGCATGCAAGAAAGTTTCGATATTGCAAACGACAGCAACGATTGGATCCTGAATTGGTTCGAAGAGAACACGGTCGAGATCCAGCGCCTGCCGCATGGCCTGGTCTCCATGAGTTTTTACACAGGAACCTATACCGGCGGCGCGCACCCCAATCATTGGAGCACACACCTAAATTTTGACACGAACGCCCGATCCGTTCTCACGATCCAGGATCTGATTCGCGACGATCGAACGGACGCATTCGCAAAGGCCATCGCCGCCCGCTTACGCGAAGCCGAAGCACAAGACGGTGAGTTTCTGTTCCAGGATGCGCGCGACATGTTTGCGACACTCGAACAAGGCACCTCATCGACGGCGGCAACCGCTTTTCTGGACCAGGTGGAGCTGACAAAAATCTGGTCGATTTCTCGAGAAGGGCTCGTACTTGAATGGAATACCTACGACATCGCCCCCTACGCAGGAGGCCCCGTAATCATCACGCTTCCATACAAAAACCACGCGGATCTTTTTGAACCCGCGTGGCTCGAAAAACTCACGACCCTTCAATAACTACGCCGTCAGACCACGTCCTTGCTTTAGCAACCGTAGTGCCAACATCCAAAGCCCCACGGAGATTACCGCCACCATTCCCAAGCTTACGGAGACCGGAATCTCCGGATTCCCAAAAAATCCGGCGCGCATCCCGCTCACCAAATACAGTATCGGGTTGATGCGACTGATTGTCTGCCACGGCTCCGGCAACGCCGTCACGGGATAAAAGATCCCACTCAAATAGATGAGCGGCGTCAGGATGAAGGTCGTAAAGACACCAGCATCATCAAAGCTTTTTGCGAAGAGACCGTTCAAGAATCCGCCGATCGCAAAGAGGACGGCTGCAAGAAGCGCAAACGCCACCAAGACGAACGGATGCTCGACTGCCGGCCGCGCAAAAAACATGGACACGGCGAAAATCAAGAGGCCCGTCAACAAACCACGCAGCGCACCCCCGGCGACATAGCCCCCAAGGATGGTCGCCGGTTTTACGGGAGAGACCAACAATTCTTCGATACTCCGCTGAAACTTTGCGGCGAAAAACGAAAACGCCACGTTCGAGAAGGCGCCGTTAATCACCCCCATCATGACCATGCCGGGCACGATGAATTGCGCATACCCCACCCCCTGCACATCGCCGACGCGCGCGCCCAAAAACGCTCCAAAGATGATGAAGTACAACGATTGCGTAATAAGCGGCGGGACGAGCGACTGTTTCCAGATGCGCAAAAAGCGATGGCACTCGCGCCACGCCAGCGTCCGAAACGGCACCCACTGTGAAACGGTGGCCATATTAGCTGATGGTTTGGAGGAAGAGTTCTTCTAAGCGATTGTTGCGCGGACGGATGTCCGTGACCGTAATCCCCTGTGCGGACAGACCGGCAAGCAGCGCGGTCACCGTTCCCGTTTGCGGAAGCTCCGCATCCCATTCCAGGTCACCGATCTTCTTGCAGACGATCCCATCGATCGGGGACACGCTTGCAATCGGCGTCGCCGTCGTGAACACAAATCGTTTGACGTCCAAAGAAGCAACGAGCTCCGCCATCTTCCCTTCGCGGACAATCGTCCCCTGCTTGATGATCGACGCCGTCTGACACAACTGCTCCGCCTCTTCCAGGTAGTGCGTGGTCAGCAAAATGGTCGTCCCCTGCGCATTCAAGGTCTGCAAGAACTCCCACATGCTGCGACGCAATTCCACGTCGACGCCGGCCGTGGGTTCATCCAAGAGAAGAATCTTTGGTTGATGAACCAGCGCACGGGCAATCATGAGTCGCCGCTTCATCCCGCCAGAAAGCGTCCGCGAGGGAAGCGCGCGTTTTTCCCACAAACCCAGCTGCTTCAGCAGCGCCTCGACACGCGTGACTGCCTCCTGTCGCGGAACGCCATAAAACCCGGCCTGGGTGACACAAATATCGAACGGCGTCTCAAAAATCGAGAAATTGAACTCCTGCGGCACAACCCCGATCAGCGAGCGAACGACTTCTGGCTCGGCGTCCAAATCATGACCAAGCACCGTCGCCGTTCCGCCGGACTTGCGCACAAGACCCGTCAAAATCCCGATGGTCGTGGTTTTCCCTGCACCGTTTGCCCCAAGAAGCGCATGCATCGCTCCTTCTTCGACCCGCATCGACAGCCCTTGCAAGGCCTTGGCGCCGGTCGCGTACTGCTTGGTGAGGCCCTGAATATCAAGAGCGATCATACCGATTACGCTCGCGCGGACTGAAACGCCGGTCGCGCTTTGCACGCCTCCATCCAGCGGACAATGTTTGGATACCCCGTGAGATCAAAGCCAGAGACATCCGCGTAGGTCAGGGATGTGGCGGCGATGATATCCCCGACCGTGAAGTCCTCTCCCGCGACATAGGCATGCGTTGCCAAATGCCCATCCAAAATCGGCAACCAACGTCCAAGATGCGTCTTCGCATCTTCCACCACGGCCGGATCTTCTTTCTTGTTCCAGACAAGCATCGCCATGCGCAACAACTGCGGCTGGATGTTCAACATCACAAATTGCCCCCATTGCTGGGCACGCGCACGCAGCTGCGGGGTCGATCCCAGAAGCTCCGGCTTATAGGCATCACACAAATACCACGCGATCGCTGCGGATTCCGTGAGTACAAAGTTCCCGTCCTTTAGGGTCGGGACCTGCCCCGTTGGATTCAACGCCAAATACTCCGGCGTCTTATTTTCCCCCGCCGGAATGTTGATCGACTTAGTTTCATACGTTTGACCCACCTCCCGCGCCGCCCAATGCGCACGCAACGAAGACCCCATCGCCCCACCGTAGATCGTAAGTGACATAGGAAAAATCAATAAATAGTCATTTTCATCCAACGCACCCGGTATCTAAGCACAGTTCGAACAGAAGGCAAACAGCAAACACAACTGAAAACACGACTCTCCGAGAAGAGTCGTGTTTTCGTGGTGGGCAGGCAAGGATTCGAACCGTCGATTGCCGAGAGATCCGCCGAACACGCGTGACGTAAATTGCGCGTAGTTGTAGCGGAAATTTCGACGAGTTCTTGTCTGGTCAAAATATCAGTCGAACTCAATCTTATTCAATCCGTAACCCAGATTGGGCACCCGGTGGGCACACAATTGAGGATCGTCTGAATACTTTCAAGGAGGCCTTCCTGCCTCAATGAGAAGGCTACCGAACGCGCCGCATTCTCGCAAGCGGCGCTTTTCGGGTTGGTCAACCAAGGGAGCGGTGTTCGAAGTGTGGCTGACGCTCGTTTCCTGTTCGACCCGCCACGAGCAACCACGGAAGGAATGACGTTGTCGCTGCCCAACAACGACAGATGTGGTGCTTGCGGCCACACAGGGCGCTTCGGCGCCTTCGCCGACGCCGGGTCCCCGCCTCGACAAGCTCCACAGCGGCGCGCGGGACCGGAACGGCCTGAGTATGTCGGCCAGTACAATCGGCAAAGCTTGGTCTGTGCCCGCGCCGCTCGTGTACCGCTCACGGGAGCGTGATCCACGAACGACATGAACAAATGATTGACTCATGAACATCGCAACTGAGCTTTCACCCGCCGACGATGACCGTGCGCTACTCACGACACCATCGAAGACCGCGCACTTGTCCATGCACCTCCGCCGAAGGCCAACACACCAACCACAGTATTGAAACTATTGACAAAATCGTCCGGTTCTGCTATGATTATGAGTACAAATTACTCTTTTGTGAGTAGGCAGGTTTTTGAAACGAACTCGACCACAGATGTTTCGCGCACCGGATAGAGACGACGTTTTAGAGACGTGTCGATTCACTAGTTATTGTGACTAGTTTTCGATACGGGGAGGTACAGCGCATGAGTCACTCAATGCTTGACGCGCGCGGCAAGGAACGCGTGGAGTTTCAACGTGATGAAGTCTACCTCCGCGCGGGCACCTTCCCGCCGGACATCCTCGAGATCGCGGATCGGATGCTTCGCGCGCACGATCCGTACGTCTACGACCTGCTTCCTCCGCCGAACTACGATCGCGACGACTGGACACCAGATCTCAATGAGTTCCGCTATCGATACGCGGAACTGTATGGGGTAGCGCCTACTTATTGCCCGACGTTGCCATCCGGCGACTACGCATAGTCTCCGGCCGCGCCGTTCCCCAAGCCTCTCAAGATGAGAGGTTTTTTGTTTCGACGCCGAGTTTAGATTGTCGGAGAATTCCCGCCAGAATCGGCTGTTCCCCCGAAGAGTTCGGCAACGCCTTCGCCGGAAAACAGAAGCCCTAGCGCGGTCGAATTCCCTGCGGAATGAGCGTCGAGCCAGGGAAAAGTTCCCAAGACAGAGTACGACGGCCCCGCGATCCATCCGTTCCAATCGGTTGATGTGTCAACGACTACCCGAACACCGAGTTTCTGCAACTCGGCTTCCGCGGTCGTTCGTTGGGCGTCTGCGGATGTTTCGAGGGCAGAGCAGTACACCGAAACAGGCCCCTTCACTGAATCGGCGAATCGTTGTACGAGGGAGAGCGTCTTCGTGGCTTCGCTCTGCCATCCAAGCGCCCCGAGCGTGAAATTGGCGAGGTTGTCGGTCTTGTGCGTCAGCATCCGGAGAACGCCAAGGTGCTCAGGACCGCGAAGAATTTGGACGGAAAACTTTCCCGTGGCGGCACCACGCCTCGCAGCAAGTTCGCCTGCGTAGCCGTCCAACTTGACAGCAACTGCACGACCGTCGCTATCGGTCTCGAAGGAATCTGACAACGTTCGCAGGACACGCGCAAGACCCTGTGGATCTCGAAGACGCACCGAGAACGTGCGCACGGACCCGGCGGCCGTTTTCAGCCAGCAATCAGAGCCCCAAAACACATCAAACTGGTCATGGCGATCCACCAGCAGAGCCGCACCGCTCCCCGAATATTTCGTGAGCAACAGCTTGCCGGCAACATTGTCCTGCTCTCCGTGAAATCGCAGCTTCTTCAACCGTGCGACAGCTTCTTTGTCAGTCGTGGATTGAAACGAGTACCCGACAATCACCGTCATTCCACGAGCGATGGCGGCCTCAATGTCTGGCGCCACCGCTTCGATCTGTGGCAGTGACAGGCGCGGCGACAACACCGCTGCCCAGCGCACATCAGTCGAGCGGAGTGTATCGCGAAGGAGTTGTCGATGTGCCTCCACAGTGGTCAAGACATCTGCGCGATCAATCGACTCGGTCCAATCCGACGACGATTGCGTTGACACTCCTTCCGCTATCCGGCTATTCAACTTGAGGATCGAACGACTGATTTTGTCAGACTGTGTTTGTGGCTGACGTTCCGCAGCATCAATGCAGTCGAGGGCGAGAGTGTCGATCCACCGCCTTGGAATGCCCGACACGGTTCGGCGGGCGAGATCGACATCTGCCATCGCAAACAATCCCGATGCCTGCTCGAGCACAACATCGTTGATCGAGTGGATCCACTGCCCCATGTCTCGGCGGAGCATTGGATCGACGGCACCGCGTTCCACAGTGTTTGGCAATTCACCGCGGCGGAGTACAGGTGGCTGTTCCACGAGTCCACGCAGCTCGCGACCGCGCACGAGAGCGATTTCGTGCTGTGCCGCAAGTTGACCAGCCGTCCGTTCCTCGAAGATTGCCATCGAGCGCACCGTCAGAGTGCGCCCCTTCGGCAAGGCATCCTGCTGTGCGAGTGCGGCTTGGCCCGCCGCTGTCACCACAAAGTTCTCTGACTCCGAGGCGATGGCTAGCCAACCAGCGTGCATCAACGTGACCACGGCCTCGATCAACACGCGGCGGTGCAGAGCGAAGAGCTGATGAATTGCATCGAGGGAGGTATGCCCTTGCTGCACGGCCTGCAGCAGCAGACGCTCAAGCGGCGAGTAGGGACGCCCTTGTCCAACAGTATACGACACACGATGCCGACGTAGAGGAATGAGAACGATCATCGCGACCTCCGAACGTCACTCGCCTGTAGTTTGAGTACTTCTCCGGACTTCATCTTTTCGGCCAGGTAGTCGATAGCGATACGCCAGTGCCCGAGTGGGTTATCCGGATCTCGCGGGATGTCCTTCACTACTCCAGAAAAGAAATCCCACGAACCAACCAACACCAACATCCGCTCGGCGCGAGAAAACAAGACGTTCATTCGTGTGGCATCTCGCAAGAAACCCAACGAGCGCCCGACGTCACTTCCGTGGCGATTTCGAACTAGCGAAACCACCACCACGTCCGCTTGATCGCCTTGAAACGAATCCACTGTACGCACCAATTGGTTCGCCCGCTCTTTGTGGTTGCCGCGCTGCGCTCCTCGGTCTTCGATCGGCACGAACCACGCAGGCAGATTCCCCAGCGACGCAAACTTCTTGGTGAGCAAGTGCACTTGGCGTCGATACGGAGACAAGACTACGAGTCGAAGTGGTTTCGGAGGAGGAGTTGTAGGCGTGAGCGCGAATACGAAGTCGGAAAGCAGCTTCGCTTCTGGTTCCGATTCGTGCTCCGTCTCCTCTTCTCGAGAACGAGCCGCGGGGACATCGAGCCACACGATAGGGCAGCCCGATACTCCCAGCGGCGTCGAAAACGGGTGAACAACGCGTGCGAGCGGAACTCCATCCTGAACGGTCATACTTTCGATCGGTTCGCGGTAGTACGCACTGGCGATCAGACCCGCGATTGCGGGGTGCATTCGATGCTGTTGCCACAGCATCATCGCCATCGCGTCGTCGCTCGCCTCGTCGCTACTTGCTTCATGTTCCCCGCTGGAGTTGCGGCATCGTTTGAACAACTCAGCAAACGTTGGCAACCACTCGCGCCAGAGACTGCGGCGATCGTCTCTCGCGCTTTCGTCGTCGAGGTCTCTCCACGTGCGAACCAGATCTCGATCAAGCAATCCCCCCGCGCCCGGCGCAAGTCTGTCGAGTTCATCCATCGCATCATCGATTCGGTCCAGCGCCTTTACAAAGTGGTCGAATCGGTAGGGCGGCAGCTGATTCTGATCCCCAACCAACAGCCAGCGGTGCCCTGCCTGGAGCGGGAGTACCAAGTCAAAGCCGTGCGCCTTTCCTGCTTCTTCGATGATCGACCAGTCGAAGGTCTGATGTCGCTTGGTCACGAAGTCGGCGAGATCGCGTGCGGTGGTCGTTCCGAATGTGACGCTGGCGGCATGTCGAAACAGCTCGATCATGTCGCGGGCACCGCTCGCGTCGTCACTTGTCGAGATTCCAGCAATGCCGTCCTCGAGCACCTTCAGCCACGCTCGTTCAAGTGCGGATTTGTCGTCTCGCTGCTCGACGATCGAAAGCACGCGACGCAACTCCCGCTCCGTTACTCGTTTGGGAGTGTCAGGATCGCCTCCATCTCCGTCCGGCCGATCCAGGCGGATGAGGTACGGTCGTCGATCTTCTGGGATTGTGCTCAACATTTCGCGAACACGGTCACGGAGAACATCGACGGCGGCGTGGGCCTGCGCCGAGACGAGTACCTGCGCAACAGGATCGTCTTCGAAGATTTGGGCGAGCAAATTCGCAACAAGAGTCGTCTTGCCTGTGCCGGGCGGGCCCTGTAGCGCAAACACAGGTCGCGTCCGCCAGATCCGCCGCAATGCCTGCTGTTTCGCCTTGTCGAGCTTTGCCGCTTCTCGCTGCAGCGGCAAGTCGGTTTCCGCAGAGTCCATGCGAAAAAAGTCGGGCGAGAGCAGAGATCGCATCAAGTAGCCATGATGACGAAGACGTTCGATTGCGTCTTTTCTGCGATGCAGAAGGCTGTACTGAAGAAAATAGTCTTTTGCGCGTAAGCAACCCTTGCTCGGTGCCGCCTGAGGTTGCTGCTGCCTGCGCAGGTGCACGATGTCGCCATCTATCCCGTCGACGGTCCAGTATTCGTATTCGTTGATGCGCCCCTGGACCGACAGTGCGCGGTCCTCCCCGAGGAACACGAGATCGCCGTTCACACTGTCAGCTGCCAGTTGCCGCAAATGCCCCGTCATGCCATCTTTGGGGCGAACAAAGTCAAACACAGACGCGCTTGGCGGGATCTCACGAATTGAACGATATTCGACACCTCCTTCAGCGCGGTGCGAAACAGTTTCGTAGTCAAATATTTCAGATGCGCGAAACATCACCTCAATCTGATTTGTCAGTCGAAAGAACTCATGAAGCCGTTCGAATCGATCCCGATCGACGGCTCCGGGATCGAGAACAGGCAAGAGCGGTTTCCACGGGAGCGACTTTCGCCGAATCGCATCGGCGTCTCTCTTTACACTAGAGAGCAGGTGTACGCTGATCTTGGTATTGCTCAGAACGACAGGCGATACTCCGACGGGATTGTAGGCGTTCTGCGCCGGCCTGCCGCAATACGCAATCGCCCAGTCTCCGGCGGGATCATTCGAGCGATCGCGGTATTCGGTGAGGTGGTACATGAGTCTTCGGCCAACTAGACCGACGCTCATTCGAGCTGGCTCCAGGCGCCCAAGAACACGCGCATCCAGCAAATCCTGTGCAATAAACTCGCGCTGTCGTTCTATGTCGTTCGCCGGAATCTTCGGCTCTTCATCGATGATTGCCGCCGTGAGGTCGCTGCCTGGACCAAGGTTGACCGCAAGTGCGAGTTGGGCATCTTTCGGCGCGATGGTTGTTCGCTGAAGGTGCGAAAGGATCTGGCCGATTCGCTGGTCGATCTCGTCCGCGCGCGACAGACGAGTGGACTCATCCCTTGCGATCAGGTCTGAAATTAGTTCAATTTCGTGCGGAATGAGCTTGGGCTTCCCTTTTAGTGTATCCCGGAAGTCGTCGAGATTTCCCTCGATTCCTCCAACGAATACCCAGGCGATGAGCGCCCCGAAGTCGAGCCAGTCCTGCGCAAAGGAAGCCGGTGTGTCGCGACGTGCCTGACTTGCTCCTCGAGCAGCACCAAGACGCACGGTCCATTCGAACCCACCGAGGCGCATCGACAGCGGCCCATCAGCGGCGTTGAGAAACACGCTGCGGGCCGTCAGCGCTCGGTGGATCATCTGCTGTTCATGCAAGCGACCAAGCCCGCGGCTGAGGTTTCGTACGCCTTGCCAAACCCCCACTCGTGCCGAAGCGTCGTGCAGCCCGCGTAGCCAGTCGGTTCTACCTCGCTGCTTGAGCAGATCGTGCAGCGGCGTGACTCCTTCAACCGCGAGCGCCATCACGAATCGCTGGGCAGGTTGGTCGATCCCCGCGGCACGCAGCGTGACAAGCTCGCGTTCGATTCCAGGTAGGCTCGCTAGACGAAAGAGGTGTCGAATCTCGACGTCCCACAGCGCACGCTCGATATCAGTGGGTCGGCCTCTTCGAAACTCCCATGCCTTGATGAGATGTGGCGCCGAGTATCGGTTTTCGCCCTCCCAAATGTCAGCGCCCTCGATGGATGGGAGTTGACTAACGAGCGTGAATCGCCCGTCCAGAAGTTGCTGCCCCTGCACTAGCATGACCGGTCACCTCTTGAGCAAAGAGAACAGTATGCACGCCCCGGTCCTCCCAACGCTGGCCCGTCAACGAGCTGGAGTTTGGAGTAACGCGGTGGTCACCATTCGACGACACCCCATCTACGCCGTGTCGTCAATCCGAAATCTGCGGAAAAATGGCGAACGGGGATGCCGTCGTACATTGCGCCCAGTTCGGGAGGACTCGCCGAGTCTCTTCGGCGTGCTGTTTGGTATATTGCAAGCGGACAGCCGCGACCGACGTATTCGCGTGAAGCGACTTAGGCGCGTAGCGGTTTGAATCGATCCCGGCGATTGGTGGGCGCGATTCCAGCGGCAGACGACACGGGCTTGCCGCGAGCGCTACAAGTTCGTCGCGATACCCGAGGCTTGGATCGCGCGGACGAGCTCGCCGACCTGCGCGGCGCTGAGCGAGGGCGGTTCCACCTCCTGCGAGGCAAGGATGCCGTCGAGGAGCGGCTCGAGGTCGACGCCCGCGCCGCGGAACACGGCTTCGAGGCGCTCAAAGAGCTCTCGGCTGCGGGGCCCGAACGTATCTGCGCCTCCCTGTCGCCGCACGAGTGCGAGTTGCGCAAGCGAGGCAAGCACAACCTCCTGACTCTTGTTCAACGCTGTCATATTCTGACACCAGTGAACCGCCTGCGCGCACAGCCGTCAAGGCGGACGGAAGCGCGAATTCCCGGTTCTTTCAGCGGCGAAGTTACGCTCGCAGCGAACCACGCGGCGGTCACGCAGCGCGATCCTCGCGAACCTCAGTCCTCACACGCACGTCCCCCGGCAGCAGGACTGCCCCACCCCGCACGCGTTCCCGCAGCGACCGCAGTGCTGGTTCGAGTTGAACGGGCAGACGGTTGCGCCGCCGCAAATCGTGGTCCCGCCCGAGCAGCTCGGAGACGGCGTACACGCGCCTGCCGCGCAGCCTTCGCCGCAGCCGCAGCGCCGCCCGCAGCCGCCGCAGTTCATTGGGTCGTCCGAAACGCTGATGCACGTCCCACCGCAAAGCTCTGTGCCCGCAGGGCACGCGCAACGCCCGCTCACGCAGCTCACGCCGCTCGGGCACACCGCTCCGCAGCGCCCGCAGTTGAACGGGTTGGTCTGCGGGTTCACGCAGCCAGGGCCAGGGCAGTAGATCTCGCCGGCCGTCATGCAGTCGGAGCACATGCCCGCAACGCAGTGCTGCCCGGCGCCGCAGGCGTTTCCGCAGCGCCCGCAGTTACGGGTGTCGTTCTGCGTATTGACGCAGATCGGACTCATCGCCGTCCCACACAGCGTGGGGCGATCCGCTGGACAACGGCACATCCCCGCTTCGCAGACGCCGTCCCGGCCGAACATGCGCGTGCAGTTTGTCGTGCAGTTCCCGCAGAAGAACGGGTTCGTCATGAAGTCCACGTTGCACGCAGTGACGCCCGTGATGCGGAGATCCCCGGACTGGCTGCTGCCCAGGTACTCGATCGTGGTGTCGCAGCGCGCCCCGCTTCCTGCTGCGCAACGGCAAGCTCCCGCGACGCAGTCTGCGCCGTTCGGCACGTTGATCGAGCTCCGATAGCCGAGGAAGTCGTAGCAGAGCACCGCGCGATCACAGCCGAGCCCGCAGCCACCGTTGCCCGTCTCGGGGAGACACGAGGAGCCACACGTCTGCACGCCGTCGTCGACGCGGCCGTCGCAGTTGTCGTCGCGCACATTGCAGCGTTCGGACGCTGCCGGGTGTACGAGCGGATCAGCGTCGTCGCAGTCGGAGCCCCCGCAAACGAGCGGCGGATAGCCGTCCATGTCCCCGTCGAGCGGCTCGGAGCGACACGTTCGAGACGCCGCGTCACAGCGCTCCATTCGCGTGCAAGGATCCATGTCGGCGCAGTCGCTATCGCCTCCGCACGCGCGCCCCATCACACAACCGCGCCGTGGGTCACAATACGCGCCGGCGGTGCAGCGTGCCGCGACCACAGGGTGGACGCAGCGGCCAAGATCGCAGCGATCGACCGTGCAATCGATGCCATCGTCGCACTCCGCCGCAGAGGAGCAGCCGACGGCGCTGCCATCCACGACCGCGCCATCCATCACCGCGATGGCACCGTCTCGGCCGCCTCCATCGGGTCCAGGAGGAGGCGGCGACGTACAGCCGAAGGCGAGCAACACAACGAGCAGAGCGAAGCGCGACACGGAGGGACTCCTGCGGTTGAGGGGCTGGGGCCTCCTCGCTCACCTACGCGCAGCTCGAAGCGGTGCAACGCGCGGCGATCGCGGGACACGCAGACCTCGCCGAACGCGACGTCTCCGTGGGGAAAACCAGCCCGAATGGACCGCTCGACGTTGCGCCCAAGTTCCCTTCGACGCAAGGCCGTTCGGGCCGGAAAGTGACTGCCTGTTCGCGCGTCGGTGGGACAGGGGCTTCGGCGGATGACGCGCGCAGCTCCGGTGGAATTGCGGCGGCAAGCGTCGCGATCGCGCGCCTTCGATGCGTGTCCACGAGGTGCAGGTACTGCATGGTGGTCGTGACGGAGGCGTGTCTGAGCGCGCCCGCGACAACCGCGACATCGGCCCCGGCGGTCAGCATGTGCGTCGCGGCTGCGTGACGGAAGCTGTGCGGGCTCACCTTGCGCGTGATGCCTGCCTTCCCGCGCAGGACTGCGATCACGTGCTGCACGGCACGGACAGAGAGCCGCGTACCGGTCTGCAGCCCGACGAAGAGTGCGGTCTCCCCTGCTTTGGCGATCGCGCCGCGCGCCTCGACCCACGCCGTGAGCAACGCGAGGGCATCGGGGTTCAGCGCGACGCTGTGTCGGGTCGCGCCCTTCCCGTGCACGTCGAGGAGCGACGCGCTCACCGGCTCGAGCTGCGAGACCGTGAGCCCGGCCACCTCGTGCACACGCAGCGCGGTCTGCGACAACACCGCGAGGAGCGCGATGCTGCGGCTCCGCGCGACGGGGTCCGGCTCTTGGGCTGCCGCGGAGAACATCGCGCGGATCTCTCCGAGCGTTGGGACTGCGGGCTCGTGTGCAGGCTCACGCAAGAGCCGGATGCCTTTCGTGGGGTCGCGAGAGAGGAGCCCGTGCTCTGCGGCGAAGCGGAAGAACACGCGCAATGCGGCAAGGTCGAGGTTCCTTGCGCGCGGGGCTCGCGCCGCGCCGGTCTGCTTCGGGCGCACAAGGAAGGCTTCGACGTCTGCGAGGCTTGGCTCTGTTTTCACAGGCAGATCGCGGAACGCGAAGAACGTCTCCACGATCCGTGCGTACGTGGCTTGGGTTCGTGGGGCGTGGTTTCTGGCGGAGAGAAAGCGGCGAAAGTCGTCGAGGTGTTCACGCATATGCGCGACGGTTCACCACGCAGGGTACCTGGCGGGCGAGGCTGTTGACGAGGGCGGCCGAAGCAACGCGCTTCGTCGAAGGGAACTTGGACGAAGCGGCGTGAGGCGGGCATCTCGGCGTGCGACCATCCTCATGCCCCATCCGCGTCGGTCGGAGTGGACGTCGTCGGAGCCGTCGCGCCCGTGCTCGCAGCTGGTGATGACGTTCTCGCCGCGACGCGCTTCGTGAGCGTCAGCGAACCGAACGTCTGGCGATCGCGGTCGTTGTAGTAGCGACCTCGAGCTGTTCCATCTGCCGCGAACGTAATCTTCGCCGTGCCCGCATGCGCGTGGAGGTCGGCCTTCGCCGCGGGATCTGGCTCGTTGCGGTATGCGTAGGTGAGCACGGCACCCTGCGTTGGATCGTCCGAGAGCCACGCCCCGATGCTCGACGAGCTCGATGTCGCGGTCTTCACGGTCACGAGGATGCGGGTCCACTCCTGCGCGATCGTGAGCGTCCCCTTGATGGGCTTCGCGTGCTGATCGTTCGACGAGAGAATCTCCAGCTCGTACGTGCCGCGAAGGTCCGGGATGCCGTGCAGCCATCGAAACGCATGCCAGCCCCACTTGTTGAAGAACCACGCGAGGCCCGCGAGGAATCCGAAGGGCGCGGGCGTGTCGATCCACCACGGCGCATGCACCACCTCCAAGATCTTGCCCAAACCGAACGCGAGCGCGAGCGCGGGAACGAAGAGCCACCGCTGCGCCTCTTCCTGCTTGTCGTGGGCATACGGGTGAATGCCCGCACTCATGACGGCGACTGCCCGTTGAACGCGCGGATCCACGCCTCCCGCGCGAGCTGCTCGTTCGGCGCACGTCGGGCGTAGTCGGCGTGCACAAGCGCCTCACCGAGCCTCTGCTGAAAGGACTTGAATTGTGGGGCGTCCCACTCAGTGCTCGTGAAGATGCTGTCCTCTCCTCCAGGACGACGCACGGGGCGCGTGTCGTAGTTCCAGGCGACGATCTCGTGCCCGACGGACACGAAGGCATCTGCACCGACGTTCGAGAAGCATCCGTCGGGCACCGCATGGAGCAGGCACTCGATGTAGAACGAGGGGGCGATCTTGCTGTCCGTCGTGACGGCACGCCGCCATGCCTTGAAGAGACGCACCGTTTGCTTGAACGCGCCGTCCGTGCGGCGACTCTTCTCCGCTCCCGCTTCGTAGTGGCTGCGCGGCCAGTTGCGGCGTTCGCGCCTCTCGCGAAACGAGTAGATCGCGACAGGGTCGCTCTCGGGGCTCGTGACGTAGATCGCGGGAACGACGTCGATCGTGACGCCCGTGTTCAACTGGATGCACTTGTCTTTCCGCTGCCACTTCCCGGCATACCGGCTGTCCGCCTGAAGTTTGCGCTCGATGCGCGCGAAGATCTCGTCCCACGAGACGGTCGTACCGCCCGCCGCGACCCGACCGAACGTGCTGCTCACGACGCCGAAGGAGACTGCGACGAGATCAACATCGTTCATGTCCCAGAGCGACGTTTCGTTCTTGTAGCTGCCCTGGAGGAGCGTCGCGTACCCGTCGCCCAGCGCGGCTCGAACGTTTTGATGGAGGGACACGGCTCGCGCGACGGTGCTCTCCGCGGGCGGGCGGGCGTATCGAAGGACGAAGTCGTTCGGCAGGTTGGACATGAGGGACAGTTCCTCGCGAACAGTGAGCGGGACGAACGCGACGAGAGCGACGGCGGCCCCGTCGTGACCACCTGAACGCTAGCGCCATGCGAGCGTCAGGAGCAACGCGATCAGGCACAGAGACGACGCGAGGACGTGCTTGCTGACGTGCGTGGTGGCGGAGCGACGAAGTACGCTCCGCATGTGGCAGAGAAGCTCGTGTATCACCGGCTCGATGCGCCTTCTCGAACGTCGCCGTTCGCGCGAGCGATCGCGAAGATCGCCCGAGGCGGGAAGGTCGACGTCGTCGGCCCCTATCTCAGCGTCGAGCGGCTGAACGAGCTCGTGTCGCACACGACGTCGTGGCGGCTCGTGACGGACGCGCAGGAGTGGCTGCGCGCGGAGGGGCACGAGGCGCAGAGAGCGGCGGACTTCATCGAAGCACACCATAAGCGGGTGCGGGACTGTCGCGGGGTACACGCCAAGGTCGTGATCGGCACGGAAGAGGCGCTTGTTGGCTCGGCGAACCTAACGGCGATCGCCTGGCTCTCCCAACGAAGCTCATCGTCGAAACCCTACAATGCCCATCGCGGTAGCGGTAGCGGTCAAGCTCGGATGCTGGCAAAGAATCGTTGAACGGTCTGCTCGGTCAGCCTCGTCGAAGTAAATCCTTTGCCAACGAGGATGTTTCTCAGTCCGATCTGAACACTTCTCTCGGGAATCGAACGATCTCGTGCCCACTGGAGGTAGTCCGAGACAAGCTCGAAGTGCCTAATGCGCGTCGGATCAGCAAGAGACGATTTGCATGTCGGGCACCAGAACATCTTCTCTGTCGAGTACTCGTACGAAAAATATGTCGAAAATCGAGTAACAGGACGCTTGCAGCGTCCTTCGCATTGAATCGTGAACGGTGCCGCGTCGAGTTCCTGCATCAGCTCTTGAAGTCGGCGGGCACGTTCGGTTAGGCGACTTCGTTGCGTTGATGCGAAAGCGGCTAGCGGCTCGCGAAACAACTGCAATTCAGGCGACGGCGGTTCGGTGACATTTCGGGGAGTGGCCATACTTAATCCGTATCGCCAACGGCTGGCTTGTCAACTGGCGCCACGCGGGAGACTGCGCAAGAGACAGATTCCCCGGGGTGAGTTCATGCGGTGATGACTCCTTGAAGTGACTGATGAAATGGGACGCAAGGGATCAACCAGCGGCGATTCCGGTAACTATCGACCGACATGCGCTCGACCGAATGCCGGAGCGGAGAGACTCGGTTGATATGCCGTCCACATCCTGGCGCGTCCACATTCTCCGTCGCATGAAAACCGCACTGAAGTTCGTCCGCGGCGACGGTTTCAGTCCGGAGCTCCAGGCGCGAGGCTGTCGCACGATGGCATCGACCGAGCTGCTCGCCGCGATCATGGCGCTCCTTCTGGACGTCAGCGAGTGGCAGCGCCCGACGATCGCAAAGATGGTGGTTACGGTAAGGCTTGCCGGAGTTTGATGGGACACCGAAAAGTCGAAAGATCCGTGGCGAGGACGAGCCCGAGGTCGTTGTCGCGGAGGGCACCGTCCAGAACGGCTTGAAGGCGCGAGGTCCTAGGAGAGCGTTCCTCCGCATCGTACTGGGTCGCTCACCGAAATAGTGATATAACAAGGCGGTGTAGCGATGCCAGTCCGCGCAAAACATACCTCAACCTCTCCGACGAATTGCGCGATGTGTCGAGCCGTCGGTGGACGGTGCCCACACGCACAAAACCCATCGACCGGCAAGCGGCCGAAGGACCTGTCTCGACTGAGTCCCCAACTCAGGACAGATTGGTAGAAACGATCGTTCGGAGCAGATCGTTCCAGGAGTTCGTTGCAAGCGAGAGTCTCTGGGTAGCCGACAACCAGAACCGCTTGCCTACGTCGCGCCGGTCTACTCGCTGGTCGAGTGAAGGCGACAGCGGCTTGCTGTACGCCGCCTCGATCTGTGTATCGAGTGCCGAACGCGCATATCGTGCGTGCTCATGAAACGGAGACGTTGTTCCGAAATCTGCGGAAAGAAGCGCAAAAATGGTCTCTTTCACTTGGGGGAGCGAGGTGTTTCGAATCTTACTCTCCCCTACTTCCTTCATGGATGCGAGCACGAGTTTACAAGCAACCACCAGGTATTCGAGGGCAAGCGTAAAGTCGACGCCAGCAATTCCATTCGGGGGCAACGGCGAAGGCAATCGCGCTCCCGCGACGCGTAGCGCTTCGCTGCAGCCCAAGAACGGCACGCGATGGGACCACCGATGATACGCGAGATCCTCTACAACCTGGGCGAAGTTCGCGGCTCCTTTGCCTTCCATAATTCGCTTGACCTGTTCCGCATCTTCAGGGTTGAGCGTGATGCCTCCGGGTTGAACCCTGTTCTGCAGCTTTCGACTGGCAAAGTGGCGAATGAGCGTACGAACCTCTTCGAGCGAAGCGTCTTTCGAGAACAGCGGGATGTCCATTGCGACCCACTCCTGGAAAGAGGAGTTGAGCGAAGAGTTCGTCGGCCGAACCCCTATGCTCGATGAGTGCATGACTTTCAGGCCGGCGGATTGACCGAGCCAGTAGGACAAGGCCGGAAGTTCGAAGACGCTGGACTCGCCGTTGACCTTCATAGTGGACCCGATGTCGAGAATCTCGACCGTGAGGCCATGCTTGCCTTCGTCCTGCGGACTGGGTTCCGAGGAGCGATTGGTCGCACTACGTTGGTTGAATCGACTTTGCAATTCGTTGAGCGTCACCTCCTTGATACAATACTGGTCTGTGACCATCGCGCCGAGAAGTCGAGCCCACAGTCTCGCCTCGAATCCGCACAGGACGTACGGTTTCAACGATGGAACAGAATTCGTGTCGATCGCGCGGAGAACATCCTGCGCCGCGTGTGCCAACTGACTGAAAAACTGCGTTCTTGTGTCGTTCAGCAGCAGCAGTGGCTTCTCTCCCCTCACTCCTACCATCAGGTCAGCGGATTCAGGTCCGGAAAGGACCTGAATATCGCTCCACAGGCAGTAGTCATCATTTCTGGCATTCAAGGCGCTCACGAGTGCATTGATGTTTTGCACCCTTGCCTCGAACCGCCGCTCAGAAGTCAGCACATTCGCGAAGCGCTCGATCTGGGAGTCGGTGAGCACGTCGCTCTCATCGATTGTGCCGGTGTTCAGGCCAGTCGCAGCCGCGACTTGGCGAAGGCGCTCGACGCTGATGTTGCATGCGTTAGCAAACATCGCCAACGTCGTTCCCCCCGTGGAAACGGGCGCGATGCCACTCCCTGGAGTGACCTGCTCGTTGGACCTGTTGTCCTGAGTGATGGAGCGACCTGAAGCGGGAAAGTCGCTCGGCGCACGGGAAGCCCTTTCGGACTTCGCGTGCGCCATGGAAAATCACCAGTCTTGACAACAAGTTATGCGATATGGTATACAACCAAGTCGCCTGAAAGCGGCCCCCGAATTGCCGATGACATGTGGTCGTCGGCGGCTCGGGTGCCGGTGGGGACAACTCGCCATGGATTGGTACTCCTTGTGCGGGTCGCTGTGATGCTTCCTTCATCACATATGCTCCGCCGGCACCCACCCTCCTCGTGAGCGAAGTCTCGACGATAGGGATGAGGGACGGACAGAACACCCCAGTAAAGTTCGTCCGGCCCAAGCCTCGTCAAGCCGCACACGTACTTTTCCGCCTCCCCGGTAGCTCGCAGCGTTAGCTCTCTGCCGCCGCCATAAGCAAAATCGGCCAAGTTTCACCCGGAAACTTGGCTTTTTTGAATTTTCGAGCCCGGCCGCCGAGTGTCACCCACGAAGAGCGGAAAGGCGATCCGTTGCGACAGCCCGTCATGTTGCCGCAGCCGCACTGGGGCGGATCGAGCATCGAGCCCAAACATAGACCAGATTGTCAGCACTTCTTGGTGCAATTCGCTCCGCGGGGCCTTCGTCGCCTGCGAATTCTGCGAGAATGTTTGCTCTGGCTCGCTTGCTTCGACCGCTGGCCCGCGGAACGCACTCAAGGACCTCGCCGCGACGCGCAATCCCGTGCGCTGCGGCAGGAGGTCCCAGTGCTCGATTCCCCCACCCCCCAACCGCCCCTGCCTGTGCCGCTGCGCTCGCTCACAGCGGTCGCTTGCTCGCTCGCCCTGTTCGGCTGCTCCGACGCCGGCGCTCGCGCCCGCCGCCTCGCGCAGGAGGCCGCCGCGCAAAGCGGACTCGGCGACCGTGCCCCGCAGTCCGCGCGCGCCTTCGTGTTTCTCTGCGACACGAGCCCTCGCGCGGGGTGCTCCGAGCCCGTGCTCGACCAGCTCATCCCCGCACTCGCCCGCACCGCGTCCCGAGCACCCGGCTCAACTCTCACAGTCGGCGCGCTCGGCTCGACGGTGGGTGAGACCCGAGAGGTCGCCTCCCTCTCCGCGCCCCCGCTCCCACCGCGACCCCGCGATCGTGAGGCCGCGCTTGCACGCTTCGTCGACACGACGAGGCAGACGCTCTGCCCGCCCATGCGGCCCGTCCTCGCGGGCGTGCGGCCGCGCCAAAGCCCCATCGTCGAGTCCATCGCGAAGGTCGCCCTCGCGCGCAATCCGAACCTGACGCTCTCGCTCGTGGTGGTCTCGGACGCCCGAGAAGACTCGCGCTTCGGCGCGTTCGCCTGCGGGCCACTGCCGTCGCCCACGGCGTGGACTGCGCTCCTGCAGCGCCGCGGAGTCCTGCCTCCAGGCTCTCTCTCCGGCGTATCAGTGCACTTCGTCCTCGCTCATGCCGGGCCACAGGGCACGCGCCGCTGTGCGCCGTCGATTGGGCGCGAGCGCGCGATCCGCACCCTTTGGGCCCACGCCCTCACGCGCGCTGGAGCCGCAGCTGTGACCTTCGCGAGCTCGCCTGCCGAGCTCGTCGCTTCCTTTTCAACGCCCACCTCGACAGGAGGCTCTCGATGATTCGTCCGCTGATCCACTGGCTGAATTCGCTGCTCTTCAACCGAGCGGCAGAGACCGACGCTGACGCTGGTGTCGATGGCGTTGATCGACAGCTCAAACGCGCCTTCGGCAAGGACCCAAAGTCGCTCGCACAAGGCTCGCTCACCCATACCGAGGCCGTTCAGGCGCTCACGGACCGCGCGAACATCCGCGCGCTCGAGCAACAGCTGCGAGAACTGCTTGCTGCACGAGCGACGATCGGCAGTCCGACGCCCCTCACCATCCAGCTCGCGTGCCTCACGGCCTGCGAGTTCTTCGGCGTGCTCAATCTGCTGAAGAACACCGGGTTGGGCGCGGAGGAACGCGTGCTGCCAGCGCTTGGGCTCACGTTCTCGCTCATGTTCCTGACGAAGCACGTCTTCTCGGCGAGAGCCACGCGAACGACCACGCCGCCGGCAATCGCCTCGGCGGAGCCGTCGAATACGGCGCTCTGGAAAGAAGTTCCCGCGCTCGCGAAGGGCGCCCTGGTCCCGCTCGTGTACACCGTGCTCGTGGCCGCGATCGCGTTTGCGCGCATCGGCGCGCACGGCGAGAGCGAAGACATCTCCGACACGCAGACCTTCGCCGACGCGATCCTCACGATCGCGATCACGGCTGGCCCCGCGTGGCTCGCGGCGCACGTAGCCAAGAAGCGCGGCCCCGCAGTCGAGCTCGCCCGTCACCTCAGAGAGACGAAGAGCGCGCTTCGCGCGGCGAGACGGAGAGAAGAACGCGCCCGCAAGTACCTCGCGAATCTCGACGAGGCCTCCGCGAAACACACCGATGCGACGACGCGGGCCGCAGCGGCGTACTCGCTCGCGCACGACCGCGCCCAGGGAGGTGGCGAGACCAACTGATCGATCTTCGCGCGCCGTTCGTCGCCCTTCGCTGCGCGATCGACACGACGAGCGGTGCCCGTTCTCAACGCACTCACACGGAGCTGTTTCCATGCACACCACGAAGAAGTCCGACGGAGCCTCAACCAAGAACGCCCGGCCGAAGAAGTCCCTGAACATCCTCGTCGGAGGCGCGAACCGCGGAACCCGGCAGAATTTGCCCGGATACGAGCGATTCAACGCGAAGTCCTCTGGCACCGAGCTCGTATTGCGCTGCGTCGATCCCGAGCCCGGCCGAGCCGCAGAATGCGCGGAGCTCGCCGCAAAGAGCGGCGTTGCGATCACGCCCGATGAAGGGCGCATCGAGGACGCGATGCGCTCCGATCTCTCGCCCACCGTTCTGCAGGTCGACAACGCCGAGACCGTCGCGAACGCGATGGCTGTCGCGCGAGCGCTCCCGCGGCCCGTCACGGGCATGCTGCTCGTGGGACTGCCCGGCCGATTGCTCGGCGTGCGCTTCACGCTCACGCTCGGCAACCCGACCGCTTTCCAAGAGGTCGAGACGCTCATGCACACGCTCCGGGAGGTGACGGCGCCAAGCGGATCGTCGAAGGTGATCGGGCTCGAAGCTCCGATCGGGCAGCAGCTCGCCGAGCCGCTGTTTCGGGAGTGGTTCGCGCGCCACACGGAGGACGTGCTCGGCAAATTCGCCGCGGGAACACCGGTGAATTGTGCGCCGATCGAAGGCACCTTCGACGGAGGCCGTACCCTTCCCGTGCTCATCGT